>NZ_JBVJNF010000003.1:0-738832 GCF_055583785.1 Streptomyces sp. NPDC104371
TCGACGGTTACCGTGTCGCGGGACGCGGCCGGACGCTGGTTCGTGTCGATGCTGGTCGAAGACCAGGCCGTCAGGCCGCTCCCGGCCGCGGACACGGCCGTCGGCATCGATGTCGGCCTGGATCATCTGCTGACCCTCTCGAGTGGTGAGAAGATCGCCAATCCCCGGCATGAACGCAAGGACCGTGTCCGGCTGGCGAGAGCGCAGCGTGTCCTTGCCCGTAAGGAGAAGGGCGGCCGGAACCGGGCGAAGGCCCGGCGCAAGGTCGCCAGGGTCCATGCTCGTATCGCCGACCGCAGGCGGGACGCCCTGCACAAGCTGACCACTCGACTCGTGCGTGAGAACCAAACGCTCGTGATCGAGGATCTGACCGTGCGTAACATGGTCCAGAACCACACCCTGGCCCGCGCCATCAGTGATGCCGCGTGGTCGGACTTCCGGAACATGCTGGAGTACAAAGCGAGCTGGTACGGGCGGAACGTGGTCGCGGTCGACCGCTTCTTCCCGTCCTCCAGACTGTGTTCGGACTGTGGCGCTTTGCAGAACAAGATGCCCTTGAACGTCCGTACCTGGACGTGCGACTGCGGCACAACCCATGACCGGGATGTGAACGCGGCGAAGAACTTGCTGGCCGTCGGACTGACGGTGTCGGCCTGTGGAGCCGGTGTAAGACCTCAACGGAGCACTCCGGGCGGGCAGTCGGCGATGAAGCAGGAAACCCTGCGGCGCGAGCCGTAGGAATCCCCCTCGTTCACCGAGGGGGGGAAGTCAAGACCGAACCGTAGACAGCCGCCGCCCGACCGGCCACGGGTTATCGCGGCAGTACCGCGTACGCCTCGATCTCCATCAGGAACTCCGGCCGCACCAGCGACGCCACCTGCACCGCCGACGCGGCGGGCAGCCGGTCCTCCGGTATGTGCGCGGCGCGGGCCGCGCGGATCGCGGGCATGTACGCCATGTCCGTGACGAAGAAGGTCAGTTTGACCACGTCGTCGAACGTCGCCCCGGCGGCGGCCAGGCAGCGGCGCAGGTTCTCGAAGACCTGGCGGGCCTGGGCCGCCGGGTCGCCCTCGCCGACGAGTTTGCCGTCCTCGTCCAGCGCGAGTTGGCCGGAGACCGCGACGAAGCGGCCGGTGCCCATGACGACATGCGTGTACGCGGCGGCGGGGGCGACCCCATCGGGGGCCGTGATCCTGGTCAGTTCGCTCATGCGTCCATCATGGAGCACGGGTTTGACCACGCGGATACGAGGCCCCCGACAGGGGCGGCGGGCGGGCTCAGCCGTGGTGGCCGAGCAACCCGTGCAGCGTCGAACCGGAGGAAGGAACGGGCGCCGCCTTGGTGGGCAACGGCTTGGGATCGGGCCGCCGTTCGCACACCGCGTCGGCATCGCCCTTGCCGCGCGGCACCTTGCCGTTCGCCAGATACGCGGTCAAGTACCGGTCCAGACAGGCGTTTCCGCTGAGTGTGACGCCGTGGTTGCCGCCGCCCCGCTCGACCACCAGACGGGAACCGCGCAGCAGATGATGGACGCGCACACCGCCCTGGTACGGAGTGGCGGCGTCCTCCGTCGCCTGGAACAGCAGCGTCGGCGGCAGCGCGTCGTTCGCCACGTCCACCGGTCGCAGCGGCGCCGTCCGCCAGAAGGCACAGGGCGCGTTGTACCAGGTGTTGCTCCAGGCCATGAACGGCGCCTTCGCGTACACCGCCCAGGTGTCCCCGCGCCACCGCGCCCAGTCGCGCGGCCAGGCGGTGTCCCGGCACTGCACGGCGGTGTAGACGCTGTAGCTGTTGTCGCCCGCGGCGTCGACCTTGCCGACCTTGTCGTACGCCGTGACCAGCGGACCGGGGTCATGACGGTTCACATAGGCGGCGAACGCGACGGCGAGGTTCGGCCAGTAGCCGTTGAAGTAGCCGCCCGGGACGAAGATGTCCTCCAACTCCGCGGCGCCCACCTTCTTCCCGGCCGGGTGCTTCGCCAACGCCCGCCGCATCGCGTACCACTTGGACTCGACCACGGCCGGGTCCGTGCCGAGGTGATACGTCGAGTGGTACTTGGCGACCCAGGCGAGGAACGCCCGGTGGCGGTCGTTGAACGCGTAGTCCTGCTCGATGTTGTCGTCGTACCAGACGCCACCGGGGTCGACGATCGAGTCGAGCACCAGACGGCGTACCCGCTGCGGGAAGAGCTTCGCGTACACCGCGCCCAGGTAGGTGCCGTACGAGTACCCGAAGTAGTTGATCCTCCGGGCGCCGAGCGCCTGCCGGATCGCGTCCATGTCCCGCACGGCGCTCACCGTGTCGATGTACGGCAGCACGCTCGCGTACTTGGCGGCGCACGCCTTGGCGAAGGAGGCGGCGCGGGAGACACCGGCCCGCTCCAGGGCGGGTGTGCTGGGCACCGAGTCCGGGCGGACCGGCTTGGAGCGGCCGGGCGCGCAGGTGAGGGCGGGCTTGCTCTTGCCCACGCCCCGCGGGTCGAAGCCGATGACGTCGTACTGCGCCGCCACCTTCTTGGGCAGGGTCGCGGCGACGAACCCGGCGAGCGTCAGACCGCTGCCACCGGGCCCGCCCGGATTGACCAGCAGCGGCCCCTGATAGGTCTTCGCGGTGTGCGGGACGCGCGACAGCGCCAGGCTGATCTGCCGCCCCCGCGGGTTCGCGTGATCGAGCGGCACCGTGACGGACGCGCACTGGAGCGTCCGATAGCGGGCGGTGCCGCACTTCTTCCAGGTGGGCCGGGCCGCCTTGGCGATGTCCACACCGGGCGCGGCGCTCGCCTCGGCCGGGACGGCGGTGAGCGTCCCCGCCACCACCACGGCGGCAGCGCACAGCGCGGCTGCGCGTTCTCTCATGTAAGGGCTCCCTCGACGGAGGAGGACGGACCGTATATGTCAGGTCCTCGCCGCATCGTCCCGGAAAGTCCGGCGGTATGAACGTGTTCAGGTAGCACTTGACCCGATCGGGTCGCGCGAAGCGCTCGGATGCGCCGCGCGTTCCCTCACAGGAGGGAGAACTGATGTCCCGTCAACGCCTTCACGTACGGCGCGCGTTCTCCGGGGCGGCGGCCGGGGCGGCGCTCGCGCGGATGCCCGTCACGGAGCGTGGCCCGAGGTGTGATGGGATGGCGCCACTCCACCCCACGGACAGAAAGAGGTAGTCATGGCGCAGGTCGAGGCCACGACGGAGCGGACCATCGCGGCGGACGCGGAGACGGTGTTCGACGCGCTCGCCGACTACCTGGACACCCGCCCGAAGCTGTTGACCGAGCAGTTCAGCGAGTACGAGGTGCGCGAGGGCGGCGACGGCGAGGGCACCCTCGTGCACTGGAAGCTCCAGGCCACCAGCAAGCGCGTCCGTGACTGCCTCCTCGAGGTGAGCGAGCCGACCTCCGGCGAACTCGTCGAGCAGGACCGCAACTCCTCCATGGTCACCACCTGGCGGGTCACCCCGGCCGGCGAGGGCCGCTCGCGCGTCGCCGTCACCACCACCTGGAAGGGGGCCGGCGGCATCGGCGGCTTCTTCGAGCGGACCTTCGCCCCCAAGGGTCTCGCCCGCATCTACGACGCGATGCTCGCCAAGCTCGCCACCGAGGTGGAGAAGTAACACCGGTACGGCACGGCCGACGGGGCACGCCACCACAGGCGCCGCCCCCTCTCCCCGCGCGCGACGGGGGCGCGGATCCCGCGATCCGAGCCCCCGGAGCGCAGTGCGTCAGTCATCCGGCTGAATATCACGCTCACCGTTTCGAGTGGTTTTCAGCGCAGTCCGGTCGTCCACCGCAGGGCTCCGACCGGCGGATACCCGGACGAGGCCCGCCCCGAGGCCGACTCATCCCGCTCGAACGCGTCGCGCGGTGCGAGAAATTGGACCGCGCAATCGCGACGAGGGGAGCGGTCCGTGGGCGTGACGACGGTGGTGGACGTGGACGGCGAGCGGGTCATGCCGCCCGCCGTCCCGAGGACGCCCCAGGGGCCCATCGCCACCGAACAGCCGACGGCGCTCGGCCCGCGCCGAGTGCGCCTGGTCTTCTTCGGGCTGATGCTCGCGCTGCTGCTCGCCGCGCTCGACCAGATGATCGTGGCCACCGCGCTCCCGAAGATCGTCGGTGAACTGCACGGTCTGGAGCGGATGTCCTGGGCGATCACCGCCTATCTGCTGACCTCCACCGTGGGCCTGCCGGTCTACGGCAAGTGCGGCGACCTCTTCGGCCGCAAGGGCGTCTTCCAGTTCGCGATCGCCGTCTTCGTCATCGGCTCCGCGCTCGCCGGGCGCGCGCAGAGCATGGACCAGTTGATCGCCTTCCGCGCTCTCCAGGGCGTCGGCGCGGGTGGCCTCATGATCGGCGTACAGGCGATCATCGCGGACATCGTCCCGCCCCGCGAACGCGGTCGCTACATGGGCCTGATCGGCGCCTCCTTCGGCCTCGCCTCCGTGGCCGGGCCCCTCCTCGGCGGCTACTTCACCGACCATCTCTCCTGGCGCTGGTGCTTCTACATCAACGTGCCCTTCGGCCTGATCACCCTCGCCGTCGTCGCCGTCGTGCTGAAGCTGCCGAAGCCCGCCGTGAAGGTCCGCCTCGACGTGCTCGGCACGATCCTGCTGGCCGCCGCCTCAACCTGTCTGGTGCTGCTGACCAGTTGGGGCGGCATCGAGTACGCCTGGGACTCGCGCGTCATCCTGGGGCTGGGCGCGGGCGCGGTCCTCGCGAGCGTCCTCTTCCTGATCGCCGAGGGGTTCGCCGCCGAACCCCTCATCCCGCTACGGCTGTTCAGGGACTCGATCTTCAACGTCACCGCACTGGTGGGGCTCGTCGTCGGCATCGCCCTGTTCGGAGCGGCCAGTTACCTGCCCACCTTCCTCCAGATGGTCGACGGGGCGAGCGCCACCGAGTCCGGGCTGCTGATGCTGCCGATGATGGCCGGGGTCGTCGGCGCCTCGGTCGTCTGCGGCCAACTCGTCAGCACGACCGGCCACTACCGGATCTATCCCGTCCTCGGCAGCGCCGTGTCCGCCGTCGGCATGTGGCTGCTGTCCCGGCTCGACGTGGACACCTCGCGGCTGGAGTACAGCGTCTGGATGGCCGTGCTCGGCACCGGGATCGGCATGGTGATGCCCATTCTGATCCTCGCCGTGCAGAACTCCGCGCGCCCCGCCGACCTCGGCTCGGCGACCAGCGCCAACAACTACTTCCGGCAGATCGGCGGCAGCGTCGGGGCCGCCGTCTTCGGCACCCTGTTCGCGAACCGGCTCTCCGACGCCCTGCGGGACCGGCTGCCCTCCGGCGCCGAACTGCCCGACGCCCAGTCGATCACCCCGCAGTTGGTCCACACACTGCCCCCGGCCCTGCGCGCCGCGTACATCGACGCCTACGCGGACGCCATGCCACGGATCTTCCTCTACCTCGTGCCGGTGCTCGTCCTCGGCCTGCTCATCGCCTTCTTCCTCAAGGAGAAACCACTGGTGTCCCACCACACCTCCGCCGAGTCGCCGCTCACCGTCACCCCCGGCGAGCCGACCCCGCTCACGGCCCAGGTCCCGCACGCGCGCACGCCCTACGCCGCCGGAGTCCCCGTGTGCGGCACGGTCCAGCACCCCGACGGCACCGTCGTCCCGCGCGCCGCCCTCACGCTCATCGACGTGGCGGGACAGCAGATCGGACGGGGCGCGAGCGGCGAGGACGGACGGTACGCGCTGTCCACGCCCGGCTCCGGGGCGTACGTCCTGATCGCCGCGGCCGGTGGCCACCAGCCCCAGGCCGTCTCGGTGACCGTCGGGGAGCGCGCGGTCGAACTGGACGTCGTGCTCGGCGGCGCCGGACGGCTCGCGGGAAGCGTGCTCACGGCCGACGGCACCCCGGTGCGCGATGCCGCCGTCACGCTCACCAACGTGCACGGCGAGGTGGTCGCGAGCACCCGCAGCGGGCGCGAAGGCGGCTATGTCATCGGCGAGTTGGTGGCCGGGGAGTACACCCTCGCGGCCAGCGCGCCCGCGTTCCGCCCGGCCGCGCTGCCCGTCTCCGTACAGGCCTCGCGCGAGACCCGGCAGGACGTCGAACTCGCGGGCGGCGCGGTGCTGCGCGGCACCGTGCGCGCCGGGGACGGGCGGCCCGTCGAGGACGCGCGCGTGACGCTCCTCGACGCCGCGGGCAACGTCGTCGACACGCTCACCACGGGCGCCGACGGGACGTTCCGGTTCGTCGACCTGTCGTCCGGCGAGTACACCGTGATCGCGGCCGGATACCCGCCGGTGGCGACGGTGCTCCAGGTCGCCGGAGGGGGCCGCACGGAACGGGACCTGCAGCTCGGACACGAGGACTGAGGAGGGGAGACCGTCCGCTTCGCCTGAGGGCTGTCCGCAGGGCCACCGGCCAGTGTGCGGCATCGGCGTCCCCCCGTGTGGGGTAATTCGCGTAATGCCACACATCGCGACCTGCCGGGGCCGTACCGTGGTGGTGCGGTACGGATCTTGCGAACGCGGGGAGATAGGGGCCTGGGCCATGGACGATGGCACCATGACGGGCGCGCTCCCCGGTCTCTCGGCCGACGACGGCGCGGCGGAAGGCGCCACGTCCGGGCGTATACCGCTGGCCGTGGTCGTGGTGGACCGCGAGGGCCTGGTCTCCCACTGGAGCCGGGGCGCACGGCAGTTGTTCGGCATCGCCCGGCAGGACGCGGTCGGTCTGCCCGCGACAGACCTGCTGCCCGTCTCCGGCGCCCTGCCCGAGGAGGACGAGGACGGGCCCTACGGGGCGCACGACGGCCTCGGCCCCGGTCTGGAGCCCTCGCTGGAAGGGGAGTTGTCCTATCCGGCCGCGGGTCGCGCCCGCCTCTCGTCGCCGGACGGGACGGACCTCCCGCCGTCCGGGGCGCGGGGCAGGGTCGAAGTGCTGTGGTGGGCCTACCCGTTGGTGGGGCCGGGCCCGGAGCGGCTGCTGGTGCTGGCCGCCGCCGCGGACGCGCCGCACCCCCGGGACGACGGCGCCCCGGTCGAGCGCGTCGCCCCCGGCTTCGCCCGGCACACCGACTTCCCCGGCGCCGATGAACTCGCCCACCGGTTGCCCGAGATCCTGCCCAGCATGAGCGTCGGCGAGAGCGCCCGCATCGTCGCGCAGGTCCTCGAACTGGGCTATCCCGTCCTGGAGTTCAGCCGGAACGACCGGGTGCCGGTCACCCCTGACTGGGGTGTGCCCCGGCGCGTGGAACGCCGGGCGCGCCGGGAGCGGGCGGCGCGCGCCGCGGCGGCGGGCCTGGCGCTGCCGCAGGACACCGAGGACGAGGGCGAGGACCTCGAGTACGCCGCGGTGCGCGAGCGCCTGGAGTTCCTCAACGAGGTCAGCGGCCGGATCGGCACCTCCCTCGATCTGGCGCGGACCGTCATCGAGGTCAGCAGGGCCGTCGTGCCCCGCTTCACCGACGTGGCCGGTACGTATCTGCGCGAACAGGTCCTCGCCGGTGAGGGGTTCCCCGAAGGCGTCCCCGACACGACCACCCTGTGGCACCGCGTCGCCGTCGAGCACACCGACGAACCGGGCCGCTGGGACGATGTCGTACCGGTCGGCGAGGCCATGCCGTTCCCCGCGCACACACCCTTCTTCCAGTGCATGACCAGCGGTGACCCCGTCCTCGTACCGCGCATCAGCGAGGAGATGGGGCACGCGATCGCCGCGCAGTTCGAGAAGCGTGACATCCGGCCGCTCATCAACAACCGCTCCATGCTGGTCGTGCCCTTGAAGGCGCGCGACGTGGTGCTCGGGTTCATGATCCTGCTGCGCCACCCCGAGCGCGTCGAGTTCAACGACATGGACCGGGTCACCGGCGCCGAACTCGCTGCCCGCGCGGGCCTCGTGCTCGACAACGCGCGCATGTACACCTACCAGGAGAACGTCGCGGAGACGCTCCAGGACAGCATGCTGCCGCGGATCGAGCCCCGGATGGCCGGCTGTGAGATCGCCACCCGCTATCTGCCGGGCACCCTGCTCGGCCGGGTCGGCGGCGACTGGTTCGACTCCGTGCGACTGTCCGGCGCCCGTACCGCCCTGGTCGTCGGCGACGTCATGGGGCACGGACTCAACTCCGCAGCGATGATGGGCCAGTTGCGCACGGCCGTACGCACCATGGCGGCCCTCGACCTGCCGCCCGCCCAACTCCTGCGCAGCCTCGACGACTTGGCGCAGCGCCTCGGCGACACCTATCTCGCGACCTGCCTCTACGCCGTCTACGACCCGATCGCGGGCGAACTCCACCTCGCCAACGCGGGCCATATCCCGCCGGTGATCGTGCGCGCCGAGGACGGGCGCAGCGAACTCCTCGATCTGCCCACGGGAGCGCCGATCGGCGTCGGCGGTGTGCCCTTCGAGGCGGTACGCGTGCCCGTCGCGCCCGGTGACCGGCTGGTGATGTGCACCGACGGGCTGGTCGAGATGCGGGGCGAGGACATCGGCGTGGGGCTGGCCACGCTGTGCGAGTCCGCCGCCCACCCCGCGGCCTCCATGGACGACGCCTGCGACACGATCATCCGCGCCCTCAACACCCGTGGTGGCCGCAAGGACGATGTGGCCCTGCTGATGGCCCGGTTGAGCGGCATCGAGCCCGAGGACGTCGCGGTGTGGCGGCTCGCGCCGGACGCCGTCGAGGTGGGCCGGGCCCGTGCGGCGGTACGGGAACAGCTCCACACCTGGGGACTCGGCGCACTCGTCGCCCATGCCGAGCTGCTGGTGAGCGAGTTGGTCACCAACGCCGTGACGCACACCCACAGCCGTCAGATCGAACTGCGCCTGGTGCGCTGCGACACGCTGCTCTGCGAGGTCGAGGACGACGACCAGACCCTGCCCACGCTGCTCGACGCGCGCCCGGACGACGAGTACGGGCGCGGGCTGCGCGTGGTGAGCACGCTGGCCCGCGAGTGGGGGACCAGCCGTACGGGCGGCGGCAAGACGGTGTGGTGCGCGCTGACCCTGCCCCGCGTCGCACCTCGGGGGAGTCGGGCATGAGCGTGACGAGTCAGTACCGGCAGGCCTGGGAGAGCTTCTGGCACGAGGCGCCCGACGAGCCGGGGTCCGTCATCTGGGACGCCGAGCCGAAGCTGACCTCGGCGGTTCATCTCGCCCTGTTCGAGCCGCTGTTGACCGATCCGGGCCTGCCGTTCCTGGACCTGGGGTGCGGGAACGGCACACAGACCCGCTTCCTGGCCGACCGCTTCCCCCGTGTCCTCGGCGCCGACCTGTCCTCGGCGGCCCTGGACCACGCCCGGCGCGCCGACCCCGCGGGCCGGGCCGGATACCGCCTGATGGACGCGGCCGAGCAGAGCGAGGCGGCAGCGCTGCACGCCGAACTCGGCGACGTCAACGTCTATATGCGTGGCGTCCTCCACCAGTGCGAACCGGCTGACCGGCAGCCGCTCGCCGACGGCCTCGCGACCCTGGTGGGGGAGCGCGGCCGGGTCTTCCTCGTCGAACTCGCCGAGGAGGCCGGGCGGATGCTCAAGGAACTGGCGCGGCGCCCGGAGGGCCCACCGGCCAAGCTCGCCCCGGTCTTCCGGCACGGCATCGCCCCCGGCGAGGTGGCGGACGCGGCGGTGCCGGAGTATCTGCGCGCGGCGGGTCTCACGGTCCTGGCGCGGGGTGAACTGCCGCTGGTGCTCACGGAGTACCTGGCCGACGGCACCCGTATCGATCTGCCGTCGAAGTGGATCGTCGCGGGCGCACCCCGCCGTTCTCAGGCCACCACCGCGTGATCATCCGGGGGTACGCTCTGCGGCATGACGAGGCTGGAGCGGCTGCGGGCCGACCATGAACCCGCCCTGTTGGCCTTCGAGCGCGAGAACCGGGAGTACTTCGCACGGTCCGTGCCCGATCGCGGGGACGCGTACTTCGCCGAGTTCGCCTCGCTGCTCCGCGCCCGGCTCGCTGAACAGGACGCGGGCCTGTGCCACTTCCATGTGGTCCTCGACGACCGGGGCGTGTTGATCGGCCGCGTCAACATCGTGGACGTCGTGGCGGGACGCGCTGAACTCGGTTACCGGATCGGCGAGCGCGCCGCCGGACGGGGCGTGGCGACGGCCATGGTGGGGGAGGTCTGCCGGGTCGCCGCCACGGAGTACGGCCTCCTGGAGCTGACAGCGATGGTCGCGCGCGCCAACCCGGCCTCCGCGGCCGTGCTCCTGCGCAACGCGTTCACCGCCGTGGAGGAGACCTCGGTCGGAGGGCAGCCCGGCGTGCGCTACCGGCGTCGGCTCACCGCCCCGGAACCGACGTAGCCTCAGAGCAGTCCGACCGCGGTGTCCACGGCGGTCGCCACGCTGCCCTCGGCGGGGTACAGCAGCGCCCGGCCCGCCACCATTCCCTGCACGGTGGGCAGTTGCAGCGCCGTACGCCACTTCTCGTAGACACCCTGCTGATCCCCGCGGGCCTCGCCGCCGAGGAGCACGGCGGGCAGGGTCGAGGCCTTCAGCGCCTCGGCCATGTCGTCGGGGTCGTCGGTGACGGGCAGCTTGAGCCAGGTGTAGGCGGACGTGCCGCCCAGGCCCGAGGCGATGGCGATGGACCGGGCGACGGCCTCGGCGCTCAGATCGTTGCGCACCCCGCCGTCGACGCGCCGCACTATGAACGGCTCGATGAACAGCGGCAGTCGGCGCGCGGCCATCTCGTTGACGGCCCGCGCCGCCGACTCCAGGGTGCGCAGGGAGCCCGGGTTGTCGTAGTCGATCCGCAGCAGCAGCTTCCCGGCGTCGAAGCGCAGCCGCTCGATGTCCTCGGCGCGCAGACCGGTGAAGCGGTCGTCCAGTTCGAAGGACGCTCCGGCGAGGCCACCGCGGTTCATGGACCCGAGGACGACCTTGCCGTCCAGCATGCCGAGGAGCAGCAGGTCCTCCAGGATGTCGGCGGTGGCGAGGACACCGTCCACGCCGGGCCGGGACAGCGCGACACACAGGCGTTCCAGGAGGTCGGCGCGGTCGGCCATGGCCAGTCGGCGGTCGCCGACGGCGAGCGCGCCGCGCGCGGGATGGTCGGCGGCCACGATCATGAGGCGTCCGCCGGTACCGATCAGCGGGCGGCGGACGCGCCGGGCGGCGGCTTCGGCGATGGCCTGCGGCGTACGGGCGCGCAGGGTGACGAGGTCGCGGATGCTGATGCTCAAGACAGGCTCCGTTCACGGGATGGCAGGGGTCGCCCGCGTGGGAGGGGCCGGGCACCCGGTGCCTGCCGGGGCACGGGACGGGCCGGTCAAGCGCGTGCCAGGAGGGCGGCGATCTCCGACTCGGTCGGCATCGCGGTGGAGCAGGCGAGACGGGAGGCGACGAGCGCGCCCGCCGCGTTGGCGTGCCGCATGATCTGCTCCAACGGCCGCTCGGCGAGCAGCCCGTGGCAGAGCGAGCCGCCGAACGCGTCTCCGGCGCCGAGTCCGTTGACGACGTCCACGGGCAGCGGCGGCACCTCGGCGGTCGTACCGTCGCGGTGCAGGGCGAGCACCCCGTGGGGGCCCTGCTTGACGACCGCGAGGTCCACGCCCGCCGCCAGCAACGCCTCGGCGCAGGCGCGGGGTTCGCGGACGCCGGTGGCGATCTCGCACTCGGCGAGGTTGCCCACGGCCACGGTGGCGTGGCGCAGCGCCTCGGCGTAGTACGCGGGCGCGGTCGCGGGGTCCTGCCAGAACATCGGGCGCCAGTCGAGGTCGAACACGGTGATGCCGGACCTGTCCCGGGCCGCGAGGGCGGCGAGCGTGGCCGAGCGGCTGGGCTCGTCGCTCAGGCCGGTGCCCGTGACCCAGAAGACGCGGGCGGAGCGGATGGCGTGGAGGTCCAACTCCTCGGTGTGGATCTCGAGATCGGGGGCCTTGGGCAGTCGGTAGAAGTACAGCGGGAAGTCGTCCGGCGGGAAGATCTCGCAGAACGTGATCGGGGTCGGGAAGGCGTCCACGGGCGTGACGAACCGGTCGTCCACCCCGAACTCCTTGAGCGCTCCGTGGAGATACACGCCGAAGGGGTCGTTCCCGGTCCGGCTGATCAGCGCGGTGGTCCGGCCGAGGCGCGCGGCGGCCACCGCGACATTGGCGGCCGAGCCGCCGAGGAACTTCCCGAACGACTCGACCTGGGGGAGCGGTACGCCGGTCTGCAAGGGGTAGAGGTCCACTCCGAGGCGTCCCATGGTGATGAGGTCGAACCGTTCGGCGGGCTCAGGCATGCGCGTCGCTCCTCGTGCGGGATACGGGCCGACGGCCGCCCGGAGGACCGGTGTCCGGGCCCGGATGCCTCACAGGTGTAGGCCGCGGGGCGCTTCCCTGTCAAGGGTATGTACTTACATTCGGACCTGGTCGCGCGGTGCGCGTGCACGCGAACGGTGCCCGCGAGGCCGGATCCTCGGGGCACCGTCGTCTGTCTCTTGTGCGGGGCGTGGCCGGTATCGGGCCGTCGCTCACGCGGGGCGGGTGGCGCAGACGGCGTAGGCGACGGTGACACCGCCGGGCGTGCTGATGGCCTGCCAGCCGGTGGTGCTGCTGCCCTGGGTGCCGGGCAGGGGGCGGCTCGACAGGATGTCGGCGAACCCGGCGACTTCGCGGAATCCGCCGCCGACGGCCACATCGCCGGGGTTGCAGTTCGCGACCGACTGCGTGCCCTGAGGCCCGACCACGGTGTACACGCTGGTGATCCCGCCCGCACCCTGCACACCCTGCGACCCCTGGACACCTTGCAGCCCCTGGGGCCCCTGCGGACCCAGCGACCCCTGGACGCCCTGCGGTCCCTGGGGACCCTGCGCGCCCTGCGGTCCCTGGTTGCCCTTGTGGCCATGGTCCTTGTCGTGGCCGCCGCCCCCGCCGGGGAGGCTCACGGCCCCTTTCGGACCGGGCAGTGCCACGGCGCTGTCGGCGCCCGACCGGTGGATCGCGTCGGCGACGGCTGTCGTGCTCGGGACCACGTTGAGTGCTACGGCAACCGCGCCCGCCGACACCAGGGTGGCGGACCTCACGCGTGAACTGCGGATCGTTCTATGGCTCACCAGAGAACCTTTCTCGCGAACTCGGAGTGATCACGGACAGACTCAGTGACCACGGACAGGGCCCATTGTTGACATAGCGTAAGTAAATAGTATGAAACGACTCATTCCCCGCGGGAGGATCACCCGGTCGGTCTCCGGGGTAACGAGCCATCAGCCGCCGCCCGCTTCGTGCGAGACTCGGCGGGCGTGCGGGCACCCATGGCGGCATCCACCGAAGGGACCTCCTGACATGAGCACTGTCCTGGACCGCATTCGGGTCGGCTCGGCCCCGGACTCCTGGGGCGTCTGGTTCGCCGACGACGCGCGACAGGTGCCCTGGGAACGCTTCCTGGACGAGGTCGCCGAGGCCGGCTACTCCTGGATCGAGCTGGGCCCGTACGGCTACCTCCCGACCGATCCGGCGCGGCTCGCCGACGAGGTGGCCCGGCGGAACCTGAAGGTGTCGGCGGGCACGGTCTTCACCGCGCTGCACCGCGGACCGGCGGTGTGGGAGTCCACCTGGGAGCAGGTCGGCCGGGTCGCCTCGCTCGCCCAGGCCATGGGTGCCGGACACCTCGTGGTCATCCCCTCCTTCTGGCGGGACGACAAGACCGCCGAGATCATCGAGCCCCCGGAGCTGACCACCGAGCAGTGGAAGCGGCTCACCCAGGGCATGGAACGGCTCGGGCGGGCCGTCAGGGAGACGTACGGGCTCGACATCGTCGTCCACCCGCACGCCGACACCCATATCGACACCGAGAAGCACGTCGAACGCTTCCTCGACGCGACGGACTCCGACCTGGTCGGCCTCTGTCTGGACACCGGTCACTACGCCTACTGCGGGGGCGACAGCGTCAAGCTCATCGAGACCTACGGCGAGCGCATCGGCTATCTGCACCTCAAGCAGGTCGACCCCGAGATCCTCGCCGACGTCGTCGCGAACGGGGTGCCGTTCGGCCCCGCCGTGCGACGCGGCGTGATGTGCGAGCCCCCGACCGGCGTGCCCGCGCTGGAGCCGGTTCTCGCCGCCGCGCAGGGCCTCGGCGTCGATCTGTTCGCCATCGTCGAGCAGGACATGTACCCCTGCCCGCCGGGCAAGCCGCTGCCGATCGCCGTCCGTACCCGCGCGTTCCTCCGTTCCTGCGGAGCCTGAGCGACTCCTGCGGAGCCTGAGCGACGCGCGGGCCCTCTTGGGTGTTTGCGCAGGTCAGAGGGGGTGTTAACGGAGATGACAACGGTCACCGATGCAGTCTTTGGTGATTCCCCGGTCGATGGGTTTCACTGCCGTTCAGACACCCGACCCAAGGGGGCAGCGGACGATGACGAGCGACCACGCGCATGGGCACGGCCATGAGCATGGGCATGGTGGCCACACCCACGGGGTGTCGGCCGACGCCGACCGTCGCTGGCTGGGGATCGCGCTCGCGCTGATCACGGCGTTCATGGCGGTCGAGGTGTTCGTCGGTGTCGTCGCCGGCTCCCTGGCGTTGATCTCCGACGCCGCGCACATGCTCACCGACGCCGCCGCCATCGTGCTGGCGCTGATCGCGATGCGGCTCGCCGAGCGCCCGGCCGCCGGGGGCTTCACCTACGGGCTCAAGCGCGCGGAGATCCTCTCGGCCCAGGTCAACGGCCTCACCCTGCTCCTGCTCGGCGCCTGGCTGGCCGTCGAGGCCGTGGAGCGCCTCATCTCACCGCCGCAGGTCCAGGGCGGACTGATGCTGGTGACCGCGCTGGTCGGCATCGTCGTCAACGTGGCCGCCGCCGCGTGCATCGCGCGGGCCAACCGCACCTCCCTGAACATCGAGGGCGCCTACCAGCACATCCTGACCGACCTGTTCGCCTTCATCGGCACCGCCGTCGCCGCGCTCATCATCGTCCTGACGGGCTTCCAGCGCGCCGACGCCATCGCCACGCTCGTCGTGGTCGCGCTGATGGTGAAGGCCGCCTACGGACTGCTGCGCGACTCGGGCCGTATCTTCCTGGAGGCCGCGCCCGCCGACCTGGACCCCGAGGCGCTGGGGGACCGGCTCGTCGCCCAGCCGGACATCGTCGAGGTGCACGACCTGCACGTCTGGCAGATCACCTCCGGGCAGGCCGCCCTGTCGGCCCACGTCCTGGTCGAAGCGGACGGCGACTGCCACTCCGTACGCCGCCATCTGGAGCGAGTCCTGCGCGACGACTACGGCATCACCCACACCACCCTCCAGGTCGACCATGTCGGCGAGGACACCGAGGCCGGGGACCTGCTCCAGACCGCCGTCCCGATGGCCGGGCCCGCAGAACACTGCGACGACGCCCACGGCCCCGTCTACCGGCCGACGGACCGCTGACTCCTGACCTCCGGACCCGCTCCCGGCAACGCCTTCAGGGACAGGAAGGCGTTGCCGAGAACAGGGGAACTGATGTCAACTACTCCTGTCGGCGGGCCACCTCGGGCTCTTCGACCCGAGAGGACGGAGCCGCATGAAGATCCTCATCAGCGCCGACATGGAGGGCGCCACCGGAGTCACCTGGCCGGCCGACGTGATGCCCGGGAGACCCGAGTGGGAGCGGTGCCGGACGATGTTCACCTCGGACGTGAACGCCGCCGTGCTCGGGTTCTTCGACGGCGGCGCCGACGAGGTGCTGATCAACGAGGCCCACTCGACCATGCGCAATCTGCTCCTGGAGGACCTGGACGAGCGGGCGCAGATGATCACCGGCCGCCACAAGTCCCTCTCCATGGTCGAGGGCGTGCAGCACGGCGACGTGGACGGCATCGCGTTCGTCGGCTACCACGCGGGCGCCGGTATGGAAGGCGTCCTCGCGCACACCTACCTCGCCAACTCCATCACCGGGGTGTGGGTCAACGACACACGCGCGAGCGAGGGCCTGCTGAATGCGCGAGTCGTCGCCGAGTACGGAGTCCCCGTCGTCCTCGTCACGGGCGACGACGTGGCCTGCGAGGACGCGCTCGGATACGCGCCCGAGGCGCTCAAGGTCGCCGTCAAGGACCATGTCTCCCGGTACGCGGCCGTGTGCCGCACCCCGGCCAGGACCGCCGCCGACATCCGCGCCGCCGCCAAGGAGGCCGCCGCCCTCGCGGTACGTCAAGAGCCCCTGGACGGCGGCCCGTTCACCGTGGCGGTGGAGTTCGACGCCGAGCATCTGGCGATGGCCGCCACCGTGGTGCCGGGTGTGCACCGCGTCGGCGAGCGGAAGGTGGCGTACACGCACGCGACCATGTACGAGGGCATCCGCACCTTCAAGGCGGTCACCACGATCGCCTCGGCCGCGCTGGAGGAGCAGTATGGCTGACCAGCAGGCCCTGGACGAGGTCGTCCGGTTCACCTCCGACCTCATCCGTATCGACACCACCAACCGCGGGGGCGGCGACTGCCGGGAGCGCCCCGCCGCCGAGTACGCCGCCGAGCGACTGGCCGGGGCGGGCCTCGAACCCACGCTGCTCGAACGCACCACCGGGCGGACCAACGTCGTCGCCCGTATCGAGGGCACCGACCCCTCCGCCGACGCGCTGCTCGTCCACGGCCACCTCGACGTGGTGCCCGCGCAGGCCGCGGACTGGAGCGTGCACCCCTTCTCCGGTGAGATCCGCGACGGGGTCGTCTGGGGCCGGGGCGCGATCGACATGAAGAACATGGACGCGATGATCCTCGCGGTCGTCCGGCACTGGGCGCGCGCGGGCCTGCGGCCACGGCGCGACGTCGTCGTCGCGTTCACCGCCGACGAGGAGGCCAGCGCGGAGGACGGTTCCGGCTTCCTCGCCGACCGGCACGCGGACCTCTTCGAGGGCTGCACGGAAGGCGTCAGCGAGTCCGGGGCGTTCACCTTCCACGACGGAGACGGCCGACAGATCTACCCGATCGCGGCGGGTGAGCGCGGCACCGGCTGGCTCAAGCTCACCGCGCACGGCCGGGCCGGACACGGCTCCAAGGTCAACCACGCCAACGCGGTCACCCGGCTTGCCGCGGCCGTCGCCCGGATCGGCGCCCACGAGTGGCCGGTCCGGCTCACCCCGACCGTGCGCGCCGCGCTCACCGAACTCGCCGCGCTGTACGGCCTCGACGCCGACCTCGACGACATCGACGGCCTGCTGCGCAAGCTCGGCCCGGCCGCCGCGCTCGTCCGGCCCGTGGTCCGCAACAGCGCCAACCCGACGATGCTGAGCGCCGGTTACAAGGTCAACGTCATTCCGGGGGAGGCCGTCGCGTATGTCGACGGACGCTATCTGCCCGGCGGCGAGGACGAGTTCACCACGACCCTGGACGAACTCACCGGACCCGACGTGGACTGGGAGTTCGACCATCGCGAGCCGGCTCTCCAGGCTCCCGTCGACTCACCGACGTATGCCAGGATGCGTGCGGCCGTGGAGGAGTTCGCGCCCGAGGGACATGTGGTGCCGTACTGCATGTCCGGCGGCACGGACGCCAAGCAGTTCTCGCGCCTCGGGATCACCGGGTACGGGTTCGCCCCGCTGAAGCTCCCGGAGGGCTTCGACTACCAGGCGCTCTTCCACGGTGTGGACGAACGCGTCCCGGTCGAGGCGCTGCACTTCGGCGTCCGCGTCCTCGACCGCTTTCTGCGCACCGCCTGATGCGCACGACCTGATGCACGACCTGATGCGCACGGCCTGAGAAGAGGAGTGGGGGAGTTGGAGCAGACCCTGGAGTACGGGGCATGGCCTTCGCCGATCGACGCGGCGCTCGCCGCCGCACACGACGGGCAGCCGGAGTGGGTGGGCTTCGTCGGGGACGAGGCCTGGTGGACCGAGCCGCGTCCCACCGAGGGCGGGCGCCGCGCGCTCGTACGACGCGCGGCGGACGGCACACCGCGGCCGGTGCTGCCCGCGCCGTGGAACGTGCGCAGCCGCGTCATGGAGTACGGCGGCCTGCCCTGGGCCGGGGTGATGCGCCCCGAGGGACCGCTCGTGGTGTTCGCGCACTTCACGGACGGGCGGCTGTACGCGTACGAGCCCGACGCGCCCGGCGCCGAGCCGCGCCCGCTCACCCCGCTCTCGTCGGTGGGCGGCGGACTGCGCTGGGTCGACCCGCAGTTGTACCTGGAGCGGGGTGAAGTGTGGTGCGTGCTGGAGGAGTTCACCGGGGACAAGCCCGGTGACGTACGGCGCGTGGCCGTCTCCGTACCGCTGGACGGCTCGGCGGCCGAGGACCGCGCGGCCCTGCGCGAACTGACCGAGGCCCGCCACCGGTTCGTCACCGGACCCCGGCTCTCGCCGGACGGCCGACGTGCCGCCTGGATCGCCTGGGACCACCCCCGCATGCCGTGGGACGGTACCGAGTTGATCGTCGCCGAGGTGGCCGACGACGGGACGTTCCGCGAGCCGCGCACGGTCGCCGGAGGCCCCGACGAGTCCGTCCCCCAGGTCGAATGGGCCCCGGACGGCGGCCTGTTGTACGTCAGTGACCGCACCGGCTGGTGGAACCTCTACCGCGACGGTGTGCCGCTGTGCCCCCGCGAGGAGGAGTTCGGCGGGCCCCTGTGGCGGGTCGGGCAGCGCTGGTTCGCGCCGCTGGAGAACGGGCTGATCGCCGTCGTGCACGGCAAGGGCGCCGGCCGTCTCGGGGTGTTCTGCCCGGACCGCGGCGAGGTCGTCGACACCGCCGGGCCCTGGACCGAGTTCGCGGCCACGCTCGCCGTGCACGGCAGCCGGATCCTCGGTGTCGGCGCCGGCGCGCACAGCGCGTACGAAGTGGTCGAACTCGACTCCCGCACCGGGCGCGCCCGGGTGATCGGCGCCGCGCACCAGGACCCGGTGGACCCCGCGTACTACCCGCAGCCGCGCATCCGTACCTTCACCGGTCCCGAGGGCCGTGAGATCCACGCGCACATCTACCCGCCGCGCCACCCCGACCACACCGCGCCCGAGGGCGAGTTGCCGCCGTACGTGGTGTGGGCCCACGGCGGCCCCACCAGCCGCTCCCCGCTCGTCCTCGACCTGGAGATCGCCTACTTCACCTCGCGCGGCATCGGCGTCGCCGAGGTGAACTACGGGGGCTCGACCGGGTACGGACGGGAGTACCGCAACCGGCTGCGCGAACAGTGGGGCGTGGTCGACGTCGAGGACTGCGCGGCCGCCGCGCTCGCCCTCGCCGACGAGGGCACCGCCGACCGCGACCGGCTCGCCGTCCGCGGCGGCAGCGCGGGCGGCTGGACCACCGCGGCGTCCCTGACGACGACCGACGTCTACGCCTGCGGCACGATCATCTACCCCGTGCTCGACCTGGCCAACTGGGGCGCGGAGGAGACCCACGACTTCGAGTCGCACTATCTGGAGAGCCTCGTCGGACCGCACGCCGAGGTCCCCGAGCGGTACGTCGAACGATCGCCCCTGGAGCAGGCGGACCGCATCACCGCGCCCTTCCTGCTGTTGCAGGGACTCGACGACCCCATCTGCCCGCCCGCCCAGTGCGAGCGGTTCCTGGCCCGGCTCGACGGGCGCGGGGTCCCGCACGCGTACCTCGCCTTCGAGGGCGAGGGGCACGGCTTCCGCCGCGCCGACACGATGGTGCGCGCGCTGGAGGCCGAACTCTCCCTGTACGCCCAGACGTTCGGCCTGAACCCGCCCGGCGTCCCCACGCTGGAGCTGAGCGAGTGAGACCGCTCACCAGGCCGCCCCGGCTCGTGCCCGGCGCCCGTGTGGCCGTCGTCGCGCCCAGTGGGCCCATACCCGAGGAGCGTCTCGCCGCCGGGCTCGACATCCTGCGCGGCTGGGACCTGGACCCCGTCGTGGCGCCGCATGTCCTCGACCCGCACCCCGGCCTGGACTATCTCGCCGGGGAGGACGCCGACCGGGCCGCCGACCTCCAGGCCGCCTGGTGCGACCCGGACGTGTCCGCGGTGCTGTGCGCCCGGGGCGGTTACGGCGTCCAGCGCATGGTGGACCTGCTCGACTGGGACGCGCTGCGGGCCGCCGGGCCGAAGGTGCTGGTCGGCTTCAGCGACATCACCACACTGCACGAGGCGTTTGCGACCCGCCTCGGTCTGGTCACCCTGCACGGGCCGATGGCGGCAGGCGCCGACTTCCTCAAGAGCACACGGGCTCAAGAGCACCTGCGCGCAACGCTGTTCGCGCCGGAGTCGGTACGCACCATCACCTCCTCCAGTGCCATGACGCTCGTGCCCGGCCGCGCCCGGGGTGTCACCCTCGGCGGCTGTCTGAGCCTGCTCGCGTCCGAACTGGGCACCCCGCACGCCCGGTCCGGCGCTCGGGGCGGGCTGTTGATGATCGAGGACGTCGGTGAGGAGCCGTACCGGATCGACCGGCTCCTCACCCAACTCCTGCGGTCCGGATGGCCGACGGGAGTCGCCGGGATCGCGCTGGGCTCCTGGGAGGGATGCGGGCCCTACGAGCGACTGCGTCCCGTCCTCATGGACCGCCTCGACGGTCTGGGCGTACCGGTCGTGGAGGAGTTCGGGTTCGGGCACGCCCAGGACACGCTGACGATCCCGTTCGGTGTCGCGGCCGAACTGGACACGGAGGCAGGCACGTTGACCCTGGAGGTACCGGCGCTGGTGTGAGGGGACCTTGAGCGCTCCTGCCGGGGTCGGATTCGCCCTCGCGTGTGTGCGCTGGCGGAGGGAACTGCGGGCGACGAGGTGAGTGAAGTCCGGGTGTTTCTCGGCCACTTCAAGTGAGTGCCCGGCCGAGGAACTCACGGATGTGCCCGGTGATCTCCTCCCCGTGGCTCTCCAGGGCGAAGTGCCCGGACTCGACGAGATGGACCTCGGCGTCGGGCAGGTCCTGGCGGAAGGCGCGGGCGCCGTCGGGGCCGAAGATCTCGTCGTTCGCTCCCCATACGGCCAGCAGGGGGACATGGGAGTCGCGGAAGTACTGGTGGACGGCCGGGTAGAGGTCCACGTTGGTGGGATAGTCGCGGAAGAGCTTGAGCTGGATCTCGTCGTTGCCGGGACGGTCGAGCAGCGCCTGGTCGTGCACCCAGTTGTCGGGGCTGACCAGGGTGGGGTCGGCTACGCCGTTGAGGTACTGCCAGCGGGTGACCTCGGGGGTCAGCGCGCGGCGCACCGGTGCTTCGGTCTCCGGGCCGGGGGATCGCGCGTAGGCGAACAGGCCGTCCCAGAAGGGCTTGACGAAGCCCTCGGTGTAGGCGTTCCCGTTCTGCGTGACGATGGCCGTGACCCGCCGCGGGTCCTGGAGCGCGAGCCGCCAGCCGATCGGGGCGCCGTAGTCGTGCACGTACAGGGCGCACCGGTCGACCCCCAGACGGGCCAACAGCCCGGCGGTGATCTCCGTGAGGGCGTCGAAGGTGTAGGGGAACGCGTCCAGGCCCGGCATCGCCGACTGGCCGAAGCCGATGTGGTCCGGGGCGATGACCCGGTAGCGGTCCGCGAGGGCAGGGACCAGGTTCCGGAACATGTGCGAGCTGGTCGGGAAGCCGTGCAGCAGGACCACGACGGGCGCCCCCGGGTCACCGGCCTCCCGGTGGAACACGTCCAGGCCGTCAACGGCGACGGTGCGGTGGTGCACGGCGTAGGCCATCACTCGAGCCCCTTCGTTCGGCACGACAGGGAAGCCGTCCGGCGCGACAGGGAAGCCGTCCGGCATGGCAGGGAAGTCGGCCGACACCATCATCGACGAGCACCGCGAGCCGCGCCATCGGCGGGTACGCGGTCGGGGGCGGGCGAAACCGTGTGGACCCACGGTTCGCGGCCGTGATCGACTGAGGGCATGAGTCTGTGCGTGGACGTGTACGTCGTCGGCGAGGACGACCAGATGCGCGTGCTCGATGTCCCGGCGAGCGCGTCCGACCTCGCGGGCTTCGAGAGCTGGCGTACCACCGTGTGGGGCTCCGACGCCGTGCGCGCGCTGGGCGCGAGGTTTCTCCCGGCCCTGGCCACCGGCGAGTTGGTCGCGGTGGCACCGGACGAGGTGGACGAGTTCCTCAGCGAATGCGCGCTGATCCGCCGCAACCTCGAACACGTGACCCCGACCGCGGACGCGACACAGTCACACGCGACGCACGTCCAGCAGATCTCACAACGCCTGAAGAACATCGAGGACGCCGCCGAACGAGCGAAGGCCGTCGCGGGCGGCGTACTGATCTGGTAGCCCGGGTCCGACCGCGGCCTATGCGCTGCGCGGACACAGGCAGCATGGCAGGTCGGCCAGAAGCCTTTCCCCGGTGGGTAGTTGGCGGCATGCTTTCGGGATGGTCGGCGATGTGTCACCCGTGTACGAGGCGCGGTACGGCTGGGATCGTAAGACCAGGTGGGTCGTCGCGGTCAGTGCCTTCTTCACTGTGGTCCTGTTGCTTCCGGGTGTTCCGTTGTTCCTGCGGGTCCTGGGGCTGGCTCTGTTCGGTGGGGGCGGGGCCCTCATGGCGTACACGGCCATGAGTCACAAGGTCGCGTTCCGGGTGGACGGGACGGGTGTGCTTCTCGGCGGGAATGCCGCTCGGTACCGGGCCACCACCGTCCATGTGCCCTGGGGTGACATCACGGGCTTCGTGCTCTGGAGTCAGAGCACGGGTGTCGCCACCCTGCCCTGTGTGGGGCTCATCCGGCGCGAGGGGGCTCCCGCGCTGCCCGGGGACGGTCCGAAGGCCCGTGCTGTCGTGAGGCGACTCGTGTCGGTGCCCGAGGACGTGGCGTTCACCTCGCGGACCGTGTCCGGGTGGCGTCTGGACAAGGAACGGCTGGTCGCGGCCGTCGCCCACTACGCGCCCGGCATCCCCGTACGGGAGCATCCCTCGGCGTGAGGGCGGCTGCTCACCCGTCCGGCCCCCGCCGGTCGGGCGGCGGCCCCGGTGGCCGTCCATGCTGGGCGTATGAGAGCGAGGACCCCCAGCGGTGAAGCACGCCAGGGGCGGTTGCCGTGGGTGACGCCGCGCAGGATCGTCGGGCTGGCGCTGGCCGCGCTCGTGCTGGCCTTCGTCTTCGAGAACACCCAGCAGACCCGGATCCGGCTGCTCGTGGCCATGGTCACCATGCCGCTGTGGCTGGCGCTGCTGGGCACGGGGGTGATCGGGGCGCTGTGCGGGGCGTTGGTGATGAGTCGGCGGGGCTGACCTCGGTTCACGTACGGTGGCCGGGTGCTCGAGACTCATGGATATCTCACCGAGGGGCCCCGCGTGGGCGTCCGTCCCTTCACGTACGAGGACGAAGCCGAGTTCGTCGCGCGGGTGCGGGAGAGCGAGGATCTGCACCGTCCGTGGCTGTTCCCGCCCGCCGACTCCCAGGCCTACGCCGCGTACACCAGGCGGCTCATCGAGGATCCGGCGAAGGTCGGGTTCCTGGTGTGCGAGAAGGACAGCGGTGCCCTCGCCGGGTTCATCAACATCAACAACATCGTGGAGGGCGGCTTCCGTTGCGGGGCCCTCGCCTACGCCGCCTTCGCGCACGCCGTGGGGCGCGGGCTGATGTCCGAGGCGCTCGATCTCGTGATGCGGTACGCCTTCGGGCCGATGGGGCTGCACCGGCTGGAGATCAACGTGCAGCCCGGCAACACCGCCTCGATCGCCCTGGCCCGCCGCGGCGGGTTCCGGCTGGAGGGGTTCTCGCCGGACATGATCTTCATCGACGGTGCGTGGCGGGACCACGAACGGTGGGCCATCACCGCCGAGATGGTCGGGGAGCAAGGGGAGCAAGAGGGGTGAGGGGACGTGGGGGACGTACGCCGGTTTGCCTCCTTTGCGGAATCCTGACGTGGCGGCCCCTGGTCGGCTCGGCACGGGCCCGGTTGCATGGCGATCGTGACGACGATCCGACGTGACGTACTGACCCTGCCCACCGCGGAGTTGGGACCAGACAACCCGCTGCCCCCGCTGCGTCCGCTCGCCGAGACGCACCGCGTCGAGGACCGGGACAAGGACGACCTGCCGGGCGACATGGCCCGGCAGATCGGATACGCGCCTCTGCGCAGCCTGCTGCCCGTCCGCGTCCGGGACGGCTACGGCAGAACGCGTGCGCCGCGTGACATCGACACCCTGGTGATCGAGAACGACCGGCTGCGCGCCACCGTCCTGCCCGGTCTCGGCGGGCGCGTCGCGTCGCTGTTCCACAAGCCGACCGGCCGCGAACTGCTATACCGCAACCCGGTGTTGCAGCCCGCCTGCTTCGCGCTCAACGGCGCCTGGTTCTCCGGCGGCATCGAGTGGAACATCGGCGCCACGGGTCACAGCACCCTCTCCTGCGCGCCCCTGCACGCGGCCCGTGTCACCGCGCCCGACGGGGGAGAGATGCTGCGCCTGTGGGAGTGGGAGCGCCTGCGCGATCTGCCCTTCCAGGTCGACCTCTGGCTTCCGGAGGGCTCCGACTTCCTGTACGTCGGCGTCCGCGTCCGCAATCCGCAGGAGCGGCCCGTGCCCGTGTACTGGTGGTCCAGCATCGCGGTGCCCGAGGAGTGCCGGGTCCTGGCGCCCGCCGAGGAGGCGTACCACTTCGGGTACGAGCGGCGGCTGCGCCGGGTGCCGGTGCCGTCGTACGACGCCGTGGACCACACCTACCCCCTCAACAGCACTTACCCGGCCGACTACTTCTACGACGTACCCGACGGGCGGCGCCGCTGGATCGCCGCGCTCGACCACGACGGCCAGGGGCTGGCGCAGACCTCGACCGATGTGCTGCGCGGGCGGAAGCTGTTCGTGTGGGGCACGGGGGCCGGTGGGCGCCGCTGGCAGGAGTGGCTCACCGAACCGGGCACCGGTGGCTACTGCGAGATCCAGGCCGGGCTCGCCCGCACCCAGTTGGAGCATGTACGGCTGGACGCCGAGAGCGAGATGTCCTGGCTGGAGGCCTACGGGCCGCTGAGCGCCGGACGCGAGGGGGAGTGGGCGACCGTCGTACGCGGGGCCGAGGCGCGGCTCGACTCCGTCCTGCCGCGCGGCGAGGTCGACGCCGCCTACGCGGCGTGGCGGTCGTGCGCCGATACGGAACCCGGCGAGACGCTCGCCGTGGGCTCCGGCTGGGGCGCGCTCGAAGTACTGCGTACCGGGGGCAAGTTGCCGGGCACGCCGTTCGAGGAGTCCACGCTCGGCGAGGCGCAGGAGCCGTGGCTCCGGCTGCTGCGGTCAGGGGCGTTCCCCGAGCCGGGGCGGGTCGTTCCGCCCGGTGAGACGCTCGTCGCGCCGCACTGGCGGGACATGCTGGAGAGCGCCCCCGCCGAGCCGTTGACGGAGTATCACCTGGGTGTCGCCCAGTGGCATGCGGGCGATCGGGCGCAGGCGGTGCGGAGTTGGGAGCGAGGCCTTCAACTGGGCTGTGCGCGTTGGCCGTTGCTGCGCTGCCTGGCCGTGGCGGACCAGGAGGCCGACCACCCCGAACGCGCCGCCGACCGGTACGCGGAGGCCTTCGACGACCTCTGCCGAGGGCGGCACGACGACGGCGAGGAGAGCTGGACGGCCGCCACGGCGGCGCTCGGCCACGAGGCGATCGAGGCGCTGCTCACGACGGGCCGCGCCACGGCCGCGCGCACCGTGTGGCAGCGCCTCGATCCCACGACACGGCACCGCGGCCGATTCCGGCTGCTCGAGGCCCGCCTGCTGCTCGCGGAGGGCGAGCGTGCGGCGGCACGGGCCGTCTTCGACGAGGGCTTCGAGGTAGCGGACCTGAGGGAGGGCGCGGAGACGCTCGCCGACCTGTGGTCCCGCCTCACCGACGACCCACTCCCGGCACACTACGACTTCCGGATGCGCCCGGACCGGGAGGGATGAACCACGCGCGCCGCACAGCGCGGGTCGGCCGGTGCCCGTGAAGCCTCGGTCGCGGTGCGTCGGCGCTGTTCGTTGCCCGTCGCCCCGGCGTCGCTACCCTGTCGGTCCGCGGTCCGCGTACTCGTATACCGAACCGTCCGGGTGCAGTGCGATCAGGTTGCGGCCGGCCGGTGTTGCCATCGGGCCCGCCAGGACGCGGGCGCCCGAGTCGGTCAGGACGCGGTGGGTCTCCTCGACGTCCTTCACCGCGATCGTCGCTGTGACCTTGCGCAGGACCTCGATCTCCGCCTCGGGGCCGCTCATCAGCAGGAAGCAGCCGACCGCGGCGACCGAGACGCCGCCCCGCTCGAAGCGCTCGGCACGGCCGCCCGCCAGTCTCTCGTAGAACGCGACCGAAGCCTCCAGGTCGTCGACGCAGATCCGTAGCGTGGCTCCCAGAATTTCCATACGGGAGAGCCTAGTTGGGGCCCGCCGCGGACGTGATCGTTTCGGCCGGATCCCGGCCCGGCACAGGGTGCCGCGCGAGGCCGCGGGCGCGGTGTTACGGCGACCGCGGCCTGGGTACCCGGCGGCCAGGACACCCGTGCGTCACCTGGCACATCCGGCCCGCGGCGCGGGACATCCGCCGCCCCCGGCGACGGCCGACCGGTACGGAGGAACGCAGATGAAGACCCGTCAGCTCACCGAACTGGCCCAGCAGTTGCGCGTGGACAGTGTCCGCGTCGCCGACGCGGCCGGGTCCGGGCACCCCACGTCCTCGATGTCCGCCGCGGACCTCATGGCCGTCCTGCTGGCCCACCACCTCCGCTACGACTTCGAACGCCCCGCCCACCCCGCGAACGACCGGTTCATCCTGTCCAAGGGGCACGCCTCCCCCCTGCTCTACGCCGCCTACAAGGCCGCCGGGGCGATCAACGAGACCGAGCTGCTCACCTACCGCAAGCTCGGCAGCCGCCTCGAGGGGCACCCCACGCCCCGCCGGCTGCCCTGGGTGGAGACGGCCACCGGATCGCTCGGTCAGGGCCTGCCCGTCGGCGTCGGCGTCGCCCTGGCCGGACAGCGGCTCGACCGCACCGGCTACCGCGTCTGGGTGCTGTGCGGCGACAGCGAACTGGCCGAGGGCTCCGTCTGGGAGGCCGCCGAGCACGCCGGGCACGAGCACCTCGACAACCTGATCGCGATCGTCGACGTCAACCGGCTCGGCCAGCGCGGCCCCACCCGCCACGGCCACGACCTCGACGCGTACGCACGGCGCTTCCGGGCCTTCGACTGGCACACCGTCGAGGTCGACGGACACGACGTGGAGGCCGTCGACCGTGCCTGCGCCGAGGCCGAGGCCACCACCGGAGCGCCTACCGTGATCCTCGCCCGCACCCTCAAGGGCAAGGGCGTCCGCGCCGTCCAGGACCACGAGGGACTGCACGGCAAGCCCCTGCCGGACCCGGCGGAGGCGATCGCGGAGCTCGGCGGCGTACGGGACCTGCGCGTCGAGGTCCGGCCACCGCCCGCCGCCCGCACGCTGCACCCGGTGCACAGCGGCCACCTGGATCTGCCGCGCTACGCGGTCGGTGACGAGGTCCCCACCCGCGACGCCTACGGACAGGCGCTCGCCGCGCTCGGCAGCGCCCGCGGTGACATCGTCGCCCTCGACGGCGAGGTCGGCGACTCCACGCGCGCCGAGTACTTCGGCAAGGAGCACCCCGACCGCTACTTCCAGTGCTACATCGCCGAACAGTTGATGGTCGCCGCCGCCGTCGGCATGGCGACGCGCGGCTGGGTGCCCTACGCCTCGACGTTCGCCGCGTTCCTCACCCGCGCCCATGACTTCGTCCGTATGGCCTCGATCAGCGGCGCCGGTATCAACCTCGTCGGCTCGCACGCCGGATGCGCCATCGGCCAGGACGGCCCGTCCCAGATGGGTCTCGAAGACCTCGCGATGCTGCGCGCGGTGCACGGCTCGACCGTGCTGTACCCGTGCGACGCCAACCAGACCGCCAAGCTCGTGGCCGAGATGGCCGACCAGGACGGCATCCGCTATCTGCGCACCACGCGCGGGAAGACACCGGTCGTCTACGGGCCCACCGAGGAGTTCCCGGTCGGCGGCAGCAAGGTGCTGCGCGCCTCCTTCGAGGACCGGCTGACGATCGTCGCGGCCGGGGTCACCGTCCACGAGGCGCTGGCCGCGGCCGACGCCCTCGCCGACGAGGGCCTGCGGGTGCGGGTCATCGACCTCTACTCGGTCAAGCCCGTCGACCGTGCCACCCTGCGCGAGGCCGCCGCCCGCACCGGCGCCCTCCTCACGGTGGAGGACCACCATGAGGAGGGCGGTCTCGGTGACGCGGTCCTCGACGCCTTCATCGACGGGCGCTCCGTACCCCGCTTGGCACGCCTCGCCGTGCGAACGATGCCGGGCTCCGCGACCCCCGCCGAGCAGGTGCACGCGGCGGGCATCGACGCCGAGGCGATCATGGCCGCCGCACGGCTGCTGGTGGAGCACGCCGTGCTGGTCTGACCGATGGTCCGGCCGAAGGGCGCTGGGGGCGCTGGGGACGCTGAGGACGCGTCACCCGGTCGTCGGCCGTATCATCCCCGCGCTCCGTGGCGGTGGTGATGATGATGCGGGAACAGCTTGTGGCGGAACAGGAAGCCCAGCAGCCAGATCACGATCAGCGCGAGGGCGATCCACCACAGTACTTTCACCACGAATCCGATGGCGAAGAAGACCACGGCCGCCACCAGAATTGCCAGCAGGATCGGAACCATGACATGTACCTCCTGCTCGGCCGGGTTTCCCGAAACGCGCGAGTCAGACGTCCTTCCGGCAAAGGATCTCCGCGTGCAGGACGGAGAACCAGCCGTCCTCCTGCCGCCCCCATTCCCGCCAGGCCTCCGCCACGGCCCGCAACCGCGCGACGCTCGCGTGACCGCCCTCGGTGGCCCGGTCCGCGTACGTGGCTGAGAGCGTACGGTCCGCCCACAGCCCGCTCCACCAGGCCCGCTCCTCGGCGGTGGCGAAGGTCCAGGTGCTGGAGGTGGCTGCGATGTCGCGGATACCGGCCCGCCGCGCCCAGGACACGAGGCGCCGACCCGCGTCCGGCTCACCGCCGTTGGCACGGGCGACCCGCTCGTACAGATCCAGCCAGTCGTCCATGCCCTCGGACGACGGATACCAGGCCATCGCCGCGTAGTCCGCGTCGCGCACGGCGACGAGACCGCCCGGCCTGGTGACCCGGTACATCTCACGCAGCGCCCCCACCGGGTCGCCCACGTGCTGGAGCACTTGGTGGGCGTGGACCACACAGAACGAGTCGTCCGGGTACGGGAGCGCGTGCACGTCGGCGACCGCGAAGTCGACGTTCGTGACGCCGCGCGCGGCGGCCGTGGCGCGGGCCTGGTCCAGGATCGACGGCGCCCGGTCGACCCCGGTCACCCGGCCGTCGGGGACGAGGGCGGCCAGGTCCGCGGTGATGGTGCCCGGACCGCAGCCGATGTCCAGGATCCTCATGTGCGGCTTCAGCGAGCCGAGCAGGTACGCCGCCGAGTTGGCGGCCGTCCGCCACGTGTGCGAGCGCAGTACGGACTCATGGTGGCCGTGCGTGTAGACGGCCGTCTCCTCCGGCATGACCTGCCCCTTCCCGTCGTACGGACCCCCGCGTCAGGACGGGCTGGCCGTACGCCTCACCGTACGCGCCCATGCCGGATGGTGAGACCCCCGTATCGCGATATGGACTGGCGCGTGCTGGACTTGCCTCGTACGGCCCCGGTCCTGCCGCGGGATCGATAATCGTTTGCCGGGACTTCGGGCGCCGTCCAGAATGCGCCTCATGGGACACCTCGAAGCCGCGCACCTCGAGTACCACCTCCCGGACGGCAGGGCGTTGCTCGGCGACGTGTCCTTCCGGGTCGGGGAGGGCGCCGTCGTCGCGCTCGTCGGGCCCAACGGAGCCGGGAAGACAACGCTGTTGCGCATCATCTCCGGTGAACTGAAGCCGCACGGCGGGACGGTCACCACCAGCGGCGGGCTCGGTGTCATGCGGCAGTTCGTGGGGTCGGTGCGGGACGAGACGACCGTACGCGACCTCCTCGTCTCCGTCGCCCCACCGCGCATCCGCGAGGCCGCCCGCGCCGTCGACGCCGCCGAGCACGCCGTCATGACCGTCGACGACGAGGCCGCCCAACTGCGGTACGCGCAGGCCCTCGCCGACTGGGCCGAGGCCCGCGGCTACGAGGCCGAGACCCTGTGGGACATCTGCACCACGGCCGCGTTCGGCGTCCCCTACGAGCGGGCCCAGTGGCGCCACGTGCGCACCCTCTCCGGTGGTGAGCAGAAGCGGCTGGTCCTCGAAGCGCTGCTGCGCGGCCCCGACGAGGTCCTGCTCCTCGACGAGCCCGACAACTACCTTGACGTACCCGGGAAACGCTGGCTGGAGGAGCGGCTCGCGGAGACTCGCAAGACCGTGCTGTTCGTCTCCCACGACCGGGAGCTGCTCGCCCGCGCCGCCGAGCGGATCGTCAGCGTCGAGCCGGGACCGGCCGGCGCCGACGCCTGGGTGCACGGCGGAAGTTTCGCCACGTACCACGAGGCCCGCCGCGAACGGTTCGCGCGGTTCGAGGAACTGCGCCGCCGCTGGGACGAGAAGCACGCCCAGTTGAAGAAGCTCGTCCTGACGCTGCGTCAGGCCGCCGCGAACAGCGACGACATGGCCTCGCGCTACCGCGCCGCGCAGACCCGGCTGCGCAGGTTCGAGGAGGCGGGCCCCCCGCCCGAGCCGCCGCGCGAGCAGGACATCACCATGCGGCTCCAGGGCGGCCGTACGGGAGTCCGGGCGGTCACCTGCGAAGGGCTCGAACTCACCGGTCTGATGCGCCCGTTCGACCTGGAGGTGTTCTACGGCGAACGCGTCGCCGTCCTCGGCTCCAACGGCTCGGGCAAGTCGCACTTCCTGCGCCTCCTGGCCGGTGACGAGGTCGCCCACACCGGGCGGTGGAAGCTCGGCGCGCGCGTCGTTCCCGGTCACTTCGCCCAGACGCATGCCCACCCCGAGCTGGAGGGCCGTACGCTCCTGGACATCCTGTGGAAGGAGCACGCGCAGGACCGCGGCGCCGCCATGTCCCGGCTGCGGCGCTACGAGCTGACCGGCCAGGCCGAGCAGACCTTCGAGCGGCTCTCCGGCGGCCAGCAGGCCCGCTTCCAGATCCTGCTCCTGGAGCTGGAGGGCGTGACCGCGCTGCTGCTCGACGAGCCGACCGACAACCTCGACCTGGAGTCCGCCGAGGCGCTCCAGGAGGGCCTCGACGCCTTCGCCGGTACGGTCCTCGCCGTCACGCACGACCGTTGGTTCGCCCGCTCCTTCGACCGCTACCTCGTCTTCGGCTCCGACGGCCGGGTCCGGGAGTCGACGGAGCCGGTGTGGGACGAGCGGAGGGTGGAGCGCGCCCGGTAGCGCTCGTGGGCCGCCCAGGATGTTCGTACAGTGGAGTGAGCACCGTCGAGCGACGAGCGGGGTACACCATGAGCGGAGTCGACCCGGGGCACCTCAGCGACCAGCAACTCATGAAGGAGCTGGAGACGATCCACCGCACGCGTCACGACACCCTGCTCCACGGTTCCAACGACGCGCTGCGCGCCCACAACGACCGTATGGCGCAACTGGAGGGCGAGTACCTGCGCCGCCACCCGCGCCGCCTGATCGTCGCGAGCCGGACGCGCGACGGGGCGCGGGAGCGGGGGACGGCCGAGGCGTGACCGCCCGGTACGAGCACCGGTACGAGCGGTAGCCGTCACCGGCCGCGCTGTCACTGGCTGTCCGGGCCCGGGAACTCCGCCAGGATCGCCTCGTCGAACGCCTTCAGATCGTCCGGCTTGCGGCTGGTGATCAGCTTGTTGGGACCCTGGTCGAGCCGCACCTGCTCGTCCACCCACGTACCGCCCGCGTTGGTGATGTCCGTGCGCAGACTCGGCCATGACGTCAGGACCCGGCCCCGCACCACGTCCGCCTCGACCAGCGTCCACGGGGCATGGCAGATCGCGGCGACCGGACGGCCCTGCTCGAAGAAGGCGTGAACGAACGAGACGGCCTTCTCGTCCATGCGCAGGAAGTCCGGATTGGCCACGCCGCCCGGCAGGACGAGCCCGTCGAAGGACTCCGCCTCCGCCTGCCCGACGACCGCGTCCACCGGGAAGGTGTCCGCCTTGTCGAGGTGATGGAACGCCCGCACATGCCCCGGCTTCGTCGACACCAGGACCGGTTCGTGGCCGGCGTCGGCCAGCGCGCTCCAGGGGTCGGTGAGTTCGACCTGCTCGACGCCCTCGGGTGCCATCAGGAACGCGATACGCATGTCTGCTCACTGTCCTCTCTGTGCCTGCGTGGCGTGTCTGTGCCTAGGCGTGGCGTGCGACGCCTTCCGCCTGGACGACCGCCTCGGCGAGTTCATGGGCGGTGGCGTAGCGCGTCGAGCGCGGCAGCCGCTTCAGCGGTTCGACCAGGGCGTCCGGTGCGTTCCTGGCGCGCAGCGTGCCGATCAGGTCGTCCCTGCGCGCCGGGAACGCCGTACGCCCGAGGATCCGCGCCATCTCGTAGCGCATGTCGGCCACGGAGTGCGCGCTGTCCGGGGCCATGGGCCCGGCCCAGGCCGCGGGGTCGTCGTCGGCGGTCGGCTCGGGGTCGTGCCACTCCTCGGTCCGCGTCGGGTGGCCGGACCGCAGCAGCTCCTGTAGCTCGTGCTTCATCTCGTCGTCGCGGTGGACACTCAGCCGGTCACTGCCTCGCTGCATGACTCTCTCCAGAACATCGGGGTGGTCCCCAGGTACCCGGTGCGCGCCGTTCGAATCGGTGCGCGCCGTCGTCACCCGCCCGGGGGTGCGGTTACCGCGAATGGTGTCCGGCCGCGCGCGGGCCGTGGCCGCGCGGGCTGTCATGGGCTTTCGAGGGCACGACGTCCGTGCCCCGGAGGAACCGGCCGAAGGAGCCCCTTCATGCACCGCAGTGCCCGCGTCCTGTCCGCCGCCACCGTGGCCGGTGCCGCACTGAGCGCCGTCGCGTCGCCGGCCTTCGCGGAACCCGCCGCCGACATCACCCCGCGCGCGGTGGCACCCGGCGGCACGGTCACCGTCTCGGTGTCCTGTGACGCGATCAGTGGCACCGAACCCGACTCCGTGGAGGCCACCTCCGAGGGCTTCGAGGGAGGCACGGTGCGGTTGAAGCGGGTCGAGGGCGCGCCGACCGGGAGCCAGGGCACGACCCGCGTGGTGTACCGCGGTACGGCCCGTATCCCGCCCTCCGTGCAGGGCCTCGGGGTGAGCCTGGCCCACCGGTACACGGAACTGGGCATCGAGGGCCGGTGCCCGAACGAGCCGGGGGAGTCGGAGAGTCGGTGGTCCGAGTCGCTGGACGTGAGCGGGGAGGGACGGGCGGCGACGCCACAAGGGCAGGGGCAGCCGGGGACGCAGGGGCAGGCAGGGCAGCCAGGGACGCAACGCGGGGGAGGCCCGGCGAATCGGCAGGGGGCGAACCCGGCGGGGCCGTCGGAGGACGGTCGGCAGGGGCAGCAGGGGCAGCAGGGGCAGCAGGGGCAGCAGGGGCAGGGGCAGGAGTCGGTCCAGCCCGAGCAGGGCGTGCAGGACGAGGGCCAGGCCCAGAGCCAAGGCAGCGAGGGACAGGCCCAGAGCCAAGGCGATGGTCAGGCATGGCCGCAGAGTGAAGGGCAAGGGCAGCAGCGTCAGGGCCGTCAGGGCTGGGGGCAGGTCACGCCGCAGGGCGCGGGCCAGGGGTGGCAGCCGGGGCAGGGCCTGGGAGGCAGTCCGGGCCAGGCGTCCGGTCAGGAGCAAGACAGGTCGCGGGGCGATGGCCAGGGCCGGCAGCAGGACGAGGGCCAGGGTCAGGGATGGCAGCAGGCCGAGGGAGGCCAGGGGAGGTCCCAGGGCGACGGCCAGGAGTGGCAACAGGGGAAGGAACAGGGCGGAAGCCAGGGTTGGGGCCAGGGCGGAAGCCAGGGCTGGGGGCAAGGGAAGGAGCAGGGCGGGGGCCAAGGGTGGGGCCAGAACGGCCAGAACGGCCAGAACAAGGAGCAGGGGTGGGGGCAGGGCGGGGATCAGAGCTGGGGGCAGGGCAAGGAGCAAGGCGGGGATCAGGGCCAGGGCAAGGAGCGGGGCGGGAACCAGGGCTGGGGCCAAGGCAAGAAGCACGGCGACGGAAGCCAGGGCTGGGAGCAGGGCGGGAACCAGAGCTGGGGTCAAGGCAAGGAGCACGGTGGCGGGAACCAGGGCTGGGGTCAGGAAGGTCGGCACGGCGCGGCCCAGGGCGGAGAGCAGGGGCGGCAGCACGGCGAGGGCTCGGGCAAGGAGCACGGGAAGCAGGGCGGCGGCCGGGACGAGGGCCGGGGGGAGCACGAGAACGGGCGGTCACCCGCGCGGCACGGGGTGAACGCGGGAGCGGGCGGCGCCTTCCACGAGTCCCGGCCCCTGCTCGCTCTCGGCGGCCTGCTGATCGCGTGCGCGCTCGGCGGCGCGGTGCACCGGGCGTGGCGGCGCGGACCGTCCCGCACCTGCTGATCCCGTGACCCGACAGCGGTGACGGACAGCTTGGAGGCAGGCATGCGGCGGACGGATCCGGAAGGGCACGGCCCCGTCCGCTACGGCCCGCCCCTGCCCGACCACGGACTGCCGGTCCTCCCGGGCCTCGTCGCCGTGCTCACCGCCGCCGCGGAGTACGACGGCGCCGAGCCCGGCGGCGCGCCGGCCCTCCTCGACTCCGCCTGCGGCTACTTCGCCAGACGCGGACTGCCCACCGAACGCGACCGGGCGACCGCGGCCCCCGGTGCCCCCGCCCTGCTGGTCGCGGTCACCGCCGCGCTCGGCGGCGACGTCCTCGTGCCGCGGCCGTGCGCCGCGTGGTGGGCACCCCAGGTCCGGGCGCTCGGCCGAGCCGTGTTCCCCGTGGCCACGCCCGCCGAGTGCGGTGGCGTCCCGGATCCCTGCGCCCTGCTGGAGACCGTCCGCCGGGTCCGCGCGGAAGGCGGCGATCCGCGGCTGCTCGTGCTGTCGGTCGCCGACGACCCCACGGCCACCGTGGCGCCGCCCGAGGTGGTGCACCAGACCGTGGAAGCCGCCGCCGTCGAGGGTCTCCACCTCGTCAGCGACGAGACCTGGCGCGACACCGTGCACCGGCCGCGCGACACCGTGCTGTTCAGCCCTGCCGAGATGCTCCCGGACCGGGTCACCGTCGTCACCGACCTGGCCGGTCCCTTCCTCCCGCCGGGCTGGCCCGCGGCCGTCGCCCGCTTCCCGGCCACCGCCGACGGCGCCCGGCTGCGCGCCCGCGCCCTCGACGTACTGACCGCGCTCGGTGCCCGTATCGCCGCCCCGGTCGCCGCCGCCGCGACCTACGCCCTCGCCGAGCCCGACGACATCACGCGGCGCCTGGCCGCCGACACCGCGCTGCACGCGCGCGTGGCCGCCGCGCTCCACCGCGTCGTCGTCGCCGCGGGCGCCCTCGCCCGGCCCCCGCAGGCGGGGCGCCACCTCTACGCCGACCTCGCGCCGCTGCGCACCGCACTCGACCGGCAGGGCGTCGGCGACGCACAGGAGTTGGAGGACTTCCTCTCCGCCCGGCTCGCCATGCCCGCGCCCGGCGGCCACCGCTTCGGCGACGACCTCGGGGCGCTCCGCGTCCGCCTGACCACCGCACCCCTGCTCGGCGCGACCCCCGAGGAACGAGCCCGCTGCCTCGCCGCGCCCGTGCCCTTGGAACTGCCGCACGTGCACGGTGCGTTGACCCGTCTGGAATCGGTCTTCGACGATCTACGCGACGACGCTCAGCGATGGGAGTCTCCTCGATGACGCAGCAGTCCGAGCCGACCACGAGCACCCTCTCCGTACAACCGGCCGCCACGGAACCGGCGTCCGCCTCCGTACTGACCCGGAACCCCGCGCCGCCGACCTCGTACCCGCCGCTCGCCGAACCCCGTCCGCTCGGTGAACGGCGCCTGTGGCCACGGTCGTTCATGGACCGGCTCACCGCGCCGCTGCCCGGCCTCAAGGCCTTCGCCCGCCTAGCCCGTGAGGGCGCGCTACGGCCCGCGCCCGAACAGCTCAGAGACGTACCGCTGTTGCCCTACGAGCCGGGACCGCTGCCACGGGTCGACGCGCGCTCGATCGCCGTCTCCTGGGCGGGGCACGCGAGTTGGGTGGTGCGCATCGGCGGGCTGAGCGTCCTCACCGACCCGGTCTGGTCCCGCCGTATCCTCGGCACACCGTCCAGGATCACGCCCGTCGGTATCGCCTGGAGCGCCCTGCCCGCCATCGACGCGGTCGTCGTCAGCCACAACCACTACGACCATCTCGACGTCCCGACGCTGCGCCGACTCCCGTACGACACACCGGTGTTCGCCCCGGCGGGCCTCGCCCGCTGGTTCCGGCGGCGGAAGTTCACCCGCGTCACCGAGCTGGACTGGTGGGAGGGCGCCGAACTGGACGGCGTCCGCTTCGACTTCGTGCCCGCCCACCACTGGTCCAAGCGCACCCTGACCGACACCTGTACGACGCTGTGGGGCGGCTGGGTGCTGACGGCGTCCGACGGACAGCGCGTGTACTTCGCCGGGGACACGGGATACGGCCACTGGTTCGAGCGGATCGGCCGCCGCTATCCGGGTATCGATCTGGCGCTCATGCCGATCGGCGCGTACGACCCGCGCTGGTGGCTCAGCGATGTCCACTGCGACCCGGAGGAGGCGGTCCGTGCGGTCGCGGACCTCGGCGCCCGGCGGATGGCCCCCATGCACTGGGGCACGTTCGTCCTGTCGACGGAGCCGGTCCTCGAACCGCTGACGCGGGTACGGGCGGCCTGGGAGCGAGCGGGACTGCCCCGCGAGAACCTGTGGGACCTGCCGGTGGGGGCATCCCGGGTACTGGAGTGACCCCGCACGGGCGCTCCGGCCTCAGGACGCGGCGGGCCCGCGCATCCGGCGCCACACACCAGGCACCGAACTGATCGCCAGCGTCAGCACCACCGCCGCCACCACGCCCTCCCACGGCTTCGGGAACAGGGAGCCGCCGAGGATGCCGATCAGTTGGTAGGTCGCGGCCCAGGCGAGGCAGGCCGGGGCGTCGCCGCGGGCGAAGTCCCGCAGCGGCATCCGGGCCATCAGACAGGCGAGCATCACCGGTATCCGGCCCGCCGGGAGCAGCCGGGAGAGGGTGAGCACCGCCACCCCGTGGTCGTCGAGCTTCTGCTGCGCCTGGGCCAGCCGGTCCTCGGGGGCGCGGTCGCGGATCCGCGCGAGCCACCGGGAGCCGCTCCGCGACCGCATGCCGCGCTGCCCGAGCCAGTACAGCGCGACATCCCCGAGGAACGCCGCGAGCGCCCCGACGACGAAGACCAGCGCGAGCGCGAACGGCGCGGTCTGGTGGAAGGCGACGACGGCCGCGGAGCTGACCAGCGCCCCCGTCGGCACGACGGGCACGAGCGCGCCGACCAGCACGAGCAGGAACAGCGACGGATAGCCGATCGCCTGCTGGGTGGACTCCAAGGGCAGGGTGGTGGTACTCGCGGCGGCGAGGGATATCACGAGGCGGCCTCCGGGCGGACGCTCTCGCCATGGGCCAGGAGATGGACCGCCGCCTGGGGCGCGTGCTCGGCGGCAAGGCGCGCGAACTCATCGCCCGGCGCGTGGAACTCATGGGGGCGCACGGCGTCCATGCCGATCGGCCAGTAGGTGCCGTAGTGCATCGGCACCGCGCTGCGGGGCATCAGCCGGGCCAGCGCCTCGGCCGCCCGCCCCGCGTCCAGATGCCCCTCCCCGAGGTTCGGTCCCCAGCCGCCGACCGGCAGCAGCGCCACGTCGACCGGCCCGACCTCCTCCGCCATGGACGGGTACAGCCCGGTGTCCCCGGCGAAGTACGTGTGCGCCTCGCCCTCGACGACGAAGCCGAGCGCGGGGCAGCGGGGCCGCCCGAACGGCAGCCGACGCCCGTCGTGATGGGCGGGGACGACGCGTACGACCACATCACCGAGCTGGACCCGGTCGCCGGGCGCCACCTCCGTGACGCGCAGCCGGTCGAGCCTGCGCAGCCCCGGCACCTGGGCGGGAGCACCGCGCGGTACCAGCAGCCGGGTGCCCGGGGCGAGCCGGGCCAGCGACGGTACGTGCAGATGGTCGGCGTGCAGATGGGAGACGAGCACCACATCCGCGATCGCGGCCTCGGGCGGCGGCGGAGCACCCCGGCGGCGTCGCAGATGCGCGAGACGGCGCGCGAACAGCGGGTCTGTGAGCACCCGCACCCCGGAGTCCTCGACCGTGCACGTGGCATGGCCCCACCACGTGATCTCCACCGACACGTCGCCGCCTCCTTCCGTCCGTCCGTCTTCCCCCATGCTGTCCGAAGCCTACGGGCAGCGGAACCGGAGCCGTGTGACAAGGTGGAGGGCGGCCCGGGATCCGACCGTGCGGGCCGGGACGTGAGGTGTGGAGTGGGTCACGGGCCCCTGCGACGTGTGCTCAGTGGAGTGTGGCGAAGCATCGCCGTATGGGCCGCGTCGAGTGTCACCCTGCTCGTCCTCGCCGCGTCCCTCCCCGACTTCCGGCTGGAGTCCGCGGGCGGCGACAGCTTCACCCGCGTCGCTCTCACCGCCGCCGCGGGCGCCGGTGTCTTCGGCCTGCTGTCCTCTCTGGTGTGGCCCCTGCTGGTGCGGCTGCTGCTGCTCGTGCCCGCCCTCGTCCTCGGGCTGCTCGTCTTCTTCCTCAACGGCTCCCTGCTGCTGCTCGCCCTGCGCCTGAACCCCTCCGGCCACGGCCAGGCCGCCCTGGAGACCGCGGTGGTCGTCGCCGCCGCGATGTCGGCCGTGGCCTCGGCCACCGGCGGCGCCCTCGCCGTACGGGACGACGACGCGTACCGCAGACGGCTCTCCCGGCTCGCCGACCGGCGGCACGGACGACGACGCGACGGCGGACAGGCCGGGCCCGCCACCCCGGGCGTCGTCTTCGTCCAGCTCGACGGCGTCGGACACGAGGTGCTCCGGACGGCCGTCGACAAGGGGATCATGTCCACCGTCGCCTCCTGGCTCGGCCCCCGCGACGGCCAGGGCCCCACCCACCGCCTCACCCCTTGGCGCACCGACTGGTCCAGCCAGACCGGCGCCAGCCAACTGGGCATCCTGCACGGCTCCAACCACGACATCCCGGCCTTCCGGTGGTACGAGAAGGACCGGCACGAGGTCATGGTCTCCAACCGGCCGACGAGCGCCGCCGAACTCCAGCGCCGTGCCGTCGCACGGACCGGCGACGGCGGGCTCCTCAGCACCGACGGCGCGAGCCGCGGCAATCTGTTCAGCGGCGGCGCCGGTCAACTCGCCCTCGTCCTGTCCGTGTCCGCGAGACGCGGCAAGGAGAACCGGTCCCGCGCCGGGTACTTCGCCTACTTCCGCGACCCCGCCAACGCGGTCCGCACCGCCATGTCCTTCGTCGCCGAGGTCGGCCGCGAGCTGGGCCAGTCGCTCCGCGCGCGCTGCGCGAAGCAGCGGCCCCGGGTCAGCAGGGGCGGCCTGTACCCCCTCGTCCGCGCCTTCGCCACCGTCGTCGAACGGGACGTCGTCGTCGCCGCGGTGATCGGGGACATGCTCGCGGGCCGCACCGCGGTCTACGCCGACCTGGTGGCGTACGACGAGGTGGCCCATCACTCCGGCCCGCACAGCCGCGACGCCGAGAAGGTCCTCCAGAAGCTGGACCGATCGCTCGCGCTGCTCGCCCAGGTCGCCGAGCACGCCCCGCGCCCGTACCGGATCGTCGTCCTGTCCGACCACGGCCAGAGCCCGGGGGAGACCTTCCAGGCGCGGTACGGACTGAGCCTCGGCAACCTGGTCCGGGCGGGCTGCGGTCTGCCCGTGCCCCGCAAGGCGGAGAGCACGCACAGCGGGACCGAGGCGCGGGCGGCGGTACGGGCCGCGCTGCGGCGGCCGGTCGAGGAGGGCGGCGAGAAGCACCGGCCCGCGCGTCGCCGCTCCGAGCCGCTCGTGCTGGCCTCCGGCAACCTCGGTCTCGTCTCCTTCCCGGACGTGCCGCACCGGATGAGCAAGGAGGAGATCGACCGCCGCCATCCCGCGCTGCTGTCCACGATCGCCCACCACCCCGGTATCGGCTTCCTCCTCGTCCGCAGCGAGGAGCACGGCGGGGTGGTGCTGGGGGCGCACGGGGCGGAGGTCCCGGTCGACCGGCTCGTGGACGAGACCGGTCCGCTCACCGGCTTCGGCCCCGGCGCCGCCGACGCCGTGCGCCGCACGCACTCCTTCCCGCACACCGCCGACATCATGGTCAACTCCTGGTACGACCCCGTCGAGGGCGAGGTCCTCGCCTTCGAGGAGCAGATCGGCTCGCACGGCGGACTCGGCGGCGCCCAGGGCCGCCCCTTCCTGCTGTCACCGACGACGCTGTCCGCCCCGGCGCGGGACGGCACCGAACTCGTCGGCGCCGAGCGGGTCCATCACGTCTTCCGCCGCTGGCTGCGCGAGTGCGCCGCACCCGGGACGCCGCTGACCGCGAGCGTGGCCGAGCCGGAGACCGCGCCCGTGGCCCCGGAGAACGAACGCGCCGCCTGACCCCGCCGCCCGAACGCGCCGCACCGTTCACCCGGTGCGCGGCCTCCGTGTGTGATCGGATGTGCCTGACGGAACCCGGCAACGGGCCCAAACCGAAAGGAAGAACCGTGGCAACCACGCGCAGCGCACACACGGTCTGGGAAGGCAATCTGCTCGAGGGCAACGGCGTCGTCACCTTCGACTCCTCCGGCATCGGTGAGCAGCCGGTGTCGTGGCCGTCGCGCGCGGAGAAGGCGAACGGCAAGACCAGCCCCGAGGAACTGATCGCCGCCGCCCACTCGAGCTGCTTCTCCATGGCCCTGGCGCACGGTCTGGCGGGCGCCGGTACCCCGCCCACCAAGCTCACCACCTCGGCCGACGTCACGTTCCAGCCGGGAGAGGGCATCACCGGTATCCATCTCACCGTCGAGGGGACGGTCCCCGGCCTCGACGCCGACGCCTTCAGCGCCGCCGCAGAGGGCGCCAAGCAGAATTGCCCGGTCAGCCAGGCCCTGGCCGGTACGACGATCACGCTCACGGCCAAGCTCACCTGACACCGGTCGCGTTCGAGGTGCCGCGCTCCCTTCGCGGGGGCGCGGCACCGTCGTGTCCGGCTCGCTCAGCGCTTGCGCGCGACCCTGGCGTACACCGGCACGACGCCCTCCGCCGTCGCCGCCAGGTCCTCCTCCTCCGGACGCCACTCGGAGACCGGGAGCACACCGGGCTCCAGCAGTTCCATGCCGTCGAAGAAGCGCGAGAACTCGGCGCGCGAGCGCGGATGCATCGGGGTTCCGCTGCGGCGGAACAGCGTGGCCGCCCGCTCCATGGCGGCCGGGTCCAGGTCCGGGGTGACCTGGGAGAGGACCAGATGACTGCCGGGGGCGAGCGCGTCGACGTACCGCTTCAGCAGCCCGTACACATCGTCGGCCGCGGGGTCCTCGCTCAGGTAGTGGGTGATCGCGATCAGCGACAGCGCCACCGGCTCGGTGAAGTCCAGGGTCTTCGAGGCCAGCGAGAGGATCGCGTCCACGTCGCGGACGTCCGCGTGGACGTAGTCGGTGGCACCCTCGTCGGTCCCCTGCAACAGCGCCTCGGCGTGCCGCAGCACGATCGGGTCGTTGTCGGCGTACACCACGCGCGCCGCGGGGACGATCTCCTGCGCGACCTGGTGGAGATTGGGGGAGGTGGGAATGCCCGTGCCGACGTCGAGGAACTGGCGCACCCCCGCGTGCGCCAGGGCCCGCGTGGCCTTCGGGGATGACGTACTCGGAGATGACGTGCCGTCAGAAGGTGTCGCGGTACTCCCGCAGGATGTCCCGCGTGCGCTGCACGGAGGCCGCCTTCGCGGACATGTGGTCCAACACCTCCAGGTGCATGGCCACTTCGGTGCGCGAGTCGAGATAGAGGGCGCCGGTCAGGTACTCGCTGTAGACCATGTCGGGCAGTTCCGGCTCCGCGAAGCGGAACAGCACGAACGGGGTGTACGTCCCCGGGTGCGGGCCGACGGCGTACTCCGCGACCTGCAAGGTGATCCCGGGGTTCTCGCTGATCTCGAGGAGCCGGTCGAGCTGGTCGCGCATCACCGCGGAGCGGTTGCTGACCGGGCGGCGCAGCACCGTCTCGTCCATGATCACCCAGAGGTGGGGCGAGTTCTCGCGCGCGAGCAGCTTCTGCCGGGCCAGCCGCAGCGCCACATGCCGCTCGATGTCCTGCGGGCGGACCTGCCCGACGGTCCCGGCCTCCAGCACGGCGCGCGCGTAGTCCTCGGTCTGGAGCAGTCCGGGCACGAAGTGGGGCTCGTACGAGCGGATGATGCGGGCGGCGCCCTCCAGGCTCACATGCAGGCTGAACCAGTCGGGCAGGACGTCGTGGTAACGCTGCCACCAGCCGGGCTCGTTGGCCTCTTCGGCGAGCCGGACGAAGGCGGTGACCTCCTCGTCGGGCACGCCGTACGTCGAGAGCAGCACCTGTACGTACGGGATCTTCAGCGAGACTTCGGCCATCTCCATGCGCCGTACGGTCGCCGGGGCGACGCGCAGGACCCGCGCCGCCTCCTCCCGCTTGAGCCCGGCGCTCTCCCGCAGCTCCTGCAGTCGACGCCCGAGGACCACCTGCCCCACTGTGGGCGCAGCCCGCCGCTCGCTCACGCGACGCCTCCCTAGTCGCCGAAGTACGCGAGCAGTGTGCCACGTTCACGCGCTACGCACACGAGGGCGGACGCGTCGTGATCTCTTCGGGGCCGAATCCGCCACCCGCTTGACGTCCTGTCACATATCCGCGGTCTGGAGGTACTTCACCGTCGCCGAGTCCGCGGGGAGGAACGTCTCGATGGCCAGTTCCGCGACGGTCACGTCCATCGGGGTGTTGAAGGTGGAGATGGACGAGATGAAGGACAGGACGTGACCGTCGTGCGCGATGCGCATCGGGAGCGCGAAGTAGGCGACAGGCCCGTCCAGTTCGGCATCCGTACCGTCGGCGTCGGGGACCGGATACGCCGCCACCTCCTCGTACAGCGCGCGCAGCTCGGACGAGCGCTGCAGGGCGATCTGCCGGTCCATCTGTGCCAGCAGGTGGTGGCGCCACTCGCGCAGGTTCAGGATGCGCGGCGCCAGGCCCTGCGGATGCAGCGACAGCCGCATCACGTTCAGGGGCGCGGCGAGCATGTGCTTCGGGACGCCCTCCAGGAACATCATGATGCCCCGGTTCGCCGCCACCACGTTGTACAACGCGTCGACCACCAGCGCCGGATACGGCTCGTAGCCCTTGATCAGCCGTTCCATGGCCGTACGCAGCGTCCCCATCGACGGGTCGGTCAGCGGGGTCTCCGAGTAGTGCGGGGCGTAACCCGCGCTCAGCAGCAGCGCGTTGCGGTCGCGGACCGGCACGTCCAGATGCTCCGCCAGGCGCAGCACCATCTCCTCGCTCGGGCGCGAGCGGCCCGTCTCGATGAAGCTGATGTGCCGTGCCGAGGAGTCGGCGCGCAGGGCCAACTCCAGTTGGCTGAGGCGTCGTTGCTCACGCCAGCGGCGCAACAGCGGGCCGATGGCCGGTTCGGAAGACCCTGGTGACAACGCGATGGCGTCGGACGCGACAATGGTCATGGCACGACCCTAGTCGAGGAGTGGAACTATGGACGACCGGAATGCCCCGCCCTGGGAGGCCGCGGCGGTCTACCGGGCCCGCGTGCGCGGCTGCCTCCTCGGCGGCGCCATCGGTGACGCCCTCGGCTGTCCCGTCGAGTTCCTCTCCCTGGACCGCATCCAGGACCGGCACGGCGCGCGGGGCGTCAGAGGGCTCATACCCGACGCCCAGGGCGTCATCGGCCGGGTCACCGACGACACCCAGATGACCCTCTTCACCGTCGAAGGACTCCACCGGGCCCACGAGCGCGAACGGCACAAGGGCCTGGGAGGCGGCTGGTCCCTGCTGGTCCGGGAGGCGTACGGCCGCTGGCTCGACACGCAGCGCCTGCCCCGCCCGCCCGCGGATGCCGACCACGGCCTGGCCGCGCAGCACTGGCTGTACGCGCGACGCGCGCCCGGCAACGCCTGCCTCTCCGGCCTCGCCCATGACTTCGTGCCGGACCCGGCGACCGAGCTGGGCCCGCCCGGCCCCGTCAACTCCGACTCCAAGGGCTGCGGCGCGGTCATGCGCTCCGCCCCCTTCGGGCTCGCCCGCGCCTCCGCCAAGACAGCCTTCGTCATGGCCGCGCGCTGCGCCCAGACCACCCACGGCCATCCCACCGGCTACTACGCCGCGGGGGCCTTCGCCGCGATCGTCACCCACCTCGTCGAGGGTGACTCCCTGGAAGGGGCCGTGCTGCGCGGCATGCGGCTGCTCGCCCGGTACCCCGGACACGAGGAGACCACGAACGCGCTGCGTCAGGCCCTGGACCTGGCGGCCGAAGGAGCGCCGACCGCGCGGAAGGCCGAGACGCTCGGCGGGGGCTGGATCGGGGAGGAGGCGCTCGCCATCGCCGTGTACTGCGCGCTCGCCGAGCCGGACGTACGCCACGCACTCCTGCTGTCCGTCAACCACTCCGGCGACAGTGACTCCACGGGCGCGATCTGCGGCAACCTCCTCGGCGCCCACCACGGCGACCACCGCCTGCCGCACGACTGGCTGACGCGGGTCGAGGCACGCGCCGAGATCACCGTCCTGGCGGACGACTTCGCCGCGGAGTGCCTACGGCGTTGAGGGCACGGCCGCGCGTACGGGGCCGTGGACGGGCGATATGACAGGGTGGGCGGACCTCCAGGGAAGGGACACATGTCATGGCCGTCGAACCGCTGCCGCAGAAGGAGATCGAGGACCGGCTGGCCCACCTGCCCGGCTGGTCCCTGGACGGCGACCGGCTCGCCCGCTCCTACCGGCTCGGCTCCCACTTCGCCGCCGCCGCGTTGGTCGTCCATATCGCCCAGGTGCAGGACGAACTCGACCACCACGCCGACCTCACCCTCAGCTACCACACGGTCTCCCTCACCGTGAACACCCACAGCGTGGGCGGTGCGGTCACCGAACTCGACTTCCAACTGGCCCGCAGCGTCGAGGAGTTGGCGCCCACGCACGGCGTCCGTGGCTAAACTGCCGCCCATGCTCGACTACGAACGCGAGGCGGACGTCTACGACGCCACCCGCGGGGGCGAGCCCCGCGCCGAGGCGGCGGCCGACGCCCTCCTCGGCCTGCTGCCCGAGGACACCGGACGGCTGCTCGACGTGGCCTGCGGCACGGGCAGCGTGACCCGGCGGCTCGCGGCCGGGCGACCGGGGCTCAGGGTGACGGGCGCGGACCTGGCCGACGCGATGACGCGCTTCTCCGCCGCCCGGCTGCCGGGCGCCGTCGTCCGCGCGGACAGCCGCCGACTGCCCTTCCCGGACGGGGCGTTCGACGCCGTCACCAGCGTGTGGCTGCTGCATCTCATCGACGACCCCGACGGCGTCCGGGCCGTCCTGAGCGAGTGCGCCCGCGTTCTGCGCCCCGGCGGGATGTACCTCACCACGGTCGACAAGGCCGAGGCCCATGACGTGGGCAGTGACATCGACGCCGTCCTCGTCCCCCGCCCCCGCCATCCGGCCTCCGACGCCTCGGAGACGGTCGTGGCGCACGCCGCCGCGTACGGCCTGGTCCCCGCCGGACAGGCCCGCTTCCCCGGCGTCGGCCAGGGGCGCAGCCCCCGCGGCACGGTCGCGGATCTGCGACGCGGCTGGTTCACCACACTGACCCCTGGCTCCCCGCTGGCCGAACAACTCGCCGCGGACCTCGGCGCCCTGCCCGATCAGGACCGGCCGCGCCCGGACCCGGTGTTCACCCTCCAGGCCTTCCGCAAGTGCTGACCGGGGGCGGCGGATATCCGGTGTCGCCGGGAGCCGGGTCACCCCTACTGTTCGGCCCCATGGACGACACCAGCGCACCGCCACGGCTGACCCGCCTCACCTTCCACGGCCCGCTCTCCGAGGAGCGGGCCGACAGAATGATCCGTCGGCTCACCGACCGTCTCGCTCCGGACACCCCGGCCACCGTGCTCGATCTCGGGTGTGGCTGGGGCGAGTTCATGCTCCGTCTGCTCGCGGCGACGCCCGGTTCGACCGGCGTCGGCCTCGATCTCAACAAGGACGACCTCGCCCGCGGGCGCGCGAACGCCGAGGCCCGTGGGCTGGGCGAGCGCGTGCGCTTCGTCCAGGAGTCCGCCGTCGACACCGGTCACGGCCCGGCCGACATCGTGCTCTGCCTCGGCGCCAGCCACGCGCTCAGCGACGCCCAGCCGCCGGAGCACACCGTGGCGGCCCTGCGTGCCCTGCGCCGTCTGGTCGCCCCGGGCGGCCGCGTCCTGCTCGGCGAGGCCTTCTGGCAACGCCCGCCTACGGAGACGGAGGTGGCGGCCATGTGGCCGGACGCGTCCGCCACGGAGTTCAGCGCCCTCGCCGACCTTGTCGACCTCGCCGTCGACGCGGGCTTCCGTCCCGCCTGGACCGAGACCGCGAGCCTCGACGAATGGGAGGCGTTCGAGTCCGCGTACCAGGCGGATGTCGAGGAGTGGCTCGCGGCCCACCCCGACCACCCGCTGGCGAAGGAGACCCGCGACCGCGTGGACGGCCACCGTGGCACGTGGCTCCGGGGCTATCGCGGGGTCATGGGCCTGGCCTACCTGACCCTTGTGCCGGTGAGCTGAGCGGACGGGCGACGAGCGGGGCGGGCCACGAGCGGGCGGGCCACGCCCGGGTTGCCGTTCCGGCAACGGAACTGGCCCGTTCGCCGTCTGCCGGTGCACGCTGGGCGCATCGACAGGAGAGGCTGATCCCATGGCACAGGAACACCAGGACCACCACCACGGCGCACGCGGCCACCGGCATCACCATGACGGCCACGGCAGCACCGACATGGACTGGGCCGTGCTGGGCCCGCTGCTGGAGTCCCAGGCCGAACTGTTCGCGCCCCTGTACCGGCAGGTCATGGCCTGGCTGTCCGAGCAGGCGTCCGCCCCCGGGCTGATCGTCGACACGGGCAGTGGGCCGGGAGTGGTCTCCTGCCTGTTCGCGGAGGCCTTCCCGGGCGCGCGGGTCGTCGCGGCGGACGGCTCCGCGCCGCTCCTCGAACGGGCCCGCGCCCGCGCCACGCGCCTCGGCCTCGCCGACCGGCTCACCACCATCACCGGCGAACTCCCGGACGTACTCGGAGAGTTGGAGCGTCCGGCCGACCTGCTGTGGGCCAGCAACAGCCTGCACCACCTGGGCGACCAGCGCGCCGCCCTGACCGAGTTCGCCACGCACCTCGCTCCCGGCGGCACCCTCGCCCTCCTCGAAGGCGGTCTGCCCGGCCGCTTCCTGCCGCGGGACATCGGCATCGGCCGCCCCGGTCTCCAGGCCCGCCTCGACGCGGTGGAGGCCGACTGGTTCACGCGTATGCGGGAGGAGCTGCCCGGTTCCGTCGCCGAGACCGAGGACTGGCCCGCCCTGCTGACCGCCGCCGGTCTGAAGCCCACCGGCACCCGCAGCTTCCTCCTCGACCTGCCCGCCCCGCTCTCCGCCTCGGCCCGCGCCGACGTCGTCGCCTCGCTCACCCGCACACGCGAAGCACTGGCCGACGACCTCACCGACACGGACCGCGCCACCCTGGACCGCCTCCTCGACCCCGAGGACGAGGCGAGCGTGCATCATCGGCCGGACGTCTTCTTCCTGAAGGCGTACACCGTGCACACGGCCGTACGTACGGCCTGAACTCCCGCCGCTGCGCAGGAGGTTGACTTCGAGTGCTCTCCAAGTGATTGACTCCCCGGCATCTCACCGATCACCAGGGGGCAACCATGACGGACGCTCACGTCACACTCATCACCGGCGGCGGCAGCGGCATCGGCGCCGCGGTGGCCCGGCACCTGCTCGACGCCGGGCATCGCGTCGCCGTCACCGGGCGGAGCGAACGGCGGCTGCGTGACTTCGCGGCCGGACTCGGTGACCCTGAGGACCTGTTGACGATCCCGGGGAACGCCGCCGACTACGAGCAGGTGAAGGAGGCCGTCGAGACCACGGTGCGGCGGTTCGGCCGGCTCGACACCGTCGTCGCCAACGCCGGGTTCGCCACCGACTCCACGGTCGCCGAGGGCGATCCGGCCGGGTGGACCGAGATGGTGCTGACCAACGTCCTCGGTCCGGCGCTGCTCGTCCGGGCCTCCATCGACGCCCTCAAGGAGACGCGCGGCCGGATCGTGCTCGTCGGCAGCGTCGCCGGGTTCGTGCCCACGCCCGGCAATGTCTACGGCGCGACCAAGTGGGCGGTCACCGCGCTCGCCGAGAACACCCGCCGCCAGGTCACCGCATGGGGCGTGGGCGTGACCCTGATCGCCCCCGGCCGAGTGGAGACCCCGTTCTGGGACGAACTGGGCGGCCTGCCGCCGGGCCGCCTGCTGACCGCCGACCAGATCGCCGACTCGATCGTCTGGGCCGTTCGGCAGCCCGAGGGCGTGGACGTCAACACGGTGGTCATCCGCCCGATCGGACAGCCGAACTGAAGCCGAGCCCCGGTCTCACACCACGTCGAACGCGGCCGGGTCGGGGCCGATGCGGCGGTCCTCGTTGAGCGCGCTGATCGCCGCCATGTCCTCCGTGTCCAGCGAGAAGTCGAACACGTCGATGTTCTCCTTGATCCGGGACGGCGTCACGGACTTCGGGATCACGACGGTGCCGAGCTGGAGGTGCCAGCGCAGCACGATCTGGGCCGGGGAACGGCCGTGCTTCTGGGCGATGGCGACGATCGCCGGGACCTCCAGCAGCCCCTTGCCCTGGCCGAGCGGCGACCAGGCCTCGGTGGCGATGCCCTGCGCCGCGTGGAAGTCGCGCGCCGCGTGCTGCTGGAGATGCGGGTGCAGCTCGATCTGGTTGACCGCCGGGATGACGGACGTCGCCTCGATCAGCGTCTCCAGGTGCTGCGGAAGGAAGTTGGAGACACCGATCGCCTTGGCGCGACCGTCCGCGTGGATCTTCTCGAAGGCCTTGTACGTGTCGACGAACGTGCCCCGGGACGGCAGCGGCCAGTGGATCAGATACAGATCCACGTACTCGAGGCCGAGCTTCTCCAGCGACGTGTCGAAGGCGCGCAGCGTGGCGTCGTATCCCTGGTCGCCGTTCCAGAGCTTGGTGGTGATGAAGAGGTCCTCGCGGGGGAGCCCCGAGGCCGCGACCGCCCGGCCGACGCCCTCTTCGTTGCCGTAGATCGCCGCAGTGTCGATGCTGCGGTACCCGGCCTCCAGTGCGGTGGCGACGGCGCTCTGCGCCTCGTCGTCGGGCACCTGCCAGACGCCGAAGCCGAGCTGGGGCATCTCGACGCCGTTGTTCAGGATGATCGGGGGGACCTTGCTGCTCACGAGCTCTTGATCCTTAGGTCGACGGTGGGACGGGTGATACGCGTGGTACTTCCATCGTCAACGATCACGGCCCGACGTGCATTCCTGAACGGCGGATTCCCGCCGGAATCGCGCCGGGAAGCACAGACTGGCCGGAAACGGGCCCCGGAACCCCGGACCCCGGAACCCTGGACCTCGATCTTGTGCCGGACGCGGCTCACGTCGTGTACGTCGTGTACAAGGCCTCCACCTCCGTCGCGTAGGCGTTCTCGATCGCCTTGCGCTTCAGCTTCAGCGACGGGGTGAGCAGGCCCTGCTCCTCCGTGAACCGGTGCGCGAGGACGCGGAACGTGCGGATCGACTCGGCCTTCGAGACCAGGGTGTTCGCGGCGACCACCGCGCGCCGCACCTCCGTCTCCAGGTCGGGGTCGCGCACCAGTTGCTCCGGGGGCAGCCCCGGCTTGCCGCGCATCTGCGACCAGTGCTCCACCGCGTCGGCGTCGAGCGTGATCAGCGCGGCCACATAGGGGCGGTCGTTGCCGACGACGATGCACTGCGCGACCAGCGGATGCTCCCGTACCCGCTCCTCCAGCGGCCCCGGGGACACACTCTTGCCGCCGGAGGTCACCAGGATCTCCTTCTTGCGCCCGGTGATCGTCAGATAGCCGTCCGCGTCGAGCGAGCCCAGATCACCGGTGGCGAGCCAGCCGTCGTGCAGGGCCTCGGCGGTGGCCACGGGGTTGTTGAGATAGCCCTGGAAGACATGGTCGCCGCGCAGCCATACCTCGCCGTCCTCCGCGATGTGCACGGTCGTGCCGGGGATGGCCTGGCCGACCGTGCCGTACCGGGTGCGCTCGGGCGGGTTCGCGGTCGCCGCCGCCGTCGACTCCGTCAGCCCGTACCCCTCGTAGATCTGCACACCCGCGCCCGCGAAGAACAGCCCGAGACGGCGGTCCATCGCCGAGCCGCCCGACATCGCCTGCCGCACCCGGCCGCCCATCGCGGCGCGGAGCTTGGCGTACACGACCTTGTCGAAGAACTGGTGCTGCATGCGCAGCGCCGCCGACGGGCCGGGGCCCGTGCCCCAGGCCTTCGCCTCGAGGGCCTCCGCGTAGGCGACGGCGACCTCGACCGCCTTCTCGAACGGCCCGGAGCGGCCCTCCTTCTCGGCCTTGCGGCGGGCCGCGTCGAAGACCTTCTCGAAGATGTACGGCACCGCGAGGAAGAACGTCGGCCGGAACGCGGCCAGGTCGGGCAGCAGCGCCTCCGCGTTGAGCTGCGGCTGATGGCCGACTCTGACCCCGCCGCGGATCGCCGCGACCTGCACCATCCGCCCGAAGACATGGGCCAGCGGCAGGAACAGCAGGGTGGCCGCCTCGTCGCCCTTCCTGGAGTGGAAGACCGGCTTCCAGCGCTCGATGACCGTGTCGGTCTCGAACATGAAGTTGCCGTGGGAGAACACACAGCCCTTGGGGCGGCCGGTGGTGCCGGAGGTGTAGATGACCGTCGCCGTCGAGTCGGGGGTGACCGCGCGGCGGTGCCGGTGCACCACCTCGTCGTCGATGCGCGTACCCGTCTCGTACAGCTCCTGGAGGGCGCCCGCGTCCAACTGCCACAACCGGCGCAGGTGCGGCAGCCGGTCGATGACCGTGGCGATGGTCATCGCATGGTCCTCGTGCTCCACCATCGCGGCCGTCGCCTGCGCGTCGTGCAGCATCCAGGAGACCTGCTCGGCCGACGAGGTGGGATAGACGGGCACCACCTGGGCGCCGATCGTCCACAGCGCGTAGTCGAAGAGGGTCCACTCGTAGCGCGTACGGCACATGATGGCGACCCGGTCGCCGAACCGTACCCCGTCCGCCAGCAGCCCCTTCGCGAGCGCCAGGACCTCGTCACGGAACTCGGCGGCGGTCACCTCGCGCCAGACCCCCTCCTCGTCCTTGCGGCCGAGGGCGACCCGGTGCGGATCCTCCCGCGCATGGTCGAAGACGGCATCGGCCAGACCGCCCACCGGCGGCGCCGACGTCGACGGAGGGTTGGTGAACTCGCGCAATCCCCGCTCCTAGGGTGATGCTCCGCACAGCGCGGTGAAAGCTACCCCACCGTAGGGCCGGGCGGGAGGGGGTGGAATCCCGTTGGCCGGTCCGTGAACGCACAGGTCAGCGGGGAAATGCGCGCACATGGGAAAGGGGCGGACAGAACTCCTCGGGGTCCCGTACGAGCGGGCCCGCAATCTCCACCGAATCTGTACGGCGCGATTACCGCGGGTCAGGGGCCGCATGCCGGTGCGAGGGCTGGGTTTCGCAACAGGCCCTAATGGCGGTGAAGCCGGTCCCCGCTCGCCAGGATCGCCGCCGCGAGCGCTCGGGCCGCGCCCTGTGCCTGACCCGGGCGGTGGCCATGGGCCAGGACGAAGTCGACCTCGCCCAGCTCGGGCAGGCCCGCGCGCTCCGGGACCCGTACCAGGCCGGGCGGGATCAGGCCCCGGGAGTGGGGCATCACGCCGAGACCCGCGCGGGCCGCGGCGAGCAGGCCGTTGAGGCTCCCGCTGGTGCACACGATGTGCCAGGCGCGGCCCTGTTCCTCCAGGGCCTCCAGGGCACGGGCGCGGGTGATGCCCGGCGGTGGATAGACGATCAGCGGCACCGGGCGGTCGGGGTCGAGCCGCAGCCGCTGCGCGCCGATCCAGACCAGCCGGTCGTGCCAGACCAGTTCGCCGCGCGGGTCCCGCGGGCGCCGCTTGGCCAGCACCAGGTCGAGCCGCCCCTCGGCGAGCCGCTCGTGCAGGATGCCGGACAGCTCGACCGTCAGCTCCAGGTCCACCTCGGGGTGGTCATGGCGGAAGCCCTCCAGGATCTCCGGCAGCCGGGTCAGGACGAAGTCCTCCGACGCGCCGAAGCGCAGTCTGCCGCGCAGCCGGGTCCCGGTGAAGAACGCCGTCGCCTGCTCGTGCACCTGAAGGATCCGCCGGGCGAAGCCGAGCATGGCCTCGCCGTCCTCCGTCAGCTCGACGGAGTGGGTGTCCCGCTGGAAGAGCTGCCGTCCGGTCGCGTCCTCCAGGCGTCGCACATGCTGGCTGACGGTCGACTGGCGCAGCCCGAGCCGCCGGGCGGCCTGCGTGAAGCTGAGCGTCTGGGCCACCGCGAGGAACGTACGCAGGTGGGAGGGGTCGTACATGCCCTCAGGCTATCGAGGTTCGTGATGACAGTCAGAGGGGTGTACGGGATTCCCGATCGCTCACGACGGGAGACGATGAGGGGACATGACGACCCCGAGGATGTGGAGCACAGTGAACCGCCTGCGATGGCCGCGTTGGATGCCCGTGGATCCGTACATCCTCCTGCTGCTCGGGACCGTGGGGCTCGCGGCCCTGCTTCCGGCGCGCGGCACGGCCGCCGACGTGGCCTCCGGTGCCTCCACGGCCGGAATCGCCCTCCTCTTCTTCCTGTACGGAGCCCGGCTCTCCACCCATGAGGCACTGGCCGGGCTCAGGCACTGGAGACTCCATGTCACCGTGCTGGCCTGCACGTTCGTGGCCTTCCCCGTGCTGGGCCTCGCGGCCCGCGGCCTGGTGCCGGTGTTCCTGACGCACGACCTCTACACCGGGCTCCTCTTCCTCACCCTGGTCCCGTCGACCATCCAGTCCTCGATCGCCTTCACCTCGATCGCCCGCGGTAACGTCCCCGCCGCGATCTGCGCCGGCTCCTTCTCCTCCCTCATCGGCATCGTCATCACGCCACTGCTCGCGGCGGTGCTGCTCGGCAACAGCGGCGGCGGGTTCTCCGCGGACTCGCTCGTCAAGATCGTGCTGCAACTGCTGGTGCCGTTCCTGGCGGGGCAGGCGCTGCGGCGGTGGATCGGCGGGTTCATCACCCGGCACCGGAAGATCGTCGGGCTCGTCGACCGCGGCTCGATCCTGATGGTCGTCTACACCGCGTTCAGCGAGGGCATGGTGCAGGGCATCTGGCACCAGGTGAGCCTGCCGCGGCTCGGCGGCCTCGTCGTCACCGAAGCGGCGCTGCTCGCCGCGATGCTCGGCCTGACCTGGTACGGCGCTCGGGCCCTGGGGTTCGACCGGGGGGACCGGATCGCGATCCAGTTCGCCGGGTCGAAGAAGTCCCTCGCCTCCGGACTGCCCATGGCGGGCGTTCTGTTCGGCACGCACACCGCGCTCGCCGTGCTTCCCCTGATGCTCTTCCACCAGATGCAGCTCATGGTCTGCGCGGTGATCGCCAAGCGCCGCTCCCACGACCGGGAGCCGGAAGAGCCCGGCTCAGGGGCACAGCACCACCTTCCCCAGATTGCGCCGTGACGCGATGGCGTCGTGCGCCCTCGCCGCCTCCTCCAGCGCGAACCTCGCATGGACGACGGGCCTGAGCGCGCCCTCGGCGAACAGCTCCCAAAGCCGGTCAGCTCTGGGGAGCCGTGGTCGGCGTCCGCAGGGCGATGCGGTGGTCGCCCGTGTACACGTTCATGGAGCTGCCGCGCAGGAAGCCCACCAGGGTCAGGCCCGTCTCGGCGGCCAGGTCCACCGCCAGGGAGGACGGCGCGGAGACCGCGGCCAGCAGCGGGATGCCCGCCATCACCGCCTTCTGCGCCAGCTCGAAGGAGGCCCGGCCCGAGACCAGCAGGATCGCGCGGGACAGCGGCAACGCGCCGCCGCGCACGGCGCGGCCGACCAGCTTGTCGACCGCGTTGTGCCGGCCCACGTCCTCGCGGATGTCGAGCAGCTCCCCGTCCTCGGTGAACAGGGCCGCCGCGTGCAGACCCCCGGTCCGGTCGAACACCCGCTGGGCCGCGCGCAGCCGGTCGGGAAGGCTCGCGAGCAGCTCCGGCTCCACCCGCAGCGGGGGAGTGTCCGCGATCGGCCACCGCGCCGTCGTGCGGACCGCGTCCAGGCTCGCCTTGCCGCACAGGCCGCAGGAGGACGTGGTGTAGACGTTCCGCTCCAACGTGATGTCCGGGATCACCACTTCGGGCGCGGTCCTCACGTCGACCACGTTGTAGGTGTTGACCCCGTCCGCGGTGGCGCCCGCGCAGTACACGATGTTCCGCACGTCCGAGGCGGCGCCCAGGACGCCCTCGCTCACCAGGAAGCCCGCCGCCAGCGCGAAGTCGTCCCCGGGGGTGCGCATGGTGATCGCGAGCGGCTTGCCGTTCAGCCGGATCTCCAACGGCTCCTCGGCGACCAGTGTGTCCGGGCGCGACGAGACGGCTCCGTCCCTGATGCGGATCACCTTGCGTCGTTCCGTGACTCGTCCCATCGCCCCATTGTCCTGCACCTGTCCCGCACCTGGTGAGACCCCGGCCTCGGCCCGGTCGGCCGCCGTCGGCTGTGCGGGAAGCCGACAACACGTAGGGCCCAATCCTGTCGATGGTCATGCCTTCGTACCCATGAGTCACTGATCAGACTGATGGCGCCGGACACCTGCCAACGAGGGGGACCACCCATGAACGGCTCGCGCATCACCGCCGTCGGCCACTATCAGCCCGCCAAGGTGCTCACCAACGAGGACCTGGCGGGCATCGTCGACACCAGCGACGAGTGGATCACCAGCCGGGTGGGCATCCGCACGCGCCACATCGCCGGGCCCGACGAGCCCGTGGACGAGCTGGCCGCGTACGCCGCCGCCAAGGCGCTCGCCGCGGGTGGGCTCACGCCCCAGGACATCGACCTGGTCATGGTCGCCACCAGCACGGCCGTCGACCGCTCCCCGAACATGGCCGCCCGTGTCGCCGCCCGGCTCGGCATCCCCCAGCCCGCCGCCATGGACATCAACGTCGTCTGCGCCGGGTTCACGCACGCGCTCGCCACCGCCGACCACGCGGTGCGCGCGGGCGCGGTGACGCGGGCGCTCGTCATCGGCGCGGACAAGATGTGCGACATCGTGGACTGGAGCGACCGTACGACGTGCGTGCTGGTCGGGGACGGTGCCGGGGCCGCCGTGGTCGAGGCGTGCCCGCCCGGTGCGGAGCCCGGCATCGGTCCCGTGCTGTGGGGCTCGGTACCGGAGATGGGGCGCGCGGTACGCATCGAGGGCACGCCCTCGCGGTTCGCGCAGGAGGGGCAGAGCGTGTACCGGTGGGCGACGACCCAATTGCCGCCCCTCGCACGCCGGGTCTGCGAGCGGGCCGGGATCACGCCCGAGGACCTCGACGCGGTGGTGCTGCACCAGGCGAACCTGCGGATCATCGAGCCGCTCGCCCAGAAGCTCGGTGCCGTGAACGCGGTCGTCGCCCGCGATGTGATCGAGTCCGGGAACACCTCGGCCGCGAGCATCCCGCTCGCGCTCTCCAAGCTCGTGGAGCGCGGCGACATCTCGTCCGGCGACCGGGTGCTGCTCTTCGGGTTCGGCGGCAACCTGTCGTACGCGGGACAGGTCGTCCGCTGCCCGTAGCCTTCGTCCCGCACAAGACGCCGTAGCCTTCGTCCCGCGCAAGGCGCCGTGCCCATCGTCCCGCGCAACGCGCCACGGTCTTTGTCCTGTGAGAGGCGAAAGCTCGCGGCAATTCGCGCACGACTTCTTCCCACTCCCGGCGACCACTGCTACGTTCCCCTCCAAAGCGCGGCACCGACAGCCGAATTGAGGCGGGGAGGGGTTCGTGAGACGCATGACGGCACGACCCGCGAACGCCCATCAGGCCCGGCTGCTGCGTCTGTTGCGTGACAGCGGCCCCAACTCCCGTGCCCAACTGGGCGACCAGGTCGACCTGTCCCGGTCCAAGCTGGCCGTGGAGGTGGACCGGCTGCTGGAGACGGGGCTGGTCGTGGCCGACGGTCTCGCCGCCTCGCGGGGCGGCCGTCGTTCCCACAACGTCCGGCTGGCCCCTGGCCTGCGCTTCCTCGGCGTCGACATCGGCGCGACCTCGGTCGACGTCGCCGTCACCAACGCCGAACTGGAGGTGCTCGGACACCTCAACCAGCCCATGGACGTGCGCGAGGGGCCCGTCCCGGTCTTCGAGCAAGTCCTCACCATGGCGGCGAAGTTGAAGGCCTCCGGGCTCGCTGAGCACTTCGACGGCGCGGGCATCGGCGTACCGGGTCCGGTCCGCTTCCCCGAAGGCGTACCGGTCGCGCCGCCGATCATGCCGGGCTGGGACGGCTTCCCGGTACGGGAGGCGCTCAGTCAGGAACTCGGCTGCCCGGTCATGGTCGACAACGACGTGAACCTGATGGCCCTGGGCGAGCAGCACGCGGGCGTCGCCCGCACGGTGAGCGACTTCCTCTGCGTCAAGATCGGCACCGGTATCGGCTGCGGCATCGTCGTCGGCGGTGAGGTCCACCGCGGTACGACGGGCAGCGCGGGCGACATCGGGCACATCCAGGCCGTGCCCGAGGGACGCCCGTGCGCCTGCGGCAACCGGGGATGTCTGGAGGCCTACTTCAGCGGGGCGGCCCTCGCCCGCGACGCACAGGAGGCGGCCCAGCAGGGACTCTCGCCGGAACTGGCGAGGCGACGTGGGGCAGACGGCACGCTCAGCGCTGTCGATGTCGCCGCCGCTGCCGCCGCGGGCGACACCACCTCGCTCGCCCTCATCCGGGAGGGCGGCACCCGCACCGGCCAGGTCATCGCAGGCCTGGTCAGCTTCTTCAACCCCGGCCTGGTGGTGATCGGCGGCGGGGTGACCGGCCTCGGCCACACCCTGCTCGCCGCCATCCGCACCCAGGTCTACCGCCAGTCGCTGCCCCTGGCGACCGGCAACCTGCCCATCGTGCTCGGGGAGTTGGGACCCGCCGCCGGAGTCATCGGCGCGGCCCGGCTCATCAGCGACCACCTCTTCTCACCCGCGTGACCGGCTCGCCGCACCACTCACCGGCCCGCCGGTAGCCCCCCAGTACAGCGCCCTGCTCTGCTCTGCCCCGAAATCGCCTGCCCGGCAAGCGGTTTCGCCCTGACACCGGCCGTAACGCCCGCCGAGGGGAACTCACATGGCATCAGAACCACCGCTGCTCACCATGTCCGGCATCACCAAGGCGTTCCCCGGCGTCCGCGCCCTCGACGGCGTCGACCTCGACGTCCACGACGGCGAAGTGCACTGTCTGCTCGGCCAGAACGGGGCCGGGAAGTCCACCCTCATCAAGGTCCTGGCCGGTGCCCACCAGCCCGACACCGGCACGATCCGCTGGCGGGGCGAGCCCGTCACGCTCCGCTCGCCCAGCGCCGCCATGCGCCTCGGCATCGCCACCATCTACCAGGAACTCGACCTGGTGGAACACCTGTCGGTGGCCGAGAACGTCCACCTCGGCCATGAACCGACCACGGCGGGCTTCATCGTCCAGGGCAAGGCGGCGCGCGCGTCGACAGCCCGACTGCTGAAGCGACTCGGCCATCCCGAGATCGACCCGGCCCGCCGTGTCGGTCAACTGTCCGCCGCCCAGCAGCAGATCGTGTCCATGGCACGGGCGCTCTCGCACGACGTACGGCTCATCGTGATGGACGAACCCTCCGCCGCCCTCGACCCGGACGAGGTCGACAACCTCTTCCGTATCGTCGGCGACCTCACCGCCGACGGCGTCGCCGTCGTCTACATCTCCCACCGACTGGAGGAGATCCGCCGCATCGGCGACCGGGTGACCGTCCTCAAGGACGGCCGGGCGGTCGCGGGCGGCCTCCCGGCCAAGGAGACACCGACGCGCGAGGTCGTCGCGCTGATGACGGGGCGCAACGTCGAGTATGTCTTCCCGCCGCGCCCCGCCGAGACTCCCGTAGGCCAACCGGTCCTGGAAGTACGGCGATTGGCACGCAAGGGCGAGTTCGAGCCCCTCGACCTCACGGTCGGCCCCGGCGAGATCGTCGGCCTCGCGGGACTCGTCGGCTCCGGTCGCTCCGAGATCCTGGAGACGATCTACGGAGCGCGCAGACCCACCGCCGGTCAAGTCCTGGTCGACGGCCGCCCGTTGCGTACCGGGAACGTACGCGCGGCGGTGCGTGCCGGGATCGGGCTCGCCCCCGAGGAGCGCAAGGCACAGGCCCTGCTCATGCTGGAGTCCGTCACGCACAACGTGTCGGTCTCCTCCCTGTCCCGCTTCGCGCACGCGGGCTGGATCGACCGGGGCGCCGAACGCGCCGCGGCGCACGCGGCGACCCGCGAACTGTCGCTGCGCCCCGACAACCCGTCCGTACGCGTCCGTACGCTGTCCGGCGGCAATCAGCAGAAGGCGGTCCTGGCCCGCTGGTTGCTGCGCGGCTGCCGGGTGCTGCTGCTCGACGAGCCGACCCGCGGCGTCGACGTCGGCGCGCGCGCCGAGTTGTACGCGGTGGTCCGGCGCCTCGCCGCCGAGGGCGTCGCCGTGCTGCTGGTCTCCAGCGAACTGCCCGAGGTGCTCGGGCTCGCCTACCGCGTCCTGGTGCTGCGCGAAGGCCGGGTCGTCCACGAGGCGCCCGCCCGGGAGTTGGACGAGCGACGCGTGCTCGACCTGGTGATGGCAGACAGCCCCGTGGCGAGCGAAGGGAGCCCGGCGTCATGACACAGCACATGTCCCCGCCCCGCGACGGCACCGGCGAGGCGACACCGACGGGCCAACTCCCCGCCTGGCGCGGTCTGATGACCCACCTCGACGTCCGCACCCTCTCGCTCCTCGGCGTACTCGCCGCGCTGGTCGTCATCGGCGGCGTCACCAAGCCGGACGAGTTCCTCGACACCCGCAACCTCCAACTCGTGCTCACCCAGGCCTCGGTGATCGGTGTGGTCACCGTCGGAATGACCTTCGTCATCACCTCCGGCGGCATCGATCTGTCGGTCGGCGCGATCGTCGCGCTCGCCTCGGTATGGGCGACCACGGTCGCCACCCAGGACTACGGCTTCGCGGGCATCCTCTTCACCGCGGTCGCCGTCGGCGTGGGCTGCGGCCTGGTCAACGGCCTGCTCGTGGCGTACGGCGGCATGGTCCCGTTCATCGCCACGCTCGCCATGCTGGCCTCGGCGCGCGGCCTCGCACTCCAGATCACCGACGGCAGAACCCAGATCGTCACCGTCGACCACGTCCTCAGGCTCGGCGAGCGCGACGCGTATGTGCTCGGCATCCCGCCGCTGGTCATGGTGTTCGCGGTGGTGACGGTCATCGGCTGGCTGGTGCTCAACCGCACCACGTTCGGGCGCCGCACGGTCGCCGTCGGCGGCAACGCGGAGGCGGCCCGGCTCGCCGGCATCGACGTACGCCGCCAGCGGCTCTACCTCTATCTGCTGTCCGGGCTGTGCTGCGGCATCGCCGCCTTCCTGCTGATCATCCTGTCCGGCTCCGGCCAGAACACCAACGGCAACCTCTACGAACTGGACGCCATCGCCGCCGCGATCATCGGCGGGACGCTGCTCAGCGGGGGCCGCGGCACCATCACCGGTTCCGTGCTCGGCGTCCTGATCTTCACCACGATCACCGACATCTTCGCCCTGAACAACCTGCAGAGCGACGTCCAGCAGATCGCCAAGGGCGCGATCATCGTCGCCGCCGTGCTGGTCCAGCGCCGTACCGCGAGCACGACTTGAGGGAAGGGTTCACCATGTCAGAACGGATGTCCTTCACGAGCCGAAGAGGCATGCTCTTCGGGACCGCCGCCGTCTCCGCCGGTGCCTTCCTCACCGGGTGCACGAGCAACGACGACAAGGACGACAAGGGCGTGAAGCCCGCGGGCGACGGCCAGTCGGCCGCCGACAACACGCCCGGCAAGCACGTCACCATCGGCTTCGCCGGACCGCAGGCCGACCACGGCTGGCTCAACGCGATCAACGACAACGCCAAGAGCCGTGCCAAGAAGTACCCGGACATCTCCCTGGAGATCACCGAGGGGTCCAACGACACCGCCGCGCAGATCGGTCAGATCGAGACGCTCATCAACAAGAAGGTCGACGTGCTGGTGATCCTGCCCGCCGACGGCAAGGCACTCACCCAGGTCGGGCTGAAGGCGATGCGCGCGGGCATTCCGGTCGTCAACCTCGACCGGATCTTCAACACCCCTCAGGCGTACCGCTGTTGGATCGGCGGCGACAACTACGGCATGGGTCTCAACGCCGGTCGCTACATCGGCGAGAAGCTCAAGGGGACATCGGACGCCCGCGTCGTCGAGCTGGCCGGGCTCGACAACCTCGAACTGACCAAGCAGCGCACCCAGGGTTTCGACGACGCGCTGAAGAACTACCCGAACATCACGAAGGTGGCCCGCCAGGCCGCCGACTTCACGGTCGAGTCAGGACAGGCCAAGATGGCCCAACTCCTGCAAGCGCAATCGAAGTTCGACGCCCTGTGGAACCACGACGACGACCAGGGCGTGGGCGCGCTGCGCGCCATCGAGCAGGCGGGCCGAAGCGACTTCATGATGGTCGGCGGCGCGGGCGCGCTGGCCGCGTTCCAGGCCATCAAGCAGGACAAGGGCGTCCTGAAGGCGACGGTCCTCTACCCGCCGACCATGGCCGCCTCCGCGATCGACCTCGCCCGCGCCCTCGGCCAGGGCAAGGGCGTCGGCGGTCTCGCCGAGTACGAGATCCCCGCCTCGCTCACGCTCTACTCGGCCGTCGTGGACAAGGACAACGTCGATCAGTACATGTCCACCGGCTTCAAGTGACGACTCTCGCCCCCACCCCCCACGGCGCCATCACGACGAGGACGAGGAGGACCCTCCCATGGGAGAGCCGCAGCGGTCGGAGAGCGCGGAGGCCGCGAAGTCCGGGACGGTGATGTCCGGGACGGCGATGTCCGGGGCCGCGAAGCCCGAGGGCGCCGAGCCGCGCGCCGCCGAAGCCGGGTCCGGGTCACCGGACCGAGCACCGGCCGCGACCACCAGGGGCACCAAGCCGCCCCTGCGCGTCGGCATGGTCGGCTACGCCTTCATGGGCGCCGCACACTCCCAGGGCTGGCGCACCGTCGGCCGCGTCTTCGACCTGCCGCTGCGCCCCGTCCTGACGGCGATCTGCGGCCGGGACGAGACGGCCGTGCGCGCGGCGGCGGACCGGCACGGCTGGGCGACGGCCGAGACCGACTGGCGTGCCCTCATCGCCCGGGACGACATCGACCTTGTCGACATCTGCACACCCGGCGACAGCCACGCCGAGATCGCCCTCGCCGCGCTGGCCGCGGGCAAGCACGTGCTGTGCGAGAAGCCGCTCGCCAACACCGTCGCGGAGGCCGAAGCGATGGCATCGGCCGCCGAAGTCGCCTCCGGGCGAGGCCAGTTGGCGATGGTCGGCTTCAACTACCGTCGGGTGCCCGCCACCGCGCTGGCCCGGCGCATGGTCGCCGAGGGACGGCTCGGCGCCCTGCGGCACGTACGGGTGACGTACCTTCAGGACTGGCTGGTGGACCCGGACTTCCCCCTGACCTGGCGGCTGCGCAGGGAACAGGCCGGATCCGGCGCGCTCGGCGACCTCGGGGCACACATCGTGGACCTCGCCCAGCACCTGGCCGGAGAGCCACTGGCCGGGGTCTCCGCGCTCACCGAGACCTTCGTACGGCACCGCCCGCTGCCCGGCGGCCCCACCAGCGGCCTGTCCGCCGTGACGGCCGACGGCACCGGACAGGTGACGGTGGACGACGCCGCCCTGTTCACCGCCCGCTTCCCCTCCGGCGCCCTCGCCTCGTTCGAGGCCACCCGGTACGCCACCGGACGCAAGAACGCCCTGCGGATCGAACTCAACGGTGAACGCGGCTCGCTGGCCTTCGACCTGGAGCGCCTCAACGAGCTGTCGTACCACGACAGGACCGAGCCGGGCAGCTACGCGGGCTTCCGTCGCATCCTCGTCACCGAACCCGATCACCCCTATCTGGACGCCTGGTGGCCGCCGGGCCATGGCCTCGGGTACGAGCACACCTTCGTCCACCAGGCCCGCGACCTCGTCCGCGCGATCGCCGAGGGCACGAGGCCCGTTCCCTCCTTCGCGGACGGGCTCCAGGTCCAGCGGGTGCTCGCGGCGGTGGAGGAGAGCGCGGGGAAGAACTCCGTCTACACCCCGATAGCGATCTGAGGAGGCCAAGCGAGATGCCGCGCACCTTCACGCTCTTCACCGGCCAGTGGGCCGACCTCCCGCTCGAAGAGGTCTGCCGACTCGCCCGCGACTTCGGCTACGACGGCCTCGAACTCGCCTGCTGGGGCGACCACTTCGAGGTCGACAAGGCCCTCACGGACCCGGCGTACCTCGCCTCTCGGCGGCAACTCCTCGACAAGTACGGCCTCGCGTGCCATGCCGTCTCCAACCACCTGGTGGGGCAGGCCGTCTGCGACGCCATCATCGACGAGCGCCACCGGGCCATCCTGCCCGCGCGTATCTGGGGCGACGGCGAGGCGGAGGGTGTACGCCGACGGGCGGCCACCGAGATCGCCGACACCGCGCGCGCCGCCGCCGCCTTCGGCGTGGACACCGTCATCGGCTTCACGGGCTCCGCCATCTGGCACCTGGTCGCCATGTTCCCGCCCGTGCCCGACGCGATGATCGCCCGCGGATACCAGGACTTCGCCGAGCGCTGGAACCCGGTCCTCGATGTCTTCGACGCCGAGGGGGTGCGCTTCGCCCACGAGGTCCACCCCGGCGAGATCGCGTACGACTACTGGACAACTCAACGTGCACTCAAGGCCGTTGACCACCGTCCCGCCTTCGGTCTGAACTTCGACCCCTCCCATTTCGTATGGCAGGACCTCGACCCGGTCGGCTTCCTGTGGGACTTCCGCGACCGGATCTACCACGTCGACTGCAAGGAGGCCCGCACGCGCCTCGACGGCCGCAACGGCCGCCTCGGCTCCCATCTGCCCTGGGGCGACCCGCGCCGAGGCTGGGACTTCGTGTCCGCCGGGCACGGCGACGTCCCCTGGGAGGACGTCTTCCGGATGCTGCGCTCCATCGACTACCGAGGCCCCGTCTCGGTCGAATGGGAGGACGCCGGAATGGACCGGCTCCAGGGCGCCCCCGAGGCCCTCGACCGCCTCCGGGCCTACGACTTCGAGCCCCCGTCGGCCTCCTTCGACGCGGCGTTCGGCCACTGACCTCTCCACCCCGTCCGGGATGACGGCGCATCCCGGCCTACCGCACCCGCCCCGTACAACAGGCCCCTTCCTGGGAGGCACACGTGCACGGGAACGACCGCACCACCCACACCGGAAGAACCGCCACGCACAGACGGCGCCCCCGACTGCGCAGAACCCTGGCCCTGTTGAGCGGCATCCTGCTCGCGGGCGCCACACTCACCCTCACCACACCCCAGGCCGGCGCGACCGCCGCCGATGCGCATTCGGCGGCGGCCGAGGAGTTCCAACAGGTCATGCTGGCCAAGGGCGCGGCGGAAGTCGGCGAGCCCATGTCGCTCGCCGTCCTCCCGGACCGCTCGGTCCTGCACACCTCACGCGACGGCGTCCTGCGCATCACCGACGCGGCGGGCAACACCCGGCAGGCCGGCGCGCTCAACGTCTACAACCACGACGAAGAGGGCCTCCAAGGCGTCGGCGTGGACCCCGACTTCACCGACAACCGCTTCATCTACCTCTACTACGCACCGCCGTTGGACACCCCGGACGGTGACGCCCCCGAGACCGGAACCGCCGCCGACTTCGCCCCCTTCGACGGCGTGAACCGCCTCTCCCGCTTCGTCCTGAAGACCGACGGCACTCTCGACACGGCCAGCGAGAAGAACATCCTGGAGGTCCAGACCTCGCGCGGTATCTGCTGTCACGTCGGCGGGGACATCGACTTCGACAAGGACGGCAACCTCTATCTGTCGACCGGGGACGACTCCAACCCCTTCCAGTCGGACGGCTTCGCGCCCCTGGACGACCGCGCCGACCGCAACCCCGCCTTCGATTCCCGGCGTTCGGCGGGCAACACCAACGACCTGCGCGGCAAGATCCTGCGCATCAAGGTGAACGCCGACGGCTCGTACTCCATCCCGGACGGCAACCTCTTCCCGCCCGGAACGGACAGGACGCGGCCCGAGATCTACGCGATGGGCTTCCGCAATCCGTTCCGCTTCAGCGTCGACAAGGAGACCGGCATCCTCTACGTCGGTGACTACGGTCCCGACGCGGGCGCCGCCGACCCACAGCGCGGACCCTCCGGACAGGTCGAGTTCGACCGCGTCACCGGCCCCGGCAACTACGGGTGGCCGCTCTGCATCGGCGCCAACGAGCCCTACAGGGAGTACGACTTCGCGACCAAGACGTCCGGCGCCCCCTTCGACTGCGCCGCCCCGAAGAACACCTCGCGCCACAACACCGGCCTGACCGACCTGCCCCCGGCCCACGCCGCCTGGATCCCCTACGACGGCCCGTCCGTACCGGAGTTCGGCGACGGCTCGGAGTCCCCGATGGGCGGCCCGGTCTACCACTACGACGCCACGCTCGACTCACCCGTGAAGTTCCCGCAGAGCTACGACGGCGACTTCTTCGCCGGGGAGTTCGGCCGACGCTGGATCAAGCGGATCGTCAGCGACGGCGACGGAACCGTACAGTCGATCAACCCTGTGCCCTGGACCGGCACCCAGGTGATGGACATGGCGTTCGGGCCCGACGGGGCGCTGTACGTCCTCGACTACGGCACCGGCTGGTTCGGCGGCGACGACAACTCGGGCCTGTACCGCATCGAGAACGTCACCGACGGCCACGCTCCGGTGGCGCGGGCCGCCGCGAACCGCACCTCGGGAACCACACCGCTCAAGGTGTCCTTCTCCTCCGCGGGCACCGGCGACCAGGACGGCGACGCACTCACCTACCACTGGGACTTCGGCGACGGCGCCACCTCCACCGCCACCGACCCGACGCACAAGTACACCAAGAACGGCACCTACACGGCGACCCTGACCGTCAAGGACCCGAAGGGGTACACCGGAAGCGCGAGCGTGCCGATCGTGGTCGGCAACACCGCGCCCAAGGTGACGCTGCAACTCCCGGACGACGGACGGCTGTTCTCCTTCGGGGACGCGGTGCCGTTCAAGGTGAGGGTCAGCGACCCCGAGGACAAGAGGATCGACTGCTCCAAGGTGAAGGTCACCTTCGTCCTCGGCCATGACACCCACGGTCACCCGCTGACCTCCGCCAACGGCTGCTCCGGCACCATCCAGACCAGCGCCGACGGCGGCCATGACGAGAACGCCAACATCTTCGGGGTGTTCGACGCCGAGTACACCGACGGCGGGGGCGGCGGCCAGGCCCCGCTCACCACCCACGACAGTAATGTCACCCAGCCCCGCCACCGCCAGGCAGAGCACTTCGGCGACTCGGCCGGCGTCTCCACGTTCAACAAGGACACCGCGCACGGCGGCAAGACGGTCGGGGACATCCACGACGGCGACTGGATCTCCTTCACCCCCTACATCCTGAGCGACGCCAAGACGTTCACGGCACGCATCTCCTCCGGCGGCGTGGGTGGCACCCTGGAGGTCCGCGCGGGCTCCCCGACAGGCACGCTGCTCGGCCAGGCCACCGTGCCGGTGACCGGCGGCTGGGAGACCTTCCAGGACGTCAGCACGAACCTGTCCAAGGCGCCGAAGGCCACGACCTCGCTCTACCTGGTCTTCAAGGGCGGCTCCGGAGCCCTCTTCGACGTGGACGACTTCACCTTCACCACCGGCTGAGGGGAGGACGCCATGCGGACGACCGGCCGACTGACGACCACCGTCGTGGGAGCCGCGCTGGTACTGGGCTGTGCGGTACAACCGGCGGTGTCCCAGGCCTCGGAAGGGCAAGTCAAGGAAGAGAAGCGGGTGTTGGTCTTCTCCAGGACCGCCGGGTTCCGCCACGACTCGATCCCGGCGGGCATCGAGGCGGTGAGGCGGCTCGGCGAGAAGGGCGGCTTCACGGTCGACGCCACGGAGGACGCGCGGACCTTCACCCCCGGACACCTGAAGCGCTACGACGCGGTGGTGTTCCTGTCGACGACGGGAGATGTGCTCGACTCCGCACAGCAGAAGGCCTTCGAGGGCTACATCCGCGAGGGCGGCGGATATGTGGGCGTGCACGCCGCCGCCGACACCGAGTACGACTGGGAGTTCTACGGCGGTCTCGCCGGGGCCTACTTCGCGTCGCACCCGGAGATCCAACCGGCACGCGTCGACGTGGAGGACCGCGCCCACCCGGCGACCTCGGGGCTCGTGCGGACCTGGGACCGTACGGACGAGTGGTACAACTACCGCTCAGATCCCCGGGATCGGGCCCATGTCCTCGCCTCGCTCGACGAGTCGTCGTACTCGGGCGGCACCATGAACGGCGATCATCCGATCGCCTGGTGCCAGACCTACCAGGGCGGGCGCGCCTTCTACACCGGAGGCGGCCACACCACGGAGTCCTACACCGAACCGGCCTTCCTCCAGCACCTGCTGGGCGGAATCCGCTGGAGCATCGGCGACGCGCAGGCGGACTGCCGCCCGGAGAACGGCTACCGCCCGCTCTTCGACGGCACGGCCGACTCGCTGTCCGACTGGACACAGGCGGGGCCGGGCTCCTTCACCCTGGACGACGACGGCAGCCTGACGTCATCGGGCGGCATGGGCCTGCTCTGGTACGCCGACCGGAGCTTCGGCTCGTACTCGCTGAAGCTGGACTGGAAGATGACCGGTGACGCCAACTCCGGGGTGTTCGTGGGCTTCCCGCCCTCGGACGACCCGTGGTCAGCCGTGGACAACGGCTACGAGATCCAGATCGACGCCACCGACGTGCCCGAGAAGACCACCGGGGCCGTCTACGGCTTCCACTCCGCCGACCTGGCGAAGCGCGACCGCGCGCTGAACCCGCCGGGGGAGTGGAACACGTACGAGATCCGCGTGGAGGGCGAACGCCTCCGCGTCTGGCTCAACGGCGTGCGGATCAACGACTTCACCAACACCGATCCGGCCCGCAGCCTCACCGACGGACACCTCGGCATCCAGAACCACTCGGCCGACGACCAGGTGTCCTTCCGCGACATCCGGATCAAGGAACTGCCCGCGCGGGGCAACTGAGCGACGACGGGCGGGGGACGCCGAACCCCCGCCCGCCGTCTCCCCACCGCACGCCCTGACAAGGAGGCCCGCCCATGCCCCTGCCTGCGCCCCGCCCCCGCACAACGGCACAGCCGCCCCCCGAGCCCGTCCGGCACACCGACCGGGGAGTGCCGAGGGAGCCCCGATGACCCGAAGAACCCCGACGACCCCCGGACTGCGCGCCTGGGCCGAACTCCTGCGCCTCCCCGCCCTGTTCACCGTCCCCGGTGACGCGCTGGCAGGGGCGGCGGCGGTTGCCGCGCGGCCCTCCTCCCGTACCCTGCTCGCCATCGGTGCCTCCCTGTGTCTGTACGAAGCGGGTATGGCCCTCAACGACTGGGCCGACCGTGACGAGGACGCCGCCGAACGCCCCCACCGCCCGCTGCCGTCCGGCCGTATCCGCCCCACCGCGGCGCTCACCGCGGCCTGCGTCGGCACAGCGGCGGGCCTCGCCCTGGCTCACTGCGCGGGTCGCCCCGCGCTCGCCGTCGCGGCACCCCTCGCCGCCACCGTCTGGGCCTACGACCTCGGCCTGAAGCACACCCCGGCCGGCCCGGCCGCGATGGCGACGGCCCGCGGCCTGGACCTGCTTCTCGGCGCCGCGGCCACCACAGGCCGCATCCGCCCGGCACTGCGCCCGGCCACGCTCCTCAGCGGTCACACCCTCGCCGTCACCACCGTCTCCCGTCACGAGACCCTCGGCGGCTCGACGCTCGCCCCGCTGACCGCGTTGGCCGCGACGGGGGCGGTCACCAGCCGCTTGCTCAGCGTTGGAGCGACCACCGCCAGTACCCCGGCCACTCGCACCGCTCGGCCCCGTACCCGACCGACCGCCAAGGACGCCCTGCGCGCAGCCCTCGCCGCCGTCTACGCCACCACCGCGACCCGTGGCTACGCCCATGCCGCGCTCAACCCCTCACCCCCGCTCACCCAACGAGCCGTCGGCGGCGGCATCCGCGCCACGATCCCGCTCCAGGCCGCCCTCTCCGCCCGCTCCGGAACACCGGTGCCCGCACTGCTCACCGCGGCCCTGGCCCCGGTCGCTGCGACCTTCGCGAAGAAGGTGAGCGTCACATGACCTCCTTTCCCACCCCCGAAGACGGCACTCGCCCCGATCACACCCCACCGGACGAACTGCACGCCTCTCTCGACCCTGCCGCCCGCACCTGGCTCGCCGGAGCACTCGACACGGCCGCCACTGGCTCCGGACCCCACGAGCCGCACCCCGCCTGGGAGTTGCACTTCGCCGAGGCCGGACGCCGCTGCGGCCCCGCACACGCCGACGCCGTCCGCGTCCTCATCCTCCGCGCCGCGCGCGCCGACGCCACGGCCCTGACCCGGGTGTACCACCACGGCACCGCCGACGAGCGCCGGGCCGTCCTGCAAGCCCTGCCCCACCTCGTCCCGGGCCCCGACGCCGTCCCCCTGGTCGAGGACGCACTGCGCACCAACGACACCCGGCTGCTGACCGCCGCCGTCGGCCCCTATGCCGCCCGCTACCTGAGCGCCCACGCCTGGCGGCACGCGGTGCTGAAGTGCCTGTTCACCGCCGTCCCCGTCGACAGCGTGGCAGACCTGGCCCGGCGCGCCCGCGGTGACACCGAACTCGCCCGCATGCTCGGCGACTACGCCACCGAACGCACCGCCGCGGACCGTCCCGTACCCGAGGACCTGTACCGCGTACTGGCCCTGACCGAAACGGAACCCGTGTCCGAGTCCGCGTCCGAGTCCGAACCCGCGTCCGCCCGGCACACCCCCGTGGCCGACCTCCCCGGCAAGGAGTCCCGATGCGCATCTTCGACCCCCACATCCATATGACGTCACGCACCACCGACGACTACGAGGCCATGCACGCGGCGGGCGTCCGCGCCGTGGTCGAACCCGCCTTCTGGCTGGGCCAGCCCCGTACCTCTCCCGCCTCCTTCCTCGACTACTTCGACTCCCTGCTCGGCTGGGAGCCGTTCCGCGCCGCCCAGTACGGCATCGCCCACCACTGCACCCTCGCGCTCAACCCCAAGGAGGCCAACGACCCCCGCTGTGTGCCCGTCCTCGACGAACTGCCCCGGTATCTCGTCAAGGACCAGGTCGTGGCCGTCGGCGAGATCGGCTATGACTCGATGACCCCCGCCGAGGACATCGCCCTGGCCACCCAGCTCCAACTCGCCGCGGACCACGCGCTGCCCGTGCTCGTCCACACCCCGCACCGCGACAAGCTCGCGGGCCTGCGCCGCACCCTGGACGTGGTCCAGGAGTCCGCGCTGCCCCCGGAACGCGTCCTGATCGACCACTTGAACGAACCCACCGTGAAGGAGGCCAAGAACAGCGGCTGTTGGCTGGGCTTCTCCGTCTATCCGGACACCAAGATGGACGAGAAGCGCATGGTCGCCATCCTCCGCGCCTACGGGCCGGAGCGCGTCCTGGTGAACTCCGCCGCCGACTGGGGCAGAAGCGACCCGCTCAAGACCCGCCGGGTCGGCGACCTGATGCTCACCGAGGGCTTCACCGAGGACGACGTCGACCGCGTCCTGTGGCGCAACCCCGTCGAGTTCTACGGGCTGAGCGGCCGGCTGAACCCCGCCGTCAGGGTCACGGAAGCGACCCACGAGGGCAACTCCGTCCTGCGCGGCGGGGGGTGAGCGATGCGCTTCCGCCACCCCGACGGCACCACGGTCCACCTCGCCTACTGCACCAACGTCCACCCGGCCGAGACCCTCGACGGCGTCCTCACCCAACTGCGCGACCACTGCGAGCCCGTGCGCCGCCGCCTCGGACGCGACCGCCTCGGTATCGGCCTGTGGCTGGCCAGGGACGCCGCCCACGCCCTCAGCACCGACCCGTCCGCCCTGCGCGGCCTGCGCACCGAACTCGACCACCGGGGCCTCGAGGTCGTCACCCTCAACGGCTTCCCGTACGAAGGCTTCGGCACCGAACAGGTCAAGTACCGCGTCTATCAGCCGGACTGGGCCGACCCGGAACGCCTGCGCCACACCATCGCCCTCGCCCGCATCCTCACGTCCCTGCTCCCCGACGACGTCACCGAGGGCACCATCTCCACCCTGCCGCTCGCCTGGCGCACCCCCGAGGACGAGCGGCGCGCGACAACAGCCCGCACCGCCCTGCGCACCCTCGGCCGACGCCTCGACGCCCTGGCCGAGTTGACCGGCCGGTCCGTCCGTGTCGGCCTGGAGCCGGAACCCGGCTGTTTGATCGAGACCACCGGCGACGCCATCGCCCCGCTGACCTCGATCGCCCATGACCGCATCGGCATCTGCGTCGACACCTGCCACCTCGCCACCTCCTTCGAAGATCCGCACACCGCCCTGGACACACTCGCGCGGGCCCGTGTCCCCCTCGTCAAGACCCAGCTCTCCGCCGCACTGCACGCCGAACACCCCCACCTCCCCGAGACCCGCGAAGCCCTCGCCGCCTTCGACGAACCCCGCTTCCTGCACCAGACCCGCACCGTCACACCGACCGGCCTGCGCGGCACCGACGACCTCGGCGAAGCCCTGCGAGGGGACGTCCTGCCCGACGGGTCTGCCTGGCGCGCCCACTTCCACGTCCCGCTGCACGCGGCCCCCGCCGCGCCCCTCACCTCCACGCTGCCCGTACTGAAGGCCGCACTGACCCGGCTCGTCGGCGGCCCGCACCCGCTCACCCACCACCTCGAAGTCGAGACCTACACCTGGCAGTCCCTCCCGCCCGAGCTGCGGCCCCGCGCCCGAGGCCGCCTCGCCGACGGCATCGCCGCCGAACTCACCCTCGCCCGCGACCTGTTGACCGACCTCGGTCTGAAGGAACTCCCATGAGCGCCCCCCGGACCACTCAAGGCCCCACTCCGCTCCTCGTCCTGGACGTCGTCGGCCTCACCCCCCGCCTGCTCGACCACATGCCCCACCTCAAGGCCCTCGCACAGTCCGGCTCCCGGGCGCCGCTCGGCACCGTGCTGCCCGCCGTCACCTGCGCCGCCCAGTCCACCTTCCTCACCGGCACGATGCCGTCCGAGCACGGCATCGTCGGCAACGGCTGGTACTTCCGGGAACTCGGCGACGTACTCCTGTGGCGGCAGCACAACGGCCTGGTCGCCGGGGACAAGCTGTGGGACGCCGCCCGGCGCTCGCACCCCGGCTACACGGTCGCCAATATCTGCTGGTGGTACGCCATGGGCGCCGACACCGACATCACCGTCACCCCTCGTCCGGTCTACTACTCCGACGGCCGCAAGGAACCCGACTGCTACACCAGGCCCCCGGCCCTGCACGACGAACTCACCCAGAAATTCGGCACGTTCCCGCTGTTCCACTTCTGGGGCCCCGGCGCCGACCTGGTCTCCAGCCAGTGGATCATCGACGCCACCCGCCACATCATGCGGACCAGGAACCCCGACCTGACCCTCTGCTACCTCCCGCACCTCGACTACGACCTTCAGCGCTACGGCCCGGACGACCCGCGCGCCGTGAGAGCGGCCGGCGACCTGGACGCCGCGCTGGCGCCGCTCCTCAGGGACGCCCGCGCCACCGGACGCACGGTCGTCGCGCTGTCCGAGTACGGCATCACCCGCGTGAACCGCCCCGTCGACATCAACCGCGCCCTGCGCCGCGCCGGTCTCCTCGAGGTGCACACGCAGGACGGCATGGAGTACCTCGACCCGATGGCCTCCCGCGCCTTCGCGGTCGCCGACCACCAGATCGCCCATGTCTACGTACGCCGCCCCGAGGACCTCGACGCCACCCGGGCCGCACTCATCGACCTGCCCGGCGTCGAGCAACTCCTCGACGACGAGGGCAAGAAGACCCAGCAACTCGACCATCCACGCTCCGGCGAACTGGTCGCCCTCGCGGAACCGGATGCCTGGTTCACGTACTACTACTGGCTCGACGACGCCCACGCGCCCGACTTCACGCGACTGGTCGAGATCCACCGCAAACCCGGATACGACCCGGTCGAACTCTTCATGGATCCGCTCGACCCCTACGTCAAGGTCAGGGCAGCCACCGCCCTGGCCCGCAAGAAGCTCGGCATGCGCTACCGGATGGCGGTCGTGCCCCTCGACCCGTCACCTATTCGCGGCAGCCATGGCCGCCTGCCGCTGAGCGATGACGACGGTCCGCTCCTCATCTGCTCCACCCCCCGAGCCGTCGGCGACCGTGTCGCGGCCACCGATGTGAAGTCACTCCTGCTCCAACTCGCCGGTCTCACCGATCCGACTGGTCACCAGTGAAGCACTCACCACTGACAACGCCCTTCGACAGCGAGGAGTTCCAGGCATGAGCCGCATCTCCCGGCCCGACCCCGAACTGACCCACCGCCTCAGCAGACGAGGCATGCTCGGGGTGGCCGCGGGCACCACCGCCGCCGCCCTGCTGGGCGCCGTCGCCCCCTCCGCCAGCGCGGCCACCGGGAAGGCGGCGACCCCCGCCCCCGTTCCCGCCGCGGGCGGCGGCCGTCCCGTACTGCCGCCCGGACGGCTCGGCGTCCAGCTCTACAGCCTGCGTGACAAGGTCGCCACGCTCGGCTTCGCCCCTGTCTTCGACGAGCTGGAGAAGTACGGCTACGACGAGATCGAATTCGCCGGCTACACACAGGACGCCGTCGGCCCCATCACCCTCGCCCGGCTCAGGCGCCTGGCGAAGAACCACGGTCTGACCCCGATCGGCAGCCATGTCACCTACTACTCCAGCGACCCGAACGCGTACACCTTCGCCCAGAACCTCACCCGGGTCCTCGACGACGCCGAAGCCCTCGGCCTCAAGCACATCGGCACCGCGTCGAGCCCGTTCCGCTACGGCTCGACGGTGGACGCCTGGAAACGGGCCGCCGAGGAGTTCAACGCCTACGGCGCGGCGGCCAAGGCGCGCGGCATGAAGTTCTACCAGCACAACCACTCCGACGAGTTCTCCTTCGCGAGCGACGACCCCCAGGTCCGCCTCTACGACGTCCTGCTCGCCGAGACCGACCCCGACCTCGTGTACCTGGAGATGGACATCTACTGGGCGTACGCGGGCCAGTTCCGCTTCTCCCGGCGGCCCGACGGCACCCCCGCGCCCTTCGAACCCCTCGACTACGCCCTCGAGCACTCCCACCGCTACCCGCTCTTCCACGTGAAGGACGGGGTGAGCGACCCCTCGAACCAGTACGGCTACCGCATGGTGGACGTCGGCGACGGCGACATCGACTACGAGCGCTTCCTGTCGGCCGTGACCCGCCTCCGCGGCGAGCGCCTGGCCCACCACTGGCAGACCGAACACGACAGCCCGCCGGACCCCTTCACCTTCGCCCGCCGCTCCAGCACGTACCTGCACTCCCTGCGCGAACGCCACTGACCACGATCGGTGACGGCCGAATCCCGACGCCCACGCTCGCCACCGACGCCCTGGCAGCGAAGCCAGAAGACCCCGCTGACGTGAGGCTTCACACGGATCGTAGCCACTCGGTAGCGGTAAGTAGCACCTCGGCCCCTGTCTCGTCCTCACTCATCCCCGCACGGATATGCAGGTGAATGCCACTCCGAAACCTTGGTATTGTTGTCCATGTCGCCGCGGGGAAGCCCCCGAGGCGACAGACACCTAGTCCGGGTGGCGGAATGGCAGACGCGCTAGCTTGAGGTGCTAGTGCCCTTTATCGGGCGTGGGGGTTCAAGTCCCCCCTCGGACACAACGGTTGGCGCTACGAAGACGAGGGCCACGACCTTTACGGTCGTGGCCCTCGTTGCGTTTTCGTAGGTGATTCGATCCCGAGGGCTTCGCGGGGCCGTTCGCAGGTCCGCCCCTCAGGCTACCGTGCTTTGCAAGGTCGACACGCTGACTGACCCTTCTATTTTAAACCAGGGCCCTGCATGGTCTATGTCACTCGATGCCTCATTGCCTTTGGTTCCTATTGGAGGGGCAATGTCCACTTGTGGTGATCTAGACGCTGTCATGGTCACGCCTTTACCATCCCGTGTGCGATCTGTGGAAGATCGTTCACGTTGCGTCAGAGTCTGGGAAGACCCTGTGGGGAAGGTCTGTCATGCCTGTGGGTGGGCGGCTGCGTGCTGTCGGGGTGGTGAGGAGTTCCTTGATGAGCTGTTCAGAGTTTCTTTACTTGATCAAGGGCGTCCCGCTGACGCGGGCCGCCGCGCGCCGGCGGTCGGTGACCGCCGCCCGCTCCTGTCTGCCGCCCCGCTGGCGACGGCCGCCGACCACTCGGCGCGCAGAGCCCGGGAGCGTAGCCGGACCATCAGCCGGAAGCCCCGGCCCCGACCACTCAGCAGCAGTGGTGGCCGGGCACCTGAGAGGCTGCCCGGCGGGCTCGCGCCGTCCCGTACGCCCATGGTTGCTGCCTGGCTGGGGGCCGTGACGATAGAGATAACTGGGCTGATGCCGGTGCGGGGTTGAGTGAGACACACATGGCGGGTGATCGGTCGGCGCGCTCGCCGTCGTGGCTGACTTTCTGTGGCAGAAGCCAGAACTCCCACAGCCATGGGCTCGGCACGCACGTGAGGGCCCGTCCCTGCCGGGGCTGACGAGTGCGGGGGAGCCTCGATCGGCTGCGCCCGGCAGGGACGGGAGTCGGGTAGGTCAGCGCGGTGCGGCGCCTGGGCGAGGAGAGTGGTTCACGTCTGGCGCCAGGTCCGCCAGGGGCGGGTGATGATCTCCCGGTAGGTGTGGTGGGACGGGTTCTTGCCGCAGTGCCGCAGCACCCAGTTCTGCGGTTCGGCGAAGTCCTCACTTGTCGGCGAGGTCTCTCCGTCCACGACGCACTGCATCGCGTACAGGACCGGCTCCGCGTCTGGCTCGCGGTCGGGCTGGAGCGTCCAGGTCTCGTACCGTAGGACCGAGCGAGGGGTCACCGTCCCCACCTCCGGTTGGCCACGGCCACCTTCGCGCTCACTCCTCCGCCGGAGTCGGCGTACGTACGTCCTCGGGCGGCACGTCCCACTCCAGTCCACCGCGCGGTGGGCGAAGCTGCACGTACGGCCCTACATGCCCCATCACCACGCCCACCTTGCTGCTCCGCCGGTCGACCACCAGGGCGCCGGGATCGGGCGAGACGGTGTGGCCGCCGGTATTAGGAATGGGGGACGTCATCATGACCACCCCGGCGAGGCGGCGCACGACCGGGCGTCCAGTCGCAGGGCGGGAACACATGGGGTGGTGCTCATTCGGCGGTGACGCTCCTCGGCAGCGTTGATGCGTGCCCCTGGGCCTGTTGGTGCCGCAGGGTCGGCACCGATCCTCACGCCGGTCACCGGGACGAAGGAACCTCCACCAAAACCCATTTCGGGACGTCCCGCACCCTGTAGAACGTCCCTAGTGCCGTCCTGAGACGAAGGGGGAGACTCGTGCCGAACGAGAGACTACGAGCCGTCATGGCGGCAGGAGGCTGGACGTACGCCACACTCGCTCAACAGGTCGAGGTCGACCCCAAGTCGGTCGAGCGCTGGGTGAACCTCGGGCGTATCCCACGTCGTGCCACCGCCCTCCAGGCGGCCAAAGCCCTGGGAGAAGACGTGCACGCACTCTGGCCGGCGCTCCGCCAGGCCCGCCCCGCCCGCGCCATCAGCCCCGAACTGGTCGCGCTCTACGAGCAGCGGGCCGACCTCCCCGTTTCGACGTTCACCGACCTGATGGCCCAGGCCCGGGAACGGATCGACATCCTCGTCTACGCGGCCGTCTTCCTCCACGAGGCGTACCCGCGGCTGAACGAACTCCTCACCGAACGCGCCGCCGAAGGCTGCACCGTCCGTATCGCGATCGGGGACGCCGACAGCGACTCCGTCCAAGCCCGCGGCCAGGAGGAGCGGTTCGGCCACGGCATCGAATCACGCTGCCGCCTCGCCCTCATGCACTACAGACCCCTCGCCAGCATCCCGGGCGTCGAAGTCCGCACCCACGAAACCACGCTCTACAACTCCCTCTACCGCGTTGACGACCAGCAACTCGTCAACGCTCATGTCTGGGGCGTCAACGCGTACGCCGCTCCCTTGTGGCATCTTCGCCGACACGAGGCAGGCGGCATGTTCGACACCTACGCCGAGAGCTTCGGCGCCGTGTGGACGACAGCAACCCCAGTACGAGAGGAAGGCTGACCGTGGCCCGCACCGAGTACTACGACGACCCGAACGCGCCCAAGCCGAACAGCATGGTCGTCGCCGCATCCGCCGTCGTCACCGACGATCACGGGCGCATCCTCCTCCAGCGCCGCCGCGACAACGACCTATGGGCTCTGCCCGGAGGCGGCATGGACCTTGCCGACTCCCTGCCAGGCACGGCCGTCCGCGAGGTCAAGGAAGAGACCGGCCTTGACGTAGAGATCACCGGCCTGGTCGGCACTTACACCGACCCGAAACACATCATCGCCTACACCGACGGCGAGGTCCGCCGTCAGTTCAACGTCTGCTTCACCGCCCGCATCACCGGCGGCCAACTGGAGATCTCCGATGAGTCCACCGAACTCCGGTTCGTGCCGCCGGAAGAGATCGAGCAGCTGCCGATGCACCACACCCAACGACTCAGGCTCCAGCACTTCCTGGAACAGCGCGAGAAGCCGTACCTGGGCTGAACCGCCTGACGGCAGTAGCGACGGCAACAACCCCGCACAACCACGGACATCCACGCACGTCAACGGACCAGCAAACCGTACTTGACCTGCGAAAGAGCAGGTCGAAGGCTTCGCGTAGCACACGTACTATGTGGTGGCGGGGGCTACGCCGGTTCTGGTTCACAACTGCAATGGTGTCTCTATTTATAGGACGCCGAAAGTTGATGACATGGCGCATGAGTTGGAGCGTGGCCCCAACCCGGCATCGCATCAAGATGGCGATGCTTCGGTCTACCTCGGGGAGAAGAGCGTGGCGAAGGAATACCAGAATCGCGGCTCCTATGCGAATGGGTCAATTCGTTACGACATGCACGAGGACTTCCTAAAGGAATTCTCGGACACCGCGTTCCGATATGACCGTAAGGGGCCTGGAGGTTCCGCGAGAATCGAGTTCGTGATCCCAGTTGGGCGACTTGATCGATTCAACGAGCTCACGGTGCGTAGAGTGTGGGAGCTTGGGAATGGGTGACGGCGTGGTGCGGGTTGACGAAGAGCTGGAAGTGGTCGTGTCTTCGACTACGGCATGGGGGGTCAAGGTGACCACTCGGGATGGAGTGGAAGGGTTTATCGATAACCTTAAAATTCCGTCATGGCTAGCTCGGGAGGAACTGCCAGTGAGCGGAACATCTCTGCTCGTTGTGGTTCTTGACGATGTCCGCAGCCCGTTTAGAGGCAGCTTGCTCGATGAGGACATTGAACTCGCTCGCAACGCGCGCAGGCGAACATAAGTGACTTCGGTTGCAAGTTCCTAGCGCAAACCTGAACCCCCGTCAGATGGGTCCCGACGACGGGGGTTCTGGTCGCTGTGACGGCAGTAGTTGACGGCAACGTCAGCGGACGAGGGCCGGGTAGGGTGGTGGTTCGTCGCCGCCGGAGTGTGTCGTCTTGTCGTTCTCCAGGCTGCCGAGCGCATTGCTGAGAGTGTCGATGGCGTCGCGCTGGAGGCGTAGACGGTGGCGGTGACGCCGATGTGGGCGTGGCCGAGGAGTTCCTTGATCGCGACGAGTTCGACGCCCTGCTCCAGCAGGAGGGTGGCGGTGGAGTGTCTGAGGTCGTGGAAGCGGATGCGGCGGAGGCCGGCCTTGCGGAGGAGCGTGGTGAAGGCGCGGGTGAGGTTGGTCGGGTCGATCGGTCTGCCCTGCGGGTGGTGAACACGTGCCCGTCCTGCTGCCGCGCCGCGCCTGCGCCCTCGCGCTCGTGCTGTTGCTGCTCGTGGTGGAGCTTCAGCGACTGGAGGCAGCGGGTGGGGATGGCGATGCGGCGTTCGGAGGCCCGGGTCTTGGTGGGCAGTTTGGTGAGCCCGCCCGTGCTGGTGCGCTGGAGGGTTCGGCGGATTGCGGCGGTGCCGGCGTCGAGGTCGAGATCTTCCCAGCGCAGGCCGAGGAGTTCGCCCTTGCGGAGTCCGGTGTGGAGGGCGAGTTCGAACAGCGCGTGCAACCGGTGTCCGCGTGTGGCCGCGAGGAACTCGCGGGCTTCCTCGGCGGTGAGGGGTTCGAAGCGGCGGGGCCGGGGTGTGCCGGTGCGGACGTTGCGGGCGACGTTGCGCGGGATCTCCTCCTCGCGGACGGCGTGCTCCAGGGCGGACTTGAGCACGGAGTGGATGTAGGTCAGCGTCAGTGGGGACAGCAGCGTGCGGCAGCAGGCTCCCGTGGTGCAGCAGCGGGGTCTGATCACGCCGGGCGTCGATGCCGCGCGTCGCAGCACTGACAGGCGGAGCTGGGAGATAGCGGTTGACGCAGGCGGTGTAGCGGGTGCGGGTGTTCTCATGCAGGTGGTGGATGGCGAAGGCTTCACGCTGCGGCATCTGGACCGCTATTCGGGGCCTCGAAGTCGGCCGCCGACCGCATCGTCGACCACCTTGGACCCTCGATCGCGCTCCAGCCGCGTAAGCGGTTCCGCAAGGACACCGCACTGATCGTGTACGGCACCTTCTTCCCTGCCCGCGACCACGGCGTTGCCGAGCAGCCGGAGCACCACCGCTGTCGCCAGCCCTACGCAAGTACCGATTCGAGTGTCCGGGCTTGAGAACCTGCCCGACATCGCGAGGGCGAGCAGGGTGGCGAGTTTGCCGCCCCACGATGGTTGGCGGATGAAGACGTCGCCCCGCTCGCAGTCAGAGTCGCCCTTGCGCCACCATGACCGTATCGTTAGTGATCAACTCCCCCCTCGGACACAACGATTGGCGTTACGGAGGCGAGGGCCACGACCTATACGGTCGTGGCCCTCGTTGCGTGTCCGCAGGTGATTTCGATACCGAGGGCTTCGTGGAGCGGTCTTGGTGTGGCGGCGGGTGGCTGTCATGGTCATAGATCACACACGGGAGGGTAAAGCCGTGTGGCACCGATGCCTTCCGGCTGCTGGACTGCACCCGGGGCGCAGGGACTACTGTGGCCCCGCTCCGATCACGGTGCACTTCCTCGTCGACGCCCACGGTCGGCCGCGCGGGTCCTCACGTTCCCACTGCCGCCGCCCTACCGGCCGAGCTTCAGCACCTGCGCGTCCACCACCGAGAGTGGCACCACCGCCTCCTCCAGTTCAGGGGTATCGAAGTGGTTGGTCGTAGTCGTGAGCAGCGACATCAGTTCCGTCCCCTGTCGGACGAACACCACTGATGTCTTGACCCGTTTGTCGCCGTCTCCCCAGGTCGCCGCCCAGGCACGACCGGCGTCGCCCGTTGCCGTCCGGGTCTCGATCGGCTCGACCCGACTGATCTGCGCCCTGCGTGTGTCGGCGCCGAACGGGGTGGCGACGAACCCGCCGGCGCAGGCACGCGCCGACTTCTCGACCGCCTCGTAGGCGTGAATGGCTCCCTCACCGTCGTACGACCCGAGCGTGATGCGCGTCGACATCTCCGCGAAGGTATTGTCGCTCTCCTGCCAGCCATGGGGATCGATCACCCTCACCCCGCGGGCCGCTTCCGATCGCGGGGTACCCGCCGAACCGCCGGCCAACAAGCGCGCGAACGGCTCACACTCTGCTTTCACCACACCCACCAGCGGATCACCGGCCCGTGTGTTGCGCCGGGCGTACTTCGAGCTGAAGTCATAAGACTGGTTCGGGCCGTACCTCTTCGCATCCTGCTCCGTGATCAGCTTCCACTCAAGCTGCCCCTGCCCCAGCGCTCTGACCTCCCGCGTCGCAGTCGCCGAGGGAGACCGCTCTCCTGTCGACCGAGCTGACTCGTTCCCGGCTTCTCCACCGCACCCCGCGACAAGCCCGATCAGCATCACGACTGTCGCCGCCGATGCGGCAGCCTTGCCCCTTCGCATCCCCAACCCACTCACATCTCACGCACAGTTCCGTCACTGGTCGGCGGGAATGTACACCTCCGCATCCATGTCGAGCCAGGGAAGAATTCCGGCAATCCGTATCTGACTCCGTCCAAGTCTGGTGAGCTTGAGCACCTTTGGACGGGTTGTGCGCCGAAGATCGACAATTCGACCACGGCGGACGCCCAGCTCGACGGATGCCAGAGCCTCTCCTCGTAGTCAGAGTCGCCCTTGCGCGACATGGCCGTATCGGCAGCAGTCAACTCCCCCCTCGGACACAACGATTGAAGTCACGGAGCGAGGGCCTCGGTCTTGTGGGTGAGGTCCTCGCTCCGTGGTCCTTGTGTTCCCGGTTGCTGCCTCAGGTTGTTGCTACTCGGCCCGCGTATCTCTGGGTCCAGCCTGTTTCCGTGGTGGTGATCACCATGTCGTAGTAGCCCCGGTCGGTCGGCCAGTTGATGGTCAGGGGCTTGCCGTGGGGCACGGTGTAGTGGTGGGTGCCGCCTGTGTAGTCGTTTGCTGTCAGGGTGTAGCGGATCGGGTGTCTGGTGTCGTTGTGCAGGGTCAGGCGGAGCTTGGCGGTGGGGCCGGGGAGGAGATGCGCGTCGACGCGGGGGAGCGCGGTGTCGGGGGTGAGCTGGCCGGCGAAGGAGCGTAGGAAGCCGTCGGGGCCGTAGACGGAGAAGGCGTACTTTCCGTTGGTCTCGTTCGTGTTCCAGGTGTATTGGCGAGGATGCGCGGCCGAGACGGTGAACGGGGTGTTCGAGAAGTCCAGGTACTTGTCCGGGAAGACCTGGAGGCTCACGGCCTTGCCGGCCGGGCCGCCGGTCAGTGTCATCGACAGGGTCACCATGCCGGTGGCGCGGTTCTCGGTGAGGGTGGCGTGCGGGTGGAAGGAGAGGCCGCGTGGCCTCAGCCCGCCCTCCGGGAGCGTCGGCGGGGTTCCGTCGACCGGGTCGGCGATCTCCACGGGACCCGGCCGGGGGTGGGCGAAGTCGAGCGCGCTGGTCAGGTCACCGGCGATCGAGCGGCGCCAGTCCGTGATGTTCGGGCAGGTGAACGGCTTGCCCAGATGCGCGGCCCAGGTCTCGAGGAACCGGATGACCGACGTGTGGTCGAACACCTCCGAGGCGACATGGCCGCCGCGCGTCCAGGGCGAGACCAGCAGCATCGGCACCCGCGGACCGAAGCCGTACGGGGTGGTGCCGGAGAACTCGCCCGCCGTGCCCGGCTCGGGGCGCGGCGGCAGCACATGGTCGAACTTCCCGTCGTTCTCGTCGTAGGTGATGATCACCAGGGTGTGGTTCCAGATGCGCGGGTTGCTCTGCAACGTCCGGAGCACCTTGTTCATGTAACGCTCGCCGTGCACGGTGTCGAAGTTGGGGTGCTCGCTCCACGCCGCCGGCATGACGACCCATGAGACGTCAGGGAGCGGGTGCTCGGCGCCCGGCGCGCAGGCCGCGATGAAGTCCTTGAGTACCGCGTCGAGGTTCTCCTCGGAATCGTCGTCGGGCATGGTCGCGCCCGCGTAGACGAAGGAGTTGGCCTTCCAGATCTTGCCGGTGCCCGGGGCGAGGTCCGCCTCGCTCGCGATCCGCGGGTCGAACGCCCGGAAGCTGTTCGTCACGTTGCAGCCGTACTCGCCGACGAATCCGCTCTGCAGGCTGCCGCCGACGCCATGGCCGCTGTTGTCCGAGTAGACACGCCAGTTGATGCCCGCCTGCTCCAGTTGCTCGGGCACCGTTCGCCAGGTCCGGGTGTAGTTGTTCTGCCCGGCGTTGGTGGTCTCGCCGTCCGCCGTGCCGGACATCAGGTAGTAGCGGTTCGGGATGGTCGGACCGTGCAGCGAGCAGAAGTTCATGTCGCAGACGGTGTACTGGGACGCGAGCGAGTACATCCAGGGCATGTGGTCCGGTGTGTAGTACCACATGCAGTGGTCGCCCTTGTCCTTCACCCAGGTGTTCCAGCGGCCACCGTTGGCGCTGTAGAAGTTGTGGTTGTCACCCCAGGTGGCGGTCGAGACGGCCGGTGTCACGATGGTGCCTTCGGCGTTCCGCTGCTGGAACACGTCGGTGCCGTCCTGGAACTTCAGTACCTGCTTGTCGTGATGCCCTCGTACGCCCGGCAGTTGGCCGAGGTAGTGGTCGAAGGAGCGGTTCTCCTGCATCAGGACCACCACGTGCTTCAGATCGGACATGTCGCCCTTGAAGCCGTCCGGCAGGACGTCGTCGGCGGCGTGCGCGGTCGTGGTGGCGGCAAGGTCGGCGACGGCGCCGACGGCCAGTGCGCCTAGGGCTCCCGCGGCAGTCTGGAGCGCTCTGCGCCGCGTGACGCGGCGTTCACCGCGAGGACTCTCGGGGGATGTGGATGTGGACGCGGGCTCGGTGAGGGTGGGCTTCATCAGTGGGACCTCCGGGGAGAGAACGCTGAGAAGGGGCGAGGCGCGTCGCGGGGGAGGGCGGGGTCAGGGAGTGGTAACGCGGACACACCGTCAGCCATGGGAGGAACCGTAACTTCCGAGTGGCCGGACCGGGTATCGCCCGTTGCCATGTGGTCGAGGAAACCCTGGTCGAGGAATCCCTGGTCGAGGAATCCCTGGTCGAGGAAATCGTGGTCGAGAAAATCTTGGGTGAAGAACTCGTCAGTGCGGGGCCAAGATGTGACGGCGCTCCTTCCGGGAAGGGAGGAGCGCCGTCGGACCTGCCGATGGTGTGGTGCGTCGGGTCAGATGTCCAACATCCCCGACGTGTCGATGACTTGACGGATCGCCCTGCCCGACGCCAGTTCCTCCATCGCCGAGTTGATGTCGGTCAACGGCAGGGTGGCCGTGTGCATCCGTTCCACCGGCATGAGGCCCGCTCGCCACAGGTCCAGGAACCGGGGGATGTCGCGGCGCGGTACGGCGTCGCCCATGTACGAGCCCAGCAGGGACTTGCCCTCGCCCGCGAACGCCAGCGCCGGGACCTCCAGCACCCGGTCGGGGGCGGGCAGGCCCACCGACACGACCGTGCCGCCCCGGGCCACGGCCGTCAGACACTCGGCCATCACCTTCGGGCTGCCCACCGCCTCGACCGCCAACTCCGCTCCACCGGAGGTGAGTTCACGGATCGCCTCGACCGCCTCGCCGGGGGCGAACGCATGGGTGGCGCCCAGGCGGAGGGCCAACTCGCGCTTCTCCAGCACCGGATCGACCGCGATGACCGGGTACGCCCCCGCCGCGCGGGCACCCAGCACCGCGGACAGGCCCACGCCGCCCAGGCCGTAGACCACCGTGGACTGACCGGGGCGCAGCCCCGCCGTGTTGATGACGGCACCGGCACCGGTCAGGACCGCGCAGCCGAACAACGACGCCACCGTGAACGGGATGTCCTTCGGGATCGGCACCACCGACTCCTGGGCCAGCACCGCGTGTTCGGAGAACGCGGAGACACCGAGCTGATGGTGGACCGGGGCGCCGGAGGCGTCGGTCAGCAGCGACGGGCCGTGCAGCAGCGCCCCTGAACCGTTCGCCGCGGCGGCCCGCGCGCACAGGGCGGGCCGCCCCGCCGCGCAGTCGGCGCAGAAGCCGCAGCTCGGCACGAAGACCAGGGCCACATGGTCACCGGGACGGACCCGGCTCACGCCCGGTCCGGTCTCCCGTACGATGCCCACCGCCTCGTGCCCCAGCGCCATCGGCAGCGGGCGGACCCGGTCGCCGTTGACCACCGACAGGTCCGAGTGGCAGAGCGAGGCGGCGGCGATCCGGACGAGCACCTCGCCCTCGCGCGGGGCGCCCAGCTCCAGCTCCTCCACCTCGACGGGGCGGGTCTCGCCGTAGGGGCGGGCGGTCGAGACGGCGCGCAGCACCACCGCACGGGTCTTCACGCCCGTACCTCGGGACGCGGGGTGCAGCGCAGCACCTCACGGGTCTCCAGCAGCGGGACGACCCTGCCGAGCACGATGTCCTGGAAGTGCGGGGTGGCGCAGTGCGCGGTGAAGTCGGCTTCGGAGACGTACTCCTCGTACAGCACGATCGCCCGCGGGTCCTCGGTGCCCTGGTGGACGCGGTAGGCGAGGTTGCCCGGCTCCTGACGGGACGCGGTGGCCATGGTGTCGAGCAGCGGGAGGACGGTGTGCTCCGCGCCTTCCTTGGTGCGGTAACGGGCGACGACGACGTATGACATGGGGTCTTACTCCTGGGACGGTGCGGGAGGCCTCTTCAGAGCGGCGGGCGGAACCGGCGGGAGCTGGTCCCGGCGCAGATGCCAGAGGCGAGGGTCGGACGTGGCGGCGGCGACGGCCCCGAGGGCCAGCGCCAGCGCCACGTCCGCGGGGCTCTCCACGAAGCCCGCGGCGACCGACGGGGACATCGCGCGCTGTGCCTGCTCGCTCATCCGGGCCACGATCGGGGCGGGCATGATCTCGACCAGGTCCGGCGCCCCGCGGGAGACCGCGTCCGTGGAACGGCGCAGGTTGGACCGGTCGGTGACGAACACCTTCATCATCGTCAGCAGGCCGAGCGGGCGGCCCTTCTCTATCAGCGAGAGCCGGGTACTGACCACGCCCTGCGCGCCCATGTTCTTGATGAACTCCAGCGCGCCCCGGTCCTGGGCCAGTCCGGGGCTGCTGTCCACGTTCACGAACACGGTCTTCCCCGCCCGCGCCAGTGTCGGCACGACCTGGGGCAACTGCCCCACCGTGAGCGACGCGGCGATGCACACCTTGGCCGGTGCGCCCAGGAACTGCCGTAGCGGCTGGGGTCCGACGACCGACGCGATGACCGGGACCTCGGCCAGCGCGGCGACCAGCCGGGCGTCGAGTGCGGCAGTGGAGCGGGACGGGAGAGGACTCATGGCGGGGGCCTACCTGGGGATGAGGGGTCCGTGGCTGCTGAGGTCAGTTCAGCGGAGACGTACCGAAACGGCTGGGAAGGCCCAGCTTGCCAGGGTTGAGGATGCCCGCCGGGTCCAGGGACCGCTTCACCGCGACGAACGTGGCGAAGGCGGCCCCGAGGGATTCCTCCAGGTAGGGGCCGCGCAGCAGACCGCAGCCGTGGTGGTGGCTGAGCGCCGCGGCGTGCTTGACGAGGACGGCGTTGGCCGCGTCCCACACCGCGCGGTACCAGGCGCGGCGCGCCTCGGGCGCCACGTCCCCGCGGAGCGAGAAGTAGACACAGGCGCCGTCGGTGTACGCGTGGGACTGGTGGGCCGAGGCGGCCAGCGTGCCGTCCACCGCCTCGATCGCGGCGACGACCTCCTCGTAGATCACCGGGAGGTCGGCCCAGGACGCGGCCATCTCCAGGGTGTCGGCGACGAAGCCCGGCCCCGGGGTGAAGCCCTCGGCGGACTTGCCGACCAGCATCCGCTCGTCCAGCCAGCGCTCGAAGACGGCCTGGCTGTCCAGCTCGGGGCCGTACTCCGCGCAGACCTCCCTGGCCACCTTGATCGATGCGTCGACGATGGCCGGGTCACCCTCGTCGGCGATGAGCAGGAGGTTGGTCTCCGGGTGGCCGAAGTGGGTGCCCGACTCCAGGGCGTCGTACAGGCGCAGGACGGCCGGGGCGGCACCGCGCTGCATGATCCTGCGGCAGGCGTCCAGGCCCTGCGCGAACGTCGTGAAGCCGTACGCCACGGCGCTCGCGTACTCCGGCAGCGGGTGGACCCGCAGGCGGGCCGAGACGATGACGCCGAGCGTGCCCTCGGAGCCGACGAACAACTGGCGCAGGTCGGGGCCGACCGCGGCGCGCGCGTAGTCGCCGTACGTGGCACGGGTGCCGTCCGCGTGCACGACGTCGACGCCGACGACCATGTCCTCGATCTTGCCGTACCGGGTCGAGAGCTGACCGGCGCCGCGGCAGGCGATCCAGCCACCGACGGTGGAGACGGCGAACGCGGACGGCCAGTGGCCGGTGGTGACGCCGTACTCCTCCTGGAGCTGCTTCTCGAAGAGGTCGCCGAACATGCCGGCCTGGACGTCCACGACGTTCGACTCGGCGTCGAAGCCGGTGATCCGGTTCAGCCCGCAGACGTCCAGGACGACGCCGCCGAAGACGGGCAGCGCGGCGCCGGTGACGTTGGAGCGGCCCGCGGACGGGGTGACCGGGATCCCGGCCTCGTGGCAGATCCGCAGCACGGCCGCGACCTGGTCGGCGTCGGCGGCCTCGACGATCACGGCGTTCGGCGTCGCGGGGCGGCCCTCGGTCTCGCCGATCATCGAACCGGCCCACCAGTCACGGGTCCGGGTGACGACCTCGTCGCGGGAGGTGTGCACCGCGTGCGCGGCCTCGCGCAGCGCCTCGACCACGGACGCGGGGACCTCGACCGGGTCCACCTGGAGCGCGGCCTCGCCGTCGCCGATCGGCGTCCGCTGCGCCCACTTGGCGAAGCTGGGGGCCCCGACGGTGTAGTCGCCCCGGTTGAACGGGTGGGTGATGGTCTGACGGCTGATCATGCTGCTGCCCCTTCGAGGAGTACGGACTTCTCATGACGGACGGCCGCGAGGTACTCGGCGACCGAGCGCTCGACCTCCGCGTCCGTGAGGTTCAGTTCCCGGCCGAGGATCGCGCCGACGGCCGCGGCGGCCTCGGCGGAGGCGTCCCGGGCGAACAGCCGGGCACGCGTGCGGCGGGAGAGGACGTCGTCGACGGACCGGGCCAGTTCGGCGCGGGCCGCGTACACGACCTCCGCCTTCGTGTACGGGAGTCCCGCGACGATCGGCTCGGCCAGCGATGGGTCGTCATGGACGAGGTCGCCGACGAACCGGGCTTCGGTGCCGAAGCGCTCGCCCAGGTGCGCGGCGATGCCGCCGGACGCGGCGACGGCCTCGGAGTCGTAACCGGCGCCGCCGAGGAGCGGGAGGTCGGTGGTGCGGCTCCGGCCCTTGCGGCCGAGGACCGTCATCACCTTGTCGATGACCAGCTCGCCCATGTGCCGGCTCGTGGTGAGCTTCCCGCCCGTCACGGTCACCATGCCGGTGCGGCCGACGGTGATGTGGTGGTCGCGGCGCATGTCGAGGGTGGCGCCCTCCTTGCCACCGACCAGCGGGCGCAGACCGCCGATGGAGCCGACCACGTCGTCCGGGGTGAGCTTCCCCTCGAAGGCGGTGTTGGCGCCCTCCAGCAGGAACTCCATCTCCTGGCGGGTGCAGTGCACGTCGTCCAGGGAGCCCTGGTAGTCCTCGTCGGTGGTGCCCAGGACGACGTTGTTGCCCCAGCGGGTGCAGGTCGCGCGGCGGGCCCGGCCCGGAATCGGCACGGTGACCGTGCAGTTGATGCGCACCTTGTCCCAAGGCACCACGATGTGCACGCCCTTGGCGGGCCGGACCTGCGGTGTGTGACCGTCGTCCGCCTTCGCGTCCAGTTCGTCGGTCCACACCCCGGTGGCGTTGACGACGGCCCGCGCGCGGATGTCGATGCTGTCGCCGTCCGCCAGGACCCGCGCACCGGACACCCGGCCCGCCTGCGTCAACAGCCCTTCCGCCTTGGCCCCGTTGAGGACCGTCGCACCGAGCGCGGCGGCGGTACGGACGATGGTGAGGACGAGGCGCGCGTCATCGGTACGGGCGTCGAAGTACATCAGCCCGCCCTTGAGGTTCTCGGCGCGCAGCGTCGGCGCCTGAGCGAGCACCTCGGGCACCGTGAGCCGCTGGTGGAGCTTGCCGATACGCCACCCGCCGACCAGGTCGTACGTCCACAGCAGACCCTCGAAGCCCTTGGCGAGACGGGCGTCGAAGACACCCTCCTTCTCCAGGATCGGGAAGAGGAACGGCAGCCGGTGCACCAGATGCGGGGCGTTCTTCCGGAAGCGGTGACGCTCCAGCAGCGAGTGCCGGACCAGATTGACGTTGCCCTGCTCGATGTAGCGCAGGCCGCCGTGCACCATCTTCGACGACTTCGACGAGGTGCCGGAGGCGAAGTCGTCCTTCTCGACCAGGGCCGCGCGCAGACCGCGCGAGGCGGCGTCGAGCACGGCGTACGCCCCGGTGATGCCACCACCGATGACGAGGACGTCGTACGTGTCGTCGGCCAGCCGGCGCTTGATGGCGGCCCGGTCGAGCAGCAGCGGCGTCCGGCGGGTCGCCCCGGCGTTGCGCCGCGGTTTCCGGGCGGGCATGGTGATCACAACATCAACTCCTGGTGTTTCGGTTCGGCGGCCCCGTCGGGTGCGGGCCGCCGGTGCGACGACCCGGGGCCGTCAGTGGGGGGTGTGCGGTTCGGGCGTGTCCCGCGGGGGGAGCAGCGCGGGGTCGTTCAGATGGGCGATCAGCACGTCGCGCCAGGCGCCCCGCGAATCGGTGCGCTCGGCCTCCGGGATCGACGGTTCGAAGACGCGGCCCCGCTCCTGCGCCTCGACGACCTCCTCGAGCGAGGACCACAGACCTTGGGCGACCCCGGCCAGATACGCGGTGCCGCGCAGGCTCGCGGTGGCGGAGTCGGCGACCCGTTCCAGCGGCAGGCCGGTCAGATCGGCCTGGATCTGCATCAGCGGGTCGCTGCCGGACACACCACCGCCGACCCGGAGCCGGGTGAACGGTGTGCCCATGGTGTCGGAGACCCCGTCGATCAGATCGCACACCGAGTGCGCGATCCCGTCGAGGGCGGCGCGGGCGAGGTCGGCGCGTGTGGTGGCGAGGGTGAGCCCGGTGAGGGACGCCGTGGCCTCCGGGTGCCAGACCGGCGTACGGATCCCGGCGAACGCCGGGACGAGACAGGGGGTGCGGCCCGGTCGGCGGGGGACCCGGCCCGCTTCCTCACCGAGTTCCTTCGGCGAGGCGAACAGCCCCAGATCGTCGCAGAGCCAGCGCAGCGCGGACCCCACGGTGGAGGCGTACGCCTCCAGGCTGTAGTGGCTGACATCGCCCTGCCGTCGGCCGGGATGGGCGAGTACTCCGGTGATGTCCGGCCGGGGCAGGGCGGGGGTGGTGCCGGTCGCCGCGTCGACGAACGCGCCGGTCCCGTACACGCACATGCCCTGCCCGGCCGCGAGACCGCCGAGCGCGATCAGCGCGGCGTGCTGGTCGCCCATGGAGGCCGCCAGCGGGACGGCGATGCCGAGCGCGGCCGGGTCGGTCGTACCGAAACCGGCGTCGTCGGAACGGAGTTGGGGCAGGAGGTCGAGGGGGAAGCCGAGATGGGCGATCCACGCCTCGTCCCAGGCGTGTCGCTCCAGCAGATAGCCCCCGGTGGACGCGGCGTTGGTCGGAGTGGTGGCGTGCACGGCGCCACCGGTGAGGCGCCAGATCAGCCAGGTGTCGACGGTGCCGAAGAGCAGCCGCCCCGCCCGGTGCGCCTCGGCCACCTCCGGGTGGGCGGTGATCTGCTGGGCGGCCCAGAGGAAGGGGGAGCGGGCGCCGACCGGGCGGCCCTGCCGGGCCAGCAGAACGGCGTCCCACTCCGCCTCGTAGGCGGTGAGTTCGTGCGCGTTGCGCCGGTCCTGCCACACCACCGCGGGCAGCAGCGGTCGCCCGGTGACCCGGTCCCACAGCATCGCCGTGGCCCGCTGGGTCGACAGCGCGACCGAGGTGATCTCGATGCCGTCCTCACGCGCCCGGCCGACGGCCCGGCGCGCCACCTCGAGGGTGGCGCTCCAGATCTCCATCGGGTCCTGCTCGACCGAGAGGTCGTCCGGGTGGCTGACCTTGATCGACCGATAGAACACCTCGTGGGTGGCGCCCGAGTCGAGCACGATCCCGGCCCGGGTGCCCGTGGTGCCTTCGTCGATGGACAGCACACCGCGCCGTGGGGAGGCGCCGGGGAACGTCTGCGTCATGGCAGCCCTTTCAATCGAGCGATCCGAGTGACCCGAGTGACCCGAGCGATCGGGCATCGCGAGCGAAGCGAGTCGTGCGGGGGAGGGAGGGGGAGAGGGGCGGGGCGGGGAACCGGTGTGTGGTGTGCCAGGTCGCGGCGGGCGGGTCAGCGCGCGGTCGCGGAGACCGTGGCCGCGGTGTCGCGGTCCTGCCCGGCCGTCTCGTCGGGCGAGGCGGCCTTCGTCGGGTCCCACTTGATCAGTACGCAGGTGATCAGGCCGAGCAGCGGTACGACGGACAGCACAAGGAAGGTGTCGGCGAGTCCGAGCGAGTCCTTGATCTGCGGAAACACATACAGGCCGGCGACGCTGCCGAAGCTTCCGACCATTCCGGTGACCCCGGTGCCCAGGGCGCGTACGTCACTGCTGTAGGAGAGCGCGGCGATGGACTTGCCGTTGGCGCCGGGGCCCGCCGAGTGGCAGAGGATGAACAGCACCGGCAGTAGGAACGCCACGGCCGTGGGCACCTTCTCGAAGGTCAGCCCCATCGCCACCAGGGCCACGAAGACCCCGGCGAAACCGGCGGCGGAGCTGAGCCGCAGCCCGAGACGGCGGCCGAAGTACGCGGACAGCAGCCCGCCCGCGATACCGAAGGCGTTGAACACCATCGAGCCGACGGTGGCCTTCTCGAAGCTCTCGCCGAAGATCGTCAGGCTGATCAGCGGGAGGTACCAGCCGACCGCGAAGTACTGCATCGACTGCCCGAGCGAGATCACCGAGGAGAGGACCGTACGCGGCAGGTACTCGCCCTTGAACAGGATCCCGGCCTGGCGGAACCCGATCGCGGGTGCCTCGGCCGCGCTGCGGGTCGCCGCGTCGGGCGTACCGGCGACGGCCTTGATGCCGTAGATCCGGTCCAGGTTGGCGACGGACTCGTCCAGTCGGCCCTTGCTGGCCAGCCAGGTCGGGCTCTCCTTGAGCAGCAGCGCCTGGCCCAGCAGCAGCGCGACGGCGACAACCGAGGCCGAGCCGACCGACCAGCGCCAGATGTCGGGGCCGACGTCCAGGTTGAAGAAGACCAGGGCCAGGGCGAGGTTGCTGGTGGTGGCGACGTACCAGACGGCCTGCCACAGGTTGAGCCGGCCGCCGAGCTTCGCGGGCGTGTACTCGGCGAGCAGCGCCATGGCCACCGCGAAGTCGATGCCGTACGCGATACCGACCAGCACCCGGCCGAGCCAGACGACGGTGAAGTCACCGGCGAACGCGGCGAGCAGGGCACCCGCGATCGCGAACACCTTGGCGATGAGCAGCGGGGGAACGCGGCCGATGCGGGTGGCGAGCCAGCCGCCGAGGGGGTTGAAGATGATCGCCAGGGCCGGAGCGGTGGCCGTGAGGATCGAGACCTGGGTGCTGGTCAGCTCCATCTGGGACGTCATCGGCCCCAGACCGGCGCTCAGCGCCGCGTTCGAGTAGGCGTCGAGGAACAGCCCGCCGAACACGAGGAACCAGAGGATCTGGGCCCGGCCGGTGATCTTGCCCAGCCCATCGATGAGCGCAACGACGTCTGCGACGCCTCTGACGCTCGGACGTTGTGCCATGAATCCCGCCTTCGAGGAAGACCTGACGGCGGCATAGGGGGGCACGGAAACAGGCACGACTAAGCCACCGACAGGTGGTCTATGTCTGTGCCTGCCAAAACACTGCGGAAAGCGCCGCAGCACGTGAACTGCTGGAACTGCTGATTACGCGGTTCAGTGAGGTTAAGAACGAGCGACGAGGAACGTCAAGGGTTTCGGCCAGGTTACCGAAACGTGACGGGTGCCCAGCGGCCTCGGCATCACTCACAAGGTCTCCGCCCGGTGAACCGAGCCGGAGCCCGGTGCCGATCACCTGGGGCGCCTCCTTCGTCCCGTCGCGGCGAAGGCGCGTCAGTCGGGCCCTTGGAAGGGACATGGCCGTGGATACCTGCACATGACACTGCGGCACCCGTACGAGAACGGACTGGCCGCCTTCGACCGCCACCCCCACCCGTACAACTCGACCGCACTGGTGCTGTTCCAGGAACTGCTCGGCTTCCTGGCGACGCAGCGGCCCCGGACGGCGGGTGCGATACGCGAGGCGGTGAGCAAGGCCCGTCAAGTGTGATGACCTGGACGGCTCTCGTCGAACGCGTGGCGGACGACCGGTTGTGTGGTTTCCGAGGCCGCTGACAGGTGGTAGACACTGCGGGGCCACAGTTCCTGTCCGCCAACAGGAGGGTTACCCATGTCCGAGACCAGGTCCGACAGCACGCCCGAGAACGGCCGCACGGCGAACCGACGTCAGGTACTCGCGCGCTCCGGTGCCGTGGGGTTGGGCATCGCGTTCAGCGGAGCCCTCTCAGAGCTGTTCGCGGGTACGGCGAGCGCGCTCGGCCGCTCCGGCTACGGACCTCTCGTCCCCGATCCGAACGGCCTGCTCGACCTGCCGAAGGGGTTCCGCTACCAGGTGCTCTCCCGCGAGGGTGACCGACTCCGCTCCGGCGAAGGTACCGTTCCCAGCAACCACGACGGTATGTCGGCCTTCGCGGGCAAGGGCGGCGGCGTGCACCTCGTACGCAACCACGAGAACCGCGTCACGGCACGGTTCGCCGTCCCGACCGTCGAGGGCATCACCTACGACCCCCAAGGCAAGGGCGGGTGCACGGCGTTGACCCTGGACCACCGGGGCACCGTGGTGTCCGAGCGGGTCGCGATCGCCGGTACGGCCGTCAACTGTGCGGGCGGGCCGACGCCTTGGGGTACCTGGCTCACCTGTGAGGAGACCGAGGACAGAGCCGGTACCAACGGCTACACCAAGGACCACGGCTTCGTCTTCGAGGTCGATCCGGTCGACCCCCACCGCACCGGGGCCGTACCCCTCACGGCCATGGGCCGCTTCCAGCACGAAGCGATCGCGATCGACCCCAGGCAGGGCATCGTCTACGAGACCGAGGACGCCTTCGAGAAGCCCTTCGGCCTCTTCTACCGGTTCCTGCCCGACCACCCGCGCGGCGGCGTCGGTTCACTGCGCGCGGGCGGTCGGCTTCAGGCGATGCGCGTGCCCGGCGTACCGGACCTCTCCACCGTCCAGGAGACGGGCGCCTCGTTCGACGGCATCGAATGGGTGGATGTCCCGGACCCGCTCGCCACCCAAACCCCTGTCCGCCTCCAGGACTTCGGGCCGAAGGGCATCACCCACGCCCAGAAGCTGGAGGGTTGCTACTGGGGCGGCACGTGCGTGTACTTCGTGTCGTCCTTCGCGCACAGCGCGGAAGGCTCCGCCGCGGACCACTTCGGGCAGATCTGGCGGTACGACCCCGCGGCACGCCGCCTCACGCTCGTCATCGTCTTCGGCCCGGACACGGAGGTGCAGTTGCCCGGCGAGTCACCGGACAACATCTGCCTCGCCCCCGGTGGCGGCCTCATGGTCTGCGAGGACGGCAACGGCGCGCAGCATGTGTTCGGCGTGAGCCGCCGCGGCGAGGTGTACGCCATGGCCCGCAACCGCCAGAACATCGGCACCCCCGAGGCCCCTGAGTGGGGCGAGTTCGCGGGCGTCACGTTCGCCCCGAACGGACGGACGATGTACGTCAATTGCTACACCCCCGGCACGACGTTCGCGGTGACGGGGCCGTTCCACGGGTAGTCACAGTGTCGGTGTCCGTAGTCGCTCCGTGATCTCGTCCGCCTTGAGTACGAGCGCGAATCCCTTGCGCAGCACGGCCAGTTCGGGTTCCTGACGGGACTCGTCGTCGGTGGCTGTGACGTCCGCGCCGAACACGACGTGGTAGCCGCGCTCGTACGCCTGGCGCGCGGTGGTGCCACAGCAGTAGTTGGTGAGCGTTCCCGTGACGATGACCGTGTCCCGGCCGAGGTTGCGCAGGATCGTGTCCAGCGGGGTGTCGTAGAACGCGCCGTAGGACGGCTTGTGGATCAGCACCTCGTCGGGGCGGTGGCCCATCTCGGCCCAGACGTGGGCGGGTTCGGGTCTGCGCCAGTCGGTGTCGGCGTGCGGCAGGTGGCGCAGGGCGTGCGGGCGGTCGAGGCCGAGGTGGGTGTCGTCGAAGATGGTCCAGATCACCGGGACATCAACGTCCCGGCAGTGGCGGACGAGGCGGCGCAGGCGCGGAGCCATCCGGGTCGCCGCGGGGACCCAGTACGGACTCCAGCCGGGGCGGACGAACTCGTCCTGCATGTCGACGACCAGCAGTGCCGATCGCTCGGGACGGATCTCGAAGGTCGCCTGCCCCTGTTCGTAGGCGGTCCGGGCCCGAGCGGTCACCCATTCCTCGGTGTAGGTCATGACGTGTTCCTCCCCATGGCGCTTCGCGTCGAGGCGCCTGGACGTGAGCTACTGAGGTACCTCGTTTCGAGGTATGTCGGTTCGATGTGCGACGATAGCAGCATGCTGGAGCTGGCGATCCTGGGATTCCTGGCCGAACGGCCGTTGCACGGCTACGAGTTGCGCCGTCGGATCGCGGCGCTGTCCGGGCATGCTCGCCCCGTCAGTGACGGGAGCCTCTATCCGGCGATCAACCGCCTGCTCAAGGCGGGCATGCTGGAGCAGCACGCCGAGTCCGGTACGTCGGCCGCCCGGCGGAACGTGCTGAGCCTGACCGAGGACGGCCGTGGTGAGCTGCATCGGCGGCTGCGGACACCGACGGACCACGACATCAGCGACAGCACCCGGTACTTCACCGTCCTGGCGTTCCTCTCACAGCTCCCGGACATCAGCGCGCAGCACGCGGTCCTGCGTCGGCGGCTGGAGTTCCTGGAGCAGCCGGCCGGGTTCTTCTACGAGGGTGATCAGCCCCTGCGCGCGGAGGACATGGACGATCCGTATCGCCGGGGCATGCTGGTGATGGCCCGTGCCACCAGCCGTGCCGAGCGTGCCTGGCTGCGCGAGACCCTGGCCTGATCTCCTGCCTATAGTGGGCCGCATGAGCCGTTGGACGGATTTGACCGGGAACGCGTCCGGAGAGGACTACGCCGCGCGGTTCGCCGCCCTGGCCCGGAGCGGGAAGGACGTGCACGGGGAGGCGCGGTTCTGCGCGGCTCTCGTGCCGGTCGGGGCGCGGGTGCTGGACGCCGGGTGCGGGACCGGGCGGGTCATGATCCGGCTCGCGGAGCTGGGGTACGACTGCGTCGGGGTGGACCTCGACGCGTCGATGCTCGCGGTGGCGCGGCAGCAGGCTCCCGAACTGCCGTGGTTCCAGGCCGACTTGACCGAGTTCGAGCCCGGTGCGCTCGGTGTCGCGGCGGACTTCGATCTCGTGCTCGCCGCCGGTAACGTCCTCCCGCTGGTCGCTACGGGCACCGAGGCCGCGGTGGTCGGACGTCTGACCGCGGCCCTGCGGCCGGGCGGTCTGCTGGTCGCGGGCTTCGGCCTGGACGCGGCCCATCTGCCCGTGCCGCCGAGCATCACGTTGGCGGAGTACGACGAGTACTGCGCCGCGGCGGGCCTCACGTTCATCGACCGCTTCGCCACATGGGACGCCGATCCGTACGACGGTGGTGGGTATGCCGTGAGCGTCCATCGTCGGTGAACCCGCCCGCCGCGCCGGGCAGACATGCGCGCACCGTGTACGTCTACTGACCCTGCGGAGCCGGTACGAGGCCGTCCGCGACCAAGCCCGTGAGGACCGCTTCGCCGAGGGCCCGGACAGCGGACTGAGGCCGGACCATGACCGTGATCTCCTTGATCAGGCCGTCGCCGTCGAAGTGCAGCAGGTCCATGCCGTGGATCTCCTTACCGGCCACCGTGGCACGGAAGATCAGTACCGCCGAGGGCGCGGACGCGTCGTCGGAGCTGGTCTGTGAGGTACCGGTGTGATCGCCGATGTAGCGGAAGTCCTCGAACGTGCGCAGCAGGACCTGGAAGAGGGCCATCACCATCGGCTTGCCCTCGAAGGGGGTGAACTTCACCGGGCTGTAGAGGCGGATGTCCTCGGTGAACAGCTCGCCCAGCGCCGCGAGGTCACGGCGGTCCACGGCGGCGCGGAATCGGTCGGCAGTCGACATGATCAGCTCCTTGGATGTGAGTCGAACAGTGCGTGCGCCTGTGAGCCCCGGGCCGACGGGCCGGGCCGTCGCGCGACGGCCTCGGCCCGGTCGCCCCGTACGGCCGGGGCCGTCACGGCTTGCGTGCCACCCCGGCGTACCCCGCGCTGATGACGTCCTCCTGCCCCGGCACCGGCTGCGCCAGCTCCGGGTGCCATGCCTCCGAGGCCACCACGCCCGGCTCGACCAGGTCCAGGCCGTCGAAGAACCGGGTGAACTCCGTACGGCTGCGCAGCGCGAGTGTGAGTCCGTTCGCGGAGTACATGTCCATGGCCCGCTTGGCCTCCTCCGGCGGGTGGAAGTCCGCGGTGGTGTGGGAGAGCACCACGTAACTCCCGGGCGCCAGAACGCTCTTGAACCTGTCGACCAGCTCGTACGCCCCGGCCTCGTCGCTGACGAAGTGAAGCAGCGCGATCAGCGACAGGGCGACCGGCCGGTCGAAGTCCAGGGTCTTCCCGGCCTGTTCGAGGATGGCCTGCGGGTCACGGGCATCGGCCTGTACGTAGTCGATGGCACCCTCGGCGCTGCCCCGCAGCAGTGCCTCCGCGTGGGCCAGCACGATCGGGTCGTGGTCGCAGTAGACAACGCGCGTCTCGGGGGCGACCTGTTGGGCGACCTGGTGGAGGTTGGGCTCCGTGGGTATGCCGGTCCCGACATCGAGGAACTGCCGAACCCCCTGCCCCGCGAGCCACTTGGTGGCCCGGTGCATGAACGCGCGGTTGATCTTCGCCATCATCGGGGCGTTCGGCTCGATGGCCATGAGCTGTCGGCCCATCGCCTCGTCCACCGGGTAGTTGTCCTTGCCGCCGAGGAACCAGTCGTACATCCGCGCAGGGTGCGGGCGGCTGGTGTCGATCAACGGGTTGGTGCTGTGGTCCGCTTGGGACATCCGGCCTCCCAGGGCCTGTCACAGTCGACGAGTGGGCGCTCATCCTAGCCTGCGGCCCTTTCGACTTCGCGTTCCCCTCAACAGAGTTGACGGACCGTCAGAAGGTGCGCGCCAGCAGCATGATGCCCATCGCCAGCATGGTGGCCGCGACCAGCGAGTCCAGTACGCGCCAGGCGGCAGGGCGGGCCAGGACGCCGCTGAGGAGTCGGGCCCCGTAGCCGAGGCCGGTGAACCAGGTCAGGCTCGCCAGCATCGCGCCGAGGCCGAAGGCCCAGCGCAGCGAGCCGCGGTCGGCCGCGACCGAGCCGAGCAGCAGCACGGTGTCCAGGTAGACATGCGGGTTGAGCCAGGTCAGGGCCAGGCAGGTGAGGACCGCGGTGCGGACCGAGCCCGCCGAGGTGCCCCGCGTCGTGAGTCCCGCCGCCGCGGCGGGGCGCAGCGCACGGCGGGCGGCCAGGACGCCGTAGCAGGTGAGGAAGCCACCACCGGCCAGACCGACCACCGTCAGTGCGGTGGGCCACGCGGTGACCACGGCGCCGAGCCCGGCCACACCGAGCGCGATCAGCACCGCGTCGGACGCGGCGCAGATGCCGACCACCGCGAGAACAGCGTGCCGACGAGCCCCCTGGCGCAGGACGAACGCGTTCTGTGCGCCGATGGCGACGATGAGGGACAGGGCTGTGCTGAACCCGGCGACGGCCGCCGGGAGGATTCCGCTGTTCATGACATGTGACGCTAAGGACCAGCGAGTCATCAGTACAGCTAAAGTTTCTTAGCTAGCATTAGCAGATGTGATGAACGAGCTGCCCTTCGACCAGGTACGTACGCTGCTCGCCGTCGTCGACGAGGGCACCTTCGACGCCGCTGCCGCCGCCCTGCATGTGACCCCCTCCGCCGTCAGCCAGCGGATCAAGACGCTGGAGCAGCGCACGGGGCGGGTGCTGCTCATGCGGACGAAGCCGGTCCGGCCGACGGAGTCGGGCGAGGTGGTGGTGCGGTTCGCACGCCAACTGGCCGCCCTGGAACGGGACATGCACAGCGAACTGGGCATCGCGGCCGAAGCGGGTCCGGTCCGGGTGCCCATCGCGGTGAACGCGGACTCCCTGGCCACCTGGTTCCTGCCGGCCCTGACCCGTGTGCCGCAGGACCCGCCGATCTGCTTCGATCTCCACCGCGAGGACGAGGCGCACACCGCGGCGCTGCTGCGCGAGGGGCGGGTGATGGCGGCGGTGACGTCGTCGGCGGAGCCCGTGGTCGGCTGCACGGTACGTCCGCTGGGCCGGGCGCGGTATCTGCCGGTGGCGAGTCCGCGGTTCGCCGCGCGCCATCTGTCGGCCGGACCGCTGGAGCGCTGTCTGCCCGACGCGCCGGTGATCGTCTTCGACCGGCGTGACGAGATCCAGGACCGGTTCGTGCGCTCCCTCACCTCTCAGGCGACGGGCGCCGGTCGGCTCCGGCACTACGTCCCCACGTCCGAGGGGTTCTGCGACGCCGTGGCCGCGGGGCTCGGCTGGGGCCTGGTCCCGGAGCCGCAGGCGGCTCCCCTGCTGCGGTCGGGCGCCCTCAGGGAACTGGTGCCGGGGCGGCGGGTGGACGTACCGCTGTACTGGCAGCAGTGGAAGCTGGACGTCCCGGCACTCGCCCTCGTGGCGGAGACGGTTGCCGAGGTGGCGGCCGAGTCCCTGCACGGCCGGGACTGAGCGAGTCACAGCGGCCGCGGGCCCGTCCGCGCCATGGTGGCGTGGACGGGCCCGGTCCGTCGAGGCGGCTGGATCACACCACGCCGCTCTCCCACCACCACGAGCCCGAGCCGTAAGAGGCGTACTGCACACGGCTGTCGACGTGCTGCCACGAGTGCGAGTACGCCTCGAGACCGGAGAAGCCGCAGGTCTCGGCGATCTTGTAGGTCTGAAGGGTGCTGTGTCCCGAGACGACGATGTCCGCGGCGACACCGTAGAGGTGCATGCTGTTGGACGCGCCGCCCGACGCGGCGTTGTGCGCGATGCTGCGGAAGCCGGAGTTGATGGTGATCGCGCTGTTGCCGGCCTTCTTGCGCACGGCCTCCAGCTTGTACATCAGCCGCCGTACGTTCTCCTTGACCGTCGCCGCCCCGACCTTGCCGTTGTTGAAGGCGGCGCCGTCCTTGGAGTAGAACTCGCTGAAATTGAAGTGCGCGGTCGAACCGTCGCTCGCCTCAAGGCTGTTGAGCGCGCTCTGGGTCGCCGGGCCGACGACGCCGTCCGCGCTCAGGCCGTACGCGGACTGGAAGCGCTGGACGGCGGCGGCCGTGGCCGGGCCGAAGGCGCCGTCCCAGGCGACATACGTCTTCTGGGCGCTGCCGGCGGCCCAACCGCCCACGCGGATCTGCAACTCCACCACGTCGGCGCCGGACGCGCCCTGCTGAAGGGTGCGGCTCCAGCCGTAGGCCGAGGCGCTGCCCGCCGTCGCGAGACCGGCCGTCGCCGCCAGGCCGAGCGTGGCCGTGAACCCCGCCGCGCCACGGAACAGGGTGCGGCGGTCGATCCCGCGCGCGAAGTGTCGTGCCGTAGTCATGGAAGTCTCCTCCTCGGGTGATGACGCGCCGAAGGTCAAGCGACCAGGGCCTGCCAGGTGTTGGAGCCGACGATGCCGTCCACGGTGAGGCCGTGTGCGGACTGGAACGAGCGCACGGCGGTGTCGGTCGCGGGTCCGAACGAGCCGTCCACGGTCAACGCGGCACCGTGTGCGTTGAGTTGGCGCTGCACCGCTTGCACGGCGGGTCCCGACGACCCCTGTCGTACGGTGACGACGAGCGCCTGCCAGGTGTCGGGGCCGACCACACCGTCGACGGTGAGGCCGTGCGCCGACTGGAACGAGCGCACCGCGGTGACGGTCGCGGGCCCGAACGAGCCGTCCACGCTCAACGCGGAGCCCTGCGCGTTGAGCAGATACTGCACGGTCTTGACCCGCTCACCGCTCGCCCCCTGCTGCACGGTGGGCCAACCGGCCGTCGGCGGCGGGTTGTAGCCGCCTCCCTTGGCGAAGGCCTGGAGGTCGGTGAGCGTGCCGTTGAAGGTGTCCTGGTCGCCGGGGAAGGTGCCCGAGTCGGCGTACTGCCAGATCGTCTGGGCGGACCAGCCCGCGGGCAGCGTGCCGGGGCCGCTGGCGTAACGGGCGATCCACAGTGGGTTGGTGGCCCCGAAGCCGCTGTTGTTGCCCGTGCACGTCGTCCACCAGTTCGTGGTGGTGTAGATCGTCGGGTAGCGGCCGACCTTGGCGCGCACCTCGTTGCTGAAGTCCCGGATCCAGGACACCATCGCGCTCTGGCTCAGCCCGTAACAGGTGTCCCCGTAGGGGTTGTACTCGATGTCCAGCGCGGGCGGCAGCGTCTTGCCGTCGGCGCTCCAGCCGCCGCCATGGCTGACGAACCAGTCGGCCTGTACGGCACCGCTCGAATTGCCGGGCAGGGCGAAGTGGTAGGCGCCGCGGATCAGTCCGGCGTTGTACGCGCCGTCGTACTGCTGGGAGAAGGAGGGACTCGTGTACGTCGTCCCCTCGGTGGCCTTGACGTAGGCGAAGGCGGCGCCCTTGCTCTTGATGGACGCCCAGTCGACGTTGCCCTGGTAGCCGCTGACGTCGAGGCCCGCGGGGCCGGTGTTGACGGCGGCCGTCGTCGCGGCCGACAGCGAGCGCGGGGTCAGGCGCTGGAGCCCGGATCCGGCATGGTCCTGCTCCGGGTGCGTCATGCGCACCGGGGTGCCCTGCTCGGGGGTGCCATGGTCGGAGGTGTTCGCCGCCGAGGCACTGCCGGGCGCGAGCAGCACGGTGAGGGCGGCGGCCAGAAGTGCGGCGGCACCGGCGAGCGTTCGGCGGGAACCGGTACCTGTGTTACCGGATCTGCGGCGCGTGAGAGTGGCTGCGGGCATGGTGCTCCCAGGTGTGTGGAGGGATACCGCGACGTGCTCGGGCCGAGGCGGCCGTGGCACGTCCTTCGACGGTCGGTGGGGGCGTCGGAGCCGGGTGGGGTGGGGTGTCAGTGGGTCACGCGCGTGTCGTCAACACCGCTGTGGGTGAGGTGAGTTGACGCGCGTAAACGTAAGGGATGGATTGACATGACCGCAACATGCTGGTGGTGGCGAACAGGTGAACCCGGGCCGGAAGGCCCCTCGTGGAGCCTGGTGGTGAGATCGCGCCGCGTGACGGCCGGGGGTGGGTGTCCGGGGTCCGGGTGTTCCCGCGTGCGATCATCGTGGCCGATTCGGCCCGACTGCTGAACTGGGAGAAGTGATGGCGGAGTTCGACGCGGTGGCCTTCGACTGCGACGGTGTGCTCGCCGACACCGACGACGCGTGGGCCGCGGCCGAGCGGGCGCTGGTGGAGAACCACGGCGGCGCGATGACCGAGGAGCTTCGCGACGCCACGCACGGTCTGTCCCTGGCATCCGCGGTCGGTGTACTGGCCAGGGCGATACCCGGCAGCGTGGACCACGAGGCATTGCGGGTCGAACTGCTGGCCGACGCGGCGCGGCGGCTGCGGGAGGCGCCGAAGGCGATCCCCGGCGCGGTCGAGGCGGTGGCGACCGCCGCCCGCCGTGGCCCGGTGGCCGTGGTGTCCAACACCCCCTCGGCCCTGCTGCATCCGCTGCTGGCTGCACTCGGCGTGTGCGAGCATCTCGCGGCCGTGGTCGCGGGCGACGACGTGCCCCGGCCCAAGCCCGCGCCGGACCCCTACCTGAGGGCGGCCGAGTTGCTCGGGGTGGACCCGGTGCGGCTGCTCGTCGTGGAGGATTCCGCGACCGGTGTGTCCGCCGCTCGGGCCGCGGGCGCGTCGGTGATCGCGGTGCGTGCGGAAGGGCGCGGCACGTTGGACGGGCCGCTCGCGACCCTTCCGGACATGTGGGCGGTGGGGCACCGGCTCGCGGACGGTCGCCTACTCCGGTAACCGTCTCATGGAGCATCCTGTGCGACGCGCTCGGCGATCACCAGGTCGAGCAGGCCGGGGAACGCCGCGTCGAACTCCTCGCGGCGCAGGCGGTTGAGGCGGCGTGGGCCCTCGTCGCGTTGCTCGATGATCCCGGCCGCGCGCAGCACCGCGAAGTGATGGCTCCGGGTGGCCTTGGTGACCGGCAGGTCGAAGGTGCCGCACGCCTTCGTCCAGTCCGGCAGTCCGGCCAACTCCCTGACTGGCCGCGCTGGAGACGTCCTGCTTCTCCTTCAACCACCGTGATCTCGACGTCTTCTCGCAGGTGTGGACCGGCGCGAGTCACCGTCACCTTCGGCGACGTGGTCGCGTACGCCGACGACACCCACGCCGTGTTCGCCGGACGCGAGAGTGGGGAGTACGCGGTGAACGGCGGCGAGGCCGTACCGCTGTCCATCCGTACCAGCCGCTACTTCCGCTACGACAACGGCCGTTGGAGCCAGTTCCACCACCACGGCAGCATCGACGACGCGGCGGCTCTGGCGGCGTACCAGGCCGCGATCCGGGGCTGAGAGGTTCCCGCGAGCGGTAGCCTTCCGGACACTGGGCGGTCCGTCCGGAAGGGGCGAGGAACAACGATGCGGTACATCGTCATCGGAGCCGGTGCGGTCGGCGGATCCATCGGCGGGCGGCTGCACGAGAGCGGCCGGGACGTCGTGCTGGTGGCCCGCGGCGCCCACGGCGCGGTCCTGCGCGAGGACGGGCTGCGGTTCACCACCCCGGAAGGCACGCGGCAGGTGCGCGTGCCGGTGGCGGGCGGGCCCGAGGACGTCGAACTGCGCCCCGACGACGTCCTGGTGCTGGCCGTCAAGACGCAACACACGGCCGACGCGCTGACCCGGTGGGCGGGTCGGCCCGTCGCGGGCGGCGGCACGGCGGGTGAGTCACTGCCGCTGGTCTGCGCGCAGAACGGGGTGGAGAACGAGCGGCTGGCACTGCGCCTCTTCCGCCGGGTGTACGGCGTGTGCGTGGTGCTGCCCGCCTCGTTCCTGCGTCCGGGCGCGGTCACCGCGGCCTGCGGCCCGTACACCGGGGTGCTGGTGCTGGGCCGCTACCCGGACGGCACGGACGACACCACCCACCGTATCGCCGCGGACCTGGAGGACTCGGTGTTCCGCGCCCCGGTGGTGCCCGACGTCATGCGGTTCAAGTACGCCAAACTGCTGGGCAACCTGGCCCAGACGGTGGAGGCCCTGTGCGGTCCCGTGACACCCGGGAGCCCCGCGGCCGAGCTGGCCGAACGGGCTCGGGCTGAGGGTACGGCGGTGTTGAAGGCGGCCGGTGTCGACTGCGCGGACACCGCCGAGTTGGCCGCGCTGCGCGAAGGCGCCGTGGAGGTGCGGCCGATGCCGGAGGGCGAGCGCGCGCTGGGATCGACGTGGCAGAGTCTGGCGCGCGGCGCCGGTTCCGTCGAAGTGGACTATCTCAACGGGGAGTTCCTGCTCCTGGGCCGGATGCACGGGGTGCCGACGCCCGTCAACGAGACGCTGCTGAGACTCGCCAACGCCTCGGCGGCGCAAGGGTGGGAGCCCGGCGCCACGGCGGCTGCCGACATCCTCGCGCTGCTGAGGTCCGTCCCGTAATCCCTTGCGGGCGCGGCCCGTTCAGCTCAGGCGGCGTACCGGTTCGCCCGCGAGGAACGCCTGGATGTCCTCCACGGCATGGCCGTAGTACGTCGCGTAGTTGGCCTGTGAGACGTAGCCGAGGTGCGGAGTGGCGAGCAACCGCGGTGCGGTGCGCAGCGGATGGCCGGCGGGGAGCGGCTCGATGTCGAAGACATCGATGCCCGCCCCGGCGAACCGGCCCTCGCGCAGGGCGGCGAGCAGCGCGTCCTGGTCGACCAGGGCCGCGCGCGAGGTGTTGATCAGGTAGGCGGTGGGCTTGAGCAGGGCGAGTTCGGCCGCGCCGAGCAGGCCACGGGTGCGGTCGCCGAGCGCGAGATGGATCGAGACGAAGTCACTGTCGCGCAGCAACTCCTCCTTGGAGGCGGCCAGTTCGACACCGACCTCCTCGGCGCGCTCCTTGCTCAGATGCTGACTCCAGGCGCTCACCCGCATCCCGAAGGCCAGCCCCACCTGCGCCACCCGGCTGCCGATCTTGCCCAGGCCCAGCAGACCGAGTCGGCGGCCGTGCAGATCCGCACCGACGGTGGACTGCCAACGGCCGCCCGCACGCAGCCCGTTGCTCTCGGCCACGAGGTTGCGGGCCAGCCCGAGCAGCAGCGCCCAGGTCAGCTCGACGGGCGGGGTGGAGGAGCTGGCCGTACCGCACACCGTCACCCCGCCCCGCTCCGCCGCCGCGTAGTCGATGACCGAGTTGCGCATACCGGAGGCGACGAGCAACCGCAGTCGGGGCAGGCGGTCCAGCAGCGTGGCCGGGAACGGCACTCGCTCGCGCAGAGTGACGACGATGTCGAAGTCGGCGAGCAGCGAGGCGAGTTCGTCCTCGTCGGTGATGTGTTCGTTGAAGGTGACGACCTCGACGCGGTCCTCCAGCACGCTCCAGTCGGCCGAGCCGAGGGCGGCGTTCTGGAAGTCGTCGAGGACGGCGCAGCGCAGTCGCATGTCGATGGTTCTCCCTGAGTCTGTGCGAGTTCGATCACGGCCGACGAACGCACAGTACTGTCGACGACGGACGGCGGGGCCACCGGGGAGCGGGAGTCGGGCGATCCGGAGCAGCGGGACGCGGCCGGGCGTCCGTAGCCGGAGCGACGAGGAAGAGGAACAGGGGAGCCATGGCAGACGTCAACGAAGCCGCAGCCGCCGTCGAGTGGGCGGGCATCCCGACGACCACTCTCGCCGATGTCCTGGGTCGCGCACAGGTCATGGACATCGGCATCCGTCCGTTGTGGCAGCCGGTTCCCCGCGTCGCCGGGCCCGCGTTCACCGTGCGGTGCCCGCCGGGCGACAACCTCATGCTGCACGCCGCCATCCACCGGGCCGAGCCGGGTACGGTCATCGTCGTGGAGTCCGGCGATCTCGACTACGCGCTGGCCGGGGGCAATGTCTGTGCCGTCGCCCGACGCCGGGGTGTCGTCGCCTTCGTGGCGGACGGGCTGATCCGCGATCTCGCGGAGGTGCGCGCGATGGGCTTCCCCGTCTTCGCTCGCGGGGTCATCCCGATCCCCGGCGGCAAGCAGGCCGTTGAGCCGTTGAACGTCGAAGTGCGGTGCGGTGGGGTGTCGGTGAACGCGGGTGACATCGTGGTGGCCGACGAAGAGGGCGTCGTGGTCGTCCCGTTCGCTCGCCGGGACGAGGTGATGGCCGCGGCCCGCGCCAGACTGGCCAAGGAGGCGGGCGAATCACTCGACGCGTGGGAGAAGACTCATCGCACCCGCATCGACAAGATCCTTCGGGATCAGGGGTTCGAGGGCTGACGCCGAGCGGCAGGGTGCCGCCTCCCTCAGCGTGGAGGCGGCACCCTCAAGAACTCACTCAGACGAGCCAGCCCACGAAGTGGAGGACGCCGGCGAGCAAGTTGGTCAGAACGTTCATTACTGATTCTCCATGTGTGTGCAGTCGCGTGCGTGGGACTACGCACGCTTCACGTGCCGGGCACGTGAGGGACATGCGCGAGGATTCGGTCTGCAGCCCGTTTCCCGCGCACCACAAGAGTCGTTGAACAACAGGGCTCTCCGCAGGCACATGTGTACCGTGCACCCGTTCTGGGGAGTGTCTGCCCGCCTGTTCGAATCTTGGACCGTGACTCCTGGACCTCGGCGCGTGAGGTTCACCGGATGCGGTGGCTCTCCCAGAAGGAGGTCAGGTCCTTGTCGGTCATGGACTGCGCCGTCTTCTTGAAGTCGGCGGTGGTGGAGATGCCGTACCAGTGGTCGGCGGCGTAGCGCTTCATGAGTCGTGCCATGGTGGCGCTGCCGAGCGTGCGTTCCAGGTCGAACAGGGCGCACGGGCCGGACGTGTAGATGAGGTGGTACCAGCCCGGCTGCCGCGACCAGTAGGACATCGAGCTGGTGAGCGCGGCGTCCTCGTCGGGCCAGTCGTCCGGGTCCCAGCAGCCGACGGTGTCCTCGCCGTAGAAGCGGTAGTTGGCGTACTGGGCGAAGCTCTCGTCCAGCCAGGGCGCACCGTACTCGTCGTTGCCGACGATGCCGTACCACCACTGATGGGCCACCTCGTGGACGACGGCGTTGCCCTCCTCGGTGGTGCCGAGCAGCACCAGGCCGGGGTACTCCATCCCGCCGCCGAACCGCGGTGTCATCACCAAGTCGATTTCGCCGTACGGGTAGTCGCCGAACTCCTCGCTGAACCGGTCGACGGCGGCGGCACCTTCCTGGCGGCCCAGGCGCACACCCTCGGCGGGTGTGTCGGGTGACCAGTACGACCTGACCCGCACCCCACGCGGCGTGGTCTCCTCGGCGGTACGGAACGGGCCCGCAGCCCACGCGAAGTCCCGTACGCGGTGCGCGACGCTGTGCGTGCGGGTGCGTCCCGGTGTGCCGGGGCCGCTGCTGGTGCGGCCGGTCGCCGGGACCCGGAGGGTCGACGGGTGGTCGAGCGTGACCCGGAAGTCACCGGCCACGGCGTAGAAGCTCTCGCCGGTCGCCACGTACGGGTCGAGGTGCCAGCCCGCGGCGTCGTGCACGGCCAGGACGGGCAGGGCGTTGCCGAGGAAGCGGAACGCGCCTTCGCTGCCGAAGCGGTCGTCGCGGCCGGGCACGGTGAGGGACACGTCGAAGGAGACGGCCGTGCGCTGACCGCGTCCGAGCGGCGTGGGCAGGGTGATACGCAGCGCGGTGCAGCCCACGTCGAGCGGGCCCGCCGTACCGCCGCGCACGCGGGAGACGGCGACGGGGGAGGGGCTGCCCGACGTGCCGCAGCCGTCCGTGCCGTTGCCCCACAGCCGCAGATACACCTCGCGCAAGGGCTGATCGGAGGCGTTGCGGAACGACACGCGCTCCTGGCCCGTCCAGTGGGTTCCGTCGGCGTCCGCGCGCAACGTCACGTCGTAGCGCGGGAGATCGGGTGTCGCGGCGGCCGTGGACTCCGGGGCGGCCTCGGCGACACCGGTCCCGGCAACGCCGGTTCCGGCCGCGAGGAGCACCGTGGCCAGAGCAACCGGCAAGCCGCGACGGGCAGTTGACAGCCATGTGGGTAAGAACGACATGGCAGCCGATCGTGCCACAGCGCCTCCGGCACGGGCCCCCGTGTACCAGAAGCGAACAGGCTGCTTCCGATTGCCGATTGCCGATTGCCGATTGCCGATTGCCGACTGCCGATCGCCGGTTGTCCTGGCCGCCCGGTCACAGGGGCAGCGTGATCCAGATGCTCTTGCCGCCGCCGTCCGCGTCGCCCCGTAGCACCGCGGTGCCGCCCAGTGACTGGGTCAGCTCGATGACCGTGCCCAGACCGGTGCCCGGGGCCGCGGCGTGTGCCCCGTACAGGGTCGGCTGGTGGGGGTGGCGGTCATGGACGGCGAACGCGAACGTGTCCTTGCTCGCCGCGTAGATGACGGTGACCGTCTCGGACAGCGCGGCGGCGTGCCGCACGCTGTTGGTGACCAGCTCGGACAGGATGAGCAGCGCCGGGTCCACGCTCGGATGCCGAGCGGGGACCCCCCACTCCGTGAGCACCATCTCCGCCGTCTCCCGGGCCAGGCGTACGGCCGAGCCCATGGTGGGGAGCGTCAGGACGTGCCGCAGTGGCAGCCCCGCCGCCTGGGCGGCCATCATCGGATGGCCACCCCGGCGGCGGGTTCGGGTACGGCCCGCAGCAGTCCGGCGCCCTCGAGATACGCGCGGGCCCCCTCGATGGCCTCGGGCGTGGTCGCGTACTCCCGGCCCTCCAGCCGCAGCAGGTCCAGCGCGCCCACCGAGTCCAGCACCTGCCGCTGACCGGGCCGTATGCCCGAGCCCATGACGACGATGCCGCGCCGGTTGAGCTTGTCGACGGCGTCCTTGAGGACCAGGGCGCCGGTGGCGTCGATGGTCGAGACCCGCGACATCCGCAGGATGACGACGCGGACGTCGGCGACCTCCGACAGTTCCAGCAGGAAGCGGTGCGCGGCGGCGAAGAACAGCGGTCCGTCGATGCGGTAGGCGACGATGTGCTGCGCGAGCAGCGCGTGCTCCTCCTCGCTGTGCTCGCCGGGCAGATCGGGGCGGAAGTCGACCTGGTCGAGCCGGGCCTGGGACGCGACCGCGCGCAGCGCCAGCGCCCCGGCGACCACGAGGCCGATGATCACCGCGTAGACCAGGTCCAGCGCGAGGGTCGCGACGGCGGTCAGGACGAGGACGACCGCGTCCGCGCGGGTGGCCTTGGCCATCGCGCGCAGCGAGCCGACCTCGACCATCCGGATCGCGGTCGCGATCAGCACCCCGGCCAGCGCGGCGAGGGGGATCTTCGCGACCAGCGGGGCCATGGCGAACACGATGACCGCGAGGACGGCGGCGTGGACGAGGGCGGCCAGCCGCGAGGAGGCACCGGTGCGCACGTTGACCGCGGTACGGGCTATCGCGCCGGTCGCCGGGACGCCGCCGAACAGCGGGGCGGCGATGTTCGCCAGGCCCTGGCCGAACAGCTCCTTGTCCGGGTCGTGCTTCTGCCCGACGGTCATGCCGTCGGCGACCTGCGCGGACAGCAGCGACTCCAGCGCCGCGAGGGCGGCCACCGCGACGGCCGGGGCGAGCAGCGACGGGAACAGGGAGAGATCGACGAAGCCGAGGGACGGGGCGGGCAGCCCCGAGGGGAGGTCGCCGATCGGCGCGGCGTCGTCGAGGTGGCAGATCTGCGCCACGAGCGTGGCGGCGATCACGGCGATGATCGAGAACGGGATCGTCGGCCGCCACCGCGCGCCCAGCAGCATGATGAGCGCCACCGCCGCGGCGAGCCCGACGGCGGTCCAGTTCGGCGCCTTGGCGAACGCCTCCAGGGCGTGCCACGTCACCACCAGGACCTTGTCGCCCTCCGGCTTGGCCACGCCCAGCGCGTTCGGGACCTGCTGGAGACCGATCACCAGCGCGATGCCGAGCGTGAAGCCCTCGACCACCGAGGCCGGGATGTACGCCATGTAGCGCCCCGCTCTCAGCAGGGCCAGGCCGACCAGCAGGACGCCCGCGATCAGGCCCACCATGAGGACGCCGCCGGCGCCGTGCTGGGCGACGATCGGCACCAGCACCACGGTCATGGCGCCGGTCGGCCCGGAGACCTGGAGGTTCGATCCGCCGAACAGGGCCGCGAGGGCGCCCGCGACCACGGCGGTCGCGAGGCCCGCCTCGGCGCCGAGACCGGAGGAGACGCCGAAGCCGAGCGCGAGCGGAAGCGCGACGATCGCCACGGTCAGACCGGCCAGCAGGTCCCGCTTGGGGTTGCGGCCCATCACCGCCCAGTCGGCGCGGGTGGGCAGCAGGGAACGGACCCGGGCGAGGGCCGGGGACACCAAGGAACTCACCGGTTCGTGACCTCGGCTTCCCGCAGCGAGTCCAGCAGCTCGCTCTGTCCCGCGAGCATCTCGGTCAGGATCCGGCGGGCCGCGCGCATCAGCTCCGCGACGTCGCCGCCGGCGAGCTGGTAGATGACCGTGGAGCCCTCACGGGCGGACGTCACGATCCCCGAGCGGCGCAGCACCGCGAGCTGCTGGGACAGGGCGGCGGGCTCTATCTCGAGCGCGGCGAGCAGGTCACGTACCGCCTTGGGGCCGTCCTGCAACAGCTCCAGCACTCTGATCCGTACCGGGTGCCCCAGCATCCGGAAGAAGTCCGCCTTCGCTTGGTACAGCGGAACCGGCATTGCTTGGTCTCCTCCTCGATGACGACGCTGCCGTGCTTCCTGCGGGATGGGGGGTACGGGGTACAGGGCAGTACGGCGTACGGAGCACCGGTGGCGGGTACGGCAGACCGTCTATCATGTTCCAAATTGCAAAACTTTGCAATTCGTCAAGCCGAGGGGTGGTGGCGTGCTCGAAGCCCGCGCCGCCGCTGCCGCCGAGCGGCGGTGACTCCGGGCGTCGCCGGGGCGCCGTGGATCCCGCCATGCGGAATGCGTGCCACCGGGGACCCGGCGCGAAGGCGCGCGGCCGACCGGACGGCGGACGCCGCGTCGGCTCATGGGTTGCCGGGCATGTCAGAACCGGGGCGCCGCAACGCCCCGACGCTGTCTGTGCAGATCCTGTGCGCCTGCTGTCAAGGGTCCGCGGATGTGATGAATGAATTCCAGGATTTGACCTTCACCAAAGAATCCTTTGGGGTGACCGAAAGGCGCCTTGTTCGCTCAACTCCCGGCGCAGGAAGGTGAGTCGCGTACCTGAGCATCAGGAGTCACAAGCGTTGCCCGACTCGGACGGCCGACCGTCCGGCGCTGACGGGGGAACTGATGCGGTGCACTCGTCCACCGTCGACCGACCGGTCATGTGGACCCGTCGACCGCACCGAACCTGAACACCTCTCCGCCGCCTGCCTCTTGGTGCCTTCGTCCGGTGCCCGCAACAGGGACAGGAGGGGGAAAGCCGATGAGCGCGGTGAGCGCCGCCAGGCCGACGTATCCCGGCGTGTACGTCGAAGAGCTTCCCAGCAGCACCCGCACCATCTCGACCCTGACCACCTCGGTGACGGCCTTCGTGGGCCACACCCGGCGCGGTCCGATCGACGAGCCGGTGCGTGTCACCAGCTTCGCGGAGTTCGAACGCCGCTTCGGCGGCCTCAGCGCGCGCAGTGCCGTCGGCTACGCGGTCCACCAGTTCTTCGGCAACGGCGGCACCACCGCCGTCGTCGTGCGCGTCACCAGGGCGGGCAGCGGACAGGCCGCCCACGTCACCCTCAAGTCCACCGAGGGCCACAGCGACTGCGACGTCCTCGAGGTGCGCGCCAAGGAACCGGGTGTGTGGGGCAACGGCCTGCGCGTGGCCGTCGACCACGGCACACTCTGTCCCGACGACACCTTCGACCTGCGCGTCCTCGACGCCCGGGGCCGGGCCCGGGAGAGCTTCACCGCCCTGTCCATGGACGCGGACAGTGACCGCTACGCACCCGCCGTCGTCGGCGCCGGCTCCCGGCTGATCCGCGTCGAAGCGGTCGGCGAGGGCCGCCCCGACCCGTCCGGCACCGTCTCCAAGCCGTTCGGCCACCACCTGCCGGGCCTCGCCGTCGACCTCACCGTCAAGATCGGCGACGTGGAGCGCGAGTTCACGCTCTACGACCCCTACTGCGACGGCGAAGTACCCTGCTCCGTCGCCGAGTTGGCCCTGCTGCTCGAACGCAAGCTGCGCGCCCTGCCCGACGCCCACGGCCGACACGCCTTCGCGGGCACCGAGGTCACTGCCTTCGGCCGCCGGCTCCGAGTGATCGCCGGATCCACCGACCCCGGGGACATCGTCCGCTTCCTCGGCGAGTGCGCCAACGACCTCGGCCTGGAGGCCTCCGTCAACCCGCCCGTCTTCCCGCTGACCGGCGGCACGGACGGCGAGGCCCCGGGCCCCCGCGACCTGATCGGCTCCGAGGCCGACAAGACCGGTATCCAGGCGCTGCGCCAGGTCGCCGACGTCAACCTCCTCGTCCTGCCCGAACTCGCGGCGTACGAGAAGACCGAGGACGCGCTCACCGTCGTCTCCGCCGCCCAACTCCTGTGCCAGGAACGGCGGATCTTCCTGCTCGTCGACGCCCCCGGCAAGTGGACCGGCGTCGACGCGGCGCGCGCCGGTATCGCCGCCTTCGACGCCGTACGCGGCAACCACGCGGGCCTGTACTTCCCGCATCTGCACCTCACCGACCCGCTCACCGGACGGCTGCGCGCCTTCCCGCCCTCCGGCGCGATCGCGGGCGTCATCGCGCGCACCGACGCCGAGCGCGGCGTATGGAAGGCACCGGCCGGAACCGAGGCACGGCTCGCGGGCGTGCACTCCCTCACCGTCGACCTGACCGACCGCGAGACCGGACTGCTCAACCCGCTCGGCGTCAACTGCCTGCGCAGCCTCCCGCTGACCGGCCCGGTCGTCTGGGGCGCCCGCACCCTGGAAGGCGCCGACGCCCTCGACAGCGAGTGGGCGTACGTCCCCGTACGCCGACTCGCCCTGCACATCGAGGAGAGTCTCCAACGCGGTCTGCAATGGGTGGTGTTCGAGCCCAACGACGAGAACCTGTGGCAGCAGATCCGCCTCGTCGCGTCCTCGTATCTGCACACGCTCTTCCGGCAGGGCGCCTTCAAGGGCAGCACCCCGCGCGAGGCCTACTTCGTCAAGTGCGACAGCGACACCACGACCGACGAGGACATCGCGAACGGCGTCGTGAACGTCCTGGTCGGTATCGCACCGGTCCGCCCCGCGGAGTTCGTGATCGTCAACATCCAGCAGACGTCCGGCCAGTTCAGCCAGTCGGGCCGGTTCGCCCAGTTCGAGCTGTAGTCCCGCGGGAATCTTGGAGAGCTGAAGGAATCCGATGGCAGAGTTCACCGTCAACGCCCATCGTTTCGACCCCTACAAGAACTTCAAGTTCCTTGTCCTGTGGGACGGTCGGACGGTCGCCGGTATCAGCAAGGTCAGTCCGCTCAAGCGCACCACCGAGGTCGTCAAGCACCGGCACGGCGGCGACCCCAGCTCCCCGCGCAAGTCGCCGGGACGCTCCGAGTTCGAGGGCATCACGCTGGAGCGCGGTGTCACCCACGACCCCGAGTTCGACCGCTGGGCCAACAAGGTCTGGCAGGTCGGCGCGGGACTCGGCGCCGAGGTCTCCCTCGCCGACTTCCGCAAGGACATCGTCATCCAGGTCCTCAACGAGGCCGGGCAGGTCGCCGTCTCGCACAAGCTGTACCGGACCTGGCCCAGCGAGTACCAGGTTCTCGGCGAACTCGACGCCAACGCCAACGCGGTGGCCATCCAGTCGCTGAAGCTCGAATGCGAGGGCTGGGAGCGGGACTACGAGGTTCCCGAGCCCGAAGAGCCCTCCTTCCTGAACCCGGCCTGATCCCAACCCGGCCTTGGGCGACGCGAGATGAGGACACCAGGAGAAGGCATGGCGAACACCGGGGCGGCCGAGCTGCTGGCCACCTGGGAGGCGGGGCTCGCCGAGACGCCCGCCGGGCGCGCCCTGCTGCTGCACGGCACGGCACGCCCGGACCTCGACGCCGCGGCGCTGCCCGCGGTACCGCTGGGCGAACGCGAGGCCGACCTGTTCGCCCTGCGCCGCGCCCTGTTCGGGGAGCGGATGCAGGTACGGCTGGACTGCCGAGTGTGCGGCGCGGACATGGAGTTCGAGCTGGACGCGGGTGAGTTCGCCCGCTCCCTCGCCCGACCTGGGCAGTCGGTCGTACGGCTGACAGAGGACGGTTGGGAGGTCACCTTCCGGCTGCCCGCCGCGGCCGACCTCGCGACCGCGGCCCGGTCCGCCGACCCGCGCGCCACGCTGCTCGCCCGCTGTCTCGTCTCGGCGGTCCACGACGGCGCGCCGCACCCTGCCGACGCTCTTCCGGGGCCGGTGCAGCGGCGGATCGCCGAGGCCGTCGAGACCGCCGACCCGGGCGCCGAGGTGACCCTGAACATCAACTGCCCCGAGTGCGACACGGCCACCCGAGCCGACCTCGACATCGCCTCCTACCTGTGGAGCGAACTCGACGCCTGGGCCCGGGACATGCTCCTCGACGTCCATCTGCTCGCCACCGCCTACGGCTGGAGCGAACCGGAGATCCTGGCGCTCAGCCCGCTGCGGCGCCGCTACTACCTGGAGCTGTGTGCGGATGCCTGACTCCCGAGTGCCCGACCCGTCCTCGCGGGCGCCCGCGCCGGAACCCGACTTCCTGGACCGGCTGCTCGCCCGGCACACCGGCACGGCACCGGACACCGCCCGGCCACGGCCGCGGCTGCCCGGCCCGTTCGAACGCGTCGAAGCCGTACGGGCCCGCGCGGCGGAACCGGATGCCGCCGAGGTCGCGGCCGGGCCACCGTCCGCCACCTTCGCGGTCCTGCCCGACCGGGACGGCCCACGGCCCCCGGCCGAGATCCGACGGCACACGGAACACGAACGGACCGTCGTCCACACCGAACATCCCCTCGCGGCACCGGAGTCGGCGCGACCCGCCCCGGCCGCCGCCCTGCCCGAAGCACCGCTGCTGCGCCCCGCCGCGTCCCTCGCGGCCGGGCCGCTCCCGGTGCCCCGGGCCACTCCGCGCGGCACCGGGCGTTCCGGCCCGGACGCCGGCGCGGACCGAGTCGCGGCGTCCGCCTCCACCCCCCTGGGCGCGGACGCCGCTCCCGCCGCCGTCGTGTCCACGGCACCGCACCCCAGCCCCGCGGACACGACGGCGGCCCGCACCGCCGCACGACAGGCCGCCGCACGCCGACCCGGGCGGACGCCCGAGCAGGTGGTGCATGTACAGATCGGCCGCCTGGAAGTGACGAGCCGTCAGAAGCCTTCCCAGGATGGTCAGGTACGGCAGGGCCCGGCCCAGCGGCCGGGCACCACTCTCAGCTTGGCGGAGTACCTGGCCCGGGGGCGCGAGTGAACCACGTCGCGGTGGCAGGGGCACGAGTGGCCGTACGAGCGACACGACAGACAGGGACCGGGGAACTGACGCCATGAGCAACGCACTTGCCATCGCCCATGTGAGCCAGGCCCTCGCCCTGCTGATCGAGTCCCACCTTCAGCCGGAGATCGACATGGCCGTCAAGGTGGAGCCGCGCAAGCCGCCCGCCGAGCCGCCGACGGACCCCACGATCTCCGTCTTCCTCTTCCAGGTCACCCCCAACACCTCGCGGCGCAACGACGATCTGCCGACCCGCGCGGCGGACGGCACGCTGGTACGCCGGGCCGCCGCGGCACTCGACCTGCACTACGTGATCAGCGCGTACGGCGACGAGACCGAACTGGTCGGGCAGCGGCTTCTCGGCTCCGTGGTACGCACGCTGCACGAGATACCGGTCCTGCCGCAGGACGTCATCGAACTCGCGGGCGAGAAGCCCTACTTGGCGGACAGCGATCTCGTGGAAGCGGCGCAGCGGGTGCGGTTCACACCGATGGTGATGGACATCGACGAGACGTCGAAGCTCTGGGGGATGCTCTACCAGACCCCGTACGCCCTGTCCGTCGTCTACCAGGCGTCCCTCGTCTTCATCGACGGTCTGGAGACGCCGGTGGCGGCCAGGCCGGTGGAGCGGCCCGAGGTACGGGTGCTGCCGTTCGGGGCGGAGGGGGCGCCGGAGCGGCCGGGGGCCGATACGGCCGAGGGGGCCACGGAGGCCGCGGCGGAGAAGCCCGGCGCGGAGATCACGGACATCGCGGAGACCACGGACATCGCGGAGACCACGGCGAACTGATCCGGCACGGGCGACACGACGGGGGCAGGTGAGCACATGGGCACGTACGAGGAGAGCGCGACCGACTCCGGCGCCGAGGACATGGCGCTGACCGCCGGGATCCGGCGTGTCCTGGCCCGCGTCGACGCGCACGTGGCCCGTGCGAGGGAAGAGCGCACCACCGGACAGCAGGTCACCGAACAGCAGTTCACAGCCTCCACCCCACCCACCGCCGTCGTGCCCGTACCCGAATCCCCCACCCCGCTGGACGCGTTGGTCACCCTCTTCGGACTCACCTCCTTCGAGCGCGACGTGGTCCTGCTCACCGCGGCCGATGAACTCGACTCGACCACCGCCGCCCGGTGCGCGGCCGCCGCGGGTGATCCGCGACGGACGTACCCCACCTTCTCGCTCGCCCTCGCCGCGCTCGACGCACCGCACTGGAGCGCGCTCACCCCCGTAGCACCGCTGAGACGTTGGCGCGTAGTGGAGTTGGAGGACGAGACCCGGCTGACCGTCTCCCGGCTCCGCCTGGACGAGCGCGTCCTGCACTTCCTGCTCGGCTCGCCCTACCTCGACGCCCGGCTGCACGGCCGCCTGCGCCGCACCACGGCACCGGACGCGCTCCCGTCGTCCTACGACCTGGCGGCGAGCCGTCTGGCCGAGGGCTGGACCGACGAGGGCCGCGGCCCCGACGCGCCGCTGCTGGTCGAGGTGACCGGCGGCGACCCGCGCAGCCGCGCCGAGCTGGCCGCCACCGCTGCCGCCCGCTGCGGACTCGGCCTCTACGCCATGAGCGCGGAGGACGTGCCGACCGACCCCGTCGAACGCGACCGGCTGGCGCGGCTGTGGCAGCGGGAGGCGATCTTGCTGCCCGCCGCCCTGCTGGTGGAGGCCGGGGACCTGGACCGCGACCAGCGCGCGGCGACCGAGGCGTTCCTGAGAGGGGCCGCCGTACCGGTGGTCGTCTCCAGCGAGAACCCGCTGCGCACCGGACGCCCGCACGGCACGCGCGTATCCGTACCGCGCCTGAACGACGAAGAGCAACTGGCCCTGTGGGGCGACGCGTTCAAGAACGTGGCAGACCTGGAGGACAACGAACTACGCACCCTGGTCGCACAGTTCCAGTTCCCACCGCACGTCGTCCGCACGGCCGCCGCGGCGGTGGCTCGGCAACTGCATCGAGAGGACGAGGCGGACATCGCCGAACTCGCGTGGCGCGCGGGGCTGGACGAGGCCCGCCTCGGCATGGACGAACTGGGCCGCCGGATCGAACCGCAGGCGGGCTGGGGCGACTTGGTCCTGCACGAGCGCCAGACGGCCGTACTGCGGGAGATCGTCGCGCACGTACGACAGCGGCCGACGGTCCACCAGGAGTGGGGCTTCGCCGCGACCCTGCGCCGAGGGCTCGGCGTCACCGCTCTGTTCGCGGGCGGATCCGGTACGGGCAAGACGCTGGCCGCCGAGGTCATGGCGAAGGAACTGGGCCTGGACCTGTTCGTCGTGGACCTCTCGCAGGTGGTCAGCAAGTACATCGGTGAGACCGAGAAGAACCTGCGCCAGGTCTTCGACGCGGCCGAACGCGGCGGCGCGCTCCTGCTGTTCGACGAGGCCGACGCGCTGTTCGGCAAGCGCAGCGAGGTCAAGGACAGTCACGACCGGTATGCCAACCTGGAGGTCAGCTATCTGCTGATGCGCATGGAGGCCTACCGGGGCCTCGCCATCCTCACCACCAACATGAAGCAGGCCCTCGACACGGCGTTCCTGCGCCGTATCCGCTTCGTGGTCGACTTCCCCTTCCCGGCGGAGCACGAACGCGCCGAGATATGGCGCCGGGTGCTGCCACCGCAGGCCCCCGTCAAGGACATCGATCCCGATCTGCTGGCCCGGTTGACCGTCGCGGGCGGGTCGATCCGCAACATCGCCCTGTCCGGTGCCTTCCTCGCCGCCGAGGAGGGCGACCGGTTGCAGATGCGGCACATGCTCGCCGCGGCCCGCACCGAGTACCTCAAGTTGGAGCGCTCACTGACACCCGCGGAGGTGCGCGGATGGGTGTGAACAGGCGACAGCCCTCGGCGATCCGCGTCGAGATCGGCGAGTTGGTACTGGACGGCTTCCGGGCGGACCCGGCACGTGTCTCGGCGGCGTTCGAGAGCGAACTGACGCGGCTGGTAAGGCTGCACGGAGTCCCCCTGGCGGCGAACGGCACACTGACCGCCGACGCGCTGACCGGACTCCCACCCCTGCCCCCGGGCTTGTCGGCACGCCGCCTCGGGCAGGAGTTGGCGCGCGCGGTACACGAGGGGCTCAGCGGCCACGGGGAGGTGACCCGATGAGTTCCCGCACCCAGGACGCCGTCGCGGAACAGTCCGCCGACCGACGCCGCCGCAAGCGCAAGGAACGAGCCGCCAAGTCCCGCACCCCGGAACCGAAGAACATCGTCAGCGGCGCGGGGCAGCCTCTCGATCCGGGCGTACGGCGGGAGTTGGAGGAGCGACTCGGCCACGACCTGAGCCGCGTACGCCTGCACACCGGTCGCGACGCGGGGCAGTTGACGGAGCTGCTGGGCGCGGACGCGGTCGCCGTCGGCCAGGACATCCTCTTCCGCGAGGGCACGTTCAAGCCGGGCACGGACGAGGGCCGCCGCCTGCTCGCCCATGAACTGCTGCACACGGTGCAGAACCCGCACGGGCTGGGCGCGTTGCGGGCCGGTCGCGAACCGGGCGCGGTGAGCTTGCCGCAGCAGACGATCGAGCGGGAGGCCGAGGGGGCTGCCCGGAGTCTCGTACGACCCGACCAGGAGCAGTCCGCCCCCGAGGTACGGGAGGGGCAGGCCACACCTGGCTGGCTGCGGTACGCCACGGTCGACGCCGACCGCAACCGCGCGGAGGCGATCGACCCGGCGACCCTGCTCGACCGCCTCGCCAACTCGGTCGTCCGCTCGCTGCGCGGCGACCCGGAGGACCTGTCCCGGCGAACGCGCGGGCAACTCGCCCGACTTCCCGAGGAGTTGCTCGAAGGCGTCCTCGTCCGCCTGGAGAACCGGCTGTCGGCCCCGGAACACGACCGGGTGCTCGACCTCGTGGACGAGATCGAGGCGTACGACGACGGGGCCCAGGACCTCGAACTCAACGCACATGACGCCCCGGAGATCGATCCGGACCTGGCGGAGGAGTTACGCACCGAGCGCGAGAACGCCCTGCGGACGACGGAAGAGCGCCGCGCGGAGGAGGAGCGGCTGGACGCGGCGCCGGGCCCGGAGAAGGAGCGTTCCGACGAGGAGGGCGCGGCCGGGAGCACGCCGCAGAACGGCTGGATGCGGGAGCACGTGAGCACCCCGCAGGGCGGGGGCGCGCCGCACAAGGGGCAGCAGAAGGCGCGGGAGCCGCAGGGGCCCGAGGCCGTACAGAAGGCGGGGGCACCGCGGAAGCAGCCGACTTCCGCCGCTGCCTCCGGTGGGCTGCCGGACAAGGGGCAGCGCGGTGGTGCGAAGGAGGAAGACCGAGGAAGCGGGGATTCCACCGAGCGGCAGGCCACCCCGGTCGCGAGCAAGGAGGAGTCGGCGGCGCGGAACCGTGCGGAGGCTGTCGAAGCGGCTGCGGTCGGCGGCCGGACCGACCGGGTGGACCCGAACGGCCAGGCGCAGCCCAAGGGTTCTCCGGTCGTCACGGGCAAGGACATGCAGTTGCCCGGCGCGCTCAGCGCGCTCGACGGCGTACGCAACCAGGACGTGGAGGGGCTGCGGGAGCAGTCAGCGGACGACCCGTCCGGTTCCGGCAGTGCGGCGGAGGCCGAGGCCGCCGAGGAACCCAGCGCCTGGGACATCGAGTTGCAGCCCGGAGACTTCCTTCCGCAGCAGGACCTCGACCTGTCCTCCGTACCGGCCGCCGAACAGCTGGACCCGTCGTCGGACGCCCAGGTCACCCCCTCCTTCCCCGCGTCACCCACGACCAAGGCGGAGCGCGTCCGCTCGGACAGGGAGGCGGAGGACGCCGAGGAGGCGGAGGCCGAGGAGGACAGCGCACGAGAACCCGTCGAACCCGAGCCGTCGATCGAGACCGAGGGCAGTCAGCGCGGCGCAACCTCCTTGAGCGGTACGGGACTTGTTCAGGCGGCGACTCCGTCCGCCTACGCCACGCGCGACCCCAAGAACGGTGACGATCCGAAGGCCGGACCCGTGACGGCGCAGACCACGGTCCAAGAGGCTTCGGGAGACACCGAGAGCACGTCCGAGGGCGACAGCCGGGAGAAGGAGTCGGCGGCCAAGGAGGAGCGGGGTACCGAGTCCGGCGGAGACAGGGCATCGACCGCTCCGGAGAAGGAGTCTCAACAGGCCACCGGTGGCCGGGCGGCGCAGTCCGATGCCGGGGTACGGGAGCCGACGGACGGTACGGGCGCGGGTGGGACCGGTGGCGTCGGGGCCCTTGCGGGATCAGGTACGACCGGGGCTTCCGGGCCGGCTTCCGCTCCTGGCGCCCTGGTTCCGGCCGAGGTGAGGGAACCGTCTCGGGCACCAGCTCGTACGAACGCGCGTACGACGGGACCCGCCCCGGCGCCGACGTCCGTACCCGTGGCCGCGCGACCCGCCGCGACCGCGCAAGCCGAGTCCGGGGCCACGGACGTACCGGAGACCGCGCCCAAGGCGGCCGCCGCGCAGGGCTCCCCGCGCGACGGCGGAGGGGGAGGCGGTGCGCCTTCCCCCGGACGTGCCAAGAAGAACTCCGCGCCGGTTCCGAACCTCTCCGGTGCCAGCCCCGAAGCGGGCCTGACCACCGCTTCGAAGCTCAAGCCGCACACGGCACTTCAGGCCATGGACGGCGTGGGCGGCGCGGTGGACCGCGCGGTCGGCGACGAGCACAGGACGCTCGCCGCCGCGCCTCCCGCCATGCAGCGCCCGGCGGGCGCCCCGCGGACCCTTCAGGGCAGACCGCGGACGGACGCTCCGGCTCAGTACGCACAGGATCCGGCCCAGCAGTCCCAGGCGCCGGAGGCGAAGGACGCGAAGGTCACCGGCGAGCAGGAGCCCGAAGGCCAGATCGACGCGGAGAAGGCCGAGGAGCCGGGCGGCTGGGACACCTTCAAGATGGCCCTGGGCTTCGGCCTGGGCAAGGTGGCAAGCTGGCTCGGCTTCAAGGTCGACGCACAGGAACTCGCCGCGAAGTTCGCCGGGTTGCCGACGAAGGACGAGGCACTCAAGCAGGCCCAGGCGGGCAACGCTCCGGGCGTACGCATGGGGGAAGCCGCCGACCGGACGGCCGGTGAGCAGGACGGCCATGTCGACGCCAAGGGACAGGAGACCGTCGCGACGGCCCGCGACGACGCATCCCGAAGGATGGGCGAGGACCAGGTCTACCCCGACGCGCCCAAGGAGCGGTTGACCGCGCAGGTGCCGGGGCAGCAGGGCGGTCGGCAGACAGCCGTAGGGGGCGGCGGGCCGACCGGTGCCGTACCTCCGGAGGCCGCTTCCGAGGTCGCCGAACACGACCGCGGACCGCAGTTCCAGGCCGCGTTCTCGGACGGACGCACGAGCATGTCCGAGGGGCGGCGGACCAAGGACCAGGGCTTCCGGAGCGCTCAGGACGAGCACAAGCACAAGGTGGACGCCGAGATCGCGGCGAACACCGAGAAGCAGGCCGGAGAACGCGACAAGGCGATGGCGGAGGTCACCGCACAGCGCGAGGACTGGCGCAAGTCGCAGGACAACGAGCTGAAGACGCTCGGTGACAAGAAGACCGAGCGGCACGACAAGATCCGCAAGGACGTCGACGACGAGGAGACGAAGACAGACGACGACGTCGAGAAGGAGAAGGGGAACAGCGACAAGAAGATCAAGGACGAGAGCGACCGGGCGGAGCGCGATGCCCAGCGGCAGCGCGACGGAGCCGTCCAGGACTCCGGCAACTGGATCACGAAGGCCTTCGACTGGATCAAACAGAAGGTCGTCGAGATCAAGAACGCGATCGTCCGGGTGATCCGGGCGGCGCGAGACGCCGTCACAGGGTTCATCCGCGACTTCAGGACCACGGTCGAACGCTGGATCAACGAGGCCCGCAAGAACATCGTCGACGCGATCAAGAACTTCATCAAGGACCTGATCGAGTTCGCCAAGGCGATGGTCCGGGCGGTGATCGAACTCGCCGACCGGGTCCGGAAGTTGATCACGAGCCTGGTCGCAGCGGCGATCGCCCTCGTCAACCGCCTCGCCCACGCCCTGAAGCAGGCCGTCACCGAGTTGCTGAACGCCATCGGCAAGCTCCTCAGCGGCATCCTCGACGTGCTGAAGAAGATGCTCCAGGCCGCGGTGAAGGCGGTCGTGGACGCGGTGAAGGCGGTCCTGGACTTCGCGTCGAAGCTGCTGAGCGCGTTGGGCGCGTGGATGCTGATCGCCGTCGACTTCCTGACGGACCCGGGCGGTTGGCTGAACGGCGCGAAGAACTCAGCGGTGGACGGCGCGAAACACCATCTGTTCCGCGAGGTGTCCGCGGCGGTCAAGACGTGGTTCCAGGAGAAGATCCAGGAGATCATCGGCGTCCCGAAGGCCATCATCGACCAACTCGTCAAGGGCGGCTTCACCCTCGACAAGATCGTCAAAGAGGCGTGGGACGCGGTCGTTCCGCAACTTCCGCTGATCATCGGCGAGTTGGTCATCACCAAGGTCGTCGCGAAGCTGATCCCGGGTGCGGGCTGGGTCATGGCGGTCATCGACGCCATCCGTACCGCCTGGGGTGCGCTGAGCGCCATCCTGGCCTCCCTGGGCGCTGTCCTCGGCTGGCTCAAGGTGGTCCGCATGGGCGGCGCCGGCCTCCTCTTCGCGAAAGCGGTCGCGGCGGGCGTCGTGGCGCTGCTGGAGGTCCTCTACCAGGCCCTCATGAACGGGATCGGCAAGTACGTCGCCAAGGTCGGCCGACGCCTGAAGGGCGTGGCGGCGAAGCTGGCCGGACGGGGCGGCGGCCGAAAGCCACGGGCCGGGGGCGCCGACGAACCGGGGGGCAGGCCGAAGACGGACAGCCGACGTGACGAGCCGAGCGCGGGGGCGACGCCGAAGGCCCCGGCCAGGCCCCGGCCCGGCACCGACCGGCCGGGCCCGACCCGCCCGGCCTCCGGGCGACCCCCCGCGGGGCCGGGCCGCCCCGGCTCCCGTCGCTCCGAGCCCGACCGCCCGGCCACACCGGCGACCAGCCGTCGCCACCCGGACCCGGCGGAGCGCCCACGGCCGGACCGGGAGACCCCCGTACGACCGAAGGACGACCCCTCGAACCCGAACCGCCCGAGGGAACAGGACCCGGCCAAGCCCAGAACGGACGGGGACGGCTCCGGCAGACCGAAGAACCCCAAGGACGGAGAGGGCTCCGGCAAGCCGAAGGACCACAAGGACGGCGACGGTCACAAGCCGAAGGACGGCAACGAGGACCCCCGCAAGCCGAAGCACGACAGGGACGAGGACGGCAGGCGGCCCAGGGACGGGGGCCGGAAGCCGCGACGGCCCGAAGACGGCAGGCCCGGCCGGAAGCCGAAGGACAGGGACCCGGAGCGGAAGAAGGAGAAGCGGGACCAGCGCAAGAAGGACGAGGACTCGAAGGAATCGAAGGAAGCGCGGCTGCGGAAGATCGTGGCACGCATCCGCCCCCGTATCGACGGCATGTTGCGGCGCGGCACCGGGCGCCCGATCCTGCGCGCGGCCCTGGCGGCGATGCGCGCCTGGTACCGGCTCACCGAACTCAGCGCGGGGGAGACCGAGCGCTTCGGGATCGAGGCGGTACTCAACCCCGAGGAGCAGGTCGCGACCGGCCTGAAGATGGACACCATCGAACTCGCCGACGCCGTCGACGCGATGGTCAACCATGTGCTGAGGTCGGACCACGTGATCGCCGAGTCACAGCGCATCGGCATCGGGGGTCCGCCCCGCGACCCCGACGGCGCTCCCACGGCCGCCCGCACCCGTACCGTTCCCGCGGATGTCGGCATCGCGCCGATGCTGCGTCACACGTTGGACAACCCGCTGCCGCACAAGAGCGACGAGATGCTCCAGGTCGAGGCCGGTGATCCCCAGTACAACTCCCGCCTGTACCTGAAGCATACGGAGAACGGCGGTGGCGGTACGACACTCGCGCCCGAGGGCGTCGACAAGAACTTCACCTACGCTGAGGAGGCCAAGGCGCTCCTGGACGCGGAGCCGAACGGGACCCTCATGGGCGGGCGGATGCTCGAATCCCTGGCCGGAGAACGGGACAAGTGGCAGGGAAGTCAACTCCCCAGCGTCAACACCATGGAACAGGCGGTGTTCACCGCGACTCTCATAGGTCTGATCGAGACAGGGCGCACGCCGTTCGTCATGGTCCCGAACCTGGCCGCGGTCATGGCCTCCGAGGCGGGTGGGCCGCACATCGCGAATCTTCTCCCGGAGCTTCCGCTGTCCGGGCGTGCGGCGATCAACAACAAGGAAGCGATGAAGGGGAAGTTCGGGGAGTTCAGCTATCAGGTGATCGGTGGCCAGGCGGCCGGTCGGCAGACCGAGTGGCTGCTCGCCGCACGCCGGATGTCCGGGCTTCCCACGTACTGGGACGACGTGAGCAGCGGGGCATCGGTATCGGAATCGGTGGGGACGGGCTTCCTGAATCCCCCGAAGCCCAAGGGGAAGAAGCATCTCGCCCCCGAGATCCACACGCTGATGCAGAGGTTCAAGGAAGTCAGCGGTCATATGGTGCAGAACGCCTACGGCATCGGCGGGGACAAGATGAGAGCGGCCAAACCGCTGTGGGAGAGAGTGGCGGAGGAAATCAGGAACAAGACCCCCCTTCAGCCGCCTACCGCGGCGTCGGAAGAGGTTCTTCGTCGTACCGCCGTCAACCTGAAGATCTGGGCGGACGCCAAGGGACTTGTCTACTCTCCCAAGGACCCCAAAGCCAAGGGGAAGTTCCTGGTGGAGATCTATCGGGAACTCGTCGGAATCGTGGGAATGCCGGCGGACAGCGCATTCGAAAGCAAATTGGAACGAGGCTACCATGGCTGAGATCGGCTACACCGAGATTCACCTGCCCCTGCGGAAGTTGCCCGGGTGGGGCTCCGTGGACGCCATCACACGCAGCGCCGACTGGCAGGTCGTGGACTCCAACGCGGAACGCGGCGACGCGAACTACAAGAAGACCGTCACCTGGGGCGTGGCCGCGGAACTCTGGGTGATGTATGTCGAGGACCTCATCACTCAGGTCTCGGTCGTCATCGTGTTCGGTGCGGACCGGGCTGCCGTCGAAACGCTCGCCCATCGGATCTCCGCGCTGCTGACGCCCTATTCACGCCAAGACGTCCTCGCGGCAGCCGATGAGGGCATGTCGAAGGCGGACACGGCGCGCCACCTCGTCCGTCTCGCGCTCTTCGCGCCGAAGGAATTCGACGGCGAGATCTTCGAGATGCTCCGGACGGCCGCTGAAGACCGTGATCCGGAGATCCGCAATGCCGCTGCCTGGGCGACCGTCTACCTCGCGTGGCCGGAATGCGAGGCCCTGTTGCGGCGGCTGGCGGAGAACGACCCGGACGAACGGGTCCGGGCGGGCTCCAAGGTCCTGCTCGAGAGTCTGAAGGACGGTTGACCGTGACCCGCTACCCCGACATCCCCCGACCCGTCCGCTCCGGCCTCGTCGTGGTCGACCCCGACACCGGCACCCCCCAGCGCGTCATCGTCCTCCAGTTCAACCCGGACACCCTGGAGCGCAGCATCGCGCCCCAGTCCGCCGGGGACAGCGGCGACGCCGGAGGGGGTGGAACCGGTGGCGGGGATCGGAACGAGGCGCTCCGGCTCAAGGGCCCCGCCCAGGAGACCTGGAAGTTCACCGCCGAGATCGACGCCACCGACCAGCTCGACGTTGCCGCGCCCGATGGGATACATCCGCAGCTCGCCACCCTGGAGATGCTCGTGCAGCCCACCACCGCGCAGTTACGGGCCGCGAGCCGGTTGACGAAGAAGGGGGCCATCGAGATCAGTCCGATCGAGATGCCGCTCACCCTGTTCACCTGGGGGAGCAAGCGGGTCATGCCCGTACGGCTCACCGAACTCTCCGTCAACGAGTCCGCGTTCGATGTGAACCTCAATCCGATCCGGGCCTCGCTCAGTGTCGGGATGAAGATCCTCACCGTCAGTGATCTGCCCGCCGGGCATCGCGGTGCCGATCTGTACCTGGCGCACCTGGCGCAGAAGGAGCGGCTCGCCGCCGCGGCCCGGGGCGGTGGTCTCGGGGCCCTCGGGCTCGGCGGCGCCGACCTTCTCACCGGCACCGGAAGGGGATGACCCGCACGTCATGGCCGACACCGAGTCCGACGAGAGCGCCCTGGATTCCCTACCGGGCTCCCATCCCTACCCGCGCACGAGCCGGTACCACGACGCCGAGATCGGTGTGCATCGGCGGAGCGACGGCACCGAAGTCCGTTACATCAAACGGCGGTTGCTCCCTCCGCTCGGTGCGGAGACCGAGGCGCACACAGTCGGTGCGGGGGAGCGGGCCGATCTGCTCGCGCAGCGCTACCTCGGCGACCCCGGGCAGTGGTGGCGCATCGCCGACGCCAATCCCCTCCTCGATCCTCGTGAGTTGACGGACGAGGCGGGGCGCGTCATCGGTATCCCGCTCGCCGGAGGGTTCCCGCGAGGAGAGCGGCGTGTCTGAACAGCCCGTGGGGCAGGGGCCCGTCCATGTCCAGCTCCTCATGGGGCCCACGCTCACCCGCCCCGTTCCCGCCGAGGTCGCCGAGGCGTTGCTGTCCGCTCAGATCACCGCCACCGCGGGTGAGCGCAGCGGCTTCCAGTTCGCCTTCGACCTCACCAAGAACGGGTTGATCAACCAACGGCTGCTGCCGGAGGGGTTCTTCGACCCGAAGACCCGCGTCATCCTGACCGTCAGCGTCCGCGGCACCCCCGAGGTGCTGTTCGACGGGCTGATCGTGCGGCAGGAGGTCGGCGCCAGCAACATCCCCGGGCACTCCACCCTCACCGTCACCGGCGAGGATCTGACGTTGCTCATGGACCTGGAGGAGCGCACCGCCCGCTACCCCAATCTGCCGCCGTCCGAGCGCGTCCTCGCCATCCTGCGCCGGTACTCCGCGTACGGCATCCGGCCGGACGTCTACACCGAGAAGGTGGCCCAGCCCCCGCACCAGGACCTCCGCGTCCACTACCAGACGGGGACGGATCTTCAGTACGTCACCGAACTCGCCCGCGCCAACGGCTATACCTTCTACCTCGAACCCGGCCCCGACCCCGGCCGGTCATCGGCCCGTTGGGGGCCCGAGGTCCGGCTCGGGCTCCGTCAGCACGCCCTCGACGTCAACATGGACGCGGCCTCCACCGTCGACCAACTGACCTTCGCGTACGACGGTACGGCGCGGGAGGAGCCGCAGGCGCGCTGGCAGGACCCGGGCACCCGGCAGTCGACCCTGCTGCCCCAGCCGCCGATCAGCCCGCTGCGCCCCGCCCTCGGCAGGCGGCCGACCCCCGCGCTCAAGCGCAAGACCCTTGCCGGTACCGCGAAGCAGCAGCGTGAGCAGGCCGAGGCCGAACTCCTCGCCCGCGCCGCGGTGTCCGCCGACGTCATCTCGGGCTCCGGCTCGCTCGATGTCATCCGGCACGGCTACCTCCTCCAGCCGCGCCGACTCGTCGGCGTGCGCGGGGCGGGACGGGCCTACGACGGTGACTACTTCGTCAAGTCCGTGACCCACAACCTGCGTCCGGGGTCGTTCCAGCAGAACTTCACCCTCTCCCGGGAGGGACTGGAGGCCCGTAGCGACCACGTCCGGCCATGAACCACAGCCCGTGACCCGCGAATCGTGACCCCCGCTCACCCACCGACCAGGAGTACCTCCACCATGGCGGCACCCAGCAATCGTCACCTCGGCAAGTTCCGTGGCCGGGTGGTCAGCAACGACGACCCGTTGCGCCTCGGCCGGATCACGGCCGAGGTCCCGGACGTCCTCGGTGGCGAGCCGTCCACCTGGGCGCTGCCCTGCCTGCCGTTCACCGGGCCGCAGTCGGGGCAGTTCGTGGTGCCGCCGCCCGGTGCGGGCGTGTGGGTGGAGTTCGAGCAGGGGGACCCCAGCTTCCCGGTGTGGACCGGGTGTTGGTACGGCGACGCCGACGAACTGCCGCCCGACGCGCGCCGGGAGCTGCGGGCGGGCGCCGCGAGCAAGCCGGTCGTCGTGCAGACCCCGCAGGCGCACAAGATCGTGCTCAACGACACCGCCGGGGCCGAGCAGGGGATCCTCCTCCAGGCCCAGGACGGCGCGTCCATCCGTATCACCCAGGACGCCGTGGTCATCGCCACCGGGGCGGGCGCCGAGATCGTGCTTCGGGGCGGCGAAGTCACCGTGAACCAAGGCCAGTTGACCGTGAACTCCAAGCGATAGCCGACGGGGGAGAGAAGTTGTCCGGGAGTCTGTTGGAAGCCGGAGCCGTGATCGGCTGCCCGCACGGTGGCCGCGTCGCGCCCGCCACCCCACCCCCCGATGGCGTACGGATCGGGGGAGTCGCCGTGGTCACGAGCGACCACCCCTACGCCGTCACCGGCTGCCCGCACACCGTCGACGGCGTGTCCTCGCCGTGCACCACGGTCCGTTGGACCGCCGCGGACACCGGCGTCACGGTCGACGGCGCGCCCGTCCTGCTCGACACCTCCGCCGCCCAGTGCTTCAGCGCGGCCCTCGTCCCGCAGGGGCCGGCCGTCGTCCAGGCCGCGCAGCGAAAGGTATCCGTCCGATGAGGCCGACGAGTCAACACACCCGTCTGTGCGCCGACATGGCGTTCCCCTTCCACCCCGACCGGCGGGGACGTACCGCCCACGCCCGCCCCGCCGAGCACGTCCACGACCTGATCGAGCAACTGCTGTTCACCAGCCCCGGCGAGCGCGTGATGCGCCCCGACTTCGGCTGCGGGCTGCTCGATCTGGTCTTCGCCCCGAACAGCCCCGAACTGGTCAGCACCCTCGAACTCGCCGTCCAGGCCGCGCTCCAGCGCTGGCTCGGCGACCTGGTCGAGGTGCTGGCCCTCGACATCGAGTGCGGAGACGACGTCGTACGGGTCCGGCTCTCGTACGTCGTCCGCGCCACCGGGGCGGTACGGGAGGAAGTCTTCGAGGGGAGGGCGGCATGAGCGCGGGAACCACCCGGCGGGCCAAGGTACGCGCCGCACGGCTCAACGGAGTTGACGCCGTCGAGGTCAGCGACGACGGGCTGCTGCTCACCGTCACCTTCCTCGGCAAGGCCCCGCACGGCCTCGCCCTCGAGAACGTCCGCGTCGACGGCGGCCGACGCGTCACCGACATCCGCGCGGTCGACGTCAGCGTCGAACGCGAGGAGGACCCCGAACTGGACGACCGGCTCTACGTCACCCTCGACCGGGCCGGTGACACCTCCCGCTACCGGATGTCGCTGGTGGAGTCCGACCCGTACGGACGGCCCGGCAGCACGCCCTACCGAGGCTTCGATCAGCGGTACCACAGCGCGGAGTTCACGTTCCGGCCGGACCGCCCGACCCCCTTCGACCGCGTGGAGGAGACCGAGGAGAGTGCCCTCCTCCCGTCCGCGCCCGTCATCGACTACACGGCCCGCGACTACGACACCATCCGCGGGCTGCTGCTCGACCGGCTCGCGCTGACCACCCCGGACTGGGCAGAGCGCAACCCCGCCGACCTCGGTACGACCCTTGTGGAGCTGCTCGCGTACACGGGCGACCAGATCAGCTACCAGCAGGACGCGGTCGCCACCGAGACCTACCTCGACACCGCGCGCCGCCGCGTCTCCGTACGCCGCCACGTCCGGCTCATCGACCACGCCCTGCACGACGGCTGCAACGCCCGCACCTACGTGACCGTCGAGACCGCCGCCGACCACACCCTGGCGCCGGGCTCCTTCCGCTTCGCCTCGGTCGACATCCGTCACCTCGACCCGCACGACCGGCCGCCGCCCGGCCCGGTCATCGACGAGAACGACCTCGGCGACCTGGACGAACGCGGCTCCGTGGAGGTCTTCGAATCGGTCGTCGTCACCGAGCCGCTCCACCTGCGGGTCGCGCACAACGCGATCCGGCTGTGGACCTGGGGCGGAGAGGTGTGCGCGCTGCCCATGGGGGCCACCGCCGCCACCCTGCGCGACGAGTGGACGGAACCCGAGACCTGCCGGGAGCGCAGGCTCGATCTGAAGCCGGGCGACGTGTTGATCCTGGAGGAGGTCAAGGGCCCGCGCACCGGCACCCCGGGCGACGCCGACCCCCGTCACCGCCAGGCCGTACGCCTCACCTCCGTCACCCCCGGCCTGGACCGCATCGAGGACCAGCCCGTTCTGGAGGTCACCTGGGCCACCGAGGACGCCCTGCGCTTCCCGCTCCGCCTGACCACGCGCGGCGGGCGGAACTGCCTGCCCGTGGAGGACGTGACCCTCGCTCGCGGCAACGCGGTTCTGGTCGACCACGGCCGCTCCGGCCACGACGGGACGGTCACCGTGCCGTCCGTCCCGGCGGTCGTAGCGCCTTGTGGGCCAAGGGAGTTCGGGTGTGACGACCGCCGGGAGGGCAATTCCCCGGCACGGCTCATCACGTCGCTGACGGATCGAGCGGAGAGCGGTCGGGCCCTGTCCCCGGACGATGTGCGCGAACTGTTCGACGTCGTGGGGGAGCGGGCCGTCGTACGCGCCGGGCTCGGCCTGGAGCGGGCCGGACAGCCGCACGAGTGTGTGGTGCCGGGCACCGCGTACGCGCAGACCGCGGCCCTGCGGACCCTGCTCGCCCAGTCCGTGTACCCGAGCATCCGGCCGCGCTTCCGTCCCGTCCTCGGTCGCGCGCCCGTCACCCAGGCCGTGCCGTACCCCGACCCGGCGACCGTCGCCGCCGGACAGGCCGAGCGGATCGCCGCCATCCCCGGTCGGATCCGGCAACGGCTGGTCGACCTGTGGCGCAGCGCCCACGACCGCGACGGGCTCAGCGGGGACGAGATCGGCGAACTCGCCGTGATCTTCGGGCTGAAGGTGCTGGAACGGCTGGAGCTGCGCGGCCGTCCCGTCCGTGCGCTGCGTGAACTGCTGCACCGCAGTGACGAGTTGCTGGCCGTCAAGCTGCGGCGCGTCGAGATCCTCACCGCTCGGGCCCGCGCGGGCACCGTGCTGGACGACCACATCGCCTGGGAGATCACGCACAGTTGGGGCTCCACGTACGCGGACGGGCTCCACCCCGAGGAACCGGCCCTGCGTGGTTCGGCGACCGCCGCACTCGCCCAGGACCCGCGCCGCGCCCTGCCCGCCGTACGCCTCCGCGACGGCGACGCGAGGTGGGAGCCGCGCCGCGATCTGCTCGACAGCGGCCCCCGCGACCGGCACTTCGTCGGCGAACCGGAGGACGACGGACGCCTCGCCCTGCGCTTCGGCGACGGACGGTACGGCGCCGAGCCGACACCGGGAGCACGCCTGGCGGTGCGCTGTCGCCTGGGCGGCGGCATCGCGGGCAACGTCGGTGCGGAAGCCATCAACCACCTTGTCGTCGCGGCCGGTGCCTTCGCGACCGACGCCGTCCTGGCCGAAGACCTGGGCGGGCCGGTTCCGGCGGCCAGAGTCCGCAACCCGCTGCCCGCAACCGGCGGCACCGAGCCCGAACCCCTGGAGCAGGCGCGCCGGTTGGCGCCACTGGACCTGCGTCGCACCCGCCTGCGCGCGGTCACCGCCGAGGACTACGCGGCCCTCGCCTCCGCCCTGCCCGGCGTCCAGCGGGCCGCCGCAGAGATCCGCTGGACCGGCAGCCTCCTGGAGGCCCACGTCGCGATCGACGCGTACGGCGGCGAGACCCCGCCGGAGGGGCTGCTCGACTCGGTGACACAGGCACTGGAGGCGTACCGGCGCATCGGGCACGATCTGGTCGTCGTCCCCGCCCAACTCGTGCCGCTGGACATCGCGTTCACGGTCTGTGCGCGGCCCGGTCATCAGCACGGGCAGATCCTGGCCGACCTGTACCGCGTCCTCGGCAGCGGCCGACTGCCCGGTGGACGGCTCGGCTTCTTCCACCCCGACGCGCTGACCTTCGGCGAACCCGTCCGGCTCAGCCGTCTGGTGGCCGCCGCGGCGGCCGTACCCGGAGTGGAGAGCGTCGAAGTCACCTGCCTGCGACGGCTGTTCGAGCAGGACCGAGGAGAGCGGGAGGACGGCGTGCTGCGGCTCGGCCCGCTGGAGATCGCCACCTGCGCCAACGACCCCGACCGGCCCGAACACGGGCGGCTGGCGATCACTCTGGGAGGCACCCGATGAGCCAGGCCTGCTCCTGCGGCGGCGCGTGCGGCGGCCAGGACGAGCGCCTCGCCCCCGCCCCGCTCCACAACCCGCCCGGCCGCACCGCGCTCGACTACCGCGTCGGTGAGTACGGTTCGTTCCTCGCCGCTCTCCTCGACCGGCTCGCCTCGCCCGCGTACCCGGCTCTCGCGAGCCTGACCGTCCGTACGCCCGACGACCCGGCGATCGGTCTGCTCGACGCCGCCGCCGTCCTCGGTGACCTGCTCACCTTCCACTCCGAGCGGATCGCCGACGAGGCCTACCTCCGCACGGCCGACGAACACCGCTCGCTGGTGCAGCTGGGCCGGCTCGTCGGGCACCGGCCCCGACCCGGAGTGGCGGCCGGTACCCACCTCGCGTACACCCTCGAACGCGACCCGCGTGCCGAGGCGTTGCCCGTACTGATCCCGGGCGGCGCGCGCAGCCACAGCGTGCCCGCCTCCGCCGACGAGCGGTCGCTGACCTTCGAGACCGCGCGGGACCTCACCGCCCGCTGGGACTGGAACGAGCTGACCGTACGGCGCCGCCGCCCCTCCCTCCTCACCCCCGAGGACCTCGACCGCCGCTCCGAACTGTTCGTGGAGGGCACCGCGAACTCACTTCAGACCGGCGACCAGCTCCTTTTCGTCTTCGGTGAACAGGCGGGTGGCGAACGCAAGTTGCTGACCATCGCCGGTGTCCGTGTCGACCGCGAGGACGGGATCACCGCGATCACGCTGCCCAAGTCGGCCCCGCCCACGCTCTCGGAGCTGGTGGACGCGGTACGACGCTGGATCGCCGCCCCTGCCGGGCCCGGTGAGCCGGGGGACGAGCCGCCGACCCCCGAGGTCCCCGATCCGCGCCCGGTGAGCCGCCTGATCGACGACTTCGACGCCCAGGTCCTCGCCCCGTTGCGCGCGGACCTGGACGGCATCACGACACCGGAGAGTCTGGCGGCCCGTCTCGGCGAGCCCATCGCGCGGTTACGCGAGGCCGAGGTGCTGGCCGAGTCGTACGACGATGTGGCGGCGTGGTTCGAGCGGTTGGAAGCGGAGCTCGCGGAACTGACCGAGCGCGCACGGGAATTGGCCCCCGCACAACCGGTGGAGCCCGTCGCCGCACACGAGACCGCTCACCCACATCAGACTGCCCACCCCGACCTTCGCCAGGCCGCCCACCTTGATCCCCGTCGTGCCGCCCTCCATGCCCTGAGCGCCGTCCTCCCCGCCCTGCGCGCCACCGCCCCCACCCCCCGACAAGGGACCCCCGGCACCGACACCGCCCGCCTTCTCACGGCGCTCACCCCGGGCCTCGGCAGTCTCTACCCGGCCTGGCGCGCCGCCGCCGCTCCGGGCACCGGACCCCTCCTGCGCGAGCTGCTCGCGATGCGGGTCACCGCGGCCCCCTTCGGCGCCACTGCCCCGCTCAAGCCCGTCCAGGACGAGCGCGGCCGGGTCATCCGCACCGCCGACTGGCCGCTGACCGGCGCGGTGCTCGCGAGCATGCGCGTGGTCCATGACCCGGCGGGCAAGGTGCCGGTGCGCGCCGAGTTCCAGTACGTCGAGGGGAGCGGCTCCGACCAGCGGGCCGAGAACCTGCCCGTCGCCGAGCAGGTCACGTTCGCTCTGGGGCCCGGCCAGGTCGACCTGTCGGCCGGGGCCGACCGGGGCCGCAAGCCGATACGGCAGGAGGACGGCGTCATCGCCCGCCTCCACAACGGCCTGCCCGAGCGCACCCTGTCCGTCTCCCGTCCGGAGGACGACGGCACGGTACGGATCGCCGTCCACAACGGCGCCACCGAGGAGTTCTCCCTGAAGCCCGGCGACAGCAGGCAGTTCACCCAGGGCGAGTACCAGGTGAGTGCCACGTACACGGTCGGCACCACCGAGCCGAACGTGGAGATCGTCATCGCGAGCGAGCCCGCGCCGCTCAACCGCCGTGTCCTGCGACTGGACAGCGTCCAGGACGGCATCACCGTCGGCAGTCGGGTGGCGATCCAGCGCCCCTCGAAGGGCGGCGCGGTCCCCGGCGACGCCAAGCTCGCCTTCGTCACCACCCAGGTCGCGGCCGTCCGTACGGTGGCGTACTCCAACTACGGCATCACCGGACGCGGTACCGAACTCACCCTCACCGACCCGTGGTTGGACGAGCACGATGTCCTGCTCTCCCATATCCGCGACACCACCGTGCACGCGGCGGGCGAACCACTGCGTCCGGCCGACGAGCCGCTCGGCGAGGACGTGCACGGCAACGAGATCGAACTCGCCGAGCTGTACGACGGGTTGGGGCCGGGCCGTGCGCTCGTCGTCAGCGGCGCGCGGACCGACGTACCCGGCACGATCGGTGTCACGGCCAGTGAGGTGGTCGTGATCGCCTCCGCCGACCCGGTCGTGGACCCGCGACTCCCGGGCGACCATGTCCACACCCGCCTCACCCTCACCACTGACCTGGCCCACCGCTACCACCGGGCAACCGTCCGGGTCCTCGGCAACGTCGTCGAGGCCACCCACGGCGAGAGCCGCGAAGAGGCCATCGGCAGCGGTGACTTCGACCGCGTCCACCAGACCTTCGCACTCTGGCAGACCCCGCTGACCTGGCTCGCCGCCGACAACCCCCTGGGTGCCGTACCGGTGTTGGAGATCCGGGTGGACGGGGTGCTCTGGCACCGGGTCGACAGTCTCGCCGGGCGCGGCCCGACCGAGCGCGTGTACGTCACCGGCACCGCCTCCGACGGCCGGACCACCGTGACCTTCGGCGACGGCGTCCATGGCGCACGGCTGCCCAGCGGCCATGAGAACGTCCGCGCCCGCTACCGCTTCGGCACCGGCCAGGCGGCCGACGTGCCCGCCGACCGGATCACCCAGCCCCTCACCCGCCCGCTGGGCGTCACGGGGGTCACCAACCCGCTGCCCGCGACCGGCGGCGCGGACGCGGACGGGCCCGCGCTCGCCCGCCGCACGATCCCGCTCGCCGTCTCCGCGCTCGACCGGCTGGTCTCCCCGGCCGACTACGAGGACTTCGCCCGCTCCCGCGCCGGTGTCGGTCGGGCCTCGGCTCGCGAACTCTTCGACGGACGACGGCGCTTGCTGCATGTGACCGTCGCCGGTACGGATGACGTACCACTCACCGACGATGCTCTGCGGCCCCTGCGCGGGGCCCTGACCGAGTATGGCGACCCCGTGCTGCCGGTCCGCGTGGACGCACGCGAACTCGTCCTGCTGCTGATCGCCGCCAAGGTGAAGCTCGCCCCCGACCACGCCTGGGAGAGCGTCGAACCCCGGTTTCGGCAGGCCTTGCTGCGCGAACTCGGCTTCGAGGGACGTGAGTTGGGCCAGCCTGCCCGGCTCTCCGACGTCCTCGCCACCGCGCACACCGTGCCCGGAGTCGACTACGTGGACGTCGACGTCTTCACCGGCGTCCCCGCCTCCGCGGGGCCGGACCAACTAGCCGCCCTGCTCGCGGACCCCGGCCTCCCGAGGGCGTCGGTCCCCGCGCGCCCGGCGGCGTACGAGGAGCGGACCCACACGGTCACCGACCCGAACGGCGAGACGCTCACGTCCGTCTGCGCCCGCTACGGCGTCCCCCTCGCCGAACTCCTGCGCCTCAACCCCGACATCACCGACACCCGGCGCCTGCCCAAGGGCCGGACGGTGTTCGTCTTCCGCGGCATCCGCCCGGCTCAACTCGCCCTGCTGTCGGCGCGGGCCACGGACACCCTGATTCTGACGGAGGCCAAGTGATGTCCTCAGACGCCGAGTTGGAGATGTCGGCCGCCCGGCCGTCCCGCGATCCCGACGGGCTCGCCGCTCTGCTGCCCCGCCGGCACCGACTGCGCGACGCCGAGGAGGGCGAACCGCTGCGGGCCCTGCTCGCCGTCATCGCCGAACAGTTGAACCGGGTCCGTGACGGCGTCCAGCAAGGCTACGAGGACCTGTTCGTGGAGACCGCCGTGCCCTGGGTGCTGCCCTACCTCGGCGACCTGGTCGGCTACCGCATGCTGCCCGGCTATGAGCGGGTCCTCACCACCGGTCTGCACCGCGGCGGCCGGGACGCGCTCGCCGAGGCCGTCGCCCCGCGCCGGGATGTGGCGGGCACGGTGGCCAACCGGCGCCGCAAGGGCACCCTGCACCTGCTGGAGGAACTCTCCGAGCAGGTCGCCGACTGGCCCGCGCGCGCCGTCGAGTTGTCCCGCCACGTGGCCCACACCCAGCCGGTCAAGCTGCACGGCACCGGTCGGCGCGGCGAGCGCGGGCGGCTGGTGGACCTGCGGGACGGGGCGGCGCTCGCCCTCGCGGGCGGCCCGTTCGAGGAGACGGCCAGGATGGCCGATGTGCGACGTGCCAACTCCACCAGGACACAAGGCGGTTGGACACCGGCCGGGGTGGGGCTCTTCGTCTGGCGGCTGAAGCCGTACTCCCTGACCTCGTCCCCCGCCTACTGCGTCGACCGCGCCCGCAACCTCTACACCTTCTCCCTCCTGGGCAACGACACCCCGCTGGTCACCCGGCCCGTCCCCGAACCCTCGCCCGCGCACATCGCGGCGGTCGACAACGTGCCCGCGTTCCTCACCCGCCGACTGCTGCGCGACCGGCTCGCCGACTACTACGGCCCCGGCAAGAGCCTGGTCATCCGGCGCGACGGCGAGGACCGGCCCGTACCGCTCGCCGACATCGTCGTAGCCGACCTGTCCGACTGGCGTTACCGGCCGGGGCGCGGACAGGTCGCCCTCGACCCGGAGTCGGGACGCATCGCGTTCGGTGCCCGCTCCGCGCCCCGGCAGGGTGTGTGGGTCGACTACCACTACGCGTTCGGTGCCGACATGGGCGGCGGTGAGTACGCGCGCCCCGACCGCACGCCTCACACAGGCGCCGACGCCGACGTCTACCGGGTTGGCCCCGGACAGCCCCACCGGCGCATCATGGACGCCTACCGGGCCTGGCAGCACCAGCACACCCCGGAGCGCACCGGCATCATCGAGATCACCCACAGCGGCGCCTATCAGGAGCAGTTGGACTTCGACCTCGACCTCGGTGACCGTCTCGAACTGCGCGCCGCCGACGGCGCCCGGCCGGTGATCCGGCTCCTGGACTGGTACAGCAACCGCCCCGACGCCCTCAACATCCGTGCCGTGGACGCGCATTGCGCGTCGCACGAGCGGCCGAGGGTCGTCCTGGACGGACTGCTCGTCGCCGGTCGCGGGATCAACGTCACCGGTCCGATGGGCGCCGTCGTCGTCCGGCACTCCACGCTCGTACCCGGCTGGTCACTGGAGCCAGAGTGCGCGCCGCACTCGCCCGACGAACCCAGCATCGTCCTCGAACGCACCACCGCCTGCCTCCAGATCGAGCACAGCGTCCTCGGCTCCATCGAGGTCATCGGCGACGAGGTCACCGAGGAACCCCTCGACATCCATCTGCGCGACAGTGTCCTGGACGCCACGGGTGACGACCGCGAGGCACTCTCCGCCCCCGACTGCCGTCACGCCCACGCCGTGCTGCGGCTGCACCGTACGACCGTCATCGGCGAAGTACACGCCCATGCCGTGGAGTTGGCGGAGAACTCCGTCTTCACCGGCAGGCTCCACGTGGCCCGGCGCGGCATCGGCTGCCTGCGGTACTGCTTCGTCCCGCCCGGCTCACGCACTCCTCGCCGCCACCGCTGCCTTCCCGACCTCGTCGGCGCCGAACGTGCCGGTCATGTACGACCGTTGTTCGCATCGAAGCGATATGGGACGCCTTGGTACGGTCAGTTGGCCGACCGGTGTGCCGAGGGGATCCGGCGTGGCGCGGACGACGGCGGTGAACTCGGCGCCTTCCACGACCTGTACCGGCCGCAGCGGGAGGACGGCCTCAGGGCGCGGCTCGCGGAGTACACGCCCGCGGGCACGGACGCCGGGATCTTCTTCGTGACGTGAGCAGCGCCGCCGTACGGACCACCCGCAGCCTTCCGAACCAGGGGGACTCCTCTATGCACGCTGATCTCTCGCGCTCCACCTTCCGCCCGGAGCGGCACTACTCCGCGGTCGTCGCCCAGCAGGGCCGGGTCCAACTGGACGCGGACCTCAACGAACAGACCGCGATACAGCTCCACCAGGCCCGTACCCTCGCCGCCGACCTCATCGGACGGCACGGCGGACCCAGCGGCGCCACCGGCTTCCGTATCGAGTACCGGGGCGGCACGCACGACCTCGACACCCTGCGGATCCACGGCGGCCGGTACTACGTCGACGGCATCCTGTGCGACGCGGACCGCCCGGCGCCGGGCACCCCCGTGCCGGACGACGACGCCGAGGAGCCGCCCGTCCCCGAGGCGGACGACTTCTGGGACTACTGGAACCAGCCCGACGGCTTCCGTGACCCGGAGCGGCCCGGCGACCGGCTGCCCTCGCCCGCGCAGTCGCCGTTCGTCGTCTGCCTCACGGTGTGGGAGCGGGCGGTCTGCGCGGCCGAGGACCCGGCGCTGCGCGAGGTCGCTCTTGGCGCCGCGCTGCCCGACACCGCCGTCCGTACCAAGGTGGTCTGGCAGGTGCTGCCGGTGACCCTGTCCGCGCTGGGCGTCGAGGACGCGAAGCCGTCACCGCGGGCCGTCCGTGACGCGTTCGAGGGGTGGGCGCGGGCTGAGTCGGCGCCCACCGCCCATCTGGCCGCCCGCGGTGAGCGGCCCGAACACGCCGACGGCGACCCCTGCTTGGTCCACCCCGACGCCCATTACCGAGGCCCGGAGAACCAGTTGTACCGGGTGGAGGTCCACGCGGACGGCGGGGCGGAGGACGCCACCTTCAAGTGGTCCCGGGAGAACGGCTCGGTGGTGTTCCCGGTCGACGAACTCGACGGTACCTGGGCGCAGTTGGCGAGTCTCGGCCTGGACTCCAAGCTCGATCTGGAGGTCGGCGACCGGGTCGAGTTCACCGACACCGCCCACGCCTCGCGGCTGGAGGCCCAGCCGCTGCTGCGCGTCGAGGAGTTGGACCTGCCCGGCCGCCGGGTCCGGCTGTCCGCCGAGCCGGAGCAGCGCGTCGGACGGCTTCCGCATCTGCACCCGTTGCTGCGCCGCTGGGACCACCACGACGGGCCCCGGCGCCAGGGTCGCACGACGGCGCTGAAGGGCGGCGCGGTGCCCGTTACCGAGGGGGAGTGGATCCCGTTGGAAGACGGTGTCGAGATCTACTTCGCCGAGGGCGGCGCCTACCGGACCGGCGACCACTGGCTGGTCCCCGCCCGTACCGCCACGGGCGGCGTCGAGTGGGCCACCGATGCCGCACGCCGCCCGCTGCTTCAGACCCCCGCGGGCATCGCCCGGCACTTCGCCCCGCTGGCCCTGATCACGGGCGAGGGCGACACCGTCGACCTGCGGTACGCCTTCGGCCCGCTGGCCGCAGAGCTACACCCGGTCGAGCAGGCACCCAAGTCGGCTGCTCCGCGCGGCCGTTCACGGACCAAGGCAGCGGCGAGGACCGCTGAGGAAGGAGACAAGTGATGGCTACGCCGATGAGCGCGTCGAAGCTGCTGGAGGTCCTGCGCGCCGAGGGGCTGACCGTCCACGAGGTACGCGACTGGCGCCACCACAACCGCAACTCCAAGGGAGCCTGGGGGCCCGTGAACGGAGTGATGATCCATCACACCGTCACCTCGGGCACCGACAGCTCCGTGAACCTCTGCTACGACGGCTACTCCGGCCTGCCCGGTCCCCTGTGCCACGGGGTGATCGACAAGCAGGGCCAGGTCCACCTCGTCGGCAACGGCCGCGCCAACCACGCGGGGCTCGGCGACAACGACGTACTGCGGGCGGTCATCAACGAGACGAAGCTGCCGACCGACAACCAGGCCAACGTCGACGGCAACCCGCACTTCTACGGCTTCGAGTGCATCAACCTCGGTGACGGCAAGGACCCTTGGCCGGAAGCGCAGAAGGAGGCCATCGAGAAGGTCTCCGCCGCGATCTGCCGCCACCACGGCTGGACGCAGCGCTCCGTCATCGGACACCTGGAGTGGCAGCCGGGCAAGCAGGACCCGCGCGGCTTCACCATGGACTCGATGCGGCAGCGCATCGCCGACCGGCTGGCCGGGAAGGGCGGCGGCAAGGACCCGGGCACGCCCGCGCCCAAGCCGAAGTACGCGCCGTTCCCCGGCAGTTCCTTCTTCCACGTCGGGCAGAAGTCGCCTCTCGTCACCGCCATGGGCCGCAGGCTCGTCGCCGAGGGCTGCGGCCGCTACACGAAGGGGCCCGGCCCCGAGTGGACCGAGGCCGACCGTACGTCCTACGCCGCCTGGCAGCGCAAGCTCGGCTACTCGGGCAAGGACGCGGACGGCATCCCGGGCAAGAAGAGCTGGGACAAGTTGAAGGTTCCGGCGAGCGGTTGAGAGCGCCGCGCCCCGGTGTCGCTCGCGTACGTGGTCAACTGGCGCCGCCGGGGCGCTCGTTCAGCGGTTCGTCGCCTGCTCGCCCGGGTGGTCGGCGTGACTCGCGTGCGTCTCCAGGCTCACGGCCAGGTGGATGGACGCGTCCACCCACGCGGGGACGGCCGCGACGGCTCCCTCGCGTCGGAGCAACGCGTCCACCTCGCGCAGGCGTTGTGCGGCGGTGTGCAGGCCGATGCGGTGCAGTCGGTCGGCGCTGTCCGTCAGGACGGTGCGGGCGGGGGCGGACAGGCGGCGCAGGCCCTGGTGGGCCGCGTCGGCCAGGGTGGCCAGTGCGGACTCCAGTGCCGCCGTGATCGGATCGGCCGGGCGGGGCGAGGTCGTGGCGAGCGCGGTGGTGCCGTCCCCGGGGGCGAGGTCGGGGACGACCACACCGGAGGAGGTCAGCACGGCCAGCGGCTCCAGTACGACGCGGCCGTGGGCGCGGGTCAGCATGCCGCTGACGCAGCGGACGTCCTCGTCGCCGAGCGCGGCGGCGAGCGCGTCCAGACCGCCCGGACACAGCGGGTTGTACGCGGCCCGGACCAGCACCTCGTTGCCCGCCGGATCGTGGAGCACCGCTTCCAGTACCTGTCCGGCGGGGTCGTAGCCGATCGACCCCACGACGGCGACCGCGACCACCCGTACGGACTCCGCCGCCACGCGCGGGCGGATGAGCTGCGGCGGCCGGTCGCCGATGGCCCGCAGATGCGCCGCCACGTCCCGGACCAGCAGGGTGGCGGGCAGCTCCGTCCAGGCGGAGCCGACCGGGGTGACGCTGGTGGCGGCGATCCGGCCTCGCGAGATGGTGACCGTACGGTCCGCGGCGCGGGACGTGTGCTCGCTCACGACGTTCGCCGTGGCGAGCGCGCGCAGCGGGGAGTTGAGCAGACGGCGCGCGGACAGGTCGTGTCCGGTGAGGTCCTGACCCTCCGTCAACTCCCAGCGCTTGCGCAGGACCAGGGTGACTCCGGCGTCGGCGTGGGCGAAGAAGGTCTCGGCGGTACGGTCCTGGGCGGTGCCGCTGACCCGGCAGCCGAGCGCCACCAGACGGACCCGGCGCAGCGGGGTCGTCGGGGCCTCCTTGGTGCCGAGGACACCGACCGGGTCGCGTTCGGCGGCGCGGTGGCGGGCGTGGAGTTCGGTGAGCAGCAGGGCGAAGCGCGCCGGGTCGTAGTGGGCGCTGCGCGCGGCGTGCGCGTCGACCTGCTCGCGTAGCTCGGCCACCGCCCCGGCGGGCCAGTGCCGGGAGGCGGCGGTCAGCGCCTTGTGGCAGCGACGGAGGGAGGCGGCGAAGACGGGGCCCGCCTGTTGGACGCCGTCCAGGAGGAGGTCGTCGGTGAGGGCGAGGGCGGCGCGCAGCGCGTCGTCGCCGCGGGCGTCGGTGGGCGTGGTGGCTGTGGCTGTGGCGGCGGTTGGGCCGCCGACGGTCACGTATGTGGTCTGCTCGGTGTCTGCCGTATTTCCCGCGTCTGCCGTGCGGAAGGCCCAGACCGCCAGGGCCACGACCTCGCCGCGCAGCGCACCGACCGCGTCGGTGAGGGCGTAGCCCAGCTCGTGGGGGACCGGGAAGCTGACGGTGCAGGTGGGCAGTTCGACCCGGGGGATCGGGTCCTCGGGGTGGGCGCGGTGCAGTCGGGCGGTGTAGCCGCGGTCCAGGACCCGCCGCGCGGCGGTCAGCGCGGGTCGGCCCAGGGACGCGGTGAGCGTCTCGTCGTCGAACTCACCGGGGGACCAGTCGACGAACACGCGCTCGGCGGCGGCCGGTTGGACCGATGCGGGCGGTCCGTCGGGTTCATTGGCGACGGTGGTGGTGCTGGGCCTGCGCTGGTAGGCGAGCACCAGCGCGAGGCGGTGGCGGCACACCCCCGCCGCGCCGCAGGAGCAGTCGGCGGCGTCCAGGCCCACGCCCGCGGGCAGTACGGTCGTGGTGCCGTCGGGGAAGACGCCGTGCACCGCGCCGTCGGCGGCGGTGGTCACCTCCGGGCCGGAGCCCGCCGCGAGGTCCTTCTCGGCGCGCTTGACGAGGCCCCGGTTGGCGAGGGCGGCGAGGGTCTCGGGCGTCAGCGCCCGCAGGTCGGCGCGGGTCATCGGCCCTGCCCCGTCCCGCCGACCTTCTCGGCGACGAACTCGGCGAGATGCCCCGGTGTCATCGCCCCCACATGCGCCCCGGCCCGCGCGAGCCGTCCCGCGAGGTCCCGGTCGTAGACGGGATCGGCCTCCTCGTCCAGCGCGGCCAGACACAGCACGGTGCTCCCTTGCTCGACCAGGCCGCGCACGGTGCGGACCAGGCGATAGGGGTCCCCGCCCTCGTAGAAGTCGGAGATCACGGCGACGACGGCACGCCGGGGGTTCTCGACCAGTCCGGCACCGTAGTCGACGGCGCGCGCGATGTCGGTGCCGCCGCCGAGCTGGACCTTCATCAGCAGGTCCACCGGGTCGGTCACGTCGCTCGTCAGGTCCACGACCTCGGTGTCGAACGCGATGAGGTGGGTCTTCAGACCCGGCAGGTTCCACAGACAGGCGGCGGTCACGGCGGAGTGGATGACCGATCCGACCATGGACCCCGACTGGTCCACCAGCAGCACCAGTTGCCACTGTTCGAGGTGGCGGCGGGTACGGGAGTGGAAGTGCGGTCGCTGGATCAGGATGCGGCGTTCCGCCGGCTGGTAGTGGGAGAGGTTCGCCCGGACGGTGCTCTTGAAGTCGAAGTCGCGGGCCAGGGGCAGTCGGCTGGGGCGCCGGGAGCGGGAGCCGGTGAAGGCCCGGCGGACCTCCGGGCGCAGGCGCTCCAGGAGTTGGTTCACCACCGTCTCGACGATGCGCCGGGCCAGCGCCAGTACGTCGGGGTTCATCAGGTGCTTGGTGCGCAGGACGGCGCGGAGCAGGGTCTGGTTGGGCTCGACACGGGCGAGGACGTCCGGATCGGTGACGATCTCGTGGATCTCGTACCGCTCGACGGCATCGCGCTCCAGCCGCTCCACGGTCTCCTTGGGGAAGAGCCGATGGATGTCGTCGAGCCAGTCCACCGGGGTCAGTTGCGAGGGCCCGGTACCACCCTGACGCGCATCGCCCACCGCCCCACGACGCACCCCACGACGCCGCTGATCCTCGTCACGACCGTACAGCCACTCCAGTGCGACATCACGAGCGAGCGCGGCCCCCTGAAGCGAGCCGGTACAACGCTCGGCAGCGGACCCGAGGATCAACCGCCAGCGCTCCAGGGTGGGGTCGGGGGTGAGGTGCGGGTCGGGGCCCGGCGTCGGGTTCGGGGTAGGGGAGGGGGAGCTCACCGTGGCGTCCTCAGTTCGTGACGGTCGAGGAGGCGGGTCACGTTCTCCTCCAGGGCCCTGGCGCGGGCCAGTAGCAGTGGGTCGGCGGTCGTGCGGAGCAGGGTGCGTGCCGATCCCTGTCTGCCGCGCCGCTCCAGCAGGCGTTCCGCGATGCGCTCCCGTTCGCGGGGCGGGAAGAAGGCGAAGGCCTGTCGGAGCGCGGGCAGACCGGTGAGGAAGTCGTCCTCGGGCAGTACCGAGACGATGCCGTCCACCACGTCGACCAGGGACCCCTCGCCGTGCGCCACCTCGTCCCGGGCCAGTGCGAACAGTCCGGCCAGCCAGTCACCGAGGGTGTCCGAAGGGGCGGAGGCGAGGGCCCGCGCGGTCGCCGCCGGGTCGTCCGGGGCGCCGAGCGCCCAGCGCAGTCCGACGGCGGCACCCCGCAGATCCGCAGGGGCGCGGAGGTCCCGGCCGATACGGGTTGCGGCCTCGGTGGCGGACTGCCGGGTGACCGACAGCAGTTCCGGCGCGTGCAGCAGGGCGTCCCGGGCGGCCACCAGCGCGCGCAGCCGTGCGAAGTCCACCCCGGATCCGCCGTGCACCCCCTCCACCAGCCAGAACACCCGCTCCACCGCACCCGACACCACGGCGCCCAGCAGCCGATCGCGGGCCACGCCGAAGATCCGGTCATGGCGCCACAGGCCCAGCGCCGCCCCCAACACCTCGCCCACCGGCCCCAGTTCCGGCACCTGCCCCACCTGAGCCGCCAGGGTCCCCAGCAACTCCTCGCAGAGCGGGCCCACTCCGCACAGCACCGTGTCGAACAGCAGCCCGGCCAGCGGCCCTGCCTCCGTACCCGCCGCGCGCAGCCGTTCGCCGAGCGCCACCGACGCCGCCTCGTCCAACCGCGCCCCGTACGCACCGGCCTCGATGAGCGCGGCCTCACGACCGCTCACCGGTCCGGGCTCCCAGCGTTCGCTGAACACCGGATCGGCACCGTCGGCCGGGCCCGAGACCCGGGTGACGCCGGGTATGCCCAACACCCTTAGCCGGTGAAGAGTCTGACTGATCGTCAGGTCGTTCGCCGAAGTGAGGTCCAGAGTCACCGGATCGTCGCCCACTCCCAGGCGGGCGAGCAGCTCCGTCACCTCGTGCACCAGCGGTGGCAGCGGTGTATCGGGGTGCAGCAGGCCCTCCGCCGCACCGGAGCACGCGGCGATCATCTCCACCACGACCGGATGGCTGCCCGCGTCGAGCGTGCCGCGCGTGGTCCAGGGCAGTGGACAGTCCAGGTCGTCGCTGATCAACGCACCGGCGAGGCCGTCCAGGACGTCCACCCGGGTCTCGCGGGGATGGCCGCGCAGGAGGGCCAGCCCCTGGGCCAGACCGCGCGCGGCGATCAGGTCGGCCGTGGACACCGGGATCCCGCGGGCCCGCAGTCGCTCGGCGACCGAGCGCAGCAGCCCCTGGGCCGCCGCCCGCGGCCCCGCTTCCCACAGGTGCTGGTAGTAGCCGGGCGAGGGCATACCGGAGCGGTACCCGGCGAAGGCGTCCAACTGCCGGAAGGAGTACGGGACCAGGAAGCTGCCGCCGAGCGCACCCTCGGGTGGCCGCGGCACCGACGGCCAGTCCGACGGGCCCTCCCGGCGCCACAGGGTGCGCAGGGCGGGCTGGTGGAAGCCGCCGGTCACCACCAGCACCGGGCGGCCCCCGGCATGCGCCGCCGCGGCGCGTACCCAGGACGCCATGTACTCCTCGCGCACCCGGTCCCCCGCATCCGCCTCGGCGTCCCCGCGCACCAACGCGAAGTACGCGTCAAGGCGTTCGGCGATTCCACCCGGTCCAGAGGTACCGCCCGGTTCGGTGGCCCCGTCAGGTTCGGTGACCTCGAACAGCCCGTCCCACAGCGCGTCCACCGACTCCACGCCGAAGTGCTCGCACAGCCGCGCCGTCGCCTCCGCGTACCGGGCCTCGGCGTCGGCATAGCGATTGGCGTACCGGTCGGCGCGCTCGGTGAACGCCGGATGCCAGGCCGGCAGGTCGATGAACCGCACCTCGGCACCGTGGGCGCGGCCCTCCCGCACAGCGATCCACTCGGGGGAGTAGTCGCACAGCGGAGCCCACGAGGTGGCGACCCGGCTCTCGTCCCGGTAGTGACTGAACACGGCGATCGGCAGCCGGTGTCCGAGCAGCAGCTCGTCCAGCCGGTCGTTCATGTCCGCCGGTCCCTCCACCAGGACGTACGCGGGCCGCAGCGTCTCGATGGTGCGGGCGACCAGACGGCCGCAGGCGGGCGAGTGGTGACGTACGCCGAGGAGGACGACGGAGTCGGCGGCGGCGGGAGACATCAGTCGGCCAGCAGATGGCGCGCGTCGTGCAGGGCCCGCCACTGGGGTCCCGGTCGGCGCGCCACCTCCTGCTCCAGGAAGCGGCGCAGCCGGGCGAGATCCTCCGGGCTGTCCTTGGCGGCGGTCCCCGCGAGGCTCGCGACCACGTCGGCGGCGTCGCCCGGCTCCCCGCGCAGGAACCAGCCGCGCACCCCCACCGCGTGCGCGACGGACACCGCCTCGGCGGTGCTCATCACGGTGTTCATCCGCTCGCTCTGTCCCTGTCGCTGCCCCGCCGCGCGCAGCTCGCGGAAGGTGCCGACCAGGACCTCCAACACGTCCCGGCGCGGCGCCGGTTCGACCCCGGACTGCCGCAGCAGCGCCGTGGCCTCGACCTCGACCAGGGCAAGCTCGGTGTCGAAGTCGGGGATGGGGAAGACCGTCTCGAAGTTGAAGCGCCGTTTGAGCGCGGCGCTCATCTCGTTGACGCCCCGGTCACGGGTGTTGGCGGTGGCGATGACGTTGAACCCCTGACGGGCGAAGACCATGCCCTGCGGCCCGTCCAGCTCGGGGACGGCGATGACCCGGTCGGACAGCAGGGACAGCAGGCAGTCCTGCACCTCCAGCGGGCAGCGGGTGATCTCCTCGAAGCGCACGATCCGCCCCTCGGCCATCCCGCGCAGCATGGGCGCGGGCACCAGCGAGCGGGTGGAGGGCCCTTCGGAGACCAACAGGGCGTAGTTCCACCCGTACTTGATCTGGTCCTCGGTGGTGGCCGCGCCGCCCTGCACGGTGAGCGCGGAACTGCCGCTGACGGCCGCCGCGATCAGCTCCGACAGCAGCGACTTGGCCGTGCCCGGCTCGCCTACGAGCATCAGGCCGCGATGGGTGGCCAGGGTCACCAGGGCCCGCTCCACCAGAGAGACGTTGCCGACGAACTTGCGGCTGATCCCGGCGCGTTCGTCACCGACGACGAAGCGGCGGGCGGCACGCAGACTGAGCTGCCAGCCCGGCGGCCGGGGGTCCTCGTCCGCCGCGCGCAGGGCGGCGAGTTCGTCGGCGTGACGGACCTCGGCGGGCGGGCGTTGCAGCAGTTCCTCACGGGCACCGGGTTCGGCGACGGCGGGCGCGGTCACTTGGCGGTCACCTCGGTGAGATCGACGAGCAGCTCGGAGGCCATGACCGGATCGAGGTCACCGAGGCGCAGCGCGTACTCGCGGCTCTGCCAGTAGTCGCCCGGCGCGGTGTCGAGCCAGACGGTCTCGAAGGTCTGGTCGGGGAACATGTCGACCGCGCCGACGGCGATGCCTTCGTCCAGCCCGATGACGAGGTAGCGGTTCTCGTCGATCGGCCGGTGGAACCAGCACTCCACGCCCGCGTCCTGCGGTGCGCCGCGCTGCCAGCCGCGCTTGGTGAGGCCGAGCAGCTTGCCGACGGGCACGGTGGCACCCTCGAACCGGGTCAGCCGATGCCCCGCCGCTTCCTCCTCGGTGAGCGTGAACACCGGGCGGCCGAGCTGCGGGAACGGCTGGAGGATCTCGTAGTCGGCGAACAGCTCCGACCAGGCGTCCAGCTCCTGGCCCAAGTGCAGCGCGTGCGCCACGCGGACACTCGCCGTATCGGGGATCTTCAGCTCGTCGTCGTCGACATCGGCGAACGTACGGTCCTCCGCCACCCGGAACGCCGTCACCTCACCGTCCACCTCGCTGAGCCAGACCAGACGGCGGACCAGATGCCACAGCAGCGGATGGGACACGAACAGTTCCCGGAACTCGCCCATGCTCCAAGCGCGCCCGGCCACCATCGCCGCTTCGAGGCGCCGCACCTGGTCGGCGGCGATGGTGCGAACGTCCTTCTTCAGCGCGGCGAACCGCTTGCGCTCGGCCGGTGCCAGCTCCGGGTCGTCCTTGACGCCGGGGGTCGGCAGGGCCTTGCGGCGCTTGCCGGTGTCGTCCAGGACGTAGGGGCGCAGTTGCTCGTCGAAGCCGACGGTGAAGCGGCGGGAGCCGTAGTCGATGACCGTGCTGCCACTCGCGTCGAGACCGAGGTCGGGGACGAGACGGTCGCCCAACTGCTCGCTGGTGAGCCCCAGTTGCTCCGCGACTTCGGCGATCTTCTCCTGGGCGCGGACCTTCAGGGCCTTGAACGGCACCCGCTGGGCTATGCCGTGCAGATGCATCAGCGCCACGTCCGTACCGATCGCCGCGAGGACGTTCAGGCCTTCCACGGCGCGGTGGTGCGCCGCCTCGCCGGGCCAGGCGCGCACCAACGGAGTGAGACGGCGCACGGTCTCGTCGTCACCGAACCGACCGAGGGCGTGCAGCGCCCAACTGTCCTTGGCGGGCATACCGGCGAGCCGCCACTGCTCGAACAGCCCCCAGGCGAACGTGGCGAGGGAGTCACGGGTGCAGTGCGCGGTCAGTACGTCCAGACCGGGGTAGGCCTCGCCGGGCTTGGACAACGCCAGCATGGTGAGCACATGGCGTACCGCGTCGTCGGGCAGCGCACCGCCCTCTTCGAGGAGGATCTGCGGCAGCAGCGCGGGGACCGCCCAGGCGCCGACGGTCGGCATACGGGCCGGAAGGGCGCTCTCCAGCGGGTCGGTGGCCAGCAGCTCCGCGATGATGTCGGACGCCTCCTGCCCGCATCCGGTGGCGGCCCGCAGTACCGCCTCGTCGCCATGGGCGGTCGCCAGGATCCGCAGTGCCCTCTCGGCACCGCGGCGCGCCGTACCGACCGGACCCACCGCATGCGGGACGAGGGCGGGGACGGCCGCCAGGCCGTGCCGCGCCAGCCAGGCACGGGCCGTGGCGTCCATGGACTTCAGACGCGCCAGCCAGTCGCACAACTGCCCGGCGACCCCGGCGTCCACATACGGCAGGAGCAGCGGCCCCAGCGTGGCGGGGTGCCGGGGAGCCGTGCGCAGCAGCAGCGGGAGCGCGTCCACCCCGAACCGCGCCGCCACCGGCTTGAGCGCGTTCTCGCCGTCCCAGCAGTCCTTCGGATCGCAGGCGGCGAGCAGCGGACGTACGACCTCCTCGTCACCGACGACGAACAGCCGGACCTCCCGGATGTCCCTCAGCTTCCCGCCCTGCTGAAGCGACTTGATCTCGTTGGCCCAGCCGTAGCCACTGCGCCACCTGCTGTACCAGGACTCCGCGGTCGCCCAGGCCTCCTGCTCGCCCGGCTTCCAGATCACCTGCGAGGGCACGGTCCCCGGCGCCACATCCGCGACGCGGGCCTTGCGGGACGTGCGCTTCTTCGTCCACGGCGGGCTGACCAGCAGCGCGGGAAGCGCCTCGGCCGGGGCCTCCGGCAGCCGGTCGGCGCGGGAGAGCAACGGCTCGACGAGGGCGGTGAGTTCGGCCGGAAGGCCGGGCAGCGTGGCCGCCGCGAGGTCGGGGCGGGCCAGGACATGCGAGGCCAGCAACCGCTCGGCCGTCGCGGCGTACGGGGCGTCGCCGACCGCCGCCGCGCCCAGCAGCCGCAGGCCGCGGACGGGGTAGCGGCGCATCGCCTCCAGCAGATACGGGCGTACGTGCTTGTCCTCGACGCGGTCCAGCAGGATCCGGAAGGCGTCGTCCGTCGGCAACTCCACCAGGGCGCCGGCCATGGCCTTGACCCGGTCGGAGCCGTAGACGCGGTCGATGGCCTCCTCCAGCAGGGGCGCACAGGCCTTGCCCACGCCCTCGGCGAGCGTGGCGATCAGCGACAGCGTCCAGGTGTTCGCGTGCAGGTCGATCCGGCCGCCGAAACACGCGATCTGGTCCGGGGAGTCGAGCGAACCCAGCAGCATGACGCGGAGCGTGGGGTCGTCCGGGACCGGGTGCGCGCAGACCTCGGCGAGCCAGTCCCGCTCAGCGGGGACCAGACAGGACACGAGGATCCGGCGGCGCACGCTGTCCCGGCATCGCGCCAGCGCGGCGACCGTCTCCCGGTAGGCGTCCTCGTCCGCCACCGACAGCAGGGCACGCATCCGGTCGGCGAACGCGACCGCCCAGTAGTGGTCCACATGGTCACTCTGGGCCAGCGTCCCGAGCCAGGGATCCTCCCGCCGTCCCCCGTACTGCAGGTAGTGGGCCACGGTCTCGAAGTACTCCACCACCGCCCGCGCCGCGAACGCCATGCCGTGGGCGCGGACCCAGGCGTCCACGAAGATGCCGTCGGGAAGCTGATAGTGCATCGTCAGATGCGCCAGGGCAGCCGCGCCCAGCGGATCCGGAGCGCCGTTCAGATGCGCGCGCGTGGCCTCCACGATCCGCGGGTCGCTCTGCGGAGCGGAGAGCATCGCCTCGACCCAGCCCCGCTCCTCCGCCAACCGCCCCGCCACCAGGCCCTCGGCCTCGGCGCTCGGCCCGCTGACGTTCCGCCGGATCCCGCCGCGCCTCGGCTGGACCAACTGCCGCCACGCGGACGGCATCTCGAACGTGTCCTCGTCGGGGAACACCACGCCCTCGGACGCGTCCCGCACCGAGCCGTCACCGGCCGACTCCCAGCGCTCCACAGCCCCTCCTCCGCCGACTCCGTGGCCGGATCGAACCCTTGAAGATCAGTTGGCTGTCACAGTAAACGGGCCCACTGACAACGCCTCCGTGCCGCCGGTCGAGGGGGCATCATGGGTTCCGCATCGACCGGGAGGAGCGGGGGAACGATGGGTGACTTCTTCGAGCGGATCGTCGACCTCGAGGTGACCGCGGAGGAGGCCGGGCCGCTCGCGGAACGGATGGTGGACTGGATGGTCGCCGAGGGTGTGATCACGCGCGAGATGTCCGGTGACGCGATGTACAGCCTGAGCGTGGACGAGGGCCATGTGCCGGGCCCGAACTGGGCGCGCGCCACCGGGAATCCGGCCGACCTGGGCTGGTGGCCGGGCCCCGTGGCCGTCGTCGTCGGGCGGGACTCCCACGTCGGGGGCCAGGGCATGGCCGAGGCGGAGTACGCCGTCTGCCCGCGCTGCGACACCAGGACCGTCGTCATCGACTACCCCGAGAGGTTCGAGGCGGACAGGGCGGTCTGGCAGCCGTTCGGCGACGGCATCACCGCCTGGAAGGAGACGGGCGAGGGCAGCGCCCCCTGTGCCACGTGCGGTGCCTCGGTCCCGGTCACCGAGTGGGAGTGGGACACCAACTTCGCGCTGGGCGCGCTCGCCTTCGACTTCTGGGGCTGGCCGCCGCTCTCCGCCGAGTTCCAGGCGGAGTTCGGCCACCGGTTGGGGCACCGCACGGAGGAACAGATGGGCAAGTTCTGACCGCGCGTCGCTCCACGGCCCGGCTCGCCCGCCCCGATCAGGCCGGTGTCGCGAGGTCCCCCCAGGTGGGATGGAACTCCACGATCCGCGCCTCGGCCGCGCCCGCGAGGACGAACGGGTCGGACGCCACCGCGGCCTCGACCGCCTCGCGTGACCCTTCGGCGATGACCAGGCCCCCGGTGCGTGGTTCCATGCGTCCGGCCAGGCGGACCATTCCTTGTCCGAACAGCCCGGCCGGGTTCGTGTAGTGCTCGTCCTTGAGCTTGTCGATGGTCGCCAGCGGCGCACGGTATGTGAACGTGATGAGGAACATGGACTCATCCAACAGACCCGAAGGCGGGTGTGGCCAAGACCCATGTGCGGCGACCCCATAGGCTGATCCCTATATCCGCATGTGGAGGGCGCCGTGAGCCGTGCCGTGAACCGATTCCCGGAGATAGAGCTCCGGCACCTGCGCTATGCCGCCGCGATCGCCGAGGCGGGCACCGTCACCGGGGCGGCGCGCCGCCTCCATATCGCGCAGCCGAGCCTGAGCCAGCAGCTCGCCGCGCTCGAACGCCGGGTCGGTACGCGGCTGTTCGAGCGCACCGCGCAGGGCATGCGGCTCACCGCGGCCGGCCGTGTCCTGCTCGACAGCTTCGACCGGGCCACCGACGAGCTGCGCGCGGGCCTCGCCCTGGCCCGTGAGCAACCCCTGCCGACCCGCGTGGGGTTGTGCCGCGGCGTGTCCCGGTCCGTACTCGCCCGCGTCGAGGAGCTGGCCACCGCGGGCCGCCCGCTCGACCTCGCCTACGAGCCCGTCGACTCGTACCGGCAGGCCGAGTTGCTGCGCACCGGCCGACTGGACCTCGGTGTGCTGCGTCCTCCGGTCGACGCCGGTGGTCTGACCACGTACGTCCTGAGCGACGAACCACTGGGCATCGTGCTGGACCGACGGCACCCCCTCGCCGAACGCCCCACCCTCGCCTGGGCCGACCTGACCGACCTGCGGCTGCTGTGGTTCTCCCGGAACCGCGCCCCCGGCTACGCCGCCGCCGTGCTCGCGCATCTGCGTACCCACGGCTGGACCCCCTCGATCACCGTGGACGACCACGCCGGCCACACCCTGTTCCGGCACGCCCTGCTCACCCACCCCGACCTGGTCGCCCTGCGCCCCCGTGCGCTGGTCGCGGACGACAGCGATCTGGCGTGGCGGGCCATAGCCCCTGACCCGCCGCACGAAGTCCTGGCCCTGGCCGCCCGTACGGGCACCCTGTGGGAACGCCTGCTCCCGACACCAGCCCAGCCTCACTCCTCCTGAGCCACGAGGACCTCCACCCCCTTGGCGAACCGCGCCGGGTCACCGGCCCAGCTCGCCGGCGCCAAGCAACGGCCGGTGCACGACCCGGCGCGGTTCGCCAAGGTCGTAAGGGACGGGCATCTGGCGGTCCTCACCGGCTGCCCCGAGACCAACGTACGCCGCCTCGTGGCGCTCATCGAGCTGCTCGCGTCGACCCGATCAAGCACCTTGCTCCTCGAACGGTTCCTGTCCCTGGAGCGGGCCGAGACCCCGGACATCGACATCGACTTCGAGAACGTCCGCCGCGAGGAGGTCATCCAGTACGGTACGAGCGCTGGGGTGCCGCAGCCACGCCGCCCAGGTCGCCGACATCATCACGTACCGCCCCCCGGCTCGCCGTCCGCGACTCCGCCCGCGCGCTTCACTGTCCGACCGGCCAGATCGACGAGATGACCCGGCACATCCAGCACCACGAGCCCCCGGGCGAGGACGCCGACATACCCGCCGACGTACGCGAAAGGCCCTAGCCGGGTTGCCCCGCCATCTCGGCGTGCAGTCCGGCGGCATGGTCCTCACCTGCCGTCCGATCGGCGAGGTGATGCCTGTAGTGGACCACCGCCGAGGACCGCAGCGTGCTGCAGGGTGACAAGGAGGACGTGGAGGAGGCGGGCCTCGTCAAGATCGACCTGCTCGGCCGCGGCATGCTTTCCGCCCTGCACATGGCCTGCGACCTGATCGCCGAACACCACGGCGTCCTACGACCTGGCCGAGGAGCTTGCCACCTTGGATCGCGGACCGTCAGTCCCGCCGACACCAGGCTTTGAAGGTCGGTAGTCACCACTGCCTCTTTCTGGGTTTGCCCCGGAAACCCAGAAAGAAGTAGATCCACCAGGCGGGGTTGATGAAGTTGATCCAGTTCCTTCTGTTCTTGAGATGACGTTCCCAGTAGACGTCCTGCTCTTCCACGGAGCCAACAAGCCTGGCCGGGCAGCGGCCAAATGTCGGAACCAGGTCGCGAGTCGTCGACGGAAGCCACATGTGCAGAACGTAGACCATCCATCCGCCATGTGATTTAGAAAGACCTGATGGCCTGACATCAACTCGCGCGCCATTGCAGCAGATAGTCACCCCTTTCGGAGCCAGCTCCACCCGAATGGATCGCAGCGCCTCGAAAATGTTGTCCCCGCTGGCCGCAGCCTCGACTCCATCAGGTGACTCCAGTCGCAGGTGCCAGGGGCCTTCGCCCTCGACCACCATCTTCCATTCGGCTTCCTGGTTGTCCAGTTGGACGTAAACTGGAATATCCTCATTCATTGCCTGTATTCCGGATTCTCGATGATCTCGCCGGTGGGCCTTGCGTAGCGCCATCTTTCCGCGCGGACGATATTACTCGGGTCGATGTTCCGGTAAATCACTTCTCGTTCGGTCGGGAATCCGGTCCCGCGTATCCAGGATCGTATGGCTCCACCCAATGACCGGTTTACGTCGACGCCATATCCGTTCCCGCGGATCTCGTACACCCATGTCCCACGACCTCGGGCCGACTGTGGGAAGTTGCTAGCCTGCATGGCGCTCTTGCTCGTACCTACCCAGTTCGACGGCGTGTCGTGGAGCGCGTACTGGCCGATATCTTCATTGGCCCCCTTCGGGTGGAAGCCGTTCTTGAAAATCTTCTCGGGAAGTCGCGTATCTCCGCGGAACACGCGTCCCGGATTGATCACGGCTCTGCGTCGGACGTTGAAGCTGTCCGCCACGTCTTGCCGACAGGGTGCAAGTCCCTCCGGGTCAGTCGCCGCCAGCGGGTTGTGGACGTAGGTGAGGGGGTTGGGGGCCGGCGAGAGGCCGAGAGGGTCGGGGCTGGTGTATCGGGCGGTGGTGGGGTCATAGTGGCGACGGTAGTTATAGTGGAGGGCAGTTTCCGCGTCGGCATACTGGCCGGGGAACCGAAGCGGGGTGTAGGCCGTGGCGTCGCTGTTCCAGGTGGTGGAGCCCCACAGAGTGGTCTGCGTGTGCCAGGCGATGTCTCCGTGCTCATCGACGAGTTCGGTGGGGGTTCCGACGAGGTCGGTGACGATCGCGTAGAAGCGAGCGTCGACCTCTTCCTGCGGGCAGGACGGCATGAGCTTGCGCTCGAGCTGAGCCAGGGGGCGATAGCCCTCGTGGTCCCAGGTGAGGACGATTCCGGTGGCAGGGTCGTGCTGTTCGGCCAGGACGGAGCCGTCCCAGGAGAAGTAGAGGGACTCGCTGAGGGTTTGGCCGTCGTCTGCCATGCGGTGCTTGGCCGTGCGGCGGCCCAGGGGGTCATAGGTATAGGTCCATACCGTGCCGTCTGGGGTAGTGCAGGATGTCAGGCGGTCTTCCGTATCCCAGGTGTAGCGCCATACATCTGTGGCGCGAGACAGGCGTGCCTTGCGACGGCATGTCATTCGACCTGCGGCGTCGTGTTCGTAGTGGATCTGCCCGGCTGAGCGGAGGCGGGTGCCGACGTAAGTGCGTTCACCGCGCGCCTCGGCGTCGAGTGAGCGGGTCGACCAGTGCGCTTGGGTCTGGTTGCCGGCGCTGTCGTATGCGTAGGTCTCGCTCCAGCCGTCCGCAGTGACCTCAATTGGGCGCCCCACCGGGTCGACGTTGAAGCGCCGTGCTGTACCGGTGAGTTGGTCGGTGATCTGGGCGAGGTGGCCGTCCGCGCGGTAGTCGTAGGAGCGCTGGCGGAGGGTGCCCTGAGCAGTGGTGAGGGCGCGGCTGGTGAGGCGGCCCAGTTGGTCCCAGGCGGAGGCGAGGGTCACGTGGCCGGAGACCGTGCTCAGGGCGCGTTCGCGTTCGCGGCCGATCTCGTCGTGGGTGAAGGCGAGTGTGCGGCCGTGTATGGCCAGTTCGGTGCGGTTTCCTGCCGCGTCGTAGGACAGATGTGTGACAGCACCAGAGGGGGTGGTGCGCGAGACACGCTGCCCCAGGGCGTCATAGGTGTAGCCAGTGGAGCGACCGTCCACCGTCTCGGAGAGTACTTGGCCCAGGAGGTCGTACTCTCGCGTCAGCGTCGAGGACGGGGATGTCGCGGCGGTCAGAAGACCTGCCGCGTCGTACTCGAACCGGGTCGTGGTGCCATTGGTGGTCTTGGCTGTGAGATTGCCGAGTGCGTCGTAGGTATGGGTGATTCTGTCGCCCAGTGGCGTGGTTCGCGCGACCAGTTGGCCGACGGCGTCCAGTTCGTAATGCTGTTCCCTGCCGTCGAAATCAGACTCAGCAACGAGCCGGCCTGCGGCGTCATAGGTGTAGTTCCAGGTCAGGCCCTGAGGGTTGGTGACCTGGGTGACATGCAGTTCGGTGTCATGAGTGAATTCGTAGCGTGCTCCGTCTGGACCAGTGCGGGCGGAGAGCAGGTCGAAGTGGGTGTACTCGAAGCGGGAGACCGCACCGGTAGCGTCGGTGTGGCTGGTGCAGTTTCCTTCGCCGTCGTAGGTCCACGACTCGGTGGCGCCGTCCGGGGAGACGCGGCGAGCCAGGTGGCCTTCGGCAGTCCACTCCTGACAGATCGTTGCTCCGGTGGCGTCGGTGATCGCGGTTGGCCTGCCGAAGGTGTCCCGCTCGTAGCGGGTCTCCGCTCCCAACGGGTCAGTGATCGAGATCGGAAGCCCTGCTGCGTCGCAGTGAATCGTCGTGGTGTTACCCAGTGGGTCGATCACCGCAGTGGGGAGGCCGTTCACGTCGTAGGTGAAACGGGTCCACTGCCCAGCCGGGTCGATGATCGCCGTACGATTGCCGCGCTCGTCACATTCCTGACGCCAGACGGCGCCTGTAGGACCGTGTACCGCTATGGGCAGGCCGAGGCCGTTGTACTCCGTCCGCTCCTCGCGCCCATCCGCTCGCAGGATCGACACGAGGTGCCCGTTCTCGTCGTAGGAGAAGCGGGTGATCTGGCCGAGCGGATCAGTGACGGCAACCAGCCGGTGCTTGTCGTTCCATTCCTGATGTACGGACTGCCCGTGAGGATTCGTCTCGCGTATGAGACGGCTGGCCTCGTTGTGCTCGTAGCGGGTCCGGTTGCCCAGAGAGTCGGTGACCGTGGTGGTTCGCGTCGTGTCGTCGTAGGCGAGGGTGCCGGTGAGAAAGCCGTCGCTGCCTTCCGTGTGGACGACCCTGCCCTGGTCATCGTAGGTGTAGTGGTAGGAAGTGTTGTTGCGGTCGGTCCAGGAAGTGATGCGGCCGACTTCGTCGTAGGTGAAACGCAGCGGAATCCCGGAGGAGTTGGTGACCTCGGCGAGGTGGCCCTCGTCGTTGTAACCGTAGGAGACCAACGGCGTGCCCGTGCTGTCCCAGGGCTGGTCCGGGCCGAGTAGTCGCACAGCGCTGATCCGCGGCAGATCGGGGTGGCAGTCGAGCTTGAGTCGGTAGCCGCCGCTGTGGACGAGCCCAACGGGAGTGCCATCGAACTCGTAGTGGATGGTCATCCGTTGGCCGTTGCGGTCCACAATGGCCTGCAGAGGTAGGTCGACCGCTTCCCCATCCGTCGTGGGGCGCGGTGTGTGGAATACGTATACGAGCCCGGATGCCGGGTCAGTGATGCGCAGCGCGCCCTCAACCTCGGTGTCCCAAGTGAGCGGCAGTCGCTCCCCGGTTTCGGGGAGAACTGGTCCGTCCGTGTCCGGGTTCAGTCTCGGGTAGATCAGGCGGGCGCCATCGGGTGCGGCGTAGACGAAGCCCTCGTCGTCGGCCTGCAGGCGCTGGTCGAGGGTCGAGGCCCACGAAGAGCCGAACCAGCCGCCCCACCGGTAGGAGGAGATGTGGGTGCGTTCCAGGATCAGCGGCAGGGCAGCCGGGAACTCGACATCGGTCTGCGGCAGCAGCATGTCGCCGGTGGCCACGTCGATCGGGTCGAGCTTGACCTTCTTGAGCGCGGTCCTGATGGAGGCAGGTAGCTTCTCCCACTCCGAGGGGCGCAGTTTGAGCCGTGACAGGCCAGAGCCGTCCAGCTTCAATGCTTTGCCAAGCTTGGCGAGTTCGCTGGGCTTGAGCTTACCCAACCCCTTACCCAGGGCCTTGCCCAGGACGCCTGCGCCGACTCCGAAGGCTGCACCGGTGGCCAGCAACTCCGCCAATTTCCCGGGGTCCTTGAAGGCGCCGGGGTCGCGCAGCGCCGCGTCGAAGGCGGAGAACTTCATGCCCTCGCCCGCGAGTTTGCCCGCCTTGGCGATCGTCTTGATCTCTCCGAGGGCTTTCAGTGCTCGCTCCAGGCCGCGGATGGCCTCCATGACGGTGCGGATGACCCGGGCCATGCGGGTCCCGGACTTCTCGATCCGGGCGATCAGCGCGACGACCTTCGCCGCCCGTGCGCCGGCCGCGAGGCTGCCGGCGATTGTGGACAGGCCGCCGGTGAGCACCGACAGGGCCAGGCCCGCGATCTCGAACTCGGCGATCTCCGCGAGGATCACGCCGATCTCACTGAGGAGTTCGTGGGCTTCGTCGGCGAAGTCGTCCAGGGCCTTAGCGCCCGTGCGCAGCGAGTCGGCCATGTCGGTGGCCTGTGCGCGGGCGGTCTTGGCCCGCTTGTGGAGGGCCTTGGCGGCCTTGCCCTCCCACTCCAGGTCCTTGAGTGCCGTCTCGGCATCGCGGGCCGCGGCGTCGAGGCCCTTGGCCAGGGCCCGCCACTGCTTGGCGATCTCGCGGATGCCGTCCGGGTCGACGGCCGGGTCGGTGATGCCGAGGAACTCCAGACCGCTGGCGAGGGTGTCGCCGAAGGCATGGTTGGCCTTGTTGATCCAGTGCAGCGGGTTGAGGTCGCCAACGTCGAGGTCGCCGGGGATGATGTCGAAGTCCATGTACGGCTCAGCCCTTCTTGGCGCGGGCCGCAGCGGTCAGCAGGACGTCCAGCAGGTCGAAGGCGTCGGAGACATCGCCCAGGAACTTGGCCTCGGTCTCCCACTCCTTGTGAAGGTTCTTGGTGAGCCTGGCGATGGTGTCCATGCCGTCCTGGATGTCGTCCTTGGCGCTCATCAGCGAACCCAGCACGCCGAAGGCGGACAGGTCGTGCGAGGCCGCCTTGAAGTCGTGCAGTGGCTTGCGGGTGCGGTCATCCACCTTGCCCAGCGCGGCGGCCGCCTTGTGCAGGGATTCCGCATCCTTCTTCAGGTCCGACATACGTGTCCGCCCCGTGGATGTTGAGATGGTTTTGCGTGTAGTGTCGACCGGTCGACGAGTCCGTAAGCCCTGGTCAGCGGTTGATGGACTGGATCTCCTGGACATTGATGTCCTGGGTGGACTCGAACGTGCCGTTGGGCAGCCTGCCCTTGGCATCGCCGGTGCCCTTCCAGGAGATCTCCCACGTGACGGAGGCCTTCATCTGGTACGGCTCGCCGCCCGTGGCGCGGATGTAGGAGATACCGCACGGCGGATCCTCCTTGGACGCGCCCTTGGTGTACGGGGCGCCGATAGAGCCGTCCTCGTTGACCGGACAGTCACCGGAGGCAGGGAAGGTCTTCGCATCCTCGGTGCCCGGCTCCAGGTGCAGGGCCACCGGCTTCGCGGTCGTCACCGCGTACAGCGGGGTTTCGGGGAGTTCGGCGCGGACCGTGACGTCCTTGAAGACGGCCTTGTCCAGCCAGATCCAGGTGGGCAGGTTCACCGTCGACGTGCCCTGCGGCTTCAGCTCGACCTCGGTGTCCGGGACGCGGATCTTGTCGTAGGCGTAGGCGGCCAGTACCTCGGGGGTGGGGGCGTTCGGGTCGTCGGGGACGGTGCCGGCCTTCTGCCAGAACAAGTTCTTGGAGCAGTCCAGGATTTCGGGGTCGTTCGCCCGGTCCATGCGGGCCACCGCACGCCAGAACATGCCCTTCTTGCCCACGTTGTAGTTCTTGGCCGGGGTATCGGTGAAGGTGGCATCGCCCTTGCCGAACGCGTCGACGAGCAGGTCCTTGCCCCAGCGGCGGCCGAAGTTGACGGAGAACAGGTCGCCCTTCTTCATCTTCTCCGTCGCGTCCTTGAGCTGCTGCGGCGTTGCGAGCGGCTCGTACCAGCAGGCCGGGGGTTTCCAGTTCGGGTCGACAGAGGTCAGCCCGCCGGAGGACGGCTTGGCCGTGCCGCCGCCGGACTGCGTGACGACAATGCGGGTGCGGGTGACCTCGGCCCCCAATTCCGATCCGCTGGCCGTGCCCTGGGCGCTGTCCTCGGCGGGTGGTACAGCCCCCTCTCCCGGGTCCGTTCCCCAGGCGAAGGCGGTCGCCGGGGTCAGCAGAGTGGCCGACAAGGACGCGACGGTCAGTAGCACTGCGGCGCGGGGCTGCTTCCTCACTGACAGGCTCCCCGCTCGGTCTGGACCATCGTGGTCTTCCAGATGCCTTCCTTGGTCTTGCGCAGCTTCGTGCGGTACAGCACGAGGGCGTCATCGGCAGGCGTGGCGGTGACCTTGCCGGTCTTGGTGTCCTTGGTGGATCCCTTGCCCTCGTCCACGCAGTAGAAGAGCGTTCCGGAGCCGTCCGGGCTGATGCGGGGCTGCGGCTTGAAGACCCGGCCCTTGCCGATCAGGACCAGGTTCTTGTCCGTGAATCCCTTGATCCACTCGGTGCCGGTCCGCAGCGCGTCGCTCTCGCTGTAGAAGCTGAAGGCGTCGTGCTGCGGGTCCTTGTTGATGATTGCGGCGTAGGAGGCGCGGAGGCGCTCCTTGCCGTCGTCCAGGATGGCCTGCAGCTTCGGATCGCTGTTCGTCCAGCCGTCGAAGGCGACCTGGAAGGACTTGGGCAGCGCGATCTCCGGCCGCTTGGCCCCGTCCGGCTCCGCCGACGGGCCGGCGGACGCCGAGGCGTCCTTTTCCTGTCCAGCGCCCTTGATCTTGTCGGACGATTCATCGTCACCCCCGGATCCACAGCCGGTCAGCAAGAGCACGGTACTTGCGGCGATCGCGACCGCAACGGGCGGGAAACGGCGGTTCACTTCTGGCTCCAGACGGGACTAACGACGGTGTCTCAGGGTAATGGACAAATACTCAAGGTGCAGATGCTTCCATGCGAACGATCCACCTTGGCTCGTGGGGCGAAGAGTTGGCCGATATCGCACGCCCGAAAGCCCGTAATCTGGATATCGTCTGCTTGATCGGCGCAGCCATCACGGGTGTCACCCACCGTGAGAACGTGCCGAGCTCGCCGTGCTGCGCAAGGAGAACGCCCAGCTCGAGCGCGCGAACGAAGTCCTGCGGACGGCCTCGGCGTTTTTCGCGGCGCAACTCGACCCGACCCGGCCAGGTGACAGGGCTCATCGACGAGCACCCGCACCTGGGAGTCGAGTGCGTCCTGCGGGAAATGCACATCCCCACCTCCACCTACTACCGATGGCGCCAGGCCGCCCTCTCCGGCATCAGCCCACGCCGCACCACCACCTTGCCCCTGACCTGGTGCAACGCGACTTCACCGCGAGCGGGCCGAACTGGCTGTGGGTCACCAACCTCACCCACATCCCCGCCCTGGAGGGACCGCTGTGGCTCTCCGCCATCCGCGATGCCTTCTCCCGCAGAGTGGTGGCCTGGGAAACCTCCGTCCACGCGGACGCCGACCTGGTCCTCACCACGCTCGAGTACGCCCTCGCCAGCCGTGAGGTCGCTCCGGGCGAGCTGATCCATCTGGCCGACCACGGCTGCCAAGCTCGCTCGGTTTGTCCCGCACTTCCCGCAGGAGCATGGCACACCGATGTTCGCCCGTGCCAGGTGAGCGAACAAGCACGCTGAGCGAACGAGCAGGCCTTCGTGTTCAGTTCTCGGCATCTGTTGACATTCCCAACTCCGCCGAGTTTCTTGTGCGTTACGTCACACGACCCCGGTCGGTGGCCATCGGTCTCGGATCAAGGAGCGGAACATGAGGAAACTGGTCAGTGGTGCCCTCATAGGCGTCCTCGCCTTCGGCACCCTCACCGCCTGCGCGGAGGAACCGACGTCCAAGTCCGCCAAGGGGGACGGCACATCCGGCAAGGTCGCCTTCCTGATGCCCGACCTCGCCTCCACCCGCTACGAGCAGTACGACGCGCCGCTGTTCAAGAAGCGTATGGGCGAGCTGTGTTCGTCCTGCGAGGTCATCTACCAGAACGCCGACAGCGATGCCGCCCGGCAGCAACAGCAGGCCAACTCCGCGCTGGCGCAGGGCGCCAAGGTCCTGGTGATCGACCCGGTGGACTCAGCCGCGGCGGCCACCATCGTGCAGACCGCGCAGTCGCAGGGCGCCAAGGTCGTGGCCTACGACCGGCCCATCCCCAAGAAGCCCGTCGACTTCTACGTGTCGTTCGACAACGAGGCGATCGGCAAGTCCATCGCCCAGTCGCTGGTGCGGCACTTGAAGGAGAGCGGCGCCAAGGGCGGTCTGCTGGAGGTCAACGGCTCACCCACCGACGCCGCCGCCGGACTCATCAAGAAGGGCATCCACAGCGGGATCGAGGAAGGCGACTTCAAGCGGCTCGCCGAGTACGACACCCCGGACTGGTCCCCGGAGAAGGCCCAGCAGTGGGTGAGCGGGCAGATCGCGCAGTACCACGGTGACATCGCCGGTGTGGTGGCGGCCAACGACGGTACCGGCGGGGGAGCGATCGCGGCGTTCAAGGCCGCCGGTGTGAAGGTGCCGCCGGTCACCGGCAACGACGCGGAACTCGCGGCGATCCAACGCGTCGTCGCGGGCAGCCAGTACAACACCATCTCCAAGCCGCTCAAGATCGTCGCCGAGGCGGCGGCCGAGGTGGCCCATCAGTTGATGAAGGGCGACAAGCCGAAGGCCACCACCACGCTCTTCGACACCCCCTCGCAGTTGTTCAAGCCGACCGTGGTCACCCAGGAGAACCTCAAGCAGGTCGTCTTCGGCCCCGAGGGAGTGCTGAAGCCCAAGGACGTGTGCACCCGCCCGTACGCCGCCGACTGCCGCCGCCTGGGCATCCAGTGACGATCCCTTCCGACGGAGGTGACAGGGAGGGGCGAACATGAGCGAAGCCACCGCGGTTCCCGGCGCGGCCACGGACACCGTGCTGTCGCTGAGGGGCATCTGCAAGCACTTCGGCGCGGTCGCCGCGCTGACCGACGTAGATCTCGATGTGGCGGCCGGTGAGGTCGTGGCCGTCGTCGGGGACAACGGCGCCGGCAAGTCGACGCTGGTGAAGGTCCTTTCAGGGGTGTACACACCGGACGCCGGAAGCATCGTCCTGCGCGGCGAGCCGGTGTCCCTCGACTCACCGGCCCTGGCCCACGCGCGGGGCATCGCCACGGTCTTCCAGGACCTGGCCCTGTGCGAGAACCTCGACGTCAAGGCGAATCTCTTCCTGGGACAGGAACTTCGGCCCTGGATGCTCGACGACGTCGCCATGGAGAAGCGCTCCTGGCAACTGCTGCGGGAGCTGTCCGCCAAGATCCCCACCCTCGACGTGCCGGTGGCGGCCCTCTCGGGCGGTCAGCGTCAGACGGTCGCGATCGCCCGCTCACTGCTGAGCGACCCGCAGATCGTCCTGCTGGACGAGCCGACGGCCGCGTTGGGTGTCGCGCAGACGGCCGAAGTGCTCAACCTCGTCGAGCGGCTCAAGCACAAGGGGCTCGGCGTGGTGATGATCAGCCACAACATGGAGGACGTACGGGCCGTCGCCGACCGTGTCGCCGTCCTCCGACTGGGCCGGAACAACGGCGTGTTCGACGCCGCGAGCGTCTCCGCCGAGGAGATCGTCGCCGCCATCACCGGCTCGACCGACAACGTGGTGGCGCGCCGCGCCGCCCGCCGTGCGACCTCCCCGCAAGCGGAGAAGGGAGAGCTGTGACATCCCTCGGCACCTCCGTGGCGACGGCCACCGACCTCCAGGACGAGCGCCTCGCCACACCTCAGGGCATCACCGACAACCTTCGGGCCGCGATCCGCCGCGTACGCGACGGTGACCTGGGCTCGCTGCCGGTCATCGGCGGCATCGTGGTGATCTGGACGATCTTCCAGTCACTGAACGCGACCTTCCTCTCCAGCACCAACCTGGTGAACCTGTCCTTCGACATGGTCCCGGTGGGGGTTCTCGCGCTGGGCATCGTCTGTGTGCTGATGGTCGGTCAGATCGACCTGTCCGTAGGGTCGGTGAGCGGTGTCTCGGCCGCGATCACCGCCGTCGTCATGGTCAAGCACGAGCAGCCGATGGCCCTCGCGGTCCTGGCGGCCATAGCCGCCGGCTGTCTGATCGGGTGGGTCTACGGCCAGGTGTTCAACCGCGTCGGCGTCCCCAGCTTCGTCGTCACCCTGGGCGGACTGCTGGCCTTCCTCGGCGTCCAACTGTGGCTGCTGCGCGGCCAGAACGCGATCAACCTCCCCTATGACTCCACGCTGGTGCGCTTCGCCCAACTGTGGTTCGTGCCGCACTGGTTGGCGTACGCGCTGGCGGTGGCGGCGGCCGGTGGGTTCCTGGCGACGGGGTGGGTCCGTGCCCGTACCCGCCGCCGCGCGGAGTTGTCGTCCTCGTCGCTCCAGTGGCTGGTCACGCAGTCACTCCTGCTGCTCGCGGCGCTGCTGTTCGCCGTCTCCTATCTGAACCGGACGCGCGGCGTCGCCTGGATGTTCGTGTTCTTCGTCGCGCTGGTGCTGGTGATGAACTACGTGTTCACGCGCACCAAGTTCGGACGCTCGCTCTGCGCGGTCGGCGGCAACGCCGAGGCCTCCCGACGGGCCGGGATCAACGTACGGGGCGTGTACACCGCGGCGTTCGTCCTGTGTTCCGGCCTGGCCGCGACCGGCGGCATCCTGGCCGCGTCGAGGCTGGCCGCGGCGAACCAGAGCACCGGCACCGGAGACGTCAACCTCAACGCCATCGCCGCGGCGGTGATCGGCGGCACCAGCCTCTTCGGCGGCCGCGGTTCGGCCTTCGCCGCCCTGCTCGGCGTCCTCGTCATCCAGTCGATCTCCAGCGGGCTCACGCTCCTCAACCTCGACTCCTCCTACCGGTTCGTGATCACCGGTGCGGTTCTGCTCATCGCCGTCGGTCTGGACTCAGTGGCCCGCCGCTCCCGGCAGGCCCACGGAAGGGGGTGACAAGGTGACTGCGCTGGCCATCGACGCGGGCACCACCACCATCAAGGTCGTCGGATACGGCGACGACGGGCGGGAGTTGACGCTGAGCCGCCGCCCCACCCAGGTGACCCGCCCCCGGCCGGGATGGGCCGAACAGGACATGAACGAGGTGTGGGCGGCGGTCGTCGCCTGCGTCGCCGAGGTCGTGGCCGCGCTGCCCGCCCCACCCGACATGGTCGCGCTGACCGCCCAGGGTGACGGCGCCTGGCTGGTCGACGACCAGGCCCGTCCCACCGGACCCGCCGCGCTGTGGAACGACGGCCGGGCCACCGCGCACATCGAGCGGTGGGAGCGCACCGGGGTGGCCCAGGAGGCCTTCGGGATCTGTGGCTCCCGGCTGTCCACCGGCATGCCCCACGCCGTACTGGCCTGGCTGCGGGAGCACGACCCCGACCGGGTGGCACGTTCGACTCACCTGCTGACCTGCGGCGGCTGGCTCCATCTGAAGCTGACGGGGGAGCCCGCCGTGGACGAGTCGGACGCGTCGGCGCCGTTCCTGGACATCCGTCAACGCGCGTGGTCCGACCGGCTGTTCGACCTCTACGACATGGAGTGGGCCCGGCGGCTGCTGCCCGAGCTGCGCGACGACGACCACCGGATCACCCCCCTCAGCACGGCGGCGGCCACCGAGACCGGCCTGCCCGCGGGTATCCCGGTGGTGATGGCCCCGTACGACATCTGCGCCACCGCCATCGGCGCCGGAGCGGTGACGAGCGGGCAGGCCTGCTGCATCCTCGGCACCACCCTGGCCACGGAGGTCGTCACCGACACGGTGGTCACCGACGAGCCGGTGGGCATCACCGTGACGCTCGGCGTACCGGGCCGCTATCTGCGGGCCTTCCCCACCATGAGCGGCGGCGACGTCCTGGACTGGGCGACCCGCATGCTCGGACTGGCCTCCGCCGCGGACCTGATGAGCCTGGCGGCGCGGGGCCGCGACGACGCGGCGGGGATACGGTTCGTCCCGTACCTCTCGCCCGCCGGAGAGCGAGCCCCGTTCTTCGACCCCACCGCGCGCGGCTCCCTGTCCGGCCTGTCCCTGGAGGCGAGCCGGGAGGACCTGGCCCGCGCGCTGGTGGAGGGAGTCACCATGACCATCCGCGACTGCCTGACCGCCGCCCCGGGAGCGCCGGACCGACTGGCCCTCTGCGGCGGCGGCACCCGAAGCGACTTCTGGATGCGGCTGATCGCCGACATGACCGGCGTCCCCGTCACGATCCCCGCCGACACCGAGGTCGGCGCGCGCGGCGCCTGGCTGACCGGCCTGGTCGCCACCGGCCGCGAAACCGGCTTCCAGGCCGCGGCGGACCGGTATGTGCGGGTGGCCGCCACCTACGACCCCGACCGGGCGAAGTCCGAGGAGTTCAGCGACCGTTACGCCCACTTCCTGCGGCTGCGGGAGCTGAACCGGCCCGTCTGGACACTCGGCCGCACCCCGGCGGCTCCGGCCACGGGAGCCGGGGCATGACCGCCGCCGGAGGGGACGCCTGGCTGGGGATCGACCTGGGGACCCAAGGGGTCCGCGTGGTCGTCGCCGCGTCCGACGGCCGACTGCTGGGCGAGGGATCGTGCCCGCTCACCAGCCGCCGGGAGGGGGAGCGCCATGAGCAGGACCCCGAGGAGTGGTGGCGCGCGGTGTGCACGGCGATCGGGCAGGCCCGTGCGGCCGGTGCCGATCTGCGCCGGGTCCAGGGGGTGGCCGTCGACGCGACCTCCGGCACGATCACCCTGCTCGACCGGCGCGGGCGGCCCATGACTCCGGGGCTGATGTACGACGACGGTCGCGCGGCGGCGGAGGTGGAACGCGTCAACGCCGCAGGGGAGCGGCAGTGGACGAAGGCCGGTTACCGGCGGATGCAGCGCTCCTGGGCCCTGCCCAAGCTTCGCTGGCTGCTCGACCGGTACCCGCGCGCCGCGCAGGACGGCTGGCGCCTCGCGCACCAGAACGACATCGTCAACCGCAGGCTCGTCGGGCACGACGTCCCCACCGACACGAGCAACGCCCTCAAGACCGGCGCCGACGCCGCCGAGGTGACCTGGCCCGAGCAGGTCCTCGCCGCGCTGGAGATCCCGCGCGCGATCCTGCCCGAACTGGTGCTGCCCGGCACGGTCATCGGGCAGGTCGGCGCCGAGGCAGCCGCCGAGACCGGGCTCACCGAGGGCACCGCCGTCGTCGCCGGGACGACCGACGGCTGCGCGGCACAGCTCGGCTCCGGCGCGACCGCCGTCGGAAGCTGGAACTCGGTCATGGGAACCACCCTCGTCCTCAAGGGAGTTACCAAGGACCTCGTCCACGACCCGCACGGCGTCGTCTACTCCCACCGGTCACCGTCCGGGCACTGGCTGCTCGGAGGCGCCTCCAGCGTCGGAGCGGGCCTGGTGGCACGGGAGTTCGCGGACCGCGACCTGGACCGGCTCACCCGTGAGGCCGCCACGCTGCTGCCCACGGACCTGCTGCGCTACCCCCTGGTCTCGCCGGGCGAGCGCTTCCCCTTCGTCGCCCCGGACGCCCGCGCCTTCCGTACCCGCGAACCCGCCGCGCCCGCCGAGGACTTCGCCGCGCTCCTCCAAGGCGCCGCCTACGTCGAACGGCTCTGCTTCGACTACGTGGACCACCTCGGCGCCCCCACCGACGGCGCGCTCGTCCTCACCGGAGGCGCCACCCGAAACCCCCTGTGGAACCAACTGCGCGCCGACGTACTGCACCGCCCGGTGACCCTGCCCCGCAACGCCCAACCGGCCCTCGGCATGGCCGTGTTGGCCGCCTCGACCCACGAACCGCTGGACAGCGCGGCAGCCGCGATGGTGCGGCTCGACCGGACCCTGGAACCACGGAGCGCCGAGGGGGACCGGCACGAGGAGGGCTACCTCCGGCTGCTCGATCTGCTGGTCCAGCGCGGCTGGCTCCCCGGCGCCGTCGCATCCCACGCACGAGAGAGGAGGTCGCGATGAGCACCCATGTCATCCTCGTCCGCCACGGCGAGACCGTATGGCACGCCGAGAACAGGTACGCGGGCGGCACCGACGTCGCGCTCACCGCGCGCGGCCACGCCCAGGCGGAAGCGCTCGCCGACTGGGCCGAGCAGGCGGAACTTGCCGCCATCTGGGCTTCCCCGCTGACCCGTTCACGCGAGACCGCACAGCCGGGTGCGGCGCGCACCGGGCTGCCGGTACGGGTGGACCGGCGCCTGCGCGAACTCGACTTCGGCGTCGCCGAGGGACTCACCCGCGCCGAGATGCGCCGACGCTTCCCCGACGACCTGGCGGCCTTCCAGCGCGACCCCGTCGCCCACCACTTCCCCGAGGGAGAGAACCCCGTCGACGCCGGGGACCGCTATCTGGCGTTCCTCGCCGACCTCAGGGCACACCACCCCGACGGCCGCGTCCTGGTCGTCGGCCACTCCACGGCGATCCGGCTCGCGCTGTGCCGCCTGCTCGGCCTGCCCCCGCGCGAGTACCGCCGGATCTTCCCGTACCTGGACAACTGCGCCTTGACCGAAGTCGTCCTGCGCGACGGTGTGTCCTCGCTGCTGACGCTGAACCGCCCCGTGACCCCAGGAGCCCTCAAGTGACCACCATTCTCACCGCCGGTGACCACTTCGTCCTCAACTCCCTGCTCACCGACAGCCTTCGGGCCGTCGCCCCCGATGCCACGTTCCGCGAGATCACCCTCCCCTGGCCGGTCGAACCCTTCGGAGCCGTCGCCGAAGTACGCGAGGCGTCGGGTACCGAGGAGCAACTCATCGAGGCCCTCGAGGGAGTTGACATCTGCGTCACCCAGATGGCGCCGCTCACCGAACGGGTCCTGAAGGCCAGCCCCGGCCTTCGCCTGTTCTGCGTCAGCCGCGGCGGCCCGGTCAACGCCAACCTGGAGGCGGCCACCCGGCACGGCGTCGCCGTCTCCTTCGCTCCCGGCCGCAACGCCACCGCCACCGCCGAGCACACGGTCGCGCTCATGATGGCCGCCGCCCGACGTGTCCCGGCCACCCATGCCGACCTCACCGGTGGCACCTGGCGGGGCGACTACTACATGTTCGAGAAGGTCGGACCCGAACTGGCGGGCAGTACCGTCGGCATCGTGGGATACGGCGCCGTAGGGTCCCAAGTGGCCAGGATCCTCCGGGGATTCGGAGCACATGTCCTCGTCTGCGACCCCTTCGTCAGCGCGGACGACGCGGCACCCGCCGAGGTCACCGACCTGGCCGACCTCATGCGGCGCTCCCTGTTCGTCACCGTTCACGCCCGAGCGAGCGCGCAGACCGAGGGCCTGATCTCCCGGCGGATGATCGACCTGATGCCCCCGGGCGGCGTGCTCGTCAACTGCGCCCGAGGGTCCCTGGTGGACTACGACGCCGTGTGCGACGCGCTCGACGCCGAACGGCTCTTCGGCGCCGCCTTCGACGTCTTCCCGCAGGAGCCGATCCCGGCGGGCGCACGGTTGCTGACGACCCGTCATGTCGTGATGACGCCGCATCTGGCCGGTGCCAGCAAGCAGACCGCTCTCAACGCCGCGTCCATCACCGCCTCGGAGGTCGCCCGCTTCCTGGCGGGCACCCCGCTCGCCCACTGCGCGAACCCGGAGGTCCAGGCCTTCGAACGCCGATAGCCGGTCGTTCCGGCCGCGCGCCACGCCCGGCCGGAACGCCCCGGTCACCGCTGCCGGACGAGCTGTTCGACCCGGGCGTGGAGGTGTTCCACGTGGTGCTCCGCCTCCGGCTTCATCAGGACGCTGCGCAGGACACGGGCGCCGTCCGCGTCCGCGGCGACCTTCGGGTGGCGGGCCGTGAACGCCTCGCGGTCGGCCCTGAGGGTGCTCAGGAACACCGGGTCCGGGCCGGTCATCCCGTCGGTGAGGACCCGCGCGGAGACCGCGTCGATGGTGGACAGAGCGGCGGGATCCACCGTCGGGAAGTAGCTGACGATGTCCAACTCCGGCCGCTGGTACAGCTCCAGGACCTCGGACCCGTCGATGAGTTCCGCCCACCGCAGCGCGGCCCGGCGCCCCGCCGCGAGGACGGTGCCGAGACCGTCGGGCGTGGGCGGGAGGAGCTGGAAGGTGAGCCACAGGGCGGCGGCCGAGGCGCCCGCGCGGGAACACTCCAGGCTGATTTCCCCGAGGTGCAGCTCGTCGGAGGTGAAGTAGGTGTAGGGCGAGTCGTGCAGATAGAAGCGCCCCACCTCGGGGTCGCGGAAGAGGACGGCGCCGCACCCGTAGGGCTGGAGGCCGTGCTTGTGGGGGTCCACGACGACCGAGTCGCACAGGGCGATCGCCCGCCACGGCTCGGCCGGCAGCCCCGCGGGGCCGTCGGCGCCCGCGAGCAGCGTGAAGAAGCCGCCGTACGCCGCGTCCACATGGACACGGACGCCGTGGCGCCGCGCGAGCGGGACGGCGTCGTGGATCGGGTCGACGGCCCCGAGCCCGGTCGTCCCGGCGGTCAGGACGACCGTGCCCACCCGTCCGGTGCGCAGCAGGTCCTCCAGGGCGCCGAGGTCGATACGGCCCCGGTCGTCGGTGGGCACGGGATGGCCCTCCACACCGAGGACGCGGCACATCCGGCCATGGGTGTAGTGGGCGTCCTGGCTGTAGGCGATGCCCCGCCCGGGATGAAGCTCCCGGGCGACGAAGAGCGCCTCCAGGTTGGCGATGGTGCCACTGGTGGTCAGATGGCCGAGGTGGGTGTCGTAGCCGAACATCGTGGCCAGCCGCGCGACAACCTCCCGCTCCATCCGGGCCGTTGCCGGACCGCCGTCCAGGGCATGGTTGTTGGGGTTGATCAGCATCGCGGTGAGATAGCCGACCACGGCGGCGGGGTGCGGGGGCTTGAGCATCTGGCCCACGTAAGTGGGGTGGAAGAAGGGGTAGTTGTCCCGCAGTCGGCCGGTGAACTCCTCGAACGCCGCGGCGAAGCGGTCCTCGTCGACATGGAGCGACGGGTGCGGCTCGTAGGGGCCGAAGGTGTCGGCCCACCGCTGTATCGCGTGCGTGGCTCGGCCGAGCCAGTGCTCCAGTTCCACTGCTCTCCCTCTCTCGGCGGGTACGGGTGTGGCGGGTACGGGGTGGGCACACCATAGAACTTCGCTGACTGCTCAGCAATTGATTGCTCAGTAATTGATCAGTCGGTAGGTGATGCGGCAGTAGAATCACCGGGCAGCGCAGGTGATCCGGAGCGCGGGCAGACGCAGGGCGGCGAGAGGACATACGCAGGTGGATGCCGCGAATCCGCGGGCCGATCAGGCCGCCCGCGCCGCCAACAGCCGACTCGTGCGCGACTTCGGGCTGCTGATCAAGGCCGCCACCCGGCTGGAACAGCGCATCGACACCGCCCTGCGGCAGGACTGCGGCATCGGACACACGATGTTCGAGGTTCTCATCCGGCTCTGCCGCGACACGGACGAGCAGGTCTCGCAACGCGCGCTCGCCGACGACCTCACCCTCACCAGCGGTGGCATCACCCGTCTGATCGACCGGATGGAGGAGGCCGGTCTGGTCCACCGCGTGCCGTCCCGCGCGGACCGCAGAAGCGTCCTCGTGGAACCGACCGACCAGGGCCGTGCCGTGTTCCTTCGCGCTGCCGATGTCCACGCGCGCGTCGTCGAGCGGTACTTCGTCACCCCGGTGCCCCACGACGACTACACCCGGCTGACCGGCGCACTGCACGAGATCCACCGGGCCCTGCGCGACGGCACCGACTGACCACGCCGTACCGCTTGCCGCGCGGGGAGCGTAAGAGATCATGGGTGCGGAACGCCGACCGCGACCGTCCGACCCGACCCGCAGCCGTCCGACCCGTCCCACGACAGCCCGTCCCGTCCGAGGAGCCCCGCGCATGACCTACCGCGTCGAGCCGATCACCCGCGAACAGCACCTGGCGTACATCGCCTCCCGGCCGTCCGCGAGCCATATGCAGGTGCCGTCGTGGGGCGGGGTGAAGCCCGACTGGAGGGCGGAGAGCCTCGGATGGTTCGATGCGCAGGGCCAGTTGGTGGGTGCGGGGCTCGTGCTCTACCGGCCGGTGCCCAAGCTCAAGCGGTACCTCGCCTATCTGCCCGAAGGCCCGGTCATCGACTGGTCCGCGCCCGATCTGGAGGAGTGGCTGAGCCCGCTGCTCGACCGTCTCAAGGCACAGGGCGCGTTCTCGGTGAAGATGGGTCCGCCGGTCGTCGTACGGCGCTGGGACGCGGACGCCGTCAAGGTCGCCATCGCCGACCCGGCCGCCCGCCGCCTGCGGGACGTGGAGGCCACCGCGTACGAGCCGCGCGCCTTCGACATCGCCGACCGGCTGCGCCGCCTGGGCTGGCAGCAGGCCGAGGCGGAGGGCGAGGACGGCTTCGCCGCCGGGCAGCCGCGCTACTGCTTCCAAGTGCCGCTCGCCGGGCGCTCGTTGGACGAGGTGCACCGCAATCTCAACCAGCAGTGGCGGCGCAACATCAAGAAGGCGGAGAAGGCCGGCGTCAAGGTCGTACGCGGTGGCCTCGAGGATCTGCCCGCCTTCTACACGCTGTACGTCGAGACCGCCGAGCGCGACCGGTTCATCCCGCGCCCGCTCGCCTACTTCCAGCGGATGTGGCAGGCGCTGGCCGCCGAGGACCCGGACCGGATGCGGCTCTACCTCGCCCACCACGACGGGGAGGTCCTGTCCGCCGCCACCATGCTCATCGTGGGCGAGCACGTCTGGTACTCGTACGGCGCCTCCACCAGCCGCAAGCGCGAGGTGCAGCCGAACAACGCCATCCAGTGGCGGATGCTGTCGGACGCCCATCAACTCGGCGCGTCCGTCTATGACTTGCGGGGGATCACCGACACGCTGGAGGACTCCAACCACCTGTTGGGGCTGCTCCGCTTCAAGGTCGGCACCGGGGGTCAGGCCGTCGAGTACCTCGGTGAGTGGGACTACCCCCTCAACCGCGTCCTGCACAAGGCGCTCGACTTCTACATGGCGCGCCGCTGAGCACGGTGGGGAGCCGTTCCGGTCAGGCGAGGTCCGTCAGATCGTCCGCGTACACCTGCGACAGCGGCTGCGGCCCCACGTACCGCTGGCAGTTGCACTGACCGGCCTCGTAGCGCAGGGGCTTCTTGTTCTCGTCCCAGGCCGTCGGCACCTCGACGCGCTCGTGGCACCGGCCCTGCTTGTCGTGCTTGGCGAGATGGTGCGTACAACCGCACACGGGCTCCGGCGGCTTGTTCGCGGCCTCGACCGCCAGCCGGTCCTGCTTCTCCGCCTCCATCATCTGCATCTTGCGCTCGTGCCGATTGCGCAGCGCGGTGCGGATGTTGTCGGCCGCCCAAGCGAAGCCACCCGTCCAGAAGAGGACGGCGATTACCCAGACCCAGCCCATGATCCCGTTCCTTCCCCCGGTCCCGCCGTGACCAGCATAGAGGGCCCCGCCACCGCCCGGACCCCCGGCACAGCGCCACCGGGGGCGCCCGGGATGCGGCCACCCGGGTGAGATGGAAGCCTGGTAGGGGCCGTGCCGTCACTCGCCCGGCCCATACGTCCGCCCAGGACCAGCACTCACTGTTCGCGATGCCCTTCCCGATCGAGGTGGTACCCGTGGATCTGAGGATGTCGGTGCAAGACCGGGAGGCGTTCCTCGCCGGTCTTCATGTGGGAGTCCTGGGGGTGGACGACCCACGTCACGACGGCGGGCCGTTGCTGGTGCCGCTCTGGTACTCCTACGAGCCCGGCGGGCTGGTGGCGATCGAGACCGGGCGCAAGACGCAGAAGGCCCGTCTCATCCGTGAGGCCGGACGGTTCAGCCTCTGTGTGCAGGACGAGAGGGCACCGTACCGCTATGTGAGCGTGGAGGGTCCGGTGGTGGGCATCGAGGATCCGCTGCCCCCGGCCGAGCGCGAGGCGCTGGCCCACCGGTACCTGGAGGCCGAGAACGCGGCGGCGTATCTGGCGGCCAACCATCAGCAACTGGCCGACGACATCCTCGTACGCATGCGGCCGCAGAGGTGGCGGACGGCCGACTTCTCCGCCTTCGCCGCGGAGTTCGACACCTGAGCCCCGCGCGTGGCGGGTCCACGTGCGGGACGGACGGGATATCCCGATGGTCACTGACATGGTGATGCCTTCGGAGGCGGCCTGGAACGCGGGGACGGTGCCGTATCCGCGTGATCGCTGTCTGCATGAGCTGTTCGACGTCCAGGCGCGGCTCCGGCCGCGCGCGACCGCCTCCCTCCAGCACGGCCGCAGCATCAGCTATGGCGAGCTGAAGGCCCGGTCCGACGCGTTGGCCGCACGCCTGTTCGAATCCGGGGTGCGGCCCGGCGACGGGGTCGGCGTCTGCGGCGGCCGGTCGCTGGAAGCGCTGGTCGCGTTCCTCGGCATCCTCAAGGCCGGTGCGGCGTACGTCCCCCTCGACGACGCCTCACCGCCGGGCCGGCTCCAGGCGATGGCCGAGGACGCCGGGGTGCAGACCGTGGTGACGCTGCCGGGCAGCGTCTGCCGCATCCGGCGCGTACGCACCCGTATCGACCTGGGAGCCGCCCTGCCGACCGCGCCCGTCACGGTCCCGCGGGCCGGGGTGCTCCCCGACGACTGCGCCTACGTGATGTTCACCTCCGGCTCGACCGGCCGTCCCAAGCCCGTGGCGATCCCGCACTGCGGTGTCGTACGGCTGGCCGCCTCCGATCTGGTGTGGCAGCGACCGCGGCCCGGGGAGCGGGTGCTGCACGCGTACGGGCTGTCCTCGGACGCGTCCACGATCGAGATCTGGTCCTCGCTGCTCGCCGGTGCCTGTGTGGTGATCGCGGATCAGGAGGAGCTGCTGTCACCGGCCGCGCTGGAGTCCCGGCTGCTGGCCGAGCGGGTCAGCGTGGCCTATCTGACCACCGGGGTGTTCCACCACATCGGCCGCACCAGGCCGTCGGCCCTGCGCTCGCTGCGGTTCGCCTCGGCCGGTGGTGAGGCCATGGACCCGGAGCTGGCCCGCGCGATCCTGGCGGCCTGCCCGGACACCACTGTGGTCAACTTCTACGGTCCGACCGAGAACAGTGTGGTCTCCACCGCGCATCTGGTGCACGATCTGCCGCCCGAGGCGACGGCGGTGCCGATCGGCCGCCCGCTGGAGAACTCCACGTGCTACGTGGTGCGTACGGACGGCACCCTCGCGGACACCGGCGAGGAGGGCGAACTCCTCGTCGGCGGCGACGGGCTCGCCCTCGGCTATCTCGGCGACCCCGAGCTGACCGCCGAGCGCTTCGTGGACGACCTCTTCGAACCCGGTACGCGGCTGTATCGCACAGGTGATCGAGTGGTGCGCCGTGCGGACGGGGTCCTGGAGTACCGGGCCCGGGTGGACCGCCAGCTCAAGCTGCGCGGCTATCGCATCGAACCCGACGAGATCGAGGCGCGGCTCCGCGCGGACGACACGGTCGGCGAAGCCGTGGTCGAACTTCAGGACGGCAGCCTGATCGGATACGTGACACCCGCGCGGCCCGGTCAGGAGCTGCCCGTGGACCGCATCCGCGACAGCCTCGCCGCCTGGCTGCCGCCCGCCGCGGTCCCCACGCGGCTGGTGGAGGTCGCGCGGTTCCCGGTGACCGCGGCGGGCAAGGTCGACCGCGCCCGGCTGCGCGGTCTGACCGCCACCGAGACGGAGGCGGAGACGGTCACGGTGCCCGAGAACGAGAAGCCCCCGGCACCCGGCCCCGAGGACGTGCTCGCGCAGGTGTGGCAGACCGTGCTGGGCGTGCGTCCGGCCCCCGATGACGGCTTCTTCGACATCGGCGGCGACTCCCTGCTGGCCGCCGAGGTCGTCACCCGCACCCTGACCGCCTTCGACCTCGACGCCCGCTACGGCCGCACCCTGATCCACGGCCTGCTGCGCTCGCCCACCCTGGAGGACTTCACCGCCGCCGTCGCCGCCCTCACCGCCGTCAAGGGCCAACAGCCCGACACGGACGCCGACTTGGGTGCCACCGACTTCCGCGCCGAGGCACGGCTGGGCTTCACCCTGGCCCCGCCCCACGGCCCGGAGCCGGACTGGCGGCATCCGCACGACGTCCTGCTGACCGGTGCGTCCGGGTTCGTCGGCGCCTTCCTCCTGGACCGCCTGCTGCGCCGTACCGACGCGCGCGTGCACTGCCCGGTGCGCAGCCGCGACGACGCGCACGCCCAGCAGAAGGTGATGCGGAACCTGGCCCGCTTCGGCCTCGCCGACGCGGCGACCCCCGACCGCGTCGTGTGCTTCCCCGGAGACCTCGCCGAGCCCGGACTCGGCCTCGATCCGGGCCGCGCCGAGGAACTCGCCGACACCCTCGACCTGGCGATCCACTCGGCCGCGCAGGTCAACTTCCTCTATCCGTACGAGGCGTTGCGCCGCGCCAACGTGGAGGGCACCCGGCAGCTCGTCCGGCTGGCGGCCGGGCGCGGCGTGCCCGTGCACTTCCTCTCCACCATCGCGGTGCTGGCCGGATTCGGCACCGCCGGTGTGCGGCACGTGGACGAGGACCTGCCGCTGGACCACGCCGATCAGCTCACCATGGGCTACGCCGAGAGCAAGTGGGTGGCCGAGGAGGTGCTGCGCGACGCCGCCGAGCAGGGGCTGCCGGTGGCGGTCTACCGGCCGTACGAGATCACCGGCGACCGGCAGTCCGGCGCGTGCAACACGGACACCGCGATCTGCTCGTTGTTCCGGACGATCGCCGAGACCGGGCTGGCCCCCGACATCCCGCTGCCGCTGGACTTCGTACCGGTGGACTTCCTCACCGAAGCGGTGGTGCACATCGCCACCGGGCATCGCACCGACCACCGTACGTACCACCTGACCAACCCCCGCCCGGCGAGCCTGACCGACATGCTCGACCGGATGGACACCCACGGCCACCGCATCGAGCGGCTCCCCTACGAGGAGTGGGTCGGCGAACTCGTCCGTCATGTCGCCCAGCACCCCACGAGCCCCACCGCCCCGTTCGTCTCCCTGTGCGTGGACCGCTGCAAGCAGGCGGACATGTCCGTCAAGGAGATGTACTTCGAGGGCACCTTCCCGACCGTGGGACGGGCCAACGTCGAACGGGACCTGGCCACGACGGGCCTGCACTGCCCGCCGGTCGACGCCGAACTGCTCGACCGCTACCTGGAGTACTTCTACGCCACCGGCTACATAGAGCGCCCGTGACGGATCGCCCGTGCGTGATCGGCACGGCAGCCACGGATCGCCCGTGACCAGCAAGGCGTCCTCGCCTTGCCCGTGCGTGAGGCGAGGCCCCTTCGGAAGGGAGCGAGTATGACCCCACAGCCCCCCGGCGCGTCCGCGTCCGGTCCCGAGGCCGAGGCGGACGTCCTGGACTTCCCGCTCCCGCCGCCCGGCACCATGGGACCGCCCGAGAAGTGCGCCCAGTTGCGCGCGAGTTGCCCCATGGCCCGGGTCAGACTGCCGATGGATGCGACGGCTTGGTACGCCACCCGCTACGAGGACGTACGCGCGCTGCTCGCCGACCCGCGGCTCATCAGGCCGACCATCAACGACTGGCCGCCCCGCCCCGGACAGGCCGTCGACGAGGGGCCACGTCTGATCACCATGGCGGAACTGGAAGGCCCCCGGCACGCCGTGCTGCGCAAGGCCATCGCCTCCGCGTTCAGCTCCGGAGCCGTCCGCGACCATGTGCCGCGCATCCGGGACATCGCCGAGCGGTTGCTGGACGAGTTCGAGGCGGGCGGACCCCCCGGCGACCTGGTGGCCGGGTTCACCGATCCGTTCCCGCTGCTCGTGCTGTGCGACCTGGTGGGCATCCCCGCCGAGGACCGGGAGTGGTTCCTGCCGGTCCTGGACGCGGCGCTCGGCGGCATGGTGACCTCCGAGGAAGGGCAGCGGGTCACGGGCCAACTGCGGTCGTACGTCTCCGACTTGATCGCACAGAAGCGGAAGCGGCCCGGCGACGACGTCCTGACGCGGCTGGTCCACCAGTGCACGGACGGGCCGCTGACCGAGGACGAGGTCATGGCCTTCGGGCTGTCCATGCTCACGGTCGGCTTCGGCATCAGCAGCTTCTTCCTGGCCAACACCGTGCACACCCTGCTCCAACGCCCGGACCGCTGGGCCCGGTTGCGCGACCATCGCGACCTCCTGCCCGGCGCGGTGGAGGAACTCCTGCGCTACATGCCGGTGATGAACGGCACGGTGCTGCTGCTGGCCACCGAGGACATCGAGGCGGGCGGGCGGACCCTGCGCAAGGGCGACGCCGTCATCCCCGTACTGGCCTCCGCCAACCGCGACACGGACGTGTTCGCCGACGCCGCTCACTTCGACCCGGACCGCACGGACAACCCCCACCTCAGCTTCGGCCGGGGCACCCACAACTGCGTCGGCTCCCACCTGGCGCGCGCCGAACTGACCATGGGGCTCGGGATGTTGTTCGACCGCTTCCCCGGTCTGCGCCCGGCGGACGGCCAAGAGCCCGCCTGGGACGACGAATCCGTCACCAAGTCGCCACTGACCCTCCCGGTCAGTTGGTGAACCGGCCCGACGTACCCCGACGTACACAGACCGACGGCCGAGCCGTCCTCCACGGTTGCCCACGACCAGGGGAGGTCCACCCGTGAACACCACACCCGAACCTGTCGTCGAGGACCCCGTCATCGACATGCCTCTCCCGCCGCCGGGCACCATGGGGCCGCCCGAGGAGTACGGCCGACTGCGCGAGGAGTGCCCGCTGGCCCGGGTCCGGCTGCCGATCGGCGCCACCGCCTGGTACGTCACCCGGTACGAGGACGTCAAGGAACTGGTCGCCGACTCCCGGCTGGTCAGGCCGAGCATCACCGACTGGCCGCCCCGCCCCGGCCACGCCCCCGGTGACGAGCCGGGCCTGATCACCATGATGGAACTGGAGGGCCCCGAGCACGCCGCCCTGCGCAGGGCGTTGAGCGAGCCGTTCAGCGTCCGGTCCATCCGGAACCGGCTGCCGCGGATCCGGCGCGCGGCCGACCGGCTGCTCGATCCGTTCGTCAGCGGTGATCAACCCGGCGATCTGGTCGTCCGGTTCATCGAGCCGTTCCCCGTCATGGTGATGTGCGATCTGGTGGGCATCCCCTACGAGGACAGCGAGTACTTCCTGCCCAAGGCGGACGCCGCGCTCGGCGCCATCCTCACGTTGCGGGAGGGCCGCGAGGCCACCGCCCAACTGCGCGAGTACATCGTCGCGTTGCTCGACCGCAAGCGGCGCGAACCCGGCGACGACATGCTCACCCACCTGGTCCGCGCACGCGAACAGGGCGCGGTGGACGAGGAGAGCGCGGTGAGCTTCGGGCTCTCCATGCTGGTCGCCGGCTATCGCACGAGCACGATGTTCCTGGCCGACGCCGTCCTCACCCTGCTGAGCCGACCCGGCGCGTACGCGCACCTGCGCGACCACCGCCAGCTCCTGCCCGGCGCGGTGGAGGAACTCCTGCGCTACATCCCGGTGATGAACGGCGTCGTGGTCCTCCAGGCCGTCGAGGACATCGAGTTGCACGGCCGCACGATCCACGCGGGCGACGCGGTACTGCCCGTCCTGGCCTCGGCCAACCGCGATGGAAACGTGTTCGCCGACGGCGACGGGCTCGACCTGTGCCGCACCGACAACCCCCATCTCACCTTCGGCCGCGGGGCGCACAACTGCATCGGCTCCCATCTGGCACGGGCCCAGATGACCGTCTGCCTGGAGGCGCTCTTCGACCGCCTCCCGGAGCTGCGTCTGGCCGAGGGCCACGACCCCATCTGGGAGGACGAGTCCCCGAGCAAGTCCCCGCTCACGCTGCCCGTCAACTGGTGACCGACTCCCTCCACGCGTCGCGGATATCCTGCGCCGCATGACAACCAACTCACGTGTGACGCTTGACGATTGCGAGGTCGCGACAGCGGCGGCGGAGGCGGGCGCGGCCGTGGTGCGCGCCCTGTACGGCGGACGGCTGACCCGGTTCGACAAGGGCGGCGGGGACTTCGCCACCACCGCCGACGTGGATGCCGAGAAGGCGATCCTCGACGTCCTCCACACCGCCCGCCCCGCTGACGCCGTGCTCGGCGAGGAGGGCGGGCGCCAGGGTGCCGCCGAGGCCGCGCGCGAGTGGCTGGTGGACCCCCTGTGCGGCACGCTGAACTACGCGGTCGGCAACCTGCTGGTGGCGGTCAACGTGGCGTTGCGAGACGGCGCGGCGGCGGTGGCCGACCCGTTCAGCGGCGAGACCTTCTTCACCGACGGCCGGTCGGCCCGCGTACGCCAGGACGGTACCGACACCCCGCTGACCCCCACGTCCGCCACCCACCTCGTGGACGTCAACCTGGACCCGCCGTTCCCGAGCGCCCCCGGCTTCCGGGCCGTGGATCTCCTGGCCCGGCCCGCGTTCGTCGCACGCTTCCGACCCCGGGTGGTGTCGACGACGCTGGCGCTGGCCTGGGTCGCCGCGGGCAAGCGCGCCGCGTACGTCACCGACGGCGGTGACCTGACCGGCAGCGTGCACTTCGCCGCGGGCATCGCCCTGTGCCGGGCCGCCGGTTGCGTGGTCACCGGGATCGACGGCGCCCCGCTCGGCCCGTCGGGCCGCGGCCTCGTCGCAGCCGCGGACCCCGAGACCCATCACATGCTGATGTCGATGATCCGCGGCTGAAGCCGGTGGTGCCGGGACCGGCCGTACGAGTTGCCGAGTCGCCGTCAGACGGGCACTTCGTCGCGCTCGGGTGTCCCGGCCGACGGCTTCTCGGCGTGCGCGAGAGGGAACCGCCGCCAGAACGCGGCCAGCGGGCGCGGCGCCCACCAGGCCCAGCGGCCGAGCAGCCGCATGGTCGCGGGGCGTCGGAGGTGCGGCTCAGGGGTGCGGTTTGGGGGCACGGCGGTGTCAGGGGTGTGGCTCAGGGGCACGGCTCAGGGTGTCTCGGGGTTCGGTCAGGGTGATCACCGATGGGCTACGGCGGCTGTGCGCGGCAGAGTTGATGTCGTCGCCACAGCCCGTCCGCTCCCGTTCGGAGAGTCTCGATGCGCAGCCGCCTCGCCGTCACCACCCTCGCCCTGGCCACCGCTCTCACGGTCGGCGCGGCGTTACCCGCCACCGCCACCGCCACCGCCACCGCCACCGCCACCGCCACCGCCACCGCCACCGCCGCTCCCGCTTCCCACGCTGCGGCTTCCGCGCGTCCCACCGTCCAGGACATCCTCGATCACCTGCCCGACGACGTCGTGGCGGGCGCGCTGATCAGACGGGACGGCGTGGGGGCCGCCGCCGGCCCGGTCACCCCGGACGCCTATCTGCGGATCGGCAGTACCACCAAGGTGTTCACCAACACGGTGGTTCTTCAACTCGTCGCCGAGCACCGGATCGACGTGGACGCGCCGGCCCACCGGTATGTCCCCGGCCTGATGCCCGCGGCTTACGACGCCGTCACCGTACGTCAGCTCATGAACCACACGAGCGGTCTGCCCAAACCCGCCGCGGCTCCCGGCCCGGACGACGGTCCCGGATGGTGGCTCAAGTCCGTGACCCCCGAGGACGCCCTGCGTGACTCGTTCGCCGCGGCTCCTGACACCCCGCCCGCCCCCGGCCACGAGCAGCAGTACAACGGGCTCAACTCCTTGGTGCTCGGCCTGATCGTCGAGCGGGTCACCGGCCACACCTTCACCCATGAACTGGAGCACCGGATCCTCGGGCCGCTGCGTCTGCACCACACCAGCCTGCCCGCCGCCGACGACCCGACGATTCCCTCGCCCCATGCGACGGTCCACGTGGGCGGGGACGATGTGACCGAGCAGAGCCCGTACCCGTGGGCCGAGGGCGGCATGATCTCCACCGCCGCCGACCTGGACCGCTTCCTGACAGCGCTCCTGCGAGGCCGCCTGCTCCCGCCCGCCCAGCAGAAGCTGGTGTTCGACGTGCCCAGGGTCGACAACGCGGAATCCAACACGAACTGCCTTGACGGGAAAGCCTGCTACAGCGTGGGCGGACTCATGCGCCACCGGCTTCCGAACGGCATATACGCATGGGGCAAGACGGGGTCCCGCCCCGGCTGGGACAACGGCTTCTTCGCCACGCGCGACCTCAGGCACCGCGTGGTGTACTCGCTGAACCCGACGGGTGCGGGCTCCGACTTCCCCCACATCAAGGCGATCATCGAGGGCGCGCTCACCGACTGACTGATCACTGGGACTGACCACTGGGACTGACCAATGGGACTGATCACCCGGACTGGTCACTGGGACTGGTCACCGGGACTGATCACCCGGACCGGTCACCGGGCCGACTCCGGGCGGTAGTCGGCCCAGGTGCGTCCCTCACGCCTTGAAGCCGACCGCTCCGACCGCGTGGCCCTGGTCGAGGCCGACCTCCGGGGAGTCGGGTTCCGGGCGCCAGTCGGCGGACCTGACCAGACCCGGCTCCACCAGCCGCAGATCCTGGAAGAAGCTCCCGATGAACTCGGGGGAGCGCAGGTGGTACGAGTTGGCGGACTGCGCGTTGTACGCCGCGATGGCGGTCTTCAGCTTCTCGCTGGTGTCCGTGCCGTCGCTCAGGGCCACGTAACTGCCCTTCGGCAGCGCCTCGATCAGCTCGGCGACGATCCGCTCGGGCTGCTCCTCGTCGGAGACCTGGCCGATGATGCCGAGCAGGATCAGGGCGATGGGCTGGTCGAAGTCCAGCGTGCGGGCCGCCTGTTCGAGGATCTTCTTCGGGTCGCGCACATCGGCGTCGAGGTAGGCGCACTCGCCCTCGGGGGTGCTGCGCAGCAACGCGTCGGCGTGGGCCAGGACGATGGGGTCGTTGTCCACATAGACGACCTTGCTGTCGGGCGCGATGGACTGGGCGACCTCGTGGGTGTTGTTGGCGGTGGGCAGCCCGGTGCCGACGTCGAGGTACTGGCGGATCCCGGCCTCACGCGCCAGGAACCGTACCGATCGCACCAGGAAGCTCCGCTGCTGGCGCGCGATGGCCGCGATCTCGGGGAACGTGTGGAGGATCGCGTCGCCGGTCTCGCTGTCCACGGGGTAGTGGTCCTTCCCGCCGAGCAGGTAGTTCCACACACGTGCCGAGTGAGGGCGATCCGTCTGAAGTCTGCTGTGCCAGTCGCTTCGATCAGTCATGGGTAGAGCATTGCATACAGCAATCAGCCAGTTGATCAACGGCTGTGGCTCAAAACGGTGTTGGGGTCAGCGCTCCTCCGGGTAACGCTCCCGGCCGTTCGGCAGTTCGCCCGACGTCGACTCCTCGAGCAGCGCGGTGTACTTCCGTGGCAGCTCGTCATATCGCTCGTCCGGCCCGTCCCGTCGGCGCTTGTTGCGCTTCAGGACGTACAGGGCGATGGGCCCGGCGATCATCGAGACGACCGGGATCAGCGGCCACCACGGCATGGATCCTCCCCTGGGGAACGCGGCGTTCCGGGGGTGCCGCGGCGCCCCCGTCGCAGAGTATGCCCTGGCGATCCGATCGCCAACGCCTCATGCATCCGTAACCTTTGCCCGGCTCACGCGTTGCCGAACGTTTCGCTCCAACCTCTGGACGAGACACCTCACTCGAATCTAAGTTCCCTCATCGGCAGTGGTCTTGCCCACGATCCGCAGGTCGGACGTGAGCAACACCCTTTTCCAGCCGACCCGTTGCACCACCCCACCCTGGCGATGTGAGAGAGGCAGTGGAGAAGACCGGTGCCCCCGCGCCGCCCGGCGGCGCGCTCCCCGAGCGGCTCGACGCCGCCCCGGCCCCGGGCCGTCCCCGGTTCCTGGTGCTCGGCCTGCTGGCCATCACCGACGGCCGCGAGACGGTCGTGTTACAGCCCTCCCGTCCGGCGTCCCTGCTGGCCGCGCTGCTGCTCCACCCCGGTGCTGTCGTCGCCTCCGACTTCCTCCAGCGCGTGGTCTGGGGCAGCCGGCCCCCGGCGGGCGGCAAGTCCGCGCTGCACACCTGCGTGCTGCGGCTGCGCCGGCTGTTCGCCAAGTACGGCGTCGCCGACCAGGCCATCGAGGCCGTCCCCGGCGGCTATCGGCTCCAGGCCGACGCCGACACCCTCGACCTGCTCCACTTCCGCGCCCTGCTCGCCCAGGCCTACGCCAGTGACGACCCGGAGTCGGCGCTCGCCCTGGCCCGTGCCGCGCTGCGGCTGTGGAAGGAACCCCTGCTCGGCAACGTCCACTCCGACGAGCTGCACCGCGACCAGGTCCCGCGTCTCGCCGAGGAGCGACTCCTCGCCGTGGAGCGGGTCTTCGACGGCGAACTGCGCCTCGGCCGCCACCGCGAGATGATCATGGAGGCCCGGCAGGCCGTCCAGGCCCACCCCGGCCACGAGGGGCTCTCCGCCCTGCTCATCGAGGCGTTGTACCGCTCCGGGCGGCGCGCCGAGGCGCTCACCGAGTATCGCAGGATCCACACCCACCTCGCCGAGGAACTGGGCGTGGAACCCGGACCGGCGCTGCGCGGACTCCAACTCGCCGTCCTGCGCGGCGAACCCCCCGGCGGCCCGCCCGCCGCACCCCTGGCCGGCACCCCGCCCGCAGCGCTCACCGAGGCGCCGCCCGGCCTCGGGCGCGCCTCTCCCAGCGCCCCCGGCGCCCTGGTCCTGCGCTCGCTCGTCGAAGCCGGACTGATCGAGGAAGGGCCGCCCGGCCGCTACCGCGTCCACGACCTGCTGCGCCTCTTCGTCCAGGCGGCCGGATCCACCCTCCCGGCCACCGCCCCGCACGACCCGACGGACCTCCCCCCGTCGGCCCTCGGCTGACCGCCCCGTCCCCGGAGGTTTCGCACCCCATGGCCCACACCCCCACGTCCGACGAGGAGATCGCGCAGTCGCGCCCCCGTATCCGCCGGGACGTCCTCTTCACCCGGACCCCGACCGGCGTGCTCTTCCACAACGCCCACGGCGGGTTCAACGTCGCCACCCAGTCCGCCTACCGCTTCGCCTCGCTGATCGTGCCCCACCTCGACGGCGAGCGCCGCGTCGAGGAACTGTGCGCCGGTCTGGGGGACAAGCAGCGCGACATGGTGGTCAAACTCGTGCGCGCACTCTACGCGCGTGGCTTCGCCAGGGCCGCCGCGCCCAGACCCTCGGCGGACGTGCTGTCGCCGCAGGTCGCCGAGCGTTTCGCCCAACAGATCGATTACCTCGACCACTACGCGGACGACGCGCCCGGCCGGTTCCTGCGCTTCCGCGCGACCTCCGTCGCCGTCCTCGGCGACGACGCCCTGGCCCGCTGGGCCGCGCTCGGTCTGCTCCGCAACGGCTGCGAGGCCGTCGCCGTCACCGAACAGGACGCCGCGCACGCGGTCCTGCGCCGCGAACTGCACGGCGTGGACGGCGGCGAACTCGACGCCGAGGTTGCCGCCCTCGCCGAGGCGGGCTGCGCGCCGCGCCTCACCCGGCTGCCCGCGCCCGCCGCGGGAACGTACGGCTGGGCCGACCTCGACGACTGGGACACGGTCCTGGTCACCGGGGCGGCCGGGCACCGCCAGATGCTGCGGCTGCTCACCGAGGGCGTACCGACCGGCCGACGGCTGCTCGGTGCCTGGACGTTCGGCAACCGCGCCGTCGTCGGCCCGGTGATGACCCCCGGCACCTCCGGCTGCTGGTGCTGCGCCGCCCTGCGGCTCGGCGCGGGCGCGGATGCCGCCGACAGCGCCGACCTGTGGGCCGCCGTCGGCCCCGCCGCACCGCTCGGCGCCCCCGCGCCCGTCCTCGGCGGCCCGCTCGCCGGGATGCTCGGCAACCTCCTCGCCTTCGAGGTCTTCCGCCTGGTCACCGAGGCGCTGCCCGCCGAGACCCGCAACCAGATCGTCGTCCAGGACCTCGACTCCCTCGACGTACTGACCGAACCGCTGCTGCCGCACCCCCGCTGCCCGTACTGCGCCACCGCCACCACCGAAGGGGCCGAAGTCAGCGCGCTCACCGGCGACTTGCTGCGCACCCCGCACGCGGACGACGAACCCGCCGCCCTGCCCGCCGACGGTGCCGCGGACGAGGACGCGGCCAAGGCCGTCCTCGCCACGCTGGCGGAGCGTGACGTCCTCGTCCACGAACGGGCGGGCGTCTTCAGCGAGTTCGCCGACGACGACTGGGAGCAGACCCCGCTCAAGGTCTCCACCGTCCGCCTGGGCATCCAGCCCGGCCGGGTGCGCCGGATATCCGCCGCCGACGTCCACCATGTCGCCGGGGCCCGCCTCACCACCCTCTTCCGCGCCGCCGAGGTCTACGCCGAACACGTCGTCCCGCCCCGCGTGCTCGACGCCGCCGTACTGGAGGCCGCCGCGGGCAAGTGGACCCGTATCGCCCCGGCCCAACTCGCCGTCTCCAGCGGCCTCGACGTGCCCGCCGACCGGATCGCCCACTGGAGCGAGGCCACCTCGCTGCTCGACGGACGCACCGTGCTGGTGCCCACCGGGGCCGTCCGCACGCTCGGCGACTGGAACGACGTCGGCCTGTTCGAGCGGACCTCGGCCGGTACGGGAGCCGCGGGCAGCCCGCGTGCCGCGCTCGCCCGCGCCCTGCGGACCGCGCTCGCCCAGGACGCGCTGCGCGGCGCCGTCCGCCGTACCGCCCCGGTGCACGCCGTCGACCCGGCGTCCCTCACCGACGACCCCGAACTCCTCTTCCTGCTCCGCTCGGCGGAGAACCTCGAGGTCACCGCCGAGGTCCTCGACCTCACCGCCGCGGGCGGCCACACCCTGCCCGTCGCCCTGGCCCGCCTCACCGACCCGGCGACCGGCGCCGTGCGCTGGGCCGTCGGCAGCGGTCTGCGGCTGCGCGAGGCCGTCCTGGAGGCGCTGCGCGACCTCCTCGGCGCCGAGCAACTGCGCCGCGCCGCGGGCCTGCCCGACCTCGGCGACCCGCTGTGGGCCGACCTGGACGCCACCACCCTCGTCGCGGAGGCCTCCGTACCGGCCTCGGAGACTACGGAGACCACCTGGGGCGCCGTACTGGACAGCCTCGCCGCCGCCGGGCGGGACGCGTTCGTGGTGCCGGTGGCCGCCCCCGACCTCGCCGCCGGGCAGGTCCACGCGGTGCGCGCCCTGCTGACCCGCGGGGAGCACCGTGCCCACTGAGACCGTCGCGGCGCCGCGCGCCGAGGCCGGGCCCGCCGACGCCACCGGGCTGTGGGACGCGGTGTGCGCCGACCTCACGGCGGACCTGGCCGACCGCGCCGGGCGCCGTCCGGGTACACCCCGGGCCGTGGTGTACCCGTTCGGCGTACGGGATGAACTCGCCGCCGATCCAAGGGAGTTCTCCCCCGGCACCGTCCCGGTCGGCCTGTACGGTCACCACGTCGTGGTCGGCCCCGTCGCCCCGGACGACGGCACCCCGGGCTGTCCGGGGTGCCTGGCCCGCCGCTGGCAGGCGGTGCGGGCCGGGTTCCTGCGGGACGCCCTGGAGCGCGGCGGCGAACCCCGCGTCAGCGGCACCCCGCCCTGGCGGGCCCCCTTCGCGGTGGACGCCCTCGCCGGGCTCGTCGCGGCGGCGGCCCGGCAGCCGCGCCCCGCCCGCCACCCCTGGGTCTGGCTGCTGGACCTGGAGACCCTGCACATCTCACGGTTCCCGCTGGTGCCCGACGGCGAGTGTCCCTCCTGCGGGACCCGCCCCGACGACACCGCCGACGCCGCCCGGATCACCCTGGAGCCCGCGCCCAAGCACGCCCCGGACAGCTTCCGGCTGCGCCCACCGACCGCCTACGGCCTGGCACTCGAGGCGTTCGCCAACCCGGTCACCGGGATGCTCGGCCCGTCCGTCGCCCCCGATCTGACGTCCGCCTCGACCTCCTCGGCGGTCGGCGCGTTCACCACCCGCTCCGGGAACTACCTGCGGGAGTGCTACTGGGGCGGCCACACCGGCGCCTACGGCAGCAGCGTCCGCGTCGGCCTGCTGGAAGGGCTGGAGCGGTTCGCCGGGATGCGGGCCCGCGCCAAGCGGACCACGGTGACCGCGTCCCTCGTCGAACTCGGTGACACGGCGATCGACCCGCGCACCACCGGCCTGTACTCCGACGCCTTCCACGCCGCCGAGCCGGAGGTGCCCCGCTTCGCCCCCGACCGCCCGGTGGAGTGGGTGTGGGGCTGGTCGCTGCGCGACGCCCGCCCCGTCCTCGTACCGGAAGTGGTGGCGTACTACCACGCCCCCGGCGGCATCCGGCGGCGCTTCGTCCAGGAGAGCTCCAACGGCTGTGCCTCCGGCGGCGCTCTGACCGAGGCCGTCTACCACGGGCTGATGGAGACCATCGAGCGCGACGCCTTCCTGCTGGCCTGGTTCGGCCGCGCCCGGCTGCCCGAGATCGACCCGTCGAGCAGCACGCGGCCCGCGACCCGCGCCATGGTCGACCGGCTGGCGATGTACGGCTACCGGGCCCGGTTCTTCGACACCCGGATCACCTTCCCGGTACCGGTGGTGACGGCCGTCGCCGAACGCGTCGACGGGGGAGAGGGGTTGCTCTGCTTCGGCGCGGGCGCCTCCCTCGACCCCGAGGACGCGCTCGCCGCCGGACTGTGCGAGATCGCGACCGACTCCGTCAACCTCCGTCGCCGCACCGCGCGCGAGGGGCGCCGACTGCGGCGTATGGCCGCGGACTTCGGCGAGGTGCACGTCCTGCACGACCATCCGTTGCTCTACGGGCTGCCGGAGATGGGCCGGTTCACCGACTTCCTGCTGCGCGGCCGGGACGACGACGAGCGGGTACCGCTCGCCTCGCTCGCCACCGGCCCCGGCGCCCTCGGTCCCGCCGCCGACCTGCGCGAGGACGTGGAGGCCTGCGTCGCGGCCGTGAGCGCACAGGGCTTCGATGTGGTGGTGGTCGACCAGACCGCCCCGGAACAGCGGGACCTGGGCCTGTACACCGCCAAGGTCCTGGTGCCCGGACTGATCCCGATCGACTTCGGCACCGCCCGCCAGCGCGGCCCCCTGATGCCCCGTGTCCGCATCGCCCTGCGCGAGGCCGGACTGCGGAAGGACGATCTGACGCCGGACGACCTCAACCCGGCGCCGCATCCCTTCCCTTGACCGACCGCACCACCCCCACCCACCCCGGCGCCCGGCCCCCGGACCGCCGACACCCCACCACAGACCAGCAGAAGAGGGAGTGACCATGGGATACGCCCATGAGTACGCGACCGCGGTGATGCGGCGGGCCAGGATCCCCATGGAACCGGCCGACTTCGTCCCCGACTGGGCCGACCGCCCCCGCAAGGGCAAGTTCTTCCCCGACGCCCCGTCCTTCCCGCTGCCCGACGGCGGCTGCGTGGACGAAGCCACCCTGGACCGGGGCCTGTTCGGGCAGCGCGGCACCGGAGCGTTCACCCTGCCGCTGCTCGGCGCGATGCTCCGCGACTCCTACGGCCTCACCGGCCGCCGCCTCGCCGTGCAGGCCAACAGCGACCTCGGCTCGCTGCCGTTCCACACCCACGCCAACTGGTCCCGCGGCACCTCCTCCGGCGGCGGCCTCTACCCCATCGGCATCCACTGGATCAGCGGCGCGAGCGGCCCCCTCACCCCCGGTGTCTACTACTACGACACCCCCCACCACCGGCTCACCCGGCTGCTGTCGGGCGACGTCACGGGCGAAGTCCGGGACACGCTCGGCGACTTGACGGAGGCCGCCGGTACCGACCAGTTCCTCGTCCTCGGCGTGACGTTCTGGCAGAACGCCTTCAAGTACAACAGCTTCTGCTACCACGCCATCACCATGGACATCGGTGCCCTGCTGGGGACCTGGGGCATGTGGGCCCGCGCCCACGGCCTCCACCTCGGCAACGCCCTGTGGTTCGACGAGCCCCGCCTCGGCCGGCTGCTCGGGCTGGCCCCCGAGGAGGACGGCGTGTTCGCCGTGGTCCCGCTGCGCTGGGACGGCGCCGCCCCGGCCGAGCCCGCCCCGCCGACCCCGGACGCCCGCGTGGACCTCGTACCCCACGAGCGGTCCCGCCGCGTGCTGACCTTCCCGACCCTGCGCCGTATCCACGAGGCCACGGCCGAAGGCGCCGCGGACCGGCCCGCCCCCGGCACCCTGGACGCCGCCCTCGCGGAGCGGGACGCCCCCGCGGGACTCGACCGCCCCGCCGAGCGGATACCGCTGCCCGCGCCCGCGCCGCTGGACACCCCCGTGCGCCGGGCGCTGCGTCAACGCCGCAGCAGCTTCGGCCGGTTCACCGGGCTGCGGCCGCTCGACCCCGCGCTGCTCTCCGCCTCCCTCGCCGCCGCCGTCGCCGCGAGCACCCTGGACAGCGACGGCGAGACCCCCGGCGGCACGCCGATCACCCGGTTCTACGTCTTCGTCAACCACGTCAGCGGCGTGCCCGCCGGTCTCTACGCCTACGACCAGGACACTCGCGAGCTGGCGCTGATGAAGGCCGGGGACTTCGGGGCCTTCCTCCAGGACAACTACTTCCTCGCCAACTACAACCTGGAGCAGGCCGCCGCCGTCCTCGTACCCGTGGCCCCCACCCACGCCGTCCTGGACGCCGTCGGAGACCGCGGCTACCGCCTCGTCAACGCCGTGATCGGCGCCACCGCCCAGGCCGTCTACACCGCAGCCTCCGCCGCCGACATCGCCTGCGGCGTCGCCCTCGGCTTCGACTGCGTCTCCTACGCGGAGGAGATCGGGCTGACCGAACGGGGCGAGATCCCGCTGCTGATCATGATGATCGGCAACGAGCGGCTCCGCCCCGCCGACTACCGCTACGACATCGTCGCCCCGTGACCCGCAGCCCCCGCCCCGGACCGGGTCACCGAAGAGATCGGCGACCCGGCCCCGGGCGGCAGCACTTCCCAGACGAAAGGGGGAGGGCGTGAGCCCGACCGCCACCACCCCGGCCCAGGACACCTCCGCCGTCGGCGGGCCCGCGGCCCTGCACCGCCGCTTCATGCTGCGCGTCGCGGGCCTCCCGGCCGACACCGTGCTCGCCCTGCGCGCCCCCGAGGCCGCCGACTGGGCCGCCCGCACCGCCGCGGAGGAGGAGCGGCTGCGCACCCTCGGCGCCCGGCTCAGCGATCCGCTCTCCGCGGCGGTCGGTGCCACCGACGACACCGTGGCGCGCCGCCGCCTGCTCGCCCTGCGCCGCCAGGTCTTCAACAACCGCCTGCCCGGCGACCTCGACGCGGCCCGCGCCCTCGCCGCCGGGCTCGACGGCACCACCGCGGCCGACCTCGCGGCCTGGCTCGACGCCCGCGTCCGCTTCGAGGAGCTGCGTGCCGAGGGCGACACCGTCCTCACGGGTGCGCTCGCCCGCACCCGTACCGCCCTGCGCCGACTGGCCCAGGACGACCGGCTGCGGCGCGGCCTGCTGCTCGCCTCGCCCACGCTGGAGGAACGCCTCGACGCGTTCGCCGCCGACCCGGCGCCCCGACCGGGCAAGCGGGCCCGCAAGATGGAGCGCTCCCTGCTCTCCTACGTCTACCGCACCGCCTGCAAGACCAGCCCGTTCAGCACGCTCACGGGCGTCGCGGTCGGCGACTTCGACACCACCGAGGACGGCGCCGCCACCCAGGTCGGCGGCGACTGGACGGGCCACCCCCGGCTCAACGTCGTCGCCCTGACCCGCCTCGCCGAACTCGTCGCCGCCGACCCGGAGCGCCGCGCCGACCTCCCGGTGAGCCTCGCCTCCGGCTGGAAGCTCGACCAGGACCGCGTCCGCTATGTCCAACGCGCCGTCACCGCGGGCGACGACAGCGCCCTGGTCAGCTTCGACGCCGCCCAGGACCGCCTGTTCTTCCTCCGCCGACAGGGCACCCTCGACGGCATGCTGGCCCTGCTACGGGACCACGACGGCACCCTCCGCCACGGCGACCTGGCACGCTGGCTCGCGGACACCACCGGCGCCGACGACGAGGAGGCCGGGCACTACCTCACCGCCCTGCGCGACCTCGGCATGCTCCAACTCCCCAGCCTCGCCACGGGCGTTCACGGCGGCGACCCGCTGCGCGCCTTCCAACGGTCCCTGCGCGCCCTCGAACGGCCCTGGGCCGACGCGCTCGCCGCCCGCCTGGACGGACCGGCGGACATGATCGCCCGCTACCCCGAAGCGGACGTCCCCACCCGCCGCGCCCTGCTGCGCGCCCTGCGCACCGACCTCCTCGCGCTCCAGGCCGACCTCGGCGCCGAACGCCCCGCCCTCCCGCAGACGTTGCTCTACGAGGACGTGTCCGCGGGCACCACCACCGCCGACCTCGCCGAGTGGGCCGAGCTGGCCGCCACCCCGCTGCGCTCCCTGGGGCGCATCCTGCCCGCCTTCGACGTCGCCCTGCCCCAACGGCTCACCCTCAAGGGCTTCTTCCTCGCCCGCTTCGGACAAGGCGGCCGCTGTGAAGACCTGTTGAAGCTGGTCCACGACTTCCACGAGGACATCTTCCGGCAGTACCTCCAGTTCAACTCCACCAAGGAGGACTTCCTCCCGGACGGCAGCCACGCCCCCGAGGAGAACTGGCTCGGCATGCCGGAGATCACGGCCGTCGACGCGGCCCGCGCGGCACTCACCGCCCGTATCCGCGACCACTGGACCGAACTCCCGGAGGAAGCCGAGGAGTTCGTCCTCGACGACACCACCGTGGACGAGGTGGCCACCGCCCTCGACACCGCCGCGCCCGCCTTCCAGCCACAGAGCCACTTCCTCCAACTGGCCCGCCGCGACGGCGAATCCCTCGTCGTCCTCAACAACTCCTACGGCGGCCTCTGCTTCCCCTTCACCCGCTTCACCCACTGCTTCGACGGCGAGGACGGGCCGGGCCTGACCGCCGCGCTGCGCGAGCACCTGCGTCAACTGCTGCCGCCCGGCGCGGTCTTCGCGGAGGTCACCGCCGGGGCCGCCACCACCAACCTCAACCTCCACGGCCGCCTCACCGACTACGAGATCGTCTGCCCCGGCGAGCACAGCACCGCCCCCGAAGAGGCCCGCCTCCACCTGGACGACCTCTACGCCGTGCACGACGCCGACACCGACCGGATCGTCCTGCGCTCCCGCCGTCTGGACCGCGAGGTCGTCCCGCTCTACCTCGGCTACCTCGTCCCCATGGTGCTGCCCGAGATCCCGCGCACCCTCCTGCTGTTCTCCCCGACCGCCCGCTCCGTGGTGGATATCTGGCGCGGCGTCCCGGCCGGGCCGGAGCACGAGGGCGTCACCCGCCGCCCCAGGGTCCGCCACCACTCCGTCGTCCTCCAGCGCCGCTCCTGGACGGCCGCCCCCGGCAGCCTCCCGCAGCGCGCCCCCGGCACGTCCGACGCCGACTGGTACCTCACGTGGCATCGCTGGCGCACCCGCCACGGGCTGCCCGCCCGTGTCTTCGCCACCGTCCGCGAGGAGGCCGCCGAGGGGGAGGGCGGCGCCTGGTTCGGCTCCACCAAGCCCCAGTACGTCGACTTCGACAGCCCCCTCTCGCTCACCGCCCTCGAAGGCCTCCTCACCGGCCCGCGGGTCCGCGCCGTCTTCGAGGAGATGCTCCCCGGCGAGAACGACCTCCACGTCACCTCCCCGCGCGGCCGGCACGTCGCCGAACTCGCCCTGGAGATCCTGCCCGGCCCGGCCGACCTGCCCGAAGAGGACACGACCCGATGACAGCACAGCCCGCAACCCCCGCATCCGCCGCTGCCACCGAGGGGACCCCCGGCGACTGGTTCGCCATCCATGTCTTCTACGCGGCCAGCCCCCGCCCGCTGTTCCTGCAATGCGTCAAGCCCCTGGTGGACACCCTCACCGAAGAGGGCCTGCTCGCCGGGTACTTCTTCATCAACTACTGGCTGGAGGGCCCCCATCTGCGGCTGCGCCTCAAGCCCGCGCGGGAGGCGGACACCGCCGTCGTCCGCGCACGCGCCCACGCCGCGCTCGACGCCTTCCTGCGCGAACGCCCCGCGCTCTACGAGGTCAAGGCCGGGTTCCTCGCCGAGCTGTACGAGACCCTGTTCAAGCTGGAGTACAGCGAGGAGCAGCGCGCCGAGTACATCGGCCCCGACGGGCGGATGACGCTGCGGCCCAACAACTCCTTCGAGGACCGCCCTTACGAGCCCGAGTACGGCAAGTACGGCGGCCCCGCCGGGATCGAGCTGGCCGAATGGCACTTCCAGCACTCCAGTGACCTGGTCATCGAGGCCGCGCGGACCATGAACCTCCATCTGCGCACGGTGTCCCTCGGCCTCTCCGCGCAGTTGATGATGGTCATGTCCGGCACGTTCCTCACCGACGACGAGCCACTGCTGACCTTCCTCGACCGCTATCACACGTTCTGGAACCAGGCGTTCAGCGGGACCAACTACACCGCCGACAAGGGCTACGACCGTGCGTACACATCCATGGGCGCCCGCCTGCCCGAGCGCTTCCGGCACATCCGGGACGCGGTGGCGCAGGGCGCGTTCGACCGGCTCCCGGCGTTCCTGCGCGGCTGGGCCGCCCACTGCGCCGAACTCCGCGACCGCGCCACGGACCTGGCCGTACGCGGCGAACTGACCTTCCGCTCCTGGGACGGCACCCGCGACCTGCACCCCACCGACCCCGCACAGGTCCTGCCCATGCTGGCCTCGCCGTATATGCACATGACCAACAACCGGCTCAGCATGACCGTCCGCGACGAGGCGTTCCTCTCGTACGTCCTCGCCCGCGCCCTGCGCGAAGGCGACTCCGCGGCCGATGGCGCCCCAGAGGCCGATGGCGTCCCCGAGGCCGAAGGCGCCCCGGAGGGCGGGAAGTGACCACCGACGCCACCGACGCCTTCCTCGCCGCCCGGCCCCGGGTCCGCCCCGAGATCGTCCTCGGCCCCAGCCTCGTACGCGGCCCGGCCCGCATCCATCTGCTGAAGGACCCGCGCACCGGGCGGCGTATGGAGGTCGGCCCCAAGGAACACTTCCTCATCGCCCGGCTCGACGGCACCCGCAGCCTCGCCGAGATCGGCGAGGAGTACACGGGCGCGTTCGGCACCCGCCTCGGCGACGCCCAGTGGGGACAACTGCTCCGCCTGCTGCACGGCCGCGGCCTGCTCGACGGCAGCCTCGTCCCCAGCGCACCGCCCGCCGCCGAACCCACCGACCGGCGGCCCAACGGCATCCTCGCCGGACGCACCAAGATGGTCGCCGACGCGCCCGCCCTCATGGACCGGCTGCACCAGGTCACCGCGCCCGCCCGGCGGCCCGCCGCCCTGACCGTGCTCACCGTCCTCGCGGTCGCCGTGCTCGTCGCGGTCGTCGTCCAGGCCGACACCCTGTGGCGGCAGACCGAGGAGGCCGCCCGGCAGCCCGTCCTGCTGATGGCCATCGGCTGCGTCCTGTGGTGCGGCCTCGGCCTGCACGAGCTGGCGCACGGCCTGTTCGCGCGCGCCTGGAACGGCCGCGTCACCGAGATCGGGCTGCGCTGGATCTGCGGCGCCACCTATCTCTACTGCCAGGTCGAGGACGTCCAGTTCCTCGGCAGCCGCGCCCGCAAGGTCGCCACCGCCTGCGCCGGGGTGTTCGCCAACCTCCTGTTCCTGGTGCCCTTCTACGCCGTGTGGGCCCTGCTGCCGTCCGGCGCCGAGGCCCGGCCCGCGCTCGGCGCGCTGCTGCTGCTCGGCGTCGTCCTGGCCGTCGCCAATCTGCTGCCGCTGCCGCCTCTCGACGGCTACAAGGCCCTCGGCCACGCCCTCGGCGTCTCCGGTCTCGCCGAAGGCAGCCGTACCTATGTGGCCCTCGCCGCCCGCGCGTTGCTGCGCCGCGGCCCCGGCACCGGCGCCTACCCGACCCGACTGCGCCTGCTGTACGGCGGCTTCGCCCTGCTCACCGTCGTCCAGAGCGCCGCGCTCCTCGTCCTGTGCGGGGCGCTGCTGCGTACCGTCCTGCCGGACGAACTGGCCCTCCTCGCCTGGTGGTTGCCGCCCGGTCTGCTCGCCGCCGTCCTGCTGCTGTGGGCCCTCGGCCTGCTCGGCCGCACCCTGCGCGCCCGCCGCGCCCCACAGCCCTCCGAGGCACCAACGGCCCCTGCCAAGACAGCAGTTGGGCCGGAACCCCGGGCGGCCGTACCCTCCAACCACCCGTCGCGGCACACCGCCGCGGCGGGGGCGGGCACCGGGCGCGCCCCGGACCCGTCGGACCATGCAAGGAAAGGCGAGATGAGCGGACCCGAGAGCGCGACCGAGGCCGCCCGCGGCGGCACCAGCACCGAGAAGGTCGTCACCCTCAGCGGTGTCACCAAGCGGTACGGGGAGGTGACGGCCCTCGACGGTGTCTCCTTCGACGTGAAGCACGGCGAGTTCTTCGGCATCCTCGGCCCCAACGGCGCGGGCAAGACCACCCTGGTGGAGATCGTCGAGGGGATGCGCGAGCCCGACTCCGGGACCGTCACCGTCCTCGGCGCGAGTCCCTGGCCGCGCGACACCGCGCTGCTCGCCCGGATCGGCGTACAGACCCAGGCGTCGGCGTTCTTCGCCCGCCTCACCGCGGGCGAGCATCTGCGCACCGTCGCCTCCCTCTACGGGATGGACCCGGGCACGGCGCGTACCGCGCTGGAACGCGTCGGCCTCACCGAGAAGGAGAACGCCCGGGTCGACAACCTCTCCGGCGGCCAGCGGCAGCGCCTCGCCGTCGCCACCGCCCTGCTCCACGAACCCGAGCTGATCTTCCTGGACGAGCCGACCGCCGCCCTCGACCCCGAGGCCCGGCGCGAACTGTGGGACCTGCTGCGGTCGTTGCGCTCCGAGGGCCGCACCATCATCTGCACCACCCACTACCTCGACGAGGCCGAGGCCCTGTGCGACCGGGTGGCGATCATCTCCGGTGGCCGGCTCATCGCGCTCGACAGCCCCCGCAACCTCATCCGCTCCCTCGCCGCGCCCGCCCGACTGCTGCTGCCCGCCGGGGAGTTGTCGCCGGAGGCCGCCCTCGGTGTGGAGGGCGTGGACCGGGCCACCGTCGAGGGCGACGAACTCGTCCTGGAGACCACGGTCGTCAACCGTGTCCTGCCCGCCCTCGGCGACCTGGTGGACATCGACACGGTCACCGTGCGCACCGCCACCCTCGAGGACGCCTACCTCACGCTGACCGGAACGGAGCACCACCGTTGAGCGCGTACGCCGCACTGACCAGGGCCACTTACGTCGCGAGTGTGCGCGACAAGACGACCCTCTTCTTCACCTTCGCCTTCCCGCTCGCCTTCCTGGTCCTCTTCGGCCTCATCTTCCAGGGCCAGCAGGTCGAGGGCGGGCTGGCCTCCATCAACTACATCGCTCCGGGCGTGCTGTCGTGGGGTGTCGGCAACGCCGCCGTGTTCTCCGTCGCGTTCGCCCTCATGCAGTGGCGCCGTGACGATCTGCTTCGCCTCATCTGGCGTACGCCCACCCCGCTGCGCGTCCTCATCGCCTCCCGCTGGACGGTGGCGCTGTTCGTCGCGTTCGCGCAGACGCTGCTGTTCACCACCGTCGCCCTGCTGCCGTTCTTCGGGCTGCGGCTGAACGGGCCCTGGTGGGCGGGGCTTCCGCTGCTCGTGCTCGGCACCACCGCGTTCCTCGCCATGGGCCTGGTCGTCGGCAGTATCGCCGACACCCCGGAGGCGGTCGCGGCCATCGCCAACCTCGTGATGGTACCGATGGCCTTCCTCTCCGGCTCCTTCTTCCCCGACGACCTCATGCCGAGCTGGCTGCGCACGGCCGCCAAGGTACTGCCGCTGCACTACCTCAACGACGGTCTCACCGACGCCATGGGCGGTCGCGGAGACCTCGGCGACATCGCCGTGGACTGCGCGGGACTCGTCGTCTTCGCCCTGATCTTCGGGCTGATCGCCACCCGGATCTTCCGCTGGAGCAACCGGACATGACGACCCTCACCGCCCCGGCGGCGGCCACCCCGCCCCTCGAGGCCGCCCGCGCCGACCTCCAGGCCCGCCTCGCCGAACGCGCCGCGGCGGCCGGGCTGCCCGCCCCCGCCGTCTCCCGTATCGGCGACGCCAACATCCTCGGCGAGACGCCCGACCAGGCCGTGTACGCGCACCCGGCGACCGTCCATCTCACCGCCCAGGCCGTGCTGTTGGGCCCCTGGGGCGGCGCCCCCGACGCCGAACCGGCCTGCGGCACCTGTCTGGCCATGCGCCGCCAGCGGCTGCGTACCCGTACCGAACGCGACGCGCTGGAAACAGGGTTGGAGACCACCGCCGTCGGCCGCTGGCCCGCGCTGCCGGACCACCTGGTCGACGCCGTCTGGTCCCTGCACCGCCTCATCGCCTCCGGCGCCGCGCGCCACACCCCGAGCGGCGAGGACGCCGCGCTGCCCCAGGTCACCGAACTCGACCTGGAGACCCTGCGGGTGCGCACCTTCCCCCTGGTGCCCGAGCCGACGTGCCCGCACTGCCGCCCCCTTACCGACGAGGCCGTCCAACAAGCCGCTGGGCAAGCCGCGTTGGCGCCCCTGACCGCCCGCCCCAAACCGCACCCGGACGCCTACCGGCTGCGGCGCCCCGCCGACTACCCGCTGCCGGTGAAGGGCCTGGCCAACCCGGTGTGCGGGGTGCTCGGCGGCGGCACCTGGATCGACGTCACCTCACCCACCACCGCGCCCGTCGCGGGCAGCGTCTTCATGCGGGGCTACGCGGGACTGACCGACGTCACCTGGAGCGGCCAGGCCAACTCCTTCGCTCGCAGCCGCGATCTGGCCTTCCTGGAGGGCCTGGAACGCTACGCGGGCACCCACCGCCGCCACCGTGCCCCCGTCCTCACCGCGTCCTTCGACGAGTTGGGCGACCGCGCCCTGGACCCGCGCACCTGCGGCCTCTACGGCCCGCGTACCTACGCCGAGGACCCGATGGTCGAGCCGTTCGACCCGGCCCGCCCGCTGCCGTGGGTCACCGGCTGGTCGCTGCGCGACGAACAGCCGGTACTCGTCCCGGCCCGGCTCGTGTACTACAGCGCGGGCACCCGAGAGGACAACTTCGTCTTCGAGTGCTCCAACGGCTGCGCCACCGGCGGCACGGCCGAAGAGGCCATCCTCTTCGGCCTGTTGGAACTGATCGAACGGGACGCCTTCCTGCTCGGCTGGTACGGCGGTCTGCCCCTGCCCGAGATCGACCTGGAGTCGGTGCGCGACCCGCGGATCCGGGCGATGCTGGCACGGGCCGAACTCCAGGGCTACGACGTCCATGTCTTCGACAACCGGGTGGACCTGCCGCTGCCCGTCGTCACCGGCCTCGCCGTCCGCCGCGACGACGGACCCGGCACCCTGGCGTTCGCCGCGGGCGCGTCCTTCGACCCGGAGACAGCCGTGGAGTCCGCCGTCTCCGAGATCCTCACGTACATCCCGCACCTGCCCCGCCAGGTCGCCGAACGCCCCGCCGAACTCGCCGCCATGGCCGAGGACTTCGACCTGGTCAAGCGACTGCCGGACCACGCCGCGCTGTTCGGCCTGCCCGCCATGCGCGAGCACGCGCACAGCTACCTCGCGCCGCCCCGAGTCGCGTCCCTGCCCGACCTGTTCGCCGGCTGGGACAAGCGTCGCCCCCGCACCGGGGACCTGCTGGACGACCTGCTGCTCCTGCGTGACGTCCTCACCGACGCCGGATGCGACGTCATCGCCGTCGACCAGACCACCCCCGAGCAGCACCGCATGGGACTGCGTACGGTCGCCACGCTCGCCCCCGGCCTGCTGCCGATCGACTTCGGCTGGCTGCGTCAACGGGCCCTGCACATGCCCCGGTTGAGAACCGCACCGCATCGCGCGGGCCTGGTCCCGGCACCGCTGGCGGAGGAGGACCTGCGCCGCGTACCCCACCCCTTCCCCTGACCGGCCGCACACGAAAGGTCCCCGGCGCGCAGCAGCGCACCGGGGACCCTCGCGACCGACGACGGACGTCAGGCGGTGCAGGAGGTGGTGCTGGTGGTGCTGGAGCAGGTGCTGGTGGAGGAGCAGCTCGTGGACGAACCGAGCATGACCTCACTGGCGTCCGAGTAGTCGCTGATCTCGAAGGTCTCCGACTCGAGGTCCAGGATCTCCTGGGCGAGGGAGGCGAGAGTGTTGTCAGCCATGATGACTCCTTGTGGGGAGGGGGACAGTAGCCGGACGGGACGGGACGACCCCGACCGGTAGCGCGCCGAACCACCCTGAGAGATCAGGGCCGTTCGGCACTTCCCTTTGTACGCGCCGTCCCCGTCACCGCCCTTGCCAACCGCTGTCACCACGCTGACACCCACCCCAGGAGCCCGCCCTTGACCACCCAGAGCGAAGCCCCCGTGACCTCCACTCTCCCCGGCCTGGACGCCCTCCTGCCGCCCACCACCGAGCTGTACCTCGACCTCCACCGCCACCCCGAACTCTCCGGCGCCGAACAGCGCACGGCCGCCCGGTTCGCCGACTGGCTGGACGCCGACGGCTTCCGCGTCCTGCGCGGCGTCGGCGGCCACGGCGTCGCCGCCGAACTCCGCAACGGCGAAGGCCCCGCCGTCCTCCTGCGCGCCGAACTCGACGCCCTGCCCGTGGCCGAGGACACCGGCGCCCCCTACGCCAGCACCGTCACCGCCCCCGGACCCGACGGACGGCCCGTCCCGGTGATGCACGCCTGCGGCCACGACGCCCACCTGGCCTGCGCGGCAGCCGCCGCCCGCTGGCTCGCCGCCCGGCGGGACCGCTGGCGCGGCACCCTGCTCGTCGTCGGCCAGCCCGCCGAGGAGACCCTCAGCGGCGCCCGGTCGATGCTGGAGGACGGCCTGTACGACCGGATCACCCCGCCCGACACGGTCCTCGCGCAGCACACCGCCCCCTTCCCCGCCGGGATGGTGGCGCACGCCGACGGGCCGCTGATGGCGGGCAGCGTCACCCTGGAGGCCGTGTTCGAAGGCGACGGCGGCCACGCCGCCACCCCGCATCTGACCGCCGACCCGCTGCTCGCGGCGGCGGGCACCGTGACCCGGCTGCCCGCCGTCGCGGCCCGCGAGGCCGACCCCGCCGAGCGGCTCGTCGTCACCGCGTCCTCGCTCCAGACCGGCGACGCGGGCCACACCGGGAACGTGATCGCCGCCCGCGTCGTGCTCCGCGTCACGGCCCGCGCCTTCACCGAGGCCGCCCTCGACCGTGCCGCCGCCGCGGTCGAGCGCATCGCCCGCGCCGAGGCCGCTGCCGCCGCCCTGCCACCCCGGGTCAGCGTCACGACGCTCACCCGCTCCGGCGTCACCCTGCCCGACCCGGACATCACCGCCACCGTCCGCGCCGCCCACCGGGACCGGTTCGGCGCGGCCCGCGTCACCGGCTGGCCCCCCGCCCCCGCCACCGAGGACTTCCCCCTCCTCACCGGAGCGGGCGCCCACCTCCACGGCCACCCCGGCATCCGAGGCGGCTACTGGATGCTCGGCACCGCGGGCCCCGCCCAGTGGACGGCGGCCCCCGGCACCACAGCGGCCGAGAAGCTCCGCTCCCTCCCCGCCAACCACTCCCCTCGCTACCTCCCCAGCCCCCGCCTCACCCTGACGACGGGAACGGCGGCACTGGCGACGGCGGCGCTGACGTGCCTGGCGGAGGTGGAGAAGTGAGGGGCTCGAGGTCGTCGTCGTTCACGCCCGTCCTGCGGGTGCTCACCGGGCTGCTGGGGGCGGCGGCCTTCGGGGCGGGCGCGGTCGCGGTGTTCGTCAGCCAGAACGGGACCGGCACCGGGGTACTGCTCGCCTTCGGCGGCATCCTGCTCGTGCTCGCGCTGCTCGGCAACCGCATCGAGAGCTTCGAGCTCGGCGGCGCCACGCTACGGCTCCGGGCAGCCGCCGCGGACCGGTTCGCCGAGGCCGAGGAGTCCGAGCGCCGAGGGGACAGCACCACGGCGAGTCGGCTGCGCGCCGAGGCCCAGGCCCTGCTGGACGCCGCGGGCCCCATCGCGGCCGACTACCGTTCCGTACGCGGCTCGATGCGCTCCGGCCGCGAACGCACCCGCGCCATGCAGGAGGTCGTGTCCCGGGCGCGTCATCTCTCGGAGGAGCAGACGTTCGAGCCCGCCGAAGTCCTGCGCTGGCTACGGGAGGGAAGCGACGAGGAGCGCGTCACCGCGCTGGCCATGATGCAGGCGAGCCGTGCGCTACGGAACTTCGAGGCCGTGCTCGACGCCGTCCAGTACCCGCACAGCCCCTTCGAGCAGTACCACGCCATGCTGCTCGCCGGGCAGATGATCGAGGACGTGGACGAGACGGAGCTGCGGCGACTGACCGATGCCATCACGGCCCTGCGGGGGTTCCGCCTCCGCCGCGACACCGACCGATGGCGGCTCGGCGAGGACATCCTCCGCCGCGTGGAGGAACGCATGGGGGCGCAGCGAACACAGTGATCAGCGGAGCAGCGCGCCGGTTCTCGGGAGGCGGCGGACGGCGCGCGCTCCTATCCTGACGACAGGAACCCCAGGCTCCGCTTCAGCGGCGGCCTCACCCCGTTGGAGTCGGCCCATGGCGCGAGCGCGGACGCGGTGGCGCGCGTGGGCCCTGGCCGGGGCGATGGCAGGGGCGCTCGCCCTTCCGGTCGCGAGCGGAACCGCGTTCGGGGGCCAGGGGCCGCCCGTCACCGCACCGTCGCCCACTCCGCACGAGTTCCGTTCCCTCACCCCCGCCGTGACACGTCAACTCGACCGCGCCGTACGGCAGGTGATGCGAGAGGCGCACGTCCCCGGAGTGACCGTGGGGCTCTGGACGCCCGATCAGGGGGAGTACGTACGGTCGTTCGGGGTCGCCGACCGGCACAGCGGCCGGAGGATGTCGCCCGACCTGCGGATGCGTATCGGCAGCGAGACCAAGACGTTCACGGTGACGGCACTGCTGACCCTGGTCGACCAGGGCAAGGTGCGACTGGACGATCCGATCGGGACGTACGTCGACGGGGTCCCGGGCGGTGACACCCTCACCCTGCGCCAACTGGCCGAGATGCGCAGCGGGTTGTTCAACTACACCGACGACGCCGCCTTCCGCCGGGCGTTGGCGTCCGACCCGCAACGGTCGTTCACGCCACACCAGTTGCTCCGCTACTCCTTCACGCATCCCGTGCGGTTCCCGCCAGGACGGGAGTACGCCTACAGCAACACCAACATCGTCCTGCTCGGCCTGGTCGTCGAGAAGGTCAGCGGCCACCGGCTCGGGGACTACCTCCGACGCGCCGTCCTGGCCCCGGCCGGGCTGAGCCACACGCTCTTCCCGGCCGACGCGGCGTTCCCGGCCCCGCACGCGCGGGGTTACACGAACCAGAGCGCGAGCGGGAAGACCGTGGACGCGGCCGACTGGAACCCCTCCTGGGCCTGGGCGGCCGGTGCGATGATCTCCGACCTGCGGGACCTGCGCGTGTGGGCGGCCACCGTGGCCACCGGTGAACTCCCCGACGGCACACGGCTGCTCAGCCCGGCCGCACAGCGGCAACGGCTCACGATGCTCGCGACCCCGGTCGAGGGCGTCGGCTACGGCCTCGGTCTCTTCGACGTCCAGGGCTGGATCGGGCACAACGGTTCACTGCCGGGCTACGAGTCCCTGGCCGTTCATCTCCCGTCGGCGCACGCGACCCTCGTCGTCCTGCTGGACACGGATGTCTCCCGCGACGGCCTCCAGCCCAGCACCCGCTTCGCCGAGGCGATCACCAGGATCGTGACACCGGGACACGTCTTCGACCTGCGGTCACCTCCGCATCCGTAGAGCGGCCTACCCGCTGCTCCCGGAGGCGGTAGCCAACTCTGCTTGCTTGGGCTTCCGTTGGGCGGGCAGCCGCAGGGCGAGGGGTACGCCGAGCAGGCAGCCGCAGGCGAGCACCGCGAGCGTGGGTCCGGACGTCACCTCCGTGAACGTCATCAGTGTTCCGGCGGTGGCCACGCCCACCGTGGGGCCGATGTTCAGCGCGGTCTGCTGGAGTCCGCCCGCCACCCCGGCCGAAGCGACGGGCACCTCCTGCACGACGACCGCGGTCGCTGTCACCATCACCGTGCCGAACCCGGCGCCCACCAGCAGGAATCCGGCCCCCGCCCACACCTCCGGGAACCCTTCCCCGAGCCGGGACAGTACGAGCACGCCCAGCGCGAGGAGCAGCGTGGCCGTCCCCGCGGTGCGGCGCGGACCGTAGCGGCGCATGAGGACCGCCGTCACGGGCGCGCCCAGTACCATCGCCACGGGCGCGGGCAGGGCCAGGAGCGCGGTGTGCAACGGATCGAGGCTCAGCACGTCCTGGAGGACGTAACTGCTGACGAACAGCGTGCCCAGCATGGTCGCCGACACAGCCACCAGCAGCCCGAGCGCGGAACCGATGGCCGGTCGGCCGAGCACGTCGGCGGGCAACAGCGGGCTCCCGGCGCGCCGTTCGTGCCGGACGAACAGGCAGCCGAGCGCCACCGCCCCGAGCAGTGCCACCGTCGGCACGGTCGGCCGACCGGAGTCCGCGACGGCGGTGAGCCCGTACACCAGACACACCAGAGCCGCCGCGAGCAGCGAGGCGCCCGGCAGATCCAGCGACGGGCGCGTGGCCGGGGCGGCGCGCTCCGGTTCGCGTACGACCGCCGCCAGTACGCCCATCACCAGCGCGGGCACGACGTTGAGGAAGAAGACGGACCGCCAGCCGAACGGCGTGACCAACGCCCCGCCCACCAGCGGTCCGGCCGCCGCGGCTATCCCGATCGCGCTGGTGCGCAAGGCGATCGGCATCGCCAGCCGCTCCGGTGGATACGCGGCCCGCAGCATGCCGAGCGTCGCCGGTTGCAGCAGGGCGCCGAACACCCCCTGAAGCACGCGTAATCCGATCACCCAGCCGATACCGGGCGCCACCCCGATCCCGGCGGAGGCGGCACCGAAGCCCACCATTCCCAGCGCGAACACGCGCCGATGGCCGTAGCGGTCGCCGAGCCGCCCCGCGAAGACCAACAGGCTTGCCACCGCGATGAGATAGGCGGTGCTCGTCCACTGCACCTGCGTCAGAGAGGCGTGCAGGTCCCGTCGCAGGGCGGGTTGGGCGACGGCGAGCACCGTGCCGTCCAGGGCGACGAGGACCGCGCCGATCACGCTGCTCGCGAGCGTCAGCCCGCGGTGCGCGGTCACCGGGTCTCCGGGCCGAGATGGGCGTCCAGCGCGGCCCGGAGCAAGGGAGTGAAGTCGGTGGCGTCCGCCATGAGTTGGAGGCTGCCCCAGCTCCACAACTGCGCCAGGCCGTGCAGGTTTGCGAGGAGAGAGCCCGCGGCCAGTCGCGCGTCGGCGTCCGGCCTGGCTCGGCCCACCAGGTCCACGAGCAGGGAGAACAGCGGAAGGCTCGTGTTCCGTAGTCCCAAGTGTCCGCTGGCGAGCAGATCGTGACGGAACATCAGCTCGTGCATGCCGCGATGGGTGAGCGCGAAGTCCAGATAGGCGTGGCTCAGGACCTCGATCTGTTCCCGGGGGCTCGCGGTGCCGTCGCCGACGGCCTCGGTCGCGCGTGCCGCGAGGTCGGTGAAGCCGCGGCGTGCGATGGCCGACAGCAGTTCGAGGTGGGTGGGGAAGTAGCGGCGGGGCGCGCCGTGCGAGACCCCCGCCCGCCGGGCGATCTCCCGCAGCGTCAACGCCTGCACGCCCTCGGCGGCCAGCAGGTCCACACCGACATCGACGAGCCGGGCGCGCAGCCCTGTCTCAGCATCATTCATAGACACTGTCTACCAGTCGTGCGTAGACAGTGTCTACTTCGCAGATGCGCGCCCTGCCGGGCGAGTTGACCGGGAGAAGGACTGAGGGTGTGGGCTCCGGGCCGTCTCGGGGTCGTTCCAGGGCCCAGGTGGGGGCGGTCCCGGATGTCCTCCCGCTCGGGGCGAAGCATGATCGTTGACATGACGACGTACTTCTCCCGACGCGCCTTCACCGGCGCTTGCGCGGTCGGCGCCCTGACACTCTCGGCCGGAACCGCCACCGCGCGAACTGCCGCTGCCGGTACTGCCGCTGCCGGAACCGCTGCCGATGGAACGGCTACCGCAGGAACCACCGCCCGAATGACCGGCACGGGCGCGCTGCCGACGGACCCCGGCGGCTTACAGGCCGCGATCAGCGACCTCTCCCACCCCCAGGCGACCGCCGCTCAGCTTCTGGTGCACGCGCGGGGCGCCCGCTGGTACGGCACCGCGGGCACGGCCGATCCCGCCGAGGGCAGGACCGTGCGGATGACCGACCAGTTCCGTGCGGGCAGTGTGACGAAGGCGTTCGTGGCGACCGTCGTCCTGCAACTCTGGGCGGAGGGCCGGGTGGACCTCGACGCGCCCCTCGCCCACTGCCTCGCCGACCTCGCGCTGCCCGCCGCCTTCGGCCGCATCACGGTCGCGCAGTTGCTCGACCACACCAGTGGCCTGCCCGACCATCAGGGCCTGCCGGACCTGAGCACCCCGGAAGCGGTCCTGAGACATCGCTTCGACCGCTGGACGCCGGCGGCGCTGATCGAAACGGTGGAGCACGCCCCTCTCAAGTTCGAGCCCGGCACCGCGCAGGAGTACCGAGGCATCAACTACGTTCTGCTCGCCCTGCTGGTGGAGAAGCTGACCGGGCGCCGCTACGGAGAGGCGATCGCCTCGCGCGTCCTGCGTCCCCTGGGGCTGACCCGCACGGTGATCCCCGGCGCCGATCCACGCCTGCACGGCTCGCACATACACGGCTGTCTACGGATGACGGACGGCAGCCTGCGCGATGCGACGGTCTACGACCAGTCCGCCTACTGGGGCGAGGGAGAACTGGTCACCACCGCGGCCGACCTCTTCCGCTTCCAGCAGGCCCTGTTCACCGGCGATCTTCTGCCGACGCCCGCGCGGGAGAAGCTCTTCACCCTGCCACCGGCGACGGTGCGCATGCTGGACGGCGGCCCGGCACGCTACAGCATGGGCTTGCAGGCGGCCACGGTGAACGGCACGACGTTCTGGGGCAAGAGCGGCGAGACCTACGGCTACCGCACCCGCATGTTCGCCACCCGCGACCTGTCCACCCGCTTCGTACTCTCGTACACCCCGACCGCGCTGAACGCACCGGAGGACATGGTCGAACGAGTGGTCACGGCCCTCGTCACGGGGTGAAGGAAGGTGGGCCTGCCGCCATGGCGAGCAACGCGAGAGATGCGCGACGGGCGCGGGCGACGCACGCGAGCGGCCCGGCAAGGCGCGGGCCGCTCGCGTGCGGTCGGTGTCACGGGCAAGCGGGGCGGTGAGGCGTCTGACACGCCTGCCGTCGCCTCGTCAGACGCGATGCCCCGTCGACCCGACTGCGGTCGCAGTCAGAGGTCGAACTCGTGCGGCGGCAGGTCGAGGGCGAAGCACGCCTCGCGGACGATCGCCTGCTCGTCCTTGTCGAAGTCGCCGTCCGCGCCGCCGATGACGATGCCGATCTGGATCACGGCGCGCGCCTCGGCGGGCTTCTTCTTCGCCTTGCCGATCTCCTGGAGGACGCTGACCTTGCCGAAGGCGAAGTCGGTGGTCAGCTTGGTCAGATTCTCCTCGAAGCGGCGACGCAGGTCGTCCGCCGGGAAGTTCTGCAACACCTCGTTGGTGGCGATGAGCTGGGCCACGCGCTGACGCTCGGACGCGTCGACCGACCCGTCCGCCGCCGCCACGAGCGCGCACATGGCCATGCTCGCGTCGCGGAACGCACCGCTCTTCAGATCGTTCTTCTTCGCCACGAGTTGGGTCTGCATCGTCGACGCGGATTCCTTGATGCGATCCCAGAGGGCCATGAGAACTCCCTACGTTGTCGAGGCGGGCCCGCCCTGATGAGCGAGCCGTGACCTCGTAGATTTCTACAGCAACGTACAAGGGAACTTCCGGGAGATCGAAGAAGTTCCTGGTACGCGGCTTCCTACGCCTTCTCTTCCTTGGTGGACTCCACCGCGTGGCCGCCGAACTGGTTGCGCAGGGCGGCGATCATCTTCATCTGCGGGGAGTCGTCCTGGCGCGAGGCGAACCGGGCGAACAGCGACGCCGTGATGGCCGGGAGCGGTACCGCGTGCGAGATGGCCGCCTCGACGGTCCAGCGGCCCTCGCCGGAGTCCTGCGCGTAACCGCGCAACCTGTCCAGATGCTCGTCCTGGTCGAGGGCGTCGACCGCAAGGTCCAGCAGCCAGGAGCGGATGACCGTGCCCTGCTGCCAGGAGCGGAAGACCTCGCGGACGTTCTCCACAGAGTCGATCTTCTCCAGCAGCTCCCAGCCCTCGGCGTAGGCCTGCATCATCGCGTACTCGATGCCGTTGTGGACCATCTTCGAGAAGTGCCCGGACCCGACCTTGCCCGCGTGGACATAGCCGTACGGGCCCTCCGGCTTGAGCGCTTCGAAGATCGGCTGGAGCCGGTCGACATGCTCCTTCTCGCCGCCGACCATCAGCGCGTAGCCGTTCTCCAGCCCCCACACACCACCGGAGACACCGGCGTCGACGAAGCCGATCCCTCGCGCGCCCAGCTCCCGCGCGTGCTTCTCGTCGTCCGTCCAGCGGGAGTTGCCGCCGTCCACCACGACGTCACCGGACTGAAGGAGCCCGGCCAGCTCGTCGATCGTGGACTGCGTCGGGGCACCGGCCGGGACCATCACCCAGACCAGGCGCGGCGCTTCGAGCCCTTCGACCAGTTCGGCCAGGCTGCCGACGTCGGAGACGGCGGGGTTGCGGTCGTAGCCGATGACGGTGTGGCCCGCGCGGCGGATCCGCTCGCGCATGTTGCCGCCCATCTTGCCGAGACCGATGAGTCCGATCTGCATATCAGTTCACTTCTCTTCCTCAGCGTGCGATACGCGGCCCACGCCGCGCAGGGCGATGGCGTACATCTCGTCCGCGTCGAGGCGGCGCAGCTCCTCGGCGATGAGTTCGGAGGTGGCGCGCACCTTCAGCGCCATGGTGCGCGAGGGCTGACCCGGAAGAGTGAGTTTGGCCAGCGGGCCCTCGGGGCGGTCGATGACGATGTCGCCCTTGTCGGTGCCCAGCCGCACGGCCGTGACGACCGGCCCGGCGGTGACCACGCGTTCGACGGGAACCCGCAGCCGGGACTCCAGCCAGCGGGCCAGCAGCTCGGCGCTCGGGTTGTCGGCCTCGCTCTCGACGGCCGCCGAGATCACCGCCGTACGGGCCTGGTCGAGCGCCGCGGCCAGCATCGAACGCCAGGGCGTCAGCCGGGTCCAGGCCAGGTCGGTGTCGCCCGGCGCGTACGACGAGGCCCGCGTCTCCAGCACGGCCAGCGGGGCGTCCACGGCGTACAGGTCGGTGATCCGGCGCTGGGCGAGGGCGCCCAGCGGATCCTTGGCCGGGGTGTCCGGCGCGTCCACCGGCCACCAGACGACGACGGGCGCGTCCGGCAGCAGCAGCGGCAGGACCACCGAGTCGGCGTGGTCGGCCACCTCGCCGTACATCCGCAGGACGACCGTCTCGCCCGTGCCCGCGTCGGCGCCCACCCGGACCTCGGCGTCCAGGCGCGGCCGGGTGCGGTCCCGGAGGGTGCGGGTGTGCCGCTTGATGACGACCAGGGTGCGCGAGGGGTGTTCGCGCGAGGCCTCCTCGGCCGCCCTGATCGAGTCGTAGGCGTTCTCCTCGTCGGTCACGATGACCATCGTCAGGACCATGCCCACGGCGGGGGTGCCGAGGTCGCGGCGCCCCTGCACCAACGCCTTGTTGATCTTGCTTGCCGTGGTGTCGGTCAGGTCGATCTTCATGGCCTGCGCCAGCTCCGTCCATCTCGTGCGAGCAACGTGTCGGCTTCCTGGGACGTGGGTCGAGTGTTCCGGTCTGTTCCGGTCGGTGGGTCCAGGATCGCCGGTCGTGCGCCTTCGCGCCGGACTCGGTGAGCGACGCGCCGTAGGCGAAGTCCAACCGTGAACGGCGGCGAGGGATTCCCCGACGGTCACCTCCAAAGTATGACGTTCGCCGGGACGGGCGGGCGCGGGGCGCGGGATGCGGAGAGCGCCAGGCGAGGGCGGAGGCGGGCAAGGCCCCCTGCGCGCGGGTGACATTGCGTACGTGAATTCCCCCCGCGCGCCGCGCCCGTGCTCCGGGACCGCGCGTGTACGTTCCATGCCGGGCTCGCGAAGCGGGCTCCGTGTTCTCAACCAGGGGGAATCACATGCGTGTTCACAAGCTCCGCCGGACGACGGCCGTCGCGGCGCTCGCCCTCGCGGCGGGCCTCACGCTCACCGCCTGCGACAGCAACGACAAGAGCGACGGCGGCCGTACGGACGACGCGGCGCGGTCCACGCCGTCGGCCTCGGCGTCCTCCGACGGCTCCGCCGCGGAACCGGGCAGCGGTGCGACGGACGGAGGGGCCGCCGCGACGGCCGGCCACCAGGGCAACTCCGATGCCAAGGACGGGAGTTCGGGTTCTCGCGCCACCGTGAACACCCGAGCGGCTTGCAGGACCGCGAACCTCACCTTCGCCAAGGGTTCGTCGGTCGATCGGGGCGACTACACCGACATCGCCGTCAAGCTCACCGACTCCGGCTCCGCCACCTGCACCCTGCGCGGCTTCCCAGGGGTGGACCTCGTCGGCAAGGACGGCCGGGTGAGCGCCCGGCGCGACGGCCACAAGCCGGGGACCGTGACCCTCGCACCGGGCCGGAGCGCGAGCTTCGAGCTGCGGGTGCTGCGGAACAGGACCGGTGGCAGCGGTGTGACCTTCACCAGCGCGGTGATCACCCCGCCCGACGAGACGCACGCACACACCCTCCCGCTGAGCGTGAACCTCCCCGTCCAGGAGGACGGCGCCGGTACCGACTCCGTGGTCGTCGGCCCCGTCACCCCGTAACCGCCCCAGCGTCCCCGCCCCGACAAGAACGGGCGTCGAGGCGGATGCGGCGGGAAGGATACAAGCGTGAAGCTGACGATTCTGGGCGGCGGCGGATTCCGGGTGCCGCTCGTGTACGGAGCGCTCCTCGGGGACCGCGCCGAGGGCCGGGTGACCCGTGTCGTCCTGCACGACCTGGACGCCGGGCGGCTGTCCGCCGTGACCCGCGTCCTGGCCGAGCAGGCGGCGGACGTGCCCGACGCGCCCGAGGTGACCGCCACGACCGACCTCGACCAGGCGCTGCGCGGCGCCGACTTCGTCTTCTCCGCGATCCGCGTCGGTGGACTCCAGGGCCGGGCCGACGACGAGCGGGTGGCCCTCGCCGAGGGCGTGCTCGGTCAGGAGACGGTCGGCGCGGGCGGTATCGCGTACGGTCTGCGCACGGTGCCGGTGGCCGTCGACATCGCCCGCCGGGTGGCCCGGCTCGCACCCGACGCCTGGGTCATCAACTTCACCAATCCGGCGGGCCTGGTCACCGAGGCCATGTCCCGCCACCTCGGCGACCGCGTCATCGGCATCTGTGACTCCCCGGTCGGACTCGGCCGCCGTATCGCCCGCGTCCTCGGGGTGCACCCGAACGAGGCGTGGATCGACTACGCCGGGCTCAACCACCTCGGCTGGGTACGCGGCCTGCGGGTGGCCGGGCGCGACCAACTCCCGCGCCTGCTCGCCGACTCGGAGCTGCTCGGCTCCTTCGAGGAGGGCAGGCTCTTCGGCGTCGACTGGCTGCGCTCCCTGGGCGCGATCCCCAACGAGTATCTGCACTACTACTACTTCAACCGGGAAGCCGTGCACGCCTACCAGCAGGCGGAGCAGACTCGCGGCGCCTTCCTGCGCGACCAACAGGCCAGCTTCTACGAGGAGTTGAAGCGATCGGACCGTGACGCGCTGGCGGCGTGGGAACGTACCCGCGCCGAGCGCGAGGCCACCTACATGGCCGAGAACCGGGAGACGGCCGGGGCGGGCGAGCGCGAGGCCGACGACCTCTCCGGCGGCTACGAGAAGGTGGCCCTCGCCCTGATGCGGGCCGTCGCCCGCGACGAGCGCACCACCCTGATCCTCAACGTGCGCAACCGCGGCACGCTGTCCGTGCTGGACCCCGAGGCGGTCGTCGAAGTCCCGTGCGTGGTGGGCGCGGACGGCGCGCACCCGGTCGCCGTCGACCCGCTGCCCGCCCACGCCACCGGCCTGGTGTGCGCGGTCAAGGCGGTCGAACGCGAGGTGCTGGCCGCGGCGGAGTCCGGCTCGCGTACAACGGCCGTGAAAGCGTTCGCACTTCACCCGCTCGTCGACTCCGTCACCGTCGCCCGGCGGCTCGTCGACGGCTACACCGCTGTCCACCCCGGCCTCGGATACCTCACGTAACCCGCCAGGAGGCTCGCTCATGCATGACGAACGCCGCCGGATCGAGGACCGCGTCGCGCGCGTCCACCATCAGCGCGTCAGGCCCGCGGTCTACGCGGCCCGCGTCCCCTGCGCGGTCGAGGCCTGGCAAGTGCCGGGCGAGCCGGTACCGTTCGCGGAGGCCGCCGCCGCCCCGTACGAGCCCTTCGCGCGGGACACCCCGTGGGGGCCGCCCTGGGGCACGACGTGGTTCCGGGTGCGCGGGCAGGTGCCCGCCGCGTGGGCCGGGCGGCGCGTCGAGGCCGTCATCGACCTCGGCTTCGTGGGCGAATGGCCGGGCAACCAGGCGGAGGCCCTCGTCCATCTCGTGGACGGCACCCCCCTGAAGGCGGTCAACCCGCAGAACCAGTACGTGCCGATCGCCCACCCGGCGGCGGGCGGTGAGGAGATCGAGTACCTCGTCGAGGCCGCCGCCAACCCGACCATCCTCGCGGACAACTTCGCGCGCCCGACCTTGCTCGGCGATCCGCTCACGGCGGGCGACGCGCCGCTCTACGTCTTCCGGGGCGCCGACCTCGCGATCCTGGACGAAGAGGTCTGGCATCTCGACCTCGACCTCCAGGTACTGCGCGAACTGATGGTGGAACTGGGCGAACAGGACCCGCGCCGCCACGAGATCCTGCACGCCCTCGACCGGGCGATCGACCTGCTGGACCTGGACGACATCTCCGGCACGGCGGCGGACGTACGCGCCGCGCTCCGCCCGGCCCTGTCCAAGCCCGCGCACGCCAGCGCCCACATGCTCTCCGGCGTCGGCCACGCGCACATCGACTCCGCCTGGCTGTGGCCGATCCGCGAGACCAAGCGCAAGACGTCCCGTACCTTCTCCAACGTCACCGCGCTCGCCGACGAGTACGAGGAGTTCGTCTTCGCCTGCTCCCAGGCCCAGCAGTACGCGTGGGTGCGCGACCACTACCCGCGCGTCTGGGCCCGTATCCAGGACTGCGTGAAGAAGGGGCAGTGGGCGCCGGTCGGCGGTATGTGGGTCGAGGCGGACGGCAACCTGCCCGGTGGCGAGGCGATGGCCCGCCAACTCGTCCACGGCAAACGGTTCTTCCTCGACCACTTCGGGATCGAGACCAAGGGCGTGTGGCTGCCGGACTCCTTCGGCTACACCGCCGCCTACCCGCAACTCGCCAAGCTCGCGGGCAACGAGTGGTTCCTGACCCAGAAGATCTCCTGGAACCAGACCAACACCTTCCCCCACCACACGTTCTGGTGGGAGGGCATCGACGGCACCCGCATCTTCACGCACTTCCCGCCCGTCGACACCTACAACGCCCGCTTCACCGGCGACGAGATGGCCCACGCCGTCCGCAACCACCGCGACAAGGGCCGCGCCACCCGCTCCCTGGCACCCTTCGGCCACGGCGACGGCGGGGGCGGCCCCACCCGCGAGATGCTGGAACGCGCCCGGCGCCTCAAGGACCTGGAGGGCTCCGCGAAGGTCGTCGTGGAACACCCCGACGCGTTCTTCAAGGCGGCCCGCGAGGAGTACCCCGACGCCCCGGTATGGGTCGGCGAGCTGTATCTGGAGCTGCACCGCGCCACCTACACCTCCCAGGCCCGCACCAAGCAGGGCAACCGCCGCTCCGAACACCTGCTCCGCGAGGCCGAGTTGTGGGCCACGACCGCCGCACTGCACGCGCCCGGCTACGCCTACCCGTACGAGCGGCTCGACCGGCTGTGGAAGACGGTCCTGCTGCACCAGTTCCACGACATCCTGCCCGGCTCGTCCATCGCCTGGGTGCACCGCGAGGCGGAGGCCGAACACGCGCGAGTGGCGGGGGAGTTGGCGGAGCTGACGGCCGAGGCCCTCGCCGCGCCGGGCGCGGGCGGCACCCGCGTCTTCAACACGAGCCCGTACGACCGCGCCGAGGTGGTCCGTACGGCCGAGGGCGCGCCCGTGTACGCGGAGGTACCCGCGAGCGGCAGCGCGCCCCTGACCGCCGCCGCGCCCGCGCACCCGGTGACCGTCACCGGCCGCGTCCTCGACAACGGGCTGGTCCGGGTCGAGGTGGCCGAGGACGGCACCCTCGCCTCCGTACGCGATCTGCGCGCCGGAGGCCGCGAAGTCCTCGCGGACCAGGGCAACTTGCTGCGTCTGCACACCGACCTCCCGAACTACTGGGACGCCTGGGACATCGACAAGCACTACCGGAACCGCTACACGGACCTGCGCGACGCGGAGTCGGTCACCGTGGTCGAACAGGACCCGCTGATCGGCGCGATCCGCGTGGTGCGGAGCTTCGGCAAGGCATCGAAGATCACCCAGACGATCACCGTCCGGGCCGGCAGCCCCCGTATCGACTTCGAGACCGACATCGACTGGCACGAGACCGAGAAGATCCTCAAGGCCGGCTTCCCGGTGGACCTCCGCGCGGCCCACTCCTCAGCGGAGATCCAGTTCGGCCATGTCCAGCGGCCCACCCACACCAACACCACCTGGGAGGCGGCCCGTTTCGAGACCTCAGGACACCGCTGGGTGCACATCGGCGAACCCGGCTACGGCGTCGCGCTGATCAACGACTCGACCTACGGCCACGACGTCTCCCGTACGGTCCGCGAGGACGGCGGGACGACGACCACGGTCCGCCTCAGCCTGGTCCGCGCCCCCCGCATCCCGGACCCGGGAGCCGACCAGGGCAGGCACCGCCTCACCTACGCCCTGCTGCCCGGCGTGAGCATCGAGGACGCCGTGGCCGAGGGCTACGCCCTCAACCTGCCGCTGCGGCTCGCGGACGCGGCGGGCGCGCCCGAACCCGTCATCTCCGTCGCGGGGGAGGGCATCACCGTCGAGGCGGTGAAGCTCGCCGACGACACCTCGGGCGATGTCGTGGTCCGCCTGTACGAGTCCCGCGGCGGCCGTGCGACCGGCACCCTGCGCACCGGCTTCCCGCTCGCCCACGCCCAGGTCACCGATCTGTTGGAGCGACCGCTCGACGAGGCGGCCACCGACGGGAACACGGTAGCCGTCGCGCTGCGCCCCTTCCAGATCCTGACGCTCCGGCTGCGACGCGCCACCGCCGACCGGTAGCCGAAGGCGGCAACGGGACGCGGGTCGCTCTTGTTCGCCAGTGGCCCTATGTGTTCTTGTAGTGCCATTCGGTTCTCGAAAGGGGCGACAGTGGAGTCGACGGACGGCCGTGGACAGCTACTCGCCATCAGCGACCTGCACGTCTCATATCCCGAGAACCGTGCGCTCGTCGAGCAGATGAAGCCCGGGTCCGAGGAGGACTGGCTGCTGGTCGCGGGCGATGTGGCGGAGACCGTGGCCGACATCCGCTGGACCCTCGAGGTGCTCGCCGGCCGCTTCCGCAAGGTGATCTGGGCGCCGGGCAACCACGAGTTGTGGACCCACCAGAAGGACACCGTCACGCTGCGCGGGGTCGAGCGGTACGAGCATCTGGTCGCCGTGTGCCGGGAGTTGGGCGTCCACACACCCGAGGACCCCTACCCGGTGTGGGAGGGGCCGGGCGGCCCCGTGGCCGTCGCACCGCTCTTCCTGCTCTACGACTACTCGTTCCTGCCGGAGGGTTGCGCGACCAAGGAAGAGGGGCTGGCCTACGCGCACGGCACCGGCATCGTGTGCACCGACGAGTTCCTGCTGCACCCCGACCCCTACCCCAGCCGCGAGGCCTGGTGCCGGGCCAGGGTCGCCGAGACCGAGCGCAGACTGGCCGAGATCCCCGCCGATCTCCCCACCGTGCTCGTGAACCACTACCCCCTGGACCGGCACCCCACGAACGTCCTGCACTACCCCGAGTTCGCCATGTGGTGCGGCACGCGGCTGACCGCCGACTGGCATCGCCGCTTCCGGGTCGCCTGCATGGTCTACGGTCATCTGCACATCCCGCGGACCACCCATCACGAGGGCGTCCGCTTCGAAGAGGTGTCGGTCGGGTACCCCCGTGAGTGGCGCCCGCGCCCGGGGCCGCCCGGACAACTGCGCCTCATTCTGCCGTCGGAGGTCCCCGCCCGTGATGGAGGAGCTGCTACCGAGGTCGGCCGTGGCCGTGGAGGCCCTCGGTGACGACGCGCTGGGGGAGGGCGTCTCGCTCTTCCCCGAGGAAGAGGCGGTCGTCGCCCGCGCCGTCGAGAAGCGCCGCCGCGAGTTCACCGCCGTACGGGCCTGCGCGCGGCGCGCCATGGAGAAGCTCGGCGTGCCGCCCCAGCCCGTCCTGCCCGGAGAACGCGGCGCGCCGCGGTGGCCGCAGGGGCTGATCGGCAGCATGACGCACTGCGACGGCTACTGCGCCGCCGCGCTGGTCCGCGCCGACGATCTGGCCTCGCTCGGCATCGACGCCGAGCCGCACGACCGGTTGCCGGAGGGGGTCCTGGAGACGGTGTCCCTGCCCGCCGAACAGCTCCGGCTGCGCGACCTGGTGCGCAGTCAACCGGCCGTCCACTGGGACCGGTTGCTGTTCAGCGCCAAGGAGTCCGTCTACAAGGCGTGGTTCCCGCTGACCGGGGAGTGGCTCGACTTCCTGGAGGCGGACATCGAGATCACCCCGGCCGCGACCCCCGACGCGCCCGGCACCTTCCGGGCGCGGCTGCTGGTCCCCGGCCCGGTGGTCGACGGCCGCCGCGTCGAGACCTTCGACGGCCACTGGACCGTGGGACGGGGGATGGTGGCGACAGCCGTGGTCGTGCCCCACTCCTGAGCGACAGGAGAACTCCCCCTCAGCGGCGCGGTGTTCCGTACCAGCGCCAGGTGGTCAGCCGTGGCTGTCCGGGCAGTTCGGCGCGTCCGGTGGCCCACAGCAGGGTGGGCCAGGAAGCGGTGGACCCGGGGGCGTCCGGAAACAGCCGGGCGAGCACGCGGGCGCAGAGGTCGGTGGGCGGGTTCCAGCCGAGCCCGAGCCCCTCCGCCAGGTCGTGCGTGTGGACCAGGGTCTCCACGATGCCCATGGCGGCGAAGCCCTCGGGGTCGGAGACACCGAAGACGTGGTGGGCGCGGGTCTGTCGGGGTGTCGTACGCACCATGGCGACCAGCAGCGCACCGCTCGCCTCCAGCACCTGGAGCAGCCCGCCTGGCCCCGCCTCGCGGTCGGCGTGCAGGGCGTTGGCCGGGCCACCGGGCCGCCGCCTCTCCCACGCGAAGGGTACCTCCCGGTCCAACGGTGGTGCCGCGGGGCCCAGTTGCGCGGCGTAGGAGAAGAGATCGTCGCTGAGATGCTCGACGGTCTCCCAACAACTCCAGTCCAGCGAACCGGCCTTGCCGTCCCACGCGTCCGGGGGTACCTCACGCAGCAGCTCCACGGCGAGGCGCACGGCGAGGCCGACGTCGTCCGCGGTGACCGGCGGCGGGAAGGACCGAATCTCGTCTGATCGCGACATGTGCCAGACCGTACGCTCATCTCCCCTGCCTCAAAGGCAGGTTGAGGAACCCGGAGAAGTGACTACTGTGTCGCTCTGAGCGAGTGCGGCGGATGTGCGCGGGGAGGCGAACGTGAGGACCAGGCGTGAGAAGAGGATGAAGGAACTCAGCGCCGAGGTGCTCAGTCGTCTGTCCCGGGCCGCGCCACGTGACGACGAGGAGATCTTCACGGCGCTGGGCGGCGTCCTCACCGAGTTACGGGACCGTCCCGTCGTCCTGAGACGGTTCGCCTTCCCGCCCGGCACCGCCAGCGGACTGTGGCTGGACCTCGAGGACATGGACATCCTGGCCGTCCGTGACGACGCCGCGAACAGCGAGCACGAACACGTCATCCTGGGCCACGAGATCTGGCACATGTTCGAAGGACACCGCGAAGAAGCCGCGGCGGGAAGCCACGTCGCCGCGCGTACGCCGCTGGCCGCCACGCAGGGAATCGACGGTGTCGTCAGGGAGTTGATGGCCTCCTCGGGCCGCGAGTCCGACGCGCCCGGCACACCGGCACCGCGCGTCGCGGCCCGTACGGGGTTCGACGTCCGGCACGAGGCCGAGGCCGAGATGTTCGGCCTGCGGCTGGGCACCGACCTGCGGGCCTTCCGCAGATCCCGGCAGCGCGCCGACCTCGGTGAAGTGGCCGGGCGGATCGAGGACTCGCTGGGCCGAGGCCTGTGGGGCTGAGTCGTGGACGGTCGGTTCTACTACCTGACGGCCCTCGTCCTGTGGACCGGTCTGGCCGGCAGGATCCCCCGGCTGCTGCGCGGCCGACGCGATCCCGCGCTGATCTCGCTGTGCGCGGTCGTCCTCATGGGCGGGCTCTCCTTCGCGCTCTCCGCCCCCGCCAGCGTCGCCGTGGTCAACCGCCTGGCCGGGGTCCCGAACATCGCCGCCCCGCTCGAGTACACCGTGGTCACGGCCTTCAGCGCCGCCTGTCTGATCCTGGTCATCTGCTGGCGCGGCGGGGACCCGGACCAGGTCCGCAGAGTCGCGGGCAACCTGCTGGCCGCCTACGCGGTCGTGGTCGTCCTGCTGTGGGTCCTCTTCGCGAGGGGTGCCGCACCCGTCGAACGTCGCACGGATCTGGACACCTACTACGCCGCCACGCCCTGGATCCGGGAGATGATCACCCTCTATCTGCTGACCCATCTGACCGCCGCGCTCACCACGACCACCCTGTGCTGGCGCTGGTCGCGCGAGGTGACGGGCTGGACCCGCAAGGGACTTGTCGTCCTCGTCCTCGGCTGGTTGCTCAACGGCGTCTTCAGCGCGGCCAAACTCGTCGCCGTCGTGGGCCGCCTGGCCGGGCGCGGGTGGGACTTCCTCAGCACCGACCTCGCGCCGGGCGTGGCCGCCGGGGCGGCCGCCCTGGTCACCACGGGCTACGCCCTCCCGCTGCTCGGCCCGCGGCTCGACAGCGTCACCGCCTACACCCGCCTCGGCCCGCTGTTCAGACTCCTGGTCGACCCCGCCGACCGGCGGTACTGGGTTCCGCTGTCCTGGCGTTCGATCGGCGACATCGACCTGTGTCTGACCCGGCGGGAGACCGGCATCCGCGACGGCCTCACCCGGCTGGGACCCCGCTTCGACGACCGGGTCCGCGCGCGGGCCTACGACCGGGCGGTCTCCCGCGGGGTGAGCGCGCCGGACGCCGAGGCCATCGGCACCGCCGCCATGGTCGCCGCCGCGCGCGCCGGCACACCAGCGGACCCGCGCCCCATCGGCGCGTACGTCCCCACCGCGCTGGACGGCACGCTCAGCGACCTCGTACGGGTCTCGCGCGCCGTCCGCACCCCCGTGGTCGCCGATGTACTGAGCGACGGGCGAAGGCAGGAGAAGCAACGCGCATGACCTCTTCCTCCCGGGCGACCGACCGCCGGGCCGCAGCGCGCGAGGCCGTCACTTCGTGAAGGCCGACCTGGGGTTCTTCCTCGCCGGTGGATTGCTGCTGCTGGCCTGCCTGCTCAAGCTGCCCGCCCTGCTGCGCTCCCGGGACTGGCTGCTGTCCTCGATCTGCGCCCTGCTGCTGGCGGGCGCCACGGTCCTGTTCGGCTCGGCGCCACGGACGATCATCGTCGTCAACCGGATCACCGGAGTACCCAACTTCTCGGCGCCCCTGGTCTATTGCGGACTCACCGGCTTCGCCGCGGCGTCGGTCGTCCTGGTCCTCAACTGGCGCGGCGGCCCCGACAAGAAGCACACCCGGCGGCTGTCCCAGCGGATCATCGTCCTGTCCCTGCTGGTCTGGGCCCTGATCATCGCCCTGTACATCCTCGGCGACGCGCCCACGGAACGGCGTACCGACTTCGACGTGTACTACGCCAACACGCCCTGCATCCGCGAGATGATCCTGCTCTACCTCCTCGCCCACGGGGCCGCCGCGTTCACCTGCAGCCGGATGTGCTGGCGCTGGTCGCACGATGTGCAGGGCACGATGCGGCTCGGTCTGCGCGCGCTGGCGCTGGGCTATGTCCTGCACTACGTCGGCTACGACGCGGCCAAACTCACGGCGATCGTGGCCTGTTGGACGGGGCACCACTGGGATGTCCTGGTCACCGGGGTCGCCCCGGGCGTGGCGCAGCCCAGCGCGTTCCTCGTCGCCGTCGGCTTCATCCTGCCGCTCGTCGGCCGACGCAGCGAGGACGCCATCCGGTACTGGCAACTGGGGCCCCTCGTCAGGGTGGTCGACGGCGTCCAAGGCGCGCCCGGTCCCGGTCATGTCCCGCTGCCGTGGTGGACTCCTGGGATCCGACTTCGCCTGACGCAGCGTCAGACCTATATCTCGGACCGGATCGTGGCGTGCCGAGGCCACTTCGACCGACGGGTCTGGCACGAGGCCCGCGCCGCCGCGCTCGCGCGGGGAGCGGGCGGGAAGGACGCGGATGTCATCGCCGAGGCCGCGATGATCGCCGCTGCGGTGGAGACCCACGGCAGCACGGGCGACCGGACCCTGATCGGGCACACGGTCATCAGCCGGAAGGTACCGCCCCCCACGACCGGCGATCTGGCACAGCTCTCCCGCGCCCTGCGGACCCCGGTCGTCAAGGACATCCGCCGCCGCCACCGCGCCCGCCCGCAACAGAGCATGCGGGCGGACACCGCCGAACAGCCGGTCCTCGTCAGGTACTTGAAGCGCGGGGAGTAGAAGCCGCGACGGCGCGCGCGTCAGGGGGCGGAGGGCGACCGCAGGTACAGGCCGGACGCCTGATCCACGAGCCGCCGCAGCATCGACAGATGGGTCTCGTCGCCGCCCAGCTTGTCGAGGATGCGGTACGCGTCGTCCCGGAACTCCGCGATGTCGCTCTCGTAGCGGGCGAGGACGGAGGGGGCCAGGAGGAGGTCGGCGAGGGCCGCGCCCGAAGCGGCGGACGTGCGCGCGGCGCTGTGCAGCTCCAGGATCCGCTTCCTGGCCTCGGGCGACGCCTCCCTTACCGCGCACATCAGGAGATACGTCACCGTGCCGTTCAGCAGGTCCTCGTTGCGCCCCGACGTGATGTCCTCCTGGTCGTTGAAGAGCTGCCACAGGATGCCGAAGACATAGCCGAACTCCCGCCACAGATCGGTGCGTTCGTCATCGGCGCCCGCGAGCCGCCCGGCCATGGCCGTGATCATGCCGAAGGGCGCGCCCGACTTCCCCCGGTACGCGGCCACGACCGAGTCCCGGGACATCGTCTCCATGTCCGCGCGTATGTCGTCCAGTTGCCCCTCACCCGCGATGATCGCGCAGTCCAGGATCTCCTCCGCCAGGGCGCCCCGGACCCGTGTCGGGACGTGCGGCGACTCCAGGGCCTTGAGAGGCAGTACATGCCCGGCGACTATCGCCGCCAGCAGCGCCTCGTGCACGCCGAGACCGGACGGTGTGCGCGTGGCGTCTCCGTCGGCCAGGTCGTCGAGATAGCAGGCCGACGCCCACCACAGGACGTGCACGGCGGACAGGGGGAGCGCCGGTGCGGGCGAGCCCGTCTCGGCGCCGTGCACCACCAACGGCAGGACGGACAACGGGTACTTCATCTGCTGATGGCGCAGGAGTTCGCCGACCGCACCGTGCACGGAGGGCGCCGCGGGGCCCAGTCGCGCGAGGGTCGCGGTCACCTCCGTCTCGATGTCCGCGGCGAACGTGCGGTGCAGATCCACGTACGACTTCACGCAACTCTCCTGAACGGTACGGTCGATACAAGGTCGTGCGGGCACTGCGGTCACGCTCACGCCCCGCCACGCACGGCCGCCACGACGGGCGACCCGCGCAACGCCATGGACATCCGCACGAGATCACGCCCGTGAGCGTGCGTGCCGGGGGTGTGCGTGCCCGTGTCCGGGCCGACGGCCCGGCCCTCGGGGTCGGCGGCCCTGGCCCGCACCGCCGCCGTCACCATGGCCGCGTCCGCCTCCGCCCGCGCCTGGACGGGGTCGGAGCCCGCCGCCACGGCGGCGTCGTAGGCGCGTGCGTGCACCCCCGGGTCGAAGTAGGGGTACAGGCTGAGCATGCCGTCGTGGATGTCGGACTCCCGCTGGGTCACCTGGAGTTCGACCGGTGACCACCAGGAGATCCGCACCTCGCGGCCCGCCTGTGCGGACACGGGCCGCAACTCCCGCCACAGCGGGCCGAGCCGCCGGTAGGTGGACCAGGTGGTCCACCTGTCCCCGACCCGGCGGCAGGCCAGCGGAAGACAGAAGCCGACGGCGCTGATCTGCGCCCCGGTGGAGGCCAGCAGGGGCGCCGTGTACGTGCTGAGCCCGTCGAGGTCACCACCGCTCCAACGGGCTATCACGGCCGTGAACTTGGCCGCCAGATAGGCCAGATCGAACAGATAGCCCGCCACGATGATCAGCAGTCCGGTGCGCAGCCAGCCGCGCACCTGGAGCGCCCAGCGCCCACACATGACGTTCATCGCGACGCCCGCGACGGTGAGCGCGAGCAGATACAGCACGATCATCTCGCGCAGATACGGCGTGCGGGCGTAGTACGTGTCGAAGTCGACGCGCCGCTCCACCGGCGCGTCCCCGAGCGCGAACAGCGCGATCAGGGCGACGATCACCAGGCCGTACCCGGTGACGATGCGCCGGGAGAGGCGGCGGGTCACCTCGGGCGGGCCGCCGCGCCAGTTGACGACGAGCACCAGACAGGCCGCGCTGAACGCGCCGAGCAGGCAGTACACCAGCGGCGCGGAGACATTGACGATGCCCGTGACGTCGTTGACCCGCGCGATCGTCGGCGGCGCCGCGAAGAAGAACACCAGCCCGGCCAGCGTCAGCAGCGTGCACACCGACCGCAGCAGCGGGTCCCGCCACGCGCGGACCATCGCCGGTGCCTTGACGACGATCGCCGCCCCCATCGCGGCGGCCGGTATGTAGTAGCTGGACCCGTCCATGCTGTCGGCGCTCGCCCCTCAGCCCCGTGGCCCGCGATACCCCAGCGACGCCTCGATCCGCCCCGCCAGATCGTCCCGCTTCACAGGCCCGCGCAGCGCCGAACCGGCCAGCCACGTACGGCACTTGCTGGCCAGCAGCAGCCCGAAGCTCTCCGCCTCCTTCTCGTCGGAGAGGTCGAAGCGCGTCCGGGCGGCCACCGAGTGGACCGCCGCGCCGAGGTCGGCGGTGTCGCTCAGCAGCCGCGCGGCGACGGCCGCTCCCGCCATGTCCTGGCCGTGGTGCCCGGCGTTCATGTGCCACAGCTCATGGCCGAGGATCACCAACTGGTGGTCGGGCGCGGTGCGTTCCTCGATGACGACGAGGTCCTGATCGGTCATGTCGAGCCAGAGGCCGCTGGCCGTGCCGGGCGGGAAGGCGGTCGTACGGAAGCGGACGGGACGGCCCCGGCGCCTGCTCATGCCGTCGCACAGCGCGGCGTAGAGGTCGGCCGGTTCCGCCGGAGCCGGGAGCGACAGCTCCGACACCAACGCACTACACAGCCGCCGCATGTTCCTTCCGATGCCCACGGTTCTCCCCCGGATCAGGACTCGGGCCGCTTGACGCTCTCCAGAAGCATGTCCAGCCACTCCGCGACCTTGTCGCGGTGCTGGTCGGTGGGCAGTTGGGCCGCCCGCCAGGCGATGCCGCGGACCCCGTGGTCCTGGAGCAGCCGCTCCAGCGGGTCCTCGGGGCCACCGGCCACCTCGTGCTCGGTGAGCTGCTGGAGCAGCTCCTGCTCGGCGCTCTGGAGGGCGTGCGCGAGCGCCTCGGGGTCCTCGGCGGTCAGGAACCCGGCATGGACGCCGAAGAAGCGCTGGATGGCGTCGCAGTGCTCCATGGTGGGGCGCCGGTCGCCGTTGATGAGCGCTCCCACCTGCTGGCGCGACATCCCGGCGCCGTCGGCGATCTCCTGCTGGGTGTGCTTGCGTCCGCTCGGCTTGAGCCGGGTACGGCGCAGCAGATCGAGCCGCTGCAGGAAGCGCTCCTGGAGATCCGGTTCCCCGGCGGGCACCCCGCTCAGCAGCGCCCGCACCACCGGCTCCGGAACGCCGGACTCGACCGACAGACGCGGGACGTCGAAGATCTCCGCGTGCGGTATGCCCAGCCGGTCGGCGAGGGCGGTGACACGGGACACGACGGTCGGCAGCGGACCCGTCGCCGCAGCGCCCGGAACCTCGAAGCCATCCGTCACGGACAGATCTCCCACGTCTCTCTCACAGCGTCGCCCCGGGGGTCGGTGTCGCCCTGGGCATCCGGTGTCGCTCTGATGTCATCCGGAACCACACGGAGACTAGCCGTTCACCCGAACGCGGCTCCAGGATCCGCCACAACTGTGGCGAGATTCAGCCGTCAACAGGCTCTAAATGCCACGATAGTTGACACGACTCGAGCGGGACAGCAGGATCAAGGCGCCGCGTGAAGGCCGCAAAGGCAAGAGGGGTGACCTCCCGATGGCGTATCAGGCAGGAGGGCAGCGGTCCGAGCCGCGACCCCTCCCCGAGAGTGCGGAAGCACAGGCGTATCTGCGGGACTACGCCCTGTTCCTCGAAGCCGTTCCCTTCCCGTCGCTCGTCTTCGACCACCGCTGGGACGTCGTCGTCACCAACACGGCGTTCGAGCTGCTCTTCGGGCAGGTCTCGGCGCATCCGACGGCCATGCCCGGCGACAACTTCCTGCGGTTCGTGCTGTTCCACCCGGACGCGGGCACGATCCTGGGGGAGCACGAGTCGACCTGGGGACTGCCGATGCTGGCGCACTTCGCCGACGCGCTGGAGCGGTACGGGCACGACCACGGCCTCCAGGCCATCCGCCGGGACATCGCCCAGGACCCGATCATGGAGGCCGCCTACCGACAGGGCCTGCCGCACTGGATCCGCGCGGTCGGCCCGCACGCCCTCGAGCACGACGGCGCGGTGCGTCCGCTGCGCCACCCCGATCCGCGCTGGGGCGACGACTGCCGGGTGGTGGGGGAGACCCCCAAGACGCTTCAGGACATGGGCTATTCGCGGCTGACGCTGGTGCTGAGGGAGGCGCGCCGCCCGGCGCCCGCCGCCCGCGCGAGACGCCGCGTGCGGCGTACGGCGGGGCATCTCAGCGTGGTGCCCGTGGCGCAGGAGTAGAGGGCCCCCGAGGGGGCCCCGGATCCGCCGGCGTTCAGGTCGCCGACGGCGCCGGGGCTCGTCCGGCGGGCGGCCCGACTCCCGTGCTCTCACACCGAGTTCACAACGTGAGGCGCAGCGCGATCAGGCGTGCCGCCGACTCCTCGACGCACCGCTCGGCCAGCTCCCTGGCCACGTCGTGCGCCCCCTCCCGCACCGCGCGGACCACCGAACGCTGACGGCTCGTCACCTCCGCGCGACAGGCGTCGTCCTTGAGGACGAGACACAGCAACGCCCCGACCTCGGTCTGGAGCACCACCTGCTCCCGGGTGAGCCGGGCGGACTGCGCGGCGGCGGCCAGTTCCACATGGAAGCGGCCGTACAGCCGACTGCGCGCCGACGCGTCCGCGACCACCGCGAACTCCTCGAGCGTACGGTGTAGTTGCTGAAGGTCGTCCGGTTCCGTGCGCTGCGCCGCGAGCCGGGCGGCGGCGCCCGAGACGGCGGCCCAGTGGTCGCCGAGGTCGCGCAACTCCTCCGTGCCCCAGGCGGCGAGGCGCGCCCTGACCCGCTCCTCGGCCGGATCGGCGGGCAGGGAGACGAAGCTGCCGCCGCCGCGTCCGCGCCGGGTGGTGACCAGGCCCTGCTGCCGCAGTGCCATGAGCGCCTCGCGCAACGTGACAGTGGACACACCGAGTTGGCCCGCCAGCTCGCTCTCGCGGGGCAGTTGCTCCCCGTCGGCGAGCAGCCCGAGTTCGATGGCGTCGCCGAGCCGGCGGGCCACCGTCTCCACGCGCGCCCGGGTGTCCACCGGGGTGAACACGGCTCTGCGGGCCCCACCGCCTCCGTTGTGTTTCACACCCACCACCTTGCTTGTTGGTTCAACCTTTACCTTCAGACGGTCCTCAACTACGTACTGTGGCTTGAGGTTTGAACTATGACTTCATATCTTTTCATTCCAACGTAAGAGTGCACCAGAAAGGTTCCCGTTCATGAAGGGAAGCGCCATCCGGCTGCAAGGGCTGCGGAAGGAGTTCGGTGGCACCACCGCGGTGGCCGGTGTCGACCTGGAGATAGCCGACGGCGAGTTCTTCTCCATGCTCGGCCCGTCCGGCTCCGGCAAGACGACCGTCCTGCGCATGATCGCGGGCTTCGAGAGCCCCAGCTCCGGAACCATCGAGCTGGCCGGTCAGGAGGTCACGGGTCTCGCGCCCTTCGAGCGGGACGTGCACACCGTCTTCCAGGACTACGCCCTCTTCCCGCACATGACGGTCGAGCAGAACGTCGCCTACGGCCTGAAGATCCGCAAGGTGTCCAAGGCCGACCGGCTCTCGCAGGCCCGCAAGGCCCTCGCCGACGTACGCCTCGAAGGCTTCGGCAAGCGGCGCCCGAGCCAGCTCTCCGGCGGCCAGCGACAGCGTGTGGCACTGGCCCGCGCCCTCGTCTGCCGCCCCCGGCTGCTGCTGCTCGACGAGCCGCTCGGCGCCCTCGACCTCAAGCTGCGCGAGCAGATGCAGGTCGAACTCAAGGCGCTCCAGCGCGAAGTGGGCATCACGTTCGTGTTCGTCACCCACGACCAGGAGGAGGCCCTGACGATGAGCGACCGCATCGCCGTCTTCAACCAGGGCCGGATCGAACAGGTCGGCACCCCCGCCGAGATCTACGAGCGGCCCGCCACCTCGTTCGTCGCCTCCTTCGTCGGCACCTCGAACCTGCTCGACGGCGACGCCGCGAAGCGCGTCGTCGGCAGCGCGGGAACGTTCAGCATCAGGCCCGAGAAGATCCGGGTGCTGAAGGAGTCCGCCCTCGCGGACGTGCCGGAGCACTCCACCGCCGTCGGCACCGTCGCCGAAGTGGTCTACCTGGGAGACGCCACCCGTTTCCTCGTGGACCTCGACGACGGCGGACGGCTCACCGCGCTCCAGCAGAACCTGGAGACCTCCTCCGCGGACGTCGCCGCCTTCCGCGGCAACCGGGTGCGCCTGCAGTGGCACCGCGACCACGCCGTCCAGGTCCCCGACGCAAGCTGACCCCCCACGCCAAGTCCCCCTGTTCACCTATGGAGTACCTCGTGCGTCTCACTCGTACCCTCCAGGCCGGCGCCGCTGTCGCGGTCCTGCTTGCGGCCGCCGCCTGCGGCTCGTCCGACTCGGGCGGCTCGTCCGCCGCGCAAGGCGGCCTCAACCCGCCTGATCTGAAGGCCCCGACGAAGCTCGGCAAGACGGAGGGACAGGTCAACCTCATCGCCTGGGCCGGCTACGTCGAGGACGGCTCCAACGACCCCAAGGTCGACTGGGTCAGCGACTTCGAGAAGCAGACCGGCTGCCAGGTCCGTTCCAAGGTCGCGGCCAGCTCGGACGAGATGGTCAAGCTGATGAAGACCGGCGAGTACGACGCGGTCTCCGCCTCCGGTGACGCCTCCCTGCGCCTCATCGCCTCGGGCGACGCGGCCCCGGTCAACACCGACCTCGTCCCCAACTACAAGGACGTCTTCAACGACCTGAAGCTCCAGCCCTGGAACTCGGTCAAGGGCAAGGCGTACGGCATCCCGCACGGCCGCGGCGCCAACCTGCTGATGTACAACTCCCAGAAGGTCAAGCCCGCGCCGACCTCCTGGTCCGCCGTCTTCGACGACGCCGCGAAGTACAAGGGCCACGTCACCGCGTACGACTCCCCGATCTACATCGCCGACGCGGCGCTGTATCTCAAGGCCACCAAGCCCGAGTTGAAGATCAAGGACCCCTACGCGCTCGACCAGAAGCAGTTCGACGCGGCGGTGGACCTGCTGAAGAAGCAGAACCCGAACGTCGGCGAGTACTGGGGCGACTACCTCAAGGAGATCTCCGCCTTCAAGAGCGGCGACTCGGTGATCGGCACGAGCTGGCAGGTCATCGCCAACCTGACCGAGAGCGAGGGTGCCAAGGTCAAGTCCCTGGTTCCCAAGGAGGGTTCGACCGGCTGGTCCGACACCTGGATGGTGTCCGCGAAGTCCAAGCACACCAACTGCGCCTACAAGTGGCTGGACTGGGTCATCTCGCCGAAGGTGAACGCCCAGATCGGCGAGTACTTCGGTGAGGCCCCGGCCAACGCCAAGGCGTGCGCCGAGACCAGCGACAAGAACTTCTGCACCACCTTCCACGCCGGTGACACCGAGTACTGGAAGAAGATCGCCTTCTGGAACACGCCCATCGAGCAGTGCATCGACGGCCGTACCGACGTCAAGTGCGTCCCGTACGCCAAGTGGGTCCAGGCCTGGACCGAGATCAAGGGCTGAGGACTCGACCATGACCGCCACCCAGCCTGCCGCCGGACGGACCCCCGTCCGGCGGCTCGCCGGGCTGCTGCACCGCCACCGGCGGCTGCGGCTGTCCCTCCTGCTGACGGCCCCCCTGCTGTGGCTGGCCGTCCTCTATCTCGGTTCGCTGGCCGTGCTGTTCGTCTCGGCGTTCTGGACGACGAACTCCTTCACCTCCGAGGTGGTGCGGGTCTGGTCGACGGACAACTTCCACGCGCTGCTGACGACCCCCGTCTTCCGCCAGGTGATCCTGCGCAGCGTCGGCGTGGCCCTCGCGGTCACCGTGCTGTGCGCCCTGATCGCCTTCCCGCTCGCGTTCTTCACCGCGCGGGTGGCCCGGCCGCGGTGGCGTCCGCTGCTGGTCGTCGCGATCCTCACCCCGCTGTGGGCGAGTTACCTGGTCAAGGTCTACGCATGGCGGCTGATCCTGTCCCAGGACGGGCTCGCCGACTGGATGCTGAAGCCGTTCGGGCTCGGCGGTCCGGGCTTCGGGCTCCCGGCCACGATCATGACCCTGACCTACCTCTGGCTGCCGTACATGATCCTGCCGATCCACACGGCGCTCGAGCAGCTCCCGGCCAACCTCCTGGACGCGTCCGCCGACCTCGGGGCCCGGCCCGGCCGCACCTTCCGCGCGGTCGTGCTGCCGATGGTCCTCCCGGCCGTCGCCGCCGGCTCGGTCTTCACCTTCTCGCTGAGCCTCGGCGACTACATCACCGTGCAGATCGTCGGCGGCAAGACCCAGTTGATCGGCAACCTGGTCTACTCCAACATCGAACTGAACCTGCCCATGGCCGCCGCGCTGGGGACGGTTCCGGTGGTGGTCATCGTGCTGTATCTGCTGGCGATGCGCCGCACGGGCGCGCTCAGCAGCCTCTAGAAGAGGTCCCTCGTCATGCAACTGTCCCGCTCCACGCGCATCGCGCTGCGCATCGCCGCCGGGATCGGCTTCACGGTCATCTACATCCCGCTCGCGCTCGTCCTGGTCAACTCCTTCAACCCCGACCGCAGCGCGAGCTGGCCGCCGCCCGGGTGGACCTTCCACTGGTGGTCGGCGGCCTGGGAGAACGACGGCGCCCGTCACGCCGTGTGGGTCTCGGTGAAGGCGGGCCTCGGCGCCACGGCGATCGCGCTCGTGCTCGGCACGCTGATCGCTTTCGCGGTGGCCCGGCACCGCTTCTTCGGCCGGAACGCCGTCTCGTTCGTGGTGGTCCTGCCGATCGCGCTGCCCGGCATCGTCACCGGTATCGCGCTCAACTCGGCGTTCAACACGGTCCTGGAACCGCTCGGGGTCGGCCTCGGCCTGTTCACCGTGATCGTCGGCCACGCCACGTTCTGCATCGTCGTCGTGTTCAACAACGTCGTCGCACGGCTGCGCCGCACCTCGGGCACCTACGAGGAGGCGGCGATGGACCTGGGCGCCCACACCTTCCGGGCGTTCGTGGACGTCACCTTCCCGCTGGTGCGCTCGTCGCTGCTCGCGGGCGGCCTGCTCGCGTTCGCGCTCTCCTTCGACGAGATCGTGGTGACGACCTTCACCGCCGGTCCCGGCGTCGAGACCCTGCCGATCTGGATCTTCAACAACATGACCCGCCCCCAGCAGGCCCCGGTCGTGAACGTGGTGGCGGCCGTACTCGTCCTCGCGTCGGTGATCCCGATCTACCTGGCCCAACGCCTGTCCGCGGACACGGCGACGGAGAGCAGGATCTGACCCCGGCTCGGGCCGCCGCGCTCGGAGTGCTCTGCGCGTGGTTCAGAGTGCTCGCACGTGTTCCGAGGGCGGTGGCCCGTAGGGGGCCGAGGGGTGGTGTGCCGGGGCGAGGACTGTTGTGACGGGGTGGCCTTCCGCGACCGGTCGCGACGGTTCGCGGGGTGGGTTCGTGGGTGTCGGGCGGGACAGGGTCACCACCCCCCACGACGCCAGCCCGGCTCCCGCCGTCGCGATCGCCAGGCCCGCCGCCCCGCCCTGGAGGCGTTCGCCCAGCAGGGACAGGCCGATCGCCGCCGCCGCGACGGGGTTGGCGAGGGTCACCACCGCGAGCGGGGCGCCGAGGCCGCCCTGGTACGCCGTCTGCGCCAGCAGCAGGCCGCCCGTCGCGAACACCGCCACCAGCAGCGCCACCACGACGACCTGCGCGCTGAGCACCGGTCCCGAGCGGTCCGTGGCCGCCACGGTGACGGTCTGCGTGAGCGCCGAGGCGACACCGGACGCGACCCCGGAGGCGGTCGCGTGCCGCAGCCCGGGGCGCGTGCGCCGGAAGGACAGCGTGCCGATCAGCATGGCGGTCGTCCCGGCCACCGCCAGCGCCTCCGGCAGACTCAGTACGTCATCGGGCGCCGGACCGGACGCCGTCACCAGCAGCGCGGACAGTCCGACGAGGGTGAGCACCGTCCCCCGCCACTCCACCCGCCCGACCCGCCGTCCCGCCACCCGCGCCCCGAGCGGCACCGCGGCCACGAGCGTGAGCGCGCCGAGCGGCTGGACCAGCGTCAGCGGACCGAACTCCAGGGCCGCGACATGCAACAGCGCGGCGGAGGCGTTCAGTATGACCGACCCCCACCAGGCACCGCTCCGCACCAGCCGCAGCACCCCGGTGCCCCGGTTGCCGCGAGCGAGCCGCTCCTGGGCGACGGCGGCGGCCGCGTACGCGACGGCGGAGATCAGGGACAGGCCGACGGCGAGCAGGGTGGCGCTCATCGCCGCGATCCCAGCAGGCCGGAGGCGTCGCCCGCCGGTACGGCCCGCGGCGCCGGAACGGCGACCGGCTCCGAAGCCGAGTCCGCCGCACCTGGCGACGGCGCCCGCACCACCGCCAGGGCGACCCCGAGCAGCGCGGCCGCCGCGATCGCGTCCAGCCAGTAGTGGTTCGCCGTGCCGACGATCACCACCAGGGTCAGCAGCGGATGCAGCAGCCACAGCGGGCGCCAGCGCGACCGGGTCGCCGCGATCAGCCCGAGCGCGACCATCAGCGCCCAGCCGAAGTGCAGCGAGGGCATGGCGGCGAACTGGTTCGCCATCGAGTCCGTCTCGGGCACGGCCCCGTAGACCGTCGGCCCGTACACCTGCCCGGTGTCCACCAGACCCGCCGTGTCGAGCATCCGCGGCGGCGCGAGCGGGAACGTGAGATGCAGCACCAGCGCGGCCCCCGTGACCAGCGCGAGCACCCGCCGGGCCCACACATAGTGCGCGGGCCGCCGCAGATACAGCCAGATCAGGAAGGCCGCCGTGGCCGGGAAGTGCACCGCCACGTAGTACGTGTTCGCGAAGCGGACGAGCGTCTCGCCGTGCAGCAGCGCGGCCTGCACGGCACCCTCGCCCGGCAGATGGAGGAAGCGCTCCCACTGCCAGACGTGATGCGCGTTGCGCAGGGCCTCGTCGGTATGGCCGTTGGCGAGCCGGCGGCCGAACTTGTAGACGAGGAAGAGTCCTGCCACCAGCAGGAGCTCACGGAGAAGCGGCGGCCGGCGTATCGCGGGCGCCGCTTCTCCCTCAGGCTCGGTGCGGGATGTCATCCCCCGGCCCCTTATGTGTGCGTGCGTGGGGTGGTGCGTGGTGAGCCCAGGACAAGGTCCACTCGACGCGGCTGTGCGGGCCGAGTGGGTCCTGTCCAAGACTCATCGAAACGGGAGTGTACCGATACGCCCCCGTACCGGTACACTCCCGTATCGATACATGCGCGTATCGATACACTGTGCGCAGGTCCACCGGCCGCACCACGACGGCCGGGGATCACGACGGAGGAGCGAGGCCATGACGTCGCAGGCAGCGGACGCACCGGGCACAGGTGTCGCGCCGCGCCGTTCCAAGCTCACGCCCGAGCGTGAGCAGGAGTTCTTCGACGCCGTGATCGAACAGATCCGCGAGTGCGGCTACGACGCCGTCACCATGGAAGGCATCGCTTCCACCACGCGGTGCAGCAAGTCGACGCTGTACCGGCAGTGGCGGACGAAGCCCCAGTTCGTGGCCGCCGCCCTCAGGGCCAACCGCCGCGGGCGGATCTCGGGCGTGGACACCGGCTCGCTCGCCGGGGATCTGCGCGCCGCGGCCCGCGCCGCCGCCGTGTGGTCGGGCCGTGACACCAAGCTGCTCCAGGCCCTCGGCCACGCCATGATGCAGGACAAGGACCTCCAACGGGCGCTGCGCGAAGCCCTCGTCGAGCCCGAGGTCGCCGCGCTCCAGGGCATCCTCCGGCGCGGCGTGGACCGCGGCGAGGTCCCCGCGGGCCACCCGGCGCTGGAGTACGTCCCCGCACAACTGCTCGGCGTCCTGCGCGTCCGCCCCCTGCTGGAGGGCCGGTACGCGGACGAGACGTATCTCATGCGCTTCGTGGAGGCGGTGCTGCTCCCGGAGCTTGGCCTGACCTGAAGACCCAGGCTGCCGTCCGCCGGGATGACCGGACGGCGGCCTGTCGCGCCGCACCGTGGGGACGGGGGCGGCGCCACCCCCCGGCCGGGTGGGGTTCCCCTTGAGCGGAGGGGCGCCCCACCCGGCTGTATCACGACGGGGCCCGGCCCACGCCCCCTCATACGCCCCGTCACCCGTCACGGGCAACAGGTCTCTCGACCTCTCTCCACCGGGCCCCGAGGACGGCTAGGCTCGTTCTCCGTACGTCGTTCGGGCGACCTGGGGAGGGAACGGGATGACGGAGGCACGGCCCGACGCGGTCGCCTCGGCTTCCCTGTGGGAACGTGACGCGGAACTGGCCGCGGTCACCGAGGCGGTGGACGCCCTGCGGGACGACTCCGCCCCGTCGGCGGCGGGCAGCCTGCTGATGTTCATGGGAGAGGCAGGCATCGGCAAGACCGCGCTCCTCACGGAGACGCGCCGCATCGCGGAGAGCCGCGGCTGCGCGGTCTGGTCGGCGCGCGGCGGCGAGACCGTCACCTCGGTCCCCTTCAACGTCGTACGGCAACTGCTCCAGCCCGCGCTCGTCTCCCTGATGCCGGAGGAGGCGCGCGAGTACCTGGGCGACTGGTACGACATCGCGGGCCCCGCCCTCGGGATAACGGAGCCCGGTGAGCGGCAGGCCGACCCGCAGAGCGTGTGCGAGGGCCTGGTCGTGGCCGTGTCACGGCTCGCCAAGCGCTACTGGCCGCTGGTCCTGCTCATCGACGACGCGCACTGGGCCGACCAGGAGACCCTGCGCTGGCTGGCCGCGTTCGTCGAGCGACTCGCCGATCTGCGGGTGCTCGTCGTGGTCGCCCTGCGCCCCGGCGACGCCGCCGACGAGAGCGCCCGTCATCTCGACACGATCACCGCGGCGGCCCTCCGCCCCGCCGACACCCTGCGGGCGTTCACCCCCGACGCGACGGCCGGGCTCACCCGCGCCACGGTCGGCGCGCACGCGGACGACCCGTTCTGCCGCGAGGTGTGGGCCGTCACCGGCGGCAACCCCTACGAGACCGTCGAACTCCTCGCCAAGGTGCAGGACAGCCAACTCCCGCCGGTCGAGGACTCCGCCGCCGAGTTACGGGACCTCAACCGCTCCGCCCGCGGCAACGGCCTCGTCGCCCGTCTGGAGAGCCTCGGTCTCGAAGCCACCCGCTTCGCCTGGGCCGCGGCCATCCTCGGCACCGGCATCACCGTGGACCTCGCCGCCCGCCTCGCCACCATGCGCCACGAGGAGGCGCTCCGCTGCGCCGAACTGCTCACCACGGCCCGCATCCTCACTCCGCCCGCCCCGGCGAACTCCCCACTCGAAGAAGGGGAGTTGGAGTTCGTCCACCCACTGATCGCCAGCGCCGTCTACCGCTCGATCCCCGACGGACTGCGCACCGCGATGCATGGCATCGCCGCACAGGTCGTCACCGACTGCGGGCTCGGCGCCGCCGCGGCCTCCCGTCACCTCCTGGAAGTCCACCCGGAGGACGACGAGGAACTCGTGGAACAGATGCGCGAGGCCGCCCGGGAGCATGTCGCCGTCGGCGCCCCCGAAGCGGCCCGCCGCTGCCTCGAACGGGCCCTGCTGGAACCGCCGTTGCCCGAGGTCCGCCCGTATGTGCTCTACGAACTGGGCTGCGCCACCCTGCTGACCGCGCCCGCCACCACCATCGACTACCTCCAGACGGCCCTCGCCCTGCCGGGCCTGGATCCCGACGCGCGGGTCGACGCCGTCCACCGTCTCTCCCAGGCGCTGCTGCACAACAACCAACTGGAGGAGGCCATCCGCACGGTCGAGGCGGAGGTCGCCCGGCTCGACCCCGGCCCCTCCCGCCTGCGCCTCCAGGCCGTGCACCACATGTGGGAGAGCGTGCACGTGGCGGGCGAACACAGCCCGGACCGTTCCCGGGAGTTGGCCGAACTCGCCGCCACCTGCACCGGACGGGACAACTCCGAGCGCGCGCTGCTCATCCTGCGCGGCTTCGACGCGATGACCCACGGCGAGAACGCCGAAGAGGTCGTGGAAGTGTGCGACCGCGCCCTGGTCAACGGCCGCCTCGCCCCCGGACTCGGCTGGACCGACACCGAGTGGGGCATCGAACTGCTGCTGATGCTGGGCAGTTCGTACGTCTACACGGACCGACTCGACCGCGCCGAGAGCCTGTTCAAGGAAGCCCTGGACGTCTACGACTCGGCGGGCTGGGGCGGCGGCCATCTCGCTCTGGCCCACGCCTACGTCGGCCTCGCCCACCGCCGCCGGGGCCGCCTGCGCTCGGCGGAGACCTCCCTGCGCGCAGCGCTGCGCCTGGCCGAACGCGTCGGCCGGGGCCTGCCGTTGTACTGGTCGGCGACCTGCGGACTCGTCGACACCCTGCTCGCCCGCGGCCATGTCGAGGAGGCCTGGTCGATCGCCGAGCGGTACGGCTTCGCTCCGCCCTACCCCGCCACGATCGTGCTGCCCGACACCCGGAGCGTGCGCGGCCGACTGCTGCTCGCCGTCGGCCGCACCGAGGAGGGCATCACCGAACTGGAGGCCGCCGAGAAGGCGTCCGGCGGGCACGGCCACAACCCGGTACTGGCCCCGTGGGCGGGCGCCCTCGCCCGTGCGCTCGCCGTCACCGACCCCGCCCGCGCCGCCGAACTGGCCGCGCTCACCCGCCGCCAGGCCGAACTGTTCGGCACCGACACGGCGATCGGCGAGGCCCTGCGCGTCGCCGCCTCCCTGGAGACCGGCACCCGCGCCATCTCGCTGTCCGCGCGGGCGGTGCGCTATCTGGAGTCCTCCCCGTGCGCCTACGAACACGCGGCGGCCCTCGTCGAGTACGGGATCGCGGCGCGGTCGGCCGCGGAGCTGGACCGGGGGCTGACGCTGGCGCACGCCTGCGGGGCGGACGGACTGGCCGCTCGGGCCCGCGACGCGCTGGACGAGAACGCCCCGGCCCGGTCACGCTGAGCGCTCCTCAGGCCTGATCCGGTCCGCCCAGCGGACCGCCGCGCAGTACCGTGCTGAGGCAGGAGCGTCAGCAGGGCCGCCGCGCGGTCCTCAGCCGAGAGGAACGACCATGGCGGCCGAGGCCGAACCCGCGGGGATGCGCACCGTCCAGCGGGCGATCGACATCCTGGGACTCTTCGACGAGAACCGCCCCGCGCTGTCCCCGCGCGAGATCGTCGCGGCCTCGGGCCTGCCCAAGACCACCGTGCTGCGCCTGCTCGGCACCCTCCGGCTCAACGGACTGCTCTGGGTGGACGAACACGGCCGCTACCTCGCGGGACCGACCCTGCTGCGCTGGTCCCGGCTCGCCGAACGCGCCTGGCGGCTGCCGCCCGCCGCCCGAGCGGTCCTGCGCGACCTGGCCGCCGAGCACAAGGAGACGGTGCATCTGTACGTGCGCCGCGACATCCACCGCGTCTGCATCGCCCAGGAGGAGGGCCCCCGCGCACTGCGCCAGGTCGTCCGCGTCGGCGACGAACTGCCGCTGTGGGCGGGCGGCGTCGCCAAGGCGCTGCTCCTCGACGCCCCCGAAGCCCTGCTGCGCCGCGTCGCGGAGACCTCGCCGTACGGCCCCGCGCATCTGGACACCCTGCGCGGCTGGATCGAGCAGGCACGGGCCCAGGGCTACGCGACGAGCCACGGTGAGCGCGAGGAAGGGCTGTCGGCCGTGGCCGTACCGGTATGGGGACGCGGCGGAGCGGTGGTGGCGGCTCTGTCCTTCGGCAGACCCAGCACCCGGTTCACCGACGCGCGCGTACGGCGCTTCGCGGACGGGCTGAGCGCGGCGGCGAGAGAACTCGCGCGTGCGGGGCTGCCGTTCGAAGGGTGAGGAACGTGATCCGTTCAGCGCTCCGAACAGGCCGCCCGCGGATCGGCTGCCTAGACTCGCAGAGTCCGCAGCGCTCCAGACGCATACCCGGCAAGGAAGGCGGCGCCCTCGTGGACCGGACCCTCGTCACCCGTCCCTCGCACACCTCCGCCGACTGGTGGGTCACCGCCGACCAGGCGCGCCATGCGGCGCAGGGCGGACTCACGGGCGCCGCGACGGCACCCGACCTGCTCCGCACCCTCGTCGAACTCGACCATGCCCGCCGGGAGTCGACGGTCGCGGTCGGCGCCGCCGTGGAGGCGCTGCTCACGGGCGGCGTCGCCTGGGAGGCGATCGCGGCGGCGCTGGGTCTCGGCTCGGCCGAGGCGGCCCAGGACGCGCTCGCCGCCGCCCGCCGGGACGCGGGCACGGCGCTCGACCGCAGACTGAGCCGCCGCAGGTAGGAGCCGCGCGCCCGGCATCAGCGCGGGGCGCCGAGGATCTCCCCGAGGTCGTAGCGCACCGGCTCCTCCAACTGCGCGTAGGTACAGCTCTCGGGGTCGCGGTCCGGGCGCCAGCGGCGGAAGCGCGCCGTGTGCCGAAAGCGCACCCCGTTCTCCATGTGGTCGTACGCCACCTCCGCCACCCGCTCGGGTCGCAGCGGCACCCAGGACAGGTCCTTCCTCCCCGACCAGCGGCTGGGCGCCCCCGGCAACCGGGCCGTCTCATGGGCCTCACCCTGGGTCCAGGCGGCCCAGGGATGCGCCGAGACATCGGTCAGCAGCAGCGGCTCCAGCTCCCGTACCAGCTCGGCGCGCCGCTTCATCGGGAACGCCGCGGACACCCCCACATGCTGGAGCGTGCCCTCGTCGTCGTAGAGCCCGAGCAGCAGCGAGCCGACGACCGGGCCGCTCTTGTGCCATCGATAGCCCGCGACCACCACGTCCGCCGTGCGCTCGTGTTTCACCTTGAACATCACGCGTTCGCCCGGACGGTAGGCAAGCCCGAGCGGTTTGGCGACGACGCCGTCCAGGCCGGCGCCCTCGTACGTCTCGAACCACCGCTCGGCGACCGCGCGGTCCGTCGTCGCCGGGGCGAGATGGACCGGGGGCGTCACCGCGGCCAGCGCCCGCTCAAGCAGCGCGCGCCGCTCACCGAGCGGACGGTCGAGCAGCGAGGCGTCCGCGAGGGCGAGCAGGTCGAACGCCACGAAGGAGGCGGGGTTGCGCCCTGCGAGCGTCCGCACCCGTGAGTCGGCCGGATGGATCCGCTCCGTCAGCGCGTCGAAGTCGAGGTGCCCCTCCCGCGCGATCACGATCTCGCCGTCCACGACGCACCGCTCGGGCAGCCGCTCCCGCAGCGCCTCCACCAGCTCGGGGAAGTACCTGGTCAGCGGCTTGCCCGTACGGCTGCCCAGCTCGACCTCGGCGCCGTCGCGAAAGACGATCGCGCGGAAGCCGTCCCACTTCGCCTCGTACTGCATGCCCGGCGGGATGCGCGCCACGGCCTTGGCGAGCATCGGCTTCACGCGCGGCATCACCGGCAGGTCCATGTCCCGATTCTGTGGCCGTACGGCACGATCTGCCCGGTGTGCGAGGTGTGTTCGCCCCGCCTACCGTGGCACACATGGGCGACGCGGTGGAGCTGGAGGCGGCGGGCAGAACGGTCCGGCTGACGAGCCCCGACAAGGTCTTCTTCCCGGCCCGCGGCTTCACCAAGCTCGACCTCGCGCGCTACTACCTCGCCGTCGGCCCCGGCATCCTGCGCGCCCTGCGCGACCGGCCCACCACCCTGGAGCGGTTCCCGGACGGAGTGAGCGGCGAGTCCTTCTTCCAGAAGCGGGCGCCCAGGAACAGGCCCGACTGGATCCCCACCGCCCACATCACCTTCCCGAGCGGGCGCAGCGCCGACGAGATGTGCCCCACCGAGATCGCCGCCGTCGTCTGGGCCGCGCAGTACGGCACGCTCACCTTCCACCCCTGGCCGGTACGGCGCGCCGACGTCGACCACCCCGACGAACTCCGTATCGACCTCGACCCGCAGCCCGGCACCGACTACGCGGACGCGGCGCGCGCCGCCCATGAACTGCGCGCCGTTCTGGAGGAGTTCGGGGGACTGCGGGGCTGGCCCAAGACCTCCGGTGGCCGGGGGCTGCATGTCTTCGTGCCCATCGAGCCGCGCTGGACCTTCACCCAGGTGCGCCGCGCCGCGATCGCCGTCGGGCGCGAACTGGAGCGCCGGATGCCCGCGCACGTGACCATCGCCTGGTGGAAGGAGGAGCGGGGCCGGAAGATCTTCGTGGACTACAACCAGACGGCCCGTGACCGCACGGTCGCCTCCGCCTACTCCGTCCGCCCCCGGCCGCACGCCCCGGTCTCCGCGCCCCTGCGCTGGGAGGAGGTCACGGACGCGACACCCGACGACTTCGACCTGGCGACCATGCCCCGCCGGTACGCCGAGCTGGGCGACATCCATGCGGACATGGACGACCACGCCTTCTCGCTGGACCCGCTCCTGGAACTGGCCCGCCGCGACGAGCACGACCACGGCCTGGGCGATCTGCCCTACCCGCCGGAGTACCCCAAGATGCCGGGCGAACCGAAGCGGGTGCAGCCGAGCAGGGCGCGGCGGGGAGAGGGGTCCGGGGGCGCGACACGCCGATAGATGTGCCCGAAATGCAAAGGAATATGACGAAATGAAGATAAAATCACGATCATGCCGCTAGCGCCCTGGCTGTGAGTTCCGGCTGTTCGTCCTGGCGGCTCTCGTCACGGTGAGTTCCGTACAGGATGGGGAGTCCAGCATGGACAGACGCAGCTTCAACCGACGGATGCTGCTGGGCGGTGCCGCCGTCGCGACGTCGATGTCCTTGACCACGGACGCGGTCGGCACCGACAGGGTGGCGAAGAGGGCGCCCGCCGGCGGCAAGGACCGGCACATCACGCTCTACGCGGAGCATGTCGGCCATGGGCAGATGGGATACGGCCTCAAGCGCGGCAAGGCCACCATCCCCGGCCCCCTGATCGAGATCAACGAGGGCGACACGCTGCACATCGAGCTGGTGAACACCCTGGACGCCACCGCGAGCCTGCATGTGCACGGGCTGGACTACGAGTTCACCAGTGACGGGACAGACCTGAGCTGGAGCGGTGTGAAGCCCGGGGGCAGGCGTACGTATGTCTGGCGGACGCACACGCCGGGCCGCCGCAAGGACGGCACCTGGCGCGAGGGCAGCGCGGGCTACTGGCACTACCACGACCATGTCCTCGGTACGGAGCACGGCACGGGCGGCGTCCACAAGGGCCTGTACGGGGGAGTGATCGTGCGCCGCAAGGGCGACATCCTGCCCGACCGGACGCACACGATCGTGTTCAACAACATGAGGATCAACAACTACAAGAGGCATCACGCGCCCGACTTCGAGGCGTTCGTCGGAGAGCGCGTCGAGTTCGTGATGATCACCCATGGCGACCACTACCACACCTTCCATATGCACGGTCACCGCTGGGCGGAGAACCGCACGGGGCTGCTCGCCGGTCCGGACGACCACAGCCGGGTCGTCGACAACAAGATCGTGGGCCCGGGGGACGCCTTCGGCTTCCAGGTGATCGCGGGCGAGGAGGTCGGGGCGGGCGCGTGGATGTACCACTGCCATGTGCAGAAGCACGCCGACATGGGGATGGCCGGGCTGTTCCTGGTGAAGAACCGGAACGGATCGTTGCCCCGGTACCAGGAGCACTCGCACAAGGACGACGAGTCACACGGCCACAAGCACGGCCACGGCCACGGACACGGCCGCCGACACCGGCACCGCCACGTGGACGTGATCGACGAGTCGGACGGCTACGACGAGTTGTACAACTAGCCGCTCTCGCAGCAAGTACTTCCGTAGCCGTTCTCCCCGCGCGCCGCCGTGCGTCGCAGCGCTCCGCCGGGCATCATCGACGGCCGTGAACAAGGCGTCCGGCACACGCCGTTGATCCATCGTTGATCGAATGTTTTTCGCCACCCGGCAAGCTCTGGCCCATGCACACCGAAACGATGACTGTGACCGACATCGCCTGGCAGGAGCAGGCGATGTGTGCGCAGACGGGGGCCGATTTCTTCTTTCCCGAGCCGGGCAGCTCGGTGCGAGAGGCGAAGCGTATCTGCGAGCTGTGCCCGATACGCTCCGCCTGCCTCGAGTACGCGCTCATCCACGACGAACGCTTCGGCGTCTGGGGCGGGCTGTCCGAGAAGGAGCGCCTGCAGCTCCGGCGGACGCGGGGGTAGCACGGTCGGCGCGGCCCCGTCCGGATGCGGGGCGGGGGACGCGGGACGATCCTGGAGATATGTCCGGACGGGCTCCTGTCATCGTTCACCCGCCGTCGGGAACCGGCGGCCGACGGGTGACCGCGCGCGGGGAGAGTCTCGGGCTGGCGTTCTCCGACGAGGACCTGATGGAGTTCCTCGGCCGGGCCGGCCTGCCGGACGCCGAGGATCTGCTCGACGACCCGGCATGGGTGAAGTGGCGGGGCGCGGAAGCCCACCACTACGAGGCCGCATAGGAGACACAGCGACGCGCGGGCCCGTAGGCCACGCGCGCCCTGCGACCGTGATCAGCCACGGCCATGCTCAGCCCACGACGTGCTCACGCCTTGCCGCGTGCCGCCATCCGCGCCTTGCGGGCGGCCAGCTTCTCGTCGAACCGCGCGGCCTCCTCGTCGAGACCGCCCATGAACAGCCCCAGTTCCTCCTGCGCCTTGCGGCCCTCGGGGCCGAGCCCGTCGATCTCCATGACCTTCAGGAAGCGGAGCACCGGCTGGAGCACGTCGTCATGGTGGATCCGCAGGTTGTAGACCTCGCCGACCGCCATCTGCACGGCGGCGCGCTCGAAGCCGGGGATGCCGTGGCCGGGCATCCGGAAGTCCACGACGACGTCCCGGACCGCCTGCATGGTCAGGTCCGGCGCGATCTCGAACGCGGCCTTGAGCAGGTTCCGGTAGAAGACCATGTGCAGGTTCTCGTCCGTCGCGATCCGGGCCAGCATCCGGTCGCAGACCGGGTCGCCGGACTGGTTGCCCGTGTTGCGGTGCGAGATACGGGTGGCCAGCTCCTGGAAGGAGACATAGGCGACCGTACGCAGCATCGAGTGCCGGTTGTCCGACTCGAAGCCCTCGTTCATGTGCGCCATGCGGAACTGTTCCAGCTTGTCCGGGTCGACGGCGCGCGAGGCGAGGAGGTAGTCACGCATGACGATGCCGTGCCGGGCCTCCTCGGCGGTCCACCGGTGCACCCAGGTGCCCCAGGCGCCGTCACGGCCGAAGAGCGCGGCGATCTCGTGGTGGTAGCTGGGGAGGTTGTCCTCCGTCAACAGGTTCACCACGAGCGCCGTCCGGCCGATCTCGGTGACCTTGGACTGCTCCTTCTCCCAGGCCACGCCGTCCTCGAAGAACGCGGGGAAGTTGCGGCCCTCGCCCCAGGGCACGTACTCGTGCGGCATCCAGTCCTTCGCGACCTTCAGATGCCGGTTCAGCTCGGTCTCGACCACTTCCTCCAGGGCGTACAGCAGCCGGGCGTCGGTCCAGTCGGAAGGGCTGCCGAGGTGGGGAGCGTCGATCGTCACGGGAACTCCAGGATGGGGACGGTGAACAGTCCGGCGAGCGGTGCCGGAACCTACGGGGACGTAGGCTACGAGGCCGTAGGTTACGGGACCGTAGGTTAAGCGCGCTATAAAGATCACTGATCAGTGCGTGTCCAGCGGTTTCGTCTCCTTCAGCTCGCCGTCGAGGAGCAGCCAGCGGGTGATGCCGAGCGACTCCAGGAACGGCAGGTCGTGGCTCGCCACGATCAGCGCGCCCTCGTAGGACTCCAGGGCCGTGGTGAGCTGCCGTACGCTCGCCAGGTCGAGGTTGTTGGTCGGCTCGTCCAGCATCAGCAGTTGCGGCGCGGGCTCCGCGAGCATCAGCGCGGCCAGGGCGGCGCGGAAGCGCTCACCGCCCGAGAGGGTCCCGGCCCGCTGGTCGGCCCGGGTGCCGCGGAACAGGAAGCGGGCCAGGCGCGCCCGGATCCGGTTGTTCGTGGCGCCCGGAGCGAACCGGGCCACGTTCTCTGCGACCGTCGACGCGTCGTCCAGCACATCCAGCCGCTGCGGCAGGAAGCGCAGCGGCACATGCGCGCTCACCTCGCCCGCCACCGGCTCCAGTTCACCCGCGATCGTGCGCAACAGGGTCGTCTTGCCCGCGCCGTTGCGTCCGATCAGCGCGATCCGCTCCGGGCCGTGCAGATCGAGGCCGCCCGCGACGCGCGCGCCGTACCTCAACTCCAGGTCCCGCAGCGTCAGTACGGCCCGCTCCGGCGGCACCGCCGTGTACGGCAGATCGACGCGGATCTCGTCGTCGTCCCGTACCGCCTCGACCGCCTCGTCCAGGCGTTCCCTGGCCCCGGTGAGCCTTTCCTCGTGCAGGATGCGGTGCTTGCCCGCGGACTCCTGTGCCGCACGCTTGCGCGCGCCCATGACGGCCTTGGGTTCCCGCTTGTTCTCCCACATCTTCTGCCCGTACCGCTTGCGGCGGGCCAACTTGACCTGGGCGTCGACCAGTTCACGCTTCTGCTTGCGCAGGTCGGCCTCGGCGACGCGCACCATGCGCTCCGCCGCCTCCTGCTCGACGGCCAACGCTGCCTCGTACGCCGAGTAGTTGCCGCCGAACCAGGTCACCTCTCCCGAGCGCAGATCGGCGATCTGGTCGACCAGTTCGAGCAGTTCACGGTCATGGCTGACCACGACCATGACCCCCGGCCAGGCCTCGACCGCCGCGTACAGCCGCCGACGCGCGTACAGGTCGAGGTTGTTGGTGGGCTCGTCGAGCAGCAGGATGTCGGGGCGGCGCAGCAGCAGCGCGGCCAGCCGCAGCAGGACGGTCTCGCCGCCGGAGATCTCACCGATGGTGCGGTCCAACCCGACGTGTTCGAGGCCGAGTTCACCGAGCATCGCCTCGGCGCGCTCCTCCACGTCCCAGTCGTCGCCGATGGTCGTGAAGTGTTCCTCGGCCACGTCGCCCGCCTCGATGGCGTGCAGGGCGGCGCGGGTCTCGGCGATGCCGAGCGCCTCGTCCACGCGCAGCGCGGTGTCGAGCGTGACGTTCTGCGGAAGGTAGCCGACCTCGCCCATGACGCGTACCGCGCCGTCGGACGGGGCGAGTTCACCCGCGAGCAGCTTCAACAGGGTCGACTTGCCCGAGCCGTTGACCCCGACGAGCCCGGTCCTGCCGGAGGCGAAGCCGACCTGGAGGTCGTCGAAGACGGCGGTGCCGTCGGGCCAGGAGAAGGACAGGGAGACACAGGTGAGGGAGGGAATGGATGACATACGGGCCTCGCGGTTGCGTGAAATGGGCGGGGGCAACGCGTGAGAGACACCGCAGGGGCGACGGTCCGTGGACATGGCCGTGAGCAGAGGAAGGGCCCAGCACGGGAGGACGGCTCGGACGCCGAGGTCGCACGCGACACACACAGACGCGGACTGGGTTGTGTGAGCGGTGTCTCAAGACCTCAGTAGAGCAACGTCCTTCTCCTGTCGATGGCAACGGGACCGGTGACGAACACGGTAGGAGCGGGCGTCAGGGGGAGTCAACGCATTAACGGGACGCGTCCGCGCTCGGGTAGGTGCGACGGGGGTCGGTCACGCGTCGCGCATCAGCTCCGCGAGGCCGTGGTCCAGGTTCACCTGGAGATGCTCCAGGCCGACCGGCACTAATTCCGTGGCCCGCTGGAGGAAGCTGCGGACCTCGCTGGAGTGGATGTGGATGACGGCGGTGCCCTCCGGGGCGTGGAACTCCAGGACGGTGCGGTCGTAGCCGTACGGCCGCACCCGGACGTCGCCCTGGCCCTCCGGGCCTTCCAGGCCCGCCGCCAGCAGCGCGCGGGCGAAGGTCCAGCAGACCTCCACGCCCTCCAGGGTGGCCGGGGCCGGGAACGTCATACGGACGGCGAACGGGTCGCGCCGGTCGTAGCGGAGCATGGCCGGAATGCTCGGCATCCGCGGTGCGGCGGCGACGAGGCGGGCCTCCACGGGCTGCTCGATGACGAAGGACAACGCCTTGCTCCCTCGGGACGGCTGTCAGGTATGTGAAGAGACGAGGGAACGAGGCATTCCGTGCCAGACGGGCCGGAGTGACCTAGGTCACGTACGCGACCGTCCGGATGTCTGGACGGCCTTGAACAGGTGGGCTAGCTTCGCCCGCCATGACGAGCATGGGGAAGACGAGACGTACGGGCCGGACGATGGCCGTGGGGCTGTGCGCCGCGGTGCTCGCCGCGCTGGCGGTGGCGCCCGCGCAGGCGCACGGCGACGGCGGCGGCAAGCGGCCGGGGCCGCACTGGCGGCTCACGGACAGCGGTACGGACGCACGGTTCCGGGGTCTGGCCGCGGTCAGCCGGAACACCGCCTGGCTGGCCGGAACGCAGGGCACCGTGCTGCGGACCACCGACGGCGGCGCGCACTGGCGTGATGTCTCTCCGCCGGGCGCCGCGGGCCTGGAGTTCCGCGACATCGAGGCGTTCGACGCCCGGCGCGCCGTCGCCCTGACCATCGGCGAGGGCGAGGACTCCCGGCTGTTCCGCACCGACGACGGGGGTGCGACCTGGACCGAGGCGTTCCGCAACACCGACGGCCGGGCCTTCTACGACTGCCTCGCCTTCTTCGACCACCGCCATGGCCTCGCCATGAGCGACCCCGTCGACGGGCGGTTCCGCCTGCTGTCCACCAGTGACGGCGGGCGCTCCTGGAGCGTCCTGCCCGGCGCCGGGATGCCCGCGGCGCAGGACGGCGAGGCCTGGTTCGCGGCCAGTGGCCAGTGCCTGGTCACCTCCGGGCCGCACGACGTCTGGCTGGCGACGGGCGGCGGCGCGCACGCGCGCGTGCTGCACTCCGCCGACCGCGGACGGACGTGGACCGCGACCGACACCCCGCTCCCGGCGGGCGATCCGGCGCGCGGCGTCTTCGCGCTCGCCTTCCGCGACCGTACGCACGGCATCGCGGTCGGCGGCGACTACCGCGCGGACCAGCCGTCCCCGCGCGCGGCGGCGGTCAGCGGGGACGGCGGTCGCACCTGGGCCCCCGCCGCCGAGCCTCCGCCCGCCTACCGCTCCGGTGTCGCCTGGCTTCCGCACAGCCGCACGGCCGCGCTCGCCGTGGGTCCGACCGGCACCGACCTCACCACGGACGGCGGCCGTACCTGGACCACCGTCGACACCGGCTCGTACGACACCGTGGACTGCGCCCCGGACAGGGGCTGCTGGGCCGCCGGGGAGAAGGGACGGGTGGCGCGGCTCGAACCCTGACGGTGATCCGGCGAAACCCGGGTACTCGGGCATGACCAGCATCCCGAAAGGAAGTGACCGTCATGCCACGCGGCGCCAGCCCCAAGCGGGAGCGTCAGTACGAGCACATCAAGAAGAGCGCGCTCGACCGCGGGGAGCGGAAGGGACGGGCCGAGGAGATCGCGGCGCGGACCGTGAACAAGGAGCGGGCCCGCACCGGCGAGTCGAAGACCGCGAGCCGCACGTCCACCCAGGACATGTCCTCCGGCAGGCGCGGCGGGCAGCGCTCGGGCCACGGCTCCCAGGGGCCCACCTACGACCAGCTCTACCAGGAAGCCAAGAAGCGCGATATCCACGGCCGTTCGGACATGAACAAGAGCGATCTGAGGCGGGCCCTGGGCAAGTGACGGCGGACCGCGGGGTCGTACGCTCGACAGCATCATGACGACCGTACGCATCCCCGCGGGCTGGCCCGCGACCGAAGAAGAGGCCCGCGCCGTGCAGGACGACCTGCGCGGCCGGGTGGTCCTCGACGAACCCGGCCCGCCGCCCGGCACCGGCCATGTGACGGGTGTGGACGTCGCCTACGACGACGAGCACGATGTCGTCGCGGCGGCGGCCGTGGTCCTGGACGCGGCCACGCTCACGGTGGTCGCCGAGGCCACCGCCGTCGGCGAGGTCTCCTTCCCCTACGTCCCCGGGCTGCTCGCCTTCCGTGAGCTGCCCACCGTGCTCGCCGCCCTCGACGCGCTCTCCCTCGATCCGGGGCTGGTCGTCTGCGACGGCTACGGCCTCGCCCACCCGCGCCGCTTCGGGCTCGCGAGCCACCTCGGCGTCCTCACCGGGCTCCCCACGATCGGCGCGGCCAAGAACCCGTTCACCTTCACCTACGACGACCCGGGCACCGCGCGCGGCAGCACGGCCCCCCTGCTCGCGGGCGCGGAAGAGGTCGGCCGGGCGGTGCGCACCCAGACGGGCGTCAAGCCGGTGTTCGTCTCCGTAGGACACCGCGTCGACCTCACCAACGCCTGCGCCCACGTCCTGGCACTGTCCCCGAAGTACCGCATCCCGGAGTCCACCCGCCACGCCGACTCCTTGTGCCGCCGCGCTCTCGCGGAGGCGGTCGGCGGCGCCGGTGTGACCACCGGCCCCGCCACCGGCTGAGCCGGGCTGCTCACCACGGCGCGCCGGGCCGGTTCAGCGCGGCGCGCTGTCGATCCGCAGCTGTCGCGGCGGGACGGTGGCAGGCTCCGGCAGTCGTAGGGGTGTGCGGCCCGGTGTGATGGTGCCGAGCAGTGAGGCGTGTCGGGCGCCGGTGCACGACGGCACCGTCGCGGGCAGGCCCTGCGCGGTCAGGAAGCCCAGGATCGCGAACGCGAGCGCCTCCTTCGCCGTGGAGGGCAGGCCCAGGCTGTCGCTCGGCAGGAGCCGTATGCCGGCCGCCTCCTCGTCGAGCATCCGCATCAGTACGGGGTTGCGGGCGCCGCCGCCGGAGACGACGAGTTCGTCGACGCCGTGGGCGCGGCAGGCGTCCGCGACGGTGACCGCGGTGAGCCGGGTCAACGTGGCCAGTACGTCGTCGGGTTCGAGGACCGGCCGCGCGGCGAGCGCCTCCTTCAGATAGGCGAGGTGGAACAGTTCCTTGCCGGTCGTCTTCGGGGCGGGACGCCGGTAGTACGGCTCCTCCAGCAGCCGGGCCAGCAGCGCGGGGTCGACCCGGCCGCGGGCGGCACCGCGGCCGTCCTCGTCGTAGGCGCGGGCGCCGTGCGTGAAGTGCCGTACGGCCGCGTCGATCAGCGCGTTGGCGGGCCCGGTGTCGAAGGCGACCGGGTCGGCGTCCGGGCTCACCACGGTCACGTTGGCGATGCCGCCCAGGTTGAGGGCCGCGCTCACGCCCGCCCGGCCGCGCAGCAGCAGCGTGTCGACGATGCTCACCAGGGGCGCGCCCTGCCCGCCCGCGGCGACATCGCGGCTGCGCAGGTCGGAGACGACGGGCAGCCCGGTCGCCTCGGCGATCCAGGCGGGCTGCCCGAGCTGGAGCGTCCCGCGGACCGCGCCGCCCTCGACCCAGTGATGGACGGTCTGCCCGTGCGAGACGACCAGGTCGGCGCTGCCGGAGCACAGTTCGCCGACGGCGTGCGTGGCCGCCGCGGCGAAGGCCTGGCCGAGACCGGTGTCCAGGCGGCAGACGGTCTCGACGGTGGTCGCGGAGGGCGGCAGCACCGCTTCCACCAGCCCGCGCAGCTCCTCGGGGTAGGGGAGGCTGAGGGCGCCGAGCGGGCGCAGCACCAGGGTGTCGTGCTCCAGGGTCAGCTCGGCCGCCGCGGCCTCGATGGCGTCGTAGGACGTGCCGGACATCAGGCCGATCACGCGCATGGTGTCTCCCTGGGTGGTTCGAGTGAGGGTCTGCTCAGGCCGCCGGGGTGGTGTCCGAGGCCGTCGCCGCGTCGGTCCGGTCGGGCCCGGTCGGGGCGGCGGGGACCGGCGGCTGGTGGAAGAGGCTCAGCACGCCGCCCACGACGAGGGTGAGGACCACGCCGATCGGCACCAGCCACTGCGCGGCGATGGCGGCGGGCACGGTGGCACCCGCCACCGTGGTGTCGATCTTGACGACGCGCACGATGTACGTCATCACCGCGAGCGTCACCACGAAGGCCACCAGGGAGTCGACCTCATTGGCCCGCTTGACCAGCCGGCCCAGCAGGAACGCGCCGAGCAGAGCCCCGTAGGTGTACCCGGCGATGGCGAGGCCCGTGAGGTAGACGTTGCCGGTGCTGGTACTGAAGGCACAGGCGAAGATCGCCATCAGCACGGCCCACACCAGCGTCATCACCCGCGCGAGCTTCAGCATCGTCTCCTCGGAGGGCGTACGGCGGAGGAAGCTGCGGATCAGGTCCGACACGGTGGAGTTGGACATCGAGTTGAGCGCCGAGGACAGCGAGCCCATGGCCGCGCCCAGGATGCCGGCCACCAGCAGGCCCGAGACGCCCACGGGGAGGCTGTGCAGGATGAAGTGCGGATAGAGGTCGTCCGAGCTCTTCAGCCCGAGGTCGGTGAAGGACCGGCCGTTGTTGTAGGACCACAGCAGGGCGCCGACGAGGGAGAACGCCGCGAACTGCACGGTGATGAAGATGCCCGAGCCGATCATCGCCTTCTGGCTGTCGCGCAGATCGCGGGTGGACAGGATGCGCTGGACGATGAGCTGGTCCGAACCATGGCTGGCCATGGCGAAGACGGCACCGCCGAGGATCGCGGTGGGCAGCGCGAAGGTGCTGGTCAGGACATGGCTGAAGGAGAAGTCGGTGTCGAACACCTGGAAGTGCCCACTGCTCAGCGCGTCACTGAAGCCGCTCGTGCCGACATGGCCGGAGAGCACCGCGATCGCCAGGACCGCGCCGCCGAGGTAGAGCAGCATCTGGATGGCGTCGGTCCAGATGACCGCCTTGATACCGCCGAGGTAGGTGTAGACGACGGTGATGGCGGTGAGCACGACGATGATGGTCCGGTAGCCGGTGTCGACGCCCAGCTCGTCGAGGAGCAGCTTGATCGGGATGGCGGAGGCGAACAGCCGTACGCCCTCGGCAAGGAGCCGGGTGATCACGAACGTGATCGAGGCCAGCCCCTGCAGCCGTAGCCCGAAGCGGTCCCCGAGGTAGGCGTAGGCGCTGACGAACCCGCCCCGCTTGTACAGCGGGATGAGGACGGTCGCGACGACCACACGTCCGATCACATAGCCCAGCGCGAGTTCGACGTTGCCGAACGCCTGACCGCCGTACGCGCCGCCGGGGACGCTGATCACGGTGAGGACGCTGGTCTCCGTGGCCACGACCGAGAAGCACACCGTCCACCAGGGCATCGTGCCCTCGCCGACGAAGTACTCCGTGGCGGACCGCTGCCGCCCGGACATCCGCAGGCCGATCCAGGCGATGGCGACCAGATAGACGATGATCACGACGAGGTCGAGGTGGCGCACGGGCTTGCTCCTGAGGGAAGGGCGGGGGAGAAGGGGGAGTTACGCGGGGTCAGACCCGTTCGCGGTGGCGCAGGCGGGTGACGAACGGTTCGTGCGGGCCGCTGCGGCGCAGGGCCAGCAGCCGCGCCCCGTCGAGCGGATCGCCCAGCGGCGGGCGCAGTTCCAGGACATGTGCGGACGCGGTGAGGGCCGCCGTGAGCGGATCCAGCAGCGGTGCGCCGAGGTGGGTCAGGCCGCCCGTGACGGCCACCGGGACCGGGGCGTCGCCGATCCGGCGGGCGGCGGCGGACACCGCGTCGGCCAGCGCGTCGGCGGCGTCTCGCAGGATGCGCCCGGCCGCCGGGTCCCCGTGGGCCGCGGCCCGTGCGACCGCCGGGGCGAAGGCGGCGGCGGACCGGGCGGGGCTGCCGTCCCGCGACACGGTGGCGGGCAGGCGCTCCAGCGCGCCGTACTGCTCGATCGCTGCGGTGCGCAGCGCGGTCTCGGCGCCCCGGCCGTCGTGGGCGCGCAGCGCCGCGCGCAGTCCCGCGAGGCCGATCCAGGCGCCGCCGCCCTCGTCGCCCAGCCAGGGCCCCCAGCCGTCGACGAACGCGAACGCGCCCTCGGCGGCGGCGACGGTCACCGCGCCGGTCCCGATGGCGAGGACCACCCCCGCCTCCCCGCCCAGCGCCCCGGCGTGCGCGGTCACCGCGTCGCTGGTGACGGCGGCCTCGTCGGTGGGCATCGTGGCCAGCAGCCGCTGGGCCAGCGCGCGGGCGGCGTCCGGTGCGGCGGCGGCCCCGGCGGCCCCCACGCAGACGGTGCGCAACCGCTCGACGGCCGCGTCCTTGAGCGCCGCCTCGGCAGCACTCCGTACCGCCGTCTCCGCCGCGATGACCCCTCCGGACGAGGCCAGGCCCGGCGCTCCCGGCACCTCGTGCACGGACAGGGGCGCGGCGCCGTCCTCGGTCCAGACCGCCGCACGGCACCCGGTCTTGCCAAGATCCACAGCGAGCACAGCAGTCATGGAGACGCTCTCTTCTCGAGGAGGTGGAAGCGGAAGCGGTACATGCGCGTTCGGCGTTCGGACGTGGTGCCGAGTATCAGAAGAGCGAGCGCGGCATGTCAATAAGTAACCACCCAGCTTTGCGTCTCGTTAATTTTTGACGACCCCGCGTCCCCGCTGCCTACACTTCATCCGTCCCGTACGGCTCTGGAGGAGCGCATGGCCCCCACGACGGCATCCCCCGATCCGGCAGAGCCGGTCCGCGAGTCGCCCCCGGTCGACCTGCTGGCGAGCATCCGCGGCGCCCTGCCGCATCTCGCCCCGGCCGAGCAGCGCGTGGCCGAGGCGGTGCTCGCCGACCCCGCGCAGGCCGCCGAGTTCTCCATCAGCGCCCTGGCGGGCCGCGCCCGGACCTCGGTCACCACGGTCATGCGGTTCTGCCGGGCCGTCGGGCTGGCCAACTACCCGCAGTTGCGGCTGGCGTTGGCCGGTGCCGCCGCCCGCGAGGACGCGCTGCGCGGCGACCGGGCCTGGACCAGCGGGGACATCAGCGCCACCGACTCGCTCCAGCAGGTGGTCGAGAAGATCATCTACAGCGAGGCGCGCTCCTTGGAGGAGACCGGCGCCCGGCTCGACGTGGACATGCTGGAGCGAGCGGTCGACGCGGTGGCCGCCGCCCGGCGGATCGACATCTTCGGTGTGGGCGCGAGCGGGGTCGTCGGCCAGGATCTGCATCAGAAGCTGCACCGGATAGGCCGGATGGCGTTCGTCTGGACCGATGTCCACGCCGCGCTCACCGCCTCCGCGCTGCTCGGTCCCGCCGATGTCGCCATCGGGATCTCCCACTCCGGCACCACCAGCGACACCATCGCACCGCTCCAGGCCGCGGCCGGGCGCGGTGCGACGACCATCGCCCTGACGAACTTCGCGCGCTCGCCGATCGCCGAGAGCGCCGACCTGCTGCTGACCACCTACGCCCTCGAGGCCCCCTACCGGGTCGGCGCCACCGCCAGCCGTATCGCCCAACTCGCGCTCGTGGACTGCCTGTTCGTCGCCGTGGCCCAGCGCTCCTACGACGACTCGACCGAGGCGCTCAGCGGGACCTGGGGCGCGATCCACGACAGTGGCACGCGCCGACTGCCCCCGGTGCCGCCGGCCGGCTCCTGACCGCCGGACATCCGAGGCCCCTGACCACTGCCCGCCCCCGCGGCCGTAGCCCGAACCCCGCCGGGGTGATATGAGATGGTTTGACGACCCGCGGCGGGCTAAGCGCTTGCTCGCCGGGGTATTGTCCGCACTGCAACACGTTCTTAACATCACTGATGTCACATCGGTTGTGTCACAGAGCTGGGGGCTTGATGGCAGTGGCAGGGACGCCTGGGCACGGCCCACTCGCGGGTGTGCGTGTCGTCGAGCTGGCGGGCATCGGACCCGGCCCGTTCGCCGGGATGCTGCTGGCCGATCTCGGCGCCGACGTGGTGCGCGTCGACCGGCCGGGCGGTCCGGGGCTCGGGGTCGCCCCCGAGTACGACATCACCAACCGCAACAAGCGCTCGGTGGTGGTCGACCTGAAGTCCGAGGACGGCCCCGCCCGCGTCCTGGACCTGGTCGAACGCGCCGACATCCTCATCGAGGGCTACCGTCCGGGCGTCGCCGAACGCCTCGGCATCGGCCCCGAGGCCTGCCACGCCCGCACCCCCCGCCTCGTCTACGGCCGGATGACCGGCTGGGGCCAGGACGGCCCGCTCGCCCCGCGCGCCGGACACGACATCGCGTACATCGCGCTCACCGGCACGCTCGGCATGATCGGCGACCCCGACGCACCGCCCACCGTCCCCGTGAACCTCCTCGGCGACTACGCGGGCGGCGCGCTCTACCTCGTCGTCGGCGTCCTCGCCGCCCTCCATCACGCGCGCGCGACGGGCGCCGGACAGGTCGTGGACGCGGCCATCGTCGACGGCACCGCCCATCTGACCTCGATGATCTACGGCATGCTCGCCGCCGGGGGCTGGCAGGACCGCCGGGGCGCCAACCTCCTCGACGGCGGCTGCCCCTTCTACGGCACCTACGAGACGGCCGACGGCCGCGCCATGGCTGTGGGCGCCCTGGAACCGCAGTTCTACGCGGAGTTCGTGAAGCTGCTCGGCCTCGACGAGCAGCTCCCGGCCCGCGAGGACATCGCCCGCTGGGGCGAGTTGCGGCAGGCGATCGCGGCCCGCTTCAGAACCCGTACCCGCGACGAGTGGACCCGGCTCTTCGACGGCTCCGACGCGTGCGTGGCCCCGGTCCTCTCGCTCCGCGAGGCCCCGGCCCACCCCCACCTCGCCGCCCGCGGCACCTTCACCGACCATGAGGGCATCACCCAACCGGCGCCCGCGCCCCGCTTCTCGGTCACCCCCACGTCGGTCCGCGGCGGCCCGGCCCGGCCCGGCGCCGCCACCGCGGACGTGGCGCGTGACTGGGACGTCCCCCGACTCCTCCAGGACGACGTCCCCCGACCTCTCCAGGACGGCGACTGAAGATCACCCGCCGTTCCCGCTCGGCCGACCCTCCTCGAAAGGCTTACCAGTGAGCACCGAAGCGTACGTGTACGACGCGATCCGCACCCCGCGCGGGCGCGGCAAGGCCAATGGCGCCCTGCACGGCACCAAGCCCATCGACCTGGTGGTCGGACTCATCCACGAGGTACGGCGCCGGTTCCCCGACCTCGACCCGGCCGCGATCGACGACATCGTCCTCGGGGTCGTGGGCCCGGTCGGCGACCAGGGCTCCGACATCGCCCGGATCGCCGCGATCGCCGCCGGGCTGCCCGACACGGTCGCCGGGGTCCAGGAGAACCGCTTCTGCGCGTCCGGCCTCGAAGCCGTCAACCTGGCCGCGGCGAAGGTCCGTTCGGGCTGGGAGGACCTGGTGCTCGCGGGCGGCGTCGAGTCGATGTCGCGCGTCCCGATGGCCTCGGACGGCGGCGCCTGGTTCGCCGACCCGATGACCAACATGGCCACCAACTTCGTGCCCCAGGGCATCGGCGCCGACCTCATCGCCACCATCGAGGGCTTCACCCGGCGGGACGTGGACGAGTTCGCGGCGCTGTCCCAGGAGCGCGCCGCGACCGCCTGGAAGGAAGGCCGCTTCGAGAAGTCCGTGGTGCCGGTGACGGACCGCAGCGGCCTGGTCGTCCTCGACCACGACGAGCACATGCGCCCCGGCACCACCGCCGACTCGCTGGCCAAGCTCAAGGCGTCGTTCGCGGACATCGGCGACCTGGGCGGCTTCGACGCGGTGGCGCTGCAGAAGTACCACTGGGTCGAGAAGATCGACCACGTCCACCACGCGGGCAACTCCTCCGGCATCGTGGACGGCGCGTCGCTCGTCGCGATCGGTTCCAAGGCGGTCGGCGAGCGGTACGGACTGACCCCGCGCGCCCGGATCGTCTCGGCGGCGGTCTCCGGCTCCGAGCCGACGATCATGCTGACCGGCCCCGCGCCCGCCACCCGCAAGGCGCTCGCCAAGGCGGGCCTGACGATGGACGACATCGACCTGGTCGAGATCAACGAGGCGTTCGCGGCAGTCGTGCTGCGGTTCGTGCGGGAGATGGGGATCTCGCTGGACAAGGTCAACGTCAACGGCGGCGCCATCGCCCTCGGTCACCCGCTCGGCGCGACCGGCGGGATGATCCTCGGCACCCTGGTGGACGAACTGGAGCGCCAGGACAAGCGATACGGGCTGGCCACGCTGTGCGTGGGCGGCGGCATGGGCATCGCCACCATCGTCGAGCGTGTCTGACCTTCCCCGACGGACCTACAGAGCACCCCTGATGACACTCGAGTCCACCACCATCCGCTGGGAACAGGACGACACCGGCATCGTCACCCTCGTCCTCGACGACCCGAACCAGTCCGCGAACACCATGAACCAGGCGTTCAAGGAGTCGATCGCGGCGATCGCCGAGCGCGCCGAGGCCGAGAAGGACTCCATCCGCGGCATCGTCTACACCTCCGCGAAGAAGACCTTCTTCGCCGGCGGCGACCTCAAGGACATGATGAAGGTCGGCCCCGACGAGGCCCAGCAGGTCTTCGAGACCGGTATGGCGATCAAGCACGCGCTGCGCCGTATCGAGACCCTCGGCAAGCCGGTCGTCGCCGCCCTCAACGGCGCGGCCCTGGGCGGCGGTTACGAGATCGCCCTCGCCTCCCACCACCGCGTCGCCCTGGACGCCCCCGGCTCCAAGATCGGCCTGCCCGAGGTCACCCTCGGCCTGCTCCCGGCGGGCGGCGGCGTCACCCGTACCGTCCGGCTGATGGGCATCACCGACGCCCTGCTGAAGGTGCTGCTCCAGGGCACCCAGTACACGCCCCGGCGCGCCCTGGACAACGGCCTGGTCCATGAAGTGACCGCCACCCGCGAGGAGATGCTCGCCAAGGCGCGCGCCTTCATCGACGCCAACCCCGAGTCCCAGCAGCCCTGGGACAAGCCGGGCTACCGCATCCCGGGCGGTACGCCGTCCAACCCGAAGTTCGCCGCCAACCTCCCTGCCTTCCCGGCCAACTTGAGGAAGCAGTTGAACGGCGCCCCCTACCCGGCGCCGCGCAACATCCTCGCGGCGGCCGTCGAGGGCTCCCAGGTCGACTTCGAGACCGCCCAGACCATCGAGGCGCGCTACTTCACCGAGTTGGTCACCGGGCAGACCGCGAAGAACATGATCCAGGCGTTCTTCTTCGACCTCCAGGCCGTCAACTCCGGCGCCAACCGCCCGCAGGGCATCGAGCCCCGCACGGTCCGCAAGGTGGCGGTCCTCGGCGCCGGGATGATGGGCGCGGGCATCGCCTACGCGTGCGCCCGCGCGGGCATCGAGGTCATGCTCAAGGACGTCTCTCCGGAGGCGGCGGCCCAGGGCAAGGCCTACTCCGAGAAGCTGTGCGCCAAGGCGGTCGCCAAGGGGCGTACGACGCGGGAGAAGGCGGACACGCTGCTCGCCCGGATCACCCCCACCGCCGAGGCCACCGACCTCGCGGGCTGTGACGCCGTCATCGAGGCCGTCTTCGAGGACCCGGGGCTCAAGCACAAGGTGTTCCAGCAGATCGAGCACATCGTCGAGCCCGACGCGCTGCTGTGCTCCAACACCTCGACCCTGCCGATCACCGTGCTCGCCGAGGGTGTGGAACGGCAGAGCGACTTCATCGGGCTGCACTTCTTCTCGCCCGTCGACAAGATGCCGCTGGTCGAGATCATCAAGGGCGAGCGGACCGGCGAGGAGGCGCTGGCGCGCGCCTTCGATTTGGTGCGGCAGATCAACAAGACGCCGATCGTGGTCAACGACTCGCGCGGCTTCTTCACCTCCCGCGTCATCGGCCACTTCATCAACGAGGGTGTCGCGATGGTCGGCGAGGGCATCGAGCCCGCCTCCGTCGAGCAGGCGGCGGCGCAGGCGGGCTACCCCGCCAAGGTGCTGTCCCTGATGGACGATCTGACGCTCACCCTGCCCCGCAAGATCCGTAACGAGACGAAGCGGGCGGTCGAGGAGGCGGGCGGCACCTGGGCGTCGCACCCGGCCGAGGCCGTCATCGACCGCATGGTCGACGAGTTCGAGCGCCCCGGCCGCAGCGGTGGCGCCGGGTTCTACGAGTACGGCGAGGACGGCAAGCGCGGCCTGCTGTGGCCGGGCCTGCGCGAGCACTTCACCGAGCCGGGATACGAGATCCCGTTCGAGGACATGCGGGAGCGCATGCTGTTCTCCGAGGCGCTGGACACCGTCCGGCTGCTGGAGGAGGGCGTGCTGACGTCCGTCGCCGACGCCAACATCGGCTCGATCTTCGGCATCGGATTCCCCGGCTGGACCGGCGGCGTCCTTCAGTACATCAACGGGTACGACGGCGGTCTCGCGGGCTTCGTGGCCCGTGCGCGGGAGCTGGCCGAGCGCTACGGCGAGCGGTTCACGCCGCCCGCGCTGCTGGTGGAGAAGGCGGAGCGGGGAGAGCGCTTCACCGACGCGCGCTGACCTCGGGTCGCGTATCGGACCGCGGGTGCCCGTGGAGGCCGTAAGGCTCCGCGGGCACCCGCATGTTCATCGACGGCTCAGCGGTCCTGCGCGGGCCGGGCGAGCCACTCCCGCAGCTCTTCCTTCAGGGAGCGCTGGAAGGTGGTGAGCAGCGCCTGCACCACCAGCGGGTGCATATGCGCGGACAGGGACCGTACGTCCGTGGGGTCGCGCTCGGCCACGGCGTCGCGGAACAGCCGCGAGAGCGCGTGCGCCGCGGCCCGGGAGTGCTCGATCAGGACGGTGCGGGCGGCGAGGACCGTCTCATGGGTGAACGGGACGTCGATCAGCTCGACGCCGAGGCGCAGCAGCCCGGGGTCCATGCGGAAGCGGTCGTCGGCCCGCTCGATGACCCCGAGCGCCGCGAGCCGCTCCAGCTCGTCCTCGTCCAGCGCCCGTCCCGCGCGGCGTTCCAGCTCCTCGCGGGACACCGCCTCCACGGCGTCCGGCGCCCAGGAGGCCACGACGGCCCGCTGGAGCGCGAGGTCGCGCGCGGTCAGGTCCGTGGGAAGCTGCCGCAGATACCGTTCGATCCCGGCCAGCGTCATACCCTGGCGCTGCAATTCGTCGATCAGCTCCAGCCGGGCCAGGTGCCCCGGCCCGTAGTGCCCCACACGCCGCGGCCCGATCACCGGCGGGGGCAGCAGTCCCTTGGCGCTGTAGAAGCGGACGGTGCGGACCGTGACGCCCGCGCGCGCGGCCAGCTCGTCGACGGTGAGCGTCGGCTCCTCGGTCTCGGTCGTCATATGGAGCAGTATCGCTGTCCCACTAATGCTGTGAAACCTCTACGCGCTCAGAACGACTCAGAGCGATCGGTTGGCGTTCATATATCGGGACATTCAGTGAAGATACGGAGAACATGTGAGAAGTCCCGCTATGTGATCTGCGTTATCGCATTCGCAAAGGTTTCTGAGAGAGTGTGGCGCTCGGTCTGTGCCGCCTCAGAGTCGGCCGGGCCGAGGACTTACCGAGCCACAGAGAGAGATCCACGCGTGAGCAAGGACGCCGTGAACACGGCCGTGGCCGCATCCTCCGGGGGTGCGACCCACCAGCCCGCAGACGCGGGCGACGCCGGTTACAGCAAGGACCTCAAGTCCCGCCACATCAACATGATCGCGATCGGCGGGGCGATCGGCACGGGCCTCTTCCTCGGAGCGGGCGGCCGGCTGCACAGCGCGGGCCCCGCCCTGGCGCTGGCCTACCTGGTCTGCGGTGTCTTCGCCTTCTTCGTCGTCCGCGCGCTGGGCGAGCTGGTCCTGTACCGGCCCTCGTCCGGGTCCTTCGTGTCGTACGCGCGTGAGTTCCTCGGCGAGAAGGGCGCCTACGTCGCGGGCTGGATGTACTTCCTCAACTGGTCGACGACCGGCATCGCCGACATCACCGCCATCGCGCTCTACACGCACTACTGGAGCATGTTCACCTCCGTCCCGCAGTGGGTGCTCGCCCTGATCGCGCTCGCGGTCGTCCTGGCCGTGAACCTGATCTCGGTGCGGATCTTCGGCGAGATGGAGTTCTGGTTCGCGATCATCAAGGTCGCCACCCTGGTCGGCTTCATGCTGATCGGCATCTTCCTGCTGGCCACCCAGCACCCGGTGGGCGGCCACACCCCGGGCCTGAGCGTGATCGGCGACAACGGCGGCTTCTTCTCGCACGGGGTCATGCCCGTGGTCATCGTGATGCAGGGCGTGATCTTCGCCTACGCGGCCCTGGAACTGGTCGGCGTCACCGCGGGCGAGACCGCCGAGCCGGAGAAGGTCGTCCCGCGCGCGGTGAACTCGATCATGTGGCGCGTGGGCCTGTTCTACGTCGGCTCCGTGGTCCTGCTCGCGCTGCTGCTGCCCGGCTCGGTCTACTCCGCGGGCGAGAGCCCCTTCGTCACCGTCCTGTCGAAGATCGGCGTATCGGCGGCCGGTGACGTGATGAACCTGGTCGTGCTGACCGCCGCGATGTCGTCGCTGAACTCGGGCCTCTACTCCACCGGCCGCATCCTGCGCTCCATGGCGATGGCGGGGTCGGCGCCGAAGTTCACGGCGCGGATGAACCGCAGCCAGGTCCCCTACGGCGGCATCCTGCTCACCTGCGCGGTGTGCGTGCTCGGCGTCGGCCTGAACTACCTCGTGCCGAGCCAGGCCTTCGAGATCGTGCTGAACGTGGCGTCCCTCGGGATCATCAGCACCTGGGTGATCATCATGATCTGCCACCTGGTCTTCGTCCGCCGCGCCAAGGCGGGCCTGGTCACCCGGCCCTCCTTCCGGCTGCCCGGCAGCCCGGTCACGGAGCTGGTGACCATCGGCTTCCTGCTCGCCGTCCTCGTCCTCATGTGGAACGACCCCGGGATCGGCCGCAAGACGCTGCTGCTCCTGCCCGTGATCGCCGCCCTGCTCGTCGGCGGCTGGTTCGCCCTCGGCCGCCGCCGCGCCCAGACCGAGAACCAGGGCCTGACCCGCATCACGCGATAACGGATCCGGGCCGCCGGCGAGGCGGCCCGGGGTATCCGTCCCGGGCCGCCCGCGCGGCGGTGGAGATCAGTCCGCGTGGATGTTGTTCGTCGCGGCGATCTTCTGCCAGGACTTCGGCGGGGTCGTGGCGGACAGCGCGGCGCGTGCCGTGGGCTTCGACGGCTGGAACAGCCAGGTGTCGAAGAGCGCGGCCAGTGGCTTGCCGGACACGCGCTCCGCGTACGCCCGGAAGTCCGCCACCGAGGCGTTGCCGTACGCGTGCTCCTTCGGCCAGCCCTTCAGCAGCGCGAAGAACGCCTTGTCCCCGACCTCGTCGCGCAGCGCCTGGACGGCGAGCGCGCCCCGGTCGTAGACCGCGATGTCGAACTGGTCGTCCGGGCCCGGATCACCGGGCCTGACCGTCCAGAACGGATCGTCGGCCGGGTGCGAGGCGTACACCTGGTCCGCCAGCTCCCGCGTCGTGCCCTCGCCCTCGTGCTCCGACCACAGCCACTGCGCGTACCGCGCGAAGCCCTCGTTGATCCAGATGTCCTTCCAGCCCTTCAGCGACACGGAGTCGCCGTACCACTGGTGGGCCAGCTCGTGCACGACGACCGAGGGGTTCGCGCCGTTCGCGAACTGCTTCGGGCTGTAGTACACGCGCGTCTGCGTCTCCAGCGCGTACGACGTGGTCGTGTTGGGGACATACCCGCCGACCGAGTCGAACGGGTACCGCCCGAGATAGCCGCTCAGCCAGTCGACGATCTCCCCGGTGCGCTCCAGGCTCGCCCGCGCGGCCCGGTCGTAGGCGCCGAGATCCTTGCTGTACGCGTTGATGATCGGGACGCCGGCCGACGTCTTCCCCGTGGTGATGTCGAACTTGCCCACCGCGAGCGTGGTGAGATACGTCGCCTGCGGCTTGTGCTGCCGCCAGCTCCAGGTGGTCCAGCCCCGCTTCGAACGCGTCGGCAGCAGCGTGCCGTTGGAGATCGCCTGGGTACCGTCCGGCACCTGCACCGACACGTCGTACGTCGCCTTGTCACTCGGGTGGTCGTTGCTCGGGTACCACCACCAGGCCGACTCGGGCTCGTCCGCGGCGATCGCGCCGTCCGGGGTGCGGTGCCAGGTACTGAACCCGTAGGCGCTCTTCGTGGACGGCACCCCGCTGTAGCGGACCACGACGGTGAGCGGCGTGCCCCGGCGCAGCGGGGTGGCCGGGGTGATCTCCAGCTCGTGCTCGCCGGAGGTGGCGAAGGAGGCCTTCGCGCCGTTCACCCGCACCTCGCCGACGTCCAGCAGGAAGTCCAGATCGAAGCGGGACAGATCCTCGGTGGTCCTGGCCCGGATGGTCGCCGTGCCCTCCAACTCGTCCGTCGCGGGCCGGTACTTGAGCTTCAGGTCGTAGTGGGAGACGTCGTATCCGCCGTTGCCGTAGTTCGGGTAGTAGGCGTCGCCGGCGCCCGGAGCCCCGGGCCGGTAGTCGGCCGCGGATGCCGGGATCGCCAGCAGCAGGGAAGCGGCGGCGAGGGCTCCCGGGGCGATGAGTCTGCGGTGCACGAGAACTCCAAGTCGTAGGCGCATGAAGTCTGTTCGGACCTATTCAGTCCCTTGGGCCCCAGCCGTGTCCATGGCGCCGACGGCCGAATGATCGTCATCCGGCCGCCGGAGCAACGAGTTTGACGCGCCCTCAGACAGCTGAGTCCGCCAACTCGGCAGCCTCGCGCGCGCATCCCCACGCCACCGTGACACCGGCGCCACCGTGCCCGTAGTTGTGCACCAACGACCCCCCGCCAGGGAGTACTTCACGCTCCAGCCGTACGGCCTCCCGCACCGGCCGCAGCCCCACCCGGTGTTCGAGGACCCGCGCCCCGGCGATCTCCGGCAGCATCGCCGCGCACCGCGCCATGATCTGCTCGGCCGTACCGGGATCGGGCGTGAGCGACCAGGCGTCGTCCTCGGCGGTGCCGCCCAGGATCAGCCCGCCGGGCTGCGGGAACAGATACGTGCCCGCCTCGGACGTGGGGTCCACCGACGTCAGCCAGGTGGTGATGCCAGGGTTCTCCACCAGGACGAGCTGCCCGCGTACCGGCCGCACCAGCGGATCGGGCACCAGCTCGCGGGCGCTCAGGCCCGTGCAGTTGACGACGACGGACGCCTCGGTGGCCGGTTCCGCCAGATCCGCGACCGTACGCTCCTCGACGCGCCCTCCCGCCCGCAGCAACCGCTCGCGCAGCCACCGCAGATGGGTCGGCATGTCGATGAGCGGAAGCCGCGCCCACAGCCCCGTCCCGGCGTACTCGGCATCCGTCGCCGCGCGAAGTCCCTTGATCCGGGCGGCCCATGGCCCCAGTTCGGCCAGCCGCGTCTCGCCGAGCACACCCGGGACCATACGGACGCCCGTCACCTCGGGCCGCGCCGCCAACTCCTCGTACACGGCCAGGGATTCGAGGGCCCACTCGCCCACGAGGGCCTCGGGCTCGATCCGGTACGGCCACCACAGGGCGCCCGCGACCGCCGAGGTGGTCCGCTCGGCGGGCTCCCGCGTCCACACCCGCACCCGTCGGCCGTTCTCCGCCAGGACGATCGCCGTCGTCAGCCCGATGACCCCGCCGCCGACCACGATCACACCATCGCTTCGCTCACTGTCCACGCCCGGACGCTAGCCCAATGTGCGCTGCCGTGCTCACATCACGCGCAGTGTGGGAATACTCACACCATGTCTGCCGAGTACGCGACCTTCGGCCTGGCACCGGCGATCCGCGCCGGTGGTGTTCTCCCAGGCGGTGACTACCAAGTGCACCGGGATTTCGTGGACTTCGTCGTCGACGGACGTCCGCTGCTGTTCCAGCTCTCCGACCTGGACGCCGTCTCCCCGCTCGCCTCCGACATACCGCCCGCGATCTTCACCGCGCAGGTGCAGAGCCTCCTGCTGGAGGCCGACGCCCCGCTCGAAGGCGGCCGTTACGTCATCTACGGCTGCCCGGAGTGCGAGGACCTGTCCTGCGGCGCGGTCACCGCGGTCATCGAGAAGGACGGCGACGACTTCGTGTGGCGCGACTTCGCCTGGCAGACGCGCGAGCGGGCGGATCTGGAGCTGAACGGCTACCACGGGATCGGCCCGTTCCGCTTCCGTGGCGACGCCTATCGCAGCGCCCTCACGTCCCTGCTCGACCACCCTGCGGCGCCGCGGCACCGGGTGCTGCTGATCGGCTCCCGGGTCGCCGTCCTGGCCCGGCTCGCCGCCGCGCTGCGCACCATCGGCATCGGCGCGGAGATCGCGTACGACGCCACCGACGTGCCCGCCGAGGAGCTGCGCGGGTACGGCGCGGTGGCGTTCGGCAGAGCGATCGGCGAGTCCCAACGGGCCGCCGTGCGGGAGGCGTTCGCCCGCGCGGGTGCCGAGGTCGCCTGGGTCGACGGGCTCGCCCCGATCGTGCCCCTGCTCGTCGCGCAGATCGAGGACGCCCTCGACCGCACCCCCGTGGAGCGCCGCCGCCTCACCGAGCTGACCGCGGTCGGCGACGCGGCGGAACTGGAGGTGACGTCCACCTGCCGCGTCCAGGTCACCGCCTACCGCCAGGACCGACTGCACCGCGTCCATGTCCACGAGGCCTTCGACGACGTCCTGGCAGCGGGCCGCCATCGCATCGCCCTCGATCCCCGGGCGACGAAGGGGGAGTCCTTCGTGGTGGCCCGGACCACCGGGGGCGCGCTGGTGGCGGCCGTGACGCACTGAGCGGCCGCGAGGCGCCGGACCACCGCGGGCCCGGCCCCTCCGCGACGAGGACGACGCGGAGAAGCCGGGCCCACGAACCTCAGCGGCGGCCGTTCTTGGAGTCCAGCAGACCCGCGCGCCGCAGCGCGTCGGCCATCGCGCTGTTGGCGGGCGGGGGCGCCTGACGCGAGCCACCGCCCTGACGGGACCCGCCGCCCTGGCGGCCCTGGCGCTGCTGCGGAGGCCGCCCACCGCGCTGCCGCCGCCCGGCGCCCTCCGGCTTGTCCTGCGCGGCGGCCTCGTCGTCCAGGCGCAGCGTCAGCGAGATCCGCTTGCGCGGAATGTCGACGTCGAGGACCTTCACCTTGACGATGTCGCCCGGCTTCACCACGTCCCGCGGGTCCTTGACGAACGTCCTGGACATCGCGGAGACATGGACGAGACCGTCCTGGTGGACGCCGATGTCCACGAAGGCACCGAAGGCGGCCACGTTCGTGACGACCCCCTCCAGGACCATCCCCGAGGACAGATCGGAGAGCTTCTCGACGCCTTCCTTGAACGTGGCCGTCCTGAACGCGGGCCGCGGGTCACGGCCCGGCTTCTCCAGCTCCTTCAGGATGTCGCTCACGGTCGGCAGACCGAACGTCTCGTCCACGAAGTCGGACGGCTTCAGCGAGCGCAGCGTCGACGTGTTGCCGATGAGCGCGGCCACCTCCGCGCCGGAGGTCTTCACCATGCGCCGGACGACGGGGTACGCCTCCGGGTGCACGCTGGAGGCGTCCAGCGGGTCCGTGCCGCCCCGGATGCGCAGGAAGCCCGCGCACTGCTCGAAGGCCTTGGGGCCGAGCCGCGCCACCTTCTTCAGCTCCGTACGCGAGGCGAACGGGCCGTTGTCGTCACGGTGCTTGACGATGTTCTCCGCGAGCCCGGAGGAGATACCGGAGACCCGGGCGAGCAGCGGGGCCGAGGCCGTGTTGACGTCCACGCCCACGCCGTTCACACAGTCCTCGACCACGGCGTCCAGCGAGCGGGACAGCTTCACCTCGGACAGGTCGTGCTGGTACTGGCCGACACCGATGGACTTCGGGTCGATCTTCACCAGCTCGGCCAGCGGGTCCTGGAGACGGCGGGCGATGGAGACCGCGCCGCGCAACGACACGTCCATGTCCGGCAGTTCCTGCGAGGCGAACGCCGAGGCCGAGTACACCGACGCGCCCGCCTCGGACACCATCACCTTGGTGAGCTTCAACTCCGGGTGCTTGGTGATCAGTTCACCGGCGAGCTTGTCGGTCTCGCGGGACGCCGTGCCGTTGCCGATCGCGACCAGCTCGACCGCGTGCTCCTTGGCCAGGCGCGCCAGCTTGGCGATGGCCTCGTCCCACCTGTTGGCCGGGACATGGGGGTGGATGACATCCGTCGCGACGACCTTGCCGGTCGCGTCCACCACGGCGACCTTCACACCCGTACGGAACCCGGGGTCCAGACCCAGCGTCGCGCGCGTACCGGCCGGGGCGGCGAGCAGCAGGTCGCGCAGGTTCGCCGCGAACACCGCCACCGCCTCGTCCTCGGCGGCCGTGCGCAGCCGGAGGCGCAGATCGATGCCGAGATGCACGAGGATCCGGGTGCGCCAGGCCCAACGGACCGTGTCCGTCAGCCACTTGTCACCGGGCCGCCCACGGTCGGCGATCCCGAAGCGCTGCGCCACGATGCCCTCGTACGACGACGCGGCCGAGGCCGACTCGGCGGGCTGCTCCGGCTCCAGGACGAGATCGAGGACCTCCTCCTTCTCACCGCGCAGCATCGCGAGGATCCGGTGCGAGGGCAGCTCGGTGAAGGGCTCGGCGAAGTCGAAGTAGTCGGCGAACTTGGCGCCCGCCTCCTCCTTGCCCTCCCGCACCTTGGCGGCCAGCCGCCCGCGCACCCACATCCGCTCGCGCAACTCGCCGATCAGGTCCGCGTCCTCGGAGAAGCGCTCGGTGAGGATCGCCCGCGCGCCGTCCAACGCGGCCTGCGCGTCGGCCACTCCCTTGTCGGCGTCGACGAACGCGGCTGCCGCGGCGAGCGGTTCGACACCGGGGTCACCGAGCAGGCCCTCGGCCAGTGGCTCCAGACCCGCCTCGCGCGCGATCTGCGCCTTCGTCCGCCGCTTCGGCTTGAACGGCAGATAGACGTCCTCCAGGCGCGCCTTGGTCTCCGCGCCCCGGATCCGCGCCTCCAACTCCTCGGTGAGCTTGCCCTGCTCGCGCACGGACTCCAGGATCGCCGTCCGCCGCTCCTCCAGTTCGCGCAGATAGCGCAGCCGCTCCTCGAGCGTGCGCAGTTGCGCGTCGTCGAGCATCTCGGTCGCTTCCTTGCGGTAGCGGGCGATGAAGGGCACCGTCGAACCGCCGTCGAGCAGCTCGACCGCGGCCCGCACCTGCCGCTCCCGTACGCCGAGTTCCTCGGCGATCCTGCTTTCGATGGACCCTACGAGGGGTGTGGTCACGTCCCGTACCGCCTTCTCCACTGAGGTTGCGCGGCAATTGTGGCAGGTGGCCCCGACAACGGGCGATCAGGGCGCCGATCGGCCACGTCGCCGCACGCGGATCGGCCACGTCGCTCCGCACCGTCCGGGGCAGCGTGGACACGGGGAGGTATGGCAGGAAACGTGGGATATTCGTCCTTGCGGCCGTCCCCCGGCGGGCCAAGAATCGACGTATGCGTACCCTTCTGGTCGTCCTCTTCGACGGCGTGCAGAGCCTGGACGTCACCGGCCCGGTGGAGGTCTTCGCGGGCGCCGAGACGCGCTGCCCGGGGACGTACCACATCACCACGGCCTCCCTGGACGGCGCTCCCGTCCGCACCTCCAGCGGCCTCACGCTCGTCCCGGACCACGCCCTCGCCGAGGCGCCCGCCGCGCACACCCTGCTCGTCCCGGGCGGCCAGGGCACCCGCGGCCCCGACCCGCGCCTGGTCGACTGGCTGCGCGCGCACGGCCGCCGCCCCGAGCGGCTGGTCTCCGTCTGCACCGGCGCGATTCTCCTCGCCCGCGCGGGCCTGCTCGACGGCCGCCGGGCGACCACGCACTGGGCGTACTGCGAGACGCTCGCCCGGCAGCACCCCGAGATCGACGTCGACCCCGACCCCATCTACGTACGCGACGGCTCCGTCGCCACCTCGGCCGGTGTCACCTCCGGCATCGACCTCGCCCTGGCCCTCGTCGAGGACGACCTGGGCCGTGAGGCCGCGCTGAGCATCGCCCGCCATCTCGTCGTCTTCCTGCGCCGCCCCGGCAACCAGGCCCAGTTCAGCGCACAGCTCGCCGCCCAGACCGCGCAACGCGCGCCCCTGCGCGAGGTCCAGCAGTGGATCACCGAACACCCGGGCGACGACCTCACCGTGGAGTCGCTCGCCGCGCGGGCCAGGCTGTCGCCCCGCCACTTCGCCCGCGCCTTCCAGAACGAGACCGGGACGACCCCCGGCCGCTATGTGGACCGGGTCCGCCTCGAACACGCCCGCCGTCTGCTGGAGGACACCGCCGACGGCGTCGAGGAGATCTCCCGCGCCAGCGGCTACGGCACGCCCGAGTCGATGCGCCGTGCCTTCGTGAAGGCCCTCGGCACGGCCCCGGCGGAGTACCGGCGCCGCTTCCGCCCCGCGGCCGCCACCTGACCCTCGCCCCTCCCACCGAAGGGAACACCATGCAGATCGCCATCGTCCTCTACGACCGCTTCACCGCCCTGGACGCCGTCGGCCCCTACGAGACCCTCGGCCGCCTCCCCGACGCGGAGACCGTCTTCGTCGCCGAGCAGGCCGGACCCGTGCGCACCGACACCGGAGCCCTCGCGCTCACCGCCGACCGGACCCTGGCCGAGGTACCGAGCCCCGACATCGTGGTCGTCCCCGGCGGCCCCGGCCAGACCCCGCAGATGGAGAACCCCGTCCTCCTCGACTGGCTGCGCGCTGCCGACGCCACCAGCACCTGGACGACGTCCGTGTGCACCGGCTCCCTGCTGCTGGCCGCCGCCGGGCTGCTCCAGGGCCGCCGCGCCACCTCGCACTGGCTGGCCCTGGACACCCTGCCCCGGTTCGGCGCCGAACCGACGGGCGAGCGCGTCGTGTTCGACGGCAAGTACGTCACCGCGGCCGGTGTCTCCGCCGGTATCGACATGGGGCTGACCCTGCTCGGCCGGATCGCGGGCGACGAACACGCCCAGGCCGTACAGCTCTTGACCGAGTACGACCCGCAACCGCCCTACGACGCGGGGTCCCCGCTGAAGGCGCCCGCCCACCTCGTGGAGGAGTTCCGCGCCAAGAGCCGCTTCAGTCTGACGTAGTCCAGCTGAACCGCGGCTGCCTGCGCTCCAGGAACGCGGCGACGCCCTCCGCGGCGTCGCCGCTGCCGCGCGCCTGCTCCGCCCAGTACGCGTCCCGGTCCGTGCGCCCGTTCGCGAACTCCTTGGCCGAGGCCTGGGTCAGGAGGGAGCGCGCGCCCAGCAGGCGCGTGAACTCCGCCACCCGCTTGTCGAGTTCGCCCTCGGGCAGCACCTCCTCGACCAGCCCCGTGCGCAGGGCCCGCGGGGCGTCGATCAACTCACCCGAGAACAAGAGGTACTTGGTGGTGCCGGGGCCCACCAGCGAGGTCAACCGCCGCGTGGAGGAAGCCGCGTAGACGATCCCCAGCTTGGCCGGGGTCACCCCGAACAGCGCGCCCTCCTCCGCGAACCGCAGATCGCACGCCGCCGCCAACTGCACGCCGCCGCCCACGCAGTGACCGCGCACGGCCGCCAGTGTCGGCTTCGGGAACGCGGCCAGCGCCTCCTCGGCCCGTACGGCCAGCGTCTGCGCCGCCGTCGGCGACCCGCGCAGCGTGGAGATGTCGGCGCCCGCGCAGAACGTCCCGCCCTCGCCGGTGAGCACCAGCACCCGTATGTCCGGATCGGCGGCCAGCGCGTCGAGCAGGGGTGGCAGGGCCTCCCACATGCCGGCCGTCATGGCGTTCCGCTTGGCCGGGTGGTGGATGACGACGGTCGCGACCCCGTCGGTGACGCTGTGCAGCAACTGCGGCTCCATGGGCCGGATGCTATCCGTACGTCCCAAGGCGTACGGGACGGGGGCGACGGGACCGGGGGACACCAAGCCGTACAACCCGAAGAGTTCCGAAGGCGAAGCAAGGGGAACAGGAACGGTCGTACGAGCGACCATGTCATGCGTCCCCGGTCAGATGTCGTCGATACCTGCCGATTTGTGTTCAGTCATACGGTGCGGAGCAGTGCGTTCCCAACACTCGATGCGTGGTGACAATCGAGCGCAAGGGTGGCGACCGGACGATGGAGAGCCAAGGGGGAGGGTCCGGCCCACGCCCTGACAGCGGCGGGAACGTACCGGGCGACGGCAGACCAGCGGGGCCGCTGCCGTACGAGGGTGTGTGGCGGTTCACCGCCGCGGCCGTGGACGCCTCGGTGCCGCAGGCGCGGCACGCCGTCCGTGATCTGCTCGGCCGGCAGGGCGTGCCCGCCTCGGACGACACTGTGCAGGCGCTGCTGCTGATCGTCTCCGAGCTGGTCACCAACGCCGTCCGGCACGCGGCGCTGCTGTCGCCGATGCTCGCCGTGGAGGTCGCCGTCGGGCCCGAGTGGGTGCGGGTGGCGGTGGAGGACAGCCATCCCTACCGCCCCAGCGCCCTGGAGGCCGACCACGGCCAGACCGGCGGCCGGGGGCTGCTCCTGGTGCGAGAGATCACCAAGGAGTCGGGAGGCGCGTGCCATGTGGAGCATACGGCGAACGGGGGCAAGGTGATCTGGGCCGCCCTGCCGCTGAAACCCGTATGGGCGGGCTGAGTTTGCCGACCCCGTAGCGACCGAGGGGTCCGTCCCGTAGGGACCGGCGGGTCCGTCCGGCCGCGCGGGCTGGACGGACCCCTGGTTCACCAGCCCGCCGACGTACCCGTCAGCTCCCGGACCGCGGGCCGCGCCGCGTCCAGGACGGTCATGAACCACGCCGAGAACGTGTCCTTCGCGTGCCGCTCCGCCAGCTCCTCCGGCGTCACGAAGGCCGTCGAGGCGACCTCCTCCGGGTCGGGGTGCACGGTGGACTGCACCAGTCCCACGAACAGGTGGTTGAACTCCTGCTCCACGAGGCCCGAGTCCGGGTCCGGGTGGTTGTAGCGCACCGTGCCCGCCTCGGCGAGCAGCGAGGGGGAGACCCCCAGCTCCTCGTACGTCCGCCGGGCCGCCGCCGCGAACGGGGCCTCGCCCGGGTAGGGGTGGCCGCAGCAGGTGTTCGACCAGACACTGGGGGAGTGGTACTTGCCCAGCGCCCGCTGCTGCAACAGCAGACGGCCCTGCTCGTCGAAGAGGAACACCGAGAACGCGCGGTGCAGTTGGCCCGGCGCCTGATGGGCGGTGAGCTTCTCCGCGGTGCCGATCGTGGTGCCGTTCTCGTCGACCAGCTCCAGCATGATGGCTTCGGCGTTGCCGTTCGACGCACGGTTCGTCGCAGTGGCAGGTGTGATCGGCATACCCATCCTTCGCATCGGTTGTTCAGCCCCAAGTCTGCCGTACGGATCGTCGGCTATTCGATCTTGCCCTGCGCCTCGGGCGGGGAATCCCGCCGCCGTGTCCCGATCACGGGTCCTTCCGCCGGGCCGGGGTGCCCCTGGTCAGGCGCGACGGGCCTCCGGATGGTGCAGCAGCCAGCCCTGCCAGGCCGACTCCACCATCGTGCGCAGCCCGCGCCGCGCGCGCCAGCCCAGCTCCCGCTCGGCCAGCGCGGACGACGCGACCGCGCGCGGCGCGTCACCGGGCCTGCGCGGCTCGACGAGCGCGGGCGTGGCGTCCCCGGTCACCTCGCCGATGAGCGTGACGAGTTCACGGACCGACACGCCTTCGCCGCGGCCGATGTTCACGGTCAGATCGCCGCTCGCGCCCCCGGCCAGCCGCCGGGCCGCCGCGAGGTGCGCGTCGGCGAGGTCGGCGACATGGATGTAGTCGCGGACACAGGTGCCGTCCGGCGTCGGGTAGTCGGCGCCGAAGATCCGCGGGGCCTCGCCCCGGGTCAGCCGGTCGAAGACCATCGGTACGACGTTGAAGACACCGGTGTCGGCCAGCTCCGGCTCGGCCGCTCCCGCGACGTTGAAGTAGCGCAGGCACACGGTCGCGATGCCGTGCGCCCGGCCCGCCGCCCGTACCAGCCACTCGCCCGCGAGCTTCGTCTCGCCGTACGGGTTCACCGGGGCACAGGGCGTCTGCTCCGTGATGGTGTCCACGTCGGGGTTGCCGTAGACGGCCGCGGACGAGGAGAACAGGAACCGCTCGACACCGGCCCCCGCCACGGCGTCCAGCAGCGTCGCGAGTCCGCCCACGTTCTCCTGGTAGTAGCGCGTCGGCTGGGCCACCGACTCGCCGACCTGCTTGCGCGCGGCGAGGTGGACCACCCCGGTCACCGCGTGTTCCGCGAAGACCCGCTTCAGCAGCTCACCGTCCAGCGTGGAGCCGTGGACGAGCGGTATGCCCGCCGGAAGCCGCGTCCGCGCCCCGGCCGAGAGGTCGTCCAGGACGAGGACGCGTTCACCGTCCGCGGCCATCGCCCGCGCCACGTGTGACCCGATGTATCCGGCCCCGCCGGTGATCAGCCATGTCATGGCCCCCCACCCTATGCCCGCCCGGTGAACAACAGTCGTCGTCCCTGCGTCCCCGTCCTTCGCTGTGACACCTCCCACACGCGAGCGATGTGTGCGCGTAATGCGATGAATAGCCGGATATGGGCGCGCAGTTTGGAGCGTGCCCCTTCGATCCCCGATGATGATCGCGGCGGCGGCCCCGCGGACCACGTCGACATCAGCCCGTGAACGGTCGGTGAATTCCGGCCTCCAGGCATCCGATAGCCTCTGCCGACATGCCGCCCCTGGCCTGTGCCCCGGGTGTCCGCACCACATACAAGACCGGCGCCTCGTGCGTGCCGGGCCTTAAGGGAGTGAGTTCGTCTGTCGACCGCCATCCTCACCGGACAGCCGGTCCCCGGATCGTCGCTCGAGGGCGATCTGCGGTCGCTCGGCTTCGACGTGCGGGTCGCCACCGACGCCGGTGACACCGAGGCACTCCTCGCCGCCGTACCGGCGGACCAGCGGGTCGCGCTCGTCGACGCCCGGTTCGTGGGCCATCCTCACGCGCTGCGCCTCGGCCTCACCGACCCCCGCTTCCCGGCCGCCGCCCTGCCCGGCGCCGTCACCGCCCAGCCCGCGGCCCGCGAGGCGCTCACCCGCGCCCTCGCCCGAGAGCACTCCGCGGTGACCGACCAGGCGTCCGCCACGACCACCACCGTGGTCGGACAGACCGGCACCGACAGCCTCGCCGGACGCGTCAGCGCAGCGCTCGACTCCGACGGCGTCCCGGTCCACCGCCCCGAACTCGGCACCCTGGTCGCCACCGTCCCCGCCGACCCCCAGGCCCGCAACGAGGCCCGGCAGGCGGTCGCCGCCGTCGACGACGAGGCCGTCCGGCTGCGCAGCGCCGTCAAGGCCCGCGACGGCTTCTTCACCACGCACTGCATCAGCCCGTACTCGCGCTACATCGCCCGCTGGTGCGCCCGCCGCGGTCTGACCCCCAACCAGGTCACCACCGCCTCGCTGCTCACCGCCCTGATCGCGGCGGCCAGCGCGGCCACCGGCACCCGCGGCGGCTTCGTGGCCGCGGGCATCCTGCTGATCCTCTCCTTCGTCCTCGACTGCACCGACGGTCAGCTCGCCCGCTACTCGCTCCAGTACTCCACGCTCGGCGCCTGGCTCGACGCCACCTTCGACCGCGCCAAGGAGTACGCCTACTACGCCGGTCTCGCCCTCGGCGCGGCCCGCGGCGGCGACGACGTATGGGCCCTCGCGCTCGGCGCGATGGTCCTGCAGACCTGCCGCCATGTCGTCGACTTCGCCTTCAACGAGGCGAACCACGACGCGACCGCCAACACCAGCCCCACCGCCGCCCTGTCGGGCCGCCTCGACAGCGTCGGCTGGACGGTCTGGGCGCGCCGCATGATCGTCCTGCCGATCGGTGAACGCTGGGCCATGATCGCCGTGCTGACGGCGCTCACCACCCCCCGGATCACGTTCGTCGTGCTGCTCATCGGCTGCGCCTTCGCCGCCACCTACACCACGGCGGGACGCGTCCTGCGCTCCCTCACCCGCCGCGCCACACGCACGGACCGCGCGGCGCGGGCCCTGAAGGACCTGACGGACAGCGGCCCGCTCGCCGAACTGCTCGTCCGCGTCCTGCTCGGCAACCTCCGCGTGACGGCACCTCTCAGCGCCGGCATCGGCGCTGTCCTCGTCACCTTCTCCGCCCTGCTGTGGGGTGCGGGCTGGCAGGTCGTCCTCTGCGCGGCTGCCTACGTCCTGCTGTCGGCCGAAGCGGTCGAACATCCCCTCAAGGGTGCCCTCGACTGGCTGGTCCCGCCGTTCTTCCGCGCCGCCGAGTACGGCACGATCCTGATCCTCGCGGCCAAGGCGGGCGGGAACGGCGTACTGCCGGCGGCATTCGGGCTGGTCGCAGCCGTCGCCTACCATCACTACGACACGGTGTACCGCATCCGCGGAGACGCCGGCGCGCCGCCGTCCTGGCTGGTGCGCAGCATCGGGGGACACGAAGGCCGGACGCTGCTTGTCGCCGTCCTGGCCACGCTGCTCACAGCGGCACTGTTCAAGATCGCGCTCACGGCGCTCGCCGTCTGCGTGGCCCTGCTGGTGCTCGGTGAGAGCATCCGCTTCTGGGTCGCCGCCCACAAGGGTGGCGCACCCGCCGTACACGATGAAGGAGAACCCGCATGATCGGCCTCGTGCTGGCGGCCGGCGCCGGACGGCGCCTGCGCCCCTACACCGACACCCTGCCCAAGGCGCTGGTGCCGGTGGGGCCCGAGGGCGACGAGGAGAGCCTCACGGTCCTCGACCTGACCCTCGGTAACTTCGCCGAGGTGGGCCTGACCGAGGTCGGGATCATCGTCGGCTACCGCAAGGAGGCCGTCTACGAGCGCAGGGAGGCCCTGGAGCAGAAGTACGGCCTCAAGCTGACGCTCATCGACAACGACAAGGCCGAGGAGTGGAACAACGCCTACTCCCTGTGGTGCGGTCGTGACGCCCTCAAGGACGGCGTGATCCTCGCCAACGGCGACACCGTCCACCCGGTCTCCGTCGAGAAGACGCTGCTCGCCGCCCGCGGCGACGGCAAGAAGATCATCCTCGCCCTCGACACGGTGAAGAACCTCGCCGACGAGGAGATGAAGGTCGTCGTGGACCCCGCCAAGGGCGTCCAGAGGATCACCAAGCTGATGGAGCCCTCCGAGGCCACCGGCGAGTACATCGGCGTCACCCTCATCGAGGGCGAGGCCGCCGCGGAGCTGGCCGACGCGCTGAAGGCCACCTTCGAGCGCGACCCCCAGCTCTACTACGAGGACGGCTACCAGGAGCTGGTCAACCGCGGCTTCACCATCGACGTGGCGCCGATCGGCGAGGTGAAGTGGGTCGAGATCGACAACCACGACGACCTCGCCAAGGGCCGGGAGATCGCGTGCCAGTACTGACGAGGCTGATCCCCTCGCCGGTCGTGGTCGACATCCGGCCGAAGGCGCTCGATGATCTGGCGACGATCCTGTCCGACCAGCGCATCGCGCCCTCCGGCCGGCTGGCCTTCGCGATCAGTGGGGGGTCCGGCCGGGTGCTGCGCGAGCGGTTCGCCCCGGCGTTCCCGCGGGCCGACTGGTTCGAGGACGCCGACGGAACCATCGACGGCGCGGTCAAGCTCGCCGACTCCATCAAGAGAGCCGGCCGCTACGACGCGGTCATCGGCCTCGGCGGCGGCAAGGTCATCGACTGCGCCAAGTACGCGGCCGCGCGCGTGGGCCTGCCGCTCGTCGCCGTGGCCACCAACCTCGCCAACGACGGCCTGTGCTCGCCCGTCGCGACGCTCGACAACGACGCGGGCCGGGGCTCCTACGGTGTGCCGAACCCGATCGGCATCGTCATCGACCTCGATGTGATCCGCGCGGCCCCGCCCAAGTTCGTCCGCGCGGGCATCGGCGACGTGATCTGCAAGATCTCCGCCGTCGCCGACTGGGAGCTGTCGCACCGGGAGAACGGCGAGCAGATCGACGGTCTCGCCGCCGCGATGGCCCGGCAGGCCGCCGAGGCGGTCCTGCGCCACCCCGGTGGCGTCAGCGATGACAGGTTCCTGACGACACTGGCCGAGTCCCTGGTGCTGTGCGGCATCTCGATGTCCGTCGCCGGTGACAGCCGTCCGGCCTCGGGCGCCTGCCACGAGATCAGCCACGCCTTCGACCTGACCTTCCCCAAGCGCGCGGCGCTCCACGGCGAGCAGTGCGGCCTCGGTGGCGCGTTCGCGACGTTCCTCAGGGGCGACCGGGAGACCGCAGGCCGGATGGCCGACGTACTGCGCCGCCACGGGCTGCCCGTCCTTCCGGACGACATCGGGTTCTCCGTGGACGAGTTCGTCAAGGTCGTGGAGTTCGCTCCGCAGACCAGGCCCGGCCGCTACACGATCCTCGAACACCTCGACCTGAAGACCAACCAGATCAAGGACGCATACGCCGACTATGTCAAGGCCATCGGTAGCTGAACTCCGCCCCGTCGTTCACCCGGAAGGGGTGAAGGACCGGCGCAGCGGTGAGCACTGGGCGGGACGCCTCTACATGCGGGAGATCTCCCTGCGGGTGGACCGCTATCTGGTGAACACCAGGGTCACGCCCAACCAGTTGACCTACCTGATGACCGTCTGCGGTGTCCTCGCCGCCCCGGCCCTGCTGGTGCCGGGGGTGGCGGGCGCCGTGCTCGGCGTGGTGGCGGTCCAGCTCTATCTGCTCCTCGACTGCGTCGACGGCGAACTCGCCCGCTGGAAGAAGCAGTACTCGCTCGCCGGGGTGTACCTCGACCGGGTGGGTGCCTACCTCACCGACGCGGCGGTCCTGGTCGGCTTCGGCCTGCGCGCCGCCGACCTGTGGGGCACCGGCCGCATCGACTGGCTGTGGGCCTTCCTCGGCACCCTCGCCGCCCTCGGCGCCATCCTCATCAAGGCCGAGACCGACCTCGTGGGCGTCGCCCGGCACCAGGGCGGGCTGCCGCCGGTCAAGGAGGCGGCGTCCGAGCCGCGTTCCTCCGGCATGGCGCTGGCCCGCAAGGCCGCGGCGGCCCTGAAGTTCCACCGGCTGATCCTCGGCATCGAGGCCTCCCTGCTGATCCTGGTCCTCGCGATCGTGGACGAGGCCCGCGGCGACCTGTTCTTCACCCGGCTCGGTGTCGCGGTGATGGCCGGTATCGCGATGCTCCAGACCCTGCTCCACCTCGTGTCCGTCCTCGCCTCCAGCAGGCTGAAGTGAGCGGCCACGCCGGGGGCGCCGCCAAGGTCGGGGCGGTCGTCATCACGATGGGCAACCGCCCGGCCGAACTCCGCGCCCTGCTGGACTCGGTGGCCACCCAGGACGGCGCCCCTGTCGAGGTCGTCGTGGTCGGCAACGGCTCGCCCGTCCCGGACGTCCCCGCGGGCGTCCGCACGGTCGAACTGCCCGAGAACCTCGGCATCCCCGGCGGCCGCAACGTCGGCATCGAGGCCTTCGGCCCCGGCGGCACCGACGTCGACATCCTGCTGTTCCTGGACGACGACGGCCTCCTGGCCCGCCCCGACACCGCGGAGCTGTGCCGTGAGGCCTTCGCCGCCGACCCGGAACTGGGCATCATCAGCTTCCGCATCGCCGACCCCGACACCGGCGAGACCCAGCGGCGCCATGTCCCCAGGCTGCGCGCCTCCGACCCGATGCGCTCCTCCCGGGTGACGACGTTCCTCGGCGGCGCCAACGCCGTCCGTACGAAGGTCTTCGCCGAGGTCGGCGGGTTGCCGGACGAGTTCTTCTACGCCCATGAGGAGACCGACCTGGCCTGGCGGGCGCTGAACGCCGGCTGGCTGATCGACTACCGGTCGGACATGGTGCTGTACCACCCCACGACCGCCCCCTCGCGGCACGCGGTCTACCACCGCATGGTCGCCCGCAACCGCGTCTGGCTGGCCCGCCGCAACCTCCCCCTCCTCCTCGTCCCGGTGTACCTGGGCGTCTGGATGCTGCTGACCCTGCTGCGCCGACCCTCGCGGGCGGCCCTCAAGGCGTGGTTCGGCGGGTTCCGGGAGGGCTGGACGACACGCTGCGGGCCCCGGCGACCCATGAAGTGGCGTACGGTATGGCGGCTGACCCGACTGGGCCGTCCTCCCGTCATCTGACAAGCTCTTTACTCGACAGCACGCGGGCGGGGTCCGGAACCTGGCCCCCGCCCGTTCCGGCAGGCTGCGCAACCCGAAGACGGAAAGTTCTCCAACCTGTGAGTGAGACAACGCATGACGGCGGAGTCGCGGTGAGCACCCGCCCGTCGCCCGATGACGGACTGACACCGACCGAGCTGGCCACCAAGTACGGGCTCGCGGTCAGCGGCGCCCGGCCAGGCCTCGCCGACTATGTCCGCCAACTGTGGGGACGACGTCACTTCATCCTCGCCTTCTCACAGGCGAAGCTCACCGCCCAGTACAGCCAGGCCAAGCTCGGCCAGCTCTGGCAGGTGGCCACCCCGCTGCTGAACACGCTCGTGTACTACCTGATCTTCGGCGTGATCATGAAGGCCGGGCGGGGCATGACGCGCGAGACGTACATCCCGTTCCTGGTGACGGGTGTCTTCGTCTTCACCTTCACGCAGAGCTCGGTGATGGCCGGCGTCCGCGCGATCTCCGGCAACCTCGGTCTGGTGCGGGCGCTGCACTTCCCGCGGGCCTCGCTGCCCATCTCGTTCGCGCTCCAGCAGCTCCAGCAACTGCTCTTCGCGATGATCGTGCTGCTCGCGGTGGCGGTGGGGTTCGGCAGCTACCCGAGCCTGTCCTGGCTGCTGATCGTCCCGATCCTGGCGCTCCAGTTCCTCTTCAACACCGGTCTCGCGATGATCGTGGCGCGGCTCGGCGCCAAGACCCCGGACCTGGCCCAGTTGATGCCGTTCCTGCTGCGGACCTGGATGTACGCGTCCGGCGTCATGTTCTCCATCAACACCATGCTGGCCGGCAAGCCCGAGTGGGTCATGCGCGCGCTCCAGGTGAACCCGGCGGCCGTCTACATGGACCTGATGCGCTTCGCCCTCATCAAGAACTACGGCGCCTCCAACCTCCCGCCGCATGTCTGGGCCATCGCGCTGTTCTGGGCCGTCGTCGTCTTCGTCGGCGGGTTCGTGTACTTCTGGAAGGCTGAGGAGCGGTACGGCCGTGGCTGAGCAGAACACCGGGGCACGGGTCCCCACCGTCATCGCGGACGAGCTGCACATCGTCTACCGCGTCAACGGCGCCAAGACCGGCAAGGGCAGCGCCACCGCCGCCCTGAGCCGCATCCTCAAGCGAGGCTCCGACGACTCGGCGCGCGGGGTGCGCAAGGTGCACGCGGTCAAGGGCGTCTCCTTCGTCGCCTACCGCGGCGAGGCCATCGGCCTGATCGGCTCCAACGGTTCGGGTAAGTCGACGCTGCTGCGCGCCATCGCGGGACTGCTGCCCGCCGAGCGGGGCAGGGTCTACACCGACGGCCAGCCCTCGCTCCTCGGCGTCAACGCGGCCCTGATGAACGATCTGACGGGCGAACGCAACGTCATCCTGGGCGGTCTCGCCATGGGAATGTCCCGGGAGCAGATAAGGGAGCGTTACCAGGACATCGTCGACTTCTCCGGCATCAACGAGAAGGGCGACTTCATCACCCTGCCCATGCGCACCTATTCCTCCGGTATGGCGGCGCGGCTGCGGTTCTCCATCGCGGCGGCCAAGGACCATGACGTCCTCATGATCGACGAGGCCCTGGCCACCGGTGACCGCAAGTTCCAAAAGCGCTCCGAGAACCGCATCAAGGAGTTGCGCAAGGAGGCCGGAACGGTGTTTCTGGTCAGCCACAACAACAAGTCGATCCGTGACACCTGCAACCGCGTCCTGTGGCTGGAACGCGGTGAACTGCGCATGGACGGCCCGACCGAAGAGGTCCTGAAGGAGTACGAGAAGTTCACGGGCAAGTAAGCCCGGGGCCGGGGCCCCGCCGGAACGTTCCGGCGGGGCCCCGCGTTTGCACATAGAGTGCCAACTTCTTTGCAACCAGGGAAGCTTGACACCGATCGGTGTGTTGTTGTGATGTGCAGAACACCCCCGCCTGAGCGGACCGCGTTGTACAACGTAAGCTGTACCGGTCCTGATTCGCGGCAAAGTGGGGCGATAATGCCCTGCACCCTCCCCTGCCGTAGTGCGCGGACAGCCGGGCGGCGTGTCCGAAATAGGGTGTATTGGGTCGTCGGTGTAGAAACGGAGATGTGACGGCAATGGCTACGGAAAGTCTCCGGCTCTGCGAGGCATGTGCCGTCTTTGCGTCGGGTGGCGAGCGGTGACCGAAGCTGGGACGGCGCGCACCGGCGATCCCGAGCGCGACACCCTCGACAAGGCCGCGGAGGAGAACTTCCCCGTGGCGCCGTTCTTCCTGCCCCGCGTCTGGCGTACGGATCTGATGGCCGTCTACGGCTTCGCCCGTCTCGTCGACGACATCGGTGACGGCGACCTCGCCCCCGGCGGTGCCGACGCCCGACTGCTCGGTGTGTCACCGCAGGAGGCCGAGGACCGCCTCGTCCTTCTCGACGCCTTCGAGGCGGATCTGCACCGGGTCTTCGAGTCGACGCCGCGGCATCCCCTGCTGACGCGCCTTCAGGCGACGGTCCAGCGCGTGGGTCTCACCCCGCAGCCGTTCCTCGACCTGATCGCCGCCAACCGTCAGGACCAGCTCGTCCGGCGGTACGAGACCTACGACGACCTGCTCGCCTACTGCGAACTGTCCGCCAACCCGGTCGGACGGCTCGTCCTCGCGGTCACGGGCACCTCCACCCCCGAGCGTGTCCGTCGCTCCGACATGATCTGCACGGCGTTGCAGATCGTGGAGCACCTCCAGGACGTCGCGGAGGACCTCGGCCGTGACCGTATCTATCTGCCCCTCGAGGACATGAAGCGGTTTCATGTCCAGGAGGCGGACCTCGCCACGCACACAGCAGGCGCGTCGGTGCGCGCCCTGGTCGCGTACGAAGCAGAACGCGCCCGCGATCTCCTGAATGAAGGCGCCCCCCTTGTGGGTAGCGTCCACGGCAGGCTGAGGCTGCTGCTTGCGGGCTTCGTGGCGGGAGGAAGGGCGGCGATCGAGGCGATCGTCGCCGCCGAACACGACGTACTTCCCGGCCCCCCCAAGCCCAGCAGGCTCCAGTTGCTGCGCGAGGTGGGCGTGACTCTGCGAGGAGAGGGGTGATCCGGACCGTGGAGTCGGAACAGCACGCGTCCCCGCCAGTACTCGCCGCGTACAGCTACTGCGAGACCGTGACCGGGCAGCAGGCCCGTAACTTCGCCTATGGCATCAGACTTCTGCCGACGCCCAAGCGTCGCGCGATGTCGGCGCTGTACGCGTTCTCCCGACGGGTCGACGACATCGGCGACGGTGTCCTGGCGGCCGACGTCAAGGCGACGCGGCTGGCGGAGACCCGGGCTCTGCTGGCGCGGATCCGCGACGGCGAGGTGGCCGAGGACGACACCGACCCGGTGGCGGTCGCCCTCGCCCATGCCGCCGGGCACTTCCCGATCCCGCTCGGCGGTCTCGACGAGCTGATCGACGGCGTCCTCATGGACGTACGCGGCGCGACCTACGAGACCTGGGACGACCTGAAGGCCTACTGCCGCTGTGTGGCCGGGGCCATCGGACGGCTCTCCCTCGGTGTGTTCGGCACGGAACCGGGCGCGCGCGGCGCCGACCGCGGTCCCGAGTACGCGGACACGCTCGGCCTCGCGCTGCAACTCACCAACATCCTGCGCGACGTCCGCGAGGACGCCGAGGGCGGCCGTGTCTATCTGCCCGCCGACGACCTCGCCAAGTTCGGCTGCTCGGCCGGGTTCCAGGGACCGACGCCGCCGGAGGGCTCCGACTTCGCGGGCCTGGTGCACTTCGAAGTACGCCGAGCCCGCGCCCTGTTCGCCGAGGGCTATCGGCTGCTGCCCCTGCTCGACCGGCGCAGCGGCGCCTGCGTGGCCGCCATGGCCGGCATCTACCGGCGGCTCCTCGACCGCATCGAGCGCGAGCCCGAGGCGGTGCTGCGCGGCCGTGTCTCGCTGCCCGGCCGGGAGAAGGCGTACGTCGCCGTGCGCGGGCTCTCCGGGCTCGACACCCGCCATGTGTCCCGGCGGACCGTCAGGAGGCGTGCCTGATGGACCGTCCGGATCCAGGGGGTCGGATCGGCGAAAAGCGGCAGGCAACCCTCCGGTGCGGCGCGGCGTCCCTGACGGAGACGGCCCGCCGTGCATCGTTCAAGCACCATGGCGGACCGGCAGGGGAGGCAGCACGATGAGCGACGGCACACGGATCGAGGGCACGGCGGCGGACAGCGCCGACCGCCCCGAGACGCCGTCCACCCGCGGGACGTCCGCCGTGGTCGTCGGCGCGGGACTCGCCGGGACCACCGCCGCGCTCGCCCTCGCCGACGCCGGGGTGCGCGTCACCCTGCTGGAAGGGCGCCCGCGCCTTGGCGGTCTCGCCTTCTCCTTCCAGCGCGGAGACCTGACCGTCGACAACGGACAGCACGTCTACCTGCGCTGCTGCACCGCCTACCGCTGGCTCCTCGACCGGATCGACGCGACCGCGCTCGCGCCCGTGCAGGATCGTCTCGACGTGCCCGTTCTCGACGCGGACGCCGCTCCCGGCCGACGGCTCGGCAGACTCCGGCGCGACGCCCTGCCCGTACCCCTGCATCTCGGACGCAGCCTGGCCACCTACCCCCATCTCTCGCTCGCCGAGCGCGCCAAGGTGGGGCGTGCCGCACTGGCGCTGCGCTCGCTCGACCCCGCGGACCCCGCGCTCGACGCGCAGGACTTCGGCAGTTGGCTCGCCGCGCACGGTCAGTCGGCGCGGGCTGTCGAGGCACTGTGGGACCTGGTCGGGGTCGCCACCCTCAACGCGGTGGCCGCCGATGCCTCGCTCGGGCTCGCCGCGATGGTGTTCAAGACGGGTCTGCTGTCCGATCCCGGCGCCGCGGACATCGGCTGGGCCCGTGTCCCGCTGGGTGAACTGCACGACCGGCTGACGCGCAAGGCGCTCGACTCCGCGGGCGTGCGTACCGAGGTCCGTACACGGGTCACCTCCCTCTCCCCTCACGGGAACGGGCGTTGGAGCGTCCAGGTTCCCGGGGAGCGCATCGAGGCCGACGCGGTCGTCCTCGCCGTGCCGCAGCGCGAGGCCCATGACCTGCTGCCCGCCGGCGCCCTCGACGCCCCCGAGCGGCTCCTCGACATCGGCACCGCGCCGATCCTCAACGTCCATGTCGTCTACGACCGCAAGGTCCTGGAGCGGCCGTTCTTCGCCGCCCTCGGCTCCCCGGTGCAGTGGGTCTTCGACCGCACCGCGGCCTCCGGACTGCGCGAGGGCCAGTACCTCGCGCTGTCGCAGTCGGCCGCGCAGGACGACATCGACCAGCCCGTCGCGGCACTGCGCGAGCGCTATCTGCCGGAGCTCCGGCGGCTGTTGCCCGCGACCCGCCGCGCCGAGGTGAAGGACTTCTTCGTGACCCGGGAGCGTACGGCGACGTTCGCTCCCGCCCCCGGCGTCGGGCGGCTGCGGCCCGGCGCCCGTACCAAGGCACCCGGCCTGTATCTGGCCGGAGCGTGGACCGCCACCGGGTGGCCCGCGACCTTGGAGAGTGCGGTCCGCAGCGGCGTCAGTGCGGCGGGTGCCGCACTGAAGGCCCTGGGCCACTCCGGCGCCCGCCTCCCTTTCGAGGAGGCGGCATGAGCGCCGATCCGCACGAGAGAGGCCCCCGCACCCCCGGTAACGCAACAAGAGGAGAGACTGTGCCCACTGTGCCCCCGGCCGAGAAGGCTGCCGACGCGGTGGACGTGTCCGCGCTCCTGGAGCGCGGCCGGACCCTGGCCGCCCCCGTGCTGCGGGCGGCCGTCGAGCGCCTGGCACCGCCCATGGACACCGTCGCCGCCTACCACTTCGGCTGGATCGACGCCGAGGGCCACCCCGCGGAAGGCCATGGCGGCAAGGCCGTGCGCCCCGCGCTGGCGCTGCTGTCCGCCGAGGCCGCGGGCGCGGCCCCCGAGGTGGGCGTACCCGGCGCCGTCGCGGTCGAGTTGGTGCACAACTTCTCCCTGCTGCACGACGACCTGATGGACGGCGACGAACAGCGCCGCCACCGCGACACCGTGTGGAAGGTCCACGGCCCCGCCCAGGCCATCCTGGTCGGTGACGGCCTGTTCGCCCTCGCCAACGAGATCCTGCTGGAACTCGGCACGGTCGAGGCCGGGCGCGCCACCCGCCGACTGACCACCGCCACCCGCGCCCTGATCGACGGTCAGGCACAGGACATCTCCTACGAGCACCGCGACCGCGTCACCGTCGCGGAGTGCCTGGAGATGGAGGGCAACAAGACGGGCGCCCTGCTCGCCTGCGCCTCCTCCATCGGCGCCGTCCTCGGCGGCGCCGACGACCGCACCGCCGACACCCTGGAGCGGTACGGCCACCACCTCGGCCTCGCCTTCCAGGCCGTCGACGACCTCCTGGGCATCTGGGGCGACCCGGACGCCACCGGGAAGCAGACCTGGAGCGATCTGCGGCAGCGCAAGAAGTCCCTGCCGGTCGTGGCCGCGCTCGCGGCGGGTGGTCCGGCCTCCGAGCGGCTCGGTGAGATCCTCGCCGAGGACGCCAAGAGCAGCGACTTCGAGAACTTCTCCGAGGAGGAGTTCGCCGCGCGCGCCGCGCTCATCGAGGAGGCGGGCGGCCGGGAGTGGACCGCCCAGGAAGCACGCCGCCAGCACACCATCGCCATCGAAGCCCTGCACTCGGTCGACATGTCCCCGCAGGTGCGCGCGCAGTTCACGGCGCTCGCCGACTTCGTCGTCGTACGAAAGAGATGATCACTATCGGTCGAATACACCGCGCGTAGTCGCCGACCGGTGCGCAGCCAGGATCGACTTCACTCTCACTCTCGTTGACGCGCACCGGTCGACGGCGGACCCACAGCAGCACGACTCGCACGCGACTCGCAGGACTGCACGAAGGGGAAGCCATGACAGCGACGACCGACGGAAGCACCGGGGCCTTGCCTCCCCGCGCTGCCTCGGCCAGCGACACCGACGAACCGCTCCCGCAGGCGGCCGGGACGGTCGGCACTCGAGACGCCGCCGAGCACGCGCTACGGCGCGCGACGGACTTCCTGCTCGCGCGGCAGGACGCCCAGGGCTGGTGGAAGGGCACCCTCGAGACGAATGTCACGATGGACGCCGAGGACCTGTTGCTCCGTCAGTTCCTCGGCATCCGGGACGAGAAGACCACACAGGCCGCCGCCCTCTTCATCCGCGGCGAGCAGCGCGACGACGGCACCTGGGCCACCTTCTTCGGCGGACCCGGTGAACTGTCCACCACCATCGAGGCGTACGTGGCGCTGCGCCTGGCCGGTGACGCCCCGGACGCGCCCCATATGGCGAAGGCGTCCGCGTGGATCCGCGAGCAGGGCGGCATCGCCGCCTCCCGGGTCTTCACCCGGGTCTGGCTCGCCCTGTTCGGCTGGTGGCGGTGGGAAGATCTGCCCGAAATGCCGCCGGAGCTCATCTACTTCCCCCGGTGGATGCCGCTGAACATCTACGACTTCGGGTGCTGGGCACGGCAGACCATCGTGCCGCTCACCATCGTCTGCGCCGAGCGTCCGGTACGTCCCGCGCCCTTCCCGCTCGACGAGCTGCACACCGACCCGGACCACCCCGTACCCGCCAAACCCCTGGCGCGCGTGGCCAGTTGGGACGGCGTCTTCCAGCGGCTCGACAAGGCGTTGCACCAGTTCCGCAAGGTCGCCCCGCGCCGGCTGCGCAGGGCCGCCATCAACTCCGCCGCCCGCTGGATCATCGAACGCCAGGAGAACGACGGCTGTTGGGGCGGGATCCAGCCGCCCGCGGTGTACTCGATCATCGCCCTGCATCTGCTCGGCTACGACCTCCAGCACCCCGTGATGCGCGAAGGGCTCGCCTCGCTCGACCGGTTCGCTGTGTGGCGCGAGGACGGCGCCCGCATGATCGAGGCCTGCCAGTCCCCGGTCTGGGACACCTGCCTCGCGACCATCGCCCTTGCCGACGCGGGCGTACCGGCCGACCATCCCCAACTGGTCAAGGCCGCCGACTGGATGCTCGGCGAGCAGATCGTCCGGCCCGGTGACTGGTCCGTACGCCGTCCCCAACTCCCGCCCGGAGGCTGGGCGTTCGAGTTCCACAACGACAACTACCCCGATATCGACGACACCGCCGAGGTCGTCCTCGCGCTGCGCCGCGTCCGGCATCCCGACGCCGCGCGCATGGAGCGGGCGATCGGGCGCGGGGTGCGCTGGAACCTCGGCATGCAGTCGAAGAACGGCGCATGGGGCGCCTTCGACGTCGACAACACCAGCGGGTTCCCCAACCGGCTGCCGTTCTGCGACTTCGGCGAGGTCATCGACCCGCCGTCCGCCGACGTCACCGGCCACGTCGTGGAGATGCTCGCGGTCGAGGGCCTGGCCCATGACCCCCGCACCCGCCGCGGCATCGCCTGGCTGCTGGCCGAACAGGAGCCCGACGGCTCGTGGTTCGGGCGCTGGGGCGTCAACTACGTCTACGGCACCGGGTCGGTGGTGCCCGCCCTGATCGCCGCGGGCATCCCCGGCACGCACCCGGCGATCCGCCGTGCCGTCGCCTGGCTGGAGAGCATCCAGAACGACAACGGCGGCTGGGGCGAGGACCTGCGCTCGTACCACAACGCGGGCGAGTGGAGCGGCCGTGGCCGCTCCACCGCCTCGCAGACGGCGTGGGCGCTGCTCGCACTGCTGTCGGCGGGGGAGAGCGAGTCCAAGGCCGTGGAACGCGGCGTCGAGTTCCTCGCCCGGTCCCAGAACGAGGACGGCTCCTGGGACGAGCCGCACTTCACGGGCACCGGGTTCCCCTGGGACTTCTCCATCAACTACCACCTCTACCGGCAGGTCTTCCCGCTCACCGCGCTCGGCCGCTATGTCCACGGCGAGCCGTTCGCCGAGGCCAAGGGGGGCTGATGAGCCAGAAGCCCGGTCCGGCGCCGCTGCTGATCGCCTGCGCGCTCGGCATCGAGCGACTCGCCCTGCGCAGCGGCGACCGGTCGGGTGCGGGCGGGCCCGTCACCGTACTCCGTACGGGGATGGGCCCCCGGTCGGCCGAGCGCTCGGTCACCCGGGCGCTCGCCGACCCGGCCTGGTCCCGGGCCGCCGTCCTCGCCACGGGCTTCTGCGCGGGGCTCGCTCCCGGTATGCACCCCGGTGACCTGGTCGTCGCCGAGGAGACCCGGGACCCGCGCGGCACCATCCCGTGCGTGGGCACGGACCTGCTGGTCAAGGAGCTGGTGCGCACCCTCCCGGGGCGCACCGTCCACACCGGGCCGCTCACCGGCTCGGACCATGTCGTCCGCGGCCAGGAACGCCCGGAACTGCTCGCGACGGGCGCGATCGCGGTCGACATGGAGTCCGCGGCCACGCTCTACAGCGTCGCGCACACCGGCGCGCGCCCGGTTGCGGCCGTCCGAGTGGTCGTGGACGCTCCAGAACATGAACTCGTCCGGATCGGCACCTTGCGCGGTGGAATATCAGCCTTCCGCGTCCTTCGTGCCGTCCTCCCCGCCTTCTTCGAATGGCACCGTTCTTTGCTGCTCCCTCGGAGGTGAGCCAGATGGCCATGCCGCTGCGTCAGTCCATCAAGGTTGCTACGTACCTGTTGGAACAGAAACTCAAGAAGCGTGACAAGTTTGCGTTGCTGGTCGAGTTGGAACCGCTCTTCGCGTGCAACCTGAAGTGCGAGGGCTGCGGCAAGATCCAGCATCCGGCAGGCGTGCTCAAGCAGCGCATGCCCGTCGCGCAGGCGGTGGGGGCGGTGCTCGAATCCGGTGCGCCGATGGTGTCCATCGCCGGTGGCGAGCCCCTGATGCACCCTCAGATCGACGAGATCGTGCGGCAGTTGGTGGCGAAGAAGAAGTTCGTCTTCCTGTGCACCAACGCGCTGTTGATGCGCAAGAAGATGGACAAGTTCAAGCCGTCGCCCTACTTCGCCTGGGCCGTGCACATCGACGGGCTGCGGGAGCGGCACGACGCCTCCGTCGCGAAGGAAGGCACCTTCGACGAGGCGGTGGCGGCCATCAAGGAGGCCAAGCGGCGCGGCTTCCGGGTCACCACCAACTCGACCTTCTTCAACACCGACACCCCGCAGACCATCGTGGAGGTGCTGAACTTCCTCAACGACGACCTCCAGGTCGACGAGATGATGCTCTCGCCCGCCTACGCCTACGAGAAGGCCCCCGACCAGGAGCACTTCCTCGGTGTGCAGCAGACCCGCGAGCTGTTCAAGAAGGCGTTCTCGGGCGGCAATCGCAGGAAGTGGCGGCTCAACCAGAGCCCGCTCTTCCTGGACTTCCTCGAGGGCAAGGTCGACTTCCCGTGCACCGCGTGGGCGATCCCGAGCTACTCGCTCTTCGGCTGGCAGCGGCCCTGCTATCTGATGAGCGACGGGTATGTGCCCACCTACCGCCAACTGCTGGAGGAGACCGACTGGGACAAGTACGGCCGGGGCAAGGACCCGCGCTGCGCCAACTGCATGGCGCACTGCGGATACGAGCCGACCGCCGTCCTCGCCACCATGGGCTCCCTGGCGGAGTCGCTGCGGGCCGCCCGCGAGACCATGACGAGCGGAAAGCAGCGGTGAGGCGATGACCGCGGTTCCCCTGGGGGTTCCCGAGGTTCCCCTCCGGCCACTCGCGCCACGCCGCGGCTCGCGGCAGATCCAGGTCGGCCGGGTGGCGGTCGGGGGCGGGGCCCCGGTGTCGGTGCAGTCGATGACGACGACCCGTACCTCCGACATCGGCGCCACGCTGCAGCAGATCGCCGAACTCACCGCGTCCGGCTGCCAGATCGTCCGCGTCGCCTGCCCCACGCAGGACGACGCGGACGCGCTGGCCACCATCGCCGGGAAGTCGCAGATCCCGGTGATCGCGGACATCCACTTCCAGCCGAAGTACGTGTTCGCGGCGATCGAGGCGGGCTGCGCCGCCGTCCGCGTCAACCCCGGCAACATCAAGCAGTTCGACGACAAGGTGAAGGAGATCGCGCGCGCCGCCAAGGACCACGGCACCCCGATCCGGATCGGGGTGAACGCGGGCTCGCTGGACAAGCGGCTGCTGCGCAAGTACGGCAGGGCGACCCCCGAGGCGCTCGTGGAGTCGGCCCTGTGGGAGGCGTCCCTCTTCGAGGAGCACGGCTTCCGGGACATCAAGATCTCGGTCAAGCACAACGACCCGGTCGTGATGATCGAGGCCTACCGCGGGCTCGCGGAGAGCTGCGACTACCCGCTCCACCTGGGCGTCACCGAGGCGGGGCCCGCCTTCCAGGGCACCATCAAGTCGGCCGTCGCCTTCGGCGCGTTGCTGTCCGAGGGCATCGGCGACACCATCCGGGTCTCGCTCTCCGCGCCGCCCGCCGAGGAGGTCAAGGTCGGCATCCAGATCCTGGAGTCGCTCGGGCTGCGGCAGCGGCGTCTGGAGATCGTCTCGTGCCCGTCGTGCGGGCGCGCCCAGGTCGATGTGTACAAGCTGGCCGAGGAGGTCACCGCGGGCCTGGAGGGCATGGAAGTGCCGCTGCGGGTCGCCGTCATGGGGTGTGTCGTCAACGGGCCCGGCGAGGCGCGGGAGGCCGACCTGGGCGTGGCCTCCGGCAACGGCAAGGGCCAGATCTTCGTCAAGGGCGAGGTCATCAAGACCGTGCCCGAGTCCAAGATCGTGGAGACGCTCATCGAGGAGGCGATGAAGATCGCGGAGCAGATGGAGAAGGACGGAGCCGGGTCCGGAGAACCGGCTGTCACCGTGAGCTGAACGGCACGGATCGAGAGGGGGCCTAGCGTGACGCTGCTGGAGAACATCCGGGGACCACGTGACCTGAAGGCGCTGTCCGAGGCGGAGCTTCGTCAACTGGCCGAGGAGATCAGGGAGTTCCTGATCCAGGCGGTCGCCAGGACCGGCGGCCACCTCGGACCCAATCTGGGCGTGGTGGAACTGTCCATCGCGCTCCACCGGGTCTTCGAGTCACCGGTCGACCGGATCCTGTGGGACACCGGTCACCAGAGCTATGTGCACAAGCTTCTGACAGGACGTCAGGACTTCTCCAAACTGCGCGGCAAGGGCGGCCTGTCCGGCTACCCGTCCCGCGAGGAGTCCGAGCACGACATCATCGAGAACAGCCACGCCTCCACCGCGCTCGGCTGGGCCGACGGCCTCGCCAAGGCCCGCCAGGTGCAAGGGGAGAAGGGTCATGTCGTCGCCGTCATCGGGGACGGCGCGCTGACCGGCGGCATGGCCTGGGAGGCGCTCAACAACATCGCCGCCGCCCGGGACCGTCCGCTCATCGTCGTCGTCAACGACAACGAACGCTCCTACGCGCCGACCATCGGCGGCCTCGCCAACCACCTCGCCACGCTGCGCACCACGGACGGCTACGAGAAGGTCCTGGCCTGGGGCAAGGGCGTGCTCCAGCGCACGCCGGTCGTCGGCTCCACCGTCTACGAGGCCCTGCACGGCGCCAAGAAGGGCTTCAAGGACGCGTTCGCACCGCAGGGCCTGTTCGAGGACCTCGGCCTGAAGTACGTCGGGCCGATCGACGGACACGACGTACGGGCCGTCGAGTCGGCGCTGCGCCGGGCCAAACGCTTCCACGGCCCGGTACTGATCCACTGCCTCACCGAGAAGGGCCGCGGCTGTGAGCCCGCGCTCGCCCACGAGGAGGACCACTTCCACACCGTCGGTGTGCTGGACCCCCGCACCTGCGAACCCGTGGCGTCGTCCGGCGGCCCCTCGTGGACCTCCGTGTTCGGCGACGAGATCGTCCGCATCGGCGAGGAACGCGAGGACGTCGTGGCGATCACGGCGGCCATGCTGCACCCGGTGGGCCTGACCGGGTTCGCCGAGCGGTTCCCCGACCGGGTGTGGGACGTCGGGATCGCCGAACAGCACGCGACGGTCTCCGCGGCCGGTCTCGCGACCGGCGGACTCCACCCCGTCGTCGCCGTCTACGCGACCTTCCTCAACCGCGCCTTCGACCAACTGCTGATGGACGTCGCCCTGCACCGCTGCGGGGTCACCTTCGTGCTGGACCGGGCCGGGGTCACGGGCGCCGACGGAGCGTCGCACAACGGCATGTGGGACATGTCGATCCTCCAGGTGGTGCCCGGACTGCGGATCGCCGCGCCCCGCGACGCCGACCAACTGCGGGCCCAGTTGCGGGAAGCGGTCGCCGTCGACGACGCGCCGACGCTGATCCGGTTCCCGAAGGAGTCGGTGGGCCCGGCGATCCCGGCGGTGGACCGGGTGGGCGGCCTGGACGTGCTGCACCGGGCCGAGCGGCCCGAGGTGCTCCTGGTCGCCGTCGGCGTCATGGCGCCCGTCTGCCTCCAGGCCGCCGAACTGCTGCGGGACCGCGGCATCGGCTGCACGGTCGTCGACCCGCGCTGGGTCAAGCCCGTCGACCCCGCGCTGCCGGGCCTGGCCGCCGCGCACCGGCTCGTCGCGGTCGTCGAGGACAACAGCCGGTCCGCCGGGGTCGGCGCGGCGGTCGCGCTGGCGCTCGGCGACGCCGAAGTCGACGTACCCGTACGGCGGTTCGGGATCCCGGAGCAGTTCCTCGCACACGCCAAGCGCGCCGAGGTGCTGGCCGACATCGGCCTCACCCCCGTCGAGATCGCGGGCCGTATCGGTGCCGCTCTGGCCGCCCGGGACGCGGCCGGGGACGAGCTGTCCAAGGAGAACCAGGAATGACCACCCCTTCCGGGAAGCGGGAGTTCGACCTCGGCGCGCTGCTGGCCGAGCGCGGGGGCGAGCGCTACGAGCTGCACACGAAGTACCTCAACCACCAACTTCCGCGCATGCTCCACACGATCGGCTTCGACAAGGTCTACGAGCGTGCCGAGGGAGCCCACTTCTGGGACGCGGACGGCAACGACTACCTGGACATGCTCGCCGGGTTCGGGGTGATGGGCCTCGGCCGCCATCACCCCGTGGTCCGCAAGGCGTTGCACGACGTCCTGGACGCCCACCTCGCCGACCTCACCCGCTTCGACTGCCAGCCGCTGCCCGGACTGCTCGCCGAGAAGCTGCTGACCCACAGCCCGCATCTGGACCGGGTGTTCTTCGGCAACAGCGGGACGGAGGCGGTCGAGACCGCGCTGAAGTTCGCCCGGTTCGCCACGGGCAGGCCCCGGATCCTGTACTGCGCCCACGCCTTCCACGGGCTGACCACCGGGTCCCTGTCCGTGAACGGCGAGTCCGGCTTCCGCGACGGCTTCGCGCCGCTGCTGCCCGACACGGCGGTGCCGCTCGGCGATCTCGACGCCCTGGCCCGGGAGTTGAGGAAGGGAGACGTGGCGGCCCTCATCGTCGAGCCCATCCAGGGCAAGGGCGTCCACGCGGCCCCGCCCGGCTATCTGACCGCCGCCCAGGAGCTGTTGCGGCGGCACAAGGCGCTGCTGATCGCCGACGAGGTGCAGACCGGTCTCGGCCGCACCGGGGAGTTCTACGCCTACCAGCACGAGAGCGGCGTCGAGCCGGACCTGGTGTGCGTGGCCAAGGCGCTCTCCGGTGGCTATGTGCCGGTCGGCGCCACCCTCGGCAAGGAGTGGATCTTCAAGAAGGTCTACTCGTCCATGGACCGGGTGCTGGTGCACTCCGCGAGCTTCGGATCCAACGCCCAGGCGATGGCGGCCGGGCTCGCGGTCCTGTCCGTCATGGAGGACGAGCGGGTCGTCGCGAACGCCCGCGTGGTCGGTGACCAGCTCATGTCCCGGCTCTCGGCGCTCATCGACAAGTACGAGCTGCTCAGCGACGTACGCGGCCGGGGCCTGATGATCGGCGTCGAGTTCGGCCGGCCCAGCTCGCTGAAGCTGCGCAGCCGCTGGACCATGCTGCAGGCGGCCCGCAAGGGCCTGTTCGCGCAGATGGTCGTCGTCCCGCTGCTGCAACGGCATCGCATCCTCACCCAGGTCTCCGGGGACCATCTGGAGGTGATCAAGCTGATCCCGCCGCTGACCATCGACGAGCAGGACGTCGACCGGTTCGTGGAGGCCTTCACCGCGGTCATGGACGACGCGCACGGCGGCGGGCTGATGTGGGACTTCGGCAAGACGCTGATCAAGCAGGCAGTGGCGAACCGGTAGCCGCGGCGAGGGGTCCTCGAGGGAAGATCCGGCGGTCTTTGCCTGACAGGCAAGAAGTTTGCCTGAAAGGCAAAGCTGCGGCTCAATAGGGGTATGAGCACTTCCGAGACCGGGCCGATCGAGGACCTGCCCGCCGTCGCGCCCCAACTGCGAGCGCTGCGACGTCGTGCCTCCCTCACGCTGGAGGCCGCGGCCCGCGCCGCCGGGCTCTCGCCCGCGCATCTGTCACGGCTGGAGACCGGACAGCGACAGCCTTCGCTGCCGATGCTGCTCGCTCTCGCTCGTATCTACGGTACGACAGTCTCCGAACTGCTCGGCGAGACCGTCCCCGACCGGGACGCGGTCGTCCGCGCCCCCGCCATGGAGCCCACGCACGCGGGCGGCTGGACGTACTGGCAGACCGGCGCACCGGGCCGCGGGATGCAGGCCCTGCGCGTCCGCGTCCCCCACGGCACCCAGGGCGACATCGTGCGCGTCCACCCCGGCGAGGAATGGCTGTACGTCCTCAAGGGGCGGCTGCGCCTGCGCCTCGGTGACAGCGCTCACATCCTCGAGCCCGGCGACAGCGCCCACTTCGACTCGCTCACCCCTCATCGGCTCGCGGCCGTCGATCACGACGGGGCCGAGCTGCTCTTCGTCCACACCCTGCTCCAGAGCCCGAACTCCGCGCTCTGTATCGGCCCCACCCCAGGAGAAATGCCATGACCGAGCAGCCGCAGACCCGCTCCGACCAGAACACGCGGGAGGAGAAGTTCCCCCGCGCCCTGTGGATCCGACTCATCATCTACATCGCCGTCGGTCACCTCTTCGCCGGGTTCATCTGGCTGCTGTTCGAGGTGGGCGCGAAGTAAGGGGCACACAGCACGACCCGCAACGGGAGCGGCTCAGTCCAGCAGCCTCTCGCGCAGCCGCTCCCGCAGCATCGGTGTGACCCCGAGCCCCCGCTCCAGATAGGTGTCGACACCGCCCCACGTCCGCTCCACGGTCTCGAACGCCGCCGTGAGGTACTCGGCGCGTGCGTCGAAGAGCGGGCTGAGCAACTCCATCACCTCGGGGGAGTAGGCCTCGGCCCGCGCGCCGTTGCGGTGCACCTTGTACCGGCGGTGCTTGGCGTTCGACTCCAGATAGTCCGCCACGATCGCCTCGCGCTCGACCCCGAGGGCCAGCAGCGTGACCGCGATCGACAGGCCCGCGCGGTCCTTGCCCGCGGCGCAGTGCATCAGCACCGGCACACTGTCCTCGGCCAGCGCGTGCAGCACCCGCGCGTGCTCGGTCGTGCGCTCCGTGACCATCGTGCGATACGAGGCGATCATGCGGCCCGCGGCCTTGCCGTCCGCGAGCACCGCGCGCAACTGCTCCAGATCGCCGTCGCGGACCATCTTCCAGAACTCGGCGCCGTCGGCCGGATCGCTCAGCGGAAGGTTGACGTTGCGCACCCCCGGCAGCGCGACGTCCGGCCCCTCCAGTCGCTTGTCCGCCGCGTTGCGGAAGTCGAAGATCGTGTGCAGACCGAGGGAGGAGAGGAACGTCGCGTCCTCCTGTGTCGCATGCGCGAGATGACCGCTGCGGAAGAGCACACCCTGGCGCACCCGCCGCCCGTCCACGGTCGGCAGGCCGCCCACGTCTCGGAAGTTGCGCACACCGGCCAGCTCGGGCTCGATCGACGGGACGTGCTGCGTCACAGGGGCTCCTTCCAACCGTCCGTCGACGCTGATCGTCGGCGGGCCGCGCCTTGACGATACGACAAGGTTCATCAGGCAACCATTCCCCTGACGCGGCGACCCACAAGTCGGGCCGCGGCAGTGGTCCCCGACGCGTCCCCCGGTTGTCCCCGGCTTGCCTCCGGGGTTATTCCGTACCAGCCCCACCAATCCGAGTGTTCTATCTCACCAACCGTCAACCCCTTCCTACGGTCGCGTAGCTCACACCCGAAGGTGAATCATGGGGCGACGTGGCAGACGATTCGAAGAATGACTACAGATCAGTGATCGGGTCGTACGTGGCGGTGGGGGACAGCTTCACCGAAGGCGTCGGCGACCCCGGCCCGGACGGACAGTTCGTCGGCTGGGCCGACCGGTTCGCGGTGCTCCTCGCCGACCGGCGGCCCGAGGGCGACTTCGCGTACACAAACCTTGCCGTGCGCGGCAAGCTGCTCGACCAGATCGTCGAGGACCAGCTCCCGAAGGTCCTGGACCTCGCCCCCGACCTGGTGTCCTTCTGCGCGGGCGGCAACGACATCATCCGGCCCGGCACCGACCCCGACGACGTCGCCGAGCGCTTCGAGCGGGCCGTCGCGGGCCTCACGGCCGTCGCGGGCACCGTCATGGTGACCACCGGCTTCGACACCCGTGGCGTGCCCCTGCTCAAGCATCTGCGCGGCAAGGTCGCCACGTACAACGGGCATGTCCGGGCGATCGCCGACCGGTACGGCTGCCCGGTCCTCGACCTGTGGTCGCTGAAGACCGTCCAGGACCGGCGCGCCTGGGACGAGGACCGGCTCCACCTCTCGCCCGAGGGGCACACCCGGGTCGCCCTCAGGGCGGGCCAGGTGCTCGGCATCGAGGTGCCCGCCGACCCGGACCAGCCGTGGCCGCCGCTGCCGCCGCGCGGCACGCTCGAAGTACGGCGCGACGACATCCAGTGGGCACGCGAGTACCTGGCCCCCTGGATCGGGCGCCGACTGCGCGGCGAGTCCTCCGGCGACCGCGTCGAGGCGAAGGGCACCCTGTCTCCGGACGACATCAGGGAGCGGATCGCCCAGGCGGTGTGAGCGCGGGCGCTCGGGGCGGGGCGCGTGCTTGACGGGTGCGGGCACTCTCCCTGGGCGGGTGTGGTTACCTGGCCTCGGCAGGCTGGCCACTCACGCTCGGCCCCGTACTTGGCGGGCGCGGTCAATTGCCCGGCGGGCACGGCCTTTTGCTCGCGGTGTGCCCGCCGGTGGCGTACGCGTTCGTATGTGGGTCGGGCACTACCGGGCGGTGGAGGTTCCTTCCGTCCGCCGGGTGGTGTTCGGTACGTCGCAGGAGTCCTTGAAGCCCTGACTCGTCAGCCCCAGCGCGGAGTTGATGCGTGAGCGCAGGTTCTCCACCGCGACCATCGCGGTCAGCTCGACGAACGCGGGCTCCCCCAGGCGACCGATGAGCCGGGCGGCCAGCTCGTCGTCCACCTCGGGCGGTGTGGCCGTCATCGCCTCGGCGTACTCCAGGACATCCCGTTCCGCCTCCGTGTACACATCACTGTCCCGCCAGCGCGGCACGTCGAGCAGCTTCTGCGGGTCCATGCCCTGCTGCCGCCCCGCCCAGTAGCCGAAGTCCATGCACCAGGAGCAGCCGATCGTCGCGGCGGCCCCCATCTCGGCCAGCACCTTCAGACCCGGGTCGAGCTGGTTCCACTTCCCCACCGCACGCTCGAACTGCAGATAGGACCGCAGCACACGGGGCTGGTGGGCGAGCGCCTTGCCGGGGTCGAGGACCTTGCCGTACGTCCGCCGCGAATACCACTCCATCATGCGGAAGAAGACGGTGCGGCGCGGAGTCAGGGAGACACGGGCCATGGGTGGCACCTCCAGTACGTCGTTCCCGGGCGCTCCTCGTGGGCGCCCGCACCATGACGACGTACCGGCGCCCCCGAATGTGACATCCGGCCCGACGAGGCGAACGCTCCCGCGCTGTCAGAGGGGCCGACCATAATGAACTGCCGGACCGACTCCCACAGATCGACTCTCACAGGAGGTGCCGTGACTGGTTCCCGTTCTCTGACGTCCGGGCTGCGCGCCGTGCAGCCCGCGGCCTTCGGCGCGGACCCGAGCGGAGAGCGGCTGGCACGCATCCGTAGATCACCGAACTTCGCGAACGGCGCCTTCGTGAACCCCGAGGGGACCCGGACCCGTCCGACGGGCGGCTCCGCCCTGGACCTGGCGAAGGCCTTCTTCCGCAAGGAGGACCGCGCCCGCCGCGGCCCGTCCGGCACCATCCCGGTGCACCCGACGACGTACGCCGATCTGGCCAGGCCCCCGGCGAGCGGGCTGCGGCTGACGTGGATGGGGCACTCCGGGGTGCTCGTCGAGATCGACGGGCACCGGGTGCTGATCGACCCGGTCTGGGGCGAGCGCTGCTCCCCGCTGGCGTTCGCGGGCCCCAAGCGGCTGCACCCGGTGCCGCTGCCGCTGGCCGCGCTGGGCCCCGTCGACGCCGTCGTCATCTCCCACGACCACTACGACCACCTCGACCTGCCCACCATCAAGGCGCTGGCCGACACCGACACCGTCTTCGTGATACCGCTCGGCGTCGGTGCCCATCTGGAGTACTGGGGAGTCTCCGCGGACCGCTTGCGCGAGCTGGACTGGCATGAGTCGACGAAGGTCGGCGGCCTCACCCTGACCGCCACACCCGCCCGCCACTTCTGCGGCCGGGGCCTGCGCAACGGACAGCACACGCTGTGGGCGTCGTGGTCCGTGGCCGGTGACGAGCACCGCGTCTACCACAGCGGTGACACCGGCTACTTCAAGGGCTTCCAGGAGATCGGCGCCGAGTACGGCCCGTTCGACGCCACGATGATCCAGATAGGCGCGTACGCGGAGTTCTGGCCGGACATCCATATGACCCCCGAGGAGGGCACGACCGCGCATCTCGACCTCCAACGCGGCCGACCCCACGGCGTGTTGCTGCCCGTCCACTGGGGCACCTTCAGTCTTGCCCCGCATCCCTGGGCGGAGCCGGGGGAGTGGACGCTGGCCGCGGCGGAGGCGGTCGGGCAGGCGGTCGCCTTCCCCATCCCCGGCCAACCGTTCGAGCCCGCCGGGGAGTTGCCCACGCGCCCGTGGTGGCGGGACGTGTCCCTGCCGCTGAAGCGTGAGTGGCCTGTTCCGGAGGTCAGCGCCGAGGTGTCACCCGAGGATCTCGACCTCGTGGGCGAGGGCTGACCGCGGAGGAACCGAGGCGCGTGTCGGACATCCTCGCGGTGGGGGCGCACTCATCGTCCGACAGGCGCCGCCTCCACGCCGCCGCGCACGGCCCGCTCCTCCGCGTCCGCCAGCCAGAAGAAGACCGGCGGCAGGGCGAGTTCGATCACCGTCAGTGCGAGCTGGAACCACTGCGGCCATCCGTGTGTGGCGAGTGAGAGGAGTCGGCCGACGCCGCCCAGGAGGAAGACGGTGGCCAGCCACCGTACCGCCTGAGCCGGGATCGGGCGCTGCCGCGCGGCCCAGAGCCACGCCAGCCCGTAGCCGACGAAGCTTGCCCCCATGAACCGGCCCCAACTGTCGATCGTCGCGCCGGCGGAACCGGCGCCGGGGATCGCCGCGTTGCCGAGTGCCACATGGAACAGGCCGATCGCCACGCACGCCCAGCCCATCACCTGTGCGAGTACGCGCAGAGCCCTGGCCATGGTCCCTCCAAGCAGTCCCGAACGGGGCTTAGTTGACATGTGTCTACTACCTTGGACTTGCTAGTAGACACGTGTCAACTACACTTCGTCCGTGCCTCCCCGCCAGCGACTCACTCCCGCCGACCGCCGCGCCCAACTCCTCACCGTCGGCGCACGGCTCTTCGCCGCACGCCCCTACGCCGACGTGCTGATGGAGGAGGTCGCCGAAGAGGCCGGTGTCTCCCGGGCCCTGCTCTACCGACACTTCCCCAGCAAGCACGCCCTCTTCGCCGCCGTGTACCAGCAGGCGGCGGACCAACTGCTGGCCGGGACGCGGCTCGACCCCGCCGACTCCCTGGTCGAACAGCTCGTCCAGGGCATGGACATCCACCTCGACTACTTCGTCGCGAACCGCAACGCCGTCCTCGCCGCGAACCAGGTCCTCGCGGGCGACCCGGTGATCCAGACGATCATGACGAACGAACTGGACATGCTCCGCGCGCGACTGCTGACCGTCCTGCCCCTCGCGGACGACAGCACCCGCGAGGTCGTGTCCGGCGTCCTGAAGAGCTGGCTGGTCTTCGTCCAGGTCCTCTGCGTCGACTGGCTCACCCACGAGACCTGCACCCGCACCCAACTGCGCGACATCTGCGTCGGCGCGGTACTCGGCGGGCTTCGCCCGCTCATCCCCGAACTCGAGTAGTGCCAGGGGCCGTTGACGTACATCCCGGCAGAGGCCGGTCAGCGAGGTCCCTGAGGGGGTGAGCACCGATTAGGGATGAGGCCCTTGGCTTCGGCAGGATGGGTGCATGACCGAGATCCATACGCCCCGCCTCCTCCTCCGTACCTGGCATGACGACGACCTCGTGCCGATGGCGGACATCCACGCGGACCCACGGGTCATGCGCTGGATCGACGACGGCTCGGTGCGCGACCTGGAGCGCACCGCCGAGGACATCGAGCGGTGGGAGGAGGAGTGGGACGAGGAAGGCTTCGGGCTCTTCGCCGTCGAGTTGCTGGCCTCGGGCGAACTGATCGGCTTCACGGGACTGTCCGTACCCGAGTTCCTGCCGGAGGTGATGCCCGCCGTGGCGATCAGTTGGCGGATCGGCTCGCAGTTCTGGGGCCAGGGGTACGCGTCCGAAGCCGCCCACGCCACACTGGAGTTCGCTCTCCAGGACCGCGGTCTGGACCGCGTCATCAGCATCAACCGGGTGGGTGACAACGCCTCCGAGAACGTCCTCCGCAAGCTCGGCATGACGTTCGAACGGGAGACGACCCACCCGGTGTACGACTACCCACTGCGCGTCCACGCCATCGACCTCACCGAGTTCCAGGCATGAATCGACCGCGCCGCCGCTGCCGCCATGTGTCGGGCGCGCGGCTTCCTAGGACACGCGTATCACCGCGTACGTCTCGCCGTCCTGCGGCGGTCGGGTCCAGGAACGGGTGGTGAACGTGTGCAGCCGCCCGTTCACGATGGCGTGACGTGGCAGAGCCACACCGAACTCCGCGGTCACCGCTTCCAGGAGCCGCCGTTCCGTCTCGGTGTCATCTCCCTGCTCGCCGAAGAACCGGCTCGGGTCCAGCGCCTGCGGTATCTCCCCGCTTCTCCTGATCTCTCCGTTCACGTACGTGAACGCGTACTGCTCGGTACCGTCTTGCGCCACCGAAAGGTGGAAGTACGGATCCCTGTACCACGCCCTCAGGCCGCTCCACACCACCACCGCGCGGGTGCCCGCGCTGGCGGCAGCGGCCGGTGAGACGAGCCGCTCCTCGGGGAACGGGGCGGGGTCGTCGTCGAAGGCGAAGCTCCAACCGGTGCCGGCCCGGCCGACCGCCACGAGAGCCCTGTCGTCGTAGGACGAGAACTCCCGCTGGTTCTGCGGCGGTTCGCGACGCGCGTCCCACAACGTCATGGGTTCGTTCAGCACGATGCCGTCCCCGTCCCCGTCCGCGAGCCGTCCGAGTACGTCCTCCGGCTCGACCCCCTCCAACAGGACGAACCGGTAGGACGTGCGGTTGTTGCCCGGGTCCGGCTCCGCGAGCCACGCCAGACTGTCCGGGTCGAGCGCAGCCGTCGGAGTCGGTGCCTCGCCCGTCTGCCCGCCCCGTGGTGTGGAGAGCAACTCGCGGCCCCGCTCCGGGGTCAGCAGCGGCCCGAGGACCGGGTCGGCCACCCACCCCAGCGGCGCCAAGTGGTCCGGCCCCAGCGGCTCCCACAGGGGCAGAGCGTTCAGCAGCGTCCGCCATGCCCGGTCGCTGTCTCCCCACCGCGCCAACTCCCGCGCCCGCTCGACCGCTTCACCGAACGGTCCGGCCACCGTGTATTGATACGTGCCGTTCCGTGCCGACTCCAGCATCGCGTAAGCCAATGACACCAAGTCGTCGTCCGCACCGCGCAGATGGAACGTCAGCAGGGAGTCGTCCCGGTACGAGTGGGCCGCGTGCTCGGCGACCAGCGGTGGCAGCAGCTCGGGCGCGTACCGCGGGTCTGTCACCAGGCCGTCGAAGTGCACCGCGTGACTCTGTCCGAGCAGGCGGCGTATCTGGTCACCCAGCCCGGTGGCGCGCGGCCTGCCGTACTCCTTGGCCGCGTCCAGCGCCTCTTCGGCCCATTGCCAGCCGCCGCGCAACGCCTTCAGCCTGGCTTCCTCCACCAGGGCGTCCAGCTCTTGCGTCGTGTCGTTGACGAACGTCGGCTCCTCGGCGCTCTTGTCCGACCGCAGGCTGTGGAACTCCCGGTACATGTCCCGCATGAACTCAAGGAAGTTGCCGTACCGCTCCGGTGGCGCGGCCCGCCAGCTCGCCCATGTGTAGACGGCCCACTCGCCGTCCTCGTCCACGTCCTCGGGGTCCATGAGGACGTAGATGGCGTCGGACTCCACGTCGAGCTGTAGCCCGCGCCGCCAGACGTCCACCTCATGCCGCTCCTCGGGTCCGGCGTCCTCGTCCAGGTACTCCTCGAAGATGTCCGCGAGTCCCGACTCGTCGTTGTGCCAGCGCGCGTCCTCGGTTCCCGCCAGCAGCCATACGAACCCGCCCGCGTTCCGCCAGCCGTCGCTGACCTTGAGGAACTCCCGGTACGAGGGCGGCATATGGCGGCCGAGGCGCTTCTCCACGGCGGTGATCCGCTCCTCGGACGCGGGCGGGAACCCGAGCCATCGCGCCCGGCGCGCGGCCTCGTCGTCCTCGCCCTGCGTCTCGCCGTCCGGCAGGGAATCCGCCCACTCCTCGCTCCACTTGACGAGGAAGGGCCGCCAGTCGAATGCCGTGGTGTCCGTCATGCGTCTGATGCTGCCACCCGCCACTGACAACGCTCCGCTGCTCGCACCAGCGCGGCAACCCGCCGCGTGTGCCCCCCTAGGCTGTCCCGCATGAACGACCACTCGCCCTCGGAGTCAGCATGCGGCGTCGAACTGCGCACGCACGAGCCCGCGTTGCGGGTCAGTGCTCGCGCGGTCGTCGTGGACCAGGAGGGCCGTGTCCTTCTCATCCGGCATCGCGATGGCGACCGGGAGTTCCACGTTCTGCCCGGCGGACGTGTAGAGCCCGGTGAGACGGCTGCCGAGGCCGCCTGCCGGGAGGTGAGGGAAGAGACCGGCTTGCGAGTCAGCATCGGCGAACTGCTCTGGGTCCGCGAGTACTTGCCGGAACGGCACCCGGGCCACCCGCACCACCGAACCCGAACGCAGCAACTTCAGTTGTACTTCGCGGCTCAACCAGCCTCAGAGGGCGCGTCGTCGGCAACAGCGCCGGACCGCACACAGTCAGCCGTCGTGTGGCATCCTCTGGCCACCATCGGTGAACTGGTCCTGCTTCCACTGGGGTTGACGGCACCTCTCGTCGGACTCGGCGCCGGACAAGCCGCGACCGGCTCCGTCTACCTAGGGGACCTACCCTGAACGTGAGGTCCGTATGGGACTTGGCGGCATGTGCCGAACGGCGCCCGTCGGACCAGAACCGCCTGGTGAGAAGAGCGTTCGCCGCTCGGAGGGCATGCGATAGGTTGCCCGTCATGACCGAGCTTGGACCCATCGCCTGGCCGCCTGCCCCGATCAGGACCGAACGGCTCGTGCTCCGCGAGTCCGAGGCCCGGGACCGCGCGGCGTTCATCGAGCTGTTCGCATCGCCGGAGGTGGGCACCTACATCGGTGGCCCTCGACCGCGTGCTGAGCTCGACCGCGCGATGCCTGAGGTGCCCGGTCGGCACCCTGGCCGTTTCGTGATCGATCTCGACGGAGCGATGATCGGCATGATCACGCTCGATCGTCGCGACGCAGAGCGTCCGGGCCACGTCCGACCGGGTGCCGGAGAGGCCGAACTCGGTTACATGTTCCTGCCGGAGGCGTGGGGACGCGGGTACGCGGCCGAGGCATGCGCGGCGGCCCTCGACTGGTTCGCCGACGCGTGCCCCGACGAGCCCGTGGTGCTCTGCACCCAAACAGTCAACGACCGCGCGATGCGCCTCGCAACGAAGCTGGGGTTCACCGAGGTGGAGCGGTTCGAAGAGTTCGGCGCCCAACAGTGGTTCGGCGTCCGTACTTGACTTCGCCGACAGGCTGAACCCGCCGTACGGGTGAGAGGGCTCCCGCCAGGGGCCCGGCGTCGGCATGGGCGCAGTGGCACCGCGACCAGATACCTGAGTCGAGATTTGCCGTGTTTGCCGGTAATAGTGGAATTCATAAGCGGAGTTGTCGCCCGTGATTTCCATCCATCCCATTATGCTGTGATTCATGTCACGGTGATCACGTTGAACGATCATGGATTGGCATGTCCACTTCCCGGGACTCCTGTGACACGATGCCAGCGTCCGTCCTCGGGCAAGGCAAAGAGTTCATCCGGTCCATCGATCGTCTGAATCACATGCGGGGGGCGAGAGTGTCGAGAGTGATCGTCGTCGGATATCGAGGCGATCTCGACCGGGCGCTGAGACGTCGCGGTCTGAATCCTTTCTCTGTGGTCCAATCCCTCATGGGTGTGCCGGAGGAATTCGAGGAGGAAGCGGCCCTCAGGTTCGGGGAGTGCGCCATTCGGCTTCCCGGTGGATTCTCCCCACAGGACGATGAATTGACCTACGGTGTCGATCTCCTCGGCGCCGAGGTCAGCGCACTCGGCGCACCGCCGACCCGGATGGGCCATGGTGGAACGCACGACGCGCCGTCCGGTTCCTACGGCCGGAACGGCCAGACGATCGTGTCCGACCCGGACGAATCCGAACTGGACAAGAAGGTTCGTGACGTCGTCCGATTCAATGTGACCAATATGCCCGATGGAGCGCGGAGAGCGGTGTCGCACTCCTAGGAGGCCCGCGCGCCGGTTGTCCGCGGCGCGTTCGTCAAGCGCCCACTCGTCAAGAGCCCCCACACCAGAGTTCACTCAGCACGGTCCACTCGTCAGGGAATGCGTGGCGTACCCCTGCCTACATTTCCCGTTCCTTCGACCGGAGGTCCTCTCTTCATGCCCGAAATACGTCGTGTCGCGACGCTTCCCGACCTGCTCGACAGGGCAGCACTCGACATGTCCCGCGGTGTCACCTTCGTCGGTGGTTCGTTCCTTTCCTACGCGGAATTGCGGGACTCCGCGGTCTGTATTGCGCAGGGGCTCCGCGACCACGGCATTGCCCCGGGCGACCGCGTACTGATTACGGCCACCGACCCCGAGTATTTCTTTCCCGCCTTTTGGGGCTGTGTACTGAGCGGCATCGTGCCGTGCCCGGTCGCACCGGCGGCCGATCCGGCGCGGTGGCGTGACCGGTTGGAGCATCTGCGGACGCTGCTCGGCGACCCGCTGGTGATCGGCTCCAAGGCGGCTGCTCACGAACTGCCCGATGTGGGGCTGCGATCGGTGACCGTCGAGGAGCTGAGCCAAACCCAGGCCGGGGCCCAGCAGTTGCACACACCCGACCCGGACGACCTCGCCCTGCTCATGCTCACCTCGGGATCCACCGGCAAGAGCAAGGCTGTTCGGCTCACCCACGCCAACCTCCTCGCCGCGCAGGCCGGGAAGGCGGGAGCGCTTGGACTCGGGCCCGACGACACCTCGTTGAACTGGATCTCGGCCGACCACATCGCCGCCATCGAGGCTCATCTGCTGCCCATGTTCAACGGAGCGAACCAGGTCATGACGGACCCGGCCACGGTCCTCGCCGACCCCCTGGAGTTCCTCCGACTGATCGCGGCGCATCAGGTCCGGGTGACCTTCACCCCCAACTTCCTGTTCGGCCAACTGAATCAGGCGCTCGACCGACAGCCGCCGACGGCCGGAGAGTGGGACCTGTCGCACGTCCGCCACATCATCTCCGGCGGTGAGGCCACCGTGACCGCCACCGTACAGAACTTCCTGGCGGCGCTCGCCCCGTACGGACTGCGCGGCGACGTGGTCGTGCCCGCCTTCGGAATGACGGAGACCTGCGCGGGCAGTGTGTTCAACCGCGACTTCGCCTCTCGCGACCTGGACCTGGAATTCCCGTCGCTCGGAAGGCCCGTGCAGGGCCTGGAGATCCGTGTCGTCGGGGGAGACGGCACCGTGCTGGCCACCACGAGCCGACCCGGCTGCACCAAGCCGGGCGATGTGCAACTGCGCGGCACGATGGTCACCCGCGGGTACTACGGGAACGAGACGGCCACCGCCGAGGCGTTCACCAAGGACGGCTGGTTCCGTACCGGGGACCTCGGACACCTGGACGCCGACGGCCGGTTGACGCTCGTCGGCCGTACCAAGGACTCCATCATCGTCAACGGCGTCAACTACTACAGCCATGACCTGGAGGCGGCCCTCGACGAACTGGACGGTGTGCGACGCGGGCAGGTCGCCGCGTTCCCGTTCCGGCCCGAAGGCGCCGACTCCGAGCAACTCGTCGTCGCCTTCGTCCCCGCCGATGACGCGACGGACGACACGTCCCTGTACCGGACACTCGTCGCCATCCGCAGCTCCACCATCATGCACTGGGGCTTCAGACCGCATCTCATCCTGCCCGTCACCGAGTCGGCCATCCCCCGCAGCAACCTCAGCAAGATCCTGCGGATGTCGCTGCGCGCCGCCGTCGAGGCCGGTGACCTGGACGCCGCGGTCCGCCGCGCGGACGAGGTGAGTACGCGGTTCCTCGGCGGCTACGTGGCTCCGGAAGGCGACGTCGAGACCACGCTCGCCGAGGTCTACGCCCGCGTACTGAACATCGAGCAAGTACCCGCGACCGCCAGCTTCTTCGACCTGGGCGGCACCTCTCTCGACGTGCTGCGGCTCAAGTTGCTGATCCAGCAGGCGTTCGGCATCGACGGCCTACCGATGGCGACACTGCTCCAGGCACCGACCGTGCGCGCGCTCGCCCGTCGGCTCACCGCCGACCGCGAAGCCGGCGGGGACGCCGCGTACGACCCGCTGGTGCCCCTCCAAGTGACCGGCGACGGAACGCCGTTGTTCTGTGTGCACCCGGGTCTCGGCGAAGTGCTCGTCTTCGTCAACCTCGCCCAGTACTTCACCGGCGAACGGCCGTTCCACGCGCTGCGCGCCCGCGGGTTCGGCAAGGGCGAGACCCACTTCGCGTCGTTCGACGAGATGGTCACCACCTACGTGGCCGCGATCCGGCGGGCCCAGCCCTGCGGGCCGTACGCCGTCGCGGGCTACTCCTACGGCGGCGCCGTGGCGTTCGAGATCGCCAAACGGCTCGAAGCCGACGGCGACGAGGTGAAGTTCGTCGGCATCTTCAATCTGCCGCCGTCCATCTCCGGCCGGATGAACGAGATCACCTTCACCGACGGCGCGATCAACCTCGCCCTGTTCCTGGAGCTGATCGACCCCTCCGACATCCCGGACCTCACCGCGACCCTGCGTCCGCTGCCGGAGGCCGACCAGTTGGCGTATCTCGTCGACCACGCCCCGCAGCGCCGCCTGACCGAACTCGACCTCACTCTCGAGCAGTTCACCGCCTGGGTCCATCTCGCGCAGAGCATGGTCCACCTGGGCCGCACCTACGAACCGTCCGGATCGATCGAGCGGGCCACGGTGTTCTACTGCACCCCGCTGAAGGGCACCAAGCAGGACTGGCTCGACCAACAGCTCCGCCACTGGGACCGGTTCGCGCGCGGCACCAACGCGTACATCGAAGTCGACGGCGAGCACTACACGTTGATGAGCCCGCAGCACGTACAGACCTTCCAAGCGACCCTGCGGCGCGAACTGGCCCGAGCGCTCGACCGATGAACCAGGAGCAGCCGATCATGCACAGCAAGAAGATTCTCGTCACCGGCGGCACCGGCCAGGTCGCGCGGCCCGTCGCCGAGGCGCTCGCCCGCGACAACGAGGTGTGGTGCCTCGGCCGGTTCGGCGACCCGGCCGCCCGCAAGGCGCTGGAGGACGCGGGCGCCCACACTGTCGTCTGGGACATGGCCGACGGCGAACTGGCCTCACTGCCCGGGGACTTCACACACGTCCTGCACTCCGCGGTGCACCGGGGCGACGGCCGTGACTTCGAGGAGACCGCGCGGATCAACACCGCGGGCACCGCCCGGCTGATGACACACTGCGCCGACGCCGAGGGCTTCCTCTACGTGTCGTCGGGCGTGGTCTACCACCGGGCCGAGCCCACCCACCGCTACCGCGAGGGCGACCCGCTCGGCGGAGCGGCGCCCTGGCTGCCCACGTACCCCGTGGCCAAGCTCTCCGCGGAGGGCGTCGTCCGCGGCCTGTCCGAGGCGCTCGGTCTGCCGTCCGTGATCGCCCGGCTCAACATCGCCTACGGCCCGTACGGGCACGGCGGGGTACCCATGATCCTCTTCCGGGAGATGCGCGGCGGACAGTCGGCGGCGGTGCCGCACCACGGGCAGAACTACTGCAACCTCCTGCACACCGACGACATCGTCCGCCAGGTGCCGCTGCTGTGGGGCTCCGCTCGGACCCCCGCCCAGGTCGTGAACTGGGGCGGTGACGAAGAAGTCGGCGTCACCGACCTCATGGAGTACATGTCCGCCCTCACCGGGGTGCCGTTGCGCGTGGAGCGCAGCGACTACAGCCGGGAGACGGCGATCTTCGACCACGAGGTACGACGCGGCCTCATCGGCGACTGCACCATCGGCTGGAAGGCCGGGATCGCCCGCACGCTCGGCGAGCTGTTCGAGGAGTACCGCGAGCGTATCGACGCCCACCAAGGGGCGTTCCAGGCCCAGGAAGGGGAGCGGCATGCGCAGGCCCGCTGACATCGACGCGCTGCGACAGGCACTGTGCGCGGCCCTCGGGTCCCGTGAACCCGTGTGTTCTCTGTCCCAACTGAGGTTGAGTGAGGGGGTGTTCACGGACGACGACGTCCTGCGCCGCCCCACCCTGGTCGCAGGCGCCGCGGGTTACGGCCCGACCAGCCCCGCCCCCACCGCGCAGGACGTCGACGCGCTCGTCCGACGGGCCGAGGAGTCGGAGGCCGCGCAGATCCTCGTGCCCCGTGTGCGCCGCACCGACGACGCCGGGGCCCTTCGCGCGGCCGGCTTCGTCCCGGTCGCGGCCGGTGCCGAGTGCGTGGTACGGCTGAACGGCGACGTGGACGAACTGCTGCGTGGCCGCCTCGGAGCCGAGCGCCTGGACGATGTGCGTCGGCGTAGCCGAGCGCTGCCCCTCACCTGGGAGCGGATCCCGCTCGGCGGACTCGACGAGAAGCCCTGGGCGCGCGAGGCGTTCGTCAACATCCACGGCGACCTCTTCGACGCGGCGGCTCTACGGGCCCTCGAACAGAGCCAGTTGGCCGACCGCGCCGAACTGCTCGTCCGGCGCCGGGGCGAGAGCGTCGTCCAGGCCGGACTCCTCGTGGGCTCCCACAGCGGCCGAGGCCTGTACTGCCTCGCCCTGGCCACCGACCGGGACGATCCCGCCGCCCGCCACGGTCTCCACGTGGTCTCCCTGTACCAGTTGTACGTCGACGCCCACCGCGACGGCCTCGACTGGGTCCACCTCGGGCAGGGTGAGGCCGATCGCCAACGCGCTCTGGGTGCCGACCTCTTCGTCCCGCTCGACCACTGGCTGCGCGCCCCCGGCCTGACAGCCCCCGAACAGGCGTCCACGGCACCGGAAGTGTCCCGGTTCACGGCCCCGCCCGTCACCACGGTCGCCGTCCCCGGCCCGGCCCGCTTCCGGCACCGCCCGCGGTTCGACCTGATCGACCTGTCGAGCAACACCAACCCGTTCCTGGGCCCCGGCGGACGCTATCCCGAACTCGACACGACCGACCTCGCCCGTACCTACCTCACCACCGTGGCCCAACTGCCCGGCCACAAGGGCCTCGACGCCCTGACGGACGACCATCTGCTCTTCTCCAGCGGTGCGGTGGACGCCGTCATGCTGCTCCTGACGGCCCTGACCTCGCCGGGCGACCGGGTGTGCGTGACACCGCCCACCTTCGAGCTGTACGCCCACTTCGCCCAGGTACTGAGCCTGCCCGTCGTGGACGTCCCCCTCGGCGGACAGGACATGAACCGGCTCGACGTGCGGCGGATGCTGGCGGCCGACCCCCGCGTCACGATCCTGTGTGACCCGAACAACCCCGTCGGCACCCGGCTCGACCCCGAACAGGTCCATGAACTCATCGCCCACACAGAGGGGTTGGTGGTGATCGACGAGGCCTATGTCGAGTTCAGTGACAAGCCGTCGTACGCCGGTCTGGTCGCCGAGCACGACAACCTCATCGTGCTGCGCACCCTGTCCAAGGCGTGGGGGCTCGCCGGGGCCCGCTGCGGCATCGCCCTTGCCCAGCCCGGAATCATCGAGGCGATGCGTCGGGTGCAGGTGCCCTTCGGCTTCACCGACGCGTCACAGCGCGCCGTACGGGAACGGCTTGTCGACGTACGCCGTGTGCGCGACAGCATCGGTGACATCCTGGCCGAGCGGGACCGTATGGCCGCCCTGCTGGCCGAACACCCCACGGTGGACCGGGTGTTCCCGACGCAGGCCAACTTCCTGCTGGTCCGGCTGCACAAACACGAACAGGTCATGGACCGGCTGCGCGCCGCGGGCATCATGGTCGCGGACGTCGGACGTCTGATCCCCGACACCTGCCGCATCTCCATCGGCGAGAGGCGCGCGAACGAGTCGCTGCTCGACGCGCTCACCGCCGCCCTGTGAACGCCCTTCTGTGAAACAGGGGTTCTGTGGGCCGACGCCGTAGCGACGACGTCGGCCCACCTGTTCCTCAGTCGGTCTTGTTCGCCTTGCCCGGCGTCTCGATGATCAGGAACGACAGCACTTCTTCACCGATATTCTTCAGATCGTGGAGGCGATACTGTCCTTCGCTGAATTCGAAGTATCGGGTGGTGCCGCGCTCATAGGTGATTTCCCGGCTGGTTCCGTCGCTTTCGTGCTGGCGCGCCTGGCCGGGGGTCAGGGCTATCCAGTAATAGTCGCACTCGTGACGGTGGACGGGAAGTCGCTCGCCGGGGGCGAGGTGGGTCTGCCAGATGCGCAGCTCAGGGGTGTCGTGCAGCAGCGTCTGGCCACACTGGTCGTGGTGCGCGTTCGTGTCGAATTCCTGGTGCAGTGGCGGGCTCCAGCGGTCGAATGCCTGGGCCACGACCTTGTTCACCAGTGAGAGAGCGGCGGCGGAATCAGTACCCATGAACCGAATCCTTTCGGTTTGGTGCGCTAGGCGAATGGGTCGACTCAGGCTACTTGATTCCGCTCACCCGTCACATGCTTTCGCAGGCGCTCACCAGCGAACGGCTGTGAAATCGATCGGTCGGGGCTTCAACAGGGCGGCGCGCTCGGTGAGTTCACGCAGCCGCCGGGACATCTCGTCGGCTGCCAGCCGGTGGCGGTCACCGTGACCGGGCAGGAGCCACTCGAAGCGCACCTGTCCGGCCGTCCTGGCCAGGGAGGCCGCCAACTCCTCGATGGAGTACCACGTGACGCTCGCCGCGACCTCCAGATCACCGGTCGTACGGGACCAGTAGAAGCTGTCGCCGCTGAAGCAGTACCGGTCGTCCGCGAGGTAGAGCACACTGCCCCGAGTGTGGCCGGGCAGCGGATGGGCGGTGACACCCTCGCCGATCTCCACGGGCTCAAGGCCCTTGATCACCTGGTCGGCGTCCGGTGCCGCGTCGAGGTCGCCCTCGTGGATCCACAGCCGGGCGCCGTAGTGGTCCGCGTAGCGGCGGCCGTGGGCGGCGTGGTCGCGATGGGTCAGCAGCACATCCGTGACGGGGCCCGACTCCGCATACCGCTCGGCGAGTTCACGGCTCCAGCGGGGTGTGTCGACCATCATCATGTCACCGGACGGCCGTCGGAGCAGGTACGCGTTGGCGCCCGCGGTACGCCGGGAGTTGTGCCCGCACAGCAGGACGCTGTCGTCCAGGGCCATGGGGAAAGGGTCATCGGTCTGGTCGGGCTGCCCGGGCTCCGGGCGGATGGAGCGGGTGTGGCAGGCGAAGACAGCGGCGTAGAAGCGCTGTTGCTCCTCCGCGTTGCTCGGTAGCCGCCGGATCCGCGACTTGCCGTCGGCCTCGTCGATCAGGTCCGGCGCGTACTGGCGGGCGACATCGCAGTTGGTGCAGCGGTCGTCCACATACCAACCATCCATGGCAGGGCTCCTTCCGAGGGGATACGACCCCGACAGGGCTGTATGTCAGAGATATCCCACTCGTGGGCGGAACCGGTAGACCCCGGGAATCTTGTGTTCCGCGCCGAGGATCGCTCTGCGGCAAGCTCTGCGGCTTGCTCTATGGCTTGCTCTACGGCTTGATCTCGCCGCTTGAGCCACAGCGTCCGTGTCGCGCGGGCGCACGACGTGCTCGCGTGAGCCCTTCATGCGCCCCCGGCGCGGTGGGGAGACTGCCTTGTCGGCCGACGGGCGGCCGAAGTGTCATCCACCACCTTCGTACAACTCCTGTGGAAGGCAGGTCGGTTGCTGTGCTGTTGCGTGTGCCGAGGTCTGTGTCCGAAGCGCAGGAGTGCCTGGCCGAGGGGGCGGTGCCGATCGGTGGGGCGACGCTCGTGTGGGCCACATGGCAGCGGGACGGCTTCCCGGAACTTGCCATGTCGCTACGGGAGTTGCCCGAGGCCAATGTCGTGGGGCGGGAGACCCTGGGCGGCGCGGTGCTGCTGCACCAGGTCGACGGGCGGGTGCCGGACGTACTGCGCCTGGCGGCTTCCTCCATCGGCACCGGTGCCGTGCGGCGGACGGCGACGGTCGGCGGCAACCTCGTCGGGAGCACGCTGCGTTGCCTGCTGCCCCCGGCGCTCGTCCTGGACGCGCGGGCGATCGTGCTCGAACCCGACGGGGTGCATGAGACGGACCTGGCCGAGGTCGTGGCCAAGCGCCCCGTGCTGCTGAGTCTGCGCTGGCGGGAGCCGATCGCCTGTGCGTACCACAAGGCGGCCGGGGAGGTGGGCGGACCACCGCCGCTCGTGGTCACGTCGGCGGTGCACGCGGAGGAGGGCGGCGAGCGTCTGCGGGTCGCCGTCCGCGACGGCTATGACGTGCTCAGCGGCAGCGTCGCGTGTGACCGTGACGCGCACGCGGTTGTGCAGGCCCTGCGTGCAACTGCCCTTAACTATGCGCCGATTGACGCGTGGGAGGTCGTCCACGCGCAGGTCGCCGACCTGTTGCGCGGTCTCGGCGCGGGCTGAGCAGGCGGCCGGCGGCGGAGCAAGCAGGCGGGCGGCTCCGTGCCGTCCTCAGCGGGCGACGACCAGAAGGCCGTCCACCAGAGCGCGAAGACCGTCCGGATAGGTGTCCTCGGCGGTCAACAGCGCCCAACGGTCGGCGACTTGGGCCAGACGGGGTAGCTCGCTCGGGTCGAGATCGCCGAAGACCCGCTCCCGATAGGTCGGACGGTCGTCGTCGGTACGCCGCCGCGTCGCCGTCGTCCGTACGACGATCTCCCCGGCGGTGTAGTACCAGATCGCGCGGTATCCATGAACGGCCTGCCGAGGGGTCAGTCCGCATGCGAGCAGGCCGTCGATGATCTGCTCGACGAACCACAGGGCGGATGTGGACAGCAGATCGTCGGCGGTCAGGACTTCCACGATCCAGGGGCAGTTGGCGAGCGCCTCGTGGATCGCTTCGGTGGCGACGATGACGCGCTCGCGGGGCTCCTCGGGCAGTTCGGGGCGATGCAGCGTCCGGGCGGCGTAGTCGTCCAGCAGCAGGACGAGCAACTCCTCCTTGTTGCGGACGTGATGGTAGAGCGCCATCGGTGTGCTGCCGATCTCCGCGGCCAGCCGTCGCATGGTCAGCCGCTTCACGCCGTCGGTGTCCACGATCCGGCGGGCCGCGGCTACGACCTCCTCACGCGAGATACGAGGTGGTCGGCCAAGGGATTTGCGCGGTGCGGACGGTTGCGGCATGCCCTCATCATCCCCCAGGTGTCGGCAGCGGCGATCTCCGCGAGTAGTTTTCTTACATGTACAGAAACTTACGGGGGCGCCCCGGAGTGGTGCTGGCGGCGGCTGCCGTCGCCCAGTTCGTCGTCGCCCTGGACCTCGCGGTGGTCAACGTCGCACTGCCCGCCATGCGCACCGCGCTGGGATTCGCACCGCTCGATCTGTCCTGGGTCGTGCATGTCTACGCGCTCACGCTCGGCGGATTCCTGCTGCTCGGAGGCCGTGCGTGCGACTTGTACGGTCGGCGCCGGATGTTCGTGCTGGGCCTCGCCGTCTTCGGGCTGTGCTCGCTTGCGGGCGGACTGGCCCAGGCTCCTTGGGAACTGATCGCCGCCCGTGCCGGTCAGGGGGTGGGCGCCGCCGCGGCCACCCCGGCCACGCTGGCGATGATCACCACCACGTTCACCGAGGGCCCCCAGCGGGTGCGCGCGCTCGGCGTGTGGAGCGGGGTGAACGCCGCGGGCGGAGCGCTGGGCGTGCTCGCGGGTGGACTGCTGACCGAGTACGCGGGTTGGCGCTGGGTGATGCTGATCAATCTGCCCATCGTGGCGGTGGCTCTCGCGCTGGTGGTCGTGGGCGTGCCCGTCGAAGCGCGCCCCGCCCGGCGCGAGAGGCTCGACGTGCTCGGCGCGTTCCTCGCGACCGGGGGAGTCGGGCTGCTGGTGTTCGGGGTCGTCCGCACCGACATCAACGGATGGGACTCACCGGCCACGTGGACGCTGCTCGGCGCTGCGACCGTGCTCCTCGCGGCCTTCGTCGTCGCCGAATCCCGGTCGTCCGCACCGCTGTTGCGCCTCGGTCTGCTGCGCAGCCGCTGGGTGGCCGGTGCCAACGTACTCGTCTTCTTCTCCACGGCCGGGCAGTTCGCGGCGTTCTACTTCGTATCCCTGTATATGCAGCAGGTGTTGGGCATGAGCGCCGCGGCGACCGGCGCCGCGTTCCTGCCGTTCTCCGCGAGCCTGATCGTCGGCAGCGTCGTCGCGACCCGCGTCACCGCGGCCCGTACGCCCCGGGCCTGCCTGGTGCCCGGCGCCCTGTTGGCCGCCGCGGGCCTGGCCTGGTTCGCCTTCATCAGTCCCGACGGCGGCTTCCTCACCGATGTGCTCGGCCCCTGCGTCGTCACCGGCACCGGAGTCGGACTCGTCATCGCCCCGATCGTCACCGCCGCGACCACCGGCGTCGCCCCCCGCGAGGCCGGTATGGCCTCCGGACTGATGAACAGCTCCCGCCAACTCGGCGGCTGTATCGGCCTGGCCGCGCTGGCGACGCTCGCGGCGCACCACACCGGCAGGTCCACCGACCCCGCCGCGGTCAACGGCGGCTACGCGCTCGGTCTGGCCGTCGCCGCCGCCCTCTTCGTGACCGCGGCGGTTGTCGCGATCGTCGTACTGCCCCGCAGCCGGGCCGAACCGCCCGCGCCGCGCCCCGATGCCCCTACGGAGAACCGACTGGAAGGAACGCTGTCATGACGACGACCCCCCTCGCACTCAACTCACCCAACTCGCCCGTCTCTCCGGTCGACTTGTTCGCCTCGGCGCTGCACATCCACCCCGACGGCGCGGTCCGAGCCGCCGAACGGCGGATGACCGGCAGCGACTCCGGTGCCTGGCAGATCGCGACGTTCCACGTGGAGACCGACGCCGATGTCCACGCCGACCACTGGGAGATGCACCCGAAGGCGGAGGAGGCCGTGTGCTGCTTGACCGGCGGCGTCCGGTTCTCCTTCCGCCCCGACGAACCCGAAGGCACCGAGGAGACGGTGCGGTTGGGGGCGGGCACCGCCGTGATCGTCCCTCGTGGACGTTGGCATCGCCTGGAACTGGACGCCCCCAGCACCCTGATGTCGATCACCCTGCGCGAGGGCACACGCCTGGAGAGGCGTACCGACGCGCGGTGAGGTGTGCCTCTGGCGGATGCGGGGCCCAAGTACCGTAGCCGGCAAGGGGGAAGAGCCACGGCCGGACTTGGGCCCCGCGATGCCGGGGCATGCCGGAGGCTAACCCACGCGAGTGGGCGTCTCGGCAGCCTCGACCGTCCGGGCCGTACGGTCGGCCTGTCGGCCCGGTGCCCCGGCGTTGACGAAGACACCCGCGACGGCCGCGGCCAGCAGCATGATGCCCGCGGAGATCCAGGTCGCCACGGAGTAGCCGTGCACGGTCGCCTCCGCCAACGCCGCCTTCGCCCGCGGTGTCTGCTCGGCGGGGTTGATGTGGTGGTCGGTCAGCCAGCCCGTGGACACGCTCGCCGCGATCGTGTTGAGCAGCGCGGTGCCGACCGAACCACCCACCTGCTGCATGGTGTTGAGCGTCGCCGAGGCCGCCCCCTGCTCGTGCGGGGCGACGCGGCCGGTGGCCGTGGAGATGGCCGCCATGAAGGTGACGCCCATGCCGAGGCCCATCAGGCTGATGCCTGGCAGGACATGGCCGAGGTAGGTGGCATCGACGTCCATGGAAGCCAGGAAGGCCAGACCACCGGCGGCCATCGTCAGACCGGGCGTGATCAGTACGCGGGCCGGTACCTTGTGCAGCAGCCGTGCCGAGATCTGGGTGGAACCGATGATCATGCAGACGGTCATCGGGAGGTAGGCCACACCGGTCCGCAGCGGTGACCAGTCCTTGATGCCCTGCAAGTAGTAGGTCAGGAACAGGAAGACGCCGAACATCGCGATGGTGACCAGGGCCATCGTCACGTAGGCGCCCGCGCGTTGGCGGTCCTTGACGATGTGGAGGGGGAGCAGCGGTGTCCGGGCGCGGTTCTGCCGCAGCGCGAAGGCCCCGAGGAGCGCCACGCCGCCGAACAGAAGAGTCAGTACCAGGCTGTCCGTCCAGCCGCGGGACTCGGCCTCGCTGAAGCCGTAGACGATGGAGAGGACACCGGCCGTGCCCAACACTGCGCCGAAGATGTCGAGTTGAGCGTCGGTCCGGCGCCCCGGGTCCTTGAGCATCATGGTCGCGCCGACCACCGCGAGGACGGCCACCGGGGCGTTGACGTACAGGCACCAGCGCCAGTCCAGGTACTCGGTGAGGAAGCCGCCGACCAGCATGCCGATGGCGCTGCCCGCCCCGGCGATGGCGCCGAACACGCCGAACGCCTTGCCGCGTTCGCGCGGGTCGGTGAAGGTCGTGGTCATCAAGGACAGCGCGGCGGGAGCCAGCAGCGCGGCGAACGCCCCTTGCAGCGCGCGGGCCGCGAAGAGCATGCCGGGGCCGGTGGCGGCGCCGCCGAGCGCCGAGGCCCCGGCGAAGCCGATCAGACCGATGACGAACGCGCGCTTGCGTCCGAACAGGTCGCCGAGGCGGCCACCGAGCAGCAGCAGACCGCCGAAGGCGAGGGTGTAGGCGGTGATGACCCATTGCCGGTTGCCGTCGGTCATCCCGAGGTCCTGCTGGGCGGACGGCAGGGCGATGTTGACGATGGTCATGTCCAGCACCACGATGAGCTGGGCGAGGGCGATGACCACGAGACCCCACCAGCGGCGGGGATCGGGGGCGGGCGGGGAGTCTCCCGTCCTGCCCGCGGATATACCGGGGCCGGTGAGGCGTTCGGAGCCGTCGAAGTGGTCGGAGCCGTCGAGGCGTTCGGGGCTGTTGTCGGGAAGGGCGGTGTCGGCCATGTGTCGGTCTGCCTTCTGTACGCACATGCTCGGAGTCGGTGACACACACAAGACGGCGCCGCCTCGATCCCTGTGACAGCGCGGCCGTGTGACGTGGGACACCGTGCCGGGGTGTCACAACTCGCTGGGGTGCGGCCGTCTTGTGCGTGGGGCAGTACGCGGAGCGGACAGGCGGGAGCCGGGCATGAGCGAGCCGAGTGAACGACCCACGGGCGCGGCCGAGGGGCGCGCGGACCGCGCCACCGACGTGTTCGTGACCCACCGGAACCTGCTGTTCACCGTCGCCTACGAGATGCTCGGTTCGGCCACCGACGCCGAGGACGTCCTTCAGGAGACCTGGCTGCGCTGGGTGGGCGTCGACCTCGCCGTCGTCCGGGACGAGCGTGCCTACCTGGTACGGATCGTCACTCGACAGGCGCTGGACCGGCTGCGCGCGCTCGGTCGGTGCAGGGAGTCCTACGTCGGGCCGTGGCTGCCCGAGCCGTTGCTCACCGCGCCCGATGTGGCCGACGACGTCGAACTCGCCGAGAGTGTCTCGATGGCGATGCTGCTGGTACTGGAGACCCTGGCACCGACCGAGCGGGCGGTGTTCGTGCTGCGTGAGGTGTTCGACCTGGAGTACGGCGAGATCGCCGAAGCCGTCGCCAAGACCCCCGCCGCCGTACGCCAGATCGCGCACCGGGCGCGGGCGCACGTCGCCGCGCGCCGACCGCGCGGCATCGTCTCCCCGGCCGAGACCCGAGCCGCGCTCGAAGCCTTCCAACGCACCGTCGAGACCGGCGACTTGCAGAGCCTGCTCGACATCCTCGCGCCGGACGTCGTAGCCCTGAGCGACGGTGGCGGTGTCAAACGCGCCATGCTGCGGCCCGTCGTGGGGGTGGACAAGGTGGCTCGGCTGCTGGCTGCCCGCTGGTACCGGCGCGGTGCCGAACGCTCGGTCGAGCTGGTCCAGGTCAACGGCGGCCCGGGGCTGCTCGTTCGACTCGACGGCGAACTGGACGGCGTACTGACGGTGCGGGTCGAGAACGGGTACGTCACCGGGCTCTACCACGTGCGCAATCCGCACAAGCTGTCGCGCGTGGGGCGGGAGACCGCGGTGAGCCGCTGATCGCTTCCGCTCAACTCCGGTCGATTCGCGGGGATATGTGAGCGCATCGGCGGCGGAGTTATCGGTCTGTCGTACGACCCCTCATGCCAGAGCGGGATGCTCACCAGGCGAAGTGGCCAACAACCCACCTAACCCGCCCTATTGGCGACTACTCTCGGTTGTGGTCAGTCGACGCAGGGTCGAGTGGTTCGGCTCTCTCGACCGGCGCCGCGATGGCGCATGCCCGAGTCGTACGGAAGACCTGCGAGTCGTACAGACCTGGGGGAGCACCCACGCACCCGACACGCCCAGTACGAGGACAACGATGTCTCACCTTCGCGCACCGGCCGCACGCGCAGACCGCCAGGAGGGCGGGCGGCACGGACGGCCGGTCGCCCACCCCCTCCCTTCACCGTCCAGGACGCGCATCAGACCCCGACTGCTGCGTCTGGCGATCCTGCCGCCCCTCGCCACGGCCCTCAGCGCGGGCGCCGCCGTGCTGTTCGCCGTCCTCTCCACCGACCTCCGCCCCACCCCCCTGCTATGGACCGTGCTCGCGGGCGCCTGCGCGGTGACCGTGGCGGGCATCGTGACCGCCGCCCTGGCCGCGGGCCGCACCGCCCGGTCCGTGACCGAGGGCCTCGACGCGCTGCGCGGTGCCGCCGCCCGCGACGAGGCCGAACTGCCCGCCCTCGTGGAGTCGTTGCGCCGCGGCGAGGCGCCGCCCGTACGCAAGCCGCGTGCCGAACCCGCCGCGGACGCCGACGAGTTCACCCTGCTCGCCGCGGAACTGGCCCGCGCCCAGGACAGCGCCGTCGCCGCCGTCGTCCAGGCCGCGCGACTCTCCAGCCAGGCGGGCAGCGAACAGAAGCTGGCGGTCTTCGGCACCCTCGCGCGGCGCCTTCAGCCACTCGTGCACCAAGGGATCTCGATCCTCGACGAGTTGGAGCGCGACACCGAGTGCCCCGATCTGCTCAAGGACCTCTTCCGCGTCGACCATGTGGCCACCCGCATCCGGCGCCACGCCGAGAACCTCACCGTGCTCGGCGGCGCCGAGTCACGCCGCCGCTGGAGCAAGCCCGTCCCCATGACCGAGGTGCTGCGCTCCGCGATCGCCGAGATCGACGAGTACGAACGGGTCAAGCTGGTGCCGCCGACCGAAGGCGCCCTGCGCGGGCACGCCGTCGCCGACGTCAGCCATCTGGTCGCCGAACTCGTCGAGAACGCCACGGTGTTCTCCGCGCCGCACACCCAAGTCCTGTTGCGCGCAAGCCTCGTCACCTCGGGGCTCGCAGTCGAGGTCGAGGACCGCGGGCCCGGCATGCCCGCCGACGAACAGAACAGGGTGAACGCCCTGCTGGCGGACCCCGATCAGGTCAACGCCGCCGATCTGCTGGCGGACGGCCACATCGGCCTGTACGTCGTCGCCCGGCTCGCCCAGCGGTACGGCATCCATGTGCAGGTGCGGACCAACATCTACGGCGGGGTCCAGGCGGTGCTCGTCGTACCGCAGAGTCTGCTCGGCGCCGCGGCACCTGCCCTGTCCGAGTCCATGACTCCCGTGGCACCGCAGGGCAGGACGGCCGGGGGCACGGGGTCGCTGGGGGTGCCGGTGACGACCTGCGGTCAGGAGGCGGAGACCACGGGCATCCATCCGGTGCCCCCGCCGCCGGAGGAACACGAGCCGTCCCCGCCGCCGGTCCGCGACACCGAGTGCCCCCAGCGGGACCCCGTCGAGGTCACGCCCGCCGCCCTGGCCGACGCCACCCTCGCCGACGACCTCCTCGGCAAACCCCTCCTGCCCCGACGCCGTGCCCAGGAGTACAGCGCGCCCCGACTCGAGGACGCCCCCGTACCACTCCTCGGCCCGGACCCCGACCGGCCCGGGGCCCCGTACCCGGAGCCGGAACCTGTCACCACGGCGGACCCCCGCCTGGAACCCGCCATCGCCCCCACCCCGTACCCGGAGCCGCCCCGCCTCGGCCTGCCGTCCGGGGCCCCGGCGTACAGGACGGAACCACGCGCCTGGCGCGTACCTCACCACGAGGCCCCGTGACCCGTACGCCTCGTGACCGGAACGCCCGCCTGGAACACCGGGAACACCGGGAACACCAGGAACACCTGGAACACCTGTAACGCCCGTATCACCCGTAACGCTCATGACGTGAAGGAAAGCTGCGGCCGAGCTTAAGAAATCCTCGATGGACCGAGGCGCCCGCCATACGGCAGATTTCAACGAGATCTCACCCCTCTCCCCGGCGCGGGCTCCTTCGGCATGCCTTCGTCCGGGAACTCACAACAGGAGCCGTGGCGTTGAAGGCGCTGGTCAAGCAGAAGGCAGAGCCCGGCCTGTGGCTCATGGACGTTCCGGAACCCGAGATAGGCCCCGGTGACGTACTGATCAAGGTCCTCAGGACCGGGATCTGCGGCACCGATCTGCACATCCGTTCCTGGGACGGCTGGGCGCAGCAGGCCATCCGGACCCCGCTGGTCGCGGGGCACGAGTTCGTCGGCGAGGTCGTCGCCACCGGCAGGGACGTCGTGGACGTCAAGACCGGCGACCGGGTCAGCGGCGAGGGCCATCTGGTGTGCGGGAAGTGCCGCAACTGCCTGGCCGGGCGCCGCCACTTGTGCCGTGCGACGGTCGGCCTGGGCGTCGGCCGTGACGGCGCGTTCGCCGAGTACGTGGCGCTGCCCGCCACCAATGTGTGGGTGCACCGGGTCCCCGTCGACCTCGATGTCGCCGCGATCTTCGACCCGTTCGGCAACGCCGTGCACACCGCCCTGTCCTTCCCGCTGGTCGGCGAGGACGTACTGATCACCGGAGCGGGCCCGATCGGTCTGATGGCCGCCGCGGTGGCCCGGCACGCCGGCGCCCGCAACGTCGTCGTCACCGACGTCAGCGAGGAGCGTCTGGCCCTCGCGCGCAAGATCGGCGTGAGCCTGGCGCTGAACGTCTCCGACGCCACGATCGCCGACGGCCAGCGGGCGCTCGGACTGCGTGAGGGCTTCGACATCGGCCTGGAGATGTCCGGTCGCCCCGAGGCGATGCGCGACATGATCGCGAACATGACGCACGGCGGCCGGATCGCCATGCTCGGGCTGCCGTCCCAGGAGTTCCCCGTCGACTGGGCCCGGATCGTCACCTCCATGATCACGATCAAGGGCATCTACGGCCGCGAGATGTTCGAGACGTGGTATGCGATGTCGGTGCTGCTGGAGGGCGGCCTGGACCTCGCGCCCGTGATCACCGGCCGCTACGACTACCGCGACTTCGAGGCGGCGTTCGAGGACGCGGCCGGCGGCCGGGGCGGCAAGGTCATCCTCGACTGGAGCGCGTGAGCGCCGCCCCACCTCCCTGACTCGTACATCCCTCTAGGAGCCCCCTCATGTTCGACTCCGTGCGCGACGACCTTCGCGCCACCCTCGACGAGATCCGTGCCGCCGGTCTGCACAAGCCCGAGCGTGTGATCGACACCCCGCAGTCCGCGACCGTGAACGTCACCGCCGGGGGCCGTCCGGGCGAGGTGCTCAACTTCTGCGCCAACAACTACCTCGGGCTCGCCGACCACCCCGAGGTGATCGCCGCCGCCCACGAGGCCCTGGACCGCTGGGGCTACGGCATGGCGTCCGTGCGCTTCATCTGCGGTACGCAGGAGGTGCACAAGGAGCTGGAGGCGCGGCTGTCGGCGTTCCTCGGCCAGGAGGACACGATCCTCTACTCCTCCTGCTTCGACGCCAACGGCGGTGTCTTCGAGACCCTCCTCGGCCCCGAGGACGTGGTCATCTCCGACGCCCTCAACCACGCCTCGATCATCGACGGCATCCGCCTGTGCAAGGCCCGCCGCCTCCGCTACGCCAACCGTGATCTCGCGGACCTGGAACAGCAGTTGAAGGAGGCCGCGGGTGCGCGCCGCACGCTGATCGTCACCGACGGCGTGTTCTCCATGGACGGCTACGTCGCCCCGCTGCGCGAGATCTGCGACCTGGCCGACCGCTACGGCGCCATGGTCATGGTCGACGACTCGCACGCGGTCGGCTTCGTCGGCGCCGGTGGGCGCGGCACGCCCGAACTGCACGGGGTCATGGACCGCGTCGACATCATCACGGGCACGCTCGGCAAGGCGCTCGGTGGCGCGTCCGGCGGGTACGTCGCCGCGCGTGCGGAGATCGTCGCCCTGCTGCGGCAGCGCTCGCGTCCGTACCTCTTCTCGAACACTCTCGCCCCGGTGATCGCGGCGGCCTCGCTCAAGGTGCTCGACCTGCTGGAGTCGGCGGGTGACCTGCGCGAGAAGCTGGCCGCGAACACCGCGCTCTTCCGCCGCCGGATGACCGAGGAGGGCTTCGACATCCTGCCCGGCGACCATGCCATCGCCCCGGTCATGATCGGCGACGCGGCGAAGGCGGGCCGCCTGGCGGAGCTGCTGCTGGAGCGCGGCGTGTACGCGGTGGGCTTCTCCTACCCGGTGGTGCCGCAGGGGCAGGCCCGCATCCGCGTCCAGCTCTCCGCCGCGCACTCGACGGAGGACGTGAACCGCGCGGTCGACGCGTTCGTGGCGGCCAGGGGTGAGCTGGAGGCCTGACCGGCCCCTTTGATCAGTCCACCCGGCTGATCAGTCCACCCGGCCGAACCGGGTCGGACGCATTGCGATAATCATTCGCATGATCGAAGCGCGGCGGCTCCACATCCTTCGTGCGGTGGCCGACCATCGCACGGTCACGGCGGCAGCCGCCGCGCTCTATCTGACCCCCTCGGCCGTGTCCCAGCAGCTCACCGCGCTGGAACAGGAGACAGGGCACCGGCTCGTCGACCGCGGTGCCAGAGGGGTACGACTGACCCCGGCCGGGGAGATCCTGCTCGGCCACACCCATGCCGTACTCGCCCAACTGGAGCGCGCGGAGGCGGAGTTGGCCGCGTACAGTGCGGGCTCGGCGGGTACGGTGACGCTCGCGTCGTTCGCCACCGGCATCGGCCTGGTCGTCGGCCCGGCGCTGGCCCGGCTGGCGCGCGGCGCACCCGGCATCCGGGTCCGCGTCCAGGACGCCGAGGGCGACGCGAGCCTGCCCATGGTCCTGGACCGGCAGGTCGACGTCGCGGTCGCCGTCGAGTACCGCGGCGCGCCCGACGCCGACGACCCCCGGCTCACGCACATCCCGCTGTACGCCGAGCCCTTCGACGCGGTGGTCCCGGTCACGCACCGGCTGGCCGACGCGGACGAGGTCCCGCTCGCCGAACTGGCCAAGGACCCGTGGATCGGCCCGTACCCCGGCAACCCCTGTCACGACGTGGTCGTCATGGCCTGCGAGCACGCCGGATTCCAGCTCCGCCTCGAACACTCCTCCGACGACTTCCGCGCCGTGGTCGCGCTCGCCTCAGCCGACGCGGGCGTGGCCCTGGTGCCGCGCTCGGCCCTGCGCGGCATGGACCTCACGGGTGTGGTGGTCCGCCCGGTCGACGGGGTGGCCCCCACCCGCCGGGTCTTCGCGGCCGTACGCCGGGGCGCGGAGGAGCATCCGTTGATCCGCCCCGTGCTGGACGCGTTGACCGAGGCGGCGACGATCGACTGGACGATCGACTGAGAGCGCCGATTGTCAGTGGCGTTGGTTAGTGTGCCGACCATGCCGGACGCCGAAGACGTACGCCGTTTCGCCCTTTCCCTGCCCGACACGACGGAGAAGGTCGCCTGGGGCATGCCCACGTTCAGGGTGGGCGGGAAGATGTTCGCCACCCTGCCCGAGGACGAGACGTCCATAGCGGTGCGCTGCCCCAAGGAGGAGCGGGACGAGCTGGTCCTCGCCGAGCCCGGGAAGTTCTGGATCGCCGGGCACGAGGCACAGTTCGCCTGGATCCGGGTGCGCCTCGCCGCCCTGGAGGACGAGGGCGAGCTGCGTGACATCCTCGCCGACTCCTGGCGCCAGGCAGCCCCGCCCCGCCTCCTCGACCACCACCCCGACCTGGGCCTCCCCACCGCAGGCTGACCCGCGCCCCCAGACGGCACCACCAAACCGGTGCGCGACCAAGGTCCGGAGTGCGGTATTGTTTCCCTGCACGTTCACCCAGGGGAAACCCCAGGTCAGACGGGCAACGGGACGTGGCGCAGCTTGGTAGCGCACTTGACTGGGGGTCAAGGGGTCGCAGGTTCAAATCCTGTCGTCCCGACAGCGATGTCGGATATTTCCGCAGGTCAGGGGCTCTCTTTGGAGGGCCCCTGAGGCGTTGGTGGGGGCGGGCTGGGTGCCGTCTTCCGCTCCCTGTGTCTGCCTGCTGCTCCTGCTGCGGAAACTCTCCGCAGTCTCTCGACGTCGTGCCGTGCTTCGACGTGGTGTCGGGGCTCTGCACGTTCCTCGACACGCTGCGGCTCTATCCCGGCTCGGGCAGGGGCACGCTCGGTTCCCCGCGCGTTGTCAGTAGCGGTCCCGAAGTGGGCGACGTCGACTCGGCAACCTGCCGACTGAAGCGCGGCCCGCGTCCCGCACGGACGAACAGAGGACTGCCGACGGGCCAAGTGCCCTAACAAGCAACAAGCAACAAGCATCGGCAGACGTACGGACATGTCGCGAGTCGAACACGTGGGAATGACAAGAGCCTGTGGGGCGGGGGAAAGAGAGGACCGTCTGGACTTTCACTCGGGGCTACGGCAGGGTGGCCGGGCCCACACGCTTTGAGACGCGGACCACACCTTCGGCTCGTCCGGTCCCCGTCTGATTCAGCCCCTCCGCGCGCAGTAGCTTGTCCGGCTTGTGTTCGGTTCGATACCTCTCCGCAGCCCACTCGTCCCTCCTTCTTGCGACATGGGGAGCCCAGTGAAGATGCACGGAAGACTGATCCACCGCTCCGCACCCTTTGCCATCGCCCTCGTCGCAAGCCTCGCGCTGGTGACCACCGGCTGCGGCACCGGAAGCAACACAACGACCCGGGCGGACGGGGTGAAGCTGGTCAAGGCCGGGACGCTGACCACCTGCACCCATCTGCCGTACCCCCCTTTCCAGTTGGAGAAGGACGGCAAGGCCGTCGGCTTCGACGTCGCCATGATCGACCTGGTCGCCAAGGATCTAGGGGTCAAGCAGCAGATCATCGACAAGTCCTTCGAGACGATCAAGACCGGTGCCGATCTCAACGCCGGTATCTGCGATGTGGCCGCGGCCGGCATGACCATCACCGCCGAGCGCAAGCAGAACATCGACTTCTCCTCTCCCTACTTCCAGGCCGACCAGGCGCTGTTGACCCGCAAGGGGGTGAGCGCCAAGACGCTGGCGGACATCAAGAGCAAGAAGATCAAGATGGGGTCTCAATCAGCGACCACGGGTGAGAGCAAGGCTCGTGACGAGGGTCTGGACCCGACGTCGTTCGAGAGCTCCGACGCTGAGCTCAACGGACTGCGCACGGGGCAGGTCGACGTGATCATCCAGGATTACCCGGTCGTCCAGACCTGGCTCAAGGACCCGGCCGACGCGGCCAAGTTCGAACTCGCCGGTTTCGTCCGCACCGGCGAGCAATACGGCTTCGCTGTCAAGAAGAACGGCAACCCGCAACTGCTGAAGGCCATCAACAAGGCCCTTGCGACGGCCAAGTCCGATGGCACGTACAGGAAACTCTACGAGCGGTGGATCGGTCCCATGCCCGAGGGAGCGGACGCACAGTGAGCGTGACCCGGACTCCGGCCGATGACTCCTCCGCCGTTGCCGCGCCGCCGCGTCGGCGGGTGATGACGCCGCGCCGCCGCCGCAAGATCATCCGAAGTACACAGTACGTGGTGCTCACCGTCGCCCTGGCGCTCGTCGTCGTACTGGCCGACTGGCGGCAACTGAAGCACCAGTTCCTGGATCCGTCCGTGGCTGCCCGGATGTTCCCGGACCTGATCACGGTCGCCCTGACCAACACGGTGGTGTACACACTCGCCGGTTTCGGGGTCGGGCTGGTTCTCGGCCTGGTCGTCGCGCTGATGCGGCTCTCCTCCGTGGCGCCCTACCGGTGGATCGCCGCCACGTACATCGAGATCTTCCGCGGGCTGCCCGCTCTGCTCATCTTCATCTTCATCGGGGTCGGCGTTCCGCTCGCCTTCCCGGGTATGGCCATCCCGGGCGGGACCTACGGTCAAGTCGCCATCGCGCTGGGCCTGGTCGCCGGCGCCTACATGGCCGAGACCATCAGGGCCGGTATCCAGGCCGTTCCCCGTGGCCAGATGGAGGCGGCGCGAACCCTGGGCATGTCGTACGGGCAGGCCATGCGCTCGATCGTCATCCCCCAGGCCTTCAGGATCATCGTGCCTCCTCTCACCAACGAGTTGGTCCTGCTGTTCAAGGACTCCTCGCTCGTACTGTTCCTCGGCGTCTCTCTGGAGACCCGTGAACTCACCAAGTTCGGCCGGGACTTGGCCGGTGAGACCGCCAACACGACACCGATCTTCGTCGCCGGGCTGTGCTACCTGCTCATCACGATTCCACTCGGATACGTCGTACGCCGCCTCGAAGCCCGGCACGCAAAGGCCAGGTGAACCATGACCTCCGTCGGCGGCCATGACGCCCCTACGACGCGAAAAGGCAGAGGCACCGAGATGACCGCGGCCATCGATATCCAGGGACTGCACAAATCGTTCGGCGACCTTCATGTGTTGCGCGGGATCGACTTCACTGTCGCACGGGGTGAGGTGGTCTGTGTCATCGGCCCGTCGGGCTCAGGCAAATCCACATTGCTCCGCTGTGCCAACCTCCTGGAACGGCCTACGGCCGGCCGCGTGGTTCTGGCCGGCACGGATGTCACCGACCCGGACGTGGACATCGACCTCGTACGCCGCCGGATCGGCATGGTGTTCCAGCAGTTCAACCTCTTCGCCCATCTGAGCGTGCTGGAGAACCTCACGATCGCCCAGCGACGCGTGCTGGGCCGGGGCAAGGGGGACTCCGCCCGGGTGGCTCGCCAGAACCTCGCCCGGGTCGGCCTCGCCGACAAGGAGGACAGCTACCCCGCGCAACTCTCCGGCGGACAACAGCAGCGCGTGGCCATCGCACGCGCCCTGTCGATGGGGCCGGAGTTGATGCTCTTCGACGAGCCGACCAGCGCCCTCGATCCCGAACTCGTCGGTGACGTACTGGCCGTGATGCGCTCGCTCGCCGACGAGGGCATGACCATGATGGTCGTCACCCATGAGATGGGCTTCGCCCGTGAGGTCGCTGACCGCGTGGTCTTCATGGACGGTGGGGTCGTGGTCGAGGCAGGACCGCCGAACGAGGTTCTCGTCAACCCCGAGCACGCGCGCACCCGTTCCTTCCTGGCGCGGGTCGTCCACCCCACCGACGTCGAGACATAGGCCGCTGCGTCGACGAAGCCCTCTCGCCCTGTCGGGCATGGCGTCACGTCAACCTGTGGGTGGGTGGCTTGGGTTGATCTCGGCCACGAGCAGCCATGTCATGACCATGCCTAGATCTGATCATGACAAGGCTTCTATATTGCGTGGGTCCGTGACGCCCCTCGTGGCAGGAGGCCCTGCGTTGCAAGGATCGGCATTCGCGCGAAGAGCGCGCCGCGCACTCAAGGCGGCCCTACTCGCCGGCGTACTCGTAGTCACGTCGTTCGGGATGGTCGGCCCGTCCACCGCCCAAGACCGTGACCTCGGCGTAGACGAGATATCACACAGTGCGAACATCAAGCACCTGGCGAACGTCCCGAGGCAGGGTCCGCTTGCCGATGCCACCCACAGCGACCTGGCGTTCTACGGCAACTACGCGATTCAGGGCACCTATGCCGGGTTCACGATCTACAATATCCAGAACCCCACGAAGCCGAAGATCGTCTCCCAGACGGCGTGCAACGGCGGTCAGGGTGACCCCACCGTCTCCGAGGACGGCAAGCTGCTGTTCGTGTCGGTCGACAACCCGCAGTCGGATCCGTCCTGTGCGAGCACGAACTCCAACGCGGCCAACCCGGACGCCTGGGAAGGCATCCGCATCTTCGACATCAGCGACAAGGGGAACCCCGAGTACCTGAAGTCGGTGCGGACCGACTGCGGTTCCCACACGCACACGTACGTTCCCGCTGACGGCGGAGAGACGGCCTACCTCTACATCTCCTCGTACGGCCCGTCCCCGGCGTTCCCGCACTGCCAGCCGCCCCACGACTCGATCTCGATCGTGAAGGTTCCCCTGGACGACCCGGACTCCGCGTCCGTGGTCGCCACGCCCGTGCTCTTCCCTGACGGCGGCGCGGGTGCCACCGCGGGTTGCCACGACATCACCGTCTTCCCCGAGAAGGCTCTGGCCGCCGGTGCCTGCATGGGCGAGGGTGCTCTGATCGACATCTCGGATCCCACCGATCCGTACGTGATCACCAGCGCCACCGACGCGAACTTCGCCTTCTGGCACTCGGCGACGTTCACCAACGACGGGAACCGCGTGGTCTTCACCGATGAACTCGGGGGCGGCAGCGCGCCGACCTGCAACGAGCAGATCGGGCCGAACCGCGGCGCCGACGCCATCTACGACATCAAGGGCGAGGGCGACAACCGCCGGTTGGTGTTCCGCAGCTACTTCAAGATTCCGCGCATGCAGGAGCAGACGGAGAACTGCGTCGCCCACAACGGCTCGCTGATCCCGGCCAAGCACCGCGACATGATGGTGCAGTCCTGGTACCAGGGCGGCGTATCGGTCATCGACTTCACCGACCCCGATCACGCGAAGGAGATCGGCTACTTCGAGCGCGGCCCGCTGTCCAAAGAGACCTTGCAGCTCGGCGGCTCCTGGTCGGCGTACTGGTACAACGGCCGCATCTACTCCAGTGACATCACCAAGGGCCTGGACGTGCTCCAGCTCACCGGAGCGCCGAACAGTGCCAACCGGGTCCGGCTGGACTTCATGAACGCGCAGACCCAGTACAGCTACAAGCCCTGATTCCGCCCATGGCCCCGGCGGGCGGCACGCGTCCGCCGGGGCCGTCCGCCGGGGCCGCACCCACACGTGCAGCAACCCACAAGTTCAGCCCGCCGCGTGGCGAGGCAGAAGGGAACAGGCGCACAGTGAGGTACCGCAGAGTCGCAAGTGTGCTGCTGACAGCCGCCTGCCTGCTCGTCGTCGCAACCGTGTCCGCCGACGCGGCGGTTGGGCAGATGCCTCGGGCCGCAGCGGCTGATCCCGCCTCGACGCCGATGAGTCCACAGGTCGAGTCGAACAACGCCGACGCGGACTTCGTCGCCATGATGATCCCGCATCACCAACAGGCGCTCATCCTGAGCCGGATGGCCCCGTCGAGGTCCAGCGACAGCGATCTGCTTGCGCTCGCCGACCGGATCGACGTCGAGCAGGGCCTCGAGATCTACATGATGCAGTCGTGGCAGGAGTGGAACGGCCTCGAGAAGACGGATCCCCAGCAGGCCTACGAGGAGATGCTTCAGGATCCGATGATGGTCGAGAAGATGGGGATGGCCACCCCCGAGGAACTGGACCAGTTGAGCGCGGCGACCGGCAACGCCTTCGACGTGCAGTACCTGCGGCTGATGATCAAGCACCACAACGGTGCGATCGGCATGCTGACGGAGGTGCTCACCAACGGCACCGACGAGACCATACAGACGTGGGCGACCGACATGCTGGCCACCCAGTACGCCCAGGTCCAGATGATGCAGCGGATGCTGGACGACAAGACGTAGCCCGCCGACGGAAGGGAGCTGGTGACACCGTCCGTACCTGTTCGAAGTCTCAGTCCGAGGAAGCCGGGTCGGTGACGCGGAGCACGAGCTTGGTTCCGCCGGTGAGGCCCCTCGTGGACCGGTCGAAGGCGCCGAGGCCGTCGTCAAGGGGCAGTACCTCCGTGGGCAGGTCGAGTACGCCGTCGCGGAGCCGGCCGGCGAGGACCGCGAGGGTCTCTGCGTCCGGACGGACGTAGAGATCGACCGAAGTGAGTTCGGCACTCGTGGTCGGGGCGCCCGCGGTGATGGAGCACAGCCGTCCACCCGGGCGGACAAGTGCCCCTGCGGTGGCGGCCGTTCCGGGGGCTGCGGCGAGCGCCGCGTCGAAGACGCGCCCGACTTCGCGCGGCCAGTCGGGGCGGTGGTAGTCGATGACGTCTCTCGCGCCCAGGCGGCGCAGCCGGTCAAAGGAGTGGGGGGACGCCGTCGCCGTCACATGGACTCCAGCCGCGACCGCGAGTTGGAGAACGAGGGCCCCGGTCACTCCTGCTCCGTTGGTCACCAGCAGGTGCATGCCGCTGGACAGGTCCAGCCAGTCCAAGGCCTGACAGGCGGTCAGGCCGTTGACGGGGAGAGCCGCCGCCCGCGCCACGTCCAGGCCTTCGGGCAGAGGTGCCGCGTCCGTGGCTCGCAGCAGCACCTGCTCGGCCCAGAAGCCGCTGTGACCGGGCAGCGGAGCACCGTGGGCCAGCACCAGGTCACCCACGGAGAAGGCTGTGACATCCGGCCCCAGGGCGACGACACGACCTGCGCCCTCCACCCCGAGGGCCGCCGGATAGCGCAGGCCCACGTCCCATTCGCCGGAGGCAAGCAGCTGGTCCCAGGGGCCGACCCCGGCGGCCAGGACGTCGAGCAAGATCTCGCCCGGCCCGGGTGATTGGGGCCTGGGCAGCCGTAGCAACTGGACCGGACCGGACATTTCAGCGACCCCGCAGGCCCGCATCCGTGCATCAGTTGGCTCCGACTGCGGCATGACGCCTCCGGGGAAGGTGGACTTCACCCGAGTGTGCACTGCCATGCCCGCGCAGCGTCGGTCGCCACGCGCGTCAGCCGACAACTCCAGCGTGCAGTGACGCCGGCGGCCCGGCGTCTGGTGGGCCACGGCCAGGGCCACCTTGGCGTCGTCGCTTCAGGATGAGGTTCCCCTGTCATGCGGGATGTGCTTGTGCAGGACGCCTGCTGACGCGGCCATGGCCTTCGGGCCCGCGTCAGGCCGCCTGCGGCGAGGCGGTCGCTCATGTCGCTCGTCAAGTCCGCGCCCGATCCGGGAGGTTGGGGCAGCAGTGCCCTCACGGAGCGGCCTGCCACGTCTGCCTGTTCGTGTCGGAGACCACGTGCGAACGCGGCAACCGGTTCCTGGACCGCCGCTTCCTTGTCCCGCTGGCCGGTGACCTGGACCCGGTGCTGACACCGGTCGGCCTGCTGCCGTGAGTCGACCGGCCTTCGAGGCGGCTGCCGGGGCGGCCGTCGCGGCCCTCGGCCTCTCCCGCAGCAAGGACCTCGCCGGGCTGCTCGCCCAGGGACGCTCCAGGGAACGGATCCTGACCGAACTGGCGACACCGGGGGTCGGCGAGAGCGTTGCCCGGTTGTGCGACGCGATGGCGGCGGAGTCGGTGCCGCCCGCCGAGGCGGCTGCCTATGTGCGCGGCTACACCGCCGCCCGGCAGCGGGACCGGCACGCGGTCCGGGTACGCACGGTGTGGAGCGGGCCTTCGACACCGGCCGTGCGGACACATGTCGTGGTCGAGACCCTGGCCGGTGCCGGGGGACTCCTCTCCGGGAAGGAACCCGCCGACGCGTTCGCCTCCGTACCCGGACTCCAACTCTGGTCCTGGGCCCGGGACTCGGCCCGGACGGGGCGCTCGCGTCAGCATGCCAAACTGGCCGTCGCCGACCGTCGCACGCTCTTCCTCGGCAGCGCCAACCTGACCGAGTCCGCCGCCCGTCGCAATATCGAGGCGGGCTTGCTGGTGACCGGAGGGGAAGCACCGCTGCGCGCGGCGGAGCACATCGTGGAGCTGCAACGCCTCGGCATCCTCAGGCGGTTCCGACCCTGAAGGACGGTGCCGGGGCCTTGCCCTCGCAGCCGTGTCGGTCCAGCCCGGGGCGTCTGACCGGATCGTTCCGCATCCGGCCCCGATCGTGTCTGCCGTTCCCGGATCCTCCCAGGTCAGACTGGGGGACATGAAGAGAGCGTTGATCGTGATCGATGTCCAGGAGTCCTTTCGTGCTCGACCGCTGTGGGAGCAGATCAGCAACCCGCAGATCGCTGACCCGGTGAACCGGCTGGTCCGGATCGCGCGGGAAAACGGTGACCTTGTGGTCTGGGTGCTGCACAACGAGCCCGGCAGCAACGACGTGTTCGATCCGGCGCTGGGGCATGTCCGGCTTCTGAAGGAGTTGGAGGAGCCGCTGCCGGGGGAGTCGGTGCTGTACAAGACCTCGCACAACGCGTTCACCACCACCAACCTCCAGCAGCGGTTGACCGAGGCGGGGGTGAGTGAGCTGTGGGTGTGCGGGATCCGTACCGAGCAGTGCGTGGAGACCACGGCCCGGCTCGGCAGCGACCTCGGCTACGACGTCGTGTTCGTGGCCGACGCGACCGCTACCAATCCGATCGGGGAGCTGAGCGCCGAGGCGATCATCGAGCGCACGCAGGCTGTCCTGCGTGACCGCTTCGCCCGGATCGCCACCGTGGCGGAGCTGGCACCATCGGCGGTATGACCCGCGTCGTCTTCGTTCTGCTGCCCGAAGTCCACCTGCTCGACCTGGCCGGACCCGCTCAGGTCTTCGCCGGGGCGGCCGACTTCGGGCAGCCGTACACGCTCGACTACGTGGCCGAGCGGCCGCAGGTTGTGAGCGCCGAGGGTCTTCCCCTCGTGGCCCGGACGGACTGGCCCGTCCTGGGGCGCGACGATCTGATCATGGTGCCGGGGTGGCGGGGCTCCGTCCTGCGGGGCGGACCCGTGCTGCACGCGTCCGCCGTCGAGCGTCTGCGCGCGCACCACGCCGCGGGCGGCACCGTCGCCAGCGTCTGCGCCGGAGCCGACGGGCTGGGCCAGGCCGGTCTGCTCGACGGCCGCCGCTGCACCACACACCACCAGCTCCAGGACGAACTCGCCGTCCGCTACCCCCGGGCCGCGGTCGTACGGGACGTGCTGTTCACCACCGACGACCGGGTCGTGACCTCGGCCGGCATCGCCAGCGGCATCGATCTCGCCCTGCATCTGCTGGCCGCGCGGCACGGCCCGGCCCTCGCCGCCCGAGTGGCGCGCGAGATGGTCGTCTACGCCCGCCGCAACGGCGACGAACCTCAGGCCAGTGCCATGCTCCGGCACCGTAGCCATCTGGACGACACCGTGCACCGGGTGCAGAGCCTGATCGACACCCACTACGCCGAGCCCCTTCCGCTGTCCCGTCTCGCCGCCCACGCGGGTGTCAGCGCCCGTACGCTGACCCGCCTGTTCGCCAAGGCCACGGACGGCCTCACCCCGCTGCGCTACCAGCAGGCCCTGCGACTGGAACGCGCCGAACACCTCATCAGCCATGGCGCGACCGTCGAGTCGGCTGCCCGCGAGGTCGGCTTCGAGGACGCCCGGATGCTCCGCCGCCTCAGGCGCTGACACCGTGTCCGCCCCGGCCGACGGCCCGTTGATCGTTTTGGGGTCGGCGTCGGCTGTTCAGTACGCACCATCCAGGAGTCCGGAACCTTCTGGGAACTCTTCCAGGAACGCGCGTCGAGCCGGGTCGGACTCCGCTTCTGCCATCGCCCCGACCAGACGGGTCAACTCCTGCCGCTGATCACTCGACAGCCTGCTGACCAAGCGGGCGACTCCCTCCAGGACCTTGACGGCCTCGTCCGGATCCATCTGCTCGTCCTCACTGCCGTCGACGAACCACAGGACATCGACCAATGCCTCGGCCAAGGCATGAGTCAGGGACGGGAACGAGGACGTCATGGCGGGCTCCCGGCAGATCAACGGCAGATCAATGAAGTTCGATGGAGGATCGATGGAAGAGTCCGGTCATCCCATCACACAGCACCGACATCACTCTCCACGAGCGGCTTCGGACGGCAGCGACGGCAGGTATCGCGGTGTGCGCCAGGCGTTCAGGCGTTGTTCCACTGCCGTCCCCAGTGACAGCAGTTCGGCGTCTCGGTGGTTGCCTGTCATCAGGAGCAGGCCGACCGGCAACTCGTCTACGGATCCGGCGGGTACGGACAGTGAGGGGTAGCCGGCGACGGCGGCCGGGGTGGAGGACGGGATCACGTCGTTGTCGCCGCGCGCGCAGTCCGTCGTCCAGGCGGGCGGGTTCGTCGGGGAGGCGATGGCGTCCAGGTCGTGGGCGGCCATGGTCTCGTCGATGGACCGCCGGGACAGGTCCTTCAACTCGGCGCGCATGGCCCGGTAGCGCGGGTCCGTGGTCGACGGCGCGGCCAGGGCCTGCTCGAGCAGTTCCTGGCCCGCGAAGCAGGACCGTTCGGCCGGGTGCGTGCGGTTGAACTCGATCAGCTCGGCGAGGTCGCGAGGCCCCTTGCGGGTGGACAGATAGGCGTCGATGTCGCGGTGGAACTCGCTCAGCAGGGCCGGGAACTCGAGTTCCGCGAGCCTGTCCTGGTACGGCGGTGTCACCTCGACGACCTTGGCCCCGGCGGCACGCAGTCGTGCCGCGGTCCGCGTCATCAGGGCGTCCACCTCGGCGCCGAGCGAGGGCAGCCGCCACAGGCCGATCCGCTTGCCGCGCAGACCGTCCGGCCGCGTGACCGCCTCCGTGAGGGCACCGTCGGCGCCTGCGGCGTTGTGACCGCTGAGCACCGAGAGGGTGATCGCGGTGTCGATGACGTTGCGTGCCATGGGGCCGGCCGTGTCCTGCTCGGCGGAGATCGGGACGACGCCGGACTGGCTGACCAGTCCGAGGCTGGGCTTGTGGCCGACGACTCCGTTCATCCCGGCCGGGCACACGACGGAGCCGTCCGTCTCGGTGCCGATCGCCACCTGCGTCAACGACGCGGCCAGCGCGGCGGCCGAACCGGAGGACGATCCGCACGGGTTCCGGTCCAGGACGTACGGGTTGTGTGTCTGGCCTCCCACCGCCGACCAGCCCGAAGTCGGCTTAGCCGCGCGGAAGTTGGCCCATTCGGACATGTTGGCCTTGCCGAGGATCACCGCGCCTGCCGCGCGCAGCCTTGCGACCAGTTCGGCGTCTGTGTCCGGCGGGCTTCCGGCGAGCGCCAGCGACCCGGCCGTGGTCGGCATGTCACGGGTGTTCACGTTGTCCTTCAGCAGGACGGGGATGCCGTCGAGCGGGCCGCGGACCTTGCCGAGGCGATGCCTCGTATCGCTGGCGGCCGCCTGGCGCAGGGCCGTCGGGCTGGTGCGCAGCACCGCGTTGATCTGCGGGTTGATCGCCTTGATCCGCCGCAGGTACGCCCGGGTCAGCTCCGATGAGGTCAGGGACCCGCGCTTCATGCGCGCCTGTAACTCGGGGATCGTCACCGTCTCCAGGTCCACTCCGCGCAGGAGCGTCGACTCGGCGGGGGACGAGGCACCGCCGGTACCGGAGTCGGCGGCCACCGCACGCTGCCCCGGCACACCCGCCGCCAGAAGGGGCGCCACGGCCAGGGCCACGGTCAGTGCCACACAGCTTCTCTTCTTCACGGGGTTCTTCGCAGGGCTCTTCGCAGGGTTCCTCATGAGGCCAGCCCACTCCAGGAGGACCGCCGGACGCAAGGGGCTTCTGCGTCTCCCCCTGTCGCCGGGCGTGTTACCGCACCATGGTGAAGTGGTCCCCACGCACGGTGATTTCGGCGTGCAGCAGGCTTCAGCCGAGTACCGCCGCACGCCTGTCCCTGGTAGATCGACAGGACCTTGCCGACGTGTGCGGTGCTCATCGTGGTCGGGATGGACATACCGGCATCCTTCCCTCCTCACCCGCGCTCCCGCGGCACCTCAGCGTGCCACGTTCTCCGTAGCCGTCAGCAACGACAGTTCCTCGCGGGTCGGCAAGCCCTCCCAGTCGCCGGGGACCGTGCAGGCGAACGCGCCGGTCGCGACCGCCGTGCGCAGGCGGTCCTCCAGTGGCTTCGCGGCGAGGAGTTCGGCCAGGTAGCCCGCGACGAACGCGTCGCCCGCGCCGACCGTGTCCACGGCATCCACCCGGACCGCGGGTACGGCGAGGCGTTCCCCGTCGGCCACGGCCGCGCAGCCCGCGGAACCCAGCTTGACCACGGCCTGCGACGGACCGAGGGCGCACAGCGCGGCGGCCGTCTCCAGCGGGTCGTCGTGCGCGTCGACGAAGAGCTCCGCCTCCTCGGTGCCCGCGAAGACCACGTCGGCGGCCCGGACCAGGTCGGCGAGGCCGTTCGCCGCCTCCGCCGGACTCCACAGCCTGGTACGGAGGTTGACGTCGAAGGAGACCGTCATCCCGCGTTCCCGCGCCGCCCGCACGGCGCTGCGCACCGCGTCCGCGGCGGTCGCGGAGAGCGCCGGGGTGATGCCGGTGACGTGCAGCAGGGCGGCACCGTCGAGCGCGTCGGCGGTCACGTCGGCGGGGGAGAGGCGGGAGCCCGCGCTGCCCGCGCGGTAGTACCAGACGCCCGCGGTGCGCGCGGTGCGCCGCTCCTTGACCATCAGGCCGGTCGGCGCCGAACTGTCCACCGTGGCACGCACGTCGAGGTTCTCGGCCCGCAACTCGCGTACGACCGTACGCCCGAAGGGGTCGTCGCCGACCCGCCCGATCCAGGTGGCCGCCACCCCGAGCCGCCGCAGCCCGATCGCCACGTTGCTCTCCGCGCCGCCCACCGACAGCGACATGCCCGGCACATGGGCCAGGGAGCCCACCCGGTCCGGGGTGAGCAGCGCCATCGTCTCGCCGAGCGTGACGACCCGCGCCGCCGCTTCCGTCCGCTCAGCCACCGGAGACCTCCCGCGCCGCCTCGGACACGTTCCGCACCACCTCGCGGGCGCGCTCGCGCAGTTCGCCGAGGTCGCCGCCCTTGAGCGCGTCGCCCAGCAGCGGGCCGCCCATGGAGACGGCGGGGCAGCCGACGCGGATCCAGTCGCCGCACGTGGCGCGGTCCACACCGCCGGACGGGATCACCGGCAGCGCCGGGAACGGCCCGTGCAGATCCCTCACATAGCCCGGACCGACCGCGGAGGCCGGGAACAGCTTCACCGCGCTCGCTCCCGCCTCCCGACCGGTGTGCAGCTCGGTCGGCGTGAGCCCGCCCGGAACGATCGGTACGCCGCGCGCCACGGCCGCGCGTATCAACTCGGGGTCGGTGTGCGGGGTGACGACATACCGCGCGCCCGCCTCGACCACGGCGTCGAGGTCGGGAACGGACAGCACGGTGCCCGCGCCGACCTCGGCGTCCTCACCGAGGGCCGCGGAGAGTTCGGCGATCGCGGCCACACCTCCGGCGGTGGTGAGCGTGACCTCCATGCTGCGGACGCCCTCTTCGGCGAGTACCTCCGCGGCCGGACGCAGATACCGGGCGTCCGCCGCGCGCAGGACGGCGATCACCCGGGTCTCCAGGAGGGTCGAACTCAGCGGCCGGGGCTCGGTCTTGGGCTCGGTCCGGGACCCGTCGGCTGTGGCGGCCGTACACATGGGCGGCTCCTTCGTGAGGGGAGTGGGAGGGGTGGTCGGGTACGTACGAGAGCACACGCGCGGTTCAGCTACGTACGAGCGCGCACGCGCGGTTCAGCCCGACGTCGGCCGCTTGCGCTGGGCGCGACGGGGCCGGGGCGGGGCGTCCTCCTCGGCGAACAGCTCCGGGTGCTGGGTGCGTACCGTCTCGACGTCCGCGAACACCTGTCGCAGATGCCCGCGCAGCGCCGCGTCCGCGGCCGTCGCGTCGCGGCGCTCCACCGCGTCCACGACGTCGGTGTGCTGCCCGATCAGCAGGGCGAGTTGGTCCTCCAGCGGCAGCGACAGCCGGCGGGCCCGGTCCAGATGGGCCTTGGCGTGCTGCACGAACGACCAGGCCTCGGGGTGGCCCCCGGCGGCCATCAGCCGGGCGTGGAACTCCTCGTCGAGGCGGAAGAAGGTCTCCGGGTCCGCGCGGCGCTCGGCGTCGGTCTGCGCGGCGAGCAGGGCCCGCAGTTCGAGCAGGTCCCGCTCGTCGGTCCGCTCGACGCTGTGCCGCAAGGCGGCCAATTCCAGTGCTTCGCGGACGAATTGGGCGGAGGCGATGTCCCGTTCCCTGATCCGTGAGACGAACGTGCCGAGTTGAGGATAGACGTCGACCAGTCCCTCCTCGGCGAGCAGGATCAGCGACTCGCGCACCGGGGTGCGGCTGACCCCCAGCTCGGCCGCCAGCTCGTTCTCCGACAGCGGTGCTCCGGGCGGCAGTTCGAGCCCTACGATCCGTGCGCGCAGCAGCTCATGGACGAGTTGCCGTGCGTTCCCTCCCCGCGCCCGTGCGGCGTGCAGTCCTGAGGGCGAGGCCATCGTCGTTCCTCCGACACTTGACGATTTCTGACGTACTTGTATGGTAGCCGACGCCACTGGGTCACAGTGGCGCTCGGCGCGGTTCGCGCCACGGCTCCGCTGCGCGGGCCATCTCCGACAGACGGGCCACGTGGCCTTGTTGAGCCTGCAAGGAGGCAGGAAGATGAGCGACACGATTCCCCTCGACGACGCCCCACCGAAGGACCTGCGGCGCACCATCGGCGCCTCGGTGGTCGGCACCATCGCCGAGTACTACGACTTCTTCATCTACGGCACCGCCTCGGCCCTGGCCTTCAACAAGGTCTTCTTCCCCGAGGTCGACCCCACCGTGGGCACCCTGGCCGCGTTCTCGACGTACGCCGTCGGCTTCTTCGCGCGCCCGCTCGGCGGTCTGGTCTGGGGCCACATCGGTGACCGCGTCGGCCGCAAGAAGGCGCTCGTCTTCACGCTGCTCCTCACCGGTCTCGGCACCTTCGTGGTCGGTCTGCTGCCGACGTACGACCAGATCGGCATCTGGGCCGCGGTGATCCTCGTCCTCGTCCGTCTGGTGCAGGGCTTCGGTGTCGGCGGCGAGCAGGGCGGCGCCGTACTGCTGACCGCGGAGAAGTCGCCGCCCGGCAAGCGAGGGTTCCTGGCCAGCTTCGTCCAACTCGGCTCGCCCGCCGCCTACTTGGTCCCGACCGGCCTGTTCGCCCTGCTGACCACGCAGCTCTCCGAGGAGGCGTTCCTCTCCTGGGGCTGGCGCGTCCCCTTCCTGCTCTCCCTCTTCGTGGTCGTCATCGGCCTGTTCGTCCGTCTGAAGATCGACGAGTCGGAGACCTTCGAGGCCGCCAAGGAGACCGAGGCCACGAAGCCCGAGGCCAAGGAGACCGCGCCGCTCAAGGTCCTGACCCGCGACCACAAGCGGGAGTTGTTCGGCGGTCTGTTCACCAAGTTCGTCGAGGCCGCGGTCTTCCCGTTCTACACGGTCTTCCTGGTCGCCTACGGCAAGGAGCACGACGTCGACGGCGGCATGATCCTCAACGCCGTGATGATCGCCATCGCCTGCGAGTTGGTCGCGATACCGCTGATCGGCCGCCTCACCGACAAGGTCGGCCGCCGCCCGGTCTATCTGGCCGCCGCGCTGCTCAACCTCGTCCTGGTCGTCCCCGCCTTCAAGGCGATCGAGTCCGGCGACATGGCCGTGATCGTCGCGCTGCTGATCGCCGGTCTCGCTCTCGGCCACGCCGGTACCTACGCGCCGCAGGCCTCGTACTTCCCCGAACTGTTCCCGGCCCGCGCCCGCTACAGCGGTGTCTCGGTGGTCTGGCAGTTCGGCTCGATGATCGCCTCGGGCCCGTTCACCGTGGTCGCCTCCGCGCTGCTGATCGCCGGTGACGGCTCCTGGACCTGGGTCGCGGTCTACGTCGCGGCGCTGATCCTGGTCTCCGTGGTGGCCCTGTTCTTCATGCCCGAGACCGCGCCCGGCAAGCGGGGCGGTGTCGAGTACGCCGACTGGGGCCCCGCCGCCGTGAAGTCCCGGCCCGCCGCCACCGCCCCGTCCGCCAGCCACTGATCCACCCTGCTTCCGGGAAAGGCTGCTTCCTTGGCCACCATCACCGACGCGAAGGTCATCGTGACCTCGCCGGGCCGCAACTTCGTCACCCTCAAGCTCACCACCTCCGACGGGGTGACCGGCCTCGGCGACGCCACGCTCAACGGCCGCGAACTCGCCGTCGCCTCCTACCTGCGAGACCACCTCGTCCCGCTGCTGATCGGCCGCGACGCCGACCGCATCGAGGACATGTGGCAGTACCTCTACAAGGGTGCCTACTGGCGCCGGGGCCCGGTCACCATGACGGCCGTCTCCGCCGTCGACACCGCGCTGTGGGACATCAAGGGCAAGGTCGCGGGCATGCCCGTGTACGACCTGCTCGGCGGCAAGGCCCGCGAGGGCGCCCTGGTCTACGGCCACGCCAGCGGGGCGACGGTGAGCGAACTCGTCGACGACGTCGCCCGGTTCAAGGACCTCGGCTACCGTGCGATCCGCGCGCAGACCGCGGTGCCCGGGGTGGCCGGCACGTACGGCGTCCGCAAGGGAGCCGTCTACGAACCGGCCGCGGCGGCCCTTCCCGACGAGCAACTGTGGGACACCGAGAAGTACCTGGACTTCGCCCCGCGCTATCTCACCGAGATCCGGGAGAGGTTCGGCTTCGACTTCCACCTCCTGCACGACGTCCACCACCGCCTCACCCCCACCGAGGCCGGGCGCCTCGGCCAACAGCTCGAGGAACTGCGGCTGTTCTGGATGGAGGACCCGTCCCCGGCCGAACTCCAGGAGAACTTCCGGCAGATCAGGCAGGCGACCACCACCCCGATCGCCGTCGGTGAGGTCTTCAACTCCATCTGGGACTGCCAACAGCTCATCACCGAGCGCCTGATCGACTACATCCGCTGCTCCGTCGCCCACGCCGGAGGCATCACCCATCTGCGGCGGATCTTCCACCTCGCCGAGCTGTACCAGGTCCGCACCGGCTCGCACGGCGCCACCGACCTGTCCCCGGTCTCCCTGTCCGCCGCCGTCCATCTCGACGTCACGGTGCCCAACTTCGGCATCCAGGAGTACATGGAGCACGCCCCGGTCACCCACGAGGTGTTCCGGCCCGGCTACGAGCTGCGTGACGGCGCCCTGCACCCCTCCAACGCGCCCGGACTCGGCGTGGAACTCGACGAGGAGGCCGCGGCCCGCTTCCCGTACGACCCCAAGTACCTTCCGGTGGGCCGTCGTTCGGACGGATCGGTGCACGACTGGTGAACAGACTCTCGTACGCGACGCTCGGCTCCCTCCCCGCCGGGAGCCGCCCCCTGGTGGACCCGCGCGCCCTCGGCACGCGGATCGTCCACCTCGGCCTCGGTGCCTTCCACCGCGCCCACCAGGCCGTCCACACCGAGCAGGCCGAGGCGCTGCACGGCGGCGGCTGGGGGATCGCGGGCTTCTCCCAGCGCTCCCGCACCGTCCTCGACACCCTGGCCCCGCAGGACGGGCTCTACTCCCTGACCCTGCGCACCCCGAACGGCCCCCGCACCCGGGTGATCGGCCAACTCACCGAGGTGCGCCACGCCGTGGACGACGCCACCCGGCTGCGGGAACTCCTGGGCTGCCCGGACGTCACCGTGGTGACCACCACGGTGACCGAGAAGGGCTACGGGCGCGCGGCCGACGGCGGCCTGGACACCACCGCCCCGCCGGTCGCGGCCGATCTCGCCGGAAGACCCGAACCGGTCAGCGTGGTCGGACAGTTGGCGCACGGCCTGCGCGCCCGGCGCACCCTCGACGCCCCGCTGTCGGTGGTGTGCTGCGACAACATGGCCGACAACGGGCGGGTCCTGGCGCGGCTGGTCCGCGCGTTCGTGGCGGCCTCCGGCTGGCCGGACGCCGACGCGCTCCTCGACTGGATCACGACCCGCGTCGCCTTCCCGTCCACCGTCGTCGACCGCATCGTCCCGGCTGCGACCGGCGCCGACCGGGACGCGGCGAGCACGGTGCTCGGGGTACGCGACGAAGGCGCCGTGGTGGGCGAGCCGTTCACCCAGTGGGTCCTCCAGGACACGTTCATGGCCGAACGCCCCCGCTGGGAGGACACCGGCGCGCTCTTCGTGCCGGACGTCGCCCCGTACCAGATGATGAAGCTGCGCCTGCTCAACGGCGCGCACACGCTGCTGAGTTGCCTCGGCCTCGCGGACGGTGGGGAGACCGTCGCGGGCGCCATGACCGCCCCGTGGGCCGAGCCGGTGCTGCGCGCCTACGCCGCCGAGGTGGCGGGCACGCTGCCCACCGGGCTCGACGCCGACGCGTACGTGGACGGCCTGGTGGCCCGCTTCGCCAACCCGGCGATGCGCCATCTGCTCCGGCAGATCGCCACCGACGGCTCGCTCAAGGTCACCGAGCGCTGGCTGCCCCCGCTGCGCGAACTCCGCGCGGCCGGTGGCTCCGCGCCGATGCTCACCGGTGCCCTCGCCGCCTGGGCCCGCCACACCCGCGACCAGGACCTGAACGATCCGCAGGCCGACCGGATCCGTGCGGCCTGGACCGGCGCACCCGAAGCGGCGGTGCGCGAACTGCTCACCGTCCTCGGTGCGTCGGACCTCGCCGAGGACACCGGTCTCGTCGCGTCGGTCGGCGAACGGATCGCGGCCCTGGACGCGGGCGGACCCATGGCGCTGCTGTAGCCGCCGGGTGACACCCGGACCGCGAGGGCGGCTACGAGGTCTTCGGCACCTTGTACGCCATCGCGCGCGGATAGTCGTGCCGGGGCAGTCGGACGCGGACCAGGAGCGGTCCGGTGTTGACCGGGTCGGTCGGGTCATTGAGGCGTACCAGCAGATCGTCCAGGTCCGAGGTGTGCGCGACAGTGACCCCGTTCGCGGGGGTCTTCGGGCCCGCGAAGACGGCGGCGAGGTGCTCGTACTGCCATGGGTGGAGGACGTTGTAGAAGTCCGCCCCGTCCGATTCGGCGGCCTGCTCGGCGAAGTAGGACGGGTGCACCAGCATCTGCTCGATGCCGTAGAGGTGTTCGTTGTCCATGACGAACACCACCGACCGCAGTCCGAGCCGGGTGTGGGTGGAGATCTCCTGGCAGGTCTCCTGGAAGGCACCGTCGCCGACGAACACCATCGGGCGGGCGTGTCCGCGCTCGGGGGCGAGCGCGGCGCCGGTGGCCGCGCCGACCGACCAGCCGATGGACAGCCAACTGACCTGCGAGAGGTACTGGCCTGCGGACAGGGAGAGGTGCATCGAGCCGATGAGGGAGAACGCGGCGTCGGAGACCACCGTCCAGTTCTGCTCGGTCTCGTGGCCCAGGAAGTGGTTGATCCGGTCGAACACGCCGTCGTAGGCGAGCGGTTCGGGCTGCCTGGACCGCGAGCCGCTGATCCGGAGCGAGGCGCGGTGGTGCGCCAGGCTGGCCGGGCGGTCGCTCCGGGCTCCGTGGTGGGCGTGGGCCTCGGCGTAGTAGTCGGCGGCCAGCCCCCCGAAGCCGTAGCTCTTCACCAGCGCGTCCTGGAGGGCGGGCAGCAGTTGGCGGAGCTGGACATCGGGGAAGTAGGAAGTGCCCACGCTGACACCGCCGTTCGCCGCCATCACCCAGTCGTCGCCCACGCACTGCTCGCCCTCGAGGTTCTTCGACGTGGACCAGGCGCCGAGGCCGATCCGGCAGGTGGCCCAGTCCTTGAAGATCCGGTGCACATCAGGGTGGCTGGCGTGGCCGTTGTAGACGCCGTGGAACTGCGTCAGGTCCTCGTCCACGACGGCCTTGGCGCCGACGGTGGTGCAGAACGGCACACCGGTGGCCTCCACCAGCTCGGTGAGCTGCTCACCGAGGCGGAACCGGTCGATCTCCTCGCCCGCCCACACGATGGGGCGGGGCCTGCCGTCCGGGCCGGGGTGCTCCTCGATCAGGGTGAGCAGCGCGGTGACGGCGTCGTCCAGCATGCGCTGGTTGCGCGCGCTGAACGGCCGTTCGTGGCACAGGATCGGCCCCTCGGGCTCGGGGCAGGGCTCGTCCCACAGGTCCTCCATGACCTCCAGATAGACGGGCCTGCGCTCGGAGAGGCACGCGGTGAGCGCGGCGTCGATCTGACCGGCGGCGAGGCCGGGGTTGGAGATGACCTGCGCGTCCACGGTGACCTGCCGGTAGGCGTCCAGGTTGCTCTCCGCGCGGGGGCTCATGTGCGAGGTGAGCAGGCCGAGGGCGCGGTAGTTCTGCCACTGCTCGTAGGGCGGGGAGGCGTTGATGGCGACGAGCGGGACCCGCTCGACATAGGCGCCACCGCAGGCGTTCAGCAGGTTGAACGCGCCGACGCTGTACGTGACCGCGGCGGCGCCCACACCGTGGACGCGGGCGTAGGCGTCGGCGGCCTGGCCCGCGCCGCCCTCGGTGGGGGTGCCGACCCACTCGATGTCGCCTTCGGCCCGCAGGGTGGTCAGGAACGGGCCGAGGTGGTTGCCGGGCACACCGAACAGATGGGTGATCCCCAACTCGCCCAACCGCAGCGCGAGATAGCGGGCGACTGTGCAGGCGGGGGTGGCGGAGTTGTCCCGTGGAGTTTCGGTCATGGGTCGTGATCGTAGAGATGGAGAAACGATTTCCTGGTTCGTATGGTTGGTAAATTCCTAAAAAAGCCGGCTGAATTGAGTGAACGGGAATTCGAGGTGCTCGCTCTTCCTTGCGAGACGAGGGGCTTTGAGGCGGCGTGGGGTGCTACCAGTAGGTGCGGGTGATCCTTTCGGGCAGCCGTCCCTGTCGTTCGCCCTCCTGGAAGATCACCGATGCGGCGGTCAGGAATGCGCGACGGATTCCCGGGTCCGGGTGCGGGTTCTCCACATTCCCCACGCTCTTGACGAGGACCATGCCGCCGAGGGGTATTCCCTCCGCCGAGCAGGGGCGGGCGACTGATTCCGCCGGGTCGATCAGGATGTTCCCGGTGGCCCCTTCCGCGGTCTCCCAGGCGTAGACGGACCCCGCTTCGAGGGAGAGTGTCTTCCTGCATGTCAGTGATGCGGTCACGGGCGCGACGATAGTTCGGCCTGCGCCGCCAGGCTGCGCGAGGCAGGTTCTTGCGACCCTCCATGCAGCTTGACGCGTGCATGACTGAAGGCGTCGGAGTATCCCGGATGCGAACATGAGGTATGAGCGTAAAGCGGGACATATGGGAAAGTCGCCGGGCTGTGCGGGCTCGCCACTTGCTGCTCCTGATTCCGCTCGCGCTGATCGCCGCGATCACGATCACGGACATCCTGACCCCGGGCATCCAGCTCGGCCCGCTGCTGGTCGTCGCCCCTGCCCTCACCGCCTCCTTCGCCGGGCCGCTCGGCATCGGGCTGATGGGCGTCCTGGCCGTGACCGGGCAGATCCTCGTGCCCGTCCTCCAGGGCTCCAGGATGACGACGAACTTGCAGGCACAGGCCCTCGGTATCGCGATGATCTCCGGGTTCCTGGTCGCCTTCCGCTATGTCCGCGGTCGGCAGGAGCAGCAGCTCGCACGGACCCGCTCCGTGGCCGTGGCCACGCAGGAGGTCCTGATCCGGCCGCTGCCCCGGCGCTCCGGCCCGTTGCGGATCGCGACCGACTACATCGCCGCCGAGGAGGAGGCCCAGGTCGGCGGCGATCTGTACGCGTCGGTACGCCACGGCGGCGCGACCCGGCTGGTCATCGGCGATGTCCGGGGCAAGGGGCTGAACGCCATCGAGGACACCTCGCTCCTGCTCGGGGCCTTTCACGGCTCCGCCTACCGCAACCTCTCGCTGCTGCGCATGGTGATGCACCTGGGGCACGCCATGTACTGGAAGTGGGCGTGCGACGCTGCCGACGACCCCGTGGCCGCGGAGTCGTTCGTGACCGCGCTGCTGCTGGACATCCCCGATGAGGTCGGCCTGGTGGAGATCGTGAGCTGCGGTCATCCGCCGCCCCTGCTGCTGCGTGCGGGCACCATCCGCCCGCTGGACGCGAGCAGCCCGGGGTGCCCGCTCGGCCTGATGCCCCCCGCCGAGGACCAGTACGTGGTCGACACCTTCGGCTTCGAGCCCGGCGACATCCTGCTGCTGTACACCGACGGAGTCATCGAGGCACGGAACCGCGAAGGCACCTTCTACCCCCTGGCCGAGCGGATCGCGGCATGGGACGGGAACGGCGGCCCGGAGCGCCTCGTCGCGTACGTCCACAAGGATCTGCTCCGCCACACCGACGGATCCATCGGCGACGACGCCGCCCTCATCGCCGTCGAACGCCTTCCGAGCGAGCGGCCACGGCCGCCGGGACGCGATGCCCCGGCGGCCGATGCCGGTGTCACGGGCCGGTGAGCAGCTCCGCCAGTGCCCGAGCCGTGGCGGGGTGCTCGGCCGTCAGCGCGGCGGTGCCGGGCGTCCGGTCGGCCGACGACCACGGGGCGTCGCAGCCCAGGAGATCCGCCAGCGCGTCGCACGTCGCCGGGTGCGCGGGGAGCAGCCGCGCGCCCCGAGGACGCTCCTCGGCCCGCGCCCCCCAGCCGTCCGTGCAGCCCAGGAGATCCGCGACCGCGTCGCAGGTCGCGGGGTGGGCCGGGAGCAGCGCCACACCCTCGGAGGTCCGGACGCCCCGGGCCGGTGCCGTCGGCTGCTCCTGCCGCCACGGCGGCACCCAGGTGTCCAGCGCCGCCAGCCGCGCCGGGAAGATCCGCCCGGCCTCGCGGACGATCAGCGGGGCCAGCTCCGCGGCGTTCGACCGCAGCGTGGTGATCAGGACCGGCAGCCACGGCAGCAGCACGGCGTCCGGAAGCCGCCCGAACGCGTTCGACACGGCCTCCACCACCACGTCCGCCAGGCCCGGCACCGGCTCAAGGGCGTGGACGAAGCCGCTGAGGTACTGCGGGTAGGAGGGCACCACCAGCGGGTTGGCCAGCAGCTCGGCGCAGCGGGTCCGCACCTCCTCCCGCGAGAGGGTGCCGAGCTGCACCCGCGCCGCCCACAGCAGGGCCGTCTTCGCCTGATCCTTCGGATGCGACTGGGCGACGGCCAGTTCGAGCTGGGTCCGGTCGCAGCCCAGCGACAGCGCGAGGCCCTCCATGCTGAACAGGAAGCCCAGCATCGCCGCCACATGACGTACGGAGGCGTCCTCGTCGGCGAACGCCATCGGCAGCAGCGTGCAGTAGTGGGCGTACCCGGCCTTGACGAACGACTCGATCCACGAGGGCAGCACGGGCTCATGGGTGCGGTAGTACGCCAGCAGCCCGCGTATCCGGCGCAGCACCTCGGGCGCCCCGTCGACGGTGCGCTCGGAGGCGAGGACCTCCAGCGCGCGGGCGCCCAGCTCGTCGGCCAGGCGGCGGCCGGTGAGGTGGAGCGTCGCGTCCTCGATCGCCGCCAGTACCTGCGCCGTCGTCGCCTGCGGCCCGTACGCGGTGCGTCGCAGCCGCTGCTCCAGCACCTGCTCCAGACTCACGCCCTCGTAGCCGAGTTCGATGAGCGCCCGCTGATGCGTGCCGAGCGAGAGGTCCCATGACTCCTGGATGGAGCGTTCGCCGAGGCGCCGCTCGCCCATGATGGGCCGTGCGGCACCGGCCGGCATCAGCCTGCGCAGCATCCAGAGCACGTCCGAGCAGGCCCGCAGCTCCGGATGCGACGCCATGTCGAGCAGGGCCCGGCGCACCCCGCGCTGCTGGAGGTTCAGCTCGAGCGGCGCCAGCCGGTCATGGACGTCGCGGGCGAGGGGCGGCAGCGCGTCGTAGCCGACCTGGCCGATCCGGTCCCCGCCCATCATGATCTCGACCAGACGGCGTACGTCGCGCCGCCCGGGGACGGTGTCCTTCTCGATGCACGTGATCGCCGCGTCCTGGAAGTCGTACGGCGTCGGCTTGGCCCGGTCCCGCATTCCGGCGAGCAGGATCGACGTCTCGAACACCGCGATCGCGTCGGCGGTCGAGGCGAGATAGCCGTTGCGGCGCGCGGCGCGGGTGATGTCCACGGACCAGCCGAGCAGTTCGGCCTCGTCCAGGGTGTCGAGGACCGGTGGCCGGCTCAGGAAGCCGGAGAGCTGGTCCGTGGCCGCGGCGGGGACGACGGGAGCGGGCGCCGCGGCCTTCGTGGGCCGCTCCTTCTTCGTCCCGGCCTGCCCTTGCAGGCGGTACGGCTTCACGCGGGTGCGCTTGAGGTTCTTCGCCCACTGCGTCGCGGCGATCGACACCGACCCGGAGGCGAGGCCGAACTGCGCCTCGATCGCCGCGTGGCTCGACGGGATCAGGCCGTACTGCCAACGCGTCGCCGTGCGCGGGGAGATGGCGAAGGTGTCCGTACCGCGGACGCCGAACTCCTCGACGCGGCCGGCCGCGTGGAAGGCGCCGCAGATGTACAGGCAGTCCTCCGGGTCGGCGCCGGTCGCGCGCAGATGCGCGCGCATCCGGGTCCACATGTACCGCTCGCGGTCCTCGTCCACGCGCACCCGGTCCCCGTCGCCCGGGGCGAGCCGCCGGAACAGGCTGCCGATGAGGAACATGACCTGGCGGTAGGTGTCGTGATCGCTGTCACCGAGCGGCACTTCGACGTACTGATGCCACCACTCCGACCAGTGCCGCACCTTGCCGTGGCGCAGCAGATGCTCCTCCAACTCGGCGAAGCGCGGCCGGAGATCACCGATCTCGACGCCGACGGCCTCGCCGTGCAGCGCGGCCTCGGCCGGTTCGGTGGCGGGGCTCGCCGTGTCGTCGGTCGGCTCCTTCGGCTGCTCGTGCCGGGAGTCCCACTGGAAGACATGGTCGGACGAACGGTCCACGAGGACGAGTTCGACGCCGGGCGTGTCCAGTGCGTAGGAGATGGCCTGGTACTCGGCGGAGGCTTCCGTGATCGGTGCGACGACCGACAGCGGGGCCCACTCGGCGGGCAGGCCCTCGATCTCGCTTGCGAACGCCTGTACGGCCACCGGCAGGCGGCAGTTGCGCAGTTCGGTCAGGAGCGGCGCCATGTCCTCGCACAGCTCCAGATAGACGACCTTCGGCTGCTTCTCGTGCAGTCGGCGGGCCATCGCGAGGGCGGAGGCGGGGGAGTGGTGGCAGACGGGGAAGATCTCCAGCCGCTCGCCCAGCGCGCGGTCGACGTCGTCGACCATGCCCAGCAGGATGCCCTCAAGCGCTTCGGGACCGTCGGCGAACCGCGTCGCCGCTTCGTGCAGTTGACCGCGCAGGGCCGCGAACGGGGTCGCGGCCACGCGGCTCTCGGGAACGTCGCTCATGACAGCTTGGCGATCGCGTCACGGCCGCCCTCCAGGAACTCGGGCCAGGAGCCGCCCTCTTCCTTGCCGCGCGGCTCGACGACCCCGTGCAGGTACTTGTTGAGGATGGCCAGGTCCTCGGGCTCGCGGCGGGCGAGGGAACCGACCAGCGAGGAGGCGAGGCCGCGGGCGGTCAGGGTGCGCTCGCCGAAGAAGTTGCTGTGCAGGACGGCGTCTTCGAGCACACCGATCTGCTCGGCGGTGGACAGCGCGGACTCCAGCTTCTCGTCGTCGCTGCCGGCCGCGGCGGCCGAGGCGCGCAGATCGGCGAAGCTCTGGAGAAGGACGTCGAGGAGCGTGGGCGGCACCTCCAGCTCTATCCGATGGCGGCGCAGCAGTTCCTCGGTGCGGAAGCGGACGATCTCGGCTTCGCTCTTCTTGTTCGTCACCACCGGGATGCGGACGAAGTTGAAGCGGCGCTTGAGCGCGGAGGAGAGGTCGTTGACCCCCCGGTCCCGGCTGTTGGCGGTGGCGATGATCGAGAACCCGGGCTTGGCGAAGACGATGTTGTCGCCGCCGCCGTCGCTCTCCAACTCCGGTACGGAGATGTACTTCTCGGAGAGGATCGAGATCAGCGCGTCCTGCACATCGCTGGTGGAGCGGGTCAGCTCCTCGAAGCGGCCGATGGCGCCCGTCTCCATCGCGGTCATGATCGGCGAGGGGATCATGGACTCGCGCGACTGGCCCTTGGCGATGACCATGGACACGTTCCAGGAGTACTTGATGTGGTCCTCGGTGGTACCGGCCGTGCCCTGGACCACCAGGGTGGAGTTGCGGCAGATCGCGGCCGAGAGCAGCTCCGCCAGCCAGCTCTTGCCCGTACCGGGGTCGCCGATCAGCAGCAGGCCGCGGTCGGAGGCGAGGGTGACGATGGAGCGCTCGACGAAGCTCCGGTCGCCGAACCACTTCTGCGCCACCTCGCGGTCGAGGCCGTCGGCGCGCTCGGAGCCGAGGATGAACAGACGGACCATCTTCGGGGACAGCCGCCAGGAGAACGGCTTGGGGCCGTCGTCGATCGACTCCAACCACTCGAGTTCCTCGGCGTACTTGATCTCGGCGGGGGCGCGCAGCAGGTCGGACATGGCACAGGCCTTTCGGAGCGGATCAGGTCAGTGGGGGACAGCGGCGTGCGGGCAGCGGCGGCCGGGCGTCCCCTCGCGGGGGACGGCGGGCGGTCGGGCCGGGGGCCGTCTCAGGTGAGGAACGTCTTGAGTTCGTGGACGAGCTTGTCGATGTGGCCGGAGACCACCGGGGTGCCGAGCGCCTTGAACCGCTCCCGGAACCAGGGGTTGACCTCCTGCCGCCCCGAGCTGGTCACCGAGCCGACGGGGATGAACTTCACCCCGGACCGGTGGACCGCCTCGATGCCCTCGAACAGCGGCTGGGAACGGTCGAATTCATAGAAGTCCGATATCCACACCATGACGGTGTTCTTGGGCTCGGCGATCTTCGGCCGGGCCATGGCCATGGCGACCGGTCCGTCGTTGCCGCCGCCCAGATTCGTCCGCAGCAGGACGTCGAACGGATCGTGCACCCAGGGCGTGAGGTCGATCGCGCGCGTGTCGTACGCGATGAGGTGGACGTCCACCTTGGGCAGCCCGGCGAAGATGGAGGCCAGGATGGTGCAGTTGACCATGGAGTCGACCATCGAGCCGGACTGGTCCACGACGACGATCAGCCGTTGGGGGGTCGTCCGGCGCACGGTGTGCCGGTAGTAGAGGCGGTCGACGTAGAGACGCTCCTCCTCCGGGCTCCAGTTGGTGAGGTTCTTCCAGAGGGTGCGGTCGATGTCGAGGTTGCGGAAGACCCGCTTGGGCGGCACCGAACGGTCCAGCTCACCGACCGTGGCCTTCGCCACCTGCGTCCGCAGCACCTCGGCGACCTGGTCGACGTAACGCCGGATGAGGGACTTGGCGTTGGCGAGCGCGACACCGGAGAGATTGCCCTTGTCGCGCAGCAACTGCTCGATCAGGGACATGCTCGGGGTGAGCCGGGCGGCGAGCGCGGGGTCGGCCAGGACCTCGCGCAGATGCATACGCTGCACCAAGTCGGCCTCGATGGAGCCGAGTTCGGCTCCCAGGCCACCACCGGCCGCTCCGGTGGGCCGCTCGCCCGGCGAGCAGCCGAGCGCGCGCTCCAGCCAGCTCTTGTCGGACTGCCAGCGCGCCAACTGCCCGGCGCTGACCGTTCCGGAGCCGGTGGCGAAGACGTTGAGCAGCAGCTTCGACGCGAGCGCGGCGCGCCGCACCTCGGCGGCGCGGTCGCGTGCGTCGTCCGCCTCGGGCTCCGGGGTCATCAGGCCGTCGAACTCGGCGGCCAGCTCGGGGTGGCGCTGGACGACGGAGTCGACGGACGTGCCCGGGTCGAGCAGCGCGGACGGCAGGCCGATGTCCTCGACCACGGCGAGGCTCGCCGCTTCCAGCGTGCTCTGCTCCTCGTGGTCGAAGAGCCGGGCCAGCAGCCGCCAGTACAGGACCTGGCGGCGGTTGTCGTCGGCGTCCGGCCCGGTCGGTGGCGCGGCGGCGGAACCGGGTCCGCCGCCCAGGGCGTGGTCGGTCATTTCCGCAGCAGCCTTCCCGCGCGTTCCCGCAGGACGGCGACGGCGTCGGTGGCCGCCTTCTCGGCGCGTGCCCCGGCCTTGTCGGTGGTGCCACCGGCCCACGCGCCCGCGTGCACGGCGACGGTCTTCTTCCGTACGGTCGTCTCCACGGCCATCGGCTGGAGGACGAACTCCCCGGCGTCCCAGCGCAGAAGCCCCACGCACGCGCCGGACGCGGCGACCGCCTTCGCGGTGAGCGGGCCCGCGGCCGGCGCGCGGTCGGTGTCGACGGCCAGCCGCTGCCCGGCGAGGTCGAACGCCAGCGTCCCGTCGTCCGCCGACTCGGCCGCGTACCCCTCCAGCAGGACGGGTACGGCGATCCGGGCCGGATGGCGGTCCAGCGGGGCGGTGACGGGATCCGTCGCGGTGGACAGGATCACCCGGGCCGTCGCGAACGGGTCGGCGGCCTCGCCCGCACGGGCCCGCTCGTCGTCCCAGAGAAGGTCGCCCTCGGGGGTCAGGGGCATGGCGTCCAGCTGCATGGAGCGGCCCTCGCCGACGGCGGCGAGCAACGACATCCGCGGGCGGAGCAACTGCCACAGCCCGGCGCCGACGACGGTGTCCGGCTTCGGCGCGGACACCGAGGCCCGGACCAGGCGCGGTGCCGTGCCGTCGGCGGGCTCGAACACCGCGTGGACCTGGGCCTGCACCGCGGTCGCGTGCTCCTGCACATCGACGCCGAGCGGCAGCAGACGGCCGGTCGCGGGGGAGACGGCGTGCGTGCGGGCGGCGCCCGGCAGGGTCAGGAGCAGCGCGCGCGACCACAGATCGGCCCAGCGGCGCTCCGGAACACGCTCCAGGGCCGTTCCCGGGCAGGACGCGGCGAGTTCGGCGGCGAAGCCGTCGAGCAGGGCCGCCTGCCGCCGCAGCAGCGGGTCGGGCAGCATCGCGGAGACCACGGGCGCGGCCCCGGCGATCAGGTCGTGGTCGATCCCGTGCCAGCCGGTCCGCGCGAGATCGCACAGCCATGCGCGAGCGGCGGCCAGTACGTTCGCGGCGTGCTCCTCGCCGTCGGCGGCGGCAGCACTCTCCTCGGCGCGCGGCCGTCCGGTCACCTCCCCGACGCGGGCCGTCAGCGCGTCGTGGACGGAGCCCATGAGGGCGGTGCGCGCGGCGGCGAGCACCACGAAGTGGTCCTCGGAAGCGGCACCGGCCGCGGCCCTCTCCACCGCCTCCGCGACCCGCGCGGCCAGCGGCGTGCCCGCGACGGCGTCGGCGAGCGCCGTCAGACCGGTGACCTGCGCGGGCTGCGGGCGCAGCAGCCCGTCCACCAGGACGCCGTCGAAGGCGTCCACGGCCGCGAGCGCCTCGTCGAGCCCGTCGACAGGGTCGAAGAACAGATCCGTACGCATCAGGCCACCGCCCCCGTCGACGGGAACCAGTGCATCTCGGGCAACGGCGCGGTGACCGGTTCCAGTTCGAGATAGGTCAGATGGCGCAGGAACCGGCTGAAGACCGGGGCGGCGGCCGAACTGCCGCCCGGCGCCGGGCGCGTGGCGGCCATCGACGCGACGAGCCCCGCGCCGTCGAGTTCCCCGTCGCCCGGCTCGGCCTTCAGATACCGGGCGACGCGCTCGGCGCCGTACTGGAGGACGGCCTCGGCGACGAGCGCGCGGATGTGGTTGCAGAAGCCGCCCCGCGCGCCGCCGCAGGGGCGGTTGTTGTTGGTGCTGCACGCGTACGCGTACGTCCCGGCCGCGATCGAGGACACGTACACGCGCCCTGTGTCGGAGCCGCTGGACACCACGCCCTGCAACCGCCCGTCGGCCAGCTCCACGAACGGCACCTTGGCAAGCTTCCGCGGTCGCGCGGGCGGGACGACCCGCACCGTGCTCGACCTCTCCCAGGATGACAACGCATCTCTCCCATGCATGGCAGAACAAGGGGGCGTTCACGCCAGGTCGGCGGAACAGGAACGAACCTAACTCCGCCCACTGACAACGCCCTCCGGCACGGCATGGAAGCGGCCCGAGCGGGCGCCCTGGTTCAGCGCCCGCCCTGCTCAGGCCAGTTCGGGTTGCGGCTGCGGCTGGGGTACCGGCGCGGCCTTCGGGTCCCACGCTCTGGTGGTCCGCACATAGAGGTGGATCACCGAGGCGAGCGCCAGCAGGAGAAGCGGTCCGAACAGCCAGGGGTACGCGGCCATCTGCGTCGGCAGCCAGCGGTAGGCCACCAGAAGCGCGGTGAAGACCGCCGTGCCGTAGGCGACCAGTTGGGTCGCCGACCGGTCCCAGCCGCGCTCGAACGCGCGCAGCCCCGCCTCGATCGTCAGCGTGAACACCACACCGGCCACGAGATCCGCGCCGTAGTGGTAGCCGAACCCGAGCGTCGCGGTGAGCGTGGCGATCAGCCAGCCCGTGCCCGCGAATCGCAGCGCGCGCGGGCCGTTGCGGGAGTGCAGGAAGATCGCGGTGGCCCACGCCGTGTGCAGACTGGGCATGCAGTTGCGCGGGGTGATCTCGTCGAAGGGCATGTGCTGCGGGGTGCCGAGCGAGGGCAGCGTGTTCGGCCACAGATCGGCCAGCGCCCAGTGCCCCCCTTCGGCGCTGAAGGCGTAGACCGGTCCGACCACCGGGAAGATCATGTAGATGGCCGGTCCGAGGAGACCGATGACCAGGAACGTGTGCACCAGGTGGTGGCGCGGGAAGCGGCGCTCGGTCGCGACGTTGCGGAGCTGGTAGAACGCGACGGCGACCGCCGCCGCCGGGAGCTGCGCGTAGACGATGTGGAGGAAGGTGGAGCCGACCACCCCGGTGGCCTCGACGACCCGGCCCACCAGCCACGACGGGTTGCCCAGCGCGTGATCAGCGGTCGCCACGTACTGGTCGAGTACCTGCGGGCGGGTCTTGGACGTGATGAGCAGCCAGGTGTCGCCGATCTTGCGGCCGGTCACCAGCAGCAGGCCGAGCGCGACGCCCTTCAGTATGTGGAGACGTTCCTCACCCGCGCGACGTGTGACGGCGATCACCGCCCAGCCCACGATCACCCACAACGCGCCGTTGCCGAACGGATGGCCTTCGGTCACCTTGATGTCGGCCACCCAGCGCACCAGCAGGAAGACGGCGTCGACACCGAGCGCGGCGAGGAACGAGACGAGCCGCTGCCGCCAGGTGAGCACCACCATCATCAGCGCCATGCTGCCGTACAGCACGAATCCTGATCTGGGGGGAAATATCACCTCACGCACCTGGTTGGCTATCGGCCCTCCCAGGCCGTAGCCGCGCGCGACGATCTCCAGCGCGACAAGGAAGCCCAAGGTGATCACACCGGCCACGGCCCACAGGATGACCCGTGGCTGACGCCAGGCGGCGACGGTAGTACTGCTGTCTCTTCGCGAAGGCACCCGCGACGCTCTAGGTATCAACGTTTGGCCAATGTGTGAGGAGTTATGTGATCAGGTCACTCTTCGTTCCGGATAGCATCGGTTTCCGGTGAAGGACGGGCGTTGGGGACGCTCGTCATGAGTTCGGATCATGCTAACGGAACGTTCCGAGTGGGTTCACTGGTCGCGGGGGGCGTGAACCGGCCGATCAGCGCCAGCGCCCGGTCGATCAGGGCCTGTTGTGAGCCTGGTCGAACGCGGTGCCACCGCCGCCCCGGCTGTGCCGTAGCTCACACCGGCGAAGACGCCAGGCGCTCGAACCCCAACTCCTCAGTACCGTGGGTGTGTTGTGGCCCACACCTGCTACCCGCGGAGGACGTCGTGTCCGGATCCGTCATCCTGGCCGGGGCCCGCACCCCCACCGGTCGTCTGCTCGGGGCCCTGAAGGACTTCTCCGGAGTCCGGCTGGGAGGCATCGCGATCAAGGCGGCCCTCGAACGGGCCGGGGTGGCGCCCGAGCAGGTGGACTACACGATCATGGGGCAGGTGCTCACCGCGGGCGCCGGCCAGATCCCGGCCCGCCAGGCCGCGGTCGCCGCCGGTATCCCCATGAGCGTCCCCGCGCTGACCGTCAACAAGGTGTGCCTCTCCGGGCTCGACGCGATCGCGCTGGCCGACCAGCTCATCCGGGCCGGTGAGTTCGATCTCGTCGTCGCGGGCGGCCAGGAGTCCATGACCCAGGCGCCGCATCTGCTGGGCAAGTCGCGCGCGGGCTTCAAGCACGGTGACGTACCACTCATCGACCACATGCTCCACGACGGCCTGTTCTGCCCGTTCGAGCAGCGGGGCATGGGCGTCTCGACCGAGCAGGACAACAGCCGCTATCCGGGGCTGACCCGCGAGAAGCAGGACGCCTTCGCCGCCGCGTCGCACCGGAAGGCGGCCGAGGCGGCGGCGGCCGGACGCTTCGCCGAGGAACTGGTCCCGGTGACCGTGCCGCGACGCAAGGGCGACCCGATCGTGTGCGACACCGACGAGGGCGTGCGCCCCGACACCACGGTCGAGATCCTCTCGAAGCTGCCTCCCGTGTACCGCGCGGACGGCACCATCACCGCCGGGACCGCGTCGCAGATCTCCGACGGCGCCGCGGCGGTCGTGGTCGCGAGCAGGAACAAGGCCGAGGAACTGGGCCTGCCCTGGATCGCCGAGATCGGCGCACACGGCGTGGTGGCCGGGCCCGACGCGAGCCTGCACGAGCAGCCGTCCAACGCGATCAAGGCGGCGCTCGCCAAGGCCGGGCTGGTCCCCGGCGACCTGGACCTGGTGGAGATCAACGAGGCGTTCGCCGCGGTCGGCATCGTCGCCACCGAGCGGCTGGGCGTCAGCCCGGACATCGTGAACGTCGACGGCGGCGCGCTCGCGCTCGGCCATCCGATCGGTGCCTCCGGGGCCCGGCTCGTCGTGCACCTGGCCTACGAGCTGCGCCGCCGCGGCGGCGGCCTCGGCGCGGCCGGACTGTGCGGCGGCGGAGGCCAGGGCGACGCACTGCTGATCCGGGTACCGGGGGCGGCTGCCTGACGGCGGGCGCGGCCCGGACCGGGTGCGCGGAGGCTGAACGCCGCGGGCCGACCGCGGGCAAGGGAAGTCAGTAGAGGGCGTATGGCCTGCTCTGTTACGGTCCAGTGGCCGGTCGCGGGACTCCGGTGCGACTTCCGGAACCTGCCTCTAAAGCAATGATTCGCAGCTCGTGCCCCCATTCCCCGGCCGGCGTCCACTTCTATGGGGCAGCTCCGTTCTATGGGGCAGCTACGGGGGATGAACCGGATGGATTCGTACGGGGACCTCATCGCGGCCGACGACGTGCTGCTCTTCGTCAACGCGGCGATCACCTCCACCGGTCAACGCGAATTCCACAGCGACGAGGGCGAGCAGCGGCTGTCCTTGGACTTCCTCCACGCGTACATGCTGGGGAACTACCGCGACCTGTACGCCGGGGTCCTCGCGCTGGACATCAACGACCACAACGCCGCCCTCGTCATCCGGCATCTGCTGGAGACCGCCAAGGAAGCCACCGCCGAGCAGCTTCGCAACGAGGGCCGACTGATCGCGTGCCGCCTGGCGACGCTGCCGCCGCAGCGCGTGTACGGGCTGTTCGGTGCCCTGCGCCGGGCCGGGGTGAACAACCGTCGCACCCGCGCGATCATGCGCGACTGGCTGTCCGCCCGCCCGGACCCGGCGTTCGACGCCGTGAAGTACCGCAGCGGCCTCAAGCGAGCCCTTCGCCACGCGCATCTGGCCCCCGCCACCGAGGAGTTGGGGACGTTCGTCTTCGCGCCGCTGACCCGCAGGCACTACGCGACACCCCTCCTGGAGACGTGGCGCCGCGCGCACTACGAACAGGCCGCCCTGTACGAACTGCCCTATACGGCCGCCGAGGGCTTCGCCGCCAAGCACGGCATCCCCCGTGATGTGTTCCTGGAGCGCATCGCACCGCGGATGACCCGTCTGGAGACCTTGCGGCTCCAGGAGTCCGCGCACAAGCGCGGGGCCACAGAGGTACGGGCGGACCTGGCCGGGATGCCGCTGACCCGGTTGGCGACCTATGTGCTCTCGCTGCCGGTCGAGGACCGCCTGCGTCGACGTGCCGAACTGACCCACGCCCTGGAATCGGCCGCCGACCGGGTGGCCGGATCCCACCGGGGGAGTTGGGGCAAGGTCACCGCCGTCCTCGACGACAGCTTCTCCACCTTCGGTTCGGTGCACAAGCGTCGTCGGCCGCTGGCCGTGGCCCTGGCCTGCCACCATCTGCTCGCGGCCCTCGCCGACGACTACACGGGGCTGTGGACGTCAGGCCGGACCGACGCGCTGCTGACCCGTCCGTACGGGCCGACGCCGGTCGGTCGGCGGATCCTCGACGCGCTGGACACCGCGCCGTCCAGGCTGGTGATCGTCTCCGACGGCTGGGACAACGCACCTCCCGGCCTGGCCGCCGAGGTGCTGCGCGTCTGGCGAACCCGGCTCGACCCCGAGCGCCGTACCGGCGTCGTCCATCTCAACCCCGTCTACGACGCGGCCGACTTCGACGTGCGTCGCCTGTCCCCGACGGTGCCCACCGCGGGTATCCGTGACGCCGAGGACCTTCCCGCGCTGGTGGAACTCGCCCAGTTCGCCGAAGGCCGCACCGGCCTGGCCGAGTTGACCACCTACCTGGACACCCGTGCGGCCCGCATGACGAGCGACCACGACCAGGAGCGGGCGCGATGACCACACTGGACCTGACCGGCCTCACCACCCGCCCCGCACAGGTCTGGGGCGCCGTCCGGCTGGTGCCGCTCGTGCGTGACGAACCTGTCGCGGATCTCCGGCTGCGCGCCCGGCTCTACGGTGACGCGGCCGGTCTGGTCCAGGTCGGCCCGCGGCACGGCTATGTCTCCTACATCCCGCACGGATTCGTCGCCACCTGGACCGGCGACGGCACCCCGGCAGCCGCCTACGGCACCCAACTCTCCTCCCCTGACGACGACTCGGCTCCGACCGCCACCATGGGCCTGCGCATCCACCGCAGAATGGCCCGCCGCCAGGCCAGAGACCGACTGCGGTTCCTCCCCATGCATCTGGCCCTGGAGGGCTATCTGGCACTGCACTTCGGCGGCCCCTCGCTCGCCTGGGAGGAGTGGTCGCAGCGCGCGATCCGCCAAGGGCTCTCCCCGCGCGTCGAGGAAGCCTACGTGGGCGCCGAGATACGCGAACTCACCGACGCGCTCCGCGTCTTCGAGATCCACCCCGGCCAATGCGGCGTGCTCGTCTACGTCGCCGACGCGCTCGCGGCCGCGTTCGTCGTCCCGCATCCCGACGACTACCGCGCACTCCACCCGACACTCCTGCACGACCTGTACGGCGAACTGATCCACCACTACGCCCTGTTGATGCCGCCGGTGCAGGACTTCCGGGCGCGCATACCTGACGCGCGCATCCGCTCCCTGGCCCACCTGCGCACGGCGGCCGCCGAACAGGAGGACGCCTGGGCGCGCTTCCACGACACGACCATGCCGACCGGCTTGCTGGAGCACACGTACACCTGGCAGACGGTCTACCGGATGGGACACTTCACGCTCTCCCGCTTCTTGCCGACGTTCCGTCCCAAGCAGGAGAACCACATCGGCGAGGCCATCACCGACGACACGGGCAGGATCGCCTACCTCAAGACGTTCCGCCTGTCGGAGAGCCAGGTCCGCCGCGGTCACCTGCTCAGCGGACTCGCCGCGAACGGCTGGCACTTGGCGGACACGGCGGCCGATCTCGGCATCACCGAGGCCCAGTTGGGGATGCGACTGGAGTCCGCCGGGTTCGGCCACCTTCTCCGCCAGGACGTCCTGGACGGATACCGCAAGCGACGATCCTGATGGAGCGTCAGGCGTTGGGGAAGAGAGGCGCGCCCGCCATCAGACCGCCGTCCAGGGCGAGTGTCTGGCCGGTGATGTAGGAGGCCTTGTCGGAGCCCAGGTACTGTACGGCCGCCGCGATCTCCTCGGGGACGCCCGTACGGCCCATCGGCAGAACGGAGTCGACGGCGTCGCGTACGGCGTCGCTGCCGGTGGCGCGCTCGTACATCTCGGTCCGTGTGTAGCCGGGGGCCACGGCGTTGACACGGATGCCATGTCTGGCGCCCTCCAGAGCCGCGGTCTTGGTGATACCGACGACGGCGTGCTTGCTGCCGACGTACAGGGCGAACCCGGGGTAGCCCACCAGGCCGTAGACAGAGCTGACGTTGATGATGCTGCCGCCGCCGTCCTGCGTCTGCATGGCCCGGAACTCGTGCTTCAGGCTCAGCAGGGTGCCCTTCACGTTGGTGTCGAAGGTGTTCTCGTACGTCTCGTCGGTCACCCCGGTGAGCGGGGCGAGCTTGCCCTCGGTACCGGCGTTGTTGAAGGCGACGTCGAGCCGTCCGAAGTGTTCCACGGCGCGGTCGACCAGATTGCGTACCTCGGCGTCATGGCGCACGTCCGCCTTCACGAACAGAGCCTGCCCGCCCTCGCGTCGGAGTTCCTCGACGAGTGCGTCCCCCTTGTCCTGGTGGCGTCCGCTGACCACCACGTTCGCGCCGTCGCGGGCGTAGGCGAAGGCGGTCGCGCGGCCGATCCCGGTGAGCGCGCCGGTGATGAGGACGACGGGAGCAGACATGGCGTGGTCCTTCGGGTAGGGCTGGCTCGCGGGGGAGGGGGCGTGCTACGACGGCGTCAGTGCGACCGGTTCTCCGCGCTGACCATCCAGGCGTGCTTCTCCAGGCTGTCGATGATCGTGTGCAGCAGGTCGGCCGTGGCGGGATCCTCGCCGTCGACCTGGTCATGGTGGGTGCGTACGGTGTCGACCGCGGCGCGCAGCCGCGCGGTGACGAGGTCGACCACGGTACTCACACTCAGCTCGCCCTCCGGGAACGCGGGGAGCGTGGTGTTCGCCGTCACCGTGTCGGAGCGGCCGTCCGGGCAGGCTCCGAGCGCGCGCATGCGTTCGGCGATGACATCGGCCGACTCCCGGGCGTCATCGACGATCTGGTCGAGTTGAAGATGCAGATCCCGGAAGTTGTGACCGATCACGTTCCAATGCGCCTGTTTCCCCTGGAGATGCAGCTCGACCAGATCCACCACGATCTGCTGCAACGCTCGGGTCAACTGCGGAGAGGCCGCGAACGCGGCGGCACCGTTGTCCGAACGGCGGGAACCCCCAGGGGAAGCGGGCATGGCGTATCTCCTCGCGAAAGCACCGCGCGACAGCCCCGGGACCGGGGCCCCTTCTCGTGGACGACTTCTCGTACGAGACGTCTCGCATGCGACATCTCGTATGCGACGTCTCGTACGTGATCAAGCCTACGGAGGTCCCTCGGCGCCGCCACCGCGCCTGATCCGCTCGGGCGCACCACCCGAACCGTGGCGGCAGCCGTGACAGCCCGTCGCCGCCTCGCGCAACGCGCGCAGGTCCGCGTCCGTGGGGACGTACGGCCCGGCGTCGTAGGTGTCTCCGGGCTTTCGGGCCTCCGGAGCCTCCGAGGCGGGTGGACAGTGTCCACCCGCCTGGTGTCGTGACGAGGCCTCGGTGGCCGGTCGCCTCCGTGGGTCACTTGTGGCCGAAGACGGCCTTGCTCACCTCTGCCGGGTTGTCGAAGGTCTTCTTCCGCAGGTGGGAGAGTTCCTCCGTGATCTCCTTCGAGGCGTGATTGCGCTTGGCGCACTCCACCAGCGCCTCCCGGTCGGTCGGGTAGTCGGTTCCCGACAGGGCCTTCTGCAGATCGACGGGGCTCACGCGTGCCATGTCAACCTCCTGATGTCGTCGAAGGACGTTCACTGCTTCCGACAGTCTCGCGGTACCCCTGGTGACGCCGACTAGTCGCGATGTGCGCGCCTGTTTGTGGGTGTAGGTCCGCTTCGTACGGGTACGCGGCACGGGGAATGCCCAGGTGGCGGGGGCTCTGGCAGCGCGCGCGGTTGGGAGAACACGATGGCCCGGACCCATGAAGAGAAGCCGGACGAAGGTCTCTCCGTTCCGGAGGACACGCAGATGGCCGCCGGTGCCGCACCGCCCGCCGAGTCGGGTCTCTCCGAACTCGGCCCGCGCCAGGAAGCGCCCCGCAGAGGCTGGCGCCCCGGCGCCATGACCCCGTTCTGGCTGGTGATGGTCCTCATGCTGCTTCTGCTGGTGGCCCTGGCCATCTGGAAGGCAGTGACCTGACCTCTCGGAGGTGTGAGCCTAGACCGGGACCGTGTCCTCGGCGGGTCGCCAGTAGACGCCGTCGTCTCGACGCAGGTGCCCCAGGTCGACCAGGTAGCGGCGCAGGGCGACGTGGTCCAGCAGGCCGCCCACGCACCAGGCGCGCAGCTTCTCGTTGACGGCGCGCTCCGGGTAGTCGACGCCCGGCTCGAAGGTCTGCTCGGCGATGTAGCACAGCACGACCTTCTTGCGCGTCCACTGCGCGGGGAGCCGGACCAGCCGCCCTTCGCGGACGAAGGTACGCAACACGGCCTCGACCTCTTCGTCCCCGGAGCCGTGGTCCTGGACCGCCGTGGGCACGGCACGTTCGCGGGCCGACTGCCGGAAGAGGTCGTAGGCGATCGTGAGCCGGGTGTCGTCCGAGGTGATCAACCCCCGGTCGGCCAGGCGCCGCAGCGCGATCGCGGCGTCCTTCAAGGGCGATGCCGCGTCGCGGCGCGGGGCGCACGGCAATTACCGGCGCTCTGTGGTGCCGCGCACCTGTGTGAACCGGCGTCCTTGCGGTACCCGGACCCACAAGGCACACACATCCAATGGCAGACCTCGAGGGCACAGAAGGTGAACCTGATGACATCGCTGCGGTCCCGGTCGTACCTCGAATCCATGGCAGGTCTCTCGGCGGTGGTCACCGGCGGATCGCGCGGCCTCGGTCTGCTGCTCGCCGAGCATCTGCTGATGCGCGGGTGCGCGGTCACGATCGCCGCGCGGAACGAGGAGGAACTGGGCCGTGCGCGGAAGTTCCTCACCCACGCGCGGTCCGGCGCGCGCGTGCACTGTGTGCCCTGCGACGTGACCGACCGCGCGTCGGTCACCTCACTGATGGCCGAAGCCGCAGAGGCCCACGACGGAGTGGATGTGGTGATCGCGAACGCGGGTGTCATCCAGGTCGCACCCCTGGAGTCGCTCGACATCGACGCGTTCCGGTCGACCCTGGACACCATCTACCTGGGCGCCCTGCACACCTCGCTCGAAGCCCTGCCGTGGCTGCGGCGCAGTCCCAGTGGGGGTCGGCTGGCGCTGATCGGCTCCGTCGGCGGGCTGCTCGCCGTACCGCATCTGCTGCCCTACTCCTGCGCCAAGGCCGCCGTCGCCGCCCTCGCCGAAGGCCTGCACGCCGAACTGCGCGGCCAGGGCGTGAGCGTGACGGCCGTCCACCCCGGACTGATGCGGACCGGTTCGCACTTGGCCGCCGAGTTCGGCGGGGACCAGGCTGCGGAGTTCGCGTGGTTCTCGGCCCTCGCCGGCGCTCCCCTGGTGTCGATGGACGCACGCCGCGCCGCCGACCGCATCGTGACGGCCGTGGAGCGGCGGCGGACCCGGATCGTGCTGACTCCCATGGCGAAGGCAGCCGCGCTCGCCCATGGCGTGGCCCCCGCGCTGACGACCCGACTCAGCGCGCTCATGGCCGAGTTGCTGCCTTCCGCGCCGGACCGCACCGAGGGCGGCGGTGGCCTGCACAAGGGCCGCGACATCGCACCGGGTCCGGACGGGACAAGGCATGCGAGGACAGGACGACTGCGCGACTGGTGCGGCGCCCTCAACGACCGAGCGGCCCGCCGCTTGAACCAACGGCCCCACAACGCGCAGGGCGGCCGGTGAGGCGGGCACCTCAGGCATACGTACGGACCCATGCCCGAACTGCCGGACGTCGAAGGGTTCCGCCAGGTTCTCATGAGGTGCGGAAGCAGCCGGTGGGTCACGGACGTCGACGTGCGGGACGCAGGCGTACTCCGCGGTGTCACCGAGAGACGACTGTGCGGCGAACTGACAGGACGGCGTCTCAAGAAGCCCTGGCGCCACGGCAAATGGCTGTTCGCGCCCACCGACGGCGAGGTCACTCTCGTCTGTCACTTCGGCATGACGGGCTCACTGCGCTGCTGTCGCCCGGACGAACCGCTCGACCGGCATGACCGCATCGTGTTCACCCTTGATGACACCCGGCACCTGCGCTACCGGGACCAACGCAAGCTCCAGGGCGTCCAGTTGGCCGACCGGAACGCGCTCGACCGAATCCTGGACCGCCTCGGCCCCGACGCCTTGACCGTGGGCCGAGCGGAGTTCCGGGAGCTGCTGTCGGGGCGACGAGGCGCCGTCAAGGGCGCGTTGATGGACCAGTCCGTGATCGCGGGGCTCGGCAATCTCCTGTGCGACGAGATCCTCTGGCGGGCCCGCGTCGAGCCACACACCCCGGTACGGGACCTCGGCGATGCGGCACTTCGGCGCCTCCACACCGCGATGGGCCGCGTACTCGAGACCTCCATGCGCGCCGCCTGCGTACCACCGCGACGTACCTGGCTCACCGGACGGCGGGACGACAGCGAGCCACGGTGTCCCCGCTGCGACCACCGCCTGCGCGCCGCTCGCGTCGCCGGACGCCGTACTGTCTGGTGCTCTGTGTGCCAGGGCTGACGGGCCGGTCACGACCGCGGGGGGCTCGAATCGGGGGACGAGGTCACCTCGACGCACGCGAAGTGCCCCACCAGCGCGCCACGCCAGACCCGGTGCAGCCCTCTCGTCAGTGGCGGACGTGAGGGAGTACCTCGGTGCGGTAGAAGTCGAAGAAGCCCCGCTGGTCCTCGCCGATCTGACTGACGTACACCGTGTCGAATCCGGCGTCGACGTACGCGGTCAGCGCCTCGATGTGTGCGTCCGGGTCGTCGCCGCAGGGTACGGACTCCTCGACCTGTTCCTGGGTGACCAGCCGGGAGGCCTGCTCGAAGTGGCGGGGCGTGGGCAGGACCTGCGCGAGTTCTCCGGGCAGGTACGCATTGGCCCACAGATGGTGAGCGGTCCGTACGGCCTCGCTCTTGACCGGCCCCCAGCACACCTTCAGCCCGGCGCTGGCCGGCTTGCCGATGCCACCGCCTCGCCGGAAGTGCTTGATCAGATCGGTGTCCGGCATCATCGTGATCAGCCCGTCACCGATCCGCCCCGCCGCCGCGGCGGAGCGCGGCCCGAACGCGGAGACGTCGATCGGCACCGGCGTCTCGGGGCGGGTGTACAACCGGGCGTTCTCGACGGTGTAGTGGGCGCCGCGATGACTGGTCCGCTCACCGGTGAACAACTGCCGGATGATCCGGATCGCCTCCTCGAGCATCTCCAGACGTACGGCGGCCGAGGGCCAGCGGTCGCCGAGGATGTGCTCGTTGAGGGCCTCACCCGTGCCCACCCCCAGCCGGAACCTCCCGTCCAACTGCACCGCGGCGGTGGCAGCCGCCTGTGCGATCACGGCCGGGTGGATACGGACGAGGGGGCAGGTCACAGCCGTCTCCACCGGCAGGGACACGGCCTGTGAGAGAGCGCCGATCACCGACCAGACGAAGGGACTCTGCCCCTGACGGTCGTTCCACGGATGGAAGTGGTCCGAGATCCACAGCGCGGTGAAGCCCGCCTCCTCGGCCATGCGCGCCTGCTCCACGAGCGCATCCGGACCGTGCTCCTCACATGACAGGAAGTACCCGAACTCGGTCATCACGCCTCCCGCAGGACGTCCGCGGCCACCACCCACCGACCTGCCGGGTACCCGAACCACCACCGACCGGAACGTAACTCCCCCGGGGGTGTCAGTGTTCCTGGGCCGTCGGGCGCATCATGATCTCGTTGATCGCCGCGTGTGCGGGCTGCGTGACCATGAAGCTGACCGCGCGGGCGAGGTCCTCGGCGCGGAGCCAGGCCTCCTGCGGCATGTCACGGGCGGAGCTGTAGCCGGAGGCGTCGGTCGTCATCTCCGTCACGGTCATCCCGGGTTCGACCAGCCCCACCCGGACGCCCCGCCCGGTCACCTCCTGGCGCAGGGCCTCGCTGAACGCGCACACCGCGTGCTTCGTCGCCGAGTACACGGCGTTGTTCTTGCGCGCCACGCGGCCCGCCACCGAGCTGACGTTCACCAGGTCGGCGACCTGCCGTGGCCCGTCCGCCGCCGCCCGCAGCAGATGCGGCAACGCCGCCTGGGACATCCGCAGGACGGCGTCGACGTTGAGGTCGAGCATCCGCCGCCAGTTCGCCGGGTCACCCTCCTCGATGGGACCCATGGCCACGTAACCGGCGTTGTTCACCACCACGTCCAACCGAGCGAAGCGATCGACGGCGTCCTCGACAGCCTGACGTGTCTGCCCCACGTCCCCGAGGTCGGCGGTGAGGACGGCACATGAGCCGCCCTGGCCTTGGATCCTCGCGGCCAACTCCTCCAGCCGCTCGGTGCGCCGGGCGACGAGCGCCACCGCCGCGCCCTGCCGCGCCAACTCCCAGGCGGTCGCCGCCCCGATGCCACTGGACGCACCGGTCACCAGTGCCGCGCATCCCGACAACGGCCTTTCGGCAGCGGCCCCCACACCTTCGCCGTTCGGATCCCTCACACTCATGACCGCCCTTCGCGGATCGGGTCGTACTCACCACCGGAAGCTTGCACCACACGGTGCGAGCCCGCCTCTCACCACAGCCGGGATGGCCGAGAACGAGCGGTCACCCGGGGTCCTGGTCCGTGGTCCGGGAGGCACGGTCGGACCGTGCCGCGTCCCGCAGATGTTCGGCGAGCGCCTCGGCGGCCGACGCCGTGCGGTCCTTGACGCCCCAGGCCAGCAGATGGCGGCGGCGGGCCCAGGGCTCCTGGAGTTCGCACACGGCGAGTGGCTGGTCGGGGTCGACGGCACGACGCGGTACGACGGCGAGCCCGACACCGGCGGCAGCGAGCGTGACGAGAACGCCGAGGTCGGCGACCGTGGTGCGGTGACGCGCCACCGGAGCGTGCGGTCCGAGGTGCTTCTCGATCCAGCGGCGCAGCGAGGAGGCGGCGTCGAGCCCGACGAGCGGATGCTCGGCCACCTCGCTGTACATCAGCGAGGTCCGACCGGCGAGGATCCCTCCGGCCTGGCCGATCACGACCAGCGAGTCGTCACCGAGAGGCTCCATGCGCAGACCGCTGTCGTGGGCCTCGTCGTCGAGGACGACCCCGAGGTCCGCCTCGCCGTCGGCGAGCATCCGCACCGTGCGCGGGGTGCGGCTCTCGCGCACGGTGACGTCGGCTTCCGGATGCGCGCGGAGGAACGAGACCAGCGCCCGGGGCACGAGCCGGTGCATCGCGGACCCGCCCGCCAGCAGGGTCAACGGCGCGGTCGGGGACCGGGTGTAGCTCGCGACGGCGCTCTCGAGCCGTGCGGTCCGGTCCAGCACGTCACGTGCGTGGCGCGCCAGCGTCGTCCCCGCCGGAGTGGGCCGCACACCCCGTCGTCCACGGATCAGCAAGGACACGCCCGCGTGGTGCTCCAGCGAACGCACCCTCGCGCTGGCCGAGGGCAGGCTCAGACACATCCGTCGAGCACCGGCCGTGATCGACCCCTCCGTCACGATGTGCAGGAAGAGCCTCAGGTCGTCCAGGTCGTAGCGCACCGCCCCAGCCTAAGGCTCAGCCTTAGGCAGACTGCGCCGATTACGCATTGTGAACCCACCCGTCGCGGGGCGATGCTCGGCAGGTGTTCGAGTTGCTCTACGTTCTGCTGGCCGGTGTCGCCGCGGGAGTGCTGAACGCCATGGGCGGTGGGGGCACGTTCGTGGCGCTTCCCGCCCTTGTGGCGTTCGGCCTGCCGCCGGTGACGGCGAACGCGGTGTCGCGCGTCGCCCTCGTACCGGGTGCCGTGGCCGGCGCCTGGGTCTACCGGGCTCAACTCGCCCCGGTCGGAGCCACGTCGACCAGGGCGCTGACGGCGGTCAGCGTGAGCGGCGGCGCGGTCGGTGCCGTCCTGCTGCTGACGCTGCCCGCCGCGTCGTTCGAGGCCGCGACGCCCTGGCTGCTCGCTCTGGCCACGGTCGTCCTCGCCTTCGGACGCCGCGTCTCCAGGGCGCTCAGCACCGGGCCGGTCATGAGCACCCGGGCCGTCCTGATCGGCCAGTTCCTTCTCTCCGTGTACGGCGGATACTTCGGCGGTGCCGTAGGCATCATGATGCTGGCCCTGTGGAGCATCGGGCTCGGTCTCGACGCCGCGGAGAGCAACCCGATGCGGATCGCCCAGCTCGCGGCCATCTACCTCAGCGCGGCCGCGCTGTTCCTCGTGGCCTCGGACGCGTTGAGCGCTCCTCTCCTCCTCACCGTGACCTTGATCGGGGCGGTGATCGGCGGCTTCGCCGGAGCCCACATGGCCCGGCGTATGCCCGCCGGACTGCTGCGGGGCGTCATCCTCACCACCGCCGTTGTCATGACCGTCCTCTACTTCCTGCGCGGCTGACCGGCGTACGGTTCCGGCCGCGCTGTTCAGGCAGTGGCCGCCGGGGCGTGGTCCAGCATGTCGATGGTGGCGTCGGCCGCCTCGACGACGACCGGGTCGTGGGTGGCGACGACGGTGACGCAGCCGTGTTCGTGTGTGGTGCGGGCGATGAGCCGGACGAGGTCGTCGGCGCGGGTGCGGTCGACGGCGGCGGTCGGTTCGTCGATCAGGAGGAGTTCGGGCTCGACGAGCAGGGCGCGGGCCAGGGCGATGCGCTGTCGTTCGCCGCCGGAGAGCTGGTCGGGGCGGTGGCGCAGCCGGTGGCCGAGCCCGACCTCGGTGAGCAGTTCGCGGGCCCGGCCGCGCAGGGCGCGGGGTCTGTGCCCGGAGAGGGAGGCGGCGGCGAGGAGTTGTTCCTCGGCGGTGAGGCCGGTGAGCAGGTTGCCGCTCTGGAACATGTAGCCGATGCGGGTGCGGCGGGCGTGGGCGCGTCGGCCGTCGCTGAGGGCGGCCAGGTCGGTGTCGTTGAGGAGGACCTGCCCCCGGTCAGGGCGGAGCAGGGCACCGGAGACGGCGAGGACGGTGGACTTGCCGGAGCCCGAGGGGCCGACGAGGGCGGTGAGGGCGCCCTGTCGGAAGGAGGCGGTCAGCCCGTCGAGGGCGGTGGTACGGGTTTCGTCGTGGCCGAGGGTGACGGTGATGTCGTCGAGTCGGAGAGTCATCGTGCTGCTCCCAGCATGGTCATCGGGTCGACGGTGGTGACGCGGCGCAGGGTGAGGGCGGAGCCCGCGAGGCCGACCAGGGCCACGGCGGCCATGGTCGTGGTGAGGGTGGCGGCGGGCAGGCTGAAAGGCACCCGCTCCCCGACGAGGAGTCCGACGGCGGCGGCGAGCGCGGCTCCGACGGCGGTGCCCGCGACGACGACCACGGCGGCCTGGGTGAGGGTGTGGCCGAGGAGCCGCCGCCGGGACGCGCCCATGGCGCGCAGCAGGGCGAGTTCCGGAGTGCGCTGGACGGTCCAGACGGCGAAGAAGGCGCCGACGACCAGCGGGGCGATGAGGAAGAGGAACGTCTGGATGGACGTCATGGTCAGCCGCTCTCCGTCGTAGCCCGGGGCGGCGGCGAAGGCGTCCTGGAGCGGGACGGCCGCGGTGTCGTGGCGGCGGTCGGCGGCGGCGAGCGCCTGCCCACCGAGGCCGGCGGGGACCTTGAGGGCCAGCGCGGTGTACTGGCCGGGGAGGTCGGTGGCCGGGGTGTGCGCGCCGGGTGTGGTGAAGCGGATCCGGCGCCAGGCGTCGGTGGTCACGTAGGCGACCGGGACGTGGCCGTAGGAGGACCGGCCGGTGCTGCCGATGACCTTCAGGCGGATGTCGAGCCGGTCGATGGTCAGGGTGTCGCCGATGCGGACGCCGTCGTTCACGAGCTGGCGGGAGACGACGACGCCGTCGGGGGCGGCCGCGTCCAGGCGGTGGCCCTTCTCGGCGCCGGGGTCGGTGAAGGCTCCGGGCTCGACGCCGAAGGCGGCGAGGTCGACCTCCGCATGGCGGTCGGTGGTGCCACGGGTGATGGCCACGCCGAGCGGTGTGGCCTCGACGTCCTTCTCCTTCGTCCAGCCGGTGACGGTGCGTTGGTCGACGAGGCTCCGGGCGAACTGGTCGGACTTGGTGCCTTCGGCGAAGGCGATGTGTGTGGCGGGCAGTCCGCGCAGGGCGGAGATGGTGTCGTCACCGAGGCCGGTGGTGAATCCGGAGACGATACCGACGAGCGCGGCGACCAGGACGACGACGCAGCCCATCAGCAGGAAGCGGCCTCTGGCCGCCTTGAGTTCCAGCAGGGCGAGGAACACGTGTTTCCCTCCAAAGATAGGGACAAGGCGTCCCCAAAGTAAGGGATGGCGACGCCGCGTCGCTAAGGGGGGTGGGTCTTAGACTGGGCGGATGCCCAAGATCCAGGCCGCTTCGGTCGCAGATCACCGCGCCCAGCAGCGTGCCGCCCTGCTCGACGCGGCGTACGAGCTGCTCGCCGAGGGCGATGCCGCCGAGGTGACGTTCGCGGCGATCGCCCGCCGCACCGGGCTGGCCCGCAACAGCGTCTACAAGTACTTCTCCAACCGCCGCGAGTTGCTGACCGAGGTGGTGCGACAGGCCGCGCCGCGCTGGACCGAGCGCATCCACGCCGCTCTCGCGGCCGCGGGCGACGCCCCCGAGGACCGGATCGCCGCCTATGTCGTGGCGCAGTTGGAGATGGTGCGCGACGGCGAGCACCGCATCGCCCGCGCCGGCGCCGACGCACAGGACGCCGCGGCCCTGCGCGCGGGCGCCGACGCCGCGCACCGCGCCTTGCTCGACCCGCTCGTGGACGCCCTGCGCGACCTCGGCGACGACGCCCCGCTGCGTACGGCCCGGCTGCTGCAAGGGCTGGTGAACGCCGCGACCACGGCCCTGGAGGCGGGCGACGACTACACCGCCGTGACGGACCGCACGGTGCGCCTGGCCGTCGCCGCCCTCGCGGGTCTCACCACGGAGCCGCTCCCCCGAAGAGCCGGGTGAACACCGCTCCTCGACGGGCGAATACCGCCTGCCGGAGCGCCCGTTGGGCTACTAACATCAGCCACCATGCTCACCAACGAAGAGATAGTCGGGCGCGCTCTGGAGCAGATCGAGGCCGGGTACGTGTTCCCCGAGAAGACCGTGGACATCGACGCCGCGATCCGGCGCCGTCTCGAGGCGGGGGAGTACGACGACCTGGACGGGCCCGCCCTCTGCGCGACCGTGACCACCCACCTTCAGCAGGTGTGCCCGGACCGGCATCTGCGGCTGCTCTGGACGGACCAGCCGCAGTCGCTGGAACCGGAGGACAAGGACGGGGGACAGGCCGCGTTCCTCGCGCTGCTCCGGGCCGAACACCAGGGCATCCGCCGCGTCGAGCACCTGGACGGGAACATCGCCCTCATCGACATCCGGCGCATAGCCTCCGCCGACGAGGGCGCCACCGCGATCGGCGCGGCCATGCACCTGGTCGCGAACAGCGCCGCGCTCGTCCTCGACCTGCGCGCCTGCACGGGCGGGGCACCGTCGGGCGCCGCGATGTGGTGCAGCTACTTCTTCCAGGACGACGAGGTACACCTCAACGACATCTACGAGCGCTCCACCGGCGTCACCCGGCAGTACTGGACGACCGCACACCTGCCCGCCCCGCGCTACCCGGACCGCCCCGTCTACGTACTCACCAGCGCGATCACGTTCTCCGGTGGAGAGGACGTGGCCTACACCCTCCAGGCACATGGCCGAGCCGTTCTCGTCGGTGAGACGACCCGTGGCGGCGCACACCCGACGGCCCGCCACGCGGTCACCGAACACATCCTCGTGACCGTGCCGACCGCGCGCACGGTCAACAGCGTCACCGGCACCAACTGGGAAGGCGTCGGAGTGATCCCCGATGTCCCCGTCCCGGCGGACCAGGCACTGGACACGGCGCTCAAGGCCGCGCGCACGCGTCTCGACGCGTAGCCGCGCAGGCCTCGTACGGCGACGGAGACGGCGCCGGTCGCGGAGGGAGCCGCGACCCGCGCCGTCTGCCGTCGTCGCCGGTCAGGCCAAGCCGCCCGACGCCCGCAGGTTCTGCCCGGTGACCCACCGCCCGTCCGGACCGACGAGGAACCCGACGACATCGGCGATGTCGCTCGGCTGCCCGAGCCGACCGAGAGGCGTCATCTGTGCGACCGTCTGGAGCGCTTCCGGGGGATTGGCACCATGCAGCATGTCGGTGTCGGTCGCACCGGGAGAGACGGTGTTGACCGTGATGCCGCGCGGCCCGAGCTCCTGGGCGGCGACCGCGGTCAACTGCTCGAGCGCGCCCTTGCCGGCGGCGTAGGGGCCGACGCCCGCGACGGGCCGCACGGTGTTCACCGAGGAGATGTTGACGATCCGGCCCTCGTCGCGCATCCGCCTGGCCGCGTACCGCAGGGTCAGGAAGACCGACCGGGCGTTGATCGCCATCACCCGGTCGAAGAACGCCACCTCGGTCTCCGCGAGGGGCATCCGGGCATGCGACACCGCGGCGTTGTTCACCAGGATGTCCAGACCGCCGAGTCGGGCCTCGGCCGCTGCCATCAGCTCTTCCGGCCCCTCGGGGTCGGCGAGGTCCAGACGCATGGCTCGCGCCTGGCCTCCGTTCGCTCGTACCTCGCGGACGACTGCTTCCGCGGCTTCCTCGTCGGCGCGGTACGTGAAGACGACGTGCGCGCCGTCGCCGCAGAGGCGTTCCACGATCGCTCGGCCGATGCCGCGGGATCCACCCGTGACCACGGCGGTCTTGCCCTTCAGCACAGTCCATCTCCTTCGCGCAGCGGTCGGTTACCGCGCCGATCGTCGCACGGCAGGTCAGCGCGGGGCGGCGTGATGAGGGGTGCGCGCCGTGATGATCTGGTCGATCAACCCGTAGTCCCGCGCCTGCTCGGCCGTGAGGATCTTGTCCCGCTCGATGTCCCGACTCACCTGCTCCAGCGGGGTGTTGGAGTGCCTGGCGAGCAGTTCCTCCAGCAGCGAGCGGATGCGCTGGATCTCGTTCGCGGCGATCTCCAGGTCGGAGGTCTGCCCGTGACCGGTCTCGCTGTAGGGCTGGTGGATCAGGACGCGGGCGTTCGGCAGAGCCATGCGCTTGCCGGGTGTTCCCGCGGCCAGCAGCACCGCGGCGGCCGAGGCCGCCTGCCCGAGACACACCGTCTGGATGTCCGGCTTGACGTACCGCATGGTGTCGTAGAGCGCGGTGAGCGCGGTGAAGGAGCCGCCGGGGCTGTTGATGTAGAGGGAGATGTCCCGGTCGGGGTCCATCGACTCCAGGCACAGCAGTTGCGCCATGACGTCGTTCGCCGAGGCGTCGTCGATCTGGACGCCGAGGAAGATCACGCGCTCCTCGAAGAGCTTCGCGTACGGGTCGTACTCACGCACACCTTGCGACGTACGCTCCACGAAGCGCGGGACCACATAGCGGGCTTCGGCCGTCGCCCCGGTGAAGTGCCCTGCGATGCCGTCGAGTTGCCGGTCTCGGTGCGTCATGCTCCTGCCCTGCCCGGCATGTCGGCCACCGACAGGATGACCTCGTCGATCAGCCCGTACTCCTTCGCCTCCTGCGCGCTGAACCAGTGGTCCCGGTCGGCGTCGCGCGTCCACTGCTCCACCGTCTGGCCGCTGTGCAGCGCCGAGAGTTCGGTCATCTTCTTCTTGGTGCGCAGCAATTGCTCGGCATGGATCTTGATGTCGGTGGCCGAACCGGCGAGGCCCGCCGACGGCTGGTGGATCAGGATCTCCGCGTTCGGCAGCGCGAACCGCTTCCCCGGTGTGCCGGCGGTCAGCAGGAACTGCCCCATCGACGCGGCCATGCCCATCGCGATGGTGATGACGTCGTTCTTGATGTACCGCATGGTGTCGTAGACCGCCATACCGGCGGAGATCGAGCCACCCGGGCTGTTGATGTAGAGGAAGATGTCCTTGTCCGGGTCCGCGGCGAGCAGGAGCAGTTGGGCGGTGATCCGGTTGGCGATGTCGTCGTCCACGGCCTGACCGAGGAAGACGATGCGTTCGTCGAGAAGCCTGTTGAAGACCTGGTCGCCGAGGCCACCCGCCTGGGGCCCGGAGAGCTGGGGTATCGAGGAGGCACGTGTCATGTGGGGTTCCGTCCCTGCGAGGCTGAGGTACCGGCGCGAGGCTGACGTACCGGCCGAACGATCGTAGGCACGGGGCGAGTTGACAGGCAGCGAATGCGCTGGATATTAGCTTTCAGCTAACCGCCGTCGACGGACACCGTTCGGCAGGCCTTCTTCGCCCGGCCTTCAGTTGATCACCTGGTGCTACTCTGGCGATCTTCAGCAGGCGAACAGTCACCGTGGAGACGGAGCCGGGGGGCGGCGTCGCGAGCGCCGCCGGGTTGGGGGGACGGGACATGCGCGACCTGCGTCCACTACAGGCCCTCGGTCTCTCCGCGACAGCCGAGGCCGCCTATGTCGCGCTGGTGGAGCAAGGGCCGCGAACCTTAGCCGAGTTGACCGACCGGCCGACGCTGGTCGGGCTGCCTCTCGAAGTCCTGCAGCGCGCGGTGACCGAACTCAGCGACATCGGTCTGGTGGCACGCACCGGCGACCGGCTGACCGCGCAGCCGCCGCGCGCGATGGTGGAGGCCGTCGCCGAGCAACGCGCGCGCGAGGCCCGGATCGCTTACGAGAGCGCGATGGTCCTGTCCCGGTTCTGGCTCGACCACACCGCGGGGTCGAGCTATGTCGAGGTCGTCGACACCTCCGGGCACCCCGAGGCCATCCAACTCCGGGTCCACAGCGAGGCGATGGAGCAGGTGCGCGCGCTGTCGATCGGGCCCGTGGGCGGGGGCGAGCGTGAACCGGAGGTCGGCCCCGGAACGCTGGACGCGCTGGACCGGGGGGTCGCCTACCGGGTGGTGTACAGCGCCAACATCCTTCAGGATCCCAAGGCGTTGGAGGTGGCGCACTCCTGCGTCGAACGCGGGGAGCAGGCACGGGTCTTCCCCGATGTCGCGCTGAACGTCCTGGTCTGCGACGACCGCTTCGCCGTGGTGTCCGTCACCGCGCCGGACGGCAGGGGCCATCACAGCGTCGTCGTCCAGCCGTCGGGGCTGCTGGACGGGCTGATCGGCGTCTTCGAGTCGTACTGGCGGATCGCCGCGCCGCTCCCGGCCGGTGAGTCCGTCAAGAGCGAGGCCAGTCCCGAGAGTCGGCAGCTTCTGAGCTACCTCAGTGCCGGGCTGACCGATGAGTCCATCGCCCGTGAGCTGGGGGTGAGTGAGCGGACCGTGGCCCGGCGGATCGCCCGCCTCCAGGAGATGCTCGGCGCCCAGACCCGCTTCCAACTCGGTGTCCAGGCCAGCCGCCGCGGCTGGCTCTGAACCACGGCCCCGAGCGGGCCGGGCGCAGGGCCCGCACATGGAAGCGCGGGGTGGGCCGGTACACGAACTCGTCCCACCCCGCGCGGCTTCAGCGGCTCATCCGCTCAGGCGATCGACACCCGGCGTACGAACCGGAGTTGTCACTGAGCGTCCGGCTTGACCAGGTCGGGGAGCTTGGCCTCGAACATCTCGTCCAGCTTGAGCGACGGCAGGATGTGACCCTGGTTCGGCGCGTCGTTGGCCACGCTCGCACCCCAAGTCGACGACGCGAGACGCTGCTTGGGCGTCCCGTGGTGCCCGGAGTTGGTGAAGCTGCAGTCGCCGACCTCGTAGAACGACTTCTCCGCCTTGAGCAGCCGGGTGGCGTTCAGCGACTCGCCGCGCGCGTGGGTCAGGTAGTACGTCCCGAACGCGTCGGCCATCAGCTCGGTACGGCGGGTCGCCTCCGGGCCGGTCAGGTCGCTCTCGAAGAGGTTGTCCTGGTACTGCACGTGGTGTCCGAACTCGTGGCCCAGGATGCCCTTCGGCGCGACATCGCCGAGACCCACGGAGTCCATGCCCTGGAGGATGCCGTCACCCATGATGATCCGGTCGGAGACGCCCAGCGGCTCCGGGTCACCGGCCTCGCTGTAGGCGAAGGCGTTGAAGGTGAAGATCGGGTTGGCGCCACCCTGGAGCACCGGCTCCGAGTCGACCAGCTCGATGAACATGTCGGCCAGGTCCATGTTCTCCTCGGGCGTCCCGCCGTACAGCACGGAGAGCGTACGGGAGAGCCGCTCGGGGCTGGAGAAGACATCGGCACCGTGCATCGGAACCAGGGAGATACCCGCCGAGTCGATGTCCCAGAACCGCTTGAGGTTCTTCATCTCGGAGTTGAGCTTCTGGGTGTACTCGCCGTGGACACCGAAGGTGTTGGACGACGACTGCGTGCCGAAGATCAGCGCGTCATAGGTCGGGAGGTCGAAGCCACCGAAGAGCTGGAGTATGAGAAGGGTGTACGGGTCCTGGGCGCCGTCCAGGAGCGAGTTGGCATACGTCGACAGATCGGTAGTCTGGCACTGGTAGTCGCCAGGGTTGATCGCGCTGTCGCGGATATCGCTCCACTGCGAGTCACTCAGGCCGTACTGCGCGCGAGCCGTGCTGAGACGGGACTCCCAGTCGGCGGGCAGCTTCGCCAGGATCCGGTCGACCAGCGCCTTGGTCTGCGGAGACAGGGCGGAGGTGTCGATGGACGCCGGAAGTGACTGGCTGGCGACGGTCGCGGTCCCGGCTGCATCGGCGGCGTGAGCAGGAAGGGCCATGCCGAGGGCACAGGTCGCGGCGACTGCCAGGCTCGCCGCCATGGAGAGGGTCTTCTTCACGGGGACTCCTTTCAAGGGTGCCCGGAGAGGGCATCCGTGGGCGCCGCCCAGTCTGTAATCCCGACTGCCCATTGCTGAATGACGGCTTCCTGTCTGAAACCGGCATGTCTGGAACCTGACAACTCGCCAAGTGCCCTGCATACGCGGCTCACTTGTGCCATCGATCTGGTATGACTTCCCGAAGGTCTACGGGGAATCGGGGGATCGACCATGACGAGCCGTGCCGTGGAGGACGGGGCAGCGGTCCTGATCATCGGTGCCGGACCGGCCGGACTGGTCCTGGGCAACCTCCTGCTGGACGCGGGGATCGACTGCCTGGTGGTGGAGCGGCAGAGCCGGGAGCATGTCGAACGGCGGGCGCGCGCCGGGTTCCTGGCCGCCAACACCGTACGGGTGCTGACCGAGAACGGCCTCGCGGACGGACTGCTCACCCGGGGGCAGCGTCATGACGCCTGTGCCTTCCTCACCGAACAGGGCCGGTTCGAGCTGAAGTACGGCACGCTGGGGCGCGGTGAGGTGCATCATGTGTACCCGCAACAGGACCTCGTGACCGACCTCGTCGCCCAATTCCTCGTGCGCGGCGGGGAGTTGTGGTTCGACACCGAGGTGACCGAGGTGACCGGCCTGGACGGCGACCGGCCGTGCGTCACCGCGCGGACCGCCGACGGCAGGGTGCTGCGGCGCAGTGGCCGGTATGTGGCCGGTTGCGACGGCCGGCACGGCGTCAGTCGCCGCGCGATACCCGAGGGTACGTATCGGTACTACCGGCGTGATCACGGTGTCACCTGGCTGGCGTTGCTGGCCGAGGCACCGCCGAGCATGTCCGCCATCGGGTACGCCGTCCATGAGCGGGGCTTCGCCGGGCATATGGCCCGCACGCCCTCCGTCACCCGCTACTACCTCCAACGCCCCAAGGGGACCGACCCGCAGGGCTGGACCGACGAGCGGATCTGGGAGGAGCTGAACCTGCGGATGCGGGTCGACCGGTTCGGTGCGCTGAACGAGGGCCCGATCCTGGAACGCGGCATCGTCGACATGCAGTCCGATGTCCTGGACCCGATCCGGTACGGATCGATGTACCTGGTGGGGGACGCCGCCAGCCTGATCAGCCCCGCGGCGGCCAAGGGCGCCAATCTCGCGGTGATGGAGGCCGAGATCCTCGCGCGGGCCCTCGTCACCGCGCTCGGGAGCCACGACGAGACGCTTCTCGACCGCTACTCGGCAGACTGCCTGCCGCGCATCTGGCGGGCGCAGGAGTTCTCCCACTGGATGATCAACCTGCTGCACGCGCCCTCGGGCGACGACGACGAGGTGGTCTTCCTCAGCGGCCTCCAACTCGCCCGCCTGGAGACCCTGCGCACCTCCCGCGCACACCAGGACTACTTCGCGGAGAACTACGTAGGTGTCTGAGGCCTCTTGACGCGGCAGTCGGCGCACACGCAAGCGGCCTTCGGCTGAACATGTGCTCCGGGGAACGGAGTACGCGTCCAGCGCGAAGGCCGCGTTGCTGAGTCCGCTGTGTCACGCTGCCCGACGGGAAGCATGGGCGAACACGGTCATGCGCCCGGGGCGAGTGCTACAGCATGCCCTCGAAGGGGCCGGTCAGCGGTGGCCGAAGTAGCCGAAGTAGCCGAAGCGGCCATGGCCGCGGTGGTGGCCGTACCCACCGTGGTGACGGCTGTGACCCCAGTCCCAGCGCCGGTGGCCGTAGCCGCCGTGGTGATGGTGCCGGTCGCGGCCCCAGTCGCCGTAGTGACCGCGGTGACCGTCGTGGTCGTAGCCCTCGACCTGACGGCTCTGCGTGTAGCTCCTCCCGCTGTCAGGGCTCGCGGCCATGGCAGGCATGGCCGCCGCGCCGACGAGGGCGCCCGACGCCACACAGGCGGCGATCAGGCGGACCGCCTTACGAGTAACAGACATGAACTGTCCCCTCATGTTCGTGCACGCCCACTCCGGTCGGGGCAGGGCGTGCGGCCGAATTCCCGGCTCGCGCCGAGGCCCCACACTGTGGCCCGCAACCGCGACACAAGGCCGCCAAACGGATGCGCGTTACGAAACACGGATATAGCCGTAACTCTCCCTTGTAGCGGCCAACGACCGGAGGACCGCCTTGGGCCACCGGCCCGCACCCGTCGACCTCTGCCCATGACCACCTGGCTTCAGTAACGAAGGAGCCTGCTCCGTTCGGGTGACCCGCCGAGCCCATCCCACAGCGCCCTTCGGCAGCGGAATACCCGGCGTGCTCGTCATCGGCGTCGTGATCGTCATCACGCCGGGCAGATGATCGTTCTGCAGCACACTCTGAACAGCCCTTATGTGAGGGGGCGTTCACTGCGGGGAGAGGTATGGAGACGGTGCTCGGCACGGTGGAGCGGATCTGGCGGTATCCGATCAAGTCCATGGGCGGTGAACTGCTGGACGAGGTCGCCGTCGACGCCCGGGGGCTCGTGGGCGATCGGCTCTACGCGGTGCGGGACGCCGAGGGCAGGTTCGGCTCGGGCAAGAACACGCGCCGGTTCCGTCGCATGCCGGGGCTGCTGCATCTGCGGTCCCGGTATCCCGGGGGATCGGTCGCGGAACTGCCCGAACTGCTGGATCCGGACGATGTGCCGGTGCCGGATCCCACCGCGTACGTGCGTCGCTATCTGGGCCGGAACGATGTCGAAGTGGCCCGCGAGGGCGAGATCTCGCATCTCGACCAGCTCCCGGTCAGCGTGCTGACCACCGCCACGCTCGACTGGATGCGCGCGGCCGTTCCCGGTGTGCCCGTCGACGAGCGGCGCTTCCGGCCGAATCTGCTGGTGCGCACACCGCCGGGTACACCCGCGTTCGTGGAGGACCAGTGGTTCGGCAGCACCGCCCGCATAGGACAGACCACCCTACGGCTGCGGTTCGAGCGGTCCAGTGAGCGCTGCGTGATGACCAACGAGGCACAGCGGGACCTGCCGCACTCCCCACAGATCCTGCGAACCATCGCGCGGGCGCACGACATGCGACTGGACGCGCTGGCCACGGTCGCGCGGCCGGGGCGGGTACGCATCGGGGACACCATCGCGCTGACCTGACGCTCCCCGCGTACGACCCTCGCGGTTATGGCTCGCGGTTACGGCTCGCGGTCACGGTTTGCGTGCCACGCCGCCGAAGTCGTCCACCTCGGCGGGGAGTTGCTCGGCGGACGGGTCAGGGCGCCAGCGGGACACGGAGACCAGGCCCGGCTCCAGCAGTTCCAACCCGTCGAAGAACCGGGCGAGTTCCGCCGGGCTGCGGTTCACGCGAGGGTTGTCGCTCGCCTCGTTCCACTGCTCGATCATCTCGCGCATCTGCCGGGGGTCGAGCACTTCGGTGTCGTCGCAGAGGACGAGGTAGCTGCCGGAGGGCAGGGCAGCCGTCAGACGGCCGACCAGGTCGTAGACGATGTCGTCGGTGACATGGGCGGTGATGCCCAGCAGTAGCAGAGCGATCGGCTGGTTGAAGTCCAGTGAGGCGGCGGCTTGTTCGAGGATCGCCTCGGGGTCGCGCAGGTCGGCGTCGATGTATTGCGTCGTCCCCTCGGGCGTGCTGGTGAGCAGGGCCTCCGCGTGGGCCAGGACGATCGGGTCGTGGTCGACGTAGACGATCCGGGCCTCGGGGAGCATTCGCTGAGCGACCTCGTGGGTGTTGTTCGCGGTGGGCAAGCCGGTCCCCACGTCCAGGAACTGACGGACACCGGCCTCGCCGACGAGACACTCCACCGCCCGGACCAGGAATGCCCGTTGCGCCAGGGCGATGTCGAGGATCGCCGGATTGGCGCCCGCGATCTGGTCGCCCACCTGGCGGTCGATCTCGTAGCAGTCCTTCCCGCCGAGCCAGTAGTTCCAGATGCGCGCGGAGTGCGGCAGGCTGCCGTTGCTGAGCGGCTTGTCGCTGAGCGGCTGTTCAACAGGCATGAGAATCCCCGGAGTTCAGGCGGTGGTCCGTTCGCCCACAACATAGACCTCCACCGCGACGTCGGTGGGGCGGCTCAGCGGATCTCCGGCAGTTCGTCCAGGGTGCGACCACTGCGTACGGACGCGGGCTCGGTGTTCACCGCGTCACGGCTCGCGTCGGCGGTGACCGGCACCTTCCTGCCCTGGTGCTCGGCGAGGTTCTGATACGTGCCGGTATCCCAGACGTAGGGCGGCATCGATTCGCGTCAGATGGGTACACGGGGTGGACACGACCGTGGCGAACAGGTGACGGCCATGACTACGAAGACCGCCAGGAAGTCGGCGCAGGCCCACATCGTCCGCGCCCTGCTCGACCGGCAGCGGCACACCTACCCTGCCCAGGCGGGCGTCCGGCTGCGCAACACCCCCGCGCCGCTCTACCAGGCACTCGTCCTGGCGATCCTCCTCAGCGCCCGCATCAGGGCCGACACCGCGGTGGCGGCGGCCCGCGCGCTGTTCGACGCCGGACTGCGTGACCCGCGAGCGATGGCGGACGCGAGTTGGCAGGAACGCGTCGACGCGCTGGGCGAGGGCGGCTACCGGCGCTACGACGAGCGCACCTCGACCATGCTCGGCAAGGGCGCCGAACTGCTTCTCGACCGCTACGACGGCGATCTGCGCCGACTGCGCGAGGAACCCGACCCGAGACAGGCCCTGTTGGACATCCCCGGCATCGGCCCCACGGGCGCCGACATCTTCCTGCGCGATGTCCAGGGCATCTGGCCGGAGTTCGCGCCGTACCTGGACGACAAGGCCCTGGACGGCGCCCGACGGCTCGGACTGCCCGCCTCACCCGAGGAGTTGAGCGACCTCGTCGAACGCCGCGAGCTCCCGAGACTGGCGGACGGCCTCGTCCACGCGGCCCTCGACAAGCCCCTGGCCGACGAGGTACGCGCCGCGGCCACGTCGTCGACCTGAGACACCACGGGCACCACTGTCCTGGCTCGTGCTCACCACGGCCACCTCGCGAGGTTTGCGCGCGGCACGGTGGGCACTCGGCCTGGTAAGTCGCCATGTACCGCGTCATGTGCGCGACCGGTTCACGCAGCTCCGTCCACCCCGGGGAGGAGGAGCAGGAGTGAGCACCTATGTCTACGGCATCGCCGCGGCCTCGCACCCCTCGCTTCCCGAGGACATGGGCGGGGTCGGGGATCCGCCGCGACCGGTCAGGATCCTGAAGGCGGGCGATCTGGTGGCGGTCGTCAGCGACGCCCCCGAGGGGCTGCGGCCCAAACGCAGGGATCTGCTCGCCCACCAGCACGTGCTCGGCGAGGCGGGCGCGGGCGGCTCCGTCCTGCCCATGCGGTTCGGCAGCGTGGTCCCCGACGACGCCTCCGTCACCCGGGCGCTCACGGAGCGTGCCGAGCACTACCGGGAGCGGCTCGTGGCGTTGCAGGGCCGAGCCGAGTACAACGTCAAGGCCACCCACGACGAGGAGTCCGTACTGCATCTGGTGCTGGGGCGGAACCCGCAGGCGCGCGCCATGGTGGAGGCCAACCAGCGCGCCGGGGGCGGCACCGACGAGGACCGGATGCGCCTGGGCGAGATGATCGCCGGGGCGATCCAGGACCTCGAGGCGTCGGACGCCGAGGCGCTGCTGCGCGCGCTGGAACCGGCGGCCGAGGCCGTCAGCGTCGGACCCGAGTCCCACGGCTGGCTCACCAACCTCTCCTTCCTGGTGGAGCGCGACTGCGCCGAGGAGTTCCTGGCCGTCGTGGAACAGGCCCGCAAGAACCACCCGCACCTCGCGCTACGGGTCATCGGGCCGCTGCCGCCGTACAGCTTCGTCGAGCCCGACCCCGCCGCCGGGACGACGGCCGGCCGAGATTCGGCACCCGCTCATGACTGCTGAAATCCGGAATGCGAGGATGAAGCGCCATGACAGCAGGGTGGTGTATGCGCGCGATACGGGCCGCGGTGTTCGCGGCCGTCTGCGTGCTGCTCGCCGCCCTGGGCCACGTCCTGATGTCCGGGAGCGACGTCCCCGCGTGGGCGCTCACCGCGGGACTGGCCGGGACCACTGCCGCGGGCTGGTGTCTGGCGGGGCGTGAACGCGGACGGACGATGATCGTGACGGTCGTGTTCGCCGCCCAGGCCGTGCTGCACGAGGCGTTCTCCTACGCACAGTCGGCATCCGGTGGCTCGGCCTCCATGACCATGAGCGGCATGGGGCACATGGGCCTTGGCCACACAGGTGCGGGCCACATGGGCGCGGACCACATGTCCATGAGCCACATGTCCATGAACCACATGGGCATGGGTTCCATGGGTTCCATGGGCGGCATGGACATGGGCTCCATGAACCACCTGCCGCAGACCGGCCTGGGCCACCTCGGCGACCTCCTGAGCGGCGTCGGCTCCTCGCCGTTCGGCATGCTCGCCGCCCACCTGCTCGCCGCGCTGCTGTGCGGCCTCTGGCTGGCGTACGGCGAGCGGGCCGCCTTCCGGATCCTGCGGGCCGTGGCCGGATGGCTGGTGGCCCCGCTGCGGTTGCTGCTCGCGCTGCCCGCCACCCCGGACCGTCCGCGCGTCCACCTCCGGCGCTGCCGCTCGGACCGCGCGCCCCCGCTCCTCCTTCTCGCCCATGCGATCACTTCTCGGGGTCCACCCGTGGGGGCGGCTGTCGTCTGACGACAGCGGGTCTCCCGAGGCTGCCTGCCCATCTGACAGCGCGCGCCTCGGGCCACGGCCGTACCCGGCCGTCTCCCCTTCACCGGACCGTGCCGCCCTCACAGGCCACCGGTCCGGATCACGGTTGACTCGAGAAGGACACCTGGTGACTTCTTCCGCACTGACCACCTCGCGCACCAAAGGTCCCCGAAGCGACACCTCGGCGGCGGTCGATGAATCGATCACCGCATGGGCACTGGCCGCCCGGGGCGGTGACCGGGACGCCGTCGAGCAGTTCGTGGGCGCCCTGCACCGTGACGTCCAGCGCTATGTCGCCCATCTCTGCGGCGACCCCCAGGCGGTGGACGATCTCGCGCAGGACACGTTCCTGCGGGCGCTCGGCAGCCTGCACCGGTTCGAGGGACGCTCCTCGGCGAGGGCCTGGCTGCTGTCCATCGCCCGTCGCGCGGTGATCGACAGCTACCGGTACGCCGCTGCCCGGCCACGTCTGTCGGACGTACCGGACTGGCAGCTCGCCGTCGAGCGGGCCCAGCCCTGCGATCTGCCGGGCTTCGACGACGGCGTGGCCCTGCTGGATCTGCTCGCGTCGCTGCCCGAGGACCGCCGGGAGGCGTTCATCCTCACGCAGTTGCTCGGGCTGCCCTACGCGGAGGTGGCCGAGGCCAGCGACTGCCCGATCGGCACGGTCCGCTCCCGCGTGGCCCGAGCCCGCGCGACCCTGATGGACCTGCTGGGCGAGGCGGACCAGCCCACCGCCCTCGCGGCCTGATCAGGAGAGGGTGCCGGTCACCGGACGACCCCGGTGACCGGCACCCTCCCTTCGGCACCGCCCCGGTCCGCCCGGAAATCCGTTCGAGCAACTCCCGGCGGAACCAGTAGGGTTCGCGCCGTGAGTGATGACAGAAGGACCGAGATCCGACCCGCGGACACCGCGGACGCGGCGGCGATCGCACAGATCCATGTGGACTCGCGCGCGGCGACCATGCCGTATCTGCCCCCGCAGACGCGCGGTCAGGACGAGGTCACCGCGTGGGTGGCGAACATCGTGCTCAAGACGTGCCGCGTCTGGGTGGCGGTGCGTGACGAGGAGATCCTCGGCTATGCCTCCCTCGAGGACGACATGCTCGAGGACCTCTATCTGCGGCCGGACGTCCGCCGCCAGGGCATAGGGACGCGGTTGCTCGACGTGGTCCGGCAGCACAGCCCCGAGGGGTTGTCCCTGTATGTGTTCCAGCAGAACACCGACGCCCGCGCGTTCTACGAGCGTCATGGCTTCACCGTCGTCGACACCGACGACGGCAGCAGGAACATGGAGAACCTGCCCGACATGACCATGCGCTGGACCCCCGACCGCGCACACTGACCGCGTACGCCGAGTTCGCCACGCGTAACGCCCGGCCACCAGGTGGCCGGGCGTTACGCGTACTCGCCGTCGAGAAGCCGTCAGACAGCGGCGCGCTTCGCGTACGCCGTCAACTCCGCGAGGAACTCCTCGCGTACGGCGGGCGCCGCCCAGGAGATCTCGATCGCGTTGCGCTGTAGACGCACCAGATCGGCGTCGGAGAGCGCGGCGGGCTCGCGCAGGGCGGCCAGGTTCTCCGCGACATAGCCCGGGAAGTACGCCGGATCGTCGGAGTTGACCGTCACCTTCACGTCCTGGTCGAGCAGGGCACGGATCTCGGCGGCCTTCATGCCGTCCGTGACCTGCGCGTTGGAGATCGGACACACCGTCAGGCCGAGGCCGCGCGCGCGGATCCGCTCGATCAGGGACGGGTCCTCCAGAGCGTTCACGCCGTGGTCGATACGGTCGACGCCGATCTCCTCGATGACCTGGCGGATGTGCTCCGTCGAGTTCTTCTGGTCGACGTCGCAGTGCATCGTCAGCCGGAACCCCTCGGCGCGCGCCCGAGCGAAGACCTCACGGAACTTCACCGGCGGGTTGCCCGCCTCGTCCGAGTCCAGACCGACACCGATGATCCACTCCTGGTACCCGAGCGCCTGCACCAGCGTGGCCATCGCGAACTCGGCCTGGAAGTCCCGCAGGAAGCACATCACGAGACGGCCCTTGAAGCCGGTGTCGCGCTCGGCGTCGTCGAGGGCGCGGGTCAGGCCGCGGATGACGGTGTCGAAGGCGACGCCCCGCGCGGTGTGCGCCTGCGGGTCGAAGAAGATCTCCGCGTACCGCACGTTCTGGGAGTGCGCCTTGGCCGCGTAGGCCGCCGCGAGGTCGTAGAAGTCCTGCTCGGTACGGAGGACGGACATCCCCTCGTAGTAGACGGAGAGGAAGCCGGGCAGATCGTGGAAGTCGTACGCGGCGCGCAGCGCGGCCTCGTCGGCGTACGGCAGCTCGATGCCGTTGCGCTGGGCCAGCGCGAACTTCAGGCCCGGTTCGAGGGTGCCCTCGATGTGCAGGTGCAGCTCGCACTTGGGCAGTCCGGCGATGAACGCGTCCACGGTGACGGGTGCGGTGGTCATGATGAACTCCTCGGCTGGATGCGTCAGTTGGCGGCGGTCGCGGCGGTGGGGTTCAGGATGTCGACGACGTCCTGGGTGTGGTAGTTGACGACACCCAGGTCGGTGACGGCGTACTCGGGGATGGCGGTGATCTCCAGGAAGATCAAGTAGCCGAAGGCGGAGGGGAGTTCACAGCCGAGCGCGCGGGCGGCGGCCTCCAGGCGGTCCTCCGCGGCGGCCATCTCCTCGGGGACGAGGTCGGCGACGATACCGGCCACCGGCAGCGGCAGGAACTCCTTGATCTCACCGCCGTCCACGACGACTTGACCACCGCCGTGCTCGGCCAGGTGGTTCACGGCGAGGGCCATGTCACCGCGGTCGGCGCCGACACAGACGATGTTGTTGTCGTCGGGGGCGGCCGAAGAGGCGATCGCACCGGAGCGCAGACCGAACCCGTTGATCATCGCGGTGACCGTGCCGCCGCCGTTCTTCCCGTAGCGCTCGGAGACCGTGACGTACAGGGCGTCCTGCGCGAGGTCGGCGCGGACGGTGCCGGCCACGACCGGCAGCGTCATCTCCACACCCTTGCGTACGAACGGCACGGTGCGGTCCATCTCGACCACCAGGGCACGGGCGTCCTCGCCCTCGGCCGCGACACCGATCGAGTCCTCGGTGACCGGGGCGACCTGGAAGGCGGGGGAGAGGGCGGCGGTGCGCTCGGGGGCGCGCGGCGCCTCGACGGTCCGGCCGTCCCGCGCGACCAGTTGGCCGCGCGCGAACACCCGCTCCACCACGAACGATTCGGGGGAGTCGACGATCAGTACGTCCGCGTAGCGGCCCGGCGTGATCGAGCCGACGAGGTGGTCGACGCGGTACATCTCCGCGCAGTTGAGCGTCGCCATCTGGATGGCCTCGACCGGCCGCACGCCCGCCTTGATGGCCATGCGCACCAGCTTGTCGAGGTGGCCCTCGCGCAGGATGTCGGCGACGTGCATGTCGTCCGTGCAGAAGCCGACGCGCCGCGACTGGGCGCCGAACTCGGTGACGGTGCGCACGTTCTCGTTCATGAAGTGTGCCACCGACGACTCACGGATCAGCAGCGACATCCCCGCGCGCAGCTTCTCCAGCGCCTCCTCGGCGCTGTAGCTCTCGTGGTCGAGCCGGACGCCCGCGGCCGAGAGGGCGTTGATGGTGGTCGTCGCGGCCATGGGCGCGCAGCCGAAGATCGGCAGCCGGTTGCGGTGGGCGAGTTCGAGGGCGCGCAGCACCTTCTCGTCGCGGTTGAGGACGAACTCGGCGACGGTCTCCCACACCCCGAAGCAGTCCGCCCAGTCCTGCGTCTCGGCGTGCTCGTCGGGCCCGAAGGAGAAGCCGACCGTCGTCTCGGGCAGCGTGTACGGCGTCTTGAACGGCGCACCCCAGAAGATCTTCATGGGGCTCGCCTCCGCCTCGCGCAGCGCCTCGCGCACCCCCTCCAGGCCGGCCACGACGAGGAACTGGTCGAGCCCGGAGACCACCGAGGTGGTGCCGTGGCGGACGGCGGCGTCGGCGAACATCGTCACCGACAACTTCGAGCATTCCAGGTGCAGATGGCCGTCGATGAGCCCCGGCGTCAGGTACTTGCCGGTCGCGTCGATGATCTCGGTGTCGGGGCCCTCGTACGCGGAGACGTCACCGGTCGCGGCGATCCGGTCGCCCGTGATGGCGACATCGGCCGGGTAGATCTCGCCCGTGCAGACGTTGACGAGCTGTCCGCCCCTGATGACGCGGTCGGCCTTGACGACGCCCTCGGAGGCGTCGATGAGTGCGCGGAGGCTGGGCTGGTTCATGGGGGTGTGGCTCCAGAGGTGGTACGAGCGCAGGTAGCGGGAGGGGAGTACGAGGGAGGCGTGAACGGTCAGGCGGCGGGCGTCAGTTCGGCCTCGGCCCGTACGGTGTGGCGGGCGAGCAGCCAGTATGTGACCCCGGCGACGAGGGCTCCGGCGAACACCGAGAGGTCCAGGCCACCGGCGGCGCGGGACAGCGGGCCCACGAACACGCTGGAGTCGACCCAGAGCACGGCGGCGGCGAGGCCGAGCAGCACCGCGAGCAGACCGGCCGGGCGGACGCCGCCCCGGTGCCAGTAGATGCCCCGGCGGCCGGTCTCGGCCGGGAACAGCGAGGGCACGTCGTAGCGGCCCCGGCGCAGCGCCCAGTCGGTCAGATAGACGGCGGCCCACGGGCCGAGCCACAGCACGATCAGGCTCAGGAAGTTGGACAGCAGGGTGTAGAAGTCGGCGGAGAAGACCGCCCACAGGGTGATGCCGGTGCACAGCGACAGGTCGATGAAGACGACCATCCAGCGCTTGATCGGCAGGCCGACGGCCAGCAGGTTCAGGCCCGAGGAGTACATGTCGGTGGTGTTGACCGCGAGCAGCGAGACGATCGCGAGCAGCAGATACGGCGTGCTGAACCAGCCCGGCAGGATCGCGGGGAGGCCGGAGATCGGGTCGGCGGCGTCGGTGGTCGCGGTGGCGACGGCGGCGCCGAGGATCTGGAGGAGGATGTTGGGCACCATGCCGCCGAGCGCGGCGCAGGCGAACACCTTGCGGGGAGCGGAGCCGGCGGGCAGATAGCGCGAGTAGTCGCTGCCCATGTCGGCCCAGGACAGGCCGCCCGAGGCGGTGACCATGGCGAGGACCAGGGAGATCGTCACGAGCGAGGGGGCCTCGCCATGGGCGCCGAAGTCGGCCTTGGGCGCGACGAGCACCGCCATCACCGCGAACATCGCGGCGAAGACCCAGGCGAAGTACTTCTGCACCTTCATGATCAGGTGGTATCCGGCCAGCGGCAGCAGCATCTGCAACCCCGCCGCGGCGGCGATGACCAGCACCTTCACCGACGTACCGGTGGTGATATGAGCCTGGTCGAGCAGGGCGAGACCGGCGAGCACGATCAGCACCATGCCCCCCGCCTCGAACCCGACGAGCATCACCCAGCTCAGCAGCGCCGGGAGCCGCCCGCCGCGCGGACCGAAGGCGGCGCGCGAGACCGAGTGGGTGGAGGTGCCGGTGCGCGGGCCCTGGAGGCTGGTCAGTCCGGTGATGGCGAAGCCGAGCACGTTACCGGTGACGATCAGCGCGACCGCGTACCAGAAGGACAGGCCGAAGGAGACGACGAGCGCTCCGTAGACGACCGTGAAGACGGTGGTGTTGGTTCCGGCCCAGAGCCCGAGAAGCCGGGTCGGCCCGCCCTGACGCTCCTCGGCGGGCACGGCGTCGATACCGCGCTGCTCGACCGTGAAGACCGAGGCGGTGGAGGGGGCGGAGGTGGCGGGGGCACCGGAGACGGCTGATGTGGCGGACCCGGCGGATGCGTCGGACGGGGTGGATCCGGTGGGCGGGAGGGATCCGTCGGATCTGTTGGATCCGGGCGGGGCGGCGGTGGTGGCCTCGGCCATGGTCGGCAGGCGTCCTTTGCGGACTCGCGTCCCGGCCTGGAGGGACGGGACGGGGATGTACGGGGAGGTCCGGCGGGGGGCCGGAGCAAGAGGCGCACGACGGTGTGCGAGGGGGTGGCAGCCCGCGGGGCATGGCCCCGGGACCTCTCTGACGCGTTGCCTAAACGTTTTGGCAACGGGGTGGACGGTAATGCCTAAACGTTTTGGCAGTCAACCGGTAAGCTCACTGCCATGCCAGATGTCACAGAGCCGACGGGTGGTACGGGGCTCACGGGCGGTACGGGGTCCACGGGCTCCGGCGCGCTTCGGGAAGCGCGCGCCGCCGCGCGTACGCCGGGTGCGCCCAAGGGGGGCGGGCTGCGTGAGGTCGCCCGCCGGGCCGGTGTCTCCGTCACCACGGCCTCGCACGCGCTCAATGGCGTGGGCCGGGTCGGCGCCGAGACCCGAGAGCGGGTCCTCGCCGTCGCCGCCGAGATCGGCTACCGCGCCAACCCCAACGCGCGCGGCCTGCGCGGCGCCCGGACCGGACTGCTCGGTCTGACCCACCGCACCGCCGTCGAGGGCGGCATCACCGACATCGAGTACTTCGTCAAGATCGTGAACGCGGCGACCTGGACGGCGATGGCGCACGACTACTCCCTCGTGCTCGTCCCGCCGTCGCTGGACGGACGCCCCTTCGACTCGCTGCCGCTGGACGGCACGATCGTCATCGACCCGCTCACCGACGACCCGCTGCTGACCCGCCTCTCCCGTACGGGCGTCCCCGTCGTCACCACCGGCCGCGACCTGTCCCGCAAGGACGCCTTCCCCTGGGTCGACAACGAGCTGTCCACCTGCGCCGTCGCCGCGCTCGACCATCTCGCCGCCACCGGGGCCCGTCGTATCGGACTGCTGACCGGCTCGACCGGCCAGTCCTACGACGAGGACGCGGCCCGTGCGTACGTCGACTGGTGCGAGCGCACCGGCCGCCCCGTCCTCATGGACCGCGCCGAGTCGGGAACGGACTCCACGGCCGCCGCGCATCGCCTGCTCACCCGCCCCGACCGGCCCGACGCCGTGTACGTCGTGATGGAGAAGTTCGGCTTCGCCACGCTCGCCGTCTGCCGCGAACTCGGCCTCGCCGTACCGGAGGACGTACAGATCGTGGTCGGCGCCGACGGGGAGTTCGCGCGCAGCGCGCGCCCGGAGCTGACCGCGCTCGACCTGGCGCCGGAGGAGATCGGCCGCCAGGCAGCCGAGTTGCTGATCGACGTGATACGGCACCCGGCGCGGGCCGGTGCCCGGCCCCAACACCGCCTCGTCGCGGCCACGTTGCTGCCGCGCGCCTCCACTCTGCCGGTGGCGGGGGAGGGTTGACGAGGGTTGTGGTAACTGCCGGGCGGCGCGGTGGTGTTCAGCGCCGCCCGGCTTCGAGCACGGTGGTGCTCGGCAGTCTCATCTCGATGGCGTAGTCCTCGAATCCGAGGGAGCGCCAGAAGCCGATGCCTCGTTCGTTGTGGGCGAGGACGTCGAGCGTCACACGCCGCCCCGGCCAGTACTCCTCGCGCAGGGCCGCGATCGCGGCGCGCCCCGTTCCCCGCCTGCGGAAGTCGCGGGCGACGAAGAACTGACGCAGATGGATGCCGCCGTCCTCGTCGGTGCGCCACAGCGCGTAGAACGCGGGGACGTGGTCCACGGTGCCGAGCGCGGCGGTGTAGTCACCCGCGAGCCAGCGGCTCATCCGGTCGGCGAGCTGTCGGCCGCGCATCGGGTTGTCATGCGGCTGGTCCTCGATCAACTGCTCGTTGAGCGCCGCCAGTACCGGTACGTCCTCCGGTCCTGCCACACGGATGCGCACTCCCTGTTCCCCCTGGGGTCGGCCGTCTGTTGTCGATGCGAGGCATAAGGCGTAGGGCATGCGGGGTCGGCCGAACCGGCCGGTTGCCGGGAGAGATGACGATCAGCGTTCGGAAGGACAGGACACACGTGAAGCGCCTGCACGGTCGATAGCTGACGGCCGACCCCGCACCCCCATGCTGATGCATGGTTGTGGTTGTTGCAAGCTATTCGCAATAGAGGCGTAGGCTTCCCCCGAACGATCACCTACTCGAGGGAGAGCTGTGCCCATGGGCAGCTACACGCTTCCTGACCTGCCGTACGACTACTCCGCTCTCGCCCCGGCCATCACGCCGGAGATCCTGGAGCTGCACCACGCCAAGCACCACGCCGCGTATGTGAAGGGCGCCAACGACACCCTGGAGCAGATCGCCGAGGTCCGCGACAAGGACCAGATCACGCCGACGGGTCTCGTGGGACTGGAGAAGACGTTCGCGTTCAACCTGTCCGGGCACGTGCTGCACTCGATCTTCTGGCAGAACCTGTCCCCCGACGGCGGCGACCGCCCCGAGGGCGCGCTGGCCACCGCGATCGACGAACACCTGGGCGGCTTCGAGGCGTTCAAGAAGCAGCTCACCGTGGCGACCACGTCCGTGCAGGGCTCCGGGTGGGGCGTGCTGGCCTGGGAGCCGCTCGGGCGGCGGCTGATCGTGGAGCAGGTCTACGACCACCACGGCAACGTCGGCCAGGGCGCCACGCCGCTGCTGGTCTTCGACGCCTGGGAGCACGCGTACTACCTCCAGTACAAGAACGTGCGCCCCGACTACGTCACCAAGCTGTGGGACCTGGTCAACTGGTCGGATGTCGCGGCCCGTTACACGGCGGCGACCGGCGCCTGACACGACACCGGGCGGAATGCGCGCGCCGGGCCGGGAAGTCCCGTGACTTCCCGGCCCGTTCGGCTGTCGAAGCCTTGCGTGGCCAACTTCTCGATCTTGCCCAGCCGTTGCGGAGCGAGCGATACCATCGCGCTGATTCCGACGCCGAGTTGGGGGCGTGCCGCCCCGGACGGAGCGTCAGCGAGGAGGGGGAGACATGGTGGAGCAGCCGCAGCGGCGAACATCGACGGGGGACGAGGCGGTGGCCTTCGACCCGCAGGCGCGGGCGTGGGTCACGAAGGCGGCGGCCGGGCGGGACGGCTTGGCCCATGTCCCGCACCTGGACGGCGCGTTGAGGGTGGACGAGACCTCGCTCGCCGAGGGCGCCGACGACTTCGGGCACCTTGTGCACCATCTCCCGGCGGCCGTGCTGCGCCCCGAGTCCACCGCGGACGTGGTCGAGATGGTCAGGTTCTGCGACGCGCACGGCATCGAGGTGGCCGCCCGCGGCCAGGGGCACTCGACGTACGGGCAGGCGCAGGTGGCCGGGGGACTGGTCATCGAGACCGGGTCACTGGACCGGATCGGAGCGGTGGAGGCCGGGCACGTCACCGTGGGCGCCGGGGTGTTGTGGAGCACCCTGACGCGCGAGACGCTGCGGCACGGGCTGACGCCGCCCGTCCTCACCGACTACCTGGACCTCTCGGTCGGCGGCACGCTGTCGGTCGGCGGACTCGGCGGCCAGGTCCACCGGTTCGGCGCCCAGGTGGACAACGTGACCGAGCTGGAGGTGGTCACCGGGGCCGGGGAGAAGGCCACCTGCTCGCCCACCCGGCAGCCGGACCTGTTCCGGGCGGTGCTCGCCGGGCTCGGCCAGTGCGCGGTCATCGTCTCGGCGACGCTGCGGCTGGTCACGGCGCCCGAGACCGTACGGCACTTCCTGCTGCCGTACACGGACCTGGAGACGTTCCTCGCCGACCAGCGGCTGCTCGCCGGGGACCCGCGGTTCACGTATGTCGAGGGCATGGTCGCGGCCGACGACGCGGGCGCGTACACGACGTACGTCCTGGAGGCCGCCGCCTACGGGCCGCCCGCCGGACCCGAGCCGGACGACACCGAGCTGCTGCGCGGACTGCGGTACGACCGGTCCGGCCCGGTGGCCGCCGAGACGCTCCCCTATATCGACTTCCTCGACCGGCTGGCCGTGGGCGTGGCCGAACTCCGGCGCGCCGGTCTCTGGTCCTGGGCCCACCCCTGGCTGAACCTGCTGCTGCCCGGTGACCGCGCCGTCGAACTGGCGCGCACCCTGCTGGACGGGTTCGCCGGGCACGACGTCGGCCCCGGCGGCACCGTACTGCTCTATCCGCTGGTCCAGCGCCATCTGCACACCCCGCTGCTGCGGGTCCCCGACGACCCGGTGCCGTATCTGCTGGCCGTCCTGTGGACGCTGGACCCGGCCGACCAGGCGGCGGTGACGGCCCGGACGGCCGCCAACCGCGCCGCGTACGAGACGGTGCGTGCCGTCGGCGGTACGCAGTACCCCGTGGGGACCGTCCCGATGACGCCCGACGACTGGCGCGGCCAGTACGGGAAGGTCTGGGAGGAGTTCGCCGCGGCCAAGCGTCGCTACGACCCGAGCGGCCTGCTGGCCCCGGGCCAGCACGTCTTCACCGGCTGACCGGGCGCGTCCCGCCGGCTGGATTCGTCCTCCGCGTCTGCCATCGTGGCATGATAGTTGAAGATAGAACATCTTCGGGAGGCGTCCACGGTGAGCGAGGCCGAGACGCAGGGCAAGATCGGAACGGAACCGATGGCGCCGCGATACGGCGCGCCGGTGGACGGCGAGGGGCCGACGGGGGCCGCGCGGGTCGACGTACTGACACCGCGCGACGTGCCCCTCGGCGGCCCCCGGGCGATGACCGTGCGGCGGACGCTGCCGCAGCGTGCCCGGACCCTGATCGGCGCGTGGTGCTTCGCCGATCACTACGGTCCCGACGACGTGTCGGTATCCGGTGGCATGGATGTCGCCCCGCATCCGCACACCGGTCTCCAGACGGTGAGCTGGCTGTTCAGCGGGGAGATCGAGCACCGCGACAGCCTGGGCAGCCATGCCTACGTACGACCCGGCGAACTGAACCTCATGACCGGCGGGTACGGCATCAGCCACTCGGAGGTCTCCACCCCGCGCACCACCGTCCTGCACGGCGTCCAGCTCTGGGTGGCGCTGCCGGCCGAACACCGCGCCACCGCACGGGACTTCCAGCACTACGTGCCCGAGCCCGTACGGATCGACGGTGCCGAGATCAGGGTCTTCCTGGGCTCCCTCGCCGGCCACACCTCCCCGGTGAAGACCTTCACCCCGCTGCTGGGCGCCGAGATCGCCCTGCCGCCGCACACCACCCTCACACTCACCGTGAACCCCACCTTCGAACACGGCCTCCTGATCGACCAGGGCGAGGTGAGCCTGGCCGAAACCCCGCTGCGTTTCGCGGAGTTGGGCTACGCCTACCCGGGCACCGGCACACTCACCCTGACGAACACGTCGGACACCACCGCCCGGATGATCCTGCTCGGCGGCCCCCCGTTCGAGGAGGAGATCATCATCTGGTGGAACTTCATCGGCCGCTCCTCAGAAGAGATCGCCCAGGCCCGCCGCGACTGGACGGAAGGCCGCCGCTTCGGCGAGGTGAGGGGCTACAACGGCGCCCCACTGCCCGCCCCCGAACTGCCGAGGGTGCCACTGAAGCCTCGGGGGAACCGACGCTGACGCGTGGCCGGGATCGGAGTGTGCGACGACTCTGCACGTGCCATATCGTGCCCACATGCGCAGGTCCTTGCGGTTGGCAGTCGCACAGAGCACGGTCACGGAAGATCCTACCGACTCGGCGAACTTGCGGGCGAGCGGTGAGCAGATACGCGATCTGATGCGCGAAGCAAGCGCTGTCGGTGCCAGGTTGGTGCAGTTCCCGGAGGGGGCGATCACCTACCCCAGCAAGCATGTGATGTCGTCAGGCCCGCAGGGGGCACTTGCTGCCGCGGACTGGAACCGGGTTGACTGGGATGTCGTACGCACCGAAGCGGAGTCCGTCGCCGACCTGGCCGGACGGCTGGGCCTATGGGTGGCCTTTGGTTCGCCTCATCCACTGACACCCCCGCACCGCCCGCACAACAGCCTCTACGTCATCTCGGACGAAGGACAGCTCGTCTCCCGCTACGACAAGCGATACCTGTCACACACCGAAGCCTCGTACATGTACACCCCCGGCACCGCGCCCCTTGTGTTCGAGATCGACGGCATCCGGCTCGGCGTCGCACTGTGCATCGAGGTCAACTTCCCGGAACTCTTCCACGAATACGAGCAGTTGGGCGTGGACTGCCTTCTGATCTCCGTGATGGTCGACGATGCTGCGCGCGCTGTCGTCGCGCAGGCGTACGCGACCCTCTACAACTGCTGGGTGGGCTACTCCGTACCAGCTCAATTCGGTGCCACCGCTCCCGCCACGATCACCGCGCCTGGCGGGCGACAGCTCGCGAGCTGCCCTTGTGACAGTCGGCCTGGCCTCGCGATCGCCGACATCGACCTGGACACGCAGGATCCCGACATCGTGACAGCCCTTCGCCTTGCGCGGCCACGGCGTCAGCTTGCACGCGAGGGCATGTATGACAGTTACGTCGTTCTGGGGGATCAAAGAAGCGAGAACCGCGCCGAGTTCTGACACAAGGCCGTCGAGCGGTGTCCGCGCGCGAGGGAAGGAACCGATGCTGACCTGCGGTAACGCGGCCGGTGTCACAGGCGTGTGCCGTTGACCTTCAGTGTCACGTCGATGTTGTCGCGTGTGGCGTTGGAGTACGGGCAGATCTGGTGGGCCGTTGTGACCAGTTCGCGTGCTTGATCGTCGGTGATCGAAGGCAGCGAGATACGCAGGTCGACGCCGAGCTTGAAGCGGCCGTCGTTGATGGGGATCAGGGAGACGGACGAGTCGATCTCCGCGTCGTCCGCCTTGAGCTTGCCGCGCTGCCCGACCAGCGCGAGCGTTGTGCCGAAACAGGCGGCGTACCCGATGGCGAAGAGTTGCTCGGGGTTTGTGCCCTCACCGGTCCCGCCCAGTTCCTTGGGCTGCCGCAAGTCCAGATCCAGCCGTCCGTCGTTCGTGCGCCCGTGACCGTTCCTGCCTCCCGCGACGTGTGCCTGGGCTGTGTACAGCGCCTTGCTCATCCTCAACTCCCTTGTTCGGCTACCGCAATTCGAATCTGACACTTCAAAAACAGGAAGTCAATGACTACGGTCGGGTTCGGAGTCCATGCGACGAGTGGAGGGGAGACCCCGGCCCCGCCCCCGGCGGCATTCGGCATCGTCGGCACCGACGACGCGGCCTGGCTGGCCGCGCGCATGCTCCCCCAGCCGCTGCGCACGTTCACCGAGCCCACTCGCCTGAGCGGCGCCGTCGACCGGATTCCCGGAACGGCCGTCTTCTGCGAGCCGCGGACCTACCCGTTCGATCGGTTCGGCGAGGCCGTCGGCTACCGGACGTACGGGCTGGACGGCCCGCACGACGTGATGCTGACCGACCCGGAGCCGCTCACCCGGACGCTCCTGGAGGCCTGTTCACTCAGGAGCACGAAGCGCGAAGCCTAGACTGACGCGGTGGAACAGCGGACGTACAACCAGTACTGCGCGACCGCGCGCACCCTCGATCTCGTCGGCGAGCGCTGGACGCTCCTGCTGATCCGCGAGCTTCTGACCGGGCCCAAGCGGTTCGGTGACCTCCAGGCCAGTCTGCGCGGCCTCGGCACCGGACTGCTGGCTGCCCGCCTGAAACACCTGGAACGCGAGGGGCTCGCGCACAAGACCACGCTCCCGCCGCCCGCCCGGACCCCCGCGTACGCCCTCACCGAGGCCGGTGAGGAACTCGGCCCGGCGATCCTGGAGTTGGCCCGGTGGGGCCTGAAGTGGGCGATGGGTGAACGGCGTGCGACCGAGACGTTCCATCCGGGCTGGGCCGTGCTCGGCCTGCGGGCCTGCTTCGACGCCGAGGCCGCCGCCGGACTGCGCGCGGTGTACGAGTTCCGTATCGACGACGAGTTCTTCCACACCCGGATCGACGACGGGACGATCGAGGCGCTGCACGGACCGGCCCAGCATCCCGACGTGACCGTCACGATCAGCCAGGAGGCGTTCCTCCGCCTGGCGGGCCACGACCTCACGTTCGCCGAGGCGATCGAGAGCGGTGCCGCGTCGGCATCCGGCGACAGCGAGGCCCTGCGCGGCCTGAGGGGCCTGTTCCGGCTGCCGTCCCCGCGCGCCCGGAAGGCGGACCGTCACGGCTGATACTGACGTCCTGGGGACCTTCAGGACGCCGCAGCCTTGAGAAGACCCCGTCCAGGGGATACCTATTGGCGCCGTTCAACGGCCCGAGAGAAGTCACCCTCCGGTGAGGCGATCGGCGGGCGTACTACGCCGACGAGGCGCCACCCCCGCCCTCACCCGCGCCGCAACGTCGACGTCAGCACCCGTAGCGTCAGTACGCCGGAGAGCATCATCAGGCACGAGGCGATCAGGTGGTAGAGGCTGAAGTCCTGGGCCACTCGGGGGCCGCCCGTGACACCGAGGAGGAGTACGCCGGTGATCCCGGTCGCGGCGGCCAGGAACGTCAGCAGGGACAGGTGGACCAGGCCGGTGACGATCCGGCGGTCGCGGTCGTCGGCGAACAGGCGGATACCCACCGAGAGTCGGCCGTGTTCGAGCGCATCGGCCAGCCGGTCCACCCGGTGCGGCAGCCGCCGCAGCATCGGCAGGACCGCGAGGGCCTCGGTGGCGGCGATGGTCCGCAGTGACCGCGGCGAGGGGGCGAGCACGGCCTCGGGGAACGAGGCCGTGGCGAAGGCCCGTGACTCCTCGACGAGGTCGAAGCCCGGGGAGAGTTGGGCGAGGGTGCCCTCCAGCGTCGCCAACGAGCGGAAGACCGCGGCCAGTTCGGACGGCACCGAGATGCCGTAGCGGGCGGCGATCCGGAACAGGTCGGTGAACATCTCGGCGTCGGCGGTCGGACCGGCGCCGAGGTGGCGGGCCGTGAAGCGGCCGACGGCCCGTCGCAGACCGCTCTGGTCGATCTCCTCGGGGGCGTCCGCGATCTCTACCAGGGCGTCCATGAGCGCGTCCGTATCGGCGCCGTCGACGGCCAGCAGCAGGCGTTGCAGCACCGAGCGCAGCCGGGAGTCGAGGCGGCCGACCGAGCCGAGGTCCAGCATGCTGAGCCGGCCGTCGCGGAGCAGGAACAGGTTGCCCGGGTGCGGGTCGGCGTGGAAGACACCGTTCAGCATGATCTGCGACAGCAGGGCGCGCAGCAGTGTGCGGGCCAACTCGGCGCGGTCCAGCCCGTGGGCGTCGATGACGGGCCCGGCCTCGCCGAGGGGCACGCCGTCCAGGTACTCCATGACCAGCACACGGCCGGTGCACCACTGGGGGTGGATCCGCGGTATGACGACGTCGCTCTCCCCGCTCGCGGCGCGCACCGTCTCGTTGTTGCGGGCCTCGACGGTGAAGTCCAGCTCCTCGCGCAGCGCTTCGCCGAACCCCTCGGCGAGCGTCTCGATGCCGAGGGACCTGGCCCAGTCGCTGCGGCGGCGCAGGGTGCGGGCGGTGCGCTGGATGATGTCGAGGTCGCTCTCGACCAGCGAACCGATGCCGGGGCGCCGTACCTTGACGGCCACTTCCTCGCCGGTGTGCAACCGGGCACGGTGCACCTGCGCGATGGACGCGGCGGCCAGCGGTTTGCGGTCGAACTCCGAGAACACCTCGTCGATTGGGGCGCCCCACTCGGCGATCAGCCGCGCCTCGATGTCCGGCCAGTCCACCGGGGTCACCTGGTTCTGGAGCCGGGCCAGTTCGCGGGTGAACTCCGGGGGCAGCAGATCGTGGCGGGTGGAGAGGATCTGTCCGACCTTGACGAAGGTGACCCCCGCTTCCTCCAGGGCCTGCCGCAGTCGCCTGGCGGCATCGGGGACCGACGCGCCGGGACGCGCCGTGGGCTCACGTCGGCTCGTCAGATACGGGGCCAGTCCGTGCCGGAGCGCCACCCGGCTGATCCGGGAGTAACGGCGAAGGCGCCGCCACCACTGCTGGAGCGCCCGGTAGGAGCGCAGCGGCCGGGGCCGTGCGCCGGTCGCGGCGGCGATCTCGCCGACGACGAGCAGGAGCATCGCCACGAGCACGCCGATGCCCACGAACAGCAGGATGAACGCGGGCTGTTGGCCGGGGTCGCGCATCCGGTCGCCGACCGAGAGCCCGGCCGCGGCCACCCCCGCGACACCGCTGAGCAGCAGCCGCGTCCGGCCCGCGCGGACACCGAGCATGCGCCGGGCGGCGACCGGCAGGATCAGCGTCCAGAAGCCGATGAAGAGGGCGGCAACGCCGTAGCTCAGCACCACAACCGGTCACCTCGCGTCAGGGGTCGGGAAGGAAGGCAGTCCGACAGCCCGGCGGTACGGGCGCGTCGAGCGTGCCGAAGTGAGGTGGGCGCCGCAGACGGCCGGTTCCGCGTCACCCGGATCGCCGTCCGCGGCGCGCACCGGCCCGGTCAGCCGGGCTTCGGCGGCGTCCCCAGGGTTTGACGACGGACAGCGCGACGTTGACGACGTACACGGTGAGCGCCACGGTCGGGACGATCACCAGGTTGTAGCGGGTGAACCCCAGATGCATGGCCGCGATCGACCCGGTGGGATGCCGGGCCACCACGTCCCCCGCCTCGTGCAGCCGGGCGGTGAGCTGGAAGACGGACGCAGCGGCGGCGGCGAGGGTGAGCCAGAACTTGACGGTGACCCACTGGAACCGGAACAGGCCCCAGGGCGTGCCGAGTGCCAGCACCAGCCCGGTGAGCAGCGACAACAGGCTGAGGGGGAGGTTCAGCGGATCGCCCAGCAGCGGCATCGTCCGGTAGGCGGTGCGCAGGGTGTCCGCGTCCTCGGTCGCCAGCGCCAGCGCGCCCAGCGCGAGCAGGCACAGCATGAGCGCCAGCCAGCCGACCGAGGTGACGATGTGCAGGACCACCAAGGCCTTGCGCGGGGACGGCCCCAGTCGACCGCTTGAGACGATCATCGAATGTCCTGTCCTCCGGGAGCCGCCGCCATGACCCCTCAACAGTCGCTCGGGCCCCACCGGGACGTCGTCAGCGAGCGGCGGTAACCGCCCTACGGTGTCGGACGTACGAGGGGTCCGGTGCTGGAGGCATCGGCGGGTGAGCCGGTTGAGCGGCCTGCCCGGGGTGCCTATCGTCGGGGCGTGGACACTGATCGTCGGAGCGGGCCGCCGCCCACCGAGCGCGCATCCGCGGCCGACCCCGCGGGCCGGATCACCGGCGCGGTCGCCGTCGACGCCTTCCTGGCGCTGGTGATCGGAGCGGCCGTCGTGGCAAGTCCCTCGCTCGTCACCGGTCAGCGCATGTCCGCGGCCTCCGTTGTGCTCGGGATCGTGATCGCCGCCGCCCTGTTCGTGCGGCGCGGCCGGGCGTTGCCGGTCCTGGCCGTGGTCACCGTGGCCGCGTCGGCCTGCGTGGCGCTGGGCGAGCATCCGGTACCGGCCGCGCTCGCGGTCGGCCTCGCCCTGCTGACGGTCGCCCGACGCACCGAGTGGTGGGCCGCGTTGAGCGCCGGCGCGGTCGCGCTGCTGGTGGTGCTCGTCCCCTGTGTCGTACGCACCGTCGGCAACCCCCGGGCGTACGGCGAGGTATGGGGGATGTCCGCGCTGATCGGAGCGATCCTGCTGTTGCCGGGGACGGTCGCGGTGGCTGTCCGGCTGCGCCGCCGGTCGGTCGAGCGGGCCGGTGCGGAGGAGGTCCGCCGCCGGGTGGCCGAGGAGCGGCTGGGGATCGCCCGCGAGGTGCACGACGTGGTCGGCCACGCGCTGGCGGTGATCAGCATGCAGTCGGGCGTGGCGCTGCACGTGAGCGAGAAGCGACCCGAGCAGATGGTGGCCGCGTTGGAGGCGGTCTCGCAGGTCAGCCGGGAGGCCATGGCCGAACTGGACCGTACCTTCGGGGTGTTCCGCGAGACACCCGACGACTCCGGACACGGGCTGCACCGGCTCGACGAGCTGGTGGCCACGATGGGCCGGGCCGGAGTGGAGGTGACACTGCGGGTGCGCGGCGAACGGGTCGCGCTGCGGCCGGAGGTGGAGCGGGCGGCGTACCGCATCGTCCAGGAGTCGCTGACCAACGTGCTGCACCACGCCGAGGACAACGCCGCCTCCGTGGAGGTGGGCTACGAACCGCAGGCGCTGCTGGTGCGCGTGGCCAACGAGGGGCGTCCGAACGGTGGTTCGTCCCGGCCGCGTGGTCCGCGGCCGCGCTCCGACGGTGGTCACGGCATCCAGGGGATGAAGGACCGCACCGAGGCACTGGGCGGACTGCTGGAGGCCGGACCGCGCGAGGGAGGCGGATTTGTTGTGACCGCCCGACTGCCTCGGGCACACTACGCCCCATGATCCGCGTTCTGGTTGCCGATGATCAAAGCCTGGTACGGATCGGGCTGCGCGTCCTGCTGGAGTCGGAGGACGGCATGGAACTCGCGGGGGAGGCCACCGACGGCCGCTCGGCGCTGGAGATGGTGCGTCGTACCCGGCCCGATGTCGCGCTGCTGGACATCCGTATGCCGCGGGCGGACGGCCTGGAGGTGCTGCGGGCGATCACCTCCGATCCCGTGCTGTCCGCCACGAAGGTCATCATGCTGACCACCTTCGACCTGGACGAGTACGTCTTCGAGGCGCTGCGCGCGGGGGCGAGCGGCTTCCTGGTCAAGGACACCGAACCGCACGACCTGCTGCGGGCGGTACGGGCGGTGGCCGCCGGGGACTCGCTGTTGTCGCCGACGGTGACCCGCAAGCTGATCAACGCCTATGTCTCCCGTCCGGGCGGCGCCCGCAAGCCGCATCCGGGCGTGTCCCAACTCACCGACCGGGAGCGGGAGATCGTGGCGCTGGTGGCGGACGGGCTGTCCAACGAGGAGATCGCCGCACGGCTGTTCATCAGCCCGGCCACCGCCCGCACCCACGTCAGCCGGGCGATGATCAAGCTCCATGCCCGCGACCGGGCCCAACTCGTCGTGTTCGCCTACCAGTCCGGGCTGGTGACCGAGGACTCCGCCTGACACCACAGGAGTTGCCCCGCCGTACGCTCATCCGCGTACGGAGGTGTCGTTCGCCGACGGATGCCGTGCGACCCGTCGACTTCCATGCTGGTTCCGCTCATTGGCCGCCGCGTGCTCGACGCGCGCCGGAGGGCCACGGACTCGGTGCACGCGGAAGGCGACATACGGATGAGTACGCAGAAGACCGGCCTCGGAGCCCCACCGAACGGCGGTGCGACGGCGGTGCGTTCGGGCCTGGGACGGACCCTGTCGGTCGTCATCACTCTGGAAGCGCTCGCGGTGCTCGTCCAGGCGGTCACCGCGGGCTCCTTCCTCAACGGTGACGACGCCATGAAGGACGTGCACGCCACGGGCGCCACCGCGGTGCTGGTGCTGGCACTGATCCAACTGGTGCTGGCCGTCCTGCTGTGGCGGCCGAAGCGCGGCCCCGGCTGGCTGCCCCTGGCCGGTCTGCTGCTGTTGGTGATGACCGTGGCGCAGGCGATGGCCGGCGGCGACCACAACCTGGCGGTCCATGTCCCGCTCGGGATGGCCACGTTCGGTGTCAGCATCGCGCTGGTGGTCTGGGCCTGGGCACCGAGGCGGTCGGTGTGATGGGTCCGTCCCGCCGACAGATACTCGGCTGGGCGGCCTCGGCCGCCGTGCTCGGGCCGCTGGCGACGGCGTGTTCCTCGTCCGGGGGCGGCAGCACACCGAAGCTGCTCAGGAGCAAGCTGACACCCCCGCGGCCGTTCCGCGTACCGCTTCCCGTCCCGCCCGTGAAGAAGCCGGTGCGGACCGATTCCCGCGGTGACCACTACGAAGTGACGGTCCGTCAGGAAGCGATCGAGATCATCCCCGGCCACAGGACACGGGTCTTCGGGTACGACGGGATCTTCCCCGGCCCCACCTTCGAGGCACGCAGCGGGCGGCGGGCGTTCGTCCGGCAGACCAACGCGCTCCAGGTGCCCATCGCGACACATCTGCACGGCGGACACACCCCGGCGGCCAGCGACGGCTACCCGACCGATGTCACCCTGCCCGTCGGCGGTGGCATGAGCCATACCGGCGCGATGCCGGGCATGGCTTCCATGAAGGACCCGCACGCCGTGGTGACCACGGGGGTGCGCACCTACGAGTATCCGCACGACCAGCGCGCGGCGACCTTGTGGTACCACGACCACCGGATGGACTTCTCCGCCCCGCAGGTGTGGCGGGGGCTGGCCGGGATGCACCTGGTACGGGACGACGTCGAGGCCGCCCTGCCGCTGCCCGAGGGCGACCGTGAGGTGCCGCTGCTGATCTGCGACCGGTCGTTCGACGAGGACGGCTCCTTCCTGTACCCGTCGAAGGACGCGACGCTGCTCAAGACCCCCGGCGTGGACGGCGGCCACCGCGGCGGGGTGCTCGGCGATGTGATCCTGGTCAACGGGGCGCCGTGGCCGGTGCTGGACGTCGCCGCGGAGCCCTACCGACTGCGGTTGCTCAACGCCTCCAACGCCAGGGAGTACGGTCTCGCGCTGGAACCGCCGCCACCGGGCGGCAAGGCGTTCCGGCAGATCGGCGGGGACGGTGGGCTGCTGCCCGCGCCGAGGGCGCACGACGTGATCGAGATGGCGCCCGCCGAACGCTTCGACGTGGTCGTCGACTTCTCCCGGTACCGGGTGGGGTCGCTGGTCACCCTGGTGAACCGGAAGGACAGCGGCGGGCCGGGCGCGGTCATGCGCTTCCATGTGGCCAAGCCGGGCCGCGCGCGGACGCGGACCCCGCTGCCGTCCCGGCTGGCCGGTGACTACGAGCGGCTCGCGCCGCCCTCCTCCTCGGCGCGGCGCACGTTCAACTTCACGTCCGGCATGGTGGACGGGCTCATGGGCTGGGTGGTCAACGGCAAGCCGTTCGACCCCGGCCGGGCGGACGCGAGGCCGAAGGCGGGCGTCACCGAGGTCTGGAAGTTCACCAGCGATCTGCGCCACCCGATCCATGTGCACCTGGGCGGGTTCCAGGTCATCTCCCGCGGGGGCGGCGGCCCGGGGGCCTACGACGCCGGGTGGAAGGACACCGTACTGATCAAGGACGGTGAGGCCGTGACCGTCGCCATCCGCTTCGACCACTACCGCGGCCGGTACATGCTCCACTGCCACAACCTGGAGCACGAGGACATGGCGATGATGGCGAACGTGATGGTCGAGTAGGCCCGGTGGTCCGGCGGCCCGGTGTCCGCCGCTCCCGGCCTCGCGCGCTACGCCGTCCCGGCCTTGTCACGGCGTCCCCAGGGCTTGGCGACCGACAGCGTCACATTGGTCAGGTAGATGACCAGCGCGACCGTCGGAGCCACGACGAGGGTGCCCCGCAGCGAACCGAGATGCAGGTCGGACACCGGCCCGGTCGGGTGCTCGTTCACGAGGTGGACGGCTTCGTGCAGCCGGGCCCGCAGTTCGAAGACGGACGCCGCGGCGGCGGCCAGGGTCAGCCAGAACTTGGTGACGACCCAGTAGTAGCGGAACAGCCCCCAGCGGGTGCCCAACGCCAGCCACAGCCCGGTCACCAGGGCGAGCAGGGCGATCGGGATGATCAGCGTGTCACCGAGCATGTTCATGCCGCGGTAGGCGGTGCGTACGGTGGTGCCGTCGTCGGACAGCAAGGCGGTGACCCCCAGGGTCAGCAGGCAGAGCATCAGCCCGAGCCAGCCGACCGAGGAGACGACGTGCACCACGGTGAGGACCGTGCGGGCACGCCGCGACATACGGGGGGCGCCGGGGCCGGACGCTCGATCGGCCCGGAGCGTGGTCTTCGGGACGGCCATGGTGACCCTTTCCGTCGGTGGGTCCGTCCATTGTGGAAGCGCGCCCGCCCGGGGGCGTCAGCTTCCGGTACAACCGCGGGCCCGCAGATCTGCGCAGCCGTCCTACGTCCGTACGCGTACGTGGGCGAGAGGCACCGGGAGCGGATCAGCGCCGTGACAACCGGACGCTGACGCGGAACCCGCGTCCGTCGGGGCGCTCACCCGCCCGCACGGTGCCGCCCACCGCGGCGGCGTGTTCGCTGATCCCGGTCATGTCCTGCGAAGAGGTCCGCTCCAGGGCGTCGCCGTCCCGGTTGTCGGTGATCTCCAGGGCCAACTCGTCGTCGCGGTAGTCCACCGCCACCGTCGCCACGGTGCACGAGGCGTGCCGCAGTACGTGGGCCAGCGCCTGCTGCACGATGCGGAAGGCGGCCAGATCGACGGCGACGGACAGCTCGCCGCGCTCGCCGGTCTCGGTCAGCTCCACATGCAGTCCGCCGGTGCTCATGGTGGAGATCAGCGAGGGCAGGCTGCTCAGTCCGGGCAGCGGTCGGCGCGGCACCTCGTGCTCCGCGCCGTGCTCCAACGTCCGCAGGGTCGCGCGCAGTTCGCCCAAGGTGTCCTTGCTGGTCCGGTTGATGGTCCGCAGGATCTCCAGCGCCCCGCGCGGATCGTCGGCGGTCAGCCGGAGCGCCGCCGCGGACTGGATGTTGATCGCCGCCAGCCCCTGCCCGGCCGTCTCGTGGATCTCCCGCGCGATCCGCAGGCGTTCGGCGTAGGCGGAGCGTCTGACCTGCTCGTCCCGGAACTGGGCCAGGTCCTCGCGGCGCACCCGGAGGACCACGCCGATCAGACAGGGCAGAACGCTCCATCCGATGGCGCCGCCCACCATCACCTGGGGCCTCGCCGGCCCGGCATGGTCCGCGGCGACGACCACCCCGGCGATCAGGACCGCGCAGGCAGCCGCGCACAGGGCGACGGCGCGCCGCCAGCCGTTGTGCCCGGCGACGAAGAACATGGCCGTGCCCACGGCGAGGAAGGGCGGCCCATAGGGGTAGTGCAGCAGCAGCGCGGTGGTCGCGGCGGCCGTGGCCACCGCGAGGGAGGCCGCCGGCCGACGCCGTCGCAGCACCAGCGCGGCGGCGCCCACGCCGACCAGGAGATAGCCGATCTGATCCGCGGCGCGGGCCGGGTGCGCCTGCCAGGACGACGTCCGCCACATCCCCGCGGCTGCCGCGAGACCGACGGCGACGGCGGGCGCCAGATCGCGGGCGACGCGGCGCCGGTCGAGACCACGGGTGATCATCATCCGCCCAGCCTATGAGCCCGCCGCCCGCCTGTGATCCGCTCCCGGACGTATACGTGAGGCTCGGAACTACTCCACGTCGAGCGGCAGGGTGCGCTGGAAGACGACCATGGATCGGCCGGGGCCGTCGTAGTCGTCGACGGTCTTCGCGTCGAAGCCGAGGCGTCGGTGGAAGGCGATCGAGCCGGTGTTCCCGAGTGACGTGATCGCCTTCAGCCGCAGCGCGCCCCGGCGCTGCGCGGCATCGGCGAACGCCGAGTACAGACGGCGTCCGAGCCCCGTGCCGCGGGCGTCGTCCCGAGTGGCGATCAGATGGACGTACCCGGTGCCGGTGGGGGTGACGAACCCGATGAGGTACCCGTGGATCCCGTCCTCGGCTCGGGCGACCAGACAGGTCTCACCGAACTCCTGCACCAGCGCCGTCAGGTGCAGGGACCGGAGGTCGCGTTCTCCCCAGTACCGGTGGTGATCAGCGAGAACCTGATGGAGGTCGGCCGTCCCGGCCGTGGTGATGTGTGTGCGCATGACACGGATCATGGCAGGCGCCTTGTGCGGATCGGTCGGTGAGGTCGGTGAGGTCGGTGAGGTCGCTACGGTCGATGCTGACGAGTTGCGCAATTTCGCAATTCAGCGAAACGCTCCTTACACTTCCGCCGTGAGCGACAACCTTCCCCCCTGCCCCGAGTGCGCCGGCGTCTACACGTACGAGATGGGCGCCCTGCTGGTCTGCCCCGAGTGCGGACACGAGTGGACCCCCGTCTCCGCCGAGACCGAGGCCGGTGACTCCGGTGCGCGTGTCATCAAGGACGCGGTCGGCAACGTCCTCGCCGACGGCGACACCGTGACCGTGGTCAAGGCCCTGAAGGTCAAGGGCAGCCCGAGCGGCATCAAGGCGGGTACCAAGGTCCGCAACATCCGCCTCGTCGAGGACGGCGTCGACGGCCACGACATCGACTGCAAGATCGACGGCTTCGGCGCGATGCAGCTCAAGTCCAGCGTGGTCAAGAAGGCCTGACGTCGGCGGTCGGTGTACTGCTCGGGGGCGGGGCGGCCGGACTCGGTCACCTCGCCCCCGCACGTGGTCCTCAGATGGCCACGGAGTTCAGCGGGATCGGGCGGAACATCTCCGGTTCCTGCTCGGGGAGCAGGGCCGTCGGGCCGTAGATCCAGTCGATGAACGAGTAGTCGTAGATGTCGCGTTCGCGCAGTACGGCGTTGCGCTGCAACCGGAGCAGGCCCTCCAGGTGCCACAACTCGCCCCAGGCGCGGGCGGTCTCGACGACGCGGCGGCAGTGTTCGGGGCGCACCGCCTCGTAGGCGGCGAGCGCCGCGTCCCAGTCGACACCCGAACCGGTCTCGGTACGCCGGGCCCGCTGCGCCGCGACGTGTTCGCCGAGCACCCAGCCGTCCTCGATCGCCATGATCGCGCCCTGCGCCATGTACTGCAGGGGAGGGTGCGCCGCGTCGCCGAGCAGGGCGATCCGGCCGGTCACCCAGGTCGTGATCGGATCGCGGTCGTACATCCGCCACCAGCGGTCGCGCCACATCAGCTTCAGGCCGTCACGGACCGGGGCGCAGGTCTTCTCGAACGCGGTGTCCAGTTCGTCCGGGGTTCCCCAGTCCTCCTTCCCCGCCAGGGCCTTGGGCGACTCGAAGACCGCGACCTGGTTGAACATGTCGCCGCCCCGCAGCGGATACTGCACGAAGTGGCAGCGCGGGCCGACGTACACGACGACGTCCCCACCGTGGATGTCGTTCCCGGCCACCGTCTCGAACGGCACGGCGGCACGGTAGGCGACGTACGCGGAGTTCACCGGCTCGTCCTCGACCAGGAGTTGGCGCGCCACCGAGTGCAACCCGTCGGCGGCGACGACCACTTCGGCCTCGTCCGCGCGGCCGTCGGTGAACGTGACCCGGGCTCCGGTGCCGGTGTTCTCGTACGCGGTGCAGTGCGCGTCGGTCACGAGGTCCACCCCCGCGCGTTCACAGGCGCGGAGCAGGATGCCGTGCAGGTCGCTGCGGTGGATCACCAAGTAGGGGTAGCCGTAACGGGCTTCGAGGTCGCGCAGGTCGAGGCGGGTCAGCTCCTCGGCGTCCACCGCGTCCTTCATGACCATGTTCTGCGGCAGCACACCCAGGGACTTCGCCTCGTCCAGGAGGCCGAAGTGGTCCAGTATCCGGGTGCAGTTGGGGGCGAGCTGAAGGCCCGCGCCGACCTCGCCGAAGGCGGGGGCCTGTTCGTACACCCGGACGCTCAGGCCCTGACGGGTGAGGGCGAGCGCACCGGCGAGGCCGCCGATGCCGCCTCCGACGACGATCGCGTCGACACGAGTGGGGGAGGGGTCGTTCATGGAATCGGTCCTTCTCTTCACAGCCACGCGGGCAGGACGGGCAGGGGGGTGCCGTCGGCCGTGGTCACCCCGGTCGTGGGGCGTCCCGCCAGATAGGCGACGACCTCGGCGCGTGCGCCCACCAGTTCCGGCACCGCACCGGGGCCCCGCCGGGCGCGGATGTCCGCCTCCAGCTCCCGCAGGAAGGTGTCGGGCAGGTCGGCGAAGGTGATCCCGGCGGCGAGATCCACGGCATGGACCAGGACCTCACGGCCGCGCAGATACGGGATCTCGCTCGCCGGTACGGTGCGGCCCTGCGCGGTGACCACCTCGGCCCGCCACGCCTGTTCGGACAGGGCGGCCATCCCGGTGGCGAGCCGCGCCGCCGACGCGGTGAACCAGCGCGTCAGCTCCGCCCCGCCGAGGCGGCTTCCCTTCTCGATGTCCTCCGCACGCTGCTGCGGGGAGGCGTACATGGGGGTCCGCTCGCCGGTGCGTGCCCAGTGGACCAGGTTGCCGAGGGCCTCGGCGTTGGCCGCCAGATGCGCCACGACATGCCCGCGCGTCCAGCCCGGCAGGGCCGAGGGGGCGGCGAAGTCCTCCTCGGAGAGCCGGACGAGCGCCGAGGTACACAGCGCGGTACCCGTGGCGACCCACTCACGTGAGGTGCTGTGCGTGCGTGCCATCACGCGCCCTCGGGGACGACGCGGTTCTCCAGGCGGCCGATGCCCTCGATCTCGGTGACGACGGTCTCGCCGCCCTGGAGGAAGACGGCCGGCTTACGGGCGTGGCCGACGCCGCCGGGGGTGCCCGTCGCGATGATGTCGCCCGGGTTCAGCCGCACCATCGTCGAGACGTAGCGGACCAGCCGGACCGGGTCGAACAGCAGGTCGCCGGTGTTGTCGGACTGCATGACGCGGCCGTCGACCTCGCAGCGGATGGCGAGCGCCGGGCGCGGCCCGGTCTCGTCCGCGGTCACCAGGAACGGGCCGACGGGGGTGCTGGAGTCCCAGTTCTTGCCCTGGAGCCACTCCCGGGTCCGGAACTGCCAGTCGCGGCAGGTGATGTCGTTCAGCACGGTGAAGCCCGCGATCGCGGCGCACGCCTGCTCCTCGTCGGCGCGGCGCACCTGGCGGCCGATGACGACGGCGAGTTCGGCCTCCCAGTCGAACTGCTCCGTCTCCACCGGGCGTCGGATGTCGTCGTGCGCGCCGATCAGCGTGTCCGCGAACTTGGAGAAGAGCGTGGGGTGTTCGGGCAGGTCGCGGCCCATCTCCTGAATGTGGTTGCGGTAGTTGAGGCCGACGCACACGACCTTGCTGGGGCGGGGCACGACCGGCGCGAAGTCGGCCCCGGCGAGCGGGTGGCGCGGGCCGTCGGCCGTCGCGGCGGCGGCGAGACCGCCGGGTGCGGCCAGTACCGCGCCGACATCGGGCAGGCCCAGCTCGACGAGCTGGTCGCCGTCGGCGCGGACGGCGGCGGTGTGCTGGTCATCCAGCCGGATGGTGGCGAGCTTCATCGGTTGTCCTTCGGGTCCTTCTCGGTGTGGCTGCGGAACAGGTCGAGCTTGGTGAGGATCGGGGCGTCGCTGAACTGGAACAGGTCGAGCGCCCCGGAGTCGGAGTCGGACCCGGACGCCTGCGAACGGATCGACAGCGGCTGCCAGGACGGCACGACGAACAGGTCGCCGCGCGTCACCGACCAGGAGCGGTCGCCGACCGTGATCCGGCCGGACCCGTCGAAGACCTGGTAGACCGACGAGCCGGTCTCCCGGTGCGGCGCGGTCTCGGTGCCGGTGGCGATCCGGTGGAACTGGGCCCGGATGGTGGGGAGTACGTCCCCGCCGTGGGTCGGGTTGGTGTAGCGGACGAGGGCGTGGCCGGGCTCGACCGTGCCCGCGTTGCCCGCCGAGTCCGTACGTTCCAGGTCCAGTTGGGCGGCGAGAGCGGCGTCGGTGTCCACCCAGCGGTAGCACAGCAGCGGCGTGCCCTCGCGGTGCCCGAACCCCGATACGGGCGCCAGGCCGGGGTACCCCCACAGCCGCTGTGAGCGCGACAGGCCGGGGGTGGCGTGCTCGGCCTCGCTGAGCGCGTCGCGGCCGAAGTCGAAGAACTGCGCCTCGATGCCGTACTGGAACGGGATGTCGAGCCCGTCGAGCCAGGCCATCGGCTCGCGCGCCGCGTTGTGATGAGCGTGCCAGTGCATACCGGGCTGGGGCAGGAAGTCGCCCCGGCGCATCGGCACCGGATCGCCTTCGACCACGGTCCACACACCCTCGCCCTCGACGACGAAGCGGAACGCGTTCTGGGTGTGGCGGTGCTCGGGGGCGTTCTCGCCCGGCATCAGGTATTGGATCGCGGCCCACAGGGTCGGGGTCGCGTAGGGCCGGCCGCCCAGGCTCGGGTTGGCGAGCGCGATCGCCCGGCGTTCCCCGCCGCGGCCGACCGGCACCAGACGGCCCGCCTGCGCCGCGAGGTCCATCAGCTTGCGCCACTCCCACAGGTGGGGTCGCGCCTTGGACTGCGGGTGCTCCGGCATGAGATCGCCGATCTCGGTCCACAGCGGCACGAGCAACTCCTGCTCGAAGCCTCGGTAGAGGTTCTCCAGCTCGGGCGTGACGGGCGGCTGACCGGGCCGGTCCTCGGCCGTGAGGCTGACCGGCGAGGTGGGGACGCGTGCGTCGGACTTCGCATCAGACATGGGGCGAATATCGGCCCGCCTGACGGAATCAGAACAGAGGATTCTGCTCTGCGGAACAATCGTGTCAGGATCAGGGTATGGCCAAGCCGATGAAGACCCCGCCTCCCTACGCCCCGAGCAGCGTCGACCACGCGCTCCGACTGGCACAGATCCTTCAGGTCGACGGGTCGATCACCGTCTCCGACGCCGCCCGGCGCCTGGACGTCGCCCGCTCCACGGCCCATCGACTGCTGACCGCGCTGGTCTACCGCGACTTCGCGGTGCAGGACGAGGACCGCAGCTACCGGGTGGGCCCCGTCCTCGCGCTCGCCGAGCGCGCCCGGTCCGGCCTCGGCGCGCTCCGCGCGGCAGCCGTCGGACCGATGCGCGCCCTGGTGGACCGGCTCGACGAGTCCGTGAACCTCAGCATCCGCACCGGCCGCACCGTCCGGATCATCGCCTCGGCCGAGTGCGGGCAGGCGCTGCGGGTGGGCAACCGAGAGGGCACGGTCTTCCCGGCCCACCAGGCCACCGGCGGCCTGATCGAACTGGCGGCGCTCCCGGACGAGGAGATCGCCGCGCTGTACGCCGACGACCGACGCACCCCCGAAGCGGACCGGCCGGATCTGGCGGAACTGCGCCGGGAGCTGTGGGCGGTACGACGCAGCGGCATCGCACTCAACCTGGAGCGCACGGAACGGGGCGTGGTGGCGGTGGGGTGCGCGGTCAAGGACCGCACCGGCGCCACGACAGCGGCACTGTCGGTATCGATGCCGAGCGTCCGCTACACCCCCAGAATGCTGAAGCCCCTCACGGCCGCACTGACGAACACGGCGGACGAGATCACGGCGGCGCTCTGAGACGAGGACGGGTGACCTGGCTCGGATCAGCCAAGCGGGCCGTGCCGGGTCACCGGGCTGGAGCGGCTCAGCGAACCCGGATCACCCCACCGGATTCCGCCGAAGCAGCGTGCTGGCGAACCCCGTAGCCGCTGCCCGTACCTGTGTGACGAACCGTTCCGGGCGGAAGCGTCCCGTGGGGCCCGCCACGCTGATCGCGGCGATCGGTCTGCTGTCGAGTCCGAGTACCGGTGCCGCCACGCACTGGAGGCCGACCGTCGACTCCTCCTGTTCCAGCGCGACGCCGGTCTCCCTGATCTCCCGCAACTGGCGGCGCAGCGCGCCCGGCGCGACGATCGTGCGCGGGGTGCGCCGCTCCAGCGGGCCGGTCAGCACCTCCTGCCACAGCGCCTCGTCGGAGTGCGCGAGCAGCGCCTTGCCGATCGCGGTGCAGTGCAGCGGCATGCGCCCCCCGGTGCGCGAGGGCGCCTTGGCCTGGCGGTGGCCACCGATCTTGGCGATGTACACGACGTCGTGCCCCTCGCGCACCCCGAGATGGACCGTTTCGTGCGTGCGCTCGTACAGGTCCTGGAGGAACGGCATCGCCATCTCCAGCAGGCTGAGTTCGGGCGCGGCGAGGATGCCGAGCTCGAAGAGGCCGCGGCTCGGGCGGTAGCCGCCCTCGACACGGTCGAGCAGGCGGTTCGCGACCAGGGCCCCGGACAGCCGGTGCACGGTCGCCTTGTGCAGGCCCGTGCGCCGTACGAGTTCCGCCAGGCCGACGGCCTGATCGTCGGGCCGGAAGGCCCGCAGGATCGCCACCGACTTGCCCAGCACCGTGTCCAGACCGGTTGGTTCCGTCATGCGTCCAGACTACGTGCGCCGTATCGCTGAGCGAGACGAAGTGCTGGTCCGGTGCGCGACCCCGGCCACACAGTGAAGCCGTGACCGAGAACCAAGGGCTCGCCTCCGCGAGCACGTCCGACATCGCCGCCGCTGCCGCGCGGCTCGCCGAGGCGCAGGCCTCCGGTGTGCCCTGCACGCCCGTACGGGACCTGATCGGCCGGAGCGACCTCGCCGCCGCGTACGCCGTACAGGCCGACTCGATCCGGCGGCGCCTCGCCGAGGGCGCCCGGATCACCGGCCGGAAGGTCGGTCTGACCTCCGAGGCGGTGCAGCGCCAACTCGGCGTGGACCAGCCCGACTTCGGCGTCCTCCTCGACGACATGGCCTACGAGGACGGCGGCGCGATCCCGGCCGGGCGGATCCTCCAGCCCCGTATCGAGGCGGAGATCGCGTTCGTGCTCCGCGCCGACCTGGCCGAAGGCCCGCTGGACACCGCGCAGGTGCGGGACGCGATCGCGTACGGCGTCGCGGCGCTCGAGGTCTGCGGCAGCCGCATCGCCGACTGGGACATCAGCCTCGGCGACACCGTGGCCGACAACGCCTCCTCGGGCGCGTACGTGCTCGGTACCCACCGACGCACCCTCGCCGAGACGGAACCGGCCGGCGTCGTGATGTCGATGACCGTGAACGGCACGGAGGTCTCCACCGGAACCGGCGCGGCCTGCCTCGGCGACCCGGTCGAGGCCGTCGCCTGGCTGGCCCGTACGGCCCGCGAGTTCGGCGATCCGCTGCGCGCGGGCCAGGTGGTCCTGTCCGGCGCGCTCGGCCCGATGCGACCGGTCACCCCCGGCGACACCGTCACCGCCACTCTGTCCGGTTTCGGTGCCGTGACGGTCCACTTCAGTGAGGGAGAGGGCGCATGAGCAGGACGAAGGTCGCGATCATCGGCTCCGGCAACATCGGCACGGACCTGATGATCAAGGTGCTGCGCGGCGCGCGACACCTGGAGATGGGCGCCATGGTCGGCATCGACCCGGACTCGGACGGTCTCGCCCGCGCCCGGCGGCTGAAGGTGCCCACCACCCACGAGGGCGTCGACGGCCTGATCGCGATGGACGGCTTCGACGAGATCGACATCGTCTTCGACGCGACCTCCGCCAAGGCCCACGAGGCGAACGCCGCCCGGCTCACCCCGCTCGGGAAGCAGTTGATCGACCTCACCCCGGCCGCGCTCGGCCCCTACGTCGTGCCCGCCGTCAACCTCGACGAACACCTCGGCGCGCCCAACGTGAACATGGTGACCTGCGGCGGCCAGGCCACGATCCCGGTCGTCGCCGCGATCAGCCGCGTCGTGCCCGTGGAGTACGCGGAGATCGTCGCGTCGATCGCCTCGAAGTCGGCGGGCCCCGGCACCCGCGCCAACATCGACGAGTTCACCGAGACCACGGCCGCGGCCATCGAGGCGGTCGGCGGCGCGCGCCGGGGCAAGGCGATCATCATCCTCAACCCCGCCGAGCCGCCGCTCATGATGCGGGACACGGTCTTCTGCCTCGTCACGGCCCCGGACCCGGCGGTCCACGAGGAGATACGGCGCTCCGTCGCGAAGATGGCCGCCGACGTCGCCGCGTACGTGCCCGGATACCGGCTCAAGCAGCAGGTGCAGATCACCGAGATCCCCGAGGGCCGACCGGTCGGCACGCTCCTCGCCGACGGCGGCACCCGGCCCACCCACCAGGTGTCGGTCTTCCTGGAGGTCGAGGGCGCCGCACACTACCTCCCCGCCTACGCCGGGAACCTCGACATCATGACCTCCGCCGCCCTCCAGGTCGCGGAGCGCAGCGCAGCACGGAAGGCAGGCCGCTGATGGGGACCCCGATCTTCGTCCAGGACGTCACACTGCGCGACGGCATGCACGCCGTACGCCATCGGATCACCCCCGAGGACGTCAAACGCATCGTCACCGCCCTCGACGCGGCGGGCGTCGACGCGATCGAGGTCGCCCACGGCGACGGCCTCGCGGGCGGCTCCGTGAACTACGGCCCCGGCTCGCACACCGACTGGGAGTGGATCGAGGCCGCCGCCTCGGTACTGAAGCGCGCCCGCCTCACCACGCTGCTGCTGCCCGGCGTCGGCACCGTGCACGAGCTGAAGCGCGCGTACGACCTCGGGGTCCGCTCGGTCCGCGTCGCCACCCACTGCACGGAGGCCGACATCTCCGCGCAGCACATCGCCGCGGCACGCGAACTCGGCATGGACGTCTCCGGGTTCCTGATGCTCTCCCACATGGCACCGCCCGAGGAACTGGCCCGGCAGGCCCGGCTGATGGAGTCCTACGGCGCGCACTGCGTGTACGTCACGGACTCCGGTGGCCGCCTCACGATGGCCGACGTGGCCGCACGGGTCCGCGCCTACCGGGACGTGCTGGACCCCGGGACCGAGATCGGGATCCACGCCCACGAGAACCTCTCGCTGGCGGTCGCGAACTCCGTCGTCGCCGTCGAGAACGGCGTCCGCCGCGTCGACGCCTCGCTCGCCGGTCACGGCGCCGGGGCGGGCAACTGCCCACTGGAGGCGTTCATCGCGGTCGCGAACCTGTCGGACTTCACCCACGGCTGCGATCTGTTCCGGCTCCAGGACGCCGCCGACGACCTCGTACGCCCCCTCCAGGACCGCCCGGTGCGGGTCGACCGGGAGACCCTCACCCTCGGGTACGCCGGTGTGTACTCCTCGTTCCTCCGGCACGCCGAAGCCGCTTCCGCGCAGTACGGAATCGACGTCCGCGACCTCCTCATGGAGTGCGGCCGGCGCCGTCTGGTGGGCGGTCAGGAGGACATGATCTTCGACGTCGCGCTCACGCTCGTGGCCGAGCGGGCGGAGCGGCCCACGTCCTCGCCGCGGTCATGACCGACGCTCCGCGCGGGGCGCTCAGCGAGGAGCGAGCAGTGCCTCGCCCAGCGCCGCCATAGCTCCGGTCAGCTCCCGCATGTACTCGGGTATCGGCTTGCCGTCCTCCGCCTGGACGGACACGAAGGAGCCGTCGAAGACGGCCATGCCGAAGTGGGAGAGGGCGTTCGCGACCGTGGTCGCCGCGTCCTCGCCCTCGCCGATGAACGACGAGCGGATCACGTGGTGCATATAGGCGCGGCCCTCGTCGCGCACCCTGATCACGGTCCGCAGGGCCTCCGGCGCCTCGGCCGCCTCATGGCTCATCACCAGCACCAGCACCAGCCGCAGGAACTGCTGATGATGACTCAGCACCTCGCCGATGCGCTGGAGATACCAGTCGAGGCGCTCGCGCGGGGTGCCGCCTTCAGGGGCGTCCCGGTGCGCCTCCCGCAGGGCGTCGAAGAATTCGTGCGCGCCCCGCTCCATGACCGCCGCCAGCAGTCCCGCCTTGGAGTCGAAGTGGTAGTAGAACGCGCTCTTCGGGAGGCCCGTCTCCTGGATGAGCGTGGACATCGACGTGCCCGCGTACCCACGGACGGACATCACCCGGGCCGTCGCGTCGAGGATCTCCTGCCGGGACCGCCTGCCGCGACGGTTTTCGGAGCGCGCCTGCCGCGCGGAATTCTGCACAGCCCGAATTTTAGAAGCCCGCCCCGCCGAGCCCGCCCCCGGTGTCCGCCGCGGCCGAAGCGTGAGACGAAGTCGATGACCACTACATCGACCCTTGACACACAGCAGATACGTACTTCAAGAATGTACCGACCGATCGGTCCAATAGTGATCGGTCCATCAATTCATCCCGCAATGTTGCGGATGGACGACGGAGTCATCGCATGACCCAGAGCTACGACGCGGACGTCGCCATCGTCGGGTACGGCCCGACCGGAGTGATCGCCGCTCACACCCTCGCCAGGAACGGCGTCTCGGCCGTGGCCCTCGAACGGGACAAGGACATCTACCCCCGGGCCCGAGCCGTGACCGTCAACGACTGGACGATGCGGATCTTCCAGGACCTCGGCATCGACGAGCGGATCGAGAAGAAGATCGATCCCCAGCGTGCCCTGCGCTGGGTCAAGTACGACGGCACCGAGATCATGCGGATCGAGCACCCGCCGTCGTCGCTGGGCCGTAAGCCGCGCTTCTACAACATCTACCAGCCGATCATGGAGGCCGAGCTCCGCGCGGCCGTCGAGGACGCGTACTCCGACCTGGTCACCGTCCACTACGGTGCCGAGGTCACCGGCATCGAGCAGGACGCCGACGGCGTCACTGTCACCTCGGTCGTCGACGGTGAGACCCGCACCGTCCGGGCTCGGTACGCGATCGGTGCCGACGGCGGCAGCAGCGCCACCCGCGACATGATCGGGTGCAAGCTGGACGGCGACACCCACGATTTCACCTGGGTCGTCATCGACTGCCACGTCAAGCGCTGGTGGCCGGACCGCGACTTCCTGACCTTCTGGTCCGACAAGGAGCGCCCGGTCGTCGACATCGCGCTGTCCGCGGGCAACCACCGGTGGGAGATCCCGCTCAAGCCCGACGAGACCCCGGCGGACTTCCCGACCAGCGCCGAGGTGTGGCCGCTGCTCAAGGCCATCGGTGTCACCGAGGACGACGTCGCGGTCCACCAGCACGCCTTCTACAAGCACCATGTCCGCATGTGCGACACCTGGCGCAACGACCGTGTCTTCCTGGCCGGTGACGCGGCGCACCTGATGCCGCCGTGGGCCGGTGCCGGTATGCAGAGCGGTATGCGCGACGCCCACAACCTGGGCTGGAAGCTGGCCCGGGTGATCAAGGGCGAGCTGTCCGAGAGCTGGCTCGACACCTACGAGGCCGAGCGGCGCCCGAACGTGGCGTTCTTCACCGACGTCGCGGTCGGCCTCGGCCGGGTCATCAAGCAGGAGGCCTCCGAGGAGGAGACGGCCGCGATGAACGCGGTGCCCGAGAACACGGTCACCCCGTACGAGCCGCCGCTCAACCGCCCGCCGGTGCTCGAAGGCGGATGGATCAGGGGCGCGATCGGCGACGCCAGCGTCATCGGCCGCATGATCCCGCAGCCGATCGCCGGTGACACCGTCGGCCGGATGACCCGCCTGGACGACCTCCTCGGCAGCGGCTTCGTGCTGCTCGGCGACGACGTCGACCCCGCGACCGTCCTCACCGCCGAGGAGAAGGCCGGCTGGGACGCGCTGGGCGCTCGCTGCATCGCGGTGCGGCCGAAGACCGCGTACACGCAGGGTTCCGACGAGCTGGTCGACCTCGAAGAGGTCCTGCTGCCCTGGATGCGCCGCTACGGCGCCCGTGTCATCGCCGTGCGCCCGGACAAGTTCGTCGCCGCGGCCGACACCGACGGCCTCGCGGTGCCCACCGCCGCCTGAGACAGCGCACCCCGCCACACCCCCTCCGCGAGAAGAGGAGATGACACATGTCCGGTGTCAAGGAACTCAGCTACGTCGTCTACGAGGCGAGCAGCCTCACCGACTGGGAGCACTTCGGTGTCGACCTGCTCGGCATGCAGTACGGCGAGAAGACCGACAACGGCTTCACGCTGCGCACCGACGAGAAGGCGCACCGCTGGATCGTCACCGAGGGCCCGGCCGACGATCTCGTGGCCAGCGGCTACGAGGTCACGGACGGCGCCGCGCTCGACGCCCTGGTGGAGACGGTGCGCGCGGCCGGGATCGAGGTGACCGAGGGCGACGCCGAGCTGGCCGCGGCGCGCAAGGTGGACCGGATCTTCCTCACCACGGACCCGATGGGCAACCGTGTCGAGCTGGTGACCGGACTGGCCGACGCGCCCACCCCGTTCGCGTCCCCGCACCTGGTCGGCGGCTTCGTGACCGGCGCGGGCGGCGCGGGCCACCAGGTCCTGCTGGCGCACGGTGTCTCCCGCGAGACCTATCTGGCCTTCTACATCGACCTGCTCGGCTTCAAGGTCAGCGACATCATCGTGGAGGAACTCACCCCCGGTGTCTTCGCCGACCTGATCTTCCTGCACTGCAACGGCCGCCATCACACCGTCGCCTTCGGTGACATGCCGTCGCCGAAGAGGACCCACCACTTCATGGTCGAGGTGACCGACATCCACGATGTCGGCGCCGCCTACGACCGGTGCGTGGACGCCAAGCAGCCGCTCGAGATGACGCTCGGCATGCACCCCAACGACCACATGTTCAGCTTCTACGTCTTCAGCCCCTCCGGCTTCAGCATCGAGTACGGCTGGGGCGGGCTGATCATCGACGACGAGACCTGGGAGGTGAAGACGCTCGACCGGCTGAACAGCTGGGGCCACCGTCCCCCGGGCGTCGTCGCCGAACTCCTCGCCGCCGCACCCGACTTCCGGAAAGAGAACGACTGATGCCTCTCGCACCCCAGGACATCGCCCGCACCGTCGAGGCGGGCGGCCGCACCCTGCGCTACTACGAGGCGGGCTCCGGTCACCCTGTGATCCTGCTGCACGGCAGCGGCCCCGGCGCGACGGGCTGGAGCAACTTCGCGGGCAACATCGAGGCGCTCGCCGAGCACTTCCATGTGTACGCCGTCGACATGCCCGGCTGGGGCGAGTCGGACCCCGTGACCATCGACGAGATCGACCACGTCGGGACGGCGCTCCAGTTCCTGGACGCCCTCGGCATCGACAAGGCCGCGTTCGTCGGTAACTCGATGGGCGGCCACACCTCGCTGCGGATCGCCACCGAACACCCCGACCGCATCTCGCATCTGATCACCATGGGCCCGCCCGTCGGCATGAAGCCCACGCTCTTCGGTCCCGGGGGCGGCCCCTCGGAGGGGCTCAAGGTGCTCATCGAGACGTACCACGACGCGAGCCCGGAGAACGTGCGCCGACTCGTCGAGATCATGGTCTACGACAAGGCCCGCTTCGCCACCCCCGAGCTGTGCAAGGCGCGTTCGGACGCCGCGCTCGCCCGCCCGGAGCACCTGCGCAACTACGTGGCGGGCCTGCCGAAGGGCGCGCCGATCCCGAAGTGGGTCGACCACACCCTGCTCGCACAGATCCAGGTGCCCACGCTGCTCATCCACGGCCGCGACGACCGCGTCGTCCCGTTCGAGACCTCGCTGAACCTGCTGGCGAACATCCCGGACAGCCGACTGGTGCTGCTCAACCGGTGCGGTCACTGGGCCATGATCGAGCACGCCGAGGAGTTCAACCGGCTGGTCATCGACTTCGTCGCCAACAACTGACCTGCCTCGAGAGGGAGTTGGACAAGAAGGGCGAAAGGGCCCCTGGCCGGTGGTGACACCGGCCAGGGGCCCCTCGGTGCGTTCGTCCTGGGTCAGCCGTCGTTCTCCGCCGACGGGATGAACGCGCCCGGCACGTCCTTCGGTGCGAAGATCTTGCTCTCGCCCGGGTACGGCTTCTTCCAGCCGTGCGTCTCGTACCAGGTGAAGTGGTTCATCTGCGCGGGGTTCGCGTAGTCGGGCACGGCGTGGGGACCGGTCAGCCGCTGCTGCGACTTCCACTTCTCCCACGTCGTCACGAGGTCCTGCTTGTCCGCCGGGACCTTGGTCGACGGCACGGCCGCCGCCGAGGGGTTCTGCGGCGCCGGGGTGTCCACACCGCAGGACGGCGGGGTCTTCAACCCGTCGGTCAGCGGCGTCCGGTTGGGCAGCACGGTGAACGGGGTGTAGTCCGGCTTCTGCGTGAAGGCGGCGCGCATGGGGCTGGCCGCGCTGTCCTTCTGGTTCATCGGGCGGACCCCGAGGATCTGCTCGATGGTCCGGATCATCGTGATCTGGGAGTAGTAGTGGCTGTCGACGACGCCGTGCTTGGCCCAGGGGCTGATGATCTGGATCGGGGCCCGGTGGCCGTCGACGTGGTCGAGCCCGGCCTGGGAGTCGTCCTCGAGGACGAAGATCGCCGAGTCCTTCCAGTACTTGCTGTGCGAGATCTTGTCCACGATCCTGCCGGTGGCGAGGTCGTTGTCCGCGACCTGGGCGGGCCCGCTCGCCGGGCCACCCGTGTGGTCACTGGAGAGCCAGAACATGTTCAGGTTCGCCGGACCGTTCTGCTCGAAGTCACGCTTCCAGATCTCGTACCGGTAGACGTCCGGGATGCTGGTGTCGAACTTCGGGAAGCCGTGCACCGACACGTCGTTGAGCGACGGGATCGGCGAGGACGAGTTGAGCGGGTAGGCAGTGTCCTGCCCGGTCGCCGCCATGTTCTTGGCGTCGCAGTACAGGTTCTGCCAGCTCGCGCCCGACGGCTTGGTCAGGAACTGCTGGAACTCACCGAAGTTGCGCACCGACTTGCCGGACGCCTGCGCGCCGGTCCACAGGAAGCCGGTCCGCTGGTGGCCGAGGGCGTCGTCCTCGGTGTCGTAACTGCGCTGGTAGGCACCAGCGGAGGACTCGGTGTACTCCGGGTTGTCCGCCTGCATCAGCCAGTTGTGGCCCTCGGCGGAGTTCGTGCCGATGTCGTACGTGTTGTCGTACAGGCCGAACTGCCGCACCAGCGCGTGCTGGTTGGGCGTCACGTTCTCGCCGAACTCCGCCAGCGACGGGTCGCCGTTGCCCTCGGGGACATCACCGAGGACCTGGTCGTAGGTCCGGTTCTCCTTGACGATCATGAAGACGTGCTTGATCGTCGAGGGGTCGCCGATCCGCTCCGGCACGGGCACCGGCTTCTTCTTGCCCTTGCCCTTGGCCAGCTTGACCGAGTCGCCGTTCCAGCCGTTCTGCTTGAACACCTTGGCCGTCTGCGACTTGATGACGCGATCGCTCGGCAGCGTGAACCGCTGAAGGCTCGACGTCGTGTCGTGCGTCCCGTGCCCGGCGGGGTTGTTGGGGCGACGGGCGTCCACCCCACGGGTGTTGGAGACCACGATCTGCTTGCCCACGGTCGCGATCTCCGCGGGGAAGTAGTCCGTCGGGAGCAGACCGACGTAACTGACCGGCTCCTGCGCGGAGGTGTACCGGTAGACGGCGACCGCGTTGGCCCGGCCGAGCGTCACCAGCAGACGGCCGTCGTCCGTGAGGGTCACCGCGTCGGGCTCGTAGCCCACCGACGCCTCGGGCCACGGCTGGGTGGCGATGGTCTGCACGACCTTGTTCTTACGGGTGTCGATGACCGACACGTCGTTGGTGGCCGTGTTGGTGACGAACAGCGCGCCCTTCTTGGCGTACAGGGCAGTCGGGTGCAGACCGACGTCGATGCTGCCGACGGCGGCGTCCGGCTTCGCCAGGTCGATGACGCTGACCGTGCCGGTGGTGGTGGCCGCGGTCACCTGGTCGGCCGGCACCTGGGTGTTGTACGAGTTGATCGTGGGCTCACCGGGCTTGGCCGGACGCCCGCCCTCGTTGCTGACGTAGAGCTTGGATCCGATCATGAGCATGTCACGTGGAGCGTTGCCGACGCTCCAGCTCCGCTGGACGGCACCCGTCACCGCGTCGAGGGCGACCACCCGGTTCTGGCCGTTGACCGCGGAGTACACGGTGGAGCCGTCGGCCGAGAACACCGCCTCACCGACCAGCGCGTGCTTGGGCCCGTCGGCCGCGATCTTGATCGACGTCGGGTCGCTGACGCTGCCGTCCGGGTTCACGGTGAACCGGGTGTACCCGTCGTTCTGCCCCAGCCAGAGCTGCGAACCGTCGGGCGAGTACGTCGGACCTTCCTGCCCCACGTCATTGCCGCTGATGCGCGGCGTGGACGACGCGGAGTTGCCGACGAGCTGCTGAACCTTCCAGCTCTTCAGGTCCATGATGGCCAGCGCCGAACCACCGTCGGTGACCGAGGCCGCGAGATGGGTGCCGTCCGGGCTGACGGACGACGACATGATCTTGCCGTTGTTGATGAGCAGACGTTCGCCGTACGGGGCGATGTACTGGTCGCTGGAGACGACCTGCCCCTGCGCGGTGGTCTGGCCGACCTGGTCGGTGCCGAACTGGTGCGTCTGCGCGATCGCGGTACCGGCGGCGACGAGGGTCCCGGCGGTGATACAGGCCGTCACCAGGGTCCGGCGGCCGACGCGTCGACCGGGAAGGCCGGAGTACTCCTTCCCGACGCGTCTACGACGGCGTGTTACCTGCATGGGTCATCCCTTCGAGGTGGGGAGCAGCTCGACATTGCCGTCGAACTGCCATAGCGGGTTCGGCGCGTCCCCGATCGGGGTCCGCACCAGGAAGTAGCCGTTCACTTCCTTCGGTCCATCGCCATCGGCCATGAACCGCCCGTCCGCGGTGACGTCGAGTTGGTAGATGGCCGTCCCGGGGGCCTCGACGCCGGGCAGATGCCAGGAGACGACACAGCGCCAGTCGTTGCCCGGCCCCCGCGCGTCGGCCGTGACATTGCCCTTGTGGCAGGCCGCCGACGCCCGCACCTGCGCCTCGGTGACGGCGGGACGGTGGAGCTGCTCGGTCTGCATGCGATAGAGGTGGGCGAACGCCGTGGCGACCGAACGCTCCACCTTGTCCTGCTCGATGCCCGACCCCGACGCCCCGCTCGCCGCCGCGACGACGGGGACCGACACGGCCAGCAGCCCGGCGAGCGGCACGACGCCGAGGGTGAGCGCGCGGTGGCCCAGACCGTCGTCGGTCAGATTGGTGAAGTCCCGCCGCAGGAACAGCAGATACGCCAGCGCCGTCGCCACCACCGCCCACACCAGGCTGACCACGATGCCGATCACGAGCGGGCCGAGCTGGGCCGGTTCCGCGAACAGGCCGTTCCAGGCGATGAAGGCGTACCCGGGCAGCGCCAGACGGACGGCCACGGGCAGCGGCAGCATCTGGGCGAGCTGCATCGCGAGCGCGACGAGCGCGGGCAGCAGCAGCCCCATCGGGGACCGTCCCAGCACGACCGAGCCGAGCAGACCGATCGCCGCGAGCGCCAGGGTCGGGCCGAGGACACAGACCCAGGCGAGCAGGACCTTGCCCGCGGCGTCCGAGGCCGACAGCAGATGACCGTCGAGGCCGACCAGCGGCCGATGACCGACCGTCAGCAGCCCGCCGACCGCACTGGAACAGGCCAGCCCGGCCACGAGCACCAGGATGACCGTGAGGCTCGCCAGCGCCTTCGCCACGAAGATCCGCCGCGGCGAGCGGACCGCCACCAGCAGATGACGCCAGGTGCCGAGCCGGTCCTCGGAGGCGAACACATCACCGGCCACCAGCGAGGTCAGCAGCGGCAGCGCCCAGGTGCCCGCGAAGCCGAGGATCACCAGCGGCCCGGCCCACCCCGTGGCGAGCATCCAGCGGCCGAAGAGTGTGTCGACGGGGAGTGTGCTCTGCTGACTCACCCCGGCGACGAACACCGCCGGAGCGATCCAACAGGCCAGGACCAGCAGCCGGATGCGCCACTGCGAGACGACCTTGACCAACTCGAAGCGGTAGCCGCGCCCGACCGGGACGCGGGGGGCACGCACAGCTCTGTCGGCGGTGAGCGTCGCGGTCAACTGCCGTTCTCCTTCTGCTCGGTGAGGGCGAGGAACGCGGCCTCGAGCGGCGACACCACGGGGGCCAGTTCGCGCAACGCGATGCCCGCGCCCACGAGCCGCACGACCAGTTCGTCGAGAGCGGGCACCAGCGCGCGGATGACGAGCAGGTCGGAGTCCTGCCGCACCCCGGCGTCGTCCACGACCCGCACCCCGGCCGTCCCGTCGGCCAGTCGGCGGGCGGCCCGCGGGTCCGACGTCAGCAGCCGGTAGTCCAGTTCACGGTGGTCGGTGGCCAGCTTGCCGAGCGGACCGGAGAAGACGACGCGCCCGGTGGCGATGATGGTGACCTCGGAACACAGCGCTTCGAGGTCGTCCATACGATGGCTCGACAGCACCACGCTGGTGCCTTCCGCGGCCAGCCGGGTGAGCACCCCGTGGACATGCTTCTTGCCCGCCGGGTCAAGGCCGTTGGACGGCTCGTCGAGCACCAGCAGCCGGGGCCGGGTGAGCAACGCCGCGGCCAGTCCCAGCCGTTGGCGCATGCCGAGCGAGAAGCCGCGGGCCCGGTCGTCGGCGACCTCGGTGAGCCCGACCTGGTGCAGAACGTCGTCGACGCCCGACAGCCCCGCGTCCAGGCCGCGCAGAGCGGTCAGCGCGGTGAGGTTCTGCCGCGCGGTGAGCGAGGGGTACAGACCGGGACCGTCCACGAAGCCCGCGACACCGTCGGGGGTGGCGAGCGCCCGCTCGACCGGAGTGCCCAGGACCTCCAGCCGGCCGCTGTCGGCGACGGCCAGTCCCAGCAACAGGCCGAGCAAGGTGGTCTTGCCCGCGCCGTTCGGTCCGACCAGGCCGTGGATCTGGCCCTGCGCCACATCCAGATCGATGCCGTCGAGTGCGACGATGTCACCGAAACACTTGGTGATTCCGCGAGCTCGGATTGCGGGGAACGTGTCCATGGGCCCCTTCCTTCGAATCCTCCAAGGACCCTAGGGGCGTTACACCGCGCCGGGGTAGACCTCGTGGTGAACGCTGCGCCAACAGTGGGTCACCTTCGGTCACGGTGGCGGGAAACCAACGAATCAGGGCCTGTTGCGCCTTGGCCCCGAAACGAAGATCACACCAGGTCAGCGCGGTCTTGGCGAGGCGCGCGAGTCGCGATACGGTCTGTCCGATATCGACGACGGCGAGACGGAAGCCGGTGGGAACCCGGCACGGTCGCGCCACTGTGTGCGGGACACCTTACGTGTCCCGTGAGTCAGACCCGTGGCCGTCGTCCATGAAGCACCGAGATGGGACGCGAACTCCCCAAGGAGGCTCTGCCAATGGCGCAGACCGTCGCTCAGCCGACATCCACCACACCCGCACTCCCCGCCAAGCTGCCGCTGACGGCGATAGCTCCCTGGGCGGCCTTCTTCGGCGTCCTGATGCTGGTCCTGCTGTACTTCGTGGGCGCGGAGCAGGGCGCCACCTCCGTGTTCAGCGGCACGGACGTCCATGAATGGGTGCATGACGCCCGCCACCTCCTCGGCTTCCCCTGCCACTGACGCGAGGAACGCCGCACACCCATGAACTCCACCACTGTAAGAAGCCTGTTGGTGCGGGGCATGCTCGCCGGCCTGGCCGCCGGTGTACTCGCCCTGGTCGTCGCCTACTTGCTCGGCGAACCGTATGTCGACCAGGCGATCGGCTTCGAGGAAGCCCATGCCCATGCCCATGAACACGAGATGGAGGTGGTCTCCCGCTCCGTACAGTCCACCGCGGGCCTCGCCACCGGCGTCCTCGTCTACGGGGTCGCCTTCGGCGGCATCGCCGCCCTCGCCTACTGCTTCGCGCTCGGCAGGGTCGGCCGCCTCACCCCACGGGCGACGGCGCTGCTGCTGTCCGGCTGCGCGCTGCTCGCCGTCTATGTCGTCCCGTTCCTGAAGTACCCGGCCAACCCGCCGTCGGTCGGCGAAGCCGACACCATCGGCAAGCGGACCACCCTGTACTTCCTGATGATGCTGCTCAGTGTCCTGCTCGCGCTCGCCGCCACCATGGCGGGCAAGCGGCTGGCGCCGGGCCTCGGCACCTGGTGGGCCACCGTGGTGGCCGTGACCGGCTTCGTCGTGGCGATCGGGCTGGCGTACGCCTTCCTCCCGGCCGTCAACGAGGTGCCGCAGCACTTCCCGGCCGCCCTGCTCTGGCGGTTCCGGCTCTCGGCGCTGGCCATCCAAGCCGTCCTGTGGACCGGATTCGGCCTGCTCTTCGGTGAGTTGGCGGAGCGCCTGCTCAACCCCCGCGCCGCGGCGGTGCGTTCCCCGCACACCGCCCCCGCCGCGAACTGAACGACGGTGTGACGCACATCCGGCGCCCGCGCGAACTCAGCGCGCGGCGCCGGTGTCCGCCGCCACCGACGGTTCCGCCACCCCTGATTCCCCCCTCACGCGCTGTTTCCGTGAAGTTTGCTCGGGGCCCCTGGACACTTCTCTACCCATCAGTAAGGTCTGACGACGGACGGATGTGGTCGGGCAGGCGGGCGGGACTCTCAAGTCCGCCGTGATCAAGGGGAATTCATGAGCGGAATCAGTCGTCGGCGGTTCGTGTCGGGCGCGTCCGCGGCAGTCGCGGGTGCCGCCCTGTGGCCGTTGCTGACGCCAAGTCGCGCGCTCGCGCGGGACCGGGCGCTGGCGCTCACGGCCGCGCGGGCCGTACGGATCGAGGGGACGACGCTCGAACAGGCCGCGATGGCGACGGGGGACGGGGCGTACAAGCGCCTTGCGGCAGGCCCCGGTTGGCCCCTGGTGGTGCGCGGCGACGTGGCGGGCGCGGCGTCCGGCCGGGACGACCGGCGCACCGGCCTCGCCTCCTTTGTCCAATTCACTGACATGCACCTGACAGACACCGAGTCCCCGGTGCGGTTCGAGTACCTGGCCAGCCTCATCGACAGCGCGCACCGGCCGCAGGAGGCGCTGACCGTGCAGGGCGCCTCCTCGCTCATCGAGCGCGTCAACCGGGTGCGCCAAGGCCCGTACACCGGCATGCCGTTCAGCATGGTGATGACCACGGGCGACAACACCGACAACCACGAGCAGCTCGAACTCGACTGGTACCTGACCGTCATGAGCGGCGGCCGGATCACCCCGAACAGCGGCAGCCTCACCCGCTACGAGGGCGTGCAGAACTCGGGCAGCGCCCAGTACTGGAACCCCGAGTCGTCCCTCCAGGACACCTACAAGGCCAAGGGCCTGCCGCAGATCCCCGGCTTCCTGGCCGGTGCGATCCGCCCCTTCGACGCGCCCGGCCTCAGCGTCCCCTGGTACACCACGGTCGGCAACCACGACGACAGCATCGAGGGCACCCTGCCCGACCTCGGCCTGCTGAACGACCTGTACACCGGTTCCCGCAAGGTGGAGGGCTGCGACTCGGCGACCGCCGCCCAACTCGCGGACGCCCTGCAACACAACCCGGCCCAGGCCGTCACCCTGCTGGCCAAGCTGCTGACCGGCGGCGGCGCGATCCGTACGGTCACACCGGACGAGCGGCGCCGCCCGTTCACACCGACGCAGTTCGCGCAGGCGCACCTGAACCCGGCGTACACCGGCCCCGGCCCCGTCGGTCACGGCTACACCCAGGACTCGGTCAGCAGCGGTCGGCTCTACTACACCTTCGACCTCGCCGACGGAGTCCTCGGCATCAGCCTCGACACCACCAACAGGGCCGGATGGGCCGACGGTTCGATCGGCACGGCGCAACTCAACTGGCTGGAGTCGGTCCTCAAGTCGCACAGCGGCCACTGGTACGACACCAGCGGCAACCGGGTGCGCGGCGGCTCCGACGACCGCCTCGTCGTCCTCTTCAGCCACCACACCAGCGGCACGATGGGCAACCTGCTGCCCGACCCGTACCATCCGTTCGAGGGCCGGCACAGCGGCTCCGAACTCGTCGCCCTGCTCCAGCGCTTCCCGAACGTCGTGGCCTGGGTCAACGGCCACACCCACACCAATCAGATCATCCCGCACGGCCACGCCGTCCCCGAGCGCGCCTTCTGGGAGATCAACACCGCGTCCCACGTGGACTATCCGCACCACGCGCGGATCATCGAGATAGCCGACAACCAGGACGGCACCCTCTCGCTGTTCACCACCCTCATCGAGTCCGCGGCGCCGTACAAGACGGACTTCGGCGACACCTCCGACCCCGGCCTCGCCGCCCTGTACCGCGAACTCGCCTACAACGACCCCTATGCCAACCCCTCCGGGCTCGTCGGGACCGCGGCCGACCACAACACCGAACTCCTGCTGACGAAGCCGACGGCGTAGCGAACGCCGTGGCGGCCGGACACGCACAGGGGCGTCCGGCCGCGCGGTGCGTCAACTCCCGTTCAGGAGGCGGCATCCAGGCTGAGCATGGCCTTCTCGTCCGGAGTACCGGGGGCCGCCTGGTAGACCACCAGCCGCTGGCCCCCGGTGCGCGCCAGGCGCATGACCTCGTAGGTCAGCGTCATCGGCCCGACCCCCGGATGCCGGAAGCGCTTCTGCCCGCCGCCGCGCTCGCAGACGTCGTAGCGCTCCCACAGCCGAGCGAACTCCGGTGACTTCAGCACCAGTTCACCGACCAGCGTGGTCAACTCGGGATCGTCCGGATCGGCGCCCGAGACCGCGCGCAGATGTGCCACCGAGGACGCGACCGTCTCCTCCCACGGCTCGTAGAGCGTGCGGCCGACCGGGTGCAGGAACAGATAGCGCGTGAGGTTGCGCTGCTCCTGCGGCCAGTCCCAGAGCCCGGGAAGCAGCCGCCGGGCGGCCGGATTCCCGGCCAGGACGCGGTTGTAGCGGCTCACCACGTAGGCGGGCAGTGGGCGTACCGACTCCAGCATCCGCAGCACCGAGTCGCGGACGACGTTGTCCGAGCAGGCCTCCAGCTCGGCGACGCGGCCCGAGGCCAGCTCCGCCAACTCGTGCAGGCGCTCGTACCCGTCGCCGCGCAGCCGCAGCGCGCGGCCGAGGGCGTCCAGGACGGCGGGGGAGGGGTTGGTCTCCCGGCCGCGCTCCAGACGGATGTAGTAGTCGACGCTCACCCCGGCCAGCGCCGCCAGCTCCTCCCGGCGAAGTCCCGGAGTACGGCGCAGACCTGCCCCGGCCGGGAGGCCGACCTCCTCCGGGCGGACCTGAGCCCTGCGGGCCTTCAGATACCTGCCTAGCTCGGTGCCCCGCACGTCCGCTGCTGCTGTCATCCGATCATTGTGGCAGGTGCATGGGGAGCGTTGAGGGGGTGTGCCAGGGCCAGGAACGCGGCACCCCGGGTACGGCGCGGTCTACCTGACTGCCGCGCGGAGGCGGAGAGTCGATCTCGCAGCGGGCGGCGCCACCGCCGGGGCCCAGGGGGTGCGAGACACCGGGCCGCGGCCCCGGCGGTGCGACGCCGCCGCTCGATCACCTGCCGGTGATCTTCAACTACCCCACCGCTCCCAGGAGTTCACGATGTCCTCAGTCCTGCGTACCGCGCCCGCCGCTCCCGCTCTCGCTCTCGCTCCCGGACGCGACCTCGAACTCCGGGGACGAGAACCGGACAAGACCCGACCAGCCGCACCGAGGGGAGCGGGCGTCGCCCTGCTCGCCTCGCTGCTCGGGTTCACGGTGATCACCATCGATGTCTCGGCGGTGAACATCGCCCTGCCCGCGATCCGGACCTCCCTCAGCGGCGGAATGACCGGGTTGCAGTGGGTGTTGGACGCGTACACCCTGATGTTCGCGGCCCTGATGCTCTCCGCAGGCGCCTTCGCCGACCGCGCCGGTGCCCGCCGCGCCTACGGCTGGGGCGTCGTCCTGTTCACCCTCGCCTCCCTCGGCTGCGCCCTCGCGCCCGGCATCGGCGCGCTGGTCGCCGCGCGGGTGGCACAGGGCGCCGCCGCCGCGATCGTGATGCCCGCCTCGCTGGCGCTGATCCGGCAGTCCTACGACGACGCCCGGGAGCGGGCCCGTGCCATCGCGCTGTGGACGGTCGGCGGCTCGGTGGCGATGGCCGCGGGCCCCGTGCTGGGCGGTCTGCTCACCGACTCCGCGGGCTGGCGGGCCGTCTTCCTGCTCAACATCCCGGTGGGCGTGGCGATCCTCGGCCTGCTGATCCGGGTGCCGCGCTCCCCGCGCAGGCCCGCCGCGCTGGACGGCGGCGGTCAGCTCACCGCGGTACTGACCCTGGCCGCACTGGCCTTCGCGGTGATCGAGGGCGGCCACCTGGGCTGGACCAGCGCCCCCGTACTGGCCGCGCTGGCCCTTGCGGTCGCCAGCGCCTTCGCCTTCCGTGCGGTAGAGTCCCGCCACCGCCAACCCATGGTCCCGCTGTGTCTTCTGACGAGCCGTCAGATCTCCGTTCCGCTCGCGGCCGGGTTCGCCCTCAACGGCGCCTTCTACGGCGGGATCTTCCTGCTCGGGCTGTACTACCAGCAGGTGCGCGGGATGTCGGCGATCACCGCCGGGCTGATGTTCGTCCCCATGTCGATGGCGGTCACCGCGACCAACCTGGTCTCGCCCCGGCTGGCGGAGCGGATCGGGCGGCGTCCGGTGATCGTCGCCGGACAGGTGATCCTGGTCGCGGCCATGCTGGCCCTGCTCCCGCTGAGCGCCCACACCCCGGTCTGGCTGGTCCTGGTGCTGTTGCTGCCGCTGAGCACGGGCGGGGCGCTGACGGTGCCCGCGCTGACCGCCCTGCTGATGGACGCCGTCCCCGCCCGGCGCGCCGGAACCGCGTCGGGACTCCTCAACTCCCTTCGCCAGACCGGCGGTGCGCTCGCCGTCGCCCTCTTCGGCGGCCTGCTCACCGGCCCCGGCGGCGACTACTCCCTCCCGGGCATGCGCCTCGGACTCCTCGTCGTCGCCGCCCTGCTCCTCGTCACCGCCGCGCTCTCCCACCTCCTGCTGCCCCGCGACTGACCGGTGCCGCGCTGCCCTGGGGGCCTGTCGCGAGAGTCCCTCCCGAGGGACCTTCGCGACAGGCCCTAAGGGCTGTCCGCCCCCGCGCGGGCGAGTGTGGCGGCGGCGCTGTCCAGCAGCATCTCCAGGGCCGTCGGATAGGCGCTGTCGTTCATGCGGGCGACCAGCAGGGGGGCCGTGGCCGCGATGTTCGGGTGAGTCTCGGCCGGGAGCCGGGCGTAGGTCGCGTGCCAGACCGCCTCGTCGGCGACGCGCGCGGCGTGCGGAAGGGCACGGCCGGCCGCGTCCAGCGCGGCGAACGCCAGCGTCTGGTCGATGAACGCGTGGTACACGCGCACCACTTCGCTGTCGGGCAGGCCCGCCGAACGCAGTACACCGAGGATCACCTCGTCGGCGTCGATCTCGTTCGCGCGGCCACTGACCCGGCTCGCGGTGAGCACCGCCGCCTGGGGATGGGCGAGATAGGCGGAGTGGATACGCAGACCCAGATCGCGCAGATCGGCACGCCAGTCCCCGGTGGCCGCCCAGCCCCGCACCGCGCGGCCGATCAGCTCGTCCGCGATGGCGAGCGTGAGGTCGTCGGCGCCCCGGAAGTAGCGGTACAGACTGCTCGGATCGGCGCCGAGCGCCGCGCCCAGACGCCGTACGGTCAGCCCCTCCCGGCCGTGCTGCTGCAGCAGCCGCATCGCGGTCTCGACGATGAGCCGCTCCGAGAGAACCACGCCCCCTTTGGTGGGCTTCCTACGCCTTCGCGCCGCCTCCGGCACCACATTCTTGGGCATAACCCCTCCTCCACCAGCGCATTCCCAGCTTATGCCAACGCCATTGACGTTGGCTGGGCGGGGGACCTTTCATGGGCGCACCAAGGCTCCGGCCTCTGCTGATGACCGGACTCTGCTGATGAAAGGCATCATTGCCATGCGAGTACTGCTTGTGGGCGCGGGCGGCGTAGGAACGGCGATCACCCGGATCGCGGCCCGCCGCTCCTTCTTCGACCACATCGTCGTCGCCGACTACGACCTGTCCAGGGCCGAAGCGGCGGTGGCGGCACTGGGCGAGGGCAGCGCCCGATTCAGCGCCACGCGCATCGACGCCTCCGACCAGGCCGCGGTCACCGCCCTGCTCACCCAGGAGCGCTGCGACGTCCTGCTCAACGCCACCGACCCGCGGTTCGTGATGCCGCTGTTCGAGGCCGCGCTGGAGGCCGGGGCGCACTACATCGACATGGCGATGTCCCTGTCGTACCCGCACCCCGAGCGGCCGTACGAGACGTGCGGTGTCAAGCTCGGCGACGCGCAGTTCGAGCGCGCCGAGGCCTGGGAGCAGGCCGGACGCCTCGCGCTCGTCGGCGTCGGTGTGGAGCCGGGCCTGTCCGACGTCTTCGCCCACTACGCCGCCGAGGAACTCTTCGACGAGATCGAGGAGATCGGCGTCCGCGACGGTGCCAACCTCACGGTCGACGGCTACGACTTCGCGCCCTCCTTCTCCATCTGGACGACCATCGAGGAGTGCCTGAACCCGCCGGTGATCTGGGAGAAGGACCGCGGCTGGTTCACCACGGCGCCCTTCAGCGAGCCCGAGGTCTTCGACTTCCCCGAGGGCATCGGCCCCGTCGAGTGCGTCAACGTCGAGCACGAAGAGGTCCTGCTGATCCCGCGCTGGGTGGACGCCAAGCGCGTCACCTTCAAGTACGGGCTCGGCGACGAGTTCATCGAGACCCTCAAGACCCTGCACAAGCTCGGCCTCGACCGTACGGAGAAGGTGACCGTCGGCGGTACGCAGGTCTCCCCGCGTGACGTCGTCGCCGCCTGCCTGCCCGACCCGGCCACGCTCGGCGACCGTATGCACGGCAAGACGTGCGCCGGTACCTGGGTCAAGGGCACCAAGGACGGGCAGCCGCGCGAGGTGTACCTGTACCACGTCGTCGACAACCAGTGGTCGATGCGTGAGTACGGCTCGCAGGCCGTGGTCTGGCAGACCGCCATCAACCCGGTCATCGCCCTCGAACTGCTGGCCAATGGCACCTGGACCGGCAACGGCATCCTCGGCGCCGAAGCCTTCGACCCCCGCCCCTTCCTGGACCTGCTGACCGAGTACGGCTCCCCCTGGGGCATGCGCGACCAGTAGTCCCCTCGCCGTCGGTCCGGCCCCACCCCGGGGCCGGACCCGGCACCCCCGGCCCCGGCCGACGCGCTCGCGTCAGGCCCCGGCCACCGCAGTACCCCACGCCCCGCCGACCCCCCGATGCAAGGGAGCACATTGAAGAACGACGTTGCGGCGGACGCCCGCCCGCCCGGGGAACTCAAGGCCGACGCCATCGGCTTCGTCGATGCCCTCGTCATCGGCCTGAACTCCACCTCCCCGGCCTACTCCCTCGCCGCGGTCATCGGCCCGGTCGTGGCCCTCGTCGGGGTCTTCGCCCCCGGCATCATGCTGGCCTCCTTCATCCCGATGCTGCTCATCGCATCGGCGTTCCACTACCTCAACAAGGCCGACCAGGACTGCGGCACCACGTTCTCCTGGGTCACCCGGGCCATGGGACCGTGGGCCGGCTGGCTCGGCGGCTGGGCCATCGCGATGACCGGTGTCCTGGTCGTCGGCTCCCTCGCCGACGTCGCCGTGAACTTCGGGCTGCTCGCCATGGGCCTGGACAGCCTGGCCGCCAACGACCTGGTGCGGCAGACCCTGACCGTCGTCCTCATCCTCGCGATGACCGCGGTGTGCGTCATGGGCACCGAGACCTCGGCCAAGGTGCAGAACGTCCTCATCCTCGCCCAGGTCGCCTTCCTCCTCACCTTCGCGGTGGTGGCCCTGTACCGCGTGTACACCGGCACCGCGATGCCCAAGTCGCTCACACCATCGGTCAGTTGGCTGAACCCCTTCGGTGCCGGAGGCGCCGCGCTGACCGGGGGCCTCCTGCTGAGCGTCTTCATCTACTGGGGCTGGGAGTCGGCGGCCAACCTCACCGAGGAGGTCGAGGACTCCGCCAGCGCCCCCGGCAAGGCGGGCATCTGGTCGACGGTCGTCCTCCTGGTGACCTATGTGTCCGTGGCCTTCGCCATCGTGGCCTTCGCCGGGACCACCTTCCTGGCCTCCAACGCCGACGAGGAAGAGGCCATCTTCGCCGTCCTCGCCGAGAAGGTGATGGGCGGCTGGGACTGGGTCGTGCTGCTGGCGGTCTGCACCTCCGCGCTGGCCTCCACCCAGACCACCATCCTCCCCGCCTCCCGCACCCTGCTGTCCATGGCCCGCCGCCATGCGCTGCCCCAGCACTTCGGCAAGGTGCACCACCGCTTCCAGACCCCGCATGTGAGCACCTGGTGGGTCGCCGGGGTGGCCATCGTCTGGTACCTCGGCGTCAACCAGATCAGCGAGAACGCCCTGCTCGACTCGCTGACCGCCCTCTCGCTGCTCATCGCGTTCTACTACGCCCTCACCGGTGTGGCCTGCGCGGTCTACTACCGCCACCGCCTCCTGGAGAGCCTGCGCAACTTCGTCCTCATCGGCGTCGGCCCCTTGGTCGGAGCCGCCATGCTGACCTGGCTGCTCGTGGAGTCGGTCATCGACATGTCCGACCCCGAGAACTCCTACAGCGGGGTCACCTGGTTCTCCCTGGGTCCGCCGCTCGTCATCGGCATCGGCATCACGGCCGCCGGAGTGGTCACCATGCTCGTATGGCGGCTGTTCTCCGCCCGCTACTGGGCGGAACGCCCCAGCGTGGCCGCGCCGGAGACCACGGGTACCACGGACACCCCGGTCATGTCCCCCGAGGCCGCCCCCGTGGAGGCATGAGCCGAACCCCGTACGGAAGAGTCGTCACCGGGCCACCTCGGCCCGGTGACGACGGCTGTGTCAGACCGCCGGGTCCGACTCCTCCTGGGGTTCCTCCGCCGGGAGGCGACGCAGGCGGACGGCGGCCGTCACCGCCATGGCCGCTCCCGCCAGGGCCACCACCAGGAGCAGCGCTCGGTCGGAGACGGCCTTGCCCAGGCGCACGGCGCCGTCCTCCCAGGCCGCCTGGGTGTCGATGTCCAGCAGGGAGGGCAGGGCGGACGTGCCGTCGAAGAGCAGGAACACCACCCCCAGCAGGACGAAGACCAGCCCGCCCACGAGCGAGGTGCTGTGCACCGTCAGCGGGCCCAGCCGCATCGCGCGCCCTCTCAACCAGCGGCGGCGGCCGAGGTCGTAGCGGTCCCACAGCAGCGCCAGGACGAACATGGGCACCGCGAGACCCAGCGCGTACACGGCCAGCAGCAGACCCCCGTGCACAGGGCTGCCGTCCAGCGCCGCGACCGTGAGGATGCCCCCGAGAATGGGTCCGGCGCAGAAGCCCGCCAGGCCATAGACGGTGCCCAGGGCGAACACCGACAGCGCGGATCCGGCCCCACGGCTGCCCGCCGCCTGCTGAAGACGGCGCGATCCGAAGCCCACGCCCAGCATCTGGGCCAGCCCCAGCACGATCATCGTCCAGCCGCCCACGGCCACCAGCAGATCGCGGTGCCCGTAGAAGAGGCGGCTGGCGAAGGAACCGGCCACGCCGAGCGGCACCAGCGTGGTGATCAGGCCCGCGTAGAAGACCGCGGTGCGCAGCGACAGCCGGGTGCGGGTGGTGAAGGAGTAGGCGAAGAACGCGGGCAGCAACAGCGCGCTGCACGGGCTGAGCAGCGCCAGCAGCCCGCCGAGGAAGGCCGTCGCCACGGTGACGCCGCTCACCGCCGGGCTTCCTTCGCGGCCTTGTCGATGGCGTCGGTGAAGGCGTTCAGCGGCTGGGCGCCCAGGATGGGCGTGGTGTTGACGAGGAAGGCGGGGGTGCTGGACACGCCCAGCGTGTAGCCCTCTCCCTGGTCGTGGCCCACCGACGTCTGGGCGGCGTCGGACTCCATGTCGGTGGCGAAGCGGTCGAGGTCACGGACACCCGCCTCACGGGCCATCTCACGCAGCCGCGCGGCGGAGAACTCGCCCTTGTTGTGGGCGTGTTCCTTGGCGTAGGCGACATCGTGGAACTGCCAGAACCGGCCCTGCTGCCCGGCGGCCCAGGAGGCTCGGGCGGCCCGCTCCGACTCGGCTCCGAACACGGGGAAGTTGCGCCATTCGATCCGCAGATCCCCCTTGTCCACGTACGTGCTGACGAGCTGCCGCTCGGTCTCCCGCGCGAACTTCCCGCAGAAGGCGCACTGGAAGTCCGCGTAGGCGATCAGGACGACGGGCGCGTCGGCGCGGCCCATGGCCAGCGGGTCCTTGGCGTCCCGGCGGGCCAGGGCGAGCAGCGACTTCTGCTGCTCGTCGAGGGTGGCTTCGCCGACGGGCGACGAGGCGGCGGCTGCGGGCCGGTCGGGGGAGGCGGAACCCCCCGAACCACCGCCGAGGGCGGCGATCGCGGCGAGCCCGGCCACCACGGCGCCGCTCACGGCGATCAGGGTGAGACGGCGACGGCGGGCACGAAGAGAGGACGGCACGGTACCTCCGGAGTCAGGTGTGCGAGAGCGAGGAGAAGGGGGGAAGAGGGGCGAGCGGTGCGCAGGGGTGCCCCGTAACTCCGCGTGCGGACGCGGGCGTCGGGCATCGCGAACCGGTACGGGACGCGGGACGACCGTGAGCGCGCGCGGGCCTACAGCCGTCGTACGGAGAGTTCCGCGAGGTCGGGTGGGGAGGGCGCCGGACCGCGGTGCCGAACGCGCTCAGGCAGGTGTGCCCGCGCCGACGCCAGGGCGTCGGGCGCTGTCGGCAGAGCGCGGATGAGGGGCACGGCGAAGCGCGACTGCTGTCGCTCCGGCTGTGTCTTCTTCAGACAGGGAGCGGTCGTCGCGGTGACGGGCGCGTCCTGACCGACGCTGCCCAGCGTCGTGTGGCTCGATGCGCGAAGGTCGGCCGCGGCCGAGGAGTGTGCCGCCCGCGCCAGGGCCGGGGAGGCGGAGGTCGCGCAGAGCAGTGCGGCCAGCAGGGTCAGCAGTGCGAGGGCGGCGCCCATGGCACCGTGGCGCTTGCCCTGCATCGCCGTGCCTCCCGTCACTCGCCCCGGACCACCATAGACCAGGTGAGCCGGGGTGCGGCGACGCCAGGGAGGTGCGTGCCGGGGGTGGTAAGTCGGTGTCGTGGACGGCTTGGTGACGGCACGAGGGCCCGCCTGCTACCAGGCGGGCCCTCGCGCGAGAAGGGGCGTGTCAGTCGCCGGTGTTGCTGGCCCAGACCGGCTGCCTGGCGCTGTTGTAGATCACGAGGTTGCCGTCGTCCTGCACGGCGAGATAGGAGCCCTTGTGCCACGTGCCGGAAGCCCACACGGCCTGGCCCGAGGCGTTGTACACGACGAAGTTGCCGTCTTCCTGGAAGACGGCGCAGTTGCCGTGGTTCCAGGCGTTCGGGGCCTGCCAGACCGGGCGGCCGTTCTTGTAGAGCACGAGGTTGCCGTCGGACTGCATCCGCAGAATGGCCCGCCCGTTACCGGACGTCCAGGCCTGGTTCTTACAGATCTGGGCCCGGGGGCGGATGATGGTGTCACTGGTGAGCGCGACCGCGGGGGCAGCGACGGTGGCGGGAGTCGCCCTGGTGACGGCCGCGGAGGCGGGAGCCGCCGTCGCGAGCCAGCCACCCGATGCCACGATGCCGATGGCGGCCAAGACACCGACCCGGCTCTTGAATCCGTTGAGCACGCTTCACTCCTGACGTTGAGACGAAAGAAGCGAGAACCGAAATGGTTTCACTTCGCGTTATCAGCATCAGGGTTGGAAGCCGCTCTGTGCAAGGGAATGCCAGAGACCGCTATATTCGCGATTATCGTTCCTGTGATTCCCTAATCTCCATTCTTCAGATTCCCCTCATTCCCTCAACTCTGATTTCCGTATACCTGTAATACAACATCAACTACACTGACCCCGAACGACCGTTCCTGTCTTGGAGGTTGAAGCGATGCGCCTTGCCGATGGTCCTCACGTGGAATGTGCGATCGAGATCGCCGCTGAGCCGAAACGGGTGTGGGAGTTGGTGTCGGACATCTCCACCTCGGCTCGGCACAGCCCGGAATTGCAGGAGGTGGAGTGGTTGGACGGAGCCGACGCGCCGGTCGTCGGCGCGCGTTTTGCCGGCCGCAACCGCAATGAACACATCGGAGAGTGGCGCACCGTCAGCCGCATCGTGGAGGTGACGCCGCCGCACACCTTCCAGTGGGAGGTGGTCTACGACCGCCCGGAGAGCAGCGAGGCGCTGGCCATCTGGACGTACACGCTGGAGCCGCTCGCGGACTGCGCGGGCACGCGAGTGCAGCACGGCATGCGCTTCGGGCCCGGACGCAGCCCGCTTCAGGAGTTCGTCGAGAAGAACCCGGAGAAGGAGGAGCAGCTCGTCGACGGTCGGCTGGCGCTGCTGCGTGCCGGTATCGAGGCGACGCTGGCCGGGGTGAAGGCCGAGGCGGAGGCGTAGGGCCTGTTGCGAAAGTCCCGCCTGCCTGGCGACGCCCGGCACGGCACCTCGCCGCGTTGTCGGGTCGCCCGCGTACATCCAGTACGCGGGCGACCCTCCGCCTTGCGATGCACCGCACCGGACGCCGCCAGGCCCGCCCTCCGGGCGAACGACGCGACTTTCGCAACAGGCCCTAGCCCAAAAGCTCGGGCCCGCCGTCAGGATCCGGCGGCGGGCCGGTGCGCCGACGCGGCCGTACGGCCGCCCACTTGGCGTCAGGCGAGCCCGGCCATGAGTTCGGCGAAGTCGAGGGCGGCGGTGCGGGATTCGCAGAGCCGGTCCAGCCGGGCCAGCGCCAGCTTGCGGTGGAAGGGGCCCGCCCGGGAGACGTCGCCCGCGTCATGGAGCATCTCGGTCATCCAGCGGGAGAACTCCTGGTAGTTCCAGGTGCGGCGGAGGCAGGCGGCGGAGTAGGCCTTCAACCCGGACTCGTCTCCGTCGGCGAGGAAGTCGCGTACGGCGCGGGCGAACCTCTCGGCGTCGTACAGGGCGAGGTTCATCCCCTTGCCGCCCACCGGGGACACCACATGGGCCGCGTCACCGGCCAGGTACAGCCTGCCGTAGCTCATCGGTTCATGGACGACGCTCCGCAGCGGGAAGACGACCTTCTCCGTGATCGCGCCTGCCACCAGGCCGTCTTCGCCCAGCCGGGTCCGCAGTTGCTCCCACACCCGGTCGTCCGGCCAGTCCTCCACCCGGTCCGTGGGCGGGCACTGGAGATAGAAGCGGCTGGCGACGGGGCCGCGTGCGAAGTGTCCCGCGAAGCCCTGGCGGCTGATCGCCATCAGCGGGTGGGGTGGGGGCGGTGCCTCGGCGAGCACGGTCAGCCAGGAGATGCCGTGGTCGTACGGGTAGGCCGTCAGCTCGCCCTCGGGTACGGAGGCCCGGCTGACCCCGTGGTCGCCGTCGCACCCGGCGACGAAGTCGCACGTGATCTCGTGCGCGGTGCCGTCCGCGGCGCGGTAACGGACCGTCGGACGGGGACCGGTGAGCCCGTCCAGAGCCACCTCGGACGCTTCGAAGCGCAGATCGCCGCCGTCGTCGCGGAACGTCGTGATCAGGTTGGCGACGAGTACCTGCTGGGGGCACAGCAGTGACTGCGGGCCGTCGTCGTCGGTGCCGAACCGCAGCAGGCGCTGCCGACCCTCCACCCGGATCTCCAGGACGTCGTCGGACGGCGCACCGCCGAGGACGCGGGTGTCCAGTCCCCACTCCTGGTACATGCGCACGGCGCGGGTCTCGACGATGCCCGCGCGCTGCCGCCGCTCCGTGTAGGTACGGTCCTGCCGTTCCAGTACGACGCAGGAAATCCCGGCGCGGTGAAGGAAGTTGGCCACGGTCAGCCCGGCCGGTCCCGCCCCCACGACCACGACCCGGGTCGACTCCCGTACCGGCTGCGTCATATCGGCTCCCCCTGCCTGTCCAGCCTGGGACAGCGCACCAAGTTACGCCATCGGCAAGGCAGTTGCCAGGGTGCCGCCGTACGGTCGGCGGCGGGGCGGAACCGGTGAACTGTCACTCGGCGCGACTCGCGGCCCGCCTTCGCCCGGCCACCTGAGGCCGGGCGGAGGCGGCCTTCCGTCAGCGCCGCAGCGTGGCCAGGATGTCGTCGAGGTCGGCCGTGCCGCCGCGGGGGCGGTTGTAGGGGAGCTTGGCCAGCATGCTGCCCATGGCGCAGGTGTTGCTGAGCGCGGAGAAGACCAGACCGGCGCCGATGGCCGCGGAGAACCAGCGGGCACCGGGCAGCGCCAGGTCGACCAGCATGCCCGCGATCACCAGGGAGCCCGCGGCGAGCCGGACCTGGCGGTCCATCGCCCACACGGCACGGGCACCGGCGGGCCGGTCCAGCGGGCGACCGCCCTGGGCCCACGCGGCGGTGCCGCCGACCACGGTGAGCGCGGGGATACCGGCCGCCGCCAACTGCGAGCAGGCGTTCTGGGAACGGGCGCCCGAAGCGCACACCACGGCGAGTTCGCCGCGCTCGGCGGCGGCGCGCAGGTCCGGCAGGGCGCGCTGCACCTGGTCGAGCGGGATGTTGAGGGCGCCGGGTATGTGACCACCGGCGAACTCGCCCGCGGAGCGCACATCGATGAGGGTGAGCCGCCCCAGACGGGGTTCGAGCTGCTCGGCGGTGAGTGAGGCTGCCATGGTGGGGGTGTTCCTTTCGCGAACGGTTCGGGGGTGCGGAGCGCGACGGCTGCCGCGGCGTACGGGCCTTGGGGTACGGGCTCGGGGTGCGGGTCGGCGCGGGCGGTCAGATGACCTGCCCGGCATGCCCCGCGTTGTCGTGGACGGGCAGCCCGGCCGCGGCCCAGGCGCGCATCCCGCCCGAGACGTTGGACACGTCCACGCCGCGGGCGGCGAGGAACTCGGCGGCCTTCTGGGAGCGGTTGCCCGAGCGGCAGATCGCCAGCACCGGACGCCCCTGGGCCGCCGCGGGGAGGTCGGCCCCGGCGGCCACGGCGATCAGCGGCTGCCAGACGGAGCCGGGCGCGTGGCCCGCGGCGTACTCGTCGGTCTCCCGGACGTCGAGCAGCACCGCCTCGCCCGCTCGGGCGCGGTCATGGGCTTCGGTGACGGTGATCTGCGCGGGGCCGGGGGTGTGCGCGAAGAGCGGCATGGCGGTCCTTGAAGGTCTTGAGGGTCTTGGCAGGGAAGGGGCCGGGTCTGCGCGGAGTGAGGCGGAGTGCACGCGCTCCTCGTACACGTCCCTCCGGCGTCCATGTCTCGTGTCCATGTCTCGGGTCCATGTCTCGCCGTCCGCGAATACCTGGGGGGGTATGCTTCGACGCACATCATATACCCCTACCCGTATCCATGGCGGTGGCGCCGACCACGGTCCCGGGTGCTGGTCGGGGTGGTGTGCGGCAGGTCACGGGGGCCTCGGGAAGTAATACCCCCGGGGGTATTGTTCGCAGTGATGCCGCACCCCCTACGGCTGCAAAGGAGACCCCTCGTGTTCTTCGCCCAGTACTACCTCGACTGCCTCTCCCAGGCCTCCTATCTGATCGCCGACGAGACCACCGGCCAGGCCGTGGTGGTCGACCCCCGGCGCGACGTGGACGAGTACGTCACCGACGCCGGCGCGCACGGATTCACGATCGTCGGTGTCATCAACACCCACTTCCACGCCGACTTCCTGGCCGGACACCTGGAGCTGGCGGCCCGCACCGGGGCGTGGATCGGCTACGGGCAGCGCGCCCGGACCGAGTACCCCATCCGCAGGCTCACCGACGGCGAGCGCATCGCGCTGGGCGACGTCACCCTCCAGATCCTCGAGACCCCCGGCCACACCCCCGAGTCGGTCAGCGTCCTGGCGTACGAGCACGCCGACGACACCGTCCCCTACGGGGTGCTCACCGGCGACGCCCTGTTCATCGGCGACGTCGGCCGCCCCGACCTGCTGGCCTCCCTCGGGGTGACCAGTGACGAGCTGGCCCGCATGCTCTACGACAGCGTGCAGCGCAAGCTGATGTCCCTGCCCGACGAGGTCCGCGTCTTCCCCGGTCATGGCGCCGGATCGGCCTGCGGCAAGAACCTCTCCACCGAACGCCAGTCCACCATCGGCACCCAGCGCGCCACCAACTACGCCTGCGCCCCGATGAGCGAGGACGACTTCGTCGCCCTGGTGAGCGGCGGACAGCCCGCCGCCCCCGCCTACTTCGTCCACGACGCCGTCCTGAACCGCAAGAACCACCCCCTGTACGACGCGGCCACCGCGCCTCGGTCGCTGGACTCCGCCGACTTCCTGGCCCGCCGGGCCGCGGGCGCCGTCGTCGTGGACGCCCGTGATCCGCAGGACTTCGCCATGGGGCATCTGGTCGGCTCGGTCAACGTCCCGATCGACGGCCGCTTCGCCGAGCAGGCCGGGTCCGTCCTCGCCGCCGACCACGACCTTCTGCTCGTGGCACCCGGCGGGCGCGAGGAGGAGACCGCCACCCGCCTCGCCCGGATCGGCTTCGACCGCGTCATCGGCTACCTCCGCGACCCCGAGGAGACCTTCGTCGGCGCCCAGGACCAGGTCCGGCCCGCATCGCGGCTCACCGTGGACCAGGTGCGCGAGGCCCTGGCCGGTTCCGCCGCGCCGGTCGTCCTCGACGTGCGCGGCGCGAGCGAGCGCGAGGAGGGCGCGGTCCCCGGCTCGCTGCACATCCCGCTGGCCGAGCTGTCCCGTCGTGCCGAGGAGGTGCCCACCGACCGGCCCGTCGTCGTCCACTGCGCCGGTGGCCACCGCTCCTCCATCGCCGCCAGCCTGCTGCGCCACCACGGCCACCCCGACGTCTCCGACCTGCTCGGCGGCTACGGCGCCTGGCTCGCCGCGGGTGAGCACGTGAGCGCCTGAGGCACGGGGATGCCGGGGCGGCGCGCCGACAGGGCCCGCCGCCCCGGCACCGGCTGTCCACCGGCCGCCACGCACGACCGCACACCCTCGCCGGTCTCGCCGGTTCGATACCGGCGGGGGTATTCACGCAACAGGAGAATCGACATGGCAACCATCGAACTGACCGCGGAGAACTTCGGCGAGGCGGTCGCCGGCAGCGACATCACCCTGGTGGACTTCTGGGCCGCCTGGTGCGGCCCCTGCCGCAGGTTCGGCCCGGTCTTCGAGAGGTTCTCCGAGCGCCACCCGGGCGTCCTCTTCGGCAAGGTCGACACCGAGGCCCAGCCCGCGCTGGCCCAGGCCTTCCGGATCAGCTCCATCCCCGCCGTGGTCGCCATCCGCGACAAGGCCGTCCTCTACGCCAAGCCCGGCCCGTTGTCCGAGCGGGCCCTGGAGGACCTCCTGACCCGGGCCCGCGACCTGACCGACGACGCAGCACGGGCCTGACGGCCGCGGCTACCGTGCCCCGGCCACTGTGGCGGCCAGCCGCGTCGGCGGCATGAACTCGGCCACGTACGTACGGTCCCAGCACGCCCCCGTCTCCCGAAGCTCGCGCCATGTCGTGTAGCGGTAGCGGTACAGCCGGGCCCGCACATAGCGGGGCGGTGTGTCCGCGGGGAACGGGGAGCGGCGCAGCAGCCGCAGCGTGGCGCGGTCGTTCTCCAGCAGGTGTTCGACCAGGCTGCCGAACCAGGGCGCCGCGTACGCCGGGGAGAGCGCCGCGAACCACATCAGCCAGTCGAGCCGCAGATGGTACGGGGCGAACTGGCGCGGCCAGCGGCGCGGATCCCCGGGCTTGCCCTTGAACTCGTACTCCCGCCAGCCGGACTCCTCATGCGGTACGTCGTCCGTCGTGCCCTCGATGACGACCTCGTAGCGCGTCGTGCTGACGCTGCCGAACGCGCCGTAGGTGTTGACGAGGTGCAGCGGGTCGAAGGAGCGGTTCATGATCTGGCGGCGGGAGACCATGTTCCGTACGGGGTGGTAGCTGAGCGCGAGCAGTCCCGCGCCGACCGCCAGGACCACGACCTCGTACCACAGCGGCGGCCCGGCCACCGCCGGGGCGGCGCCGGGGAAGCGGACGGCGGACAGGGCCAGCACGATCGTGATCCAGTTCAGCCAGGAGAAGTTGCCGGACAGGACCAGCCACAACTGCGTCGCGATCATCAGCGCCGCAGCGGCCGTCGCGATCGGCTGAGGGGTGAAGAGCAGGACGGGGACGATCAGTTGAGTGACGTGGTTGGCGGCCACCTCCACCCGGTGCAGGGGCTTCGGCAGATGGTGGAAGAACCAGCTCAGCGGCCCCGGCATCGGCTGTGTCTCATGGTGGTAGTACAGGCACGTCAGCTTGCGCCAGCAAGTGTCCCCGCGCATCTTGATCAGTCCGGCGCCGAACTCGACGCGGAAGAGGATCCAGCGCAGCAGGAACAGGACGACGACCGGCGGGGCGACCGTGCCGTTGCCCAGGAACACGGCCAGGAAGCCGACTTCGAGCAGCAGGGACTCCCAGCCGAACGCGTACCAGGTCTGGCCGACGTTGACGATCGACAGATACAGCGCCCAGGGAACCAGCCAGAGCAGCATCCCCGCCCAGAGCGGCACCAGCGAGTCGACCCCGGCGAGCAACGCCACCGACACCGCGCACCCCGCCCACGACCAGAGCGCGAAGAAGCGGTCCGAGTAGCGGAAGTGGAAGACGCTCGGCGCCGTCCGGAAGGGCATCCGCGCGACGTACCGGGGCACGGGCAGCAGCCCGCGTTCCCCGATCAGCGCGCGGAACTGCGTCACGGCGGTCAGGAACGCGATGAGATACACGGCGGCCAGAGCCCGTTGGAAGACCAGCCGGCTCAGCCAGTAGTCCGGTGCGACGAACCAGTTCACGGTGGATCGCTCCTCTCGCTCCAGTGTGACGCCGTACCCGCTGCCGGGCTTCTTCGGACGTCACTGTGGAGGGGCGGGGCACCGGGTCACGGCACCGCCGCGCGGTCGAGCGCGCATCGGCGCTGGAACGCCACCGCGATCGTCATGAGCACCGCCGGGACCACGGTGAAGCCCAGCAGCAGCGCCACGATCGCGGAGTGCGACTGGACGTGGGAGTGGCGCTCGGTGGTGGAGACGAAGCCACCGAGGGCCAGCGCGGCGGAGTACGCGTAGGGGCCGAGGGCCGTCCCGGTCGCCTCGGTCGCGGTCCACACCCCGGTGTAGGCGCCCGCGCGGGCCGACCCCCGTGCCTCGGCCGCCGCCACCGCGTCCGGGACCATCGAGAAGGCGAGGAGCTGGAGCCCGGCGAAGGCCGCGCCCATGACCACCACCACGGCGATGATCACAGGCACTCCGAGCCGCTCGCCGGGGAGCAGCGCGAGCGACCCCGCGACGAAGGCGCCCTGGGACAGCAGCAGTCCGCGCTGCTTGCCGATCCGCCGGGACGCCCACAGCCAGCCCGGTCCGGCGACCGTCGCCGGGACGAGGAAGCCGCCCATGAGCACGGCGGTCAGCCCGCGGTCGTGCAGGACGTACTCGGTGTAGAAGGGCAGCGCCGCCAGGAACAGATGGGTGGTGGTGCCGGTGAACAGGTACGACAGCAGCAGCGCCCGGAAGTCACGGTCCCGCCAGGCGGTCAGGACGTCGCCGAGCGCGGAGTGGGCGCGCTCGGCGGGGACCTGGAACCCGCAGCGGTCGGTGAGCCTGCGGACCCCGGCCAGGGCGACCAGTTGCGAGCCGACCAGGGCGGCGGCCAGCAGCAGGGCCATCCGCGCGTAGGCGCCATGGCTGCCCGAGGCCACCAGCGCCGGGGCCGCGACCCCCGCGCCGAGCAGCCCCAGCGTCAGGAAGAACATCCGGAAGGTGAAGACGCGCGTGCGTTCGTGGTACCCGATCCGCAGGTCGGACGGGGTCGTCAGATAGGGCACCTGGAAGCAGGCGAACAGCACGTTGCCCGCGGCGCACCAGCAGCCGACCCACAGCGCGGCCGACGCTCCGGTGAGGCCCGCGGGAACCGAGAACATCGCGATCCACGCCACCGCCAGCAGCAGCCCCCAGCGGAGCAGCGCGCGCCGGTGCCGTCGGCGCCGCGCCTGCCGGTCCGACAGCGAACCGAGGAGGGGATGCACCACCACGTCGATGACCTTCGGCACCAGCAGCGTCAGCCCGGCGAGGAACGCGGGGACGCCGAGGGTCCGGGTGAGGAAGTACAGCAGCAGCAGGCCGGGGACGGTGACCCACAGGCCCATCCCGATCGAGCCGGCCGCGTACAGGGTGAGGTCACCGGCCCCCGCGCGGGAGGAGGTCTCGTCCGTGCGACGCGCCGCCTCCGGCGGGGCGCTCATGGCGCCTCCGTGTGGCGTCTGACGACGCCCGCGGCCAGCTCGGCCCCCTGGAACGCGCCGCCCCGCGCGCGACCGGCGAGCGTACGGGCGATGATCCGGTCGGTCACGCGGGGCAGATGGCGGGCCAGGAAGAACTCCACGGCGCCTCGGCGGGTCGTCGGCAGATCGCGGCGCACCCGGCGGCCGAGCGCGGCGCGGAGCACCGTGTCGACCACCCCCTCCAGCGGCTCGTAACTGCTCATCCCCTCCAGCGAGAGCCCCGCCGCGGCGGTCGAGTCATGGATGGGGCTGTGTACCGCCGACGGATACACACACGTGACGGCGACATGCGTACCGATCTCCATACGGAGCGCGTCGGCGTACGCCACCAGCGCCCGCTTGGAGGCCCCGTACGCCGCGGCCAGGGGCAACTGCATGGCCGCCATCCGCGAGGAGACCATGACGACGCGGCCACGGGAGGCGACGAGGGCGGCCACGCACGCGGCGGTCACCCGCCAGGTGCCGAGCAGGTTGATGTCGAGCTGGCGCCGCACCTCGGCGCCCGGCGGCAGCTCGGCCGGGGCGGGCCCGCCGATACCGGCGTTGTTGATGAGCAGATCGAGCCCGCCCAGCCGGTCGATCGCGGCGGCCACCACCGCGGGCACCTCGGCGTCGTCGGTGATGTCACAGGCGAGCACGTCGACCGGGTCGTCGGGGCGCGGGGCCAGGTCCAGGCCGACGACGCGGGCGCCCAGCCCGGTCAGCTCGGCGCAGAGCGCCCGGCCGAACGTGCCGGAGGCGCCGGTCACGAGCACCCGCAGCCCACGGGCGTCGCGGCGCCCGCCGAGCAGGCCGCCCAGGGGGAGGGTCCGTGTGGCGTTCATAGCGTGCTCCCTTCACGGTCGGCCGCGGTGAACGGCCGGGCGCCGCGCCGCAGTCGGGCGCGCCCCGCCTTGATCTCGCCCGGCAGCTCGGCCACGTACTGGTCGAAGTCGATACGCATCCGCGGGCGCCGGTTCCCCCACCGCTCGACCGCGGCGCGCAGCGCCTGGGCGACGGCGCGCCGCTGCTCCTGGGCCGGGGGAAGGGCGTAGGAGCCGCCGAGATGGGCGGCCACCAGCTTCGACTGGGCCTCCATGACGGGCAGCGCCGCACCCGTGGACTGCATCAGGCCCACGAAGGCCAGGCTCGGGTCCTTCAGGTGGAACACCCGCTTGTACAGCGGCAGTTGCTCCGGGTCGTCGCCCAGCCAATGAGGGGACAGGAAGGGGATGGACACGCGGTAGCCGGTGGCCCACACGATGATGTCGACCGGTTCCGAGGTGCCGTCGGTGAAGACGACCCGCTTCCCGTCGAGACGGTCGATGCCGGGCCGCGCGGCCACCTCACCATGGGTGAGCCGGTGCAGGATCGTGTCGCTGATCGTGGGGTGGTTCTGGAACAGACCGCCCGCTGGGGCGGGCAGGCCGTAACTCTGCGGGGTACCGACGGCCAGCCGGAGCATGGTCTCCGCGATGCGCTGGCGCACCCGCCACGGCAGCACCGCGAGCGCGCCGCCGGCCGCGTCCGCCGGGCGGCCGAAGAGGTACTTGGGGATGATATGGACGCCATGGCGGGCCGACAGCAGGACCGGGCCCCGCGCGACGTACGACGCGTCGACGGCGATGTCCATGGCGGAGTTGCCCATACCGACGACGAGCACCCGGCGGTCCCGGAAGTCCTCGGCGGAGCGGTAGTCATGGGCGTGCATCTGAGTGCCGTCGAAGGCTCCGGGGTAGGCGGGCTCAGGCCAACGGGGGTCCCAGTTGTGGCCGTTGGCGACCACGACGGCGTCGTACCGGTCCAGGTCGCCGGACTCGGTGGTCACCGCCCACGTCCGCCCGTCCGCCTCCCGCTCGACGGATGCCACCGAGGTGCCGAACCGGATGTGCGCGGCGAGCCCGAAGTGCGCGCAGTAGTCGGCGAGATAGCCGGCCACCAGATCGGCCGAGGGATAGTCCGGCCACCGCCTCGGCATCGGGAAGTCGGCGAACTCGGTACGACCCTTGCTGGTGTTGAGGTGCAGCGAGGCGTAAGCGGGGGACAGGCCACTGGAGTTGTCGCGTGCCCACAGCCCGCCGGGCCGGTCGCCCTTCTCGTATGTGACGACCTCGACACCCGCGTCCAGCAGGGCCTTGGTGGCGGTGAGACCGGCCGCTCCGGCGCCGATCACGGCGACACGACAGGGAGGGGACATGGCGCTTCTCCTCGGGCAGGGACGGTGCGAAGGAACCGGTGCGCGCGCCGCATCCGTGCGGCGGACACACCTCGCGGGGGACGGCGCGCGGGGCCGCGGAGTGAGGACGCGGGGGCGGCCGTCGTTGTGGCTCCCGCCAACCGTAGGTGCTGATCACGGCCCTGGACATGTCGTACGTCACGGGATTCGACGACGGACTTGTGCTGCGCCACAACGACGGTGAGCATGCGTCGTATGCGGCATGATCACTGGGACAGCGTGGTCGACCTGATCGAACGGGTCGTCGGCGAGGACGACCTGCTGCCGTCCGTGGTCGGCGGAGTACGCACGATGGTGCGGGAGATCGCGGTGCTCCCGCCCGCCGACATCGCCGGGCACACCCGCGCGCTGCTGGCCGCGGCGACCCGCGCGCTGGCGGCCCGGCGCGGCCCGACGGAAGCCGAGCTGTCGTTCGTCGAGGAACTCGGCGTCACCCGCGCCCGGCAGGGCGTGCCCATCGAGGCCGTGCTCGGGGCCATCCATATCGCCGAGCGCGCCATCTGGTCACGGGCCCGGGAGGCCGCCGCCACCAGCGGGATCGAGGCCGGGCTGCTGCTCGACGCGCGGGAACTGTACGACGACTGGTCGGAGGCCGTGCGCTCGCGGCTGATCAAGGCCCACCGTTCCGTCGGCGCCGACCGGCACGCGGGCGCGGGCGGCCGGGACCTGACGATCCTGCGGCGTCTGCTGGAGGGCGGCTCGGCGGCCACGCTCGCCGCCGCCGAGGCCGGGCTGCCCGTCACGGGCGGGCTGTGGGTCCTGGTCGCCCGGCCCGGCGACGCCGGTCTGGAGCACGCGCTGCGCGACCACGCCCCCGCGCTGATCGGGCATGTGGACGGCCTGTTGGTCGGCGTGCTCGCACGGACCCCGCCGACGCGCGCGGCCGGGAGCGGGACGGCCGCCGGGCTCGCGGGACCCGCCGAACCGGAGGAGTTGGGCGCCGTGCGGCGGCTGGCGCTCGCCGCCCTGACGGCCGCCGAGTCGGCCCGCCGGACCGGGGTGGTGCACGTGGCCGATGTCGCCGTACTCGCCGCCGTGGGGGACCGGGCCGACCTGGCGGCGGTCCTGCTGGAACGTCATCGACCCGCCTGGACCGCGCTCGGTGCCAACGCCGAGCCGGTCGCCCTCGCCGTGCGCGCCTGGCTGGAAGCGGGCCGGGACGTGACCTCGGCGGCCGAGCGGCTGTTCGTGCACCCGAACACGGTGCGCAACCGGGTCCAGCGCTTCGCCGAGGTCACCGGCATCGACCCCTTCGACACCTTCGGCGCGATGAACGCCTGGTGGCTGTGTCGCGCCTGGCTGACCTGACGCTGCGTCAAATTCCGCTCCGGCGGGGTCGCTTCAGAAGAGATGAATGGCGAGATGCCCGAGGGGCAGCCCCAACTGCCAGGCGGGGGTCCAGACCTTGGGGCCGTCGTCCTCGTCGACCGGGCCGCCGGGCGCCGCGTCCAGGTCGGCGGCGAGCAACTCGGTCTCCTCCAGCCAGCGCCAGGCCGCGGCGGCCAGCTCCAGATCCGGCGCCGGTCCGCCCGACACCAGGGCGTCGGTGGCCAGTTGAGCCAGGCGTTCGCGTACCCAGTCCTGCCACGGCTGGTCGTACGCCGTCAGCGAGAGCCAGGTCTCCAACTGCGAGACGACCTGGATGCTCGACAGTTCGCCCTCGGTGTCCGACAGGAAGACGGTCAGCGCCAGCGCGTCGCGTCCGGCGCGGAACTCGAAGGACGACGGCGGCATGAGGTCACCGGTCCGCAGGAGTTCGTCCGCGATGTACTCCGCGTACAACCACGCCATGGGGACGGTCAGTTCATCGCCGTCGGAGCCGTTCGTGCTCTCGTGGCCTCTGTGCGGCATCCCTTACTGCCTCCTCCGGTGCGTGCGCGTCGCCCGAACCCGGGCCCCGGTCCCGGAGCGCGGATGAGGCAAGCTGATTGCTCCACCATGGCCCACGGCAAGGCGCTTTGCGAAGGCTTGACCCGGCCTTCGGTTTCACCGCAGGTCGGGCGCGTATCCCGGAAGAACCCGGCGCAGGGCGCGCAACGCATAGTACGCGCGGGACTTCACCGTACCGGGCGGAATCCCCAAGGCCGCAGCGGCCTCCGCCACACTCGCCCCACGGAAGTACACCTGCACCAGAACGTCCCGGTGTTCGGGCGTGAGTGTCTTCACAGCCTCGCGTACGTCGAGCATCGCGGCCGACCGTTCCGCGTGATCGGCGGTCACCCGAGACGTCTCCAGTACGGCGTCCCCGACCTCGGCGGGACGCGCCTGCCGGGCCCGCCGGGCGTCGATGGCGAGCCGCCGCCCGACGGTGAGCAGCCAGGGGCGCACGGAGTCGAAGTCGTGCGCCCGCAGCGCCGCGGGGTTCTGCCACGCCCGTACGAACGTCTCCTGCAGCAGGTCCTCGGCGCGCTGGCGGTCTCCGTCGGAGAGCCTGAGCAGCAGGGCGAAGAGGGGCCGACCGTGCTCGCGCTGCAACTCGGCCAGCTCGTGCTCGGCGGTCGTCCCGGTGGGTGCGGTGATGGTTCCGGCCGTCATGGCCGTTATGCCAACCCGCCGAGCCCCACCGGGACAGGCCACGAACCGTGCTGTGCGCCGGACGGTCGCTGTTCGTCGGTGAACGGTGCGCCGAACGGTTCGGCAAGCGGTCGCCGACGAGCCCGACGCGCAGGCGGGGTTGTGCCACGGACAGCCCCACCCGGCGCTGTCAGCCGCCGGATTCGGGCAGACGGGAATGTGGCGACAGGCCCTAAGGTACGACCGTTACCGGCCAGCGTCCCGCCTTCACCAGACGTACCGCCACCGAACCGATGATCCGGTGCCCCGCCTGCTCGGAGGCCCCCACCACGACGGCGTCCGCCCGTAGTTCGCAGGCGGCCTTGACCAGGCCGCTGTAGGGGTCGCCGCGGAAGGTGTGGAACTCCCAGCGCACGTCGTATATGCCCCTGACCCGCTCCGCGGACTCACGGATGTAGGCGACCAGATCCTCCGCGATCTCGTCGGTCGTCTCGGCGACGGGCACCCCGAACGCCGCCCCCGCCGCCATCATCGGCTGCACATAGACGAGCGCGAGCAGCGCGCCCTGCCGTCGGGCCAGTCCGGCGGCGTAGGCCGCGGCCCGGAGCGAGGGATCGGAGCCGTCCACCCCGACGACGATGACCTTGGGCCCGTCCGTGCCACGCTCGAACTGGTGCGCGTGCTGTTCCATCACGGCTGCCACGCTAGCGGAATCCGCAGCTCCGAGCCCCGTTCACCCCCTGCCTCCTCGCTCGCCCGCACGGGCAGTCGTCTCATCAGGTGGATTTGCTGCACCGCAGCGGTGTTGCGTGAACGCGGCACCGTTCGTCCGCGCGACTGATTAGTCATGACAAACGATCATCTGATTACACGGCGTAGGGCGTTGCTCATCGGAGCGGCAGCCCTGGGCGCCGCCGCGACCACGGGCACGGAGGGGCTGCTCACCGTCGACGACCCGGCGCGATCGGTACGGAGCACCGCCGTCGTCCAGGATCCGCAGGCACGCGCCTCGCTCCGGGCGTCCGCCTTCCGACTGCACCCCCTCACCGGCGGCCCGCCACGGCACCTGCCCGCCCGGACCGCCGTGCGGCACGAGCCGATCCGGAGCATGCCGGGACGCGGCAGAACCATGGTGCTGACCTTCGACGACGGCCCCGACCCCAGGTACACCCCCGGCATCCTGCGCACCCTGCGCGCGTACGGAGTCCGCGCGGTGTTCTTCGTCTGCGGGGAGATGGCCGTCCAACACAAGGACCTGCTACGGGAGATGGCGGACGACGGCCACAGCGTCGGCAACCACACCTGGACGCACCCGCTGCTCACGAGCCTGCCCCGAGCGAGGATCCGCGCCGAGCTGGAGCGCACCAGCGAGGTCATCGAGGACGGCTGCGGTGAGGCGCCGCTGTGGTTCCGTGCGCCGTACGGGGCCTGGAACCGTACCGTCTTCCGGCTCGTCGCCGAGCTGGGTATGGAGCCGATCGCCTGGACCAGGGACACGCGCGACTGGACGGCCCCGGGCACCCGCACCATCGTCCACCGGGTGGAGGAGGGCGCCGCTCCGGGTGTCATCGTGCTCTCCCACGACGCGGGCGGCGACCGCTCGCAGAGCGTCCGGGCCCTGCGCGCCTATCTGCCGTATCTGCTGGACCACGGCTATCAGATCGTTTTGCCCGGACGGCAGTTCACTTGAGCGTGAGCGTGAGTGTGCGTACGAGTGCGGGCGTGCGCCCGCCGTCGCTCCGCTCAGCGCACCTCCGCGAGCCGCGCGAACACCACCACGTTCCCGGCGTAGCCCTCGTGCTCGGAGAACTCCCCTCCGCAGGTGATGACGCGCAGCTCCGGGACGCCCTTGTCGCCGTAGACGCGGGGGCCGGGGAAGTTCTGCTTGTCGACCACGTCGACGCCGTAGATCTTGAACACCGCGGTCTTGCCGTCCGTGCGCCGGACCTCGACGCGTTCGCCCTTCTTCAGCCCGCCGAGCCCGTAGAAGACGGCCGGGCCCTCGGTGTTGTCGACATGCCCGACGATCACGGCCGTGCCCTTCTCGCCGGGTGCGACCGCGCCCGTGAACCAGCCCGCGAGATTGGGGTCACCGAGGGGCGGCGCGCTCACCCAGCCGGACATGTCCAGGCCGACCGGGATGACCGGGGCGTCGACCTGGAGCGTCGGGATACGGACGCGGGCGACCCCGGAGTACGGCAGGGCCGCGGGTGTCCCGGCGGTGTTCGGGCCGCCGGGAGCGTTCGGGGCCGCCGCCGAGGCGGGCTGCGGCGGGCCGACGTCGAACGCTCCCGAACCCGTGCGCACGAGCGACAGCCCCGTCAGCAGCACCAGCGCCAACACACCCCAGGGGACGCGCTTCGCGGGCCGCGCCCCCGCTCCGGCCGACTCGGACGCAGACATGCCCATCCCTTCTCCGTACGGCGGATCTTCCCGATGCCGCGGACCTTCTCGGTACGGCGGACGCCGCGTCCGTCACTTGTCGCCGGTGGTGCGCCTGCGCGTCATGCGCCAGGCGAGACCCAGCGGCGCCGCGATGAGCGCCGCGCCGAGCCCGATCTTCTTCAGGTCGAAGCCGCCGACGCTGCCACCGGCACCCGCTCGTACCCCGTGCTGCTCGTAGCCGGGCCGGTCCCGGGAGTCCCCGCCGCCGCGGTTGTTCCCGCCGCCGTACTGGTTGTCCCCGTATCCGCCGCGGCTGTTGCCGCCGTACCCGTTCCCCCCGTACCCGTTCCCGCCGTAGCCGCCGTCCCCGCGGCCGTTGCCACCGCCGTACGAGTTGTCCCCGCGCCCGTTGCCGCCGTAGCCGCCGTCCCCGCGGTCGTTGCCGCTCCGGTCGGCGATCATGAGCGTCGTGCCGTGGCTTCCGCTGCCGCAGTGGAACGTCATCTCGTAGCGATGCCCCGAACTGCCGTATGTGGCCGTCGAGTTGAGGCCGGTGCGGACGGCGACCGGCTCCATGGCGGCCGTCTGCGTGGAAGCCGAGGACATCCGCGCGTGGTCATGGCAGTCGGGCGCGGACGATGTGACCGGGCCGCCGGACGTGGACGTCGTGAGCGGGGCGACGCTGCCGCTCAGGGCGGCGGCGGATGCGGGTGCGGTGCAGGCCAGGGCGGTCAAGCCCAGCAGTGCGACCGAAGCAGCGCGTATCGCGCGCATGGTGAGCCTCCAGGTCCCCGAGGAGCTTGCCGCGGACCGTTTCCGCTTGCGCCAGAAATGCACCTCGATGACCGAAACGCTAGGAAGGCGGGCGGGCGGACGCGATCGCAGCCGCGCGAATGGGGTATCCGTGTGCGCCGCACAGGGGGCGTCGGGCGCACGGATGGCGGAATGCCCGAGCGAGCGGGAGGCGGCAGGGACGGGCGCGGATGTCACCCGCCCCTGCCGGTCTGTCAGGCCTCAGCCGTGAAGCTGCGGGAACACCGCCAGGAACGGCTCCGCGGAGGCCGGGACGCCCCGGCTGTAGGGCGCGTCGAAGTCCCAGATCAGGAACAGCAGGAACGCGATGAGCGCGGAGAACACCCCGGCGAGGACCAGTTCGCGAGCCGTGCGTCTGATCTGCAGCGCGAACACCATCCCGATGGTGATCACCGCCCCCGCGATCAGTCCGAACCACACCACCGGCGGCATGGTCGAGCCCATCGCGTCGACCCGGGCGGCCCGTGCCGCACCGGCCGCGGTCACCTGGTCGAGAAGCGGCTGGTAGGCCTGGGCCTGGAAGTCCGTCTTCGGCTGGTAGTCGGTGACGTCCTGACGGATCCGCTGGAACAGGTCGCCGCCGCGGTCCGTCACCTCGCCGTGGTCGGCCATGGCCTTCCACTCCGTGCCGACGACCTGCTTGACGTACGCGTCGATGTCGGCGCGGATCCGGTCGCGGGAGTCGGCCGGATAGACCCGGACCCGCTCCGAGACCTCGTGCAGCGCCTGCGCCTCGGCCTGGACGTGGTCCTGGGCCGCGCTGCGGGCCTCCCAGACGCCCGCGATGGCCAGACCCAGCACGATCGCGTAGACCACGCCGATCCACATCGTCATGTACTCGATCACGTCCGGGGTCTCGGACGGATCGTCATGGGCGGAGGCCGTACGGACCCGCACCAGGGCCACCGCGATCACAACGGCGCACGCGGCCGCCATCGCGAGGGCGAGAACAAGCCATTCCGACAAGAGGTTCCTCCAGGGGTCAGCGCGGACGGAGCACGGCGATGGCGAACACCGCGGGCACGACGATGAGCAGGGTGAAGGTGAGCGGGGACGGGCTGTCGTGCCGTGGTGACGCGTGGGAGACCGGGTGGTACCGCGGATAGCGCACCCGCGGTGGCGAGGGGCGCGGGCTCGGCCGGTGCGCGGGCGGCGGGGGCGGCGCGGGGGTCGGCGTGATGGCCGGTTTCGGTACCGGCCGAGGGCGCGGCGCCACGGTGGGCGACGGCGGCGGTACGGGTTTCGGCGTGGGCCTCGGCTTCGGCGGCGGCGCGGGCGTCGGTGGGGGACTCGGCGGCGGGGTCGGCACCGGAGTCGGCGTCGGGGTGGGCAGCGGGCTGGGCGGCGGCGTGGGGCTCGGGGTGTGGCAGGGCGGGAGAGGCCAGTGGTGACCGCCCGCGACCGCCACCGCCGTCGGGCCGTCCGGGCCGGTCGAGGCGTAGGCGCACGCGTCCGCCGACGCCACGCCCGCGGGGGCGCCCACGAAGATCCACGCCAGCGTCATCGGCGTCAACAGCCGTATGAGGAAGGCGGATCGGGTCCGTTCGGATCGATGCACGACGGAGATCATGGGCCCGCGTGAGCCGACGCGCGCCGAAGCCCGTGGGAATTGCCCCGAAGGAGGGGATCGCGGTGGGCGCGGATTGACCGACGTGGCCGTGACCGGGGAGGCGGTGCGCGGGACGCGGTGAGCGGGCGGGTGGCCGAGGTGCGTCGCACAATCGGGGAGGAAAGGGGCGGACCGGTGGAACGCGTCGGGCCGTCCCCGGTGTGTCCGTGCTCTCCGTGCGACCCGGTCGAACCGCCCCAATAGCCGCGATGTCCCATCGAAGACCACCCGCGGTGACCGGGAACGGACGGTCAATTTCCGTTTCTGCTCGCTCTGTTGGCGGACGATCAGTAGCCTCGGCTCGAACACCGGATCGTCCGTACCCGCCGCCTACGCCTTGGAGAGCTACATGGAGCGTCCCGCCTGGGCCCCACGGAGCATCGACGTCTCCGTACCGAGCGTGTCCCGCATGTACGACTTCTACCTGGGCGGATCGCACAACTTCGAGGCCGACCGGGAGGCGGCGCGCACGGCGATGGAGCACATGCCGGGGCTGCCCAAGATCATGCAGGCGAACCGGGCGTTCATGCGCCGCGCGGTGCGCTTCGCCGTCGAGGAGGGCATCACGCAGTTCCTCGACATCGGCTCCGGCATCCCGACCTTCGGCAACGTCCACGAGGTGGCCCGACAGGCGGACCCGGGCGCGCGGGTGGTGTACGTCGACCACGATCCGGTGGCGGTCGCGCACAGCCAGGCCGTCCTCCAGGGCGACGACACCGCGGACATCGTCGCGGGCGATCTCCTGCGGCCCCAGGAGATCCTGGCGAGCCCTCAGGTACGGCGGCTGATCGACTTGAACCGGCCGGTCGCGGTTCTCCTCGTTGCCATACTGCACTTCGTGGAGGACGCGGACGACCCGTACGGTGCGGTGGCCGAACTGCGCGGCGCGCTGGCGCCGGGCAGTCTGCTCGTTCTCACGCATGCCGCGTTCGAGGGAGGCCCGCTCCCGCAGGAGCGGGCCGAGGGCGTCATGGACGTGTACAAGAACATCCGCAATCCGCTGATCATGCGCTCGCGCGACCAGATCGCGCGGTTCTTCGAGGGGTACGACATGGTGGAACCCGGACTGGTGCCGATGCCGGACTGGCGGCCCGACACGCTGACCGGGGACGAGGATCCGTATGCCTTCTCCGGGTTCGCCGGCGTGGGGCGTTCGGCGTGAGTGCCGAGCCGGGGGGACCGGAGGACAGACTGCGCAGGTTCGCGACGATCTGGAGCCGGGCCGTGTTCCCGGCGACCTCGACGTCGCTGACCCGGCCGGAGTTCGAGGAGCAACTGCTGCCCCTGGCGCGGCGGTTGAGCGACGCGTTGCGGGCCAGGGTGTTCGACGCCGCCGTGGCCAGGGAGATCGGGGCCGCGCTGATCGCGGTGCACTGCACGGACCCGGAGGCGCTCAGCCGCACGCTCGACTGCGTCGACGCCTATCTGGTGCTCTACTGCGGTGACCCGGACGCCTCCGCGCAGACCCAGGAGGCGCTCAGGAGCCGTTCCTCGCGGCTCCAGCACGCGATGGCCGCCGGATTCGCCAAGGCGCTCAAGGAGCGCACGCTGGCCGAGCAGGAGTCCATCTCCCAGGCCGCGTTCCACGCCCAGCGCATGGTCGCGCAGGCGCTGCACTCCAGCGAGGCCCGGTTCCGCGCCGTCTTCGAAGGCGCGGCCATAGGGATCGGCATCGCGGACCTCGACGGCAAGATCCTCCAGGTCAACGGCGCGCTGTTGCGGATGTTCGGCGGCTCCGAGCAACTGGTGCGCGGTCGCGTCATCACCGAGTGGACCCATCCCGAGGACGCGCCGCACATCTGGCGCCTGTACGACGAGCTGGTCCGCGGCGAACGCGACCACTACCACGTCGAGAAGGCCTTCTACCGGCCTGACGGAACGGTCCTGTGGACGAACCTCACGGTGTCGCTGCTGCGGGACGCGGACGGCCGCCCGCAGTACCAGCTCGCGCTGATGGAGGACACCACCGAGCGGCGCCTGCTGAACCTGCGGCTGCGCTACGAGGCCACCCACGACGCGCTCACCGGACTGCCCAACCGCACCCTGTTCTTCGAGCGGCTGGAGAAGGCGCTCGCGGCGGGCGAGGGCCAGCGGTTCGGCCTGTGCTACCTCGACCTCGACGGCTTCAAGACCGTCAACGACAGCCTCGGCCACGCGGCCGGTGACCGCCTGCTGGTCGAGGTCGCGGACCGGTTGCAGACCTGTGCGACGGCGCCCGGCGAGATGGTCGCGCGGCTCGGCGGCGACGAGTTCGTGGCGCTGATCACCGGGGCCGACACCGAGCGCGGGGTGGACGAACTCGTCGGCCGCATCATGAACGCGCTGGTCACCCCGATCAGCGTCGACGGACGCGAGTTGACCGTGCGCGGCAGCATCGGTGTCGTGGAGGGGCCGGTCGGGGAGCGCGGCCCCGCGGAGGTGCTGCGCAGCGCCGACATCACGATGTACCGGGCCAAGTCCGCGGGCGGGAACCGCTTCGAGGTCGCCGACCCCGAGGCCGACGCCCGCGCCATCACCCGCCACGGGCTGACCACGGCCCTGCCGATGGCGCTTGACCGGGGCGAGTTCTTCATCGAGTACCAGCCGCTGGTGCACCTCGGCGACGGCACCGTGCACGGCGCCGAGGCGCTGGTGCGCTGGCTGCATCCGCAGCACGGTGTGCTCGGCCCCGACCGCTTCATCCCGCTCGCCGAGCACACCGGACTGATCGTGCCGCTGGGGCGCTGGGTGCTGGAGGAGGCCGTGGGGCAGGCACGCGCGTGGCAGGAGCGGCACGCGCGGACGGGCCCGCTGCGCATCAACGTCAATCTGTCGCCCTGCCAGCTCACCCATCCGGGTCTGGTCTCCGACACCGTCGACATCCTGCAGGACGCCGGTCTCGAACCGGACGCGCTCTGCCTGGAAGTCACGGAGTCGGCGCTCATCGGGGCGGACGACGATCTGCTCAAGCCGCTGCGCCGACTGGCCGAGATGGGGGTGGACATCGCCCTGGACGACTTCGGCACGGGCTACTCGAACCTCGCCAACCTGCGCCGGCTGCCCGTGAGCATCCTCAAGCTGGACCGTTCCTTCACCCAGGGCATGCAGCAGTACCCGGCCGACCCCGTCGACCTCAAGATCGTCGAGGGGATCGTCTCCCTCGCCCACAGCCTGGACCTCGCGGTCACGGTCGAGGGCGTGGAGACCGGTGCCCAGGCCGAGCAGTTGCGGATCCTCGGGTGCGACACGGCCCAGGGCTGGTACTACGCCCGTCCGGGCCCGCCCGACCGCCTGCACGAACTGGCGCTGGCCGACGCGAGGGGCTGAGCCCCACCGCGTACGGGCCGGGGCCCGCGCTCCGTACGCGGACCGTCCCGGCCTCAGCGCTCCAGCAGCATGCGCTGCAACTCCCGCGCCGCCCGCGGCGGTGCCACATCGCTGCGGTGGGCCAGCGCGATGGTGCGGTGCAGTCCGGGCGAGGCCAGCGGGGTCACCCGCAGATTGCGCCCGGAGCGCGTCGCGACCATGCGCGGCACGACGGCGACCCCGAGGCCCGCCCGTACGAAGCCGAGGACCGCGTCCATCTCGCCGCCCTCCACGGCGAAGTCCGGCTCGAAGCCCTCGGCGCGGCACGCGGCCACGGTCAGCTCCCGCAGGTCGTAGCCGTGGCGGAACATCACCAGGCGCTCGCTCTGCAGATCCGCGATACGGACCGTGCGACGGCCGCCGCCGGGCCGCGGGGCCTCCGGCGAGGACACCACCACGAGGTCCTCGCGCAGCAGCTCCACCGTGCTCAGCGCGGGGGAGGCGGTGGGCAGCGGCAGCACGACCAGGGCGAGGTCGAGGGCGCCGCGCGCGAGTTCCCGTACGAGGTCGTGCGAGCCGCCCTCCTCGATCAGCAGCCGGATGCCGGGATAGCGGTCGTGGAAGGCGCGCAGCACATCCGGCAGCAGCCCCGTGCACAGGCTCGGGGTGGCGCCGAGCCGTACCCGGCCGCGGCGCAACTGCACCAGCTCCTGCACCTCGTGCCGGGCCGTGTCCGCGTCGGCGAGGATACGGCGGGCCAGCGGCAGCAGCGCCTCGCCCGCGTCCGTGAGCGTGATGTTGCCGCGCGCCCGCAGGAACAGATCCGCGCCCAGCTCCCGCTCCAGCGCCTTGATCTGCTGCGAGAGCGAGGGCTGGGCGACATGCACCAGGTCGGCGGCCCGGGTGAAGTGCCGGGTCTCGGCGACCGCCACGAAGTACTGAAGCTGTTGGAACTGCATCCTGCAATCATAGGCGCTGGCTATCGAAACAAGCTGGACCATGTCTTGGACCGATGGGGCCCTTCGGCCCTAGCGTGCTGACTCATGGCTCTGGCAACCCGGACGGACCGACGGCCGTCCATGGCCCGCAGCGTGTGGGGCAGCACCGTCGGCAAGAAGACAGTGATGGCGGTCAGCGGCCTGATCATGCTGCTGTACCTCGTCGCCCACATGATCGGGAACCTGAAGATCTACTTCGGGGCGGGCGAGTTCAACCACTACGCCCACTGGCTGCGCACCGTCGGCGAACCGTTCATGCACTACGAGTGGACGCTGTGGCTCATCCGCGTCGTCCTGGTCGTCGCGGTCGTCGCCCACGCGGTCTCCGCGTACCAGCTCAGCCGCCGCGACATCAAGGCGCGCCCCAGCAAGTACGTGCACGCGAAGCCCCGGGCGAGCTACGCCACGCGCACCATGCGCTGGGGCGGGATCATCCTCGGCCTGTTCGTCGTCTGGCACCTGCTCGACCTGACCACCGGCACCGTGCACTCCGGCGGCTTCCAGGAGGGGCACCCCTACCAGAACGTCGTGGACACCTTCTCCACCTGGTACGGCAACGTCATCTACATCGTCGCCATGCTGGCGCTCGGCCTGCACATCCGGCACGGCTTCTGGAGCGCGGCCCAGACCCTCGGGGTCGGCAGCCGCACCCGCGACCGTGCCCTGAAGACCATCGCCAATGTCCTCGCAGCGCTGCTCACGGTCGGCTTCATCGCCGTGCCCGTGGGCGTCATGACCGGAGTGGTGAGCTGATGACTGCGTCCGCCGAATACTCGGACTACGCGACCGGAGAGCCGGTCGCCGACACCAAGGCCCCCGAGGGACCGATCAACGAGCGCTGGGACACCCGCCGCTTCGAGGCCAAGCTGGTCAACCCGGCCAACCGGCGCAAGCACACGGTGATCGTCGTCGGTACCGGCCTCGCCGGTGGCTCCGCCGGCGCCACGCTCGCCGAACAGGGCTACCACGTCGTCCAGTTCTGCTACCAGGACTCCCCACGCCGCGCCCACTCGATCGCCGCGCAGGGCGGCATCAACGCCGCGAAGAACTACCGCAACGACGGCGACTCCATCCACCGCCTCTTCTACGACACCGTCAAGGGCGGTGACTTCCGCGCCCGCGAGTCCAACGTCCACCGTCTCGCCCAGATCTCGGTGGAGATCATCGACCAGTGCGTGGCGCAGGGCGTCCCGTTCGCCCGTGAGTACGGCGGCCTCCTCGACACCCGCTCCTTCGGCGGCGTCCAGGTCTCCCGCACCTTCTACGCCCGCGGCCAGACGGGCCAGCAACTGCTGCTCGGCGCCTACCAGGCGCTGTCGCGGCAGATAGCGGCGGGCAGCATCGAGATGCACCCGCGCACCGAGATGCTCGACCTGATCGTCGTCGACGGCCGGGCCCGCGGCATCGTGGCCCGCGACCTGATCACCGGGCGGATCGACACCTACTTCGCGGACGCGGTCGTCCTCGCCTCCGGCGGCTACGGCAACGTCTTCTATCTGTCGACCAACGCCATGAACTCCAACGCGACGGCCATCTGGCGGGCGCACCGCCGCGGCGCCTACTTCGCCAACCCCTGCTTCACGCAGATCCACCCCACCTGCATCCCGCGCACCGGCGACCACCAGTCCAAGCTCACCCTGATGAGCGAGTCGCTGCGTAACGACGGCCGGATCTGGGTGCCCAAGGCGAAAGGCGACGACCGGCCGCCGAACCAGATCCCCGAGCACGAGCGCGACTACTACCTGGAGCGCATCTACCCGTCCTTCGGCAACCTCGTGCCCCGTGACATCGCCTCCCGCGCCGCGAAGAACGTGTGCGACGAGGGCCGCGGGGTCGGCCCCGGCGGCCAGGGCGTCTATCTGGACTTCGCCGACGCCATCCGGCGCATGGGCCGGGCGAAGGTCGAGGAGAAGTACGGCAACCTCTTCGACATGTACGAGCGGATCACCGCGGAGAACCCGTACGAGGTGCCGATGCGGATCTACCCCGCCGTGCACTACACGATGGGCGGACTGTGGGTCGACTACGACCTCCAGACCACGATCCCCGGCCTGTTCGCGATCGGCGAGGCCAACTTCTCCGACCACGGCGCGAACCGCCTCGGCGCCTCCGCGCTGATGCAGGGCCTGGCCGACGGCTACTTCGTCCTCCCGTCGACGATCAACGACTACCTCGCCCGCAACCCGCACCACGACGAGGTCACGGACGAACACCCCGTCGTCCAGGACCTGTTGGCCGAGACCGAGGACCGGCTCCACACGCTGCTCGCCATCGACGGAGACCGCACCCCCGACTCCTTCCACCGTGAACTCGGCGAACTGATGTGGGAGTTCTGCGGCATGGCGCGCACCGACGCCGGTCTGCGCAAGGCACTTGAGCGGATCCCGCAGATCCGCGAGGAGTTCTGGCGGCGCATCAAGGTCCCCGGTACCGGCGAGGAGTTCAACCAGTCGCTGGAGAAGGCCAACCGCATCGTCGACTACCTCGAACTCGCCGAGCTGATGTGCCTCGACGCGCTGCACCGCGCGGAGTCCTGCGGCGGCCACTTCCGCGAGGAGTCGCAGACGCCCGACGGCGAGGCCGCCCGCCAGGACGACGCGTTCTCCTACGCGGCGGCCTGGGAGTTCACCGGTACCGGCGAGGCCCCCACCCTGCACAAGGAAGACCTGGTCTTCGAGTACGTCCACCCCACTCAGCGGAGCTACGCATGAAGCTCACCCTGCGCGTCTGGCGGCAGCAGAACCCCGCCGCCGAAGGCGCCATGTCCACGTACGAGGTGGACGGGATCTCCTCCGACATGTCCTTCCTGGAGATGCTCGACACCCTCAACGAGGAACTCATCCTCAAGGGCGAGGACCCGGTCGCCTTCGACCACGACTGCCGCGAGGGCATCTGCGGCGCGTGCAGCCTGGTGATCAACGGCGACGCCCACGGCCCCGAGCGCACCACCACCTGCCAACTGCACATGCGGTCCTTCAAGGACGGCGACACCATCGACATCGAGCCCTGGCGCGCCGCGGCCTTCCCGGTCGTCAAGGACCTCGTGGTCGACCGCTCGGCCTTCGACCGCATCATCCAGGCCGGCGGCTACGTCACCGCCCCGACCGGCGCCGCGCCCGAGGCCCACGCCACGCCCGTACCGAAGGCGGACGCGGACTTCGCCTTCGAGCACGCCGAGTGCATCGGCTGCGGTGCCTGCGTGGCGGCCTGCCCGAACGGCGCGGCGATGCTCTTCACCTCGGCGAAGATCAACCACCTCAACGTCCTGCCGCAGGGCGCGCCCGAACGCGAGAGCCGGGTCCTGGACATGGTGGCGCAGATGGACGAGGAGGGCTTCGGCGGCTGCACCCTCACCGGGGAGTGCGCCACCGCCTGCCCGAAGGGCATCCCGCTGGTCTCCATCACCGGCATGAACAAGGAATGGCTGCGCGCGACCCGCAAGTCGGGCCGCCGCTAGGGGGTGTTTCGAAAGTAGCGTCGTCCGCCCGGAGGGCGGGCCCCGCGGCGTCTGGTGCGGTGCATCGCAAGGCGGAGGGTTGCCCGCGTACTGGATGTACGCGGGTAATCCCGACAACGCGGCGAGGTGCCGTGCCAGGCGTCGCGGGGCAGACGGGACTTTCGAAACACGCCCTAGTCACGAGACGGGTCGGCGCCGCTGCCACAGGTGGCGCACGGCCGTAGCACGTTCGCCGACAGGGGGCGGACGGGCGGGACCGGGCGTGGTGCTCGACCTCGGTCCCGCCAAGTACACCTACGGTGGCAACCCGAGAACGCGCGTTCTCCCCACGGAGGTTGCCATGTCACACGCACCGCGCCCGCCCTTCCCCCCGTTCACCCGGGACACCGCCCTGGAGAAGGTGCGGGCGGCGGAGGACGGCTGGAACTCACGCGACCCCGAGAAGGTCGCCCTCGCCTACACGGCCGACTCCCGCTGGCGCAATCGCGCCGAGTTCCTCCATGGCCGCGACGAGATCGTCGCCTTCCTCACCCGCAAGTGGCGGCGCGAGCTGGAGTACCGGCTCATCAAGGAACTCTGGGCCTTCGACGGCGACCGTATCGCCGTGCGCTTCGCCTACGAATGCCATGACGACTCGGGCACCTGGTTCCGCTCCTACGGCAACGAGAACTGGGAGTTCGACGGCGACGGTCTGATGCGCAGGCGCCACGCCTCCATCAACGACCTGCCGATCACGGAGTCGGAGCGCCTGTTCCACTGGCCGCTGGGCCGCAGGCCCGACGATCACCCGGGCCTGAGCGAACTGGGCCTGTGACGGCGCGGGCCGCGGGGGAGCAGCGAGAGCGCGAGGGTCGTAAGAGTGCGGAAGCCGTAAGAGTTCCATCAATGGGGTGAACATCCCCGTAAGGGACCCGTCAACAGAAGTCGAATCCGGCCGGAAACGCGCTTCCCTCGAACCGTTGCTGTCCCATTCGAACTCATCCCAGGAGCTCACGATGGCCGATCTGGCCTTCGTCATCGCCACGGTCGCGGTCTTCGCGCTGGTGGCCCTCGCCGCCAAGGGGGTGGCGAAGCTGTGACCGTCGAGAACATCGTCGGCCTGGTCGTGGCCGTCGCCCTGCTGGGCTATCTCGTCCTCGCCCTCCTCTTCCCGGAGAGGTTCTAGAGCCCGATGAGTCCCGTACTGGCCGGTGTGCTCCAGTTGCTCGCCCTGATCGCGGCACTGAGCCTCGCCTATGTCCCCCTGGGCACCTACATGGCCAAGGTCTACTCCTCCGACCGGCATCTGCGGATCGAGAAGTGGATCTACCGGGGGATCGGCGTCAACCCGAACGTCCGCATGAGCTGGCCCGCCTATCTGCGCGGTGTCCTCGCCTTCTCCGCGGTCGGCGTTCTCCTTCTCTATCTGCTCCAGCGGCTCCAAGGCGTCCTGCCCTTCTCGCTCGGCTTCCGCTCCATCGAACCCGCGCAGGCCTTCAACACCGCCGCCTCCTTCGTGACGAACACCAACTGGCAGTCGTACGCCGGTGAACAGGCCATGGGCCATGTCGTGCAGACCGCCGGTCTCGCCGTGCAGAACTTCGTCTCCGGGGCCGTCGGCATCGCCGTGGCCGTGGCCCTGGTCCGCGGCTTCGCCGCCACGCGCGCCGGGGAACTCGGCAACTTCTGGGCCGACCTGGTCCGCGGCGTCATCCGCATCCTGCTGCCGATCGCGGCCATCGCCGCGATCGTCCTGGTGGCTGCGGGCGCCCTCCAGAACTTCTCCGGCATCCACGCGGTCGGCCAGTTCCTGGGCGGCTCACAGCAGTGGAACGGGGGCGCGGTCGCCTCGCAGGAGGCCATCAAGGAGCTGGCCACCAACGGCGGTGGCGTCTTCAACGCCAACAGCGCGCACCCCTTCGAGAACCCGACGCCCTTCACCAACCTCTTCGAGATCTTCCTGATCCTGGTGATCCCGTTCGCACTGACCCGGACCTTCGGCCTCATGGTCGGCTCGGTCCGGCAGGGCTACGCGATCCTCGCCACCATGGTCACCATCTGGGTCGGCTTCGTCGCTCTGATGATGTGGACCGAGTTCGCCCACCACGAGGGGGCGCTCCGGCTCGCGGGCGGCGCGATGGAGGGCAAGGAGGTCCGCTTCGGCATCGGCGCCTCCTCGATCTTCGCGGTGTCCACCACCCTCACCTCGACGGGAGCGGTCGACTCCTTCCACTCCTCGTACACCGGGTTCGGCGGCGGCATCACCCTGCTCGGCATGATGCTCGGCGAGATCGCGCCCGGCGGCGTCGGCTCCGGTCTCTACGGCATCCTGATCATGGCGATCATCGCGGTGTTCATCGCCGGTCTGATGGTCGGCCGCACCCCCGAGTACCTGGGCAAGAAGATCCGCACCCGGGAGATCAAGCTCGCCGCCGTCTACATCCTGATCACCCCGGCGCTGGTGCTCGTGTGCACCGCGGTCTCCATGGCCCTGCCCTCGGCACGGCACTCGATGCTCAACCACGGCGCGCACGGGTTCTCCGAGATCCTCTACGCCTTCACCTCCGCCTCGAACAACAACGGCTCGGCCTTCGCGGGCCTGAACGCGAACACGGACTGGTTCAACACCATGACCGGGCTCGCCATGCTGTTCGGCCGCTTCCTGCCGATGGTGTTCGTCCTCGCGCTGGCCGGATCGCTGGCCGAGCAGCAGCCGGTACCGGTCACCGCGGGCACCCTGCGCACCGAGAAGCCGCTGTTCACCGGGTTGTTGGTGGGCGCGATCCTGATCATCGTCGGGCTGACCTACTTCCCGGCCCTCGCACTGGGCCCGCTGGCCGAGGGGCTGGCGTCATGACCACCCGTACCAAGAACCCAGAGGTTCCCATGCCCACCGTCACTCCGAGCCGGGCCCCGCACAGCGATGTCCCGAGCGGGCACAGGTTCGCCAAGGGCCGTGTCGGCGCGGGCCTGTTCGAACCCCGCCAACTGGTCAGATCGCTGCCGGACGCGCTGCGCAAGCTCGATCCACGGGTGATGGTCACCTCGCCCGTGATGTTCGTGGTGTGGATCGGCGCGGTGCTGACCACGGTCTTCTCCTTCCGGACCCCGGGCGACTGGTTCGGCTGGGCGATCAGCGCCTGGCTCTGGCTGACCGTCGTCTTCGCCAATCTGGCGGAGGCCGTCGCGGAGGGCCGGGGCAAGGCCCAGGCCGACACCCTGCGCAAGGCCAAGACGGACACCCTGGCCAGGCGGCTGACCGATGACCGCGAGGAGCAGGTCCCCGGCACCGAGCTGCGCATCGGCGACCTGGTCGTCTGCGAGGCCGGTGACATCATCCCGGGCGACGGCGATGTGATCGAGGGCGTCGCGAGCGTCGACGAGTCCGCGATCACCGGCGAGTCGGCGCCCGTCATCCGCGAGTCCGGCGGCGACCGGTCCGCGGTCACCGGCGGTACGAAGGTGCTGTCCGACCGGATCGTCATCAAGATCACGACGAAGCCGGGGGAGACCTTCATCGACCGGATGATCGGCCTGGTCGAGGGCGCGGCCCGGCAGAAGACACCCAACGAGATCGCGCTCAACATCCTGCTGGCGGCGCTGACGATCGTCTTCCTCCTCGCCTGCGCCACGCTGCCGCCGTTCGCCCAGTACGCGGGCACCCGTCTGACGCTGGTCGTCCTGGTGGCCCTGCTCGTCTGTCTCATCCCGACGACGATCGGCGCGCTGCTGTCCGCGATCGGCATCGCCGGAATGGACCGGCTGGTGCAGCGCAACGTCCTCGCCATGTCCGGCCGGGCCGTCGAGGCCGCCGGTGACGTCTCGACCCTGCTGCTCGACAAGACGGGCACCATCACGCTCGGCAACCGGCAGGCGTCCGCGTTCGTGCCGGTGGGTGGTGCGAGCGCCGCCGAGGTCGCCGACGCCGCCCAGTTGTCCTCGCTGGCCGACGAGACCCCCGAGGGCCGCTCCGTGGTCGTCCTCGCCAAGCAGAAGTACGAGCTGCGCGAACGCGACCAGGGCGAGCTGGCCGGGGCCGAGTGGATCGCCTTCACCGCCCAGTCCCGGATGTCCGGCGTCGACGTGGACGGCCGCAGGATCCGCAAGGGCGCGGCCGGTTCGGTCATCGCCTGGGTACGGGAACGCGGCGGCGAGGTGCCGAAGGACGCGGACGCGGTCGCCGACCGGATCTCCCAGCAGGGCGGCACCCCGCTGCTCGTGGCCGTCGAGGACGCGGACGGGGCCCGGGTCCTGGGCGTCATCCACCTCAAGGACGTCGTCAAGGACGGGATGCGCGAACGGTTCACGGAACTGCGCCGCATGGGCATCAAGACCGTCATGATCACCGGCGACAACCCGCTGACCGCCAAGGCCATCGCCGAGGAGGCGGGCGTCGACGACTTCCTCGCCGAGGCCACCCCCGAGGACAAGATGGCGCTGATCCGACGGGAGCAGGCGGGCGGCAAGCTGGTCGCGATGACCGGTGACGGGACCAACGACGCGCCCGCGCTCGCCCAGGCGGACGTCGGGGTCGCGATGAACACCGGTACGTCGGCCGCCAAGGAGGCCGGCAACATGGTCGACCTCGACTCCAACCCGACCAAGCTCATCGAGATCGTGGAGATCGGCAAGCAGTTGCTGATCACCCGTGGCGCGCTGACGACGTTCTCCATCGCCAACGACGTCGCGAAGTACTTCGCGATCATCCCGGCGCTGTTCGCCGTGGTCTATCCGGGCCTGGACCACCTCAACATCATGCGGCTGTCCTCGCCCCACTCCGCCATCCTGTCCGCGGTGATCTTCAACGCGCTGATCATCATCATCCTGGTGCCGCTCGCCCTCAGAGGCGTGCAGTACAAGCCGGTGAGCGCGGACCGGATGCTGCGCCGCAACCTCGCGATCTACGGCCTCGGCGGACTGGTCGCCCCCTTCGTCGGCATCAAGATCATCGATCTGCTCATCTCCCTCCTTCCCGGGCTGCACTGATGCGGAAAGCGTCTGCACCGATGCGGAAAGCGTGCTGAATCGCCATGAACAACTCCCTCAGGAACACCGCCCGGTTGCTCGGCGCGGGCCTGCGCGCCCTGCTCGTCCTGACTCTGGTCACGGGCGTCGTCTACCCGCTGGTCGTCACCGGCGTCGCCCAGGCGTTCTTCCCCGGCAAGGCGAACGGCTCCCAGGTCAGCGCGGACGGCAAGGTCGTCGGCTCGTCGCTGATCGGGCAGTCCTACGACCTGCCGTCGACGAAGAGCGGCCGGCCCCCGGCCCCCGATCCGAAGTGGTTCCAGGGCCGTCCGGCGCACGGCCTCGGCACCAACACGGTCAACACCCAGTACAAGCTGCTCGTGTCCGGGGCCACCAACCTCGCCGCCGACAGCAAGGCGCTGCGCGATCAGGTCGAGGCCGCCAGGAAGGCGGTCGTCGAGGACAACTCCGTGCCGGGCTACAAGGTCGATCCGGCGGACATCCCCGCCGACGCGGTGACCTCCTCCGGCTCGGGCCTGGACCCCGACATCTCCCCGCAGTACGCGCGGATCCAGGTCCACCGGGTCGCCGAGAGGAACGGGCTGCCCGTCGAGCGGGTGGAGAGGCTGGTCGAGGAACACACCCAGGGCCGCACCCTCGGCTTCATGGGCGAACCCCGCGTGAACGTCCTCGCGCTCAACACCGCCCTGCGGGACCTCGTGGCCGGGCACTGACCGCCCGCGCGGCGCACTCCCTCGCCTGCCGTAGTCCGGGACGCGGCCCCGGACCCGGCGGGTGACACTGTTGCCGACCGTCCGCCCAGCCCTGATGAGGTCCCGATGGCGTATGGCCTGGCACGTCGTGAGCTGCGCCCCCGGGTCCCGCTCCGCCCGGGAGAGGGGGAGCGGGACCACCTCACGAGCCTGGAAGGCCTCGCCGCGCTGTCGCTGGACGCGCTCAGCTCGGTGGCGTACGGACCCGAGGCGATCGTGCTGGGCCTCGTCGCCGCCGGGACCGGCGCGCTGACCGCGACCCTGCCCATCACCCTGGTGATCACCTTCCTGCTCGCCGTGCTCGTGGTCTCGTACACGCAGGTGATCGCCGTCCACCCGGACGGCGGCGGCGCGTACGCCGTCTCCAAGAAGGACCTGGGCGCGACGGTCAGCCTGCTCGCCGCGGCCAGCCTCGTCGTCGACTACGTCCTCACCGTCGCCGTCAGCCTCGCCGCGGGCACCGACGCCCTCGCCTCCGCCTTCCCCGCGTTCGCCGACCACAAGCTCGTCGTCTGCCTGATCGGCCTGGCCCTGCTGACGGCCCTGAACCTGCGCGGCGTCACCGACAGCGCCCGCATGCTGATGCTGCCCACCGTGCTGTTCATCGCGTCGATCGGCGGTGTCATCGTCGTCGGCCTGCTCCGCGCGCACCCGGCGGCCGTCGTGGGCACCGCACAGCCCCACCCCGCGCACGAGGCGCTCGGCATCCTGCTGGTCCTCAAGGCGTTCTCCTCCGGCTGCTCGGCCCTGACCGGAGTGGAGGCCATCGCCAACGCCGTACCCACCTTCCGCACCCCACGCGTCCGACGCGCCCAGCGCACCGAGCTGATGCTGGGGGTGATCCTCGCGCTCCTCCTCGTCGGCCTGGCCTTCCTCATCCACCGCGACCATGTGGCCCCCCGCGGACAGGTGACCGTACTGGCCCAGCTCACCGCCGGATCCTTCGGCACCGGACCGGCCTACTACGCCACCAATCTCCTGGTGACCCTGGTCCTGCTCCTCGCCGCGAACACCAGCTTCGGCGGGCTCCCGGTGCTCATGAGCCTGCTCGCCCGGGACAACCGGCTGCCCCATCTGTTCGGGCTGCGCGCCGAACGGCCCGTCTACCGATACGGCGTGGTCGCGCTGGCGCTGCTGGCCGCCCTGCTGCTCATCGCGGTCGACGCGAGCACCCACCGGCTGATCCCGCTCTTCGCGATCGGCGTGTTCATCGGCTTCACGCTCAGTCAGATCGGTCTCGTACGGCACTGGGCCACCGAACGCCCCGCCCACTGGAAGCAACGCGCGCTGATCAACGGCACCGGGGCGCTGCTCACCACCGTGGCCACCGTCATCCTCCTGACCACCAAGTTCCTGCACGGCGCCTGGGTCGTCGTGGTCGCGATCCCGCTGATGATGCTGCTGTTCGCCCGCATCCAGCGCTACTACACGCAGGTGGGGCGGGAGTTGGAGCGGGGCCGCACCCCGGGACCCCCGGCCCTGCGCGAGCGCAGCCTGGTGATCGTGCCGCTCGGTGAGGTCAGCAAGCTCGCCCGGCACGCCGTGAGCGCCGCGCTCGCCTTCGGGGGTGAGGTGGTCGCGGTCGCCGTGCACTCCGACCCCGACCGGGCGCGGGCGCTCCAGGAGGAGTGGCAGCGCTGGAACCCGGGCGTACGCCTGGACATCATCGACAGCCCGCACCGCTCGCTGGTCCAGCCGATCGTGGAGTACGTGGAGCGCGCGGCCGGGGACGGCCGGCAGATCGCCGTGCTCATCCCGGAGGTCGAACCCCGCCATCGGCGCTACGAGATCCTCCAGAACCAGCGGGGCCTGCTGCTGGCCCACATCCTGCGGTCCCGCACGGACGTGGTGGTGTGCATGCTGCCGTACCGCCTGAGCGTGTGAGCGCGGCGATGGCCCGCTCAGGCCTCGGTGGCCCGCCGCCGGGAGGCCTCGATCTCCGCGTGCGCCTGGTCGCGGCCCTCCCAGTGGGAGCCCTCGACCGACTTGCCCGGCTCCAGGTCCTTGTAGACCTCGAAGAAGTGGGTGATCTCCAGCCGGTCGAAGACGGGGACGTCCCCGATGTCCTGCAGGCCCTCGTAGCGCGGGTCGTGCGCGGGGACGCACAGCACCTTCTCGTCCGGGCCCGCCTCGTCCTTCATGACGAACATCCCGACGGCACGGCACCTGATCGCACAGCCGGGGAAGGTGGGGTCGCCGACCAGGACGAGGGCGTCCAGCGGATCACCGTCGCCGCCCAGGGTGTGGTCGATGTAGCCGTAGTCGGCCGGGTACCGGGTGGAGGTGAACAGCATCCGGTCCAGGCGGAGTCGGTGCAGTTCATGGTCCATCTCGTACTTGTTGCGCGAACCCTGGGGGATCTCCACGATGACGTCGAACTCCACGACGGCCTCCTTGCGTTGCCGGTGAGCCGCTCAACGGCCTTGCGCGCACGGCCCGTTCAGCAGCCGGTCCCGCAGCCTGCGCAGCTCGTCCGCGGGGCGGCCGAGGCCGTTCAGCCGCAGCCGCGCGGCCTCGGTCCGCGCGTCGGCGTGCGCGGTGAACGCCAGGTTCATCGCCTGGCGCACCATCCACTGGTCGTACGCGAGCAGCCGCCCCGCGTGCGCGCGAGCCGCGGCGAGATCGGGATACGTCATCGGCAGGCTGTGCAGGCGTCCGCTGAGCCGGTGAAGGGCCACGGTGTGCCGCCCGCACGTCCGCGCGGTCTCCGCGCCCACGGGTCCGGGCTCGCCGCAGGCCGCCACCGCGCGGTCGGCGCCCACCTGGACGGTGACCGCCTCGTCCAACAGGGCGGTCAGGGCCCGGAGCTGGGCCTGGTGCGAGGGACCGGCGAGCGCCGGACGACGGCGACCGAACAGACGGACGAGACGATGTCGCACCTCTCCAGTGTGCCCCCGCCCCCGCATACCGGCAGCCGGACCGGCCCTGGGGCGGTCCGGCTGCCGATGGGACGGTGGAAGGAACTCGGGGACGTCAGGGACAGGGAGGCGGGGCAGTGCCACGGATGAGCCAGAACGAGGCCCGGCGGCGCTTCACCGAGGCCCGGGTCGCACGGCTCGCGACGGTGGACGCCTCGGGGCGCCCCCACCTCGTACCCGTCGTGTTCGCACGGCGCGACGACGACACGATCGTCATGGCCGTCGACCGCAAGCCGAAGCGCTCACCACGGCTGAAACGGCTGGCCAACATCGCCGTCCACCCCGCCGTGTGCCTGCTGGCGGACGTGTACGACGAGGACTGGGCCCGTCTGTGGTGGGCACGGGCCGACGGGCGCGCGCGGACCCTGCCGCCCGACGCGCCCGAGGCGCGCGACCGGACGGTGTACGAGCGGGCGGTCGGCCTGCTGGCGGAGAAGTACCCCCAGTACCGGGACGACCCGCCGGACGGCCCGGTGGTCGAGGTCACCGTCCACCGCTGGAGCGGCTGGCGAGCCGCGTGACCAGCCCGCGAGACGCCTGTCCAGTGGCGGCTAGTAGGTCCCTTCGTCGCGCCGGTACGTCCCCTCGTCGCCGCGCTGGTAGGCCCCCGCCCCCTCGTCACCACGCCGGTACGCCCTGTCGCCACGCCGGAAGCGACGCGGTTCGGTGTCCCGGTCGTGCGAGCCCCGTGCGTCGCGGTGGCGGCGGCGCCGCGCCTTCAGGAGCGTGGCCAGGCCCAACGAGAAGAGCAGACCCAGTGCGAGCCCGGTACAGAGCAGGGCGAGCGAGCTCATGTTGACGTACTGACCGGCGAACGACACCTGGTGCCGGGGGCCGGTCAGGTTGCTGAAGATCAAGACGGCGGCGATAGCGGCCGTGATCAGCATGAGGAGCAGTCCGATGAACCTTCTGAACATCCCAGTCATCTCCCCAGAGATCCTTAGAAGGGATCCTTAGAGCCCTTGTGTATCCATACCGACATATGGGCGATAACAGCACAAGTCGAGAGGCTCGGACGCGGACGGTTCAGTCGCCGTCCTCCAGCCGGAAGCCCACCTTCAGACCGACCTGGAAGTGGTCGATCTCCCCGTTCTCGAGATGGCCCCTGACCTGCGTGACCTCGAACCAGTCCAGGTTGCGCAGGGTCCGCGAGGCGCGGGTGATGCCGTTGCGGATCGCCTGGTCGACGCCGTCCGGCGAGCTGCCGACGATCTCGGTGACCCGGTAGGTGTGGTCGGACATGCCGGCGCTCCTCTTCTCGTGGCGTGCGTCCCGCGCGCCTCGCGCGTCACTCCCCACCGTGCCGTACGGCGTGGCGGACCGCGAGGCAACGCGACCCTTGACCCCCGGCATTGGTCCATACCAAAATCGGGGCACCCCGTACGAGCGCTGTCGCTCCTCCCCCCACGTCGGGCCCCCTCGCCGCTTGCCCGCAAGGCTGAACAGGACCCTCCGTGAGACATCGCCTCCTCGCCCTCGTCTGCGTATCCACGTCCCTCCTCACCGCATGCTCGGTCCTCCCCGACAGCGGACCGGAACGGCGCACGGTCACGGTGTGGCTGATGAAGGACAGCGCCTCGGCGGCGTTCCTCGACCGGTTCACCAAGGACTTCGAGCGGACCCACGACGACCTGCGCCTCGACATCCGCATCCAGCAGTGGACCGGCATCGGCGAGAAGGTCCAGGCGGCGCTCAAGGGGAGCGACGGCGACGGCCCCGATGTCATCGAGGTCGGCAACACCCAGGTCGCGCAGTACGTCGACGGGGGCGGACTGCTCGACCTGACCCTGGAGTCGATGCGCGACTGGGGCAGGGACGACTGGCTCCCCGGACTCGCCCAGCCGGGCAGCTACCGTGGGCACCAGTACGGCATTCCCTGGTACGCCGCCAACCGCGTCGTCATCTACCGCAAGGACCTCTTCGCGCAGGCCGGTATCGCCGAGCCGCCGAAGACGCGCGAGCAGTGGCTCACGGACACGGCGAAGCTCAACACGGCCGGGAACCAAGGGATCTACCTGGCGGGGCAGGACTGGTACACCCTGTCCGGCTTCATCTGGGACGAGGGCGGCGACCTGGCCAAGCAGTCCTCGGCCGGGAGCTGGGAAGGCACCCTGGACACCCCCGCCGCGGCGCGCGCCATGCGGTTCTACCAGCAACTCCACGCGCTGGGCGAGGGACCCGTGGCCGCCGACGAGGAACACCCGCCGCAGTCCGGGGTGTTCGCGAAGGGGCACGTGGCGCAGATCGTGGCCGTGCCCGGACTCGCCCAGGCCATCGTGGACAAGAACCCCGAACTCAAGGACAAGCTGGGGCACTTCCCGGTCCCCGGCAAGACGGCCGACCGGCCCGGTGCCGTCTTCACCGGCGGCTCCGACCTCGTCGTCCCCAAGAACACCGGCGACCGCCGCGCCGCCACCGCCGTCGTCGCCGCGCTCACCAGCGCCACCTGGCAGACCGACCTGGCCCGCACGATGGACTACGTGCCCAACAAGACGACCCTGGCGGAAGCCGTCGCGGGCGAGGAGGGCGCCGCCGCCATGGCCGCGGGCGCGGCGCACGGCCGGGCGACGCCCGCCGCGCCCGCCTGGGCGGCGGTCGAGGCGGACAACCCGATCAAGACCTGGATGACCAAGGTGTTGCGGGGCGCGGACCCGGCGGTCGAGGCGACCAGCGCCTCACGCCGTATCACCCGCACCCTCGGCGAGGGATGAGCACACGGCGCGCGGGCCGTCGTCAGCGCGCCACGCTCAGGGACAACGCGAACCTTCGCTCCTCGTCCGTCCACCAGTGCGTCAAGTCCAGTCTGGCGGCGGTCAGTTCCTGGCGTACGCGCTCCTTGCGGAACTTCGCCGACACCTCCGTGCGCAGGTCCTCGCCCGCCGCGAAGTCGACCGCGAGACCGAGCGCGGGGATCTTCACGGTCTGGGCCGTGCGCGAGCGCAGCCGCATCTCGATCCACTCGTGCTCGGCGTCCCACAGGGCCACATGCGTGAACGCGGCGAGGTCGAAGTCGGCGCCCAACTCGCGGTTGACGACGGCCAGGACGTTCTTGTTGAACGCGGCGGTCACCCCGGCGTCGTCGTCGTACGCGGCCACCAGGACCGACGGGTCCTTCACCAGGTCGGTGCCGAGCAGCAGCGCGTCCCCGGGCTCCAGCAGGGACCGTACGGAGGCGAGGAACGCGGCGCGCTCGGCCGGGACGAGATTGCCGATCGTGCCGCCCAGGAAGGCGACCAGACGGGGGCCGGGCGTGCCCTCCGGCAGGGTGAGGCCGCTGGTGAAGTCCGCGATGAGCGCGTGGATGTCGAGGTCCGGCCGCTCGGCGAGCAGCGCCTGCCCCGCCTGGCGCAGCGCGCTCTCGCTGACGTCGACGGGTACGTAGGAGCGCAGGCCGGTGAGCGCGTCCAGCAGGTGCCGGGTCTTCTCGGAGGAGCCCGAGCCCAGCTCGATCAGGGTCCGTGCGCCGGTCGCGGCGGCGATCTCCCCGGAGCGGGCGAGCAGGATCTCCCGTTCGGCGCGCGTCGGGTAGTACTCGGGCAACTCGGTGATCCGCTCGAACAGTTCACTGCCGTACGCGTCGTAGAACCACTTGGGTGGCAGCGTCTTGAGTACGGGACCGCCCCCGTCGTCTCCGGGGTCGAGGGACTGAGGGAGGGTGAGGCCGTGCAGCACGTCGTCGCGCAGTGCGGCGTCCGTGGCGTCGAGGGGGAGGGTGCGGGTCACGCGGAACGGGCTCACGGGCTTGACTCCTTGGGTGGTGGGGGCGCCATGGCGTCGCGGGGGTCGTGGGGGGAGGTGTCGCCGGGGTCGGCGGCGGGGTCCTTGAGCGGAGTGAGCAGGACATCGGTGCGGCTCGCCGTGAGCAGGGTGTGGTCGGGGACCTCCTGCCAGCACGGGTCGTCGTCGTAGGGCTCGGAGGCCACGACGACGGCGGGCTCCCCGAGTCCGGGGTCGGTGAGATACCAGAGGGTGTCGCCCCAGGCGGTCGCCGTGATCGTCTCGCCGTCGGTGAGCAGCAGCACGAGCCGGGAGTCGGGGGCCGCCGCGGCCACCTCCTGCACCGTGTCGGCCAGCGCCTGCCCTTCCGGGTCCCCGTCGCGCAGCCGGTGCAGCAGCAACGCCCAGACGAACGCCGCGTCACAGCGCGCCTCCAGCGACAGCAGGTCGACCGGGGGCAGCGACCGGGTGAGCGCGGCCATCGAACGGGGCCATCCGGTGACGGCCCCGTTGTGGCTGAACAGCCAGGGGCCCGCGGCGAACGGCGCCGCCGCGGCCTCCCCGTCGGCGCCGCCCACGGTCGCGTCCCGTACGGCGCCCAGGAAGGCACCGGAGCGGACGACACGGGCCAGATCGGCGAAGGACTGGTCGCCCCACAGGGGGCCGGACCGGCGGTAGCGAGCCGGTACCGGGTCCCCCTGCGCATACCAACCGATGCCGAAACCATCGGCGTTGACGGTCCCGTGGAGCTGCTGCCGCGGGGCCCACGCCTGGCGGTAGAGGCTGTGCGGCGGTTCCACGAGGAGCCGCCCCAGCGGCTCCTCGGGTCCCAGGTACGCGAGATGACGGCACATCAGGCGTCCCGTGCCGTGCGGAATCCGGAGAAGATCTGCCGCCGTACCGGATAGTCCCAGTTACGGAACGTGCCCCGGCAGGCCACCGGGTCCACGGCGAACGAACCGCCCCGCAGCACCTTGTACTCCGGTCCGAAGAACACCTCGGAGTACTCCTTGTACGGAAACGCGGTGAACCCGGGGTACGGCAACAGGTCGCTCGATGTCCACTCCCACACGTCACCCATCAACTGCCGTACCCCCAGCGGTGATTCCCCGGCCGGGTAACTTCCTGCGGGCGCGGGGCGCAGATGCCGCTGTCCGAGGTTGGCGTGCTCGGGCGTCGGGTCGGCGTCGCCCCAGGGGTAGCGCCGGGAGCGGCCCGTCTCCGGGTCGTGGCGGGCCGCCTTCTCCCACTCGGCCTCGGTGGGCAGTCGGCGCCCCGCCCAGCGCGCATACGCGTCGGCCTCGTACCAACACACGTGCAGCACCGGCTCGTTCGGCGGTACGACCTCGGTGGCGCCGAACCGCCGCCGCAGCCACTGACCGCCCTCGCGGCGCCAGAACAGCGGCGCCCGGAGGCCGTGCGCGCGGACGTGGTCCCAGCCCTCGGGCGTCCACCAGCGCGCGTCGTCGTAGCCCCCGTCCTCGATGAAGGCCCGGTAGGCGGCGTTCGTGACGGGGGTGGTGTCGATGTGGAAGGCCGGGACCGCGCGCTGGTGCGCGGGGCGTTCGTTGTCCAGTGCCCAGGGCTCGGTGGAGGTGCCCATGGTGAACGGGCCGCCGGGGACGAGGACTTCGGCAGGCCCGGGGTACGCGGGCGCGGGCGCCGGGTCCGGCGCGGTGAGCACCTGCGGCCCCTTGCGGAGCTGATGGGTGATCAACATCGTCTCGTCGTGCTGCTGTTCGTGCTGGGCGATCATGCCGAAGGCGAACCCCGCCTCGGTCAGCCGCCGTCCCTCCAGCGGTGTGCTCTCCAGCACGTCGAGAGCACGGCCGCGCACCTCGGCGGCGTAGCGGCGGGCCTCGTCGGGCGGCAGCAGCGGCAGGGAGGGACGCTCGGCGCGCGGATGCTCGAAGGCGTCGTACAGGCCGTCGATCTCGGGCCGCATCGCCGCCCGCCCCGCGACCGTGCGCAGCAGCCACAGCTCCTCCTGGTTGCCGATGTGCGCGAGGTCCCAGACCAGCGGTGACATCAACGGCGAGTGCTGGGCCACGAGATCGGGTTCGTCGACGCAGGTGGTCAGCAGCGCGGTGCGGTCACGGGCCGTGGTGAGCGCGTCCAGGGCCCGCTCGCGCAGGGCGTCCGGGTCGAACGGCGATGTCTCGTCGGTCATGTGCGGATGTCCTTCCCGTAGACCCTGGGCAGCAGATCGTCGGCGGGGCAGCGGCCCCGGGCCACATAGCGGTCGGTGAACTCCGCGACGGCGCCGAGGACTTCACCCGTGGCGCCGAGCCGGGGCAGCGCCTCGATCGCGGCGGTGAAGCAGAGGGCGGCGACCTCGTGCAGTTCGGGGTCGGTCAGGCCGTCGCGCGCGGCGGCGACCCACAGCGGATTGCCCGGGGGAGGCTGTGAAGCGGCCCGCTCCGCAAGGCGTTTGACGGTCCGGTAGGCGGTCTCGGTGGCCTCGGGGTCGTCGAAGAGCGCGGCCGTCACGGCGAGCGGCACGACCCAGCCGTCGTCGCCCGGCTGGGCGTCGATCATGCGGAGTTCGAGATGGCCGCGGGGCCGGACGGGCGGGAACAGGGTCGTCAGGTGGTAGTCCAGGTCGCCGCGGCCCGGGGGACGGTCGGAACGGGTCCAGGCCCGGAAGGTCATGCCCTCCGGCACTCGCCACGGCCCGCTCTCGGCCCGGACGCACATCACCGGCGCGTCCAGCACATGCCGGGCCCAGGAGCCGCGCGGATCGCCGTTCATACGCGGCGCGCAGGAGCGCCCCGGTTCCATGGCCGCCCACAGGGACTGCCGTGTCGAGCGCCAGCCCGTCGGACGGCCCCGGGCCACGGGGGAGTGGGCGAACGCGGCGACCAGCACCGCGCCCAGATGGTGTGCCAGCCACCAGCGCCGCCCGTACCCGAGCGGTCCCGGCTCCTCGTATCCCGCGTCCAGACAGACCTGGACGGAGGCGGAGGAGCACATCATGCACCGGCCCTCGGGACCGGTGCGGTCGAGGTAGCTCTCCATGGCGTCGTAGCGCGGCTCGCGAAGGTAGCGGCGCGGGGGGTTCCAGGGATCGTGGCCGTAGCCGCTGAGACCGAGCCCCGCCGAGCGGAGCAGGGCGCGGACGGCGTCGAGGTCGGCGGAGACGGACCCCACGCACTCCATCAGGGAGGCGGCCGGAGCGGAACTCAGCTCCAACTGGCCGCCGGGTTCGATCGTGAGCGCCGAACTCAGGGGCAGGGTCCGCAGCGCCGTGTAGGCCGCTTCGAGACGTTCGGACGGGACCGGGAGCCGCGGGTCACGCAGCTCATGGACGAACCACTCCACTTCGACACCGAGTCGGCGGGGTGGTCCGGTCTTGAAACAGATGCCGTGGATCAGCGCCTCCACCTCGGCCTCGGTGACTACGGAGCGGGACTCCGTACTGTCACTCACCGCATCGGACATGTCAGGATCCTCCTGAGATTCCACGATGTCGCCGACCCGCGGTCGGATGCGCCGGGCCGGTGTCGCCCGTCCACCCAAGACCCTCGTACGGAATCCGACAAGGGCGCCCGGTGGTGCGTTCCCAGCGACTCGGCCACTGTCCTCCCGGTCCTGGAACGGCGGTCACCGGACCGGGAAACTCCGTTGCGACGCAGGACCAGCATCGCTCACCATGCGTTCATGAGCACGATGGGGGAGACCGGCGCTACGCCGGGGGAGGTCGCTCGCGGTGGCCTCACGGCGCCCACGGGGGTGGCGCCGTGAGCGCACGCCTGCGGGGGATCGCACAGCAGACGCAGGAGATCGTCGAGGCGGGCGGCTACCGCGGGTCCGACGGGCGTACGGTGCCTCTCGCGGCGGCGGTCGAGGCCGCCCGCGCGGGCACGCGGATGTTCGGACCGGGCCCGGTCCCCGTGCCGCGGATCGGGCCGCGGGCCGCGGTCGTCACGGCCTTCGAGGTCACCGGGGAGAGCAGTCTGGAAGCGGCCCACCGCCTCGTCACCCGATCGAGTGATCCGGTGGCCGTGCTGAACTTCGCCTCCGCGCGCAACCCCGGCGGCGGCTTCCTCAACGGCGCGCAGGCCCAGGAGGAGGCCCTGTGCCGGGCCTCCGCGCTGTACGCGTGCGTCCGTGAGGCGCGGGAGTTCTACGACCACCACCGCGAGCACCGCGACCCGTTCTACACGGACCGTGTCATCCATTCACCCGCCGTCCCCATCTTCCGCGACGACCGCGGGAACCTGCTCGACACGCCGTACGAGGTCGGCTTCCTGACCGCCGCGGCACCGAACGCGGGCGTCGTACGGCAGAAGGCACCGGACCGTGTCACGGAGGTGCCGCGCGCCCTCGCAGCCCGTGCCGAACGCGTCCTGGAGACAGCGGTTGTCTGTGGCTACGGACGGCTGGTACTCGGCGCCTGGGGCTGCGGCGTGTTCCGGAACGACCCGGCGCAGGTGGCCGGGGCGTTCCATGAACTCCTGGTCGGGGGGCGGTTCGAGGGCTGCTTCGAGGAGGTCGTCTTCGCCGTCCTGGACCGCACACGAGGAACGACGACACGCGCCGCGTTCGAACGCGTATTCGCCGAGCTGGGCGCGCCCATACCCGGCTGACCCGGACCGTCCTCAGACCTCAGACCTCAGTTCCAGCCGTACCGCTCCCGCAGCCGCTGCCGTACGAGGTCGAACCGCATCCGGTCCAGGGCGCACGCCTCCCGCCGCATACCGCCGTCGCGCAGACGCAGTACGCGGTCGACGTCCACCCAGGAGTCGCGCCCCGTCCGGTCCCAGGGGCCGCTGCCGATCGGCACGTAGTCCCGCTCGCCGTCATGCCGCTTGCTCGTCAACTGCACGGCGAGCACCGTCCCGGCGGCCTCCCGGGCGACCACGAGCACCGGACGGTCCTTGCCGCGCCCGTCGTTCTCCTCGAACGGCACCCAGGTCCACACGATCTCACCGGGGTCGGGATCGCCGTCGTGCGAGGGGGAGTACTCGGTCCGTACGCGGCCCACGTCCCGCGGGTCGGCCTCGGTGGTCGCGGACGCGCCGTAGCGGCCGGGGATGTCTTCATCGGTAAAGGCAGTCACGCGGCTCCACGGTAGAGCCTCGCCCGCGCAGCGCGAAGACCGGGTCGGCGTGCTGTACGGCGACAGCGACGTCAACCCGGCCCGCGGGCACGGCCGTTGCCGAGGCGACGGCCGGTGCCGATCCGTGCTGTCCGGGTTCGGGGCTACTGGGGCGGGGTGTCGTCCTGCTGCGACCGCATCCGGTCCTGGGCCGTCTGCTCGCCCTGGTCGATCTGATCCGAGTACCTGCCCTGGGTCCTGTCGTCGATGTAGTCACCGCCCTGGTCGATGCCCTTGCTCTCCTGGTCCTCGTGGCCCGAAAGCAGATGCCTGAGCTTGTCCATCACAGACATCATGTCCTCCTTGGTGGATCTGCCCCCTGCCTCCAGAATCGCGGTCTCGTGCCCGGGGTGCATCTGGTGGGGACGACGGCCGGGACAGGAGAGAGGTGGCCGCGCTACTGTCGCCGTAGGCGTCCGCTCAGCCACGGACCTGCTCTGCTACGAGGACCTGCCACTGATGCCGTCGACAGGGAGCCAGGCATGACCACCGCACGGGACCTGTTGATCGTCGCCCTGGACGCCGCTCCCCGCCGTCCCGTGGAACAGGGCGACCTGTCGCTCGCGCTCGCGGGAGCCGAGCTGATCGACCTCATGGACGTCCGGGCCCTCCTCCTGGACGGCGACCTCATCGTGCCGAGCGATCCGCCCGTGACGGACGACCGTCTGCTGGCGGAGGCCGGGTCCTCGCTCGTGCGGCAGCCGCCGTACGAGTCGGTCGAGGACTGGCTGTGGCGCCGGGGCCGCGGCCTGTCCGCCACCTACCTGGCCGGCTTCGAGGAGGAAGGCCTGCTCACCCGGCCGCAACGCCGCTGGCTGCCGTCCTGGACCGGGGAGGCGGCGCTGGCCGACTCGCTCGCCCGGTGCGAGGCGGCGGACCGCTGGGCCGCGCAGGAGCCCGTGCTCGCCACGCTCGCGACAGCCGTCGGGATCCGCGAGACACCGGCCGGCGAACTCCCGGAGGAGACCGGCGCGGCGACGACGACCGTCCTGGCCGCCGTCGACGACGCGGTGACGGAACTGACCGCCGTACGACAGCGGCGCGCCGTGGAGAAGGCGGCCTTCGACAACGTGTGGCGCGGGCCTTGAGAAGTGGGGGCGGTGAGGGCGGTCAGGGCTCCGACCGCCCCCGACGTCACTGACCGCTGCCCTCGCCCTGCGCCTGCTGTGCGGCGACCGCCTTGCGGACCTCGTCCATGTCCAGCTCGCGGGCCTGCCCGATGAGATCGTCCAGCGCGTCCTGCGGCAGCGCGCCCGGCTGCGCGAACACGGCGACCTGATCCCGGACGATCATCAGCGTCGGGATCGACTGGATACCGAAGGCCGCCGCCAGCTCGGGCTGCGCCTCGGTGTCCACCTTGCCGAACACCAGGTCGGGGTTGGCACCCGCGGCCTTCTCGTAGACCGGCGCGAACTGACGGCACGGCCCGCACCAGGACGCCCAGAAATCGATCAGGACGAACTCGTTGTCCTGGACCATCTGGTCGAAGTTCTCCTTGGTGAGCTCCACGGTGCTGCTCATGGTGTGTATCCCTGCTTCCTGGTGTTCGGCTCGCCTCGTCAACGGCACGCCGCGGCCATGTATTCCGCGCGTGTACCCGTGTGGCCACCGCGCACACCACCCACCAGACTGGGCCCATGACGGAAACGGATCCCATCGCTTACGACGTCGTGGTGCTCGGTGCCGGGCCCGTGGGGGAGAACGTCGCGGACCGCACCCGTGCGGCCGGGCTGTCCACCGCGATCGTGGAGAGCGAACTGGTCGGCGGCGAGTGCTCGTACTGGGCCTGCATCCCCAGCAAGGCCCTGCTGCGCCCGGTCATCGCCCGCGCGGACGCCCGCCGTGTCCCGGGCGTCGGCCAGGCGGCGGCGGGCTCCCTCGACGTGCCCGCGGTCCTCGCCCACCGCGACGCCATGGTCTCCGACTGGAAGGACGACGGCCAGGTCGTCTGGCTGGACGGCATCGGCGCCGACCTGTACCGGGGCCAGGGGCGGCTGGCCGGGCCGCGCAGGGTCACGGTGACCGGCCCCGGAGACGAGAACCACGTCCTCACGGCCCGGCACGCGGTGGCCGTGTGCACCGGCAGCGGCGCGCAGTTGCCCGACCTGCCGGGGATCGCCGAGGTCAGGCCCTGGACGAGCCGCGAGGCGACCAGCGCGAAGTACGTCCCCGAGCGGCTGATCATCGTCGGCGGCGGTGTGGTCGCGGCCGAGATGGCCACCGCCTGGCGGGCCCTCGGCTCCCAGGTCACCGTGCTCGTCCGCGGCAAGGGCCTGCTGACCCGCATGGAGCCCTTCGCCGGGGAACTGGTCGCGGAGGCGCTCACCGAGGCCGGTGCGGACGTCCGTACGGGCACCTCCGTCGAGTCGGTCCGGCGCGAGGGGGACACCGTCGTGGTCGTCACGGACACGGGTGACCGGCTGGAGGCCGACGAGATCCTCTTCGCCACCGGCCGGACACCCCGCACCGAGGACATCGGCCTCGACACGGTCGGCCTGGAACCCGGTTCCTGGCTGACGGTCGACGACACCCTGCGGGTGACGGGCAGCGACTGGCTCTACGCGGTCGGCGACGTCAACCACCGCGCGCTCCTCACCCATCAGGGCAAGTACCAGGCGCGGGTCGCGGGCGCGGTCATCGCGGCCCGTGCCGCACAGGTGCCGCTGCTGGAGACGGACGCCTGGGGTGCCCACGCCGCGACCGCCGACCACGCCGCGCTGCCCCAGGTCGTCTTCACCGACCCGGAGGCCGCCTCCGCCGGACTCTCCCTCGCCGAGGCGGAACGGGCGGGCCGCCGGGTCCGCGCGGTGGACGTCGACCTGTCGTCGGTGGCGGGCGCGAGCCTGTACGCCGACGGCTACCGAGGCCGCGCCCGCATGGTCGTCGACCTCGACAGCGAGACCCTGCTGGGCGTCACCTTCGTCGGCCCCGGTGTCGGCGAACTGATCCACTCCGCGTCGGTCGCCGTCGCCGGAGAGGTCCCGATCGGCCGCCTGTGGCACGCGGTGCCCTCGTTCCCGACGATCAGCGAGGTCTGGCTGCGCCTGCTGGAGGCCTACCGGGGCTGACCGGGTACGCGAAGACGGCCCGTGCCCGCCCCATCGGACACGGGCCGCCGCCGCTGGCCTGCCGCGCGGCGGATCACTCCGCCGGAACCTCACCCGCGAGCGCCGAGGCGATCCGCAGATGCGGCCGTGCCTCGTCGCCGCGCCCCTGACGTTCGAGCGTGCGCCCCAGCATCAGCCGGGCGTACCGCTCCACCGGGTCACGCTCCACGATGGTGCGCAACTCGGCCTCGGCGCGCCGGAGTTGAGCCGAGTGGTAGTACGCGCGTGCCAGCAGCAGCCGCGGCCCGGTCTGCTCCGGCACCTCGTCGACCAACCCGTCCAGGACCCGTGCCGCGGCGTAGTAGTCCTTGGCGTCGAAGAACATCCGCGCCCGCTCCCAGCGCTCCGCGGGCGTCCCGTGCTCGTAGTACGTCGTGTCCACTCGAGACCTCCTTCGCCCACGCACAACACCACGGGTTGGTTGAACATTCCACGACTGGTCTTCGGTCCCCAGTGCCGCCCGCTCAGGCGCCCGGCAGCGGACGGACCGTGAGGATCTGCTCGGCATGCCCCAGCGGACCGGCGATGTCGTGCAGCACGGTGCTGGTGACCCCCTGGCCGGTCGGACCGAAGGTGACGGAGGTGTCCAGCCCGGTCCAGCGGCCCTCGGGCCGCCGGTGGAGGTGGATCGTCAGGTCCACGTTGGGGAACATCCAGGCCGTGGGCGGCTGCCGTACGGCGATGCCGTTGGCGGTGTCGACCAGGGAGACGTACGACGCCACCGGGCCGGTCTCCTCCCCGGCGACCAGCCCGAGGGGCGTGGTGACCCAGGCCGTCGCCCGCCCCGGCTGCGGCGGGGTGACCGGGCGGACGTCCACGGAGGCGATGAAGCCGCCGGGCCACAGATCGCGCATCCGCCAGGGATCGAGCCCCTCGGGAGAGGGGAGCCGGCCGTCGGGGCCACCCGCTATGGCCGTGGTGTCCACGGTGGCGAGGCACCAGGCGCGGGCCCGCACCACCGGACGGTCCGCGATACGGACGACGGCTTCGAGGAGTTCGATCGTGCGGCCGGGCCGGACGGTCTCCACCTGGATCTCGCACTCGTCGAGGGCGAGCCGGCCGAGGATGTCGAAGCTGATCCGGGACAGCAGCAGGTCATGATCCGGGCGCGCGGCCAGATGACGCTCGATCGCATGCGTGACGAGACCACCGAGCGGGCTGAAGTGCTGCTCGTCGGTGTCCCAGGCACCACCCGCGTGGGGCGTGGGCTTGTAACGGTGCTCGTCTATGCGTTCGTAGTAGCTCTCGGTGGCCGCGGTGGCAGTGTTCAACGGACGCCTCTCCTCAAACCGCAACGGTCGCTTCTCCCGTGTCGACCACGGGGGTTGGGAGCAGTCTGACGCAGACGGCGGCACGGACGGATGGGGCGTCGATCACACCGGGACCACACGTCGCCCCCCGTACGGCCGGTCGGGCCGTACGGGGGGCGTGGGGGAGGACGACGTCAGAGCTGTGTCGGATCCAGGGCGACGGGGAGCCGCTCCAGCCCCCGGAACGCGGGGAACGGCACCTTGAGCCACTCCGCCTCCTGCGCGGGAGCGACGAGGTCGACCCGAGGGAACTTCTCGAAGAGCGTGGTCAGCGCGATCCGCATTTCCATCCGGGCCAAGGGCGCACCGAGGCAGTAGTGCGGTCCGCTGCCGAAACCGAGATGAGCGCTCTGCAGCCCCTTCCGCTCGACGTCGAACGTGTCCGGCGACTCGAACTTCTCCGGGTCCCGGTTGGCGGAGGACACCGCCACCTGGACGAGACATCCCTTGGGAATGACCGTGTCCCGCATGGGGATGTCCTCGAGCGCGTGCCGGAACGTCGCGTTCTCCACCGACCCCTCGAAGCGAATGACCTCCTCGATCGCATTCGGCAGCAGGTCCGGATCCGCCAGCACCTTCTCCAACTGATCGCGATGGGTCAGCAGATTGAACACCGCGTTGCCGATGAGATACGCGGTCGTCTTGTGCCCGGCGAAGAGCAACACCCAAAGCGTGGAAAGGAGTTCGCCGTCGGTCATGGCGCCTTGTTCGTCCTGCGTACGGATCAGCGCACCGAGCAGGTCATCGGACGCGTTCTCCCGTTTGCGCGCGATGAGTTCGGCGAAGTAGTCCCGCAACGCCCCTTCCGCCACCGCCAGTTTGTCCTTGTCCGCCTTGCTGAACCCCGTACGAGCCACCACGGCGCACCACTTCTGCACGTCCTCCCGCTCGTTCTCGGGAACACCGACCAACTCGCAGATGACGATGAGCGGCAGCGGAAAGGCGAACGACGACAGCAGATCGACGGGTTCCGTCGTGACGCACTTCCCCAGCAGTTCATCGGTGATCTGCTGAATACGCGGACGCAGGGCCTCGATTCGCCGCGGAGTGAACGCGCTGTTGACGATGCGCCGCAACCGCGTGTGCTTGGGCGGGTCCGAGAAGAGCATGTTGTCGTCGAGCGCCACGGACGAGTCACCGAAGATGGTGTGGTAGGCGTCCATGGCCGCGTACATGTCCTTGCTGATCCGCGGGTCCGTCAGCGCGGCCTTCGCGTCGTCGTACCGCGTGATCAGATAGGTGTCCACTCCGTGCGGCGGAGACAGATGACAGACCGGGGCCGACTCGCGCAGACACGCGTACACCGGATAGGGATCGGCGCGATACTCCGCTGAGCCGCGCGATGCCGCCGAGGCCGCCTCCGCTGTCGAGTCCGTGGCGTCCCGTTCGTCGAGCTGAGTCATTCTTCAGCCTTCCTGAATGGCTTCCGCCCCGGCCGCGGGACGGCGGATACATGAGATGCCCTCAGTCACTCCCCGGCCGAATCTTGATCGTAAACGCGGTTCGCCCGATCGCATCCACGCGCACATCACCCGAGCGGCGCCTCGAAGGCCTTGCCCTGTTCGGGTGGTTACTGCGTCCTGCCCCGCGCTGCGTGGCACAAGACCAAGAGTGCGTCATGGAAACCCTCGGCCGCTGCGCCACAGAGATGCTTCCCGCAGAGGAGAACACATGATGAATGATCGCGGCAATGACCACGTGCCCGTCCTGATCGTAGGGGGGTCACTCGTAGGCCTGTCCGCGTCTGTTTTCCTCGGGCGCCTCGGAATTCGGCATCGTGTCGTCGAGCGCCATGCCGCCACCTCGGCGCATCCACGCGGCCGTGGCAACAACATGCGGACGATGGAACTGTTCCGCACCGCCGGGCTCGAGCCGCATATCCGCAAGGCCGCCGCCACGTTGTCGGGGAACCACGGAATTCTCCAGGTGGACACCCTGCACAGCGGGAACCAGCGCTGGCTGTCGGGACGGATCACCGGCCGTGCGCCGGAGGCCGATGTGTGCTCGACGGTGCGCTGCGCGTGCAGCCAGAACGATCTGGAACCGGTGCTGCTCGAAGGTGCCCGCAGCCTCGGCGGAGAGGTGCGCTTCGGCACGGAACTGCTGTCCTTCACCCAGGACGACGACGGCGTGCGGGCCCTCGTGCAGTCCAGGGAATCCGGTGAGACCCGCACGGTGCACGCCGACTACCTGCTGGCCGCCGACGGTCCCCGCAGCCCGGTGCGCCAGCGGCTCGGCATCGAGCACTCGGGACCGGGCGATCTGTTCCACAACATCAGCGTCACCTTCCGCAGCAAGCTGCTGCGCGAGGTGACCGGAGAGCAGCGCTTCGTCGTCTGCTACGTCACCGACCCCGACGGCGAGGGCGTGCTGCTGCCCGTGGACAACGAGGAGCAGTGGGTCTTCCATGTGCCGTGGTTCCCCGAACGCGGCCAGACCGAGGAGTACTTCACCGACACCCGGTGCATCGAGCACATCCGGGCGGCGGTCGGCGTCCGTGACCTGGACGTCGAGATCACCGGACGCGCGCCCTGGCACGCGGCGGACCGCGTGGCCAACAGCTATCAGGACGGCCGCGTGTTCCTCATCGGCGACTCCGCGCACGAGATGCCGCCGACCGGCGCCTTCGGCTCCAACACCGGTATCCAGGACGCGCACAACCTCGCCTGGAAGGTCGCGGCGGTGCTGCGCGGCTGGGCGGACCCGAAGCTCCTGGACAGCTACGGGGTCGAGCGCCGCCCCGTGGCGCAGGCCACCAGCGCGCGGGCGACGGTGCAGGCGGCGCGCGAACAGCACCCCGGCTACACGGTCAGGACCACGTCCACGGAGGTCTCCGACCTCATGACCACGGCGCTGGGCTACCGGTACGTGTCCGACGCGGTCGTCGGCGCGGCGGCGGACGAGCCCATCATCCCGGACCAGTTGAACCTGCGGGCCCGGCCCGGCACCCGCGCACCGCACCTGTGGGTCACGCGCGACGGCGTGACGGTGTCCACCATCGACCTGTACGAGCGCTCCTTCGTGCTGCTCTGCGGAGGCCCGCGGTGGCGGCAGACCGGCCAGGCCGTGGGCGCGCGGCTCAACGTCCCGCTCGACGCGTACCTGGTCGGTGACACCGCGGAGTGCGACCTGCGCACCGGGGACGGCCCGGACTGGCCGTCGGTGTACGGCACGACGCCGCAGGGCGCGGTCCTCGTACGGCCCGACGGATTCGTGGCCTGGCGGTCCGACGCCGAACCGGCGGACGGGGAGAGGGAGTTGACCGACGCCCTGCTCAAGATCCTCGGACGCTGACCGCACCACGACCCGTAAGCACTCGTCAATTCTTCCGGCACCACCCAGGATTGGGGTCTGTCCATGACATCGCTGCGCACGGCCGCGGCTCCGATGGCCGACACGGAGAACGGCCCATCGGCATCAGGCGATGCGCGCACGGCGCGCGTGGACGTACACCACCACTACACCGCGCCGGAGTGGATCGACTGGGCGGAGCGGAAGGACATCATCCGTCGCGAGAGCCTGCCGCCATGGACCCGGTGGGACGCCGGCACGGCTCTCGCGATGATGGACGAGGCGGGCATCAGGACCAGCGTCTTCACCGTCGCCATGCTGGGACGCCTCCAGGAACCGAAGCTGCGCGAGGAGAGCGCGCGCATCGCCCTGGAGGCCGCCAGGGCCCTCGCCGACAGCCACGGCGACCGCTTCGCGTTCTACACCCCCGTCTTCCTGGAGAGCCCCGACCTCTCGCTCTGGTCGCTCACGCACGGAATGGACGAACTCGGCGCGATCGGCGCCAGCGTCCGCACCAGCGTGAAGGGCGTCTATCTCGGGCACCCCTCGCAGGACCGGATCCTCGCGGAACTCAACGAACGCTCGGCCGTGGTCAGTACGCACCCGATGGAGGTCCCCGGCGGGGAGGGCGGACTCGAAGGGGTCCCGCCCTTCCTGTGCGACTTCCTGATGGACACCACCCGCGCGGCCCTCAGCCTCATCGTCAACGGGACCCTGGACCGGTACCCGAACATCACGTTCATCCTGCCGCACGGCGGCGGCTTCCTGCCCTACATCGCGGGCCGGGTCGAGGTGTTCGGCCACCATCTGGAGCCCAAGGTGGAGCCGGCCCAGGTGCGCGACTACCTGCACCGCTTCTACTACGACACGGCCGGACCCATGTCCCCCTCGGCCACCCCGAGTCTGCTGGCCGCGGTGGGTTCCTCCCGGATCCTGTACGGCACCGACTGGCCGCCCACCCCCGCTCATCTGGTCACGGGCGTCACCACCCCGGCGTTCGACAGCGACCCCGCCCTGGACGAGCGGCAGCGCCGCCACATCAACCACGACAACGCGCACCGACTGCTGCCCGCCCTCGCCGCGGCCCGCGCCCGTCACGTTTGAGGCGCGGCCCACGCGTTCCGTTACGTACCGGTCCGGCCACCCGTCGCCGACCGCCGCGCCAGGAGAGGGCCGCAGGCGGTCAGGACGGCGGCCGTGACCAGGACCAGGGGGAGCGTTCCGGCCCACGCGGGCGCGGCCCGGCGCAGTGCCAGGGCAGCCGCCGCGCCCGCGATCAGCGCCCCGAACCGGGCCGGGACCCATCGGTCCGGCTGCGCGGGGGCCCGGCCCACACCCCGCACGATGTAGGTGGCGAGCGTCCCGGTCAGATACGTCGTCGGCGCCGCGGCCCGCCCGGCCGCCACCATCGCCGCCGCCTGCGCGCCCATCGCCAGCGCCGCCCCGCACTGCAACGCGTCCCGGGCCGCCGCCCCCGGCGCCCCGCCCGAGGCCGCCCAGACGCCCGCGCCCACCGCGAGCAGCGCGACCTCACCGGCCAGGCAGAGCAGCACGCGGGGCGGCCAGTACGCGGGGACGCCCTTGCGGCCGTGGGTCACCCAGGCGACCACCGCCGCGCCCGCGCCGAACCCCGCCAGCGCCAGCAGCGCGGCGGTGACGCCCGCGCCGCTGGACCGGCCGATCGCCATGCCCAGCAGGGCCAGATTGCTCGTCATGACACCGGCGAAGACATGGTCGAGGGCGGTGAACGAGATGGCCTCCACCGCGCCGGACGCGGCCACCAGCACCACCACGGCGACGCGCAGCGCCCGCCCGGGTTCGCCGTCCGGTTCCGTACTGCCGTCCGTATGCCCCTGGCGCGCCATCACCGCTCCTTACGACGTCCCGGCTGATCGTAGTCAGCCGGGCGCGGTGCGTGACGCAGGTGCTCGTACGGGGCCTATGGGTTCGCCGCCTGTTACGGGCGGGGCCAGCGGCGACCGGCGATGCGTTCGATGCTGATGTTGAAGCGCTTGAGGTAGCCCGCGAAGGCGGCGATGTCGTCCTCCGGCCAGTCGGCCATGACCTGGTCCAGGCTGTCGACGATGCCCGCGCGCTCCTCCTCCAGCGAGCGTTCGCCCTGGTCGGTGATGCGGAACTTGCGGGCCATGCCGCCGTCCGGGTCCGGGATGCGCTCGACGAGACCGGCGCGCATCGCGGCGGCGGTCTGGCGGTTGAGGGTGGAGGCGTCGAGCCCGAAGGCGTCGCTCAGTTCACCGATCGACATCGGCCCCTGCACGTGTATGCGGCTGAGCAGGATGTAGGCGCTGCGCTCCATGGTGCTGTTCTGGAGACGGCCGCCTCTCTGGTGCAGGAAGCTGTGGCGGCTGAGCAGCATCTGCTCGTACTCGACCTCGTGCGTCGGCCTGTTCATGTGCGGGAGCCTCCTGCTTCGTGCGGCCGTCGCGCTCCGTCTCTCCAGCGTGCGGCACCTTTCATCCTCTCACAGCGGCATGTATGTACCACAACATGTGGTCGATGCATATCGTGTGTACGATGCACATCCTTGTCTCCCTGTTCCCGAAAGACATTCGAGGAGTCCCCCTATGGGCGCCCCCCAGTCAACAGACCGCTCAGGCGGCGTGGTCGCCACCCTGGCGCTCGCCGGTATCACGGCGGCGATCATGCAGACCCTGGTCACGCCGCTGATCGCGAAGCTGCCGCAGATCCTGCACACCACGTCCTCGAACGCGGCCTGGGTGATCACGGTCACCTTGCTGGTGGCGGCGGTCTGCGTCCCGGTGTCCGGGCGCCTCGGCGACCTGGTGGGCAAGCGCCGCATGCTGCTCGTGTGCTGTGTGCCCCTGGTGGCGGGCTCGGTGGTGTGTGCCCTCTCCTCCTCCGTCGTGCCCATGATCGTCGGGCGTGGGCTACAGGGCATGGGCATGGGCATGCTGCCCCTCGGCATCGCCCTCCTGCGGGACGTGGTCCCCGCGGAGAAGCTCAGCTCCTCCATCGCCCTGGTGAGCGCCTCCATGGGCATCGGCGGCGCCCTCGGCCTGCCGATCGCCGCGGCGGTCGCCCAGTACGCGAACTGGCGCGTCCTGTTCTGGGGCTCCGCGGTCCTGGCCGCCCTTGTCTCGGTACTGATCTGGTTCCTGGTCCCGGACGTGCCGGCCGGCGCCAAGGGGCAGCGCTTCGACGTTCTCGGCGCCCTCGGTCTCGGCGTCGGCCTGGTCTGTCTGCTGCTCGCGGTCTCCAACGGGGCCGACTGGGGCTGGGGTTCGGCGACCACGATCGGGCTGTTCGTCGCCGCCGTCGTGGTGCTGCTGGGCTGGGGCCTGTGGGAGGTGCGTACCAAGGAGCCGCTGATCGACCTGCGGACCACGGCCCGCCCCCGGGTGCTGATCACCAACGTGGCGTCGGTCTTCGTCGGCTTCGGGATGTACGCCAGCATGCTGGTGTTGCCGCAGTTGCTCCAGTTCCCCAAGGCCACCGGTTACGGGCTGGGCCAGTCGATGCTGGCGGCCGGTCTGTGGATGGCGCCCGGCGGGCTCATGATGATGGTCGTCTCCCCGCTGGGCGGGATGCTCACGAACGCTCGCGGGCCGAAGTTCACCCTCATCAGCGGTGCCCTGGTCATCGCCGCGGGCTACGGCCTGTCCATGGCGCTCATGGGCTCCGCCTGGGGGCTGATGCTGGTCGGTATCGTCACCAGCAGCGGTGTGGGCCTCGCCTACGGTTCGATGCCCGCGTTGATCATGAGTTCCGTCCCGCTCTCCGAGACCGCCGCCGCCAACGGCTTCAACACGCTGATGCGGTCGCTGGGCACCTCGATCGGCGCCGCCGTCATCGGCGTGATCCTCGCCCAGATGACCACCACCATGGGGGGATACACCTTCGCCTCCGAGAGCGGCTTCCGTACCGCGCTGCTGGTCGGCGGCGTACTCGCCCTCGTCTCCGCGGGCATCGCGGCGCTGATCCCGGCCGCGCGCCCCGCCGGTGCCGAGCAGGCCGTCGCGCCCGAGCGGGCCGGGGCCGAGGCCTGACTGGCCTCCGGTGCGGTGAAGCGCGTACGGCCTCACCGCACCGGAGAGGGTCAGTTCCCTTCGGTCAGGACCGTCACCTCCGAGTCGTAGGCCACGGCCAGTCGCCCGTCGGGTGCCACCGTCAAGGCGTCGACCCCGGAGGTCACCACACTGTCGGCGCCGATCTGTTCACGGGTGGTCAGGTCCCATGTCCGGATCCTGCCGTCGTCGGCACCGGTGAGGGCGACCGTGCGGCCGTCGAGGACGGCGGTCGTGAGCGCGGAGGCCCGGACGTCGTGCACGGCCAAGGGCTCGCCCACGGCCGTACCGGTCGCCAGGTCCCACATCCGCAGGACCGCCCTGTCGCTCACGTCGTAGGTCGTGACGAGGACCGGGCGGCCGTCGAGGACCACGATCGCCACCCCGTCGAGGTACTCGTCGGGGTCGTCTTCGTCGTCCTCCGGTTCGGGGAGTTCCTCGCGCTCGTCGTCCTCGTCCAGCGTCTCCAGGACGGTGAAGCGCGTGCCGACCTGGGTGCCCGTCGCCAGGTCCCAGACCAGGACCACACCGGAGGCGTCCACGGTGACCACGACGGGCCGGTCGTCCAGCCGTGCGAGGACCACGCCCTTGACGCCGTCGACATGGCCCGGCAGCGGCCCGTGCAGCAGTCGACGGGTGGTCAGATCCCAGAAGTGGACCTCTCCGTGCAGGCCGCCGGTGATCAGGACGGGACGGCCGTCGACCTGTGTCGTCGCGAGGGAATCGACTCCGCCGTCGAGCGTCAGCGGTTCGCCCAGGGGGGCTCCGGTGGCCGCGTCCCACAGCCTGACGTCCTCGTTGTAGGCGCCGGTGACCACCGTGAGGCGGCCCTCGATCTCCGCCGTCGTCACGGCCCGCAGGATGTTCCGGTGGCCGACGAGCGGTTCACCGACCGGCTCGCCCGTGGCCAGGTCCCATATGCGGCCGGTGCCGCCCTGGTCGACGCTGACGAGCAGAGCGCGGCCGTCCAGTTCCGTCGTCGTGAGCGAGGCCACGGAGTCGTCATGGCCGGACGGCGGGTCGGACGGGGGCGCGTCGAGGGGCGGTTCCCACACCCGGAGCTTGCCGTCGGCGCAGGCGAGGACGGCGAGGGGCCGCCCCTCGGCCTCGGCGACGGCCACCGCGGAGACATAGCCGACGGGCCCGGTGAAGACGGACCCCAGCTCCTCGCCGGTGGCCAGGTCACGGATCCGGGCCACGCGGACCGAGCCGCCGGTGACCACGAAGGGATGGCCGTCCGACCAGGCCAGGGCCACGCCTTGGGCCCAGTTGACGTCACCCGGGAGCGGCGCGCCCACCGCCTCGTCGGTCGCCAGGTCCCAGACGACGACATCGCCGCCGAAGCCGCCGGCGATCCCGACCGTGCGGCCCTGCACGACCGCCGTCGTCAGACACTCCACCGAGCCGTTCCGGAGGTCGAGCGGCTCCTTGACCTGCTTGCCCTTGGCGAGATCCCAGAACCGTACGAACCCCTTGGCGTCGCCCACGAGCGCCACCGTCCGGCGGCCGACCACCGCCGTCGCCAGCGCCCGTACCGACGCGCCGGAGGTCAGAGGCGCGCCGACCTGCTTGCCCGTGGCCAGGTCCCAGACGCGTACGGTGCCCCGGTCGTCGCCCGTGACGGCCATGGCACGGCCGCGGACCACGGCCGTCGCCACCGCGGTCACCCAGTCCGGGTGGTCGGCCAGGGGCGGGCGGACGGCCTGGCGCGTCGTCATGTCCCAGACGCGTGCGGTCCGGTCGCGGCCTCCGCTGACCAGCAGCGTACGGCCGTCCACCACGGCCACGGCCAGAGAGGTCACCTCGGCCTCGTGCCCCCGCAGGGCCGTACCGCTCTCCTCTCCGGTGAGCAGGTCCCCTACGCGGATCACGCCGTCCGCGCCGCCGGAGACCGCGACCGGACGGCCCTCGACCGTGGTCGTGAGCACGCAGGTCACCGAGCCCTCATGGGCCGCCATGGTGAAGCGGAACCCGCCGAGCTGTGTGCCGGTGGACCACGCGACGCGGCCCCACCGAGGGGCGGGGGCGTCCGGCAGCGGCACCGCGCCGATCCGCGCCGACAGCGCGAGGTCCCCGCGGCGCGCGGCGTCCAGCGCGAGCACCTGGCGGCGTACGGCGGCGGAGGCGGGGGCGTGCACCTCGGCCGAGGTCCGGTACACCTCGGCGACCGGGCCCGGCGCCAGGTCGAGCAGGGGCATGACCGTGGCCGGGTCGGCGGTGACCAGGAACCGCGCGTCGTCGGTCAGCGCGCCGCGCAGGTGAAAGGCGGCCTCGTGGGCCAGGTCCGGGTCCGCTCCCTCGGCGGCGGCGCGCAGTTCGCCGACCGCCCCCTCCGTGTCGCCGGACTCGACGAGCAGCGTGCCGAGCACGAGCCGGGCCCGCTGCACGTGCCGGTGCGCCGGGGCCTCGGCGACGGTACGCAACCGCCGTTCGGCTTCCCGCAGGTCGCCCTCCGCCTGGTACATCCGGGCCACGTCGATCGCCACCGCCGCGGCGAGGTGGGGGTCCGGGTCCGCCTCGGTCAGCGCCTCCAGGCACGCCCTGGCCTCGTCGTACGCGCCGAGTTCGGCGAGCACCTCGCTCAGCGCTATGCGTGCCCGCTCCGCCATCGCGGGGCTGTCGACGCCCATGGCCTCCTCGTACAGCTCGCGGGCCGCGGCGAGGTCACCGGCGCGCTGCGCCAGCACGGCGAGGTCGAACGCGGCGCGCGGGGCGACGGACGCCTGCCCGGACGCGTGCGCCCGGCGCAGCAACGGCAGCGCGCGCTCGTCCTGGCGGGCCTCCACGTACAGATGACCGAGGCCGACGGCGGCGTTCACCGCCACCCGCTCCACGCCGGAGTCGGCGGCCAGGGCGAGATGTTCGGCCGCCCGTTCGAGGTCGCCCGTTCGGGTGTAGATCACGCCGCGGTGGTAGGCGACGTCCGGTTCCGCCTCCGCTCCGACGAGGGCCAGCGCGCGGTCCAGCGCCGCGAGGGCCTCGGCGTAGCGGTCGTTCGCCGTCTCCCACAGGCAGGTGAAGATCTCGGCCCCCGCCACCATGTCGGGCTGCCCGCCGGCCCGCGCGGCCTCGGCCAGCCGCATCGCCTCCTCGATCCGGCCGTCCAGGATCAGGTGGTCCAACCGCTCCGTCAGGCTCGCGTAGGTCATGCCCATCGTCGCCAGCGTGCCCTGGAGCGCGTCGAGGTTCTGCCCGAGGCGCCGCTCCCGTCTCCTGCGCAGCCAGCCTCCGCGTCCGCTCGCGTCGTTCATCGACCGTGTTCCTCCCCGTCGTGCCCTTGACCGGTGGCCACGCAGCGTACGCGCGGCCGTCCCGGTGCACCTGACTCTTCGTCAAGTCGCCAGCCAGGCAAGGATCTTGACACCGGACCGGGGTCGGCGAACACCCCGATACGCGAGCGGTCCGCGCGGACGTGGCGTCCGTCCCGGCGGGCGCGTCCGCGTCATCCGCGCGCCCCGCAAGGGAACACGATCAGGTTTTCATCCGTACTTGTGATAGAGGCCTGACAGCGATGTCTGCGACGATGGATCTTGCTCGTGTGCGGGGCCCTCGGGTACAGGGCCCGCGTGCGCGGGGCGAAGGAGAGCCGACAGCAGGCTGTCGGGGCGCAAGGCGCGGGGCGAACGCGGATCCGCACGGGGGCGTCGCCGACGCACTGGGGAGGGCATGTGGAGAGGTACTACCGCCGTTCGACGGTGCTGTCCGTGCTGCCCTTCGCCATGATGGCCGCGGTCGGCGCGGCCGATGTCGCCGCCGGACCCTCTCTCGGCTTCCTGCCCCTGATGTCCCTCGGCCCGGCCTTCGCCTCACTGGTGGGCGGCTGGCGGCGCACCGCGGGCATCGGCGTGATCGCGCTGCTGCTCTGCGCGGGCCTCGGCTGGTACGAGGAGCTGTCCGACGTCCGGCGCGGCTCCATGACCCTCGCCTCGGTCATCGGCGTCACCGCGGCGGGGCTCGTGGCCGTGTCCATGCGCCAGAAGCGGGAGGCGGAACTCGACAGCGTCCGCTCGATCGCCGAAGCGGCGCAGCGCGTGCTGCTCAAGCCCGTGCCCCGGCTGGCCGGGCAGGTCCGTGCGGCCGTCTCGTACATGTCCGCGGTCGCCGAGGCGCGGATCGGCGGTGACCTCTACGAGGTCGTCGCCACCCCGCACGGCGTACGGGTCATCGTCGGTGACGTCCAGGGCAAAGGGCTGGAAGCCGTGGAGACCGCGGCCGTGGTGCTCGGCGCCTTCCGCGAGGCGGCCCCGGACGAGACGGACCTGGCGGAGGTCGGGCGCAGACTGGAACGCGCCGTCGACCGGCAGTTGGACGGCGAGAAGTTCGTCACCGCCATCCTCGCCGAGGTGAGAGGCGAGGAGGCCACCTTCCTCAACTTCGGCCATCCGGCACCCCTGCTGATCCGCGCCGACACCACCGTCGCCTGGCCCGAACCCCCCAGCTACGCGCTGCCCCTCGGCCTGGGCGCGCACGGGACGGTGCGCCCGGAGCCGTACGGCACGGACTTCCTCCCCGGCGACCAACTGCTCCTGTACACCGACGGGATCACCGAGGCCCGGGACGAGGACGGCCGGTTCTATCCCTTGGAGGACCGGGCCCACCTGCTCAAGGACAACGATGCCGAGTCCGCGCTGGAGACCCTGCGCCAGGACCTGCTGCACCATGTGAACGGCCCGCTCCACGACGACGCCGCCATGCTTCTGCTGCGCCACCGCCCGCACCACTGCGGAACGACCCCGGACGCCGGACTCTAGTAGCGCGTCCCGCGCGCCCGGTCACTCCTTCGGCGTGCCCCGGAGCGCGGGGTCCCGCTCCGTCTTCGATGCTGGCCTGTGGGGAGATGACCGCCGTCCGGGGCGCCCGCCGCGCCGTGGTGCTCCACGGACCTGGCCGCCGGAAGGGGCGGAGTGCGGATGAGGCTTGTCGTCGATCTCAACAGATGCCAGGGATACGCGCAGTGCGTGTTCTTCGCGCCGGACGTCTTCGCCCTGCACGGTGAGGAAGCGCTCGTCTACGACCCACACCCCGACGAGGCGCAGCGGGAGCGACTGGCCCGCGCCGTCGCGGCCTGCCCGGTGCAGGCGATCACGGCCGAGGGGCTGGACGGCACGGGCGAGACGGCCGCCGGGACCGGAGAGGCGGTCCTCCATGGCCGGTGACGACTTCCTGCGATGGCTCAGACGCGAGGGCCGGATCGTGATCGTCGGGGCCTCGCTCGCGGGACTGCGGGCCGCCGAGACCTTGCGCGCCGAGGGGTTCGCCGGTTCCCTCACGCTGATCGGTGACGAGCCGTACGAGCCCTACGACCGGCCGCCGCTGTCCAAGGCGGTGCTCCTCGGCGAGGCGTCCCCGCACCACACCGAGCTGCCCCGGCGCCGGGAGGTCGACGCCACCTGGCGGCTCGGCGTGGCGGCGACCGGCCTGGACACCGCGGCCAAGCGGGTGCGCCTCGCCGACGGCGACGAGGTGGCGTACGACCGGCTGCTCATCGCGACCGGCGTACGGGCGAGACCCTGGCCGAAGGAGTCGGAGGCCCGGCTGGACGGGGTGTTCGTCCTGCGCACCCGCGACGACGCGGCCCGCTTCCGGCGGCGGCTGGACTCCGCGCCGCGCAGGGTGTTCGTCATCGGCGCCGGCTTCACTGGTTCGGAGATCGCCTCCGCCTGCCGGGAGCGGGGCATCGAGGTCACCGTGGCGGAACGCGCGGGCGCGCCGCTGGTGGGGGCCCTCGGCGGGGTGATCGGGGCGGTGGCCGGGGAGTTGCAGCGCGAGCACGGGGTGGATCTGCGCACCGGGGTCATGGTCACCGCCCTGGAAGGCGACGGCGCGGGCCGGGTGCGGGCCGCCCACCTGTCCGACGGCACCAGCGTCGAGACGGACGTCGTGGTCGTCTCGCTCGGCGCGATCCGCAACACCGAGTGGCTGGCCGGATCCGGGCTCGGCGCCGGGCCCCGCGGCATCGCCTGCGACGCGGGCTGCCGTGCCTTCGACTTCCGGGGCATCGTCACCGACGACATCTTCGTCGCCGGTGACGTGGCACGGTCCCCGCACCCGCTGTTCGGCTACCAGTTCCTGTCCCTCGAACACTGGGGCAACGCCGTCACCCAGGCCGAGACCGCCGCGCACAACATGATCAGCGCCAGCTCCGAGCGGCGCCCGCACATCTGGGTGCCCGCGTTCTGGTCGGCGCAGTTCGGGGTGAACATCAAGTCGGTCGGCGTGCCCGGCATGGGCGAGCAGATCATGATCACGCAGGGGTCACTGACCGAGCGGCGGTTCGTCGCGGCGTACGGCTACCAGGGCCGGGTCATCGCCGCGGTGAGCTTCGACAACGCGCGGTGGCTGGAGTTCTACCAGCGGCTGATCGAGACGGCCGCGCCCTTCCCGACGGACTTCGCGACGGTGGACCGCCGCGCCGAGGGCCGGGCACCGATGCCGGCCGACTTCCCCGACCCGTCACTGCCGACGCACGGCCCGACCGTGACCCTCAGCGGCTACTCACCGGCCGACCGGCGCCTCGTCTTCACCCCGTCCCGCCACTGACCGCCGGGTGTCCACGGGGCGCCCGTACCCGTACTTCACAAGCCCTTCCGTCAAGAACCTCTCAGGAACCCGTACTTCAAGGACCCGTACGCGCCACGCCCACAAGGACCCCGCCATGACGCACGCCAACGCCTCGTTGCTGCACCGGATCACCGACTACGCCCATCGCGCCGACCCGTATCCGCTGTACGAGGAGTTGCGCAGGACGCCCGTGCTGCACGAGGAGGAGGGCGGTCCCTACCTCATCAGTTCCTACTGGGACATCGCCGGGCTGCTGCATGACCCGCGGGTCAGCTCCGACGCCGCCAACCTCGCCGCCGCGGGCGCCGACGTCCTCGGCGGGCCGGACGATACGGGGCTGCCGCCGAGCTTCATCCGGCTCGACCCGCCGGAGCACGACCGGTTGCGGCGGATCGCCAACCGCCCCTTCGGCCCGCCGCACAGTCCCCGCCTGCTCGACTCCCTGCGCGACGAACTCGGCGAGATCGTCTCGGGCCTGATCGACGGCTTCGGGGACGCGCGCGAGGTCGACCTGGTCGACCAGTTCGCCTACCCCTTCCCGGTGACCGTGATCTGCCGACTGCTCGGCGTGCCCCGCGAGGACGAGCCGCGCTTCCGCGCCTGGGTCGACCCGATCGTCGCCAACCTGGACCCGGACCCCGAGGCGGACGAGGCCGAGCGGCTGCGCGCCGCGCAGGAGGCCCGCACCCAGTTGGGCATGTACTTGGCGGGGCTGGTCGAGCAGCGGCAGCGGGAACCCCGTGACGACATGCTGTCCGCGTTGGTGACGAGCCATGGCCCGGACGGCCCCATGAGCGTGATGGAAGTGCTCAGCACCGCCGTGCTGTTGCTGATCGCGGGCCATGAGACGACGGTCAACCTGATCACCAACGGCATGCTCACGCTGCTGCGCCATCCCGAGGTCCTGCGCCGGCTGCGCGAGGACCCGGACCTCGTCGTCCGGATCGTGGAGGAACTGCTGCGCTACGAGCCACCGGTGCAGCTCGTGCCGCAGCGCACCTGTGTCGCGGACATCGAGGTCCGCGGGGTCACCATCCCCAAGGGGTCGAGGATCTGGCTGGTTCTCGCCGCGGGCAACCGGGACCCGGAGCGCTTCAAGGACCCCGACCGGTTCGACCCGGACCGCGAGGACATCCAGCACCTCGGCTTCGGCAGCGGCATCCACAGCTGCTTCGGGGCGCCGCTGGCCCGGCTGGAGACCCAGATCGCCCTCACCGCGCTGGCCCGCAGGCTCGACAACCCCCGGCTGCTCGAGGACCCGCCCCCGTACCGGCGGAACGCGGTGCTGCGCGGCCCGCGCCATCTGCGGGTCGGCTTCGACGGGCTGCGCCCGGAGCGTTCGTAGGAGCCGCGTTCGTAGAGCCGTGTTCGTAGGACCGAGAGGGCACCCGCAGATCAGGAGAGAGAGGTGGGAGACATGGGGCAGGACGTCTCAGGGGCTCGTGTGGTGGTGGGCGTCGACGGATCGCCGTCCTCGCACGCCGCGCTGCACTGGGCCGTGCGCTACGCCGGGCTCGTCGGCGCGAGCGTGGACGCGGTGGCCGCGTGGGAGCTGCCGGGGATGTACGGCTGGTCGGCTCCGGCCGTGGACGCCGACTTCGACGAGGAGGCCGCGCGGCAGGAACTGGTCCAGGAGCTGAGGGACGTGCTCGGCGAGCAGGGAGCGGCCTCGGTGAGGGCGCTGCTGGTGCGCGGCCACCCCGCCGATGTGCTCCTGAGAGCGGCGCGGCAGGCCGACCTGATCGTCGTGGGGAGCAGGGGGCGGGGCGGGTTCGCGCGGGCCCTGCTCGGCTCCGTCAGCCAGCAGGTCGCCCAGCACGCCCACTGCCCCGTCGTGATCGTCCGCCCCGAGGCGGCCGGATGAGGACACCCCCCGCCCCTCGCTCTCGCGGAGGAGTCCACGCGTGAAGGTCTCCGAGGTCATGAGCGCTCCGGCGGTCGCCGTCCCGCCCGCCACCTCCCTCGCGGAGGTGGCCCGGCAGATGGACGCGAACGGGGTCGGTTCGGTGCTGGTCGTCGAGGGCGAGTCGCTGCGGGGCATCGTCACCGACCGCGACCTCGCCGTCCGCGGCCTGGCCGGCGGCCTGGACCGGGAGGCCCGGGTGGACGCCCTGATGTCGCGGCGGGTCATCACGGTGAACGTGTCCGACGACGTCCATGTGGCGTACCGGGCCTTCCGCGGCTTGGGGGTGCGTCGGCTGCCGGTCCTCAGCGGGCACCGGGTGGTGGGGATGCTGACCGTGGACGACCTGCTGCTCGACGTCTTCCAGCGGCTGGCAGCCCTGCTCGGTCCCGTCGCCTGGAGCATCCTCGAGGAGCCGCCCGGACCGCCGCCGGCGCAGGGGCCTCCGCATGGAGTCTGAACCGCGCTCACGACAGCCCGACGAGCCCCGCGCCCGCGCCCGAGCCCGGCGCCCGAGGTGCTCCCGCCCGTTCCGAGGGACCATGAGATGAGTAGACCGGTGTCGTACGGCCGAGGAGGCGGTGCGCCGTGATCACGCGAGTGCGGATGCCGCACCGGCATCTCACCCGGCCGCCCGAGTCGGGGCCACCACGGGGCGGCTCCAGGCCGTCGAGGCAGCGGCGGCCACGGTCGGGCTGGCCGTGGTGGACCCTGCCGTTGGTCTGGGTGGCCTTCCTCGCCGTCCTGCTGCTCGTCCGCGCTCCGGCGGGGCCCGCGCCCGCGCATCTGACCTACAGCGACTTCGTCGGCAAGGTCGACGTCGGCCAGGTGAAGACCGTCGACATCAACGACAAGGGAGCCGTCAGCGGCACCCTGAAGAACGGGACGAAGTTCACGACGCAGCTCCCGACGGCGCTCGGCACCGGATCGCTCCAGCAGAAGCTCCAGTCCGAGCACGTACAGATCACCGCGTCCCAGGCCAGGAGCGGCGGCAACCCGCTCGTGTCGTTCGTGGTGGCCTTCCTCCCGCTGCTGCTCCTGTTCGGGTTCTTCTGGTGGATCGGACGCCGGGCCGCGCGCTCGGTGACCGGCGGGCTCAGCGCCATCGGCCGCTCCCGGGCGAAGATCATCGAGGCGGAGCGGCCCACCACCCGGTTCGACGACGTGGCCGGGTACACCGGGGTCAAGCAGGAGATCAGCGAGGTCGTCGACTTCCTGCGCAACCCCGCGCGCTACGCGGCGGCGGGCGCCAAGGGGCCCCGCGGCGTGATCATGGTGGGGCCGCCGGGCACCGGCAAGACGCTCTTCGCGCGTGCCGTCGCCGGGGAGGCCGATGTGCCCTTCCTGTCGGTGACGGGCTCCGCCTTCGTCGAGATGTTCGTCGGTGTGGGCGCCTCCCGCGTGCGGGACCTGTTCGACGACGCCCGCAAGCGCGCGCCGTCCATCATCTTCATCGACGAGATCGACGCCGTGGGTGCCCGTCGCGCGGGCGGCGGGCGGATCGGCGGCAACGACGAACGCGAGCAGACCCTCAACCAGCTCCTGGCCGAGATGGACGGCTTCGACCAGTCCACCGGCATCGTCGTCCTCGCCGCCACCAACCGGCCCGAAGCCCTCGACCCCGCGCTGCTGCGCCCCGGCCGCTTCGACCGCCAGGTCACCGTCCCGCTGCCGAACCAGGCCGAACGCGCCGCCATCCTGCGGGTGCACGCGCGGGGCAAGGTCCTCGCCCCCGACGTCGACCTCGACACCGTCGCACGCGCGACCCCGGGCTTCTCCGGCGCGGACCTCGCCAACCTGGTGAACGAGGGCGCGATCAACGCGGTCCGGGCCGACCGCATCCTGATCGAGCCGCAGGACCTCGACGCCGCGCGCGACCGTGTGCTGCTCGGCCGTCGCGAGGAGTCCAACGCCCTGCTGCCCGAGGAGCGCCACTCGGTCGCCGTCCATGAGTCGGGGCACGCCCTGGTCGCCGCGCTGTGCGAGCACGCCGACCCCGTCGCCAAGGTCAGCGTGCTGCCCTCGGGCGTGTCGCTCGGCGTCACCGAGCAGCTCCCCGAGGCCGAACGCCATCTGTACAGCGAGGCCTATCTGACCGACCTGCTCGCGGTCCGGCTCGGCGGCCGGGCCGCCGAACTGGTGGTCTTCGGCGAGGGGTCCAGCGGCGCCGCCAACGACCTGGCCGGTGCCACCCAGATCGCCACGCGCATGGTCCGGGACTTCGGCCTGTCCGCGGCCCTCGGACCCGTCGGCTATGCGACCGGCGGCCCGCGCTACCTCGGCGACACCGTGGAGGAGCCCCTCAGACAGCCGTACTCGGAGCAGACCCAGCGGATCATCGACCGGGAGGCCGCGCGCCTGCTGCGGGAGGCCGAGCAGCGGGCGACCGGGCTGATACGCGACCACCGCCGGGCCCTGGACCGGCTCGCCGCGCTGCTGGTCAGCCGCGAGACCATCGACGGCTCCGCCGTCCTCGACGTGCTGCGGCAGGAGGGGCAGGACCGGTGCGAGGGCGACGGGAACCTGGGGGAGAGCGCCGCCGACGACATCCGGCCCGTCACGCCGCCTCCCACGCCACGGGCGCGGGTGCCCGGCGAGCGGTACGGACCCGAGCCCGACCCGGCGGTGGACCGCGAGGATCCCGGCACCGACGGAGGCCCGAGCCCCGACGAGACGCCCTGACGCGAGCCGCTCACGCGGTGTGCGGCACGGTGATCACCGTGCAGTCGGCATGGCGCAGCACGCCCTGGCTCACCGAGCCGAGCAGCATGCCGGTGAAGCCGCCGTGGCCGCGGGTGCCCACCACCAGGCCCAGCGACTGAGCGGACGCCTCGGTCAGGATCTCCACGGGATGGCCGCTGACGACCTCTTGCCGCAACTCCACGTTCGGGAACCGCGTACTCGGCCCGGCGACAGTCTCGGACAGCATGCGCTCGCACTCCTGCCGCGCCGCCTGTGTGTCGAGCGCGCCGAGCAGCCGGGGGTGCCACGCGTACAGCGCGTGCAGCCCCGCGCCGTGCGCGGCGGCCTCCTCGATGGCGAAGTCGACGGCCGTGGCGGAACGCTCGCTGCCGTCCACGCCCACGACGAAGTACGGGTTCGACGGGGTGATGGGCTCCTCCGACTCGGGCACGACGACCACCGGGCACTGGGCGTGGGTGATGACGGGCAGGGCCACCGAGGCGGAGCCGAACAGCTCCTTCACCCGGCTGAGGTGCCAGGACCCCAGTACCAGGGCCAGGGCGTCCCGGCTCTGCTCCCGCAGGATCCACACCGGGTTCCCCTCCGCCAGCAGCCCGGACACCTCGATCTGCGGCTGCCGGGTCTCCGCGAAGTCCACCGCCGCCTTGAGGACCCGTTCCCCCTCTTCGTGCAGGGCCTGGTTCCAGGCCTCCCAGGAGGGCGGGATCTCCCAGCGCCGGAACCCGGCGGTCGGTACGCCCTCGGCGTGGACGAGGCGCAGCGGCACCTGGCGGCGTGCCGCCTCGTCGGCCGCCCAGGCCAGTGCCGCGCGGGTGCCGGGGTCGGCGTCGACTCCGGCCACGATCGGGAGGTGATCAGCCGGCAGGGTCATGGTCTCTCCAGCAGGTCGCCCCCCAGCGGTGGCCGACGGAAGGGGCCCGGGGGCCCGTCCCGTCTCTCTCATGAAAGACCCGCGTCGGCCGGGGTGCCAAGGGGGAGTCGTCCCGTCCCCGGGTACCCGCACGTGCGTTCCTGTACGTTCGGAGGGCAAGGGCGCCGGTGGGGAGAGGACGTTCGGGTCCCCGCCATGGGCTGTTCGGCCTCAGTCCGGAGGACGTTCGCGCGACTACAGTGATGGCATGCTTACTGTCAGCGTCGGTCTCGGGGCCGAGAAGAGCGAGGGGGCCCGGAGGCGACGGGAAGGAAGCCTGTGCGTGATGAGGAACCGTGATGTCGCCGACCTGATGACGCCCACCGCCGTGAGCGTACGGCCGGGCACGACGTTCAGGGAGATCGCACGCCTCCTCGACCGCTACGGCATCACCGCCGTGCCGGTGGTCGACGACGAGGACCGGCCGATCGGCGTGGTGTCCGAGGCCGACCTGCTGCGCAAGCAGACCTCGTCGTTCGTGGGGAACACCGCCCAGGACCTGATGACGAGCCCCGCCATGGTCGCGGAGCCGGAGTGGAGCGTGGTCCGCGCGGCCCGTGTGATGGAGCACCGCAGAATCAAGCGGCTGCCCGTGGTGGACGGCGAGGGCCGGCTGATCGGTGTGATCAGCCGCAGCGACCTCGTCCAGCTCTTCCTGCGCCGGGACCGCGCGATCCAGGAGGAGATCATCGAGGACGTCATCGTCCGCACGCTCGGACTCGCCCCCTCCGCGCTGACCGTCGAGGTCAACGACGGCCGGGTCACGCTGAGCGGCAGCGTGGAACGCAAGAGCCTGGTTCCCGTCACGGTACGGCTGTGCGAGGGTGTCGACGGCGTGGTGGACGTCGACGCCCGGCTCACCTACGACCAGGACGACACCGCGGACGACAGCGCGGGCGAGACCGCCGCGCACGGCGGGCCCCCGGCGGCCCGCAACGCGTGACACACGCGGGAAGACCTTCGGACGAACACCCGGCGCGGGGAGGCCCGATGCGTGAGCAGGTCGGCACGGGGCGCCGATGACGCCCGCGATACCGGGTCCCGGCTTCCGGCCCCGTACCGCGCTCGCCATGTCCCCGGACGCCGCTACGGCCGTCCTCGACCCGGAGTCGCTCGCGGCCTTCGGCGCGCTCTGCGACCTCGTACCGCCGCCCGTCCTCGACGACTTCACCACGCCACGGGCGCGGGCCGTCCTCGCCGAGGTCGATCTGCTGGTCACCGGCTGGGGCTGCCCTCCGCTGGACACGGACGTCCTGCGGGCGGCGCCCCGGCTGCGCGCGGTGGTGCACACCGCGGGCAGCGTCCGCGGCCACCTCACCGATGCCTGCTGGGAGTGGGGCATCGAGGTGTCCTCCGCCGCCTCGGCCAACGCCCTGCCGGTCGCCGAGTACGCCCTCGCGATGATCCTGCTCACCGGCAAGCACGTCCTCGAACGCGCCCGCGCCTACCGCGCCACCCGCACCCGCGACGACTGGCTGCGCACCCCCCGCACCGTCGGCAACCACCGCCGCACCGTGGGCATCCTGTCCGCCTCGCTCATCGGCCGCCGCGTCATCGAGCTGCTGCGCCCGTACGACATCGACGTACTCCTCCACGACCCGTACGTCACCGACGCCGACGCCCGTCAACTCGGCGTCACCCGCGTGGAGTTGGCCGAGCTGTTCGCGCGCGGCGACACCGTCAGCGTGCACACCCCGCTGCTGCCCGCCACCCGTGGACTGGTCAGCCGTTCCCTGATCGAGTCCATGCGCCCCGGCGCCGTACTGATCAACACCGCGCGCGGCGCCGTCGTCGACCAGGACGCGCTCGCCGAGGCCGCCGGGGCGGGCCGCGTCCGGGCCGTCCTCGATGTCACCGATCCCGAAGTGCTGCCGCCCGACCATCCGTTGTGGGACAGCGAGCACGTGCTCCTCACCCCGCACCTGGCCGGTTCCCAGGGCAACGAGTGGCGCCGCCTGGCCGACCTCGCCCTGGCCGAGACCGCCCGCTGGGCCTCCGGCGCCGCCTTCCAACACCCTGTGACCCGCGAACGGCTGCCGTTCCAGGCCTAGGGCCCGTTCGCGATCGGGCCGAGTGGCCGCCCGGTGCCCCGCAATTCGGGTGACCCCGCCGCCTGTCTACGAGGGCGGCGACCGGGCCTGGCCGACGATCGCAAGCGGCCGGGCACCTCTGCCCGCATCGTCGTCCGCCGGGAATCCGCGGGGAGCCCTTCGTGCACATCCTGCTCGTGGCCAGCGCGTTCAACAGCCTCACCCAGCGCGTCCATGCCGAACTGCGCGACCGGGGCCACACCGTGGCGGTGGAGTTGGTGCCCCTCCCGGACGGCTCGTGGCTCGAGACCGTACGGCGGCACGCGCCGGACCTCCTCCTCGCGCCGATGCTGACGACGGCCATCCCCCGGGAGGTGTGGTCCGCGTACCCGTGCTTCATCGTCCACCCCGGTCCCGTCGGGGACCGCGGACCGTCCTCGCTGGACTGGGCGGTGCAGGAGGGTGTGGGGCAGTGGGGGGTGACGGTCCTTCAGGCCGAGGAGGAGATGGACGCCGGGGCGGTGTGGGCGTCCGCCGCCTGCGTGGTGCCGCCGGTCGCCAAGAGCGACCTGTACCGCAACGAGATCGCCGACGCGGCGCTCGCGGCCGTCCTGCCGGCCGTGGAGCGCTTCGCCTCCCGGAGCCACACCCCACTCCCGCAGACCGCCGCCCGCACCCGCCCCTACCTCGACCAGCGCGTCCGGCGGATCGACTGGGCCGCCGACTCCACCCGGACCGTCGTCCGCAAGCTGCGCGCGGCGGACTCCCGGCCCGGTGTCCTGGACACGCTGTGCGGCGCCGAGTGGTATCTGCACGGCGGCCACCCCGAGGAGGGACTGCGGGGCACCCCGGGACATCTGCTGGCCACGCGGGCCGGGGCGATCTGCCGGGCGACGCGCGACGGCGCCGTCTGGATCCCCGAACTCCGACGCCGCCGCACCCCCGGACAGCCGCCCGAGGTCAAGCTCCCCGCGGTGTCGGCGCTCGGTGACCGGTTGCCTCCGCTGCCGGAGCTGCCCGCGCCGCTGGAGGCGGCATGGCCCACCTGGACGGACATCCGGTACCGGGAGGAGGGGAGCGTCGGCTTCCTGTCGTTCTCCTTCCCCGGCGGCGCGATGAGCACCGCGCAGTGCCGCCGCCTGCTGGCCGCCTACCGGGAGGCGTGCGCGCGCCCCACCTCGACGCTGGTCCTGGGCGGCGGGCGGGACTTCTTCTCCAACGGCATCCACCTCAACGTCATCGAGGCCGCCGCGGACCCCGCCGCCGAGTCCTGGGCGAACATCAACGCCCTCGACGACCTGGTCGAAGCGGTCCTGAGAACCACCGACCGGCTCGTGATCGCGGCGCTCGCGGGCAACGCCGCGGCAGGCGGGGTGATGCTGGCCCTGGCCGCCGACGAGGTGTGGTGCCGCACCGGCTGCGTACTGAACCCGCACTACCGGCTGATGGGCCTGTACGGCTCGGAGTACTGGACGTACACCCTGCCGCGCCGGGTCGGTGCCGCGACGGCGGGGCGCCTGCTGAGCGAGGCCCTGCCGCTGAGCGCCGTCACCGCCCACCGCATCGGGCTGGTCGACCGCGTGATCGCCTGCGAGCCGCGCGACTTCGCCGCCGAGTCCGGCCGCCTGGCGGCCCGGCTGGCATCGCTGCCGGGCACCCGGTCACGGATCGCCGTGAAGAAGGAGCGGCTCGACCTCCAGGAGAGCGAGGAGCCCCTGGCCGCCTTCCGGGAGCGGGAGCTGGCCAGGATGCACCGGACCTTCTTCGACCCCGAGGCCCCGTACCACGTACTGCGCCGCGCCTTCGTCCGCAAGGAGAGACCGTCCCGCACGCCCCCGCATCTCGCGCCCGCGTCGCCCGCGCGCACGGCGCAGCCGCACCCGGCCACGCTCCGCGTCACTGGAACGGACCCCGATGGCGTCTCGTCGCGGCCGGATGACTGATAGCAAGAAGACTGATGGTCGAATTGCCGTTCATATCCCTTACCTCCCTGAGGAGGCGGTCCCATGACAGCGGCCACCCCGCAAGCGGCCAAGGCGAAGGGCGCCCACGGCCAGAGCGGCGACGAGACGCCCACGATCCATATCCTCTGGATCAACGCCGGGTTGAGCTGCGACGGCGACTCGGTGGCGCTGACCGCCGCGATGCAGCCGAGCATCGAACAGATCGCGCTCGGTGTCCTGCCGGGGCTGCCCAAGGTCGCCGTCCACTGGCCCCTGATCGACTTCGAATGCGGCCCGGTCGAGGGCGCGGACACGTTCATCGAGTGGTTCTTCAAGGGGGAGCGCGGCGAGATCGACCCGTTCGTGCTGGTCATCGAGGGGTCCGTACCCAACGAGCAGATCAAGCGCGAGGGCTACTGGTGCGGGTTCGGGGACAACCCCGAGACGGGGCAGCCGATCACGACCAGCGAGTGGATCGACCGGCTCGCGGACAAGGCGACGGCGGTCGTCTGCGCCGGTACCTGTGCCACGTACGGCGGTATCCACGCCATGGAGGGCAACCCGACCGGCGCGATGGGCGTGCCCGACTACCTCGGCTGGGACTGGCGCTCGAAGGCGGGCATCCCCATCGTCTGCGTCCCGGGCTGCCCGATCCAGCCCGACAACTTCGCCGAGACGCTCACCTACCTCCTCTACCAGGTGGCCGGTTCCGCCCCGATGATCCCGCTGGACGACAAGCTGCGCCCGACCTGGCTGTTCGGGGCCACGGTGCACGAGGGCTGCGACCGCGCGGGCCACTACGAGCAGGGCGTGTTCGCCGAGCGGTACGACGACCCCACCTGTCTGGTCCGGCTCGGCTGCTGGGGCCCGGTCGTCAAGTGCAATGTGCCCAAGCGGGGTTGGATGAACGGCATCGGCGGCTGCCCGAACGTCGGGGGCATCTGCATCGCCTGCACCATGCCCGGCTTCCCGGACAAGTTCATGCCCTTCATGGACCAGCCGCCCGGCGCCACGCTGTCCACGAACGCGAGCGGCGCCTACGGCGTGCTCATCCGCAAGCTGCGGGCCATCACGCTCGACACGGTGGACAAGGAGCCCAAGTGGCGCCACACCGGACGCAAGCTCACCACCGGCTACCGGCGCCCTTGGTGACACCGCCGCACCCCCCGACCCGTCCCCACCCTCCCGGACATCCCGCGCGCAGAAGGGCACGAGACACACGATGACAGCCACGACGAAGGCAGCCCGCGACGGCAGCGGTCTGATGGAGATGTCCTGGGACCCGATCACCCGGATCGTGGGCAGCCTCGGCATCCACACGAAGATCGACTTCAAGCAGAAGCGGGTCGCGGAGTGCTACAGCACCTCCTCCGTCTTCCGCGGCTACAGCGTCTTCATGCGCGGCAAGGACCCCCGCGACGCCCACTTCATCACCAGCCGTATCTGCGGTATCTGCGGTGACAACCACGCCACCTGCTCGGTGTACGCGCAGAACATGGCCTACGGGGTGAAGCCCCCGCACCTGGGTGAGTGGATCATCAACCTCGGCGAGGCCGCGGAGTACATGTTCGACCACAACATCTTCCAGGAGAACCTGGTCGGGGTCGACTACTGCGAGAAGATGGTCAAGGAGACCAACCCCGGCGTCCTCGAACTGGCCGAGCGCACCGAGGCCCCGCACGCCGCGGAGCACGGCTACCGCACCATCGCCGACATCATGCGCTCCTTGAACCCCCTCGAAGGCGAGTTCTACCGCGAGGCGTTGCAGGTGAGCCGCTACACCCGGGAGATGTTCTGCCTCATGGAGGGCCGCCATGTGCACCCCTCCACGCTCTACGCGGGCGGCGTCGGCACCGTCGCCTCCGTACAGCTCTTCACGGACTACCTCAGCCGGCTGATGCGGTACGTGGAGTTCATGAAGCGCGTGGTCCCCCTGCACGACGACCTGTTCGACTTCTTCTACGAGGCGCTGCCGGGATACGAGGAGGTCGGCCGACGCCGGGTGCTGCTCGGCTGCTGGGGAGCGCTCAACGACCCGGAGCACTGCGACTTCACCTACGCCAACATGACCGACTGGGGACGGAAGATGTACGTCACCCCCGGCATCGTCGTGGACGGCGAACTCATCACCACCGATCTCACCGAGATCAACCTCGGTATCCGTATCCTGCTGGGCAGTTCGTACTACCAGGACTGGCAGGGCAAGGAGCAGTTCGTCACCCATGACCCGCTCGGCAACCGGGTCGACCCGCGCCACCCCTGGAACCAGCACACCATCCCGGCGCCGCAGAAGCGGAACTTCGACGACAAGTACAGCTGGGTGATGTCGCCGCGCTGGTTCGACGGCAAGGACCATCTCGCCCTGGACACCGGCGGCGGCCCCCTCGCCCGGCTGTGGAGCACGGCGCTGGCCGGGCTGGTCGACACCGGCTATGTGAAGTCCACCGGCCACAGCGTGGTCATCAACCTGCCCCGCACGATGTCGAAGCCGGAGACCACCTTCGAGTGGAAGATCCCGCGCTGGAGCAACGCGCTGGAACGCAACCGCGCCCGTACCTACTTCCAGGCCTACACCGCCGCCCTCGCCCTGTACTTCGCGGAGCAGGGACTGCACGAGGTACGGTCCGGGCGCACCCAGACCTGGGAGAAGTTCGAGGTCCCCGACGAGAGCATCGGTGTCGGATTCACCGAGGCCGTACGCGGCGTCCTCTCCCACCACATGGTGATCCGCGACGGGAAGATCGCCAACTACCACCCGTACCCGCCGACCCCGTGGAACGCCAGCGCCAGGGACAGCTTCGGCACCCCCGGCCCGTACGAGGACGCCGTCCAGAACACGCCGATCTTCGAGGAGAACTCCCCGGAGAACTTCAAGGGCATCGACATCATGCGTGCCGTCCGCAGCTTCGACCCCTGTCTGCCCTGCGGTGTCCATATGTACGTCGGCGGCGGCAGGACCGTACAGACGATGCACGTTCCCACGGGCCTGAGCGGACTGGCCGGATGAGCGGGGCGAGTTCCGGGAGAAGTGCGGTGGACGCGGCGCGGACCGGGCGGCGCGTCGAGGAGATCCTCGACCGGCTGGCCGCCGGCGGCGATCCGGCCGCCACCGCGGCGGCGGAGGACCTGGTACGGGCCCTCATGGAGTTCTACGGCGCGGGCCTCGCCCGGATCCTCGACCTGCTGCCCAAGGGCGCCCCCGTGACCGGCCTGCTCGGCGACGACCTCGTGGCGAGCCTGCTCGTCCTGCACGACCTTCACCCCGAGGACCGCGAGACCCGTGTCGCCCGCGCGCTCGCCACCGTACGCGGCCACGACCTCGAGGTCGTGGCCTTCGACGAGACGACCGGGACCCTGCGACTGCGGACGGCCGCGGGCGGGGGCTGCGGCTGCGGCGGCGAGGCGGCGGTCCGGGAGGCCGCGGAGGAGGCCCTGGCCTGCTTCGCGCCGGAGGTCACGGTGGTCGAGGTGGAAGCAGGGGAGCGCGAACCCGTCCTGCTCCAGATCGGCACCCGCGCGGCGCCGACGAGGACGTCATGAGCGCTCCTCCCGCACCGTCACCCGCCGCCGGACTGCGCAGGTTCCTGGCCGAACGCCCGCCGCAGCCCGAGCGGTGTGGGCTGTGCGCGGCGGCGGTGGACGAGGCGCGGCACCGGCATCTCGTGGACACCGACCAGCGCCGCCTCGTCTGCGCCTGTCCGCCCTGCTTCCTGCTGATGGACCGGCCGGGCGCCACGGACGGCCGCTTCCGCGCCGTGCCGGACCGCTACCTCACCGACCCGGGCCACCGCCTCGACGACCGGGCCTGGGAAGCACTACAGATCCCGGTCGGCGTCGTCTTCTTCTTCCGCAACCCCGCGCTCGACCGACTGGTGGCCCTCTATCCGAGCCCCGCCGGAGCCACCGAGAGCGAACTCGAACCGGAGGCCTGGAGCACGGCCCTCGGCGACAGCCGCCTCGTCGGCCTTCTCGAACCCGACGTGGAAGCCCTGCTGTTGCACCGCGATCCCGGCGGACGCGTCACCTGCCACCTCGTGCCGATCGACATCTGCTACGAACTGGTCGGCCGGATGCGCCTGTTGTGGCAGGGCTTCGACGGCGGCGCGGAGGCCCGAGCCGCCCTGGACGCGTTCTTCGCCCGGGTCGAGGAGCGCGCGCGACCCGTGGCCGAGGAGGCCGGACCATGACGGAACTGACCTTCTCCTGCACGGGAGTTCGCGCCGACCGGTACGCCGCCGGACCCACCCTCGTGTTCCGGCTGCGCGTCACCACACCCGACGACACCCCCGTCCACGCCCTCGCGCTGCGCTGCCAGATCCGTATCGAGCCCGCCCGGCGCGGCTACGGGACGGCCGAGAGCGACGGCCTCGTGGACCTGTTCGGCGACCGCTCCCGCTGGGGCAGCACTCTGAAGCCGCTGGAGTTCACCCAAGTCCCGCTCATGGTGCAGGGCTTCACCGGCCAGACCGAGACCGACCTCGTGGTGCCCTGCACCTACGACCTGGACATCGCCGCCTCCCGCTATCTCGCCGCCCTCGAAGGCGGCGAGGTCCCGCTGCGGATGCTCTTCTCCGGTACGGCGTTCACCGGAGCGGGCGGCTTCCATGTCGAACCCGTCCCCTGGGACCGGGAGGCGCTCTTCGGGATGCCGGTCGCGATCTGGCGGGAGATGATCGAGCAGCACTTCCCCGGGTGCGGCTGGATCCGGCTGCCCCGCGCCACCATGGACGCCCTGCTCGCCTTCCGCTCGCGGCGGGCGCTGCCCTCCTGGGAGGCGACCGTACGGGCCCTGCTCGACGAGGCGGATCCCCCGGACCCGCCGAGCCCTCGCCTCGGCCACACCCTCATCGGAAGGACCACGCCGTGAGCGTGACCGCGTTCGCCCCCGAGACGGAGGCACGCTTCGCCCGCGCGCGGCAGGTGGCCGACGCCGTCCTCTTCGAGGGCTATGTGCTCTACCCCTACCGGGCCTCGTCCGCCAAGAACCGGCTGCGCTGGCAGTTCGGCGTGCTCGTACCGCCCGCCTGGGGCGCCGAGCGCGACGAGAACGACTTCCAGCACACCGAGTGCCTGCTGGAGCCCCGCGCGGGCACCACCCTCGCGGTCGAACTGCGCTTCCTGCGTGCCCGCCGCAGAACGGTCCAACAGGCGCGGCCCGGCGGCGGGTTCGAGACCGTGGCCGAACTCCGGCTGCCCGACCGGGTGTTGGTCCCCTGGGACGAGGGCTGCGAGGAGCGCGTCGAGGCCGTTGTGACCATGGACGCGCTCCTGGACGGCGACGGGGTCACGATCCCCTTCACCCGCGCCGCCGGGGAGGAGAGCGAACCCGTACGGGACGAGAACGGCTTCCCGGTCGGGCGAGTGCTGCGCCGGTACGAGCAACTCGACGGCGCGCTGCGGCTGTCGGCCCGCGAACTCGACGGCCCCTACCGGGTCGTGCGGCTGAGCGCGGTGGTCGAGAACACCAGCACCTGGACGCCCGCTCAGGACGAGGCCGCGGGCCGGGACGCGGCACTGCCGCGCTCCCTCGTGGCGAGCCATCTGCTGATGGGGCTGAGCACCGGGTCGTTCCTGTCGATGACGGATCCCCCCGAGTGGGCCAAGGCCGCCGTCGCCGCCTGCCGCAACCTGCACACCTGGCCCGTACTGGCCGGTGCGGTCGGTCAGGCGGATCTGATGCTGTCCTCGCCGATCATCCTGGAGGACCACCCCGCCATCGCCCCCGAGAGCCCGGGTGCCCTGTACGACGCCACCGAGATCGACGAGATCCTCGCGCTGCGCACGGCCGCCCTCACCGACGAGGAGAAGCGGGAGGCGCGGGGCACCGACGAGCGGGCCGCCGCCGCCGTCGCCCTGGCGGAGTCGATGCCCCCGGAGGTCCTGGAGCGCCTGCACGGGGCGGTGCGCGGCCTGCGCGAGGTGACCGGACCCGCGCCCGACGCGCCCCTGCCCGACGGGCACGGACTCCCGCCCGCGGACACCCCGTGGTGGGACCCGGCGAGCGACGCGGGTTTCGACCCGGCACATGACCGGGCCGTCGTGGACGGCCGAACCGTCGCCGCCGGAAGCCGAGTTCGGCTCGACCCCGGCCTGCGCCACACCGACGCCCAGGACTTCTTCCTGTGCGGGCGCACCGCGAAGGTCGAGGCCGTGCTGCACGACGTGGACGGAACGGTGCATCTGGCGGTGACGCTGGACGACGACCCGGGCGCCGACATCCGCCGCGAGCAGGGCCGCTTCCTCTACTTCCAGCCCGACGAAGTCACCCTCCTGGAGGACGACGCATGAGCCCACCCGCGAGCGGCGGCGTCCTCGTCGCCGGGATCGGCAACATCTTCCTCGGCGACGACGGCTTCGGCGTGGAGACCGCGCACGCCCTGGCCACGCGCCCGCGACCCGACCGGGTCGAGGTCGTGGACATCGGGGTACGAGGAGTGCACCTGGCGTACCAACTCCTCGACGGCTACGACACGTTGATCCTGGTGGACGCCACCGTACGGGGCGAGGAACCCGGCACCCTCTATGTGCTCGAACCCGACACCGCCGGGACCGGGACCCCGGGCGCCCCGCTCGACGGCCACCGGATGACCCCCGACGCCGTCCTCGCCCTGCTGGGCACGCTCTGCGCGCAGACCGGGGGAGAGCCACCGCGGCGCACGCTCGTCGTGGGGTGCGAACCGGCCTCGCTGGACGAGGGCATCGGCCTCAGCCCACAGGTGTCCGCCGCCGTACCCGAGGCCGTCCGACTGATCGAGGAGATGCTGTGGAGCGACGAACCCCCCGGACCCGAGCCGACCTCTGTGGTTCCCGGAACCGCGACATGAGGAACCGCGACATGAGGACCCGTGACATGCGGACCCGTGACCTGACGAGCCGCGCGGACTTCCGTGGCCCCCGGGTCCGCGACGTGCGGGTGGTGCGGCGAGGCACCCTGTCGAGGAACATCCTCGGCGGTCTGGCGGCCGGTGCCGTGGCCGCCGTCGTCGCGCAGGTCATGCCCGACATCCTGCGCTATCTGCGGATCCGCAGGATGTGACGTTCCGCGGGCGGGCGACGGTGCCGTGCCGTTGCGACGAACGGCGGACGCGGCCGGACGGCGACGGCGCGCCGGTCCCTCGGCCCCCGGCGCCTCCCCTCTAATGGTCGTCGGCGGCTGCGTACCCACGCCCCGCCCCAGACGTCTCGCCAAGACGGAGACCGATGCACGAGATGTCCATCGCACTGGCCGTGGTCGGCCAGGTGGAAGAAGCCGCCGAACGAGCAGGGGACGTCACCGCGGTGCGCTCGGTACGGCTCCAGGTGGGCGAACTGGCCGGTGTCGTCCCCGACGCCCTGTCCTTCTGCTTCGAACTCGCCTGCGCCGGAACGGTGTTGGCGGGCGCCGAGCTGGTCACCGAACCGGTGCCGGGCCGGGCCCGCTGCGCCCCGTGCGCCCACGAATGGCTCGTCGGCATGCCGCCCCTGCTGAGCTGCCCGCGCTGCGGCGCGGGCACCACCGACCTGCTGGCGGGCCGTGAACTACAGATCGTCAGCGTGCACTGGGAGGACGGCCCGGCGCACGCGGCCACCCGCGAACCGATCCCCGAGGAGCGCTGAACCATGTGCCGAGTGGTCGACCTCCAGCAGGCCGTACTCGCCAAGAACGAGCAGAGCGCGTACACCCTGCGCGCGGAACTGGCGGCTCGCGGCACCGCGGTCGTCAATCTGCTCTCCAGTCCCGGCAGCGGCAAGACCGCCCTGCTGGAACGCGAACTCGTCCTCGCCCGCGAGCGATCCGTGCCGGTCGCCGCGCTGACCGCCGACCTCGCCACGGAGAACGACGCGACGCGGCTGGCGCGTTCGGGCGTCCCGGTCAAGCAGGTCCTCACCGACGGGCTGTGCCATCTGGAGGCCGACATGCTCGGCCGCCATCTGGACGGCTGGCCGCCCGGCGCCGCCCGGCTGCTGTTCGTGGAGAACGTCGGCAACCTCGTCTGCCCGGCCTCGTACGACCTCGGGGAGACCCTGCGTGTCGTCCTCGCCTCCGTGACGGAGGGCGAGGACAAGCCGCTGAAGTACCCCACCGCCTTCGGGCTCGCCCATCTGGTCGTGGTCACGAAGACCGACATCGCCGAGGCCGTCGCCTTCGACGAGGCGGCGTTCCGCGCGCACGTCGAGCAGGTCAACCCCGGCGTGGAGGTGGTGCTGACCTCGGCCCGCGCGGGCGTCGGTGTCGGCGCCCTGCTGGACCGGGCGCTGGCCGCCGCGGACGGCGCCCCCGTGCACACCCCGGTCATGGCCCGACGGCCGCACCGGCACACCCATGACCACGCGGACGGCACCGGCGCCATGGCCCCGTCCGGCTCGTGAGCGGACCGCCACCCCCGAGGGCCGTCGCCGCTCCGGCACCCCTGCGCCGCAAGGTCAGCGTCCACGGTGTGGTGCAGGGGGTCGGCTTCCGGCCGTATCTGCACTCCCTCGCCACCACCCTGGGCCTGAGCGGACATGTGACGAACACCCCCGAAGGCGTCCTCGCGGAGGTCGAGGGCGACCCCGAGGCGGTCGCCCGGTTCTGCGACCGGATCGCGCGCGACGCGCCACCGCTGGCCCGGGTGGAGGACGTGCGGTACGAGGAGATGCCCGCCATCGGCGACACCGCGTTCACCATCCTCGCCTCCCGCACGGGCGGCCCGGCCGGGACGCTGATCCCGCCGGACACCGCCACCTGCGCCGCGTGCCTGAGCGAACTGGCCGACCCCGCCGACCGGCGCCACCGCCACCCCTTCGTCAACTGCACCCACTGCGGCCCGCGGTTCACGATTGTCACCGGTCTGCCCTATGACCGGCCGCACACCACCATGGCGGGCTTCCCGATGTGTCCCGACTGCGCCCGCGAGTACGCCGATCCGGCCGACCGCCGCTTCCACGCGCAGCCGGTCGCCTGCCCGGCCTGCGGCCCTCGGCTCCGACTGCTCATGCGCCCACCGGACGGCGACGGCCCGCCGCGACCGGTCGCCACCGCGGATCCGGTCGCCGAGGCCCGCGCGCTGCTGGCGGGCGGAGCGATCGTGGCCGTCAAGGGGCTCGGCGGCTATCACCTGGCGTGCGACGCCACCGACCCCGCCGCTGTCGCGCTGTTGCGACGCAGGAAGGGACGGGGGGACAAGCCGTTCGCCGTCATGGCCCGCGGCGTCGACGACATCGAGCACCTGGTCCGGCTCGGCCCGGCGGAACGGAGTCTCCTCACGGGCGGCACCCGGCCCATCGTGCTGCTGCGCCGCCGCACCGCGCCGGGAGCCCCGCGGCCCGCCGAGGCCGTCGCCCCCGGCAGCCCCGACCTCGGCGTCATGCTGCCCTACACGCCCCTGCACCATCTCCTCCTCGGTCTCCCCGATGACGCCGAAGGCCCCCGGCTGCTCGTCATGACCAGTGGCAACGTCTCCGGCGAGCCGCTCGTCACCGACGACGAGGAGGCCCTGTCGCGGCTCGCGCACCTGGCCGACGCCTGGCTCACGCACGACCGGCCGATCCATGTGCCGTGCGACGACTCGGTGGTGCGCGTGTGCGACGGCGAGCCGCTCATCGTGCGCCGCGCCCGTGGCTACGCGCCCCTGCCGGTGACGCTTCCGGTGCTGGTGCGGGCGGCCCTCGCGGTCGGCGGCGACCTCAAGAACGTCCTCTGTCTCGGCGAGGGCCGCCGGGCCTGGCTGTCCGCCCACATCGGTGACATGGACGACCTCGCCACTCAGCGGGCCTTCGAGCGTGCCGCGGCCCACCTGGAGTCGATCACCCCGGTGCGGCCGGACATGCTGGTGGCCGACCGGCATCCGGGCTATCGCTCCGCCCGGTGGGCCGTGCGCAACGCGGCAGACCGGCCCGTCGTCCGGGTCCAGCATCATCACGCCCATGTCACCGCCGCGATGGCGGAGAACGGACTTGACGGCAGCCGTCCGGTGATCGGCGTCGCCTTCGACGGCACGGGCTACGGGGACGACGGAGCGGTGTGGGGCGGGGAGGTCCTGCTCGCGGACTACGACGGCTTCACCCGGTTCGGGCATCTCGCGTATGTGCCGCTGCCCGGCGGCGACGCCGCGGTGCACCGGCCCTACCGCATGGCGCTCGCACACCTGTGGGCGGCCGGGCTCGACCGGTCGGACCGGCTCGCCTGTACGGCCGCCTGCCCGCCCGACGAACTCCGCGTATTGGAACGGCAGTTGACGCGGAACCTGAACTGCGTGCCCACCTCCAGCATGGGGCGGCTCTTCGACGCCGTGTCCTCGCTCGCGGGCGTGTGCCAGCGCGCCGGGTACGAGGCCCAGGCCGCCGTCGAGCTGGAGGCCGCCGCGCTGCGGGCACCGGCCGACGACACCACGTCCTACGCCTTCGCCCTGCGGCCCGCGCGGCCGGGCGGCGGGCCGGTCCAGGCGGACCCCGCACCGGTGCTCGCGGCCGTCGTCGAGGACCTGCGCGCGGGCATGGGACCGGCCTTGATCGCCGCCCGCTTCCACCGGGCCGTCACCGGCCTCGTCCACCGCCTCTGCGTCCTGGCACGCGAGCGGCACGGCCTCGACACCGTCGCCCTGACCGGCGGCGTCTTCCTCAACTCCCTGCTCTCCTCGGCCTGTTCACAGGTGCTCGGCGCGGACGGCTTCACCGTGCTGCGCCACCACCTGGTGCCGCCGGGCGACGGCGGTCTGGCGCTCGGCCAGCTCATGGTGGCCGCGCGGGCCGAGGAGAGCGGCGAACGTCCCTGACCGACCCCACCCCCACAGCGAGGAGAGGCCCATGTGCCTGGCGGTACCCGGCAGAGTGCTTCAGATCGAGGAACGTGACGGCACCCGGATGGCCACCGTCGACTTCGGCGGTGTGGTCAAGGAGGTGTGCCTGGAGTACCTGCCCGACCTGAAGGTGGGTGAGTACGCCATCGTCCACGTCGGCTTCGCGCTCCAGCGCCTGGACGAGGAGTCGGCGCGGCAGACGCTCGAACTCTTCGAGAACCTCGGCCTGTTGCAGGAGGAGTTCGGCGACCCCTGGGAACTGGCCGCCGAGACCGGGGGAGGGCTCCCGCCCGCGGCCGAGGAGGTACGCAAGTGAAGTACATCGACGAGTTCCAGGACCCGGAGCTGGCGCGTCGGCTCCTGGACGACATCCATGCCACGGTGACCCGGCCCTGGGCCCTGATGGAGGTCTGCGGTGGCCAGACGCACAGCATCATTCGTCATGGCATCGATCAACTGCTGCCGAAGGAGGTGGAGTTGATCCACGGGCCCGGTTGTCCCGTGTGTGTGACCCCGTTGGAGGTCATCGACAAGGCGCTGGAGATCGCCTCCCGCCCGGAGGTGATCTTCTGCTCCTTCGGTGACATGCTCCGGGTGCCCGGCACGGGACGGGACCTGTTCCAGGTGCGCGGGGCGGGCGGTGACGTACGCGTGGTCTACTCGCCGCTGGACGCGCTGCGGCTCGCGCGGCAACACCCCGACCGGCAGGTGGTGTTCTTCGGTATCGGCTTCGAAACCACCGCGCCGCCCAACGCCATGACGGTGTATCAGGCCCGCAAGCTCGGCATCGAGAACTTCAGTCTGCTGGTCTCCCATGTGCGGGTGCCGCCCGCCATCGAGGCGATCATGCGCTCGCCGGACTGCCGGGTCCAGGGCTTCCTGGCGGCCGGGCATGTGTGCAGTGTGATGGGCGTGGGGGAGTACCCCGAACTGGCCGAGCGCTTCGGTGTCCCGATCGTGGTGACCGGGTTCGAGCCCCTCGACATCCTCGAAGGCGTACGCCGGACCGTGGCGCAACTGGAGCGCGGTGAGCACACCGTCGACAACGCCTACCCCCGTGCCGTACGGCCCGAGGGCAACGCGGCGGCCAAGGCCATGCTGGAGGACGTCTTCGAGGTCACCGACCGCGCCTGGCGCGGGATCGGGGTGATCCCGGACAGCGGCTGGCGGCTGTCCGCCAAGTACCGTGCGTACGACGCCGAGTACCGCTTCCGGGTCGAGGGCATCAAGACCCGTGAACCGGCCGAGTGCCGCAGCGGCGAGGTGCTTCAGGGGCTGCTCAAGCCGCATGAGTGCGAGGCGTTCGGCACCCTCTGCACACCCCGCACCCCGCTCGGGGCCACCATGGTCTCCAGCGAGGGCGCCTGCGCCGCGTACTACCTCTACCGGCGCCTCGAGACCACCCCGACGCCCCGGGAGGCGAGCCCCGTTGTCTGAGACCACCGATCTGACCGCCGCTGCCCCGGACCCGGCGGCGTGGACCTGTCCGGCTCCGCTGAGCGAGCGGTCCCGTGTCGTCATGGGGCATGGCGGGGGCGGGATGCTGTCGGCGGAACTCGTGCGGGACGTCTTCGCGCCCGCGTACGGGGGCGCCGCGCTCGAGCAGGCGGGCGACGCCGCTCAACTCTCGCTCGGGGGCGTCCGGTTGGCCTTCTCCACCGACTCCTTCGTGGTACGGCCGCTGTTCTTCCCCGGGGGCAGCATCGGCGATCTCGCCGTCAACGGCACCGTCAACGACCTTGCCATGAGCGGCGCGAGGGCCGCGTATCTCTCCTGCGGGTTCATCCTCGAGGAGGGCGTCGAACTGGAGACGGTGGCGCGCGTCGCCGAGGCGCTCGGCGCCGCCGCGCGGGCGGCCGGTGTCGAGGTGGCGACCGGGGACACCAAGGTGGTGGAGGCCGGACACGGCGACGGTGTCTACGTCAACACGGCGGGAATCGGCCTGATTCCGGCCGGTGTCGACCTGCGACCGCAGCGGGTCGTCCCCGGTGACGTCGTCATCGTCAGCGGCGCCATCGGTGTGCACGGTGTGGCGATCATGAGCGTCCGGGAGGGGCTGGAGTTCGGCGTGGAGATCGAGAGCGACTGCGCGGCCCTCGGCGGGCTGGTCGACACCATGCTCGCGGTCACCCCGGAGCTGCATGTGCTGCGCGATCCCACGCGGGGCGGTCTGGCCGCCGCGCTGAACGAGATCGCCGCCGCCTCCGGCACCGGGGTCGTCATCAGGGAACGCGAGGTCCCGGTCCCGCCGGCCGTCGCCAACGCCTGTGCGGTGCTGGGCCTGGACCCCATGTACGTGGCCAACGAAGGCAAGTTGGTGGCGTTCGTCCCGCGCGAGCACGCCGACGCCGTCCTGGACGCGATGCGGACACACCCCCTCGGAACGGGGGCCCGGATCATCGGCGAGGTGGTGGCGGACCACCCGGGCATGGTGGTGGCCCGCACCGGCCTGGGGGGCACCCGGGTGGTCGACCTGCCGGTGGGGGAGCAACTCCCGCGCATCTGCTGAGAGTGGGGATCCCGCCAAAGAGACAGGAAGTGCCGGGAACGGACCTGCCGTCAGGGAGACTCCGAGTGGCGGCCGTCAGCTTTGGGTACGCCTTATCACGTTGTGACGGCACCGCCTATGATCTTGGTCGCATGTTGCTGGCGGGTTCATGCCATGTCAGGTATCTGCCACACATGGCCCTCTTGTCGAGGACATGCCCCTGGTGCATTAGTTGTCGGCGGTGGATGAAACCCCATCCACTGTCGACCGAGAACCAGCGCACGGGTCGGCCCCAGCTCGGTAAGCATGGGAGTCACACATTGCGCAGCACATCGAGTCATTCCAGACCAGTCGCGCGGAGAACCTCCGCGCGGCTGGCTGCGTTCACCGCGGCGGCCGTGGCCGTTCTGGGCTTCCCCATAACCCAGGCGGCCGGTGCCGCGGCAGCCTCACAGGGCACTGCCGCCGCCGCGTCGCGCCCCGGGGTGGAACAGGTCTGCACGTCGCCCCAGAAGGGCGAGTTCAGTTGTATGGCCCTGCGTCGCACCGACGTCAAGGGCGCCAAGGGCGTACAGCCGCACGCGGACACGCCGAGCGGCTTCGGACCCGCTGACCTCCAGGGCGCGTACAACCTGCCGGCGAACGGCGGCGCGGGCCAGACGGTGGCCATCGTCGACGCCTATGACGACCCGTCCGCCGAGGCGGACCTCGCCGTCTACCGCCAGCAGTACGGGCTGCCCGCCTGCACCACCGACAACGGTTGCTTCAAGAAGATCGACCAGCGCGGTGGCACCGACTACCCGAGTCCGGACGCCGGTTGGGCGGGCGAGATCTCGCTCGACCTCGACATGGTCTCCGCCGCCGCGCCCAACGCCAACATCCTGCTGGTCGAGGCCGACAGCGCCAGCTTCGAGGACATCGGCGCGGCCGTCGACCAGGCCGTCGCGCAGGGCGCCAAGTACGTCTCCAACTCCTACGGCACCGGCTACGACTCCTCGCCGGGCAGTGGTGAGGACCCGTCCGAGACCACGGACCTGGACGCCCACTACAACCACCCGGGCGTGGCCATGGTCGCCTCCTCCGGTGACAGCGACTACGGCGTCTCCTACCCGGCCGCCTCGCAGTACGTGACCTCCGTCGGCGGCACCGCCCTGAAGCGGGACACCAGCACCAGCCGCGGCTGGTCGGAGTCGGTGTGGCACAACAGCTACGGCGGCCCCGGTTCGGGCTGCTCGGCGTACGAGCCCAAGCCGTCCTTCCAGACCGACACGGGCTGTGACAAGCGCACCGTCGCCGATGTCGCCGCGGTCGCCGACCCGGTCACCGGTGTCTCGGTCTACCAGACCTACGGCGGCTCCGGCTGGGCCGTGTACGGCGGTACCAGCGCCTCGTCGCCGATCATCGCGGGCACGTACGCCGCGGCCGGCACCCCGGCCGAGGGCAGCTACCCGAACTCGTACCCGTACAAGAGCGCGTCCGCGCTCAACGACGTGACGCAGGGCAGCAACGGCAGTTGCAGCCCGTCGTATCTGTGCACCGCGGGCGCGGGCTACGACGGCCCGACCGGGCTGGGTACGCCCAACGGTCTGGCCGCCTTCCGCGTCGGCGCGCACGGCGAGGTCTCCGGCGCCGTCACCGACAGCGCGGGCAAGGCGCTCGCCGGTGCCTCCGTCGTGGCCGGTACCTACCGCGCGACCACCGACGCCCAGGGCCACTACAGCCTGACGGTGCCGCCCGGCACGTACGACATGGCCGCGTCCTTCTACGGATACAAGCCCAAGAAGGCTCCCGGCGTCGTCGTCGGCAACGACACCACGGTCACGACGAACTTCGCGCTGGACTCGGTGCCCCGGAAGAACGTCAGCGGCAAGGTGACCGACGGCTCCGGCCACGGCTGGCCGCTCTACGCGAAGATCACCGTCGATGACGTGCCCGGTGCCCCGATCTTCACCGACCCGTACACGGGCGCGTACAGCGTCGACCTCCCGCAGGGCGACGAGTACACCATGCGCGTCACCTCCGTGTACCCCGGCTACAAGACCGTCACCAAGCAGGTGACCGTGGACGACGCGGCGCAGACCGTGAACATCGCGGCCACCGCTGACCCCCAGGCGGCCACGGCGCCCGGTTACGAGGTCAAGCTCTCCGGCCCGACCGAGCACTTCGACTCCACCACCGACGCCCCCGCGGGCTGGAGCGTGGTGAACGCCGACGGCACCACCGGCGGCTGGGAGTTCGGCGACCCCGGTAACCGCGGCAACAAGACCGGCGGCTCCGGCGGCTTCGCCATGGCCGACAGCGACCACTACGGCAGCGGCAAGAAGCAGGACAGCACGCTGCTCTCCCCGGTCTTCGACCTGAGCGGCAACACCAGCCCCGAACTGTCCTTCGACACCGACTACAAGAGCTTCAGCAGCCAGACCGGCGACATCGACGTCACCACCGACGGCGGTGCCACCTGGACCAACGTCTGGAACCGCACCACCACCCTGACCGGCCCCGCCCATGTCGAGGTCCCGCTGACCGACTACGCCGGCAAGTCCGGTGTGCAGTTGCGGTTCCACTTCAAGGGCAGCTACGGCTACTGGTGGGAGCTCGACAACGTCTTCGTGGGCAAGCGGACCTATGAGCCCGTCAACGGTGGTCTGGTCGCCGGTACCGTGAAGGACGCCAACACCGACGGCGCGCTCGTCGGCGCCACGGTCGTCAACACGGACGCCTCCGGGGAGAAGGCCACCACCGCGGCCACCCCGGACAACCCGTCGCTGGGCGGCAGCTTCTTCTGGATGTTCTCCAGCAAGACGGGCAAGCACGACTTCACCGCGTCCAAGTCGCACTACGGCGACCAGACGAAGTCGGTGAACGTGGCCGCGGACAGCACCACGCAGGCCGCCTTCAGCCTGAAGGCCGGCAAGCTGGAGGTCACCCCGGGCTCCGTCGAGAAGACGCTCGGCTGGGGCAAGCAGGGCACCCAGAAGCTGACCGTGAAGAACACCGGCGGCGCGCCCGCCACGCTCACCCTGGGCGAGCAGTCCGGTGGCTTCGTCATGCAGTCCAAGGACAGCGGTGCGCCGCTCAACCTGGTGAAGGGCACCTACTCCCCGCTGGCCCTCGGCAAGGGCAAGAAGTCCGAGGCCAAGCCGGCGGCGAACGCGGCCGGTGACGCCTGGCAGCCGGTGGCCAACCTGCCCGCCACGATCCAGGACAACGCGGTGGCCGTCTACGACGGCAAGGTCTACTCCGCCTTCGGGTTCGACGGCAGCGCGGACGTCAAGGACCTGTACGCCTACGACCCCGACAGCGGGGCCTGGACCAAGCTGGCCTCCGCGGCCGACACCCGCGAGGGCAGCCCGGCCCACGGCTTCATCAACGGCAAGCTCTACGTGTCCGGCGGCTGGGGCGCCAGCGGTGACCCCGACGCCAAGACGGAGGTCTACGACCCGGCCACGAACACCTGGTCCACCGCCGCGTCCTCGCCCAAGCCGTACGCGGGCGCGGGCAGCGCGGTGCTCGGCGGCAAGCTGTACGTCGTCGGCGGCTGCACCAGCAGCTGTGGCACCACGGACGCCACGGTCTACGACCCGGCCTCCGACAGTTGGTCGGCCATCGCCTCCTACCCGGAGCCGATCTCCTGGCAGTCCTGCGGTGGCATCGACGGCAAGCTCTACTGCGCCGGTGGCAACAGCGGCACCGCCTCGACCAAGCACTCCTACGTCTACGACCCGGGGACGGACGCCTGGTCGCCCGTCGCCGACCTGCCCGTCGACCTGTGGGGCTCGGCGTACAGCGTGGGCAACGGCATGCTCCTGGTCTCCAGCGGTGTGACCGACGACAGCGCCGCCATCACCAACCAGGGCTACGCCTTCGACCCGGGCGCCGGAAGCTGGACCGCCCTGCCGAACGCCAACACCAGCGTCTACCGCACGGGTGGCGGCAGCGGCTTCTACAAGGTCGGTGGCAACCCCGGTGGCAGCTTCACGCCGCCGATCTCCGCCGTCGAGGTGCTGCCCGGCTATGAGCAGGGTGGCGACTCCTCGGACGTCACCTGGCTCTCCGCGAGCCAGGAGTCGGTGACGGTCCAGCCCGGCGCGAGCGCGACGGTCACCGTCACGCTGGATGCCTCGGTTCCCGAGATCACCCAGCCCGGTGCCTACACCGCCGCGTTGACCGCCAAGACCGACACCCCGTACGCGAACGACAACATCAAGGTCACCATGCACGTCAACCCGCCGGCCACCTGGGGCAAGTACACCGGGACCGTGCTGGGTGCCGACGGCAAGGGTGGCACCGCGCCGCTCGCCGGGGCGACGGTCCAGATCGACAGTTGGGCCACCAGCTACACGCTGCGGACCGCCAAGGACGGCACCTTCGCCCTCTGGCTGGACACCCGCAACAACCCGCTCACCGTGATCGTGGCCAAGGACGGCTACCAGCCGACCGTCACCACGGTGAAGATCAAGAAGGGAGTGGCGGTCACCGGCGACTTCACGCTGAAGAAGGCGTAGTGACCCCGTTCCACTGAACACAGCGCGGGCCGGTCTCTCGGGACCGGCCCGCGTCGTACGCCGGTGCTACGGGGGCGTGCGGCGCAGGGCCTGGACGACCGCCCAGACGACCGAGACGAGCGGCACGGCGACGATGGCGCCGATCACGCCCGAGACGATGCTGCCCGCGATCACGGAGACACCGACCACGAGGGGGTGCAGCCGGACCGCCCAGCTCATCACGACGGGATGCAGGACATGGCCCTCGATCTCGCCGATCACGATGATCAGCAGCAGCACCGCCCCCGCCGTGAGGAGCCCGCGCCCGGCGAGGGCGACGATGGTGGCCACGCCGAGGGCGATGGGCGAGCCGATGAGCGGGATGAACGTGGCGAAGAACTCCAGCAGGGTGAGCGGGAGGGCGAGCGGCACCCGCAGGATGAGCAGGCCGATACCCACGAGGACGGCGTTGAACGCGGCCACGATGATGATGCCGCGGGTGTACCCGGCGAACGTCCGCCAGGCCGCGTACCCCGCCCGGTCCCACACCGGCCGTGCGTCCTTGGGCAGTTGGTCGCGCGCCCAGCGCCACAGCCGTTCGCCCGAGTGCAGGAAGAAGACGGACGCGAAGAGCGCCAGCGCGACACCCGTGACCACTTCGACGATCCGGCCGAGACCGCTGACCGCACTGCTGAGCAGGTTGGAGCGGTGGGTCGACAGGTAGTGGACGATCTGCTGCTGGAATTCGGAGAGTCTGCCGCGGCTGAGCCGGAACGGCGGGCGTTCCAGCCAGCGTTCGATCTGCCGGATGCCGCCGCGGAACTCCTGGGACAGGGTGGCCCACTCGCCGGCCACCGCCTCGGCCACGAGGGCGAGCAGTCCGAGCAGCAGCAACAGGCTGCCGATCAGCGCGACGGCCACGGCGAGGGGACGGGGTGTCCAGCGGCTCAGCAGATCGGTGGGCGGGCGCAGCACCGAGGCGATGATGAGCGCGAGGAACAGGGCCGCCGCGATGAGCTGGAAGCGGCCGAGGATGGTGAAGACGCCGTAGACGACGACGCCGACGAGGATCAGGCGCCAGGCGTAGGCGGCGGCGACGCGCAGCCAGGGGACCACCGTGTGTCCGGCCGCGCCGGAGGCGGGAGCGCGCCGGGGGCGGCGCGGAGAGGGGGACGGCCGGGCGCCGCGCGCCGGGCGCCGCCGCCTCGGTCCGGTGGCCGGACCTGCCGCATCCGCCACCGCACCTCCAGCGTCCGGACCGTCGGTCGTCTCCACAGCGCTGTCACCGCAGCACAGAGCGTCGTCTTCTCAGCACAGTAGGGGCAAACCGGACAAGGGGCGCGACGAACGGGCACCGGGAGGAACCCGGTGGCCACCTGGGGTGAGGGGTGAGCGGGCGGTCCAAGTGAGCGCGGGTCTTCGGTCGCGCGCGGCACCCAGTATCGTGAGGGGCTGAGAAGGTGCCGTCGATCCGCACCTTGACTGCGTGAAGTCGGTCGGAGGACAGCGATGAGCGGGGAAGGGCGCGTGCCGTCGGAGCAGCACCTGCCCAAGTTGCGGCTGGATGAGCTGCTCGACGAGTTGCAGGCCCGTATCGACGCGGCGCGGGGCACCCAGGACCGGGTCCACAACCTCCTGGAGGCCGTGCTGTCGGTCGGCCGGGAGCTGGATCTGCCGCAGGTGCTGCGGAGCATCGTCGAGGCGGCTGTGGTGCTCGTGGACGCGGAGTACGGCGCGCTGGGTGTCATCGGCGACGACCACATGCTCTCGGAGTTCCTCACCGTCGGCGTCAGCGAGGACGAGCGCACACGGATCGGGGAACTGCCCTGCGGGCACGGCATCCTCGGGGAGCTGATCCGGCATCCGGAGCCGCTGCGGCTCGCCGAACTCTCTGAGCATCCCGCCTCGTACGGCTTCCCGGCCGACCATCCGCCGATGCGCTCCTTCCTCGGCGTGCCCATCCGGGTGCGCGACCAGGTCTTCGGGAACCTCTACCTCACCGAGAAGCGCAGCGCCGCGGAGTTCGACGCCGAGGACGAGTCGGTGCTCTCCACGCTCGCGGTGGCGGCCGGTGTCGCCATCGAGAACGCCCGGCTCTACGAGGAGGCGCGGCTGCGTGAGCGCTGGCTGAGGGCGAGTTCCCAGGTCACCAGCGCCCTGTTGTCGGGAGCGCCGAGCACGGGCGTGCTGGAGATGATCGTGGAGCGGGCGCAGGAGATCGCGTCCGCCGACGTCGGGATGATCGCCGAGCGGGTGCCCGGCGAGGACGTCCTCCAGCCGCTGCTCGCGGTCGGCCTCGGGGCGGAGCGCCGCCGCGGCTTCGTGATGTCCGGGCAGGACGGTTTCGTGGAAGCCGTCCTGAGCACCTCGGAGCCGGTGATCAGCGCCGACATCCGTCAGGACCCCCGGATCGACCCGGGCTCCGCGCTGTGGACCGGGCTCGGCCCGGTGGTCGGGGTGCCGCTGGGCGCGGGCGGCAAGTCCATCGGGGTGCTGCTGCTCGGGCGCGCGGAGAGCCGTACGCCGTTCACGGACGCCGACTCGGGCCCGTTGCTCGGGTTCGCCGGGCAGGCCGCGCTGGCGCTGGAGCTGGCCGAGCGGCGCCGGGACGCCGAGCAGATCGCGCTCCTGCAGGACCGTGACCGTATCGCCCGCGATCTGCACGACCTCGCGATCCAGCGGCTGTTCGCGGCCGGTATGACCTTGCAGAGCACACAGCGGTTCGTCGACCACCCCGAGGCCGTGGAGCGGCTGTCGCGGACGGTCGACGACCTCGACGAGACCATCAAGATCATCCGGTCCACCATCTTCGGGCTCCGCGCGCACGGCGGCGGCGCCAAGGAGGAGGCCGGGCTGCGGATGCGGGTGTCCCGGGCGGTGACGGCGTCGGCCGGTTCGCTGGGCTTCAGCCCCGCGCTGCGCATCGAGGGGCTGGTGGACACCGATGTCCCCGGCGATGTGGCCGACCATGTGGTCGCCGTGCTCGGCGAGGCGCTGAGCAACGCGGCCCGGCACTCCGGCGCCCATGCGGTGGACGTCCATCTGCTGTGCGCGGACGGGGAGTTGAGGCTCACGGTGGCCGACGACGGCTGTGGGGTGCCGGAGAACGTCTCGCGCAGCGGGCTGCGGAACCTTCAGGAGCGGGCCGTCGGCCTCGGCGGTACGTTCACGCTGGGCGCGCGCCGCGGGGGGAGTGGGACGCAGTTGGTGTGGTGTGTGCCGGTGGCGTCGGTGGACGACTGACGGCACGATGACCCCGGCCGGTGCCCGCTTCCTGCGCGGCGCGACGCGGTGACGGGGGCCCCTCCGGGCCGTACCCGAGGCGGAGCACCATCTGGGCGTGACCGGCTCCGCACGAGCCGGGCCTGAGGCGAGCGCCCGGGTCGGGCCGGTCCAGAGCCTGGTGCAGCAGCGAGGTCCGCAGGCCGTGGGCCGTGGCCACCAGCAGGACCCGTTGCAACGCCTGCCCGGCCCGCAGCCAGTCGATCCGCCCGTCGTCCGCGGTGGTCACCACGGCGAGCAGGGGCCGGGCCGGTACCGCGGCCGGATACCGGTGGGCGGGTCGTTGGGGGAGGCGGTCCCGGCAGCCACGCGGCGCGAGCGGCTCCGGAGCGGATACGCGGCTCCGCGCCGCCGGGTCGGAGTCCGTCGGGACGTGGTGGTCCGCCTCCGCGGCCAGCTCCAGCAGGCGCTCGGTCTCCTTGGGCGTGGGGCGGCTCAGCAGCGCTCCCTCGGCGCGGGCGGCGGCGGCGAGTTCGCCGAGCACGGCACGGGGCAGGGGGCGGCCGGAGAACGGGAAGCGGCTGCTGTGCCTGCGCCACAGGGCGTCGTACAGGCCGGGGGCCGGGACGTCCCCGTCGCCGCCGACGATCCGTACGGTGGCCAGCAGGTCGGGTTCCTCGGGACGGGGCAGCAGCCGCGTGACCGGCTCCCAGCCGAAGTGCGCCACCGCCACCCGGAGGTTGAGCACCGCGCAGCCCGCCGCGAGGTGCGGGGCGCGCCCCGCCGGGTCGGACGGGCGCGGCCCGCCGTCCGGAACGGCGCGTATCTCCAGCGTCACGGTGTCCGGGTCGAGCCGGAAGCGCCAGGGCCGGGTGGGGTGGATGCTGGGCGCGGCGACCGCGGCCGAGACCAGGGTCTCCAGGGTGGCGACGTCCAGACGCGCCGAGTTCATCGGGACTCCTCCCCGCCCCGTGCAGAGTGTCCGCGAGGCTGGTCGATGACCACTCCAGCGTCGCGTCGGGGGAGGGACGCGAGCAGGGGCCGAGTGGCCTCTCGCGGACCCTGATGACCCTAAGAGGGCTGGGTCACCCGGACGTCACCCGGAGACCGGCGGTTCGAGCTGGGAGGCGAGGACCGCGGCCTGTACCCGGCGCTGGACACCGAGCTTGGCGAGCAGGCGGGAGATGTGGTTCTTGACGGTCTTCTCCGACAGGTAGAGCTTCTTGCCGATCTCCCGGTTGGTGAGCCCGTCCCCGATCAGCGCCAGGATGTCCCGCTCGCGCGGGGACAGGCTGGCCAGTTCGGGCGCCATCGCAGGCTGCTCGGTGGTGTCCGCGCGCAGCGAGCGCATCAGCCGGGCGGTCGTCGCGGGGTCGAGCATCGACTGCCCGGAGGCGACCGTGCGCACGGCCGAGAGCAGGTCGGAGCCCCTGATCTGCTTGAGCACGTACCCCGAGGCACCGGCCATGATCGCGTCGAGGAGCGCGTCCTCGTCGTCGAACGACGTCAGCATCAGACAGGCCAGCTCCGGCATCCGGCTGCGCAGCTCACGGCAGACGGTGATGCCGTCGCCGTCCGGGAGGCGGACGTCGAGGACGGCCACGTGCGGGCGCACCGCCGGGCCGCGGGCGAGGGCGTGCTCGACCGTGTCGGCGTCGCCCACCACCTGGATGTCGGGCTCGGCGTCGAGCAGATCGGCCAGGCCACGTCGTACGACCTCATGGTCGTCCAGCAGGAACACCCGAATCGGGTTCTGCTCGCTGAAGGTGCGTGCCTCGGCCATGAGGACCTCTCGTTTCCGGTGGAGAGCGGACTGCGGACCGCCCATGCCGCGATCATCACCTGCCGAGGACCGGAGGCACTAGGGCCGACCGGCCCCAACGGTACCTCGGTGCTTCCTCGCAGGTGCTCCCACCTGGGGCTGGTCCCGGCTACGCCGTCCCGGCCGCCTCGTCCGCGAGGTCGAACTCCACGTCCACGACGCCCTCCACGGCGCGCGCCAGCCGCGCGACCACGGGCACCAGCGAGGTGTCCTCGAGGTGGCCGCCGAGGGTCACGACGCCGTCCTCCACAGCGACGCTCACGGCCGAGAGCGGCGCGGGGCAGTAGGACCCCAGCACCCGCCGGACCTCCTCCGCGATCTCCTCGTCGCCGCGCAGGAACACCTTCAGCAGATCGCCCCGGCTGACGATGCCCTCCAGCATGCCCACGTCGTCCACGACGGGCAGCCGCTTGACCCGGGCGCGTGCCATGGTCCGTGCCGCCTGCGCGAGCGTCGCGTCCGCGCGGACGGTGACCGCCGGGGCGGTCATCAGATCGCCCGCCGTCACCGCGTCGGCCTTGGCGAGCGGGGTGTGGCCGTGCAGCCGGGCGAAGGGGCTGCTCTCGCTGCTCGCTCCGGAGTCGTCCGTCCCGGATCCGGCCGTCCCGGACTCGACCAGGTCGGGCTCGCCGTCGCGGACCCCCTCCTTGGGCAGCAGGTCGGCCTCCGACACGACACCGACGACGCGGCCCTCGCCCTCCAGGACGGGCAGGGCGCTGGCCTTCCAGTCCTGCATCATCCGCACGATCTCCTTGAAGGACGCGCCGCGCCCGATGGCGGCGACCGTGTGGGTCATGACGTCGCTGACGATGAGCGGACCGCCGTGCATGACATCTCCTCGCCGTACCTCACGTACGGATCGCGTACGAATCGACCGGCTGCGTCAGCGCCCGCTGCCGTACGGGGCGTAGAGGTCCAGCAGCCGGGTCCGGGCCGAGTTCAGGCGGTGGGCGACGATACCGCCCACCCACTGGGCGACCGCGAGGCCGAGGACGGGGTCGTCGTCGCACATCGAGCGGATCGCCGCCCCGTCGAACTCGTACGCCCGTACCGGCGTCGTCGCCTCGGCGCCCATGTGCCAGGCGTGCGGGGCGAACAGCCAGGACCAGCCGACGAGTTCATCGCGGCCGAGCGTCTCGATGACGGCGGCGCGACGACCGGGCACATGCATGTCGAGGTCGACCGTGCCGGTGCGGATGATCCAGAAGCGGTCCGCGCGCCCTCCTTCCTCGAACAGCCGCGCTCCCTGCGGGAAGGACACTTCACGGGCGGTGTGCATCAGCCGCTCGCGGTGCTCGGCGGGCAGCGCGCGCAGCATGCTGGTCGTCGTCGGAGCGTTCATCACTACCTCCTGATGCATCGGGACCCGACCTCTTCAGCGTGTCCCCGCGCCCCGGCACGGGCCATGGGCCACCCGGCCCCTCCTGATGAGTCTGTGCGGCCCTGCACACGGAGCCGTACCGTGAAGGAGGCTCGACCACGGAAGAGCCTGCACACAGGAGGTGCGCCGCATGGTCCGGTACGTCACCGCGGGGGTCGACGAGTCCGACGAGAGTCTCGCCGCCGCCCACTTCGCCGCCAGGGAAGCCGTACGCCGGGGCAGCACGCTGCGTCTCGTGCACGCCTGGCTGCCGCAGCCGAGCCCCGCCCTGGAGGTGGAGCCCACCTGGCGCGCGCTCGCGGAGCAGACCCTCGAACGGGCGGTCCGCAGTGTCCGTGCCGCGCGTCCCGAGCTGCCGCTGGAGGAGGTGCTGACGGGCGACGCCGCGGTCACCGCCCTGCTCGCGGCGGCCGAGGACTCGGAGGTCCTCGTCCTCGGCTCCCGCGGGCTCGGCCCCCTCACGGGGTTCGTGGTCGGCTCGGTGTCCCAGCGCGTCGTCGCCCGGTCCCCGCGCCCGGTGGTGCTCGTCCGCGCCGGGGAGACCCTCGTCGACGAACACCTGCCCGCCCCGGACGGCATCTCCCCCCACGAGATCCCCGAGATCCCGTACCTCGACGTCGTCCTCGGCCTGGACGTCGGGCAGCCCGCCGACGAACCGATCGGGTTCGCCTTCGACGCCGCCCGGCGGCGCGGCACCGTGCTGCGCGTGATCCACGCCCACCGCACGCCGGCCCACGTGGCCATCGGCCGTACGGGCCCGGCGCCCGAACCGGAACCGCTCGCCGAGCAGGAGCACTCCCTCGTCGCGATGCTGCGCCCCTGGCGCGAGAAGTTCCCGGACGTCCCGGTGACCGAGACCGTCATCGAAGGGCGGCCCGCCGTGGAACTCGTCCACGCCTCCGCCCGCGCCAGCCTCGTCGTCGTGGGGCGCCGGACGGGGGAGGTGCACCTCGGTGCGCACGTCGGTTCCGTCGTGCACGCCCTGCTGCACCACGCCGAGTGCCCGGTCGCCGTCGTCCCGCACGCCTGACCGGCGGCGGGGCGGCCTCAGCGGTTCGGGGTCAGGGGGTCATTCCCCCGGGGGCGGGCAGAGCCGGACGCCGGTGACCAGGTCCGGGCGGATCCGGAACGTGTGGTCCATGGTCCCGTCCACCCAGGGGCTCAACACCGAACGGAAGTAGGACAGTTCGTCCGGATCGGTCACCGGGAGCGCGTAGCCGGTGACCACGACGCTCCAGCCGAGGTGGGTGACCGGGTCGATCGAGTCGGCCTCGTAGGCCACCACGACACCCCGGCCGTCCGTCTCCCGGGCCCGGGAGGTCAGGGCCGCGCCCTCGTGCGTACGGATGACCAGCTCGCCGTCGTGCAGGACGTGGTTGACGGGACGGATCGTCGGCAGCGCGTGCCGGGTGAAGACGAGCCTGCCGAGGGACACCTCCCCCAACAGCCGCAGCGCCTCCGCGGCGTCGATGCGGACGCTGTGACGGGGCTTCACGGCGGCGTGGTCGGGGTTCTCGGTGTGCATGGCAGTCTTCCGTCGGGGCCTTGCCTCAGTAGGTCTCGCGGTCGGGGCGGCTGCCTCGCGCGACGGGCGGAGCGGCCTCCATGGAACGGCGTGTGACCCTGCTCCGGTAGGGCCGAACGGCCCTAAGGCCAGGGACGCACGGACCGTTCCGCAGGTGACGGGGGCGCAGAAAGATCGTGTCCAGGACCGGCTCCTCGTGCGGCCGTCCCCTCCGCACCCGGCCGACGCCCGTGCCCGCCGGGGCACGGGGACGGCGGCGCCCGGCGGCCACCGGCATCCCGGAGGGTCTGTTCCGAGTCGCCGCCCTCCGGACGAACGGCGGGCGCCTCGGAACAGGCCCCCCGTGAAGTCGACGCGCTCGCTGTCCGCCGTCCCCGCCCGTTCCTCTGGAGGACTGAAACCATGCGCATCGTCGTCGCTCTCGGCGGCAACGCCCTGCTGCACCGGGGCGAGCGCCCCGACGCGGAGGTGCAGCGGTCGAACATCGACCGGGTGTCCACCGCCCTCGCGGCACTGGCTCGTGATCACGAGATCGTCATCACCCACGGCAACGGCCCGCAGATCGGTCTGCTGGCCGTCGAGAGCGCCGCCGACCCCACGCTGCGCGCCCCCTATCCGCTGGACCTGCTCGGCGCGCAGACCGAGGGCCTCATCGGGTCCCTGCTGGTCCGCACCCTGCACAACGCGCTGCCGCAGCGCCGGGTCGCCGCGCTCGTCACCCACACCGTCGTACGGGCGGACGATCCCGCCTTCCGCCGGCCGTCGAAGTTCGTCGGCCAGGTGTACTCCCCGGAACTCGCCCGGTCGCTCGCGCGTCGGCACGGCTGGCACATCGCCCGTGACACCACGGGCTGGCGGCGCGTCGTCGCCTCGCCCGCGCCCGAACTGGTCCTGGAGACCGAGACCATCCGTGACCTGCTCACCGCGGGCACGCTGGTCGTCTGCGCCGGAGGCGGCGGTGTGCCCGTCGTCGCCGACCCCGTCACCGGGGCGCTGAGCGGTGCGCAGGCCGTCATCGACAAGGACCTCACCGCGGCGCTGCTCGCCGAGGACCTGAGGGCCGACTTCCTGCTCATCCTCACCGACGTCCCCTACGTCTACGAGGGCTACCGCACCCCGGACCAGCGGCCCGTCATCGACATCACCCCCACCGAACTGCGCGGCGGCCGGTTCCCGGACGGTTCGATGGGCCCCAAGACGCAGGCGGCGGCGCAGTTCGTCGAGCGCACCGGGGGCCTCGCCGCGATCGGCGCCCTCGACGCGGCGTACGACATCGTCCACGGCAGATCGGGCACGCTCGTACGGCCCGAACTGCCGGTCGGCTGAGCAACTGCCGGTCGGCTGTACGTCGGAAGGCCGACGTACGCCCCGTATGGCAGGCTCGGACACCTGCCGTGCCCGATGAGCACCGTCGACGACTTGTGGAGTCACCATGGCCAAGGCCGAACACCACCGCGGCACCGCACTGACCGACGAGGAACTGCGCACCCTGGACGCCCACTGGCGGGCCGCGAACTACCTGGCCGCCGGGCAGATCTACCTGCTGTCCAACCCCCTGCTGACCGAGCCGCTGCGGCCCGAGCACATCAAGCCGCGACTGCTGGGCCACTGGGGCACCTCACCCGGGCTCAACCTCGTGTACACCCACCTCAACCGGGTCATCAGGACGCGCGGCCTCGACGCGCTGTGCGTCTGGGGCCCCGGACACGGCGGGCCCTCCGTGCTCGCCAACTCCTGGCTGGAGGGCAGCTACAGCGAGACGTATCCGGACATCACCCGCGACGCGCAGGGGATGGCCGGACTGTTCCGGCAGTTCTCGTTCCCCGGCGGCGTCCCGAGCCATGTCGCGCCGGAGGTCCCGGGCTCCATCCACGAGGGCGGTGAACTCGGCTACTCCCTCGCCCATGCCTACGGCGCCGCCCTCGACAACCCCGATCTGGTGGTCGCCTGTGTGATCGGCGACGGCGAGGCGGAGACCGGACCGCTGGCCGCCTCCTGGCACTCGAACAAGCTCCTCGACCCGGTCCACGACGGCGCGGTCCTGCCGATCCTCCACCTCAACGGATACAAGATCGCCAACCCGACCGTGCTCGCCCGCCTCCCCGAGCCCGAACTCGACGCGCTGCTGCGGGGATACGGCCATGTGCCCCTCCATGTCACCGGCGACGACCCCGCCCAGGTCCACCGCGCCATGGCGGAAGCCCTCGACACCGCGCTGGACCGCATCGCCCTGCTGCAACGCACCGCGCGCGAAGGGGAGATGAAGGGCCGCGCGCCCTGGCCGATGATCGTGCTGCGCACCCCGAAGGGCTGGACCGGACCGGCGGAGGTGGACGGCAAGCCGGTCGAGGGCACCTGGCGCGCGCATCAGGTGCCGCTGCCGGGGGTCCGCGAGAACCCCGAGCATCTACGGCAGTTGGAGGCGTGGCTGCGCTCGTACCGGCCCGAGGAACTCTTCGACGCCGAGGGCCGCCCCCGCCCCGAGGTCCTGGCCTGCGTCCCCGCGGGCGCCAAGCGGCTGGGCGCCACCCCGCACGCCAACGGCGGCCTGCTCGTCCGCGATCTGCCCGTCCCGTCCCTGGACACCTGCGCGGTGCCCGTCGACAAGCCCGGCGCCACCCTGCACGAGCCCACCCGAGTCCTCGGCGACCTCCTCGAACAGATCATGCGGGACACCGCGGTCCGGCGGGACTTCCGGCTCGTCGGTCCGGACGAGACCGCCTCCAACCGGCTCCAGGCCGTCTTCGACGCCAGCGGCAAGGCCTGGCAGGCAGAGACCCTGCCGGTCGACGAACACCTGGACCGGCACGGCCGGGTGATGGAGATCCTCTCCGAACACCTCTGCCAGGGCTGGCTGGAGGGCTATCTGCTCACCGGCCGCCACGGGCTGTTCTCCTGCTACGAGGCGTTCGTCCACATCGTCGACTCGATGGTGAACCAGCACATCAAGTGGCTGAAGACATCGAGGGAGTTGACGTGGCGCGCCCCGATCGCCTCCCTCAACTACCTGCTGACGTCGCATGTGTGGCGCCAGGACCACAACGGCTTCTCCCACCAGGACCCGGGCTTCGTCGACCACGTCCTCAACAAGAGCCCCGAGGTCGTCCGCGTCTACCTGCCGCCGGACGCCAACACGCTGCTGTCCGTGGCCGATCACGCCCTGCGCAGCCGGGACTACGTCAATGTGATCGTGGCCGGGAAGCAGCCCTGTTTCGACTGGCTCTCGATGGACCAGGCCCGCGTGCACTGCGCGCGCGGCGCCGGGATCTGGGAGTGGGCCGGCAGCGAGAACGGCGGCGAGCCGGACGTGGTGCTGGCCTGCGCGGGTGACGTACCGACCCAAGAGGTGCTCGCCGCCGCGCAGTTGCTGCGCCGCCACCTCCCCTCCCTCGCGGTCCGCGTGGTCAACGTGGTCGACATGACGCGCCTGCTGCCGCGCGAGGAACACCCGCACGGCATGACGGACTTCGAGTACGACGGCCTCTTCACCACCGACAAGCCGGTCATCTTCGCGTACCACGGCTACCCGTGGCTGATCCACCGCCTCGCCTACCGCCGCACCGGTCACGAACATCTGCATGTGCGCGGCTACAAGGAGTCCGGCACCACCACCACGCCGTTCGACATGGTGGTCCGCAACGACCTCGACCGCTACCGGCTGGTGATGGACGTCGTCGACCGCGTACCCGGCCTGGCCGTGCGCGCCGCGGACGTACGCCAGCGGATGGTCGACGCCCGCACCCGCCACCACGCGTGGATCCGCGAGCACGGGACGGACATGCCGGAGGTGGCGGACTGGTCCTGGGACGCGTGACGCACCCCTTCAAGTCCCGCACCTCTTCAAGTCCCTTACACCTTGAGGGCGTTCACACCTTGAGGCTGAACCACGTCGTCTTCCCGCCGTCCGTGGGCCGTACGCCCCAGTCGTCGGCCAGCGCGCGGACGAGGAGCAGGCCACGCCCCGACTCCTCGTCCTCGGCCGCGAGGCGCGGCTCGGGCAGATGGGGGCTGTGGTCGCTGACCTCGACGGTGAGATCGGTGTCGGTACGGCACACGTGCAGACCGATCGGGCCCTGCGCGTGCCGCACCGCGTTGGTGAGGATCTCGGAGAGCAGCAGCCGGGTGTCGTCCCGCACGGCCGCGCACCCCCAGGCGTCGAGCGTCCGGTCGAGGAAGGCACGGCCCGCCGGTACGGACTCCGCCGCCGCGGGCAGTTCCGCGCCGGCCGTGGCCAGCGGGGCGGCGGGCAACTGCGTCAGCAGGAGCGTGACGTCGTCGTGGCCGTCGGCGTCGGGCAGCATGGTCGCGAGGACATGGTCGGCCACCGCCTCCAGATCGGGGGTCGCGGTGGCGAGCCGGTCGAGGGTGGTGACGAGCTGGCTCACCTGGTCCTCTATGTCGCTGCCCGGGGTCTCGACCAGACCGTCCGTGTAGAGCACGAGGGTGGCGCCCGGCGCGATCGTGGCGCGGCGCTGCTCGTAGATGACACCGCCGACGCCGAGGGGCGCGTTCACGGGAGCGGGGAGCGTGCGGGCGCCCTCGCCGGGGACGGCGACGAGCACGGGCAGGTGCCCGGCGGAGCAGATCGTCACCTCTCCCGCGTCGGCCGCGATGATCAGATAGCAGCAGGTCACCAACTGGTCCGGGACCTCGAGATCGGCGACGACGGTGTCCAGGGCCTGCATCAACTGACGTGGCTGCAACCCCGTCTTGGCCAACGCGTGCGAGGCGGACCGGAGTTGGCCCATGACGGCCGCCGCCTCCAGCCCGCGGCCCATCACATCGCCGATCAGGACGCCGACTCGCCCCGCGCCCAGCGGGATCAGATCGAACCAGTCGCCGCCCACCCCGGCACCCTGGGTCGCGGGCAGATAGCGGCTGGCGGTGGCGAGGCCGGGGATGGCTGGCGGTGTGCCCATGAGGCTGCGTTGCAGTGTGAGAGCTATGTGCCGCTGCTGCTCGTACAGCTCCGTCAGCTCCGCCTCGGCGCGCTTGCGGTCGCTGATGTCCCGGACGATCGCGCACGCTCCGACGACCTCGCCGTCCGGAGCGCGGGTCGGCCACAGGGTCACATCGACGTCCAGCATTTCACCGGAACGAGTGACGCGCAGTGTCTCGAAGTGCTCGACCTTCTCCCCCTGGCGCAGCCGCTCGAGGAGCGCGGTGATCTCGTCCCCCCGGTCGGGCGGCGCCAGGATCGACACATGGCGCCCCAGGGCTTCCTCCGCCGTGAACTCGTACAGCCGCTGGGCCGCCGCGTTCCAGTACGTGATGCGGCCGTCGAGGGTCTTGGCGAGGATCGCGTCCTGCGAGGACTCGACCAGCGCGGCCAGCTCGTTGATCCGCTCCTCGGCCGCCTTGCGTTCGCTGACGTCGCGTACGGCGGCGGAGACGAGGAGGCCGTCGGAGGTCTCCAGGGGGCTGAGGCTGATCTCGACGGGGAACTCGGTGCCGTCCTTGCGTAACCCGTACAGGTCGAGTCCGGCGCCCATGGGCCGTACCTGCTGGTTGCGGGCGTACGCGCCCCGGTGGGCGGTGTGGTGGGCGCGGAAGCGGCCGGGGACGAGGAGTTCGACGGGGTGGCCGAGGAGTTCGTCGCGCCGGTAGCCGAAGAGCGCTTCCGTCTGGGCGTTGACGAGCCGGATCGTGCCGGTGTCGTCGACGATGACCATGGCGTCGGGCGCCGCCTCCAGCAGCCCGCGAAACCTTTCCTCAGCGGCGCCCGGACCGCCCACGCCGATCGGGGCACCACACCGGCACCTCTGCTGTCCCACCACGTGGGTGGGACAGGGCACTGTCTCGGCCACGTCGCTCACTTCCCCTCCCGCCCCCCGGCTCACCGACAAGACGCGCCATCTCAGCGCAACCGAGGTGCCCGCGCAAGGGGAACGTCGGTTTGATACCCCACATCGCCCGAACCTGTCCGCCCACGGCGAGCGGGGCGATCACTCCGGTTCCGTCTCAGCCTTGCGTGCGGCCGGCCGCGGTCAGCCAGGTCACGATCCGGCCGATGTCGTCGCGGGTGACGATGCCGATCAGCCGCCCTTCCGCGTCGAGGACGAGCGCCCTGCGGTCCGTGCTCGCGTCCAGGCGCGGCAGCAGGTCCATGACCATGTCGTCGGGGCCGGTCGTCTCCACCTCGGACAGCGGGCGCATCACGTCACCGATCGTGGTCGTCGCGCGCACCTGCGGGGGCACGCGGTTGATCAGCTCGACGGTCACCAGCCCCGCCACCCGGCCGTCGGCCGACTCCACCGGGAACGCGGGGTGCCGGTAGCGGCCGTACGGGGCCTCGGCCAGGAACTGGGCGACGGTCACCGCGGCCGGGAGAGTGACCGGGGAGTGCGTCATGACCCGGCTGACGGGGATGCCGTGCAGGACGCCCCGCAGCTCCGCCTGACGGGCCTCGGCGGTCGCGGCGGCGATGAGGAACCAGCCCACCAGAGCCGCCCACAGCCCCGAGAGACTGCCGCCGAGGAGCACGGCCGCGAGCCCGGCGGCCACCATCAACCAGCCCAGCGCCCGCCCCGCGGCCGAGGCGCCACGGGTCGCCCGCAGCCGGTCTCCGCTGCGATGCCACAGGAACGAGCGCAGGATCCGTCCGCCGTCGAGCGGAGCCGCGGGCAGCGCGTTGAAGACCGCCAGCAGGATGTTGATCGCGGCGAGCCAGGCCACGGCCTCCACCACCAGACCCGGCACGCGCAGGGCGTCCAGGCCCACCGCGAGACCGGTGAACACCCCGCCCAGGAGCAGACTGGTGAGCGGCCCCACCGCGGCGATCCGCAGCTCCGCGCCCGGCGAAGGCGCCTCGTTGCGCAGCCGGGCGGCACCGCCCAGCATCCACAGCGTGATGCCGTCGACCTGCACGTCGTTGCGGCGCGCGACGATCGCGTGCGCGAGTTCATGGGCGAGCAGCGAGGCGAGGAACACCAGCGAGGTCAGCACGGCCAGCGCCCAGTAGGCCGCGGTCGACTGCCCGGGGTGGGCCAGCGGGAAGCGCCCGCGCGCCAGCCCGAGGGCGATGAGCACGACGATGACCAGCACGCTCCAGTGCACACCCACGCGCACACCGGCGATCCGCCCGAGGGACACCGTCTCGTTCACCGCACGCCCCGCCTTCCGCCTTCCGGTGCCGCGCCGACAGAGCCGTACCTCGTGGTCCCGCGCGTGCGGGCGCGCCGGTACGGCGACACGCGCCCCGCTCTCCCATTGCACCGCGCCCCGGTGCCGCCCGCCCGTCGTTCGCCCGGCGGGCAGGCGTACCGGCCCTGGACCCCGTCCGGCCGGGTGATGGGGGCCGACCGGCCCAAGCGCGCCACCGGGTGCTCGGACAAGCTGGACCGTGCAGGGCAATCCCGGCGTCGCGCCGAAGGCCCGGCCCCACCGGCGTTCGGCGGCGCTCCGTAGCGAAGCCCGAGGAATTCGGGGCCCACGGGGAGAGGAAGGGGAGACCGTCATGAAGGGCTATGTCTTCCACGGCCCCGGACAGTCCGCCTGGCAGGACGTGCCCGACGCCACGATCGAGGAACCCACCGACGCGATCGTGCGCGTCGACGTCGTCACCCTCTGCGGTACGGACCTGCACATCCTCAAGGGCGACGTGCCCGACGTGCCCCCCGGCACCGTCCTCGGGCACGAGGCGGTCGGCGAGATCGTCGAGACCGGCCGGGAGGTGCACGGCGTCCGGCCGGGCGACCGCGTCCTGGTCTCCTGCATCACCGCCTGCGGCCGCTGCTCCCCCTGCCGGGAGCGGGCGTACAGCCAGTGCCGCGGCGGCGGGGGCTGGACCCTCGGCCATCTCATCGACGGCACCCAGGCCGAGTACGTCCGTGTCCCCTTCGCCGACCTCTCCGTCCACCCGCTGCCCGGCGCGCTGGAGGCCAAGGACGCCGTGCTGCTCGCCGACATCTTCCCCACCGCCTTCGAGGTCGGGGTGCTGGGCGGGCGGGTGCGGCCCGGGGACTTCGTCGTCGTGGTGGGGGCGGGCCCCGTCGGGCTCGCGGCCATCGCCACGGCCCGGTTGCTCTCCCCGCGGCACATCCTCGCCGTGGACCTGGCCACGCCCCGGCTGGAGGCCGCCAGACAGCTCGGCGCCGACGCCGTGGCCGACGCCCGCGAGGCCCCCGAGGACCTGGTCCGCGACCTCACCGACGGGCTCGGCGCGGACGTGGCCATCGAGGCGGTCGGCGCACCCGAGAGCTTCGAGCTGTGTACGTGCCTGGTGCGCCCCGGCGGGCATCTGGCCAACGTCGGGGTGCACGGCAAGCCGGTCACCCTCCATCTGGAGTCCCTGTGGAGCAGGAACCTGACGCTCACCACCGGGCTGGTCGACACCTCCTCCACCCCCACGCTGCTGCGGATGGCGGCCGCCGGCCGACTGCCCACCGCCTCGCTGGTCACCCACACCTTCCCGCTGGACCGGCTGGAGGAGGCGTACGACGTCTTCGCCCATGCCGCCGAGACCGGCGCGCTCAAGGTGGTCCTGGGCGGCGAGCAGCACGAACTCGTCGCGGTTCAGCCCGCGTAACCGACGGAAGACGGACTGGCACATGTACCCGAACGACGGATTCCGCGAACTCGAACGCGCCGAGTGCCTGCGCCTGTTGGCGAAGGTCCCCGTCGGCCGTATCGTCCACACGCGCCAGGCCCTGCCCGCGGTCGTGCCGCTGAACTTCCGTCTGGACGACGACGGTTCGGTGGTGGTGCGCATCTCGGCGCGCTCGGAGCTGGTGCGCGCGATCGACGGTTCGGTGGTCGCCTTCGAGGCCGACGAGATCGATGTGAGCGCGCAGTCCGGCTGGAGCGTGGTCGTCACGGGCGCCGCCGAGGTGGTGACCGACCCGGCCGCGTGCGCGCGACTGGCCCGGACCGGCCCGCAGTCCTGGGCGCCCTCGCCGCAGGAGGTCTTCGTACGCATCCGGCCCGAGTTGGTGACGGGTCGTCAACTCGTGGGCGGGCGAACCCTGTACGGGGTGGATCTGCCCTCCTGAGCCGCGCGCGAGCACCGAAGGAGGTCAGCGCCGTCCCAGGTTGAAGTCGGGAGGGAACCTGCTCAGTACCCAGATGGTGATGAGGTCCAGGGCCATCACGCTGATCGACCACAGCGGATAGTGCGGGATGAACATGAACTGGGTGATCAGGCTCACCGCCGCCGCGGCCACACCGGCACCCCGGCCCCATGCCTTGCCGGTCAGGACGCCGAGCCCCGCGACGATCAGCGCGACACCGACCACGAGATGGATCCAGCCCCAGGCCGTCAGGTCGAAGCGGTACTCGTACGGGGGTGTCCCGCCGTACAGGGTGTCGCGTGCGACGGCGGAGACGCCCTGGAGGAGGCTGAGCACACCGCTCAACTCCAGCATGAACCCGGCGAACCGGTACACCCCGTGCACCCGACCGGGGTCGGCGGGCGCCGGGCCCGGTCGCGCTCTGCCTGGCGTCTCTGTCATGCCGCCACCTTCCTGAACCGTGCGGCCCTCGCCGCACACCACTGTGTCGGCCGCGCTGCGCCGACAGACACAGGCGCGGATCCAGCCTCGCCCGGCTCTCCGCGTGCCGCGACCTCACGAACCCGTCCGGGTGACGCGGCGGCAGAACGGCCCGTCGGCTCAGTAGCGTTGGGCCTTGACGAGGCGGGGCGTCAGCGGCGGTTCGGCGGGCTGGCGGGTGAACGCGACGGGCTGCGCCTTGTGGCCGGGCGCGAGGTTCTCCGCACCGACGTACTGCGTCTCCAGCACCCGGCCGTCCGCGTTCTCGAAGTCGATCTGCACGGCGTAACTGGCCTTGTGGTGGGTCTTGTTCATGATGGTGACCAGCACCGCGAGCACGCCCCCGGTCTGGGACTTGGGCAGGCCCTTCATACTGACGTCGGCGTGCGCGTTCCCCCCGCCGTGCACATGCGAGAGTTCCTTCTTGGCGGCCGCGGCGGCGTGGGCCGACTGGGCGGACACCGACGCCTCGAACTCCGATGCGCGGGCCTCGGCGGAAGAGGCCCTCGCCTTCGCGGAGGAGATCGCGGCGGACGCGGAGGAGGCCAGCGCGGACGGCACTTCCCCGCTGAACGATGCCGTGTTCGGGGGAGTGGGCCGCTCGGTGGGCGAAGGGGCTTGACCGCCATGGGCGCACCCGGTCAGCGCAACGGCCGCAAGAGCGCAGACCACAGCGGCCGACAGCGGAGCGCGAGGGCGCGGTGGGGGAGTGCGGACCGAGGAACGGCAGGGCATGGGCTCTTCCTTCGGGCAGGGGCACGTTCGAGACCAATCGTCGGTGCTGTGCCGCCACCCCGCGACTCGACCGCCGTCACCCTCGTGAGGTGGTCCGCGCGGTCCTCAACAGGAGGGCGCGCGGCCGTCGTACGCCCGGCCCAGGGCCGATCGGCCGCACATCGGGACCTGCGGGCCCTGCTGTCCCGGCCCCCGGAACAGCACAGTGAGGGTGTCATCGAAGGAGGCCCACTCATGTCCCCTGCCGTCGCCGTCGGTCTGGACGGTTCGCCCGAGAGCCTCGCCGCGGTCGACTGGGCCGCTCGTGAAGCGCTGCTCAGCCGAGCGGAGTTGAGGATCGTGCACGCCGGGGACCAACCCCCGTACGACCACGAGTCGGTCCCTCGGCCCGCGCACCTGCTGCTCGACGTCCGGGCCTCGCTGATGGACCGTCACCCCGGTCTCCCGGTCGCCGTCCACCAGGTCCCCGGACCGGCCGCCGCGGCCCTGTCGGCCGTCGCGGACGAGGCCCGGCTGATGGTGCTCGGCACACGCGGGCCGGGCCGGGCGGCCGGGCTGCTGCTCGGTTCCGTGGCCCGCGCCGTGGTGGCCCGCGCCCAGCGCCCTGTCGTCCTCGTACGCGCCGGATTCGCCGCCACGGACGAGGACATGGCCGATCCTTCCGCCGCCGCGGCCCCGCACGACGACGTCGTCGTCGGGCTCGACCTCCGCGATCCGCACGACGCGGTCCTCGGGTTCGCGTTCGACGCGGCCTCCCGCCGGGCCGTGCCCCTGCGCGTCGTCCAGGGCCGCAGACACCCGGCGGACCGTGTCACCGTCACCGCCCTGCGGGCCTGGCGGGAGAAGTTCCCCGACGTCGAGGTCATCGAACAGTGTGTGATCGGCACGGCGGGCTCGCATCTGGCGGACGCCTCCCATGACGCCTCACTGGTCGTCGTGGGCCGCAGAAGGCGCCCGGCGCCGGTCGGCCCGCACATCGGCCCCGTGACGCACGCGGTACTGCGCCACGCGGTGGCGCCGGTCGTGGTGGTCCCGCACGAGTGACCTGCGACCCCGGGGGCAGCGGGGCTACGCTTGCCGGACGCCGCCTGTTCGAACGAGAGCCGGTCGGAACGCGGGGCGGGGCCACTCGGCCCAAGCTCCCGCCCGGTCGGTGCCCCCACGCTGGCTTCCCGAGAGCACCTGATCCCCCACCGCCCCGTCCCCCACCGCACCTGTCCCCCTCTGAGCCCCACCGGAGGACACACCATGCACCGCACCCCCCACCTCGTCAGCGATGTCATGACCAGTGAGGTCGTCGCGCTCCGCCGCACCGCGACGTTCAAGGACATCGTCAGGGCCATGCGGCAGTGGAAGGTCAGCGCCGTGCCCGTCCTGGAGGAGGACGACCGGGTCGTCGGGGTCGTCTCCGAGGCCGACCTGCTCCGCAAGCAGGAGTTCCGCGACGTCGAGGACGCGGACCTGCCCCGGACCCGGGTCCGCTCGACCGAGCGCCTCACCGCCGAGTATCTGGAGCGGCTCGCCCACCTCGCCAAGGCCGACGCCGTGACCGCCGGGGAGTTGATGAGCGCGCCGGCCGTCACCGTCCGTGCCGACGCGACCGTGGCCCAGGCCGCCCGCACCATGGCCCGCGCCAAGGTCAAGCGGCTGCCCGTGGTCGGCGACGACGACGCGCTGCTGGGCATCGTCAGCCGCGTCGACCTGCTCAAGGTGTTCCTGCGGGACGACGAGGACATCGCCGAGGAGATCCGGTACGACATCGTCGCCTCCCTCGTCCCCGCCCCGCTGGAGCCGGTCCGGGTGGAGGTGCGCGACGGCATCGTGAAGCTCACCGGCCGGGTCCGGGACACCTCCCTCGTGCCCGTCGTCACCCGCCTGGTGCGAGGCGTCGAGGGCGTGGTGGACGTGGACTGCGCGCTCATGGGCCCGCCCCGCCGCCCGGACCTCGATCCCGACCTGGCAGAAAGGTGACGGCCGATGCGGATGACACCTCGCAGGACGGGTGCGATATGGCTGTGGCGGTGGCGGGCCAATCCGCTCAGGCGCCGCAGTGACCGTGTGGAGGGCTGGATCGTCCTCACCACCTGGCTCGTCGCTCTCCTGACCGGGGTGCTCGGCGGCCTCGCGACGACGGTGGCGGTGGAACACGGGCTCGCCGCGCGCCGCGCCGGGACGCACCGGGTGACGGCCGTACTCACCCAGGACGCGGCGACCGGCGCGCAGGCGGAGGCCGTCTACACCGACGGCGGTGCGTGGGCGAAGGTGCGCTGGAAGGCCCCGGACGGCTCCCCGCGCACGGCCGTGACCCGGGTCGACCCCGACCTGACGGCGGGTGCCCCGGTCACCCTGTGGACGGACCGCTCCGGCGAGATGGTGCCCCGCCCGGCCACCGCGGAGCAGACGCGGACCGAGGCGAGGCTGGTCGGCGCGCTGGTCGGGCTCAGCGCCGCGGGCGGCGTGCTGGTCTGCGGGCGGCTGGTCCGCGCGCGCCTGGAACGGCAGCGCATGGCGGACTGGGACCACGAGTGGGAGCTGGTCGAGCCGAGGTGGCGCCGGACGCCCGGCTGACACCCAGCGGTTCACCCCTCGCCGGTCGGCGAGATATGGCAGTCCACGTCCACCACGCCCTCCACGCCCCGTACGAGGCGGATGGTCACCGGGATCAGGGCGGCCTCCCGGATCGTGCCGGTGAGGGTGACGACGCCCTCGGTGACGATGATGTGGACGGGTTCCACGGGCGCGGGGAAGAGGACGTCCACGATGTCGCGCCGCACCTCGTCGGCGATCTCCTTGTCCGGCCGCAGGAACACCTTGAGCAGATCCGCGCGGCTGACGACGCCCTCCAGCATGTCCTGGTCGTTGACCACCGGAAGCCGTTTCACCTTGCGCTGGGCCATGATGCGGGCGGCCTGGGCGAGGGTGCTGTGGGCGTGGACGGTGATCGCGGGTGAGGACATCAGGTCCCCCGCCGTGAGCGCCCCGGCCTTCGCCAGGTCCGACATACGCCGAAGCTGGGTGTGCCGGTCCGGGTCGCTGTCGCGGAACTCCTCCTTGGGCAGCAGATCGGCCTCGGAGACGACACCGACCACCCGGCCCTCGCCCTCCAGTACGGGAAGGGCGCTGACCTGCCACTGCTCCATCAGCCGGACGACGTCCTTGAACAGGGCGTCACGGCCGACGGCGACCGCGGTACGCGTCATCACGTCGCTCACGAGGTGCGGGGTGCCGGGCACGGTCTCCTCCACGGGGGTCGAGGGCGTACGACGGGACGACGACCGGCAGGGGCCGGTGCCGGGGCGCGGTCAGGCCGTGTCGCCGCTGCCGTAAGGGGCGTACAGGTCGAGCAGCCGGGTACGGGCCGCCTGGAGCCGGTGCGCCACCACGGCCCCCACCCACAGGGCGATCGCCCGGCCGAACTCCGGGGCCTCTGCACACAAGTCCCGTACGGCCACCGCGTCGAACTCGTACGCCCGCACCGGACTCGTGGCCTCGGCGCCGAGTTGCCACACATAGGGCTTGAAGTGCCAGGACCAGCCGACCAGTTCGTCACGCCCGAGGGTGTCGATGACGGCGGCCCGGCGGCCGGGCACATGCAGATCAAGGGCCACGGTCCCGGTCCGTACGATCCAGAACCGGTCGGCACGCCGCCCCTCCTCGAACACCCGGCTGCCCGCCTCGAAGGAGACCTCGCGGGCGATGCTCATCAGCCGCTCGCGGTGCTCGGCCGGGAGAGCCGCGGTCATGGTCGTGACAGACGCCATCGCTCGTGTCCCTTCGTACGAGGACGCGGTGTCGAGCCCGCGTCGCCGCACGGCGGGAAGGGCCCCATCCGCTTCTCGCGGATCCCGATTGCGCGGTGCGCGGCTGTCGGCCGCTTCCCCGCGCCAGTTCCGGGTCCTTCCCGTCACCTCCAGCACACCACGCGAACGCCCGAACCACCAGCCGATCCACCCCCACGCTCCCGCGGGGCACCGCTCGCCCCGCATGGGCCGAAGGTCCCCGCCGGGGGCCGAACCGCCCCTCCTGCCACCCCGCCACGGATGCGACCGTGAAGACGGATCGCGACCCTGAAGACGTGTCCGATGACTCCGCAGCCCTGCGAAAGGCGGTGGACGGCATGGAGCTGCCCCTGGTCGTGGGCGTCGACGGATCGGGCTTCGGCCTCACGGCGGTCGACTGGGCGGTGGACGAGGCGGCCCGGCACGGTCTCCCGCTCCGGCTGGTGCACGCCTCCCTGTGGGAACGCTACGAAGGCGAACGCTACGAAGGCGCCACCGCGTCGAGCGACCCGCGACCCGCCGCCACCGAGAAGGACATGGCGGAGGAGATCGTCGCCTCCGCCGCGGCACGCGCCCGCCGCCGCGACCCCGCCGTCCGGCTCAGCACGGACATCCTCCCCGAGGAAGCGGTGACCGCCCTCCTCCACGAAGGCAGCCGCGCCTTCGCCCTGGTGACCGGCACCCGGGGCCGCAGCGAACTGACCGGGCTGCTCCTCGGCTCGGTCAGCCTGGCCGTGGCCGCGCGCGCCCACTGCCCGGTGATCGTCGTCCGTGGCGACCGGACGGGCCTGGCCGGTGACCACAACCGGATCCTGCTGGGCGCCGGGGAGCCCGACACCGGCGGCGCGGCGGTGCGCTTCGCCTTCCGCGAGGCCGAGGTGCGCAAGTGCGTCCTCGACGTCGTACGGGCCTGGCGCCGCCCCGCCTACGAGAGCACCGATCTCGCCGTGTCCGCGGCGGAGGCGGCGCACCGGCACGAGCAGGAGGCGGCCGACCACCTCGACGCCCTGCTCCGGCAGGCGATGACGGACCACCCCACGGTCCGGGTGCGCCCCGCCACGGCCGAAGGGTCCACCCGTACCGTCCTGGTGAAGCGCTCGGCCGCCGCCGACCTCGTCGTCATCGGATCCCGGCCGGGCCACAGCCACCTCGGCATCCAGCTCGGCCGAGTGGGCCACACGCTGCTGCACCACGCGCGGTGCCCGGTCGCGGTCGTACCCCAAGGGGAGTGACCATGGTGCGGCGGGCGCCGGAGCCGTCGCGGGCGGCCCCGGAGAACTGCTCATGGGAGGAACGCCTCGGTGACGGTCTGGACCTGGCAGTACGAGGGCTACAACCCCCTGGACGAACGCGTGCGGGAGTCCTTGTGCGTGCTGGGCAACGGCTATCTGGCCACCCGCGGGGCGCTGCCCGAGTGCACCGCCGACGACGTGCACCACCCGGGCACCTATGTGGCCGGGTGCTACAACCGCCTCACCTCACGCGTGGCCGGACGCCAGGTGGAGAACGAGGACATGGTCAACCTCCCGAACTGGCTTCCGCTCCGCTTCCGCCTCGCCGGACAGGAGTGGCTCACCCCGGACACCGGGACCGTGCTCGACCACCGGCAGGTGCTGCATCTGTCCTCGGGGCTGCTGGAGCGCCGGACGCGCTACGGACTCGGCGGGGGCCGGGCGCTGTCCGTACGCCAACTGCGCATCGTGCACATGGCCGACCCGCATCTCGCGGCCCTGCGCACCGAGTTCACGGCCGAGGGCTTCGACGGCGTCCTGGAGGTCGAGGCCGCCCTCGACGGGGGAGTGGCCAACACCGGCGTGGCCCGCTACCGGGACCTGGCGGGCCGCCATCTGGTCCACGTCCACAGCGGCACCGCGGCCCCGGACACGGTGTGGCTGCGCTGCCGCACCCGTACCTCCGACATCCGGATCGGCCTGGCCTCCCGGCTGACCGCCGACGCGCCCGTCACCAGCGAGCACCCGCACCCGCGCGCCGTCCAGCGGGTGAGCCTCGACCTGGCCGCGGGCCGGACCGCCACCGTCGACAAGACCGTCGCCCTGCACACCTCCCGCGACCCCGCGATCAGCGACCCGCTGTGCGCCGCGCTCGACCGGGTCGCCGAGGCGCCCGGCTTCGACGCGCTCCTGGTGCCCCACCGCACCGCCTGGGACCAGCTCTGGCGCCGCACCGGCCTGGACATCCCCGGGGAGGCGGGCCGCATCCTGCGGCTGCACCTCTTCCATGTGCTCCAGACCCTCTCACCGCACACCGCCGACCTCGACGTGGGCGTACCCGCCAGAGGACTGCACGGCGAGGCCTACCGCGGGCATGTCTTCTGGGACGAACTGTTCGTGCTGCCCTTCCTCAACCTGCACTTCCCCGAGGTCTCCCGCGCCCTGCTCCACTACCGCCACCGGCGCCTGGAACGCGCCCGTGCCGCGGCACGCGCGATCGGCCGACGCGGGGCGCTCTACCCCTGGCAGAGCGGCAGCGACGGCCGCGAGGAGACCCAGGAACTGCATCTCAACCCCCGCTCCGGACGCTGGCTGCCCGACAACTCCCGCCTCCAGCGGCACGTCGGCTCGGCCGTGGCGTACAACGTGTGGCAGTACAGCGAGGCCAGCGGCGACGCCGAGTTCCTGCACACCAAGGGGGCCGAGATGCTCCTGCAGATCGCCCGCTTCTGGGCGGACTCGGCGACCTGGGACGAGAACCTCGCCCGGCACCGCATCCGGGGCGTGCTCGGCCCCGACGAGTACCACGACGCCTACCCCGGCGCGCGCGAGCCCGGACTGGACGACAACACGTACACCAACGTGACCGCCGCCTGGGTGCTCACCCGCACTCTGGACGTACTGCGCACCCTCCCCGAGCCCCGGCGGCGCGAACTCGTCGAACGCACCGAGCTGGACGAGGGCGAACTCGAACGGTGGGAGGAGGTCTCCCGCACGCTCCACGTCCCCTTCCACGACGGGGTCATCAGCCAGTTCGACGGCTACGGCGACCTCGCCGAGCTGGACTGGGACGGCTACCGCGAACGCTACGGCGACATCCGGCGCCTGGACCGGATCCTGGAGGCGGAGGGCGACACCGTCAACCGCTACCAGGCGTCCAAGCAGGCCGACGTCCTGATGCTGGGCTATCTCTTCCCGCCGGACGAACTCCGGTTCCTCTTCGACCGGTTGGGGCACCGACTGGACGCCGACACCTGGCGGCGCACCGTCGACTACTACCTGTCCCGCACCAGCCACGGGTCCACGCTCAGCGGCCTCGTCCACAGCTGGGTCCTGGCCCGCGCCCGGCGCACGGGCGCCTGGGAGTTCTTCCAGGAGGCGCTGCGCGGTGACATCGCCGACCTCCAGGGCGGCACCACCGGAGAGGGCATCCACCTCGGCGCGATGGCCGGCACCCTCGACCTCGTCCAGCGCGGACTGACCGGCCTGGAGACCCGCGACGGGGCGCTCCGGCTCGACCCCGCGCCGCTGCCGGAACTGTCGTCGTACGGGTTCGCCATCCGCTACCAGGGGCACTGGGGCGTACGGCTGACGCTGGAGCACGGCTCGCTCCAGATCGCGGTGCCGTCCTCCGACCGTTCGCCCATCGACATCCGGGTGGCGGACCGCGCGGTGCCGCTGGAGCCGGGGGAGACGTGTCTGCTGCTGCTCCGGGACTGAGGGCCTGAGGGGTGCGGAGAGGGGCCGGACGGTCCCCGGCGAGGACTCGTCAGCCCATGCCCTCCGCGGGCCCCGGCGCCATGCTGGGAGGGGAACGAAGAGCACGGGAGGTGGCCGTGGAAGCCATGCTGTCGCCCGTCGTCGCCGGTGTCGACGGATCCGTCGAGAGCCTGTCCGCCGCCGAGTGGGCGGCGCGCGAGGCGCTGCGCCGAGGCCGCCCGCTGCTCTTGGTGCACGCCTTCCGCCGCCATCCCCGGCAGCAGGCGGACGCGTCCGAGAACGGTGCCCCGCCGCGCGACGTCCTGCGCTCGGCGGCCGAACACCTCCGCCGCGCCTGCCCCGGCGTCCGCGTGGCGGACGAGCCGGTCGAGGGCCCGGCCCCCGAGGCGCTGCTGCGGGCCGCCGAGAAGGCCGAGCTGCTGGTGGTGGGCTCACGCGGGCTCAGCGGCATCAAGGGGCTGCTGGTGGGCTCGGTCGCCCTCGCCGTGGTGGCCGACGCGACCCGGCCCGTCGTCCTCGTACGCGCGGGGGAGCAGCCCGAGAACGAACCGGGCGAACCGGACGACGCGGGCCCGCCCTCCGGCTCCCCGGACGTCGTCCTCGGCGTCGATGTCGCGGACCCGTGCGACGAGGTCATCGAGTTCGCCTTCGAGGCCGCCCGGCTCCGCGAGGCCCGGCTGCGGGCCCTGTACGCCTGGCACACGCCGTCCCCGTTCGGCCTCGGCAGCGGTGACATCGGCCTGGTGAGCGGCGCCGAGCGGGCGGCGGAGTGGCTGCGCTTCCTGTCCGCCGTGCTCCAGCCCTGGCGGGAGAAGTACCCGCGCGTGGAGGTCCTGGAGTCGGTGCTCGCGGACAAGCCGTCCACGGCGCTCGTACGGGCCGCGTCGTCGGCGAGCCTGCTGGTCGTGGGCCGCCGACGACGGCTGGCCGCGCGGGCCAATGGCTCGCACACCGGCCCCATCACCCACGCGGTGATCCGCCGCGCCGGCTGCCCGGTGGCCGTCGTCCCCCACGCGTGAGCCGCCGCGAGGTCAGGGTGTGGCGGGACCCGCCATCTCCACGATGTCGTCGGAGGCGACGTCATGCAGCCGGATGGCCAGGTCCTCCAGCGCGCGGCTGACGGCGAGTTCGTCCCCGATCTCGGGGATCGGCCGGTCGACCGGATTGCGCCGCGCCTCACCTCTGCCGGTGACGGTCGACGTGTCGCGCGTACTCAGCACGGCGCGCGCGTGGGTGTCGTCGCCCTCCTCGGTGATGTAGATCTGCACGGTCCAGTTCTTGGCTTCCATCGTGATCACTTCCGTGCGCCGCAGGAGCCGTTTCCTGTCTCTCAGCGTGCACCCGTCCCCGGGGCCGGACCAGCCGGGCCACCGCTCGGGGAAGTGACTCAGGGCGTCACTCGAACCGTGACGTGTCCCCGGCCCCCCTGCGGACGATCTCGGCCTCGCCGCCGGAGAAGTCGATGACCGTCGTCGGTTCGGTGCCGCAGTCGCCCGAGTCGATCACGGCGTCCACGAGGTGGTCGAGCCGCTCCTTGATCTCCCAGCCCTGTGTCATCGGCTCCTCCTCACCCGGCAGGAGCAACGTGCTGGACAGCAGCGGTTCGCCGAGTTCGGCGAGCAGCGCCTGCGCCACGACGTGGTCGGGGATACGGACGCCGACCGTCTTCTTCTTCGGGTGCAGCAGCTTGCGCGGCACCTCGCGGGTCGCGGGGAGGATGAACGTGTAGCTGCCGGGGGTCGACGCCTTGATCGCGCGGAACACGTCGTTGTCGAAGTACACGAACTGGCCGAGCTGGGCGAAGTCCCGGCACACCAGCGTGAAGTGATGGCGGTCGTCGAGATCGCGGATGGCACGGATGCGTTCCATGCCGTCGCGGCTGCCGAGGCGGCAGCCCAGCGCGAAGCAGGAGTCCGTCGGATAGACCACGAGCGCGCCGTCCCGGATGCTCTGGGCGACGTGGCCGATCGTGCGCGGCTGGGGGTTGTCGGGGTGAACGTCGAAGTACTTCGCCATCCGCCGAGTGTCGATCACGGAAGACCGCACTGTCCACGCGACGGGGCCCGGAGCACGCGTACGGGGCAGCGGGGCGCGGCGGTTGCCGGGGCGGCTAGGCGTGCGCCGTGGCCGGCTCCGGGTGCCCGGTCAGCGCCTCCCACCGGTCGCTCGCGAGGGCGACCGCCGCGGGCGGCAGGACGCGCGGGAGGGCGCGTGCGTCGCACAGGCTGGGTACGGGCAGCACCGGGACGAGCGGGGCGTGGTCGGCGACGCGGGCCCGTTGCGAGAACCAGATGATCTTGCCGCCGGTGCCGGCGGCGCAGCAGCCCCAGCCGTTGCTGAGCGCCGCGATCTGCGTCAGACAGCCCTTCGGCGCGGAGTGCGGCCGGATGTCCGGCTCGCTGTCCTGGATCGCGGTGATGAGGTGCTGACCGTTCCACCACATCTCGAGCGTGGTGTTCTTGTCCTCCGCGTGTTCGTCGATCGTGCGCAGCAACGCTTCGGCGCACTGGCAGACGGGCTCGGCGAGCGTCTCGATGTCCCAGTAGCGGAGGTGGGCGGCGAGGATCCGCCTGACCTGCCCGATACGCTCCGGACTCACCTCTACGTCGAGGTGGTAGTAGCAGGGTGCTGCGTTCTTCATCGTCGTTGGCTCCTCACCGGCAAGCTCTCGCTTCTCAATCGCCCTTCCGGGCCTCTCGTCGCCCTTCTCGGCCGAGCCCATGTACGAAGCGTGAGCGGTCAGCGCTTCTGAGTCAGTACCAGGGTGCGAGTGCTACTCCATTCGTGCAACACGAGCCGCATACGCCGCATTTGGTTCACATCTGAACAGGACGCTGCGTGTCGCTGCGTGCACCATGAGTGAAGGTTCGCGCGTGTCGTCACGGATCGACCCCCGGTCCGTGCACGGCCTTCCCCTGCCTTCCGCCGTGGCCCCGCGAACCGTCCGGGACGGGCTCGGACCGAGTGAGTGGCAAGCGAGTGGGAGGTGACCGGCGTGACCCTGATCGGACGCATCCCGATCCTGGACGTCCGCCCCGCCGTCGACGGGGGCAGGCGCCCGGCGAAGGCGGTCGAGGGGGAGACCTTCGAGGTCACCGCGACGGTCTTCGGCGAGGGTCAGGAGATCGGCGCCAATGTCGTCCTGCTGGACCCGCGGGGACGCCCCGGCCCCTGGACGCCGATGCGTGAACTGGAGCCCGGCACGGACCGCTTCGGCGCCGAGGTGACACCGGGGTCGGTCGGCAGTTGGACGTACTGGGTGGAGGCGTGGAGCGACCCGGTCACCACCTGGCGGCAGCACGCCCGCGTCAAGATCCCCGCGCGGATCGAGGTCGCACTCGTCCTGGAGGAGGGCGCGGACCTGTACGAGCGGGCCGCGGCGGGGGTGCCGGACGGGCCGCGAAGAGACGTCGTACGGGCGGCCGTCCGCGCCCTGCGTGACGAGACCCGGCCGCCGCTCGCCCGGCTCGCCGCCGCGCTGTCCGCGGAGGTGGGGGAGGTGCTGTCCCGGTATCCCCTGCGGGAGTCGGTCTCGTCGTCGGACGCGCTGCCGCTGCTGGTGGAGCGGGAGCGGGCACTGGTCGGGGCCTGGTACGAGTTCTTCCCGCGGTCGGAGGGAACGCCGGAGCGGCCGCACGGGACGTTCCGGTCGGCGGCGCGGCGGCTGCCGGCGATCGCGGAGATGGGCTTCGACGTGGTGTATCTGCCGCCGGTGCATCCGATCGGGGTGTCGTTCCGCAAGGGGCGGAACAACGCGTTGGTGGCGGAGGCGGGGGATGTGGGCGTGCCGTGGGCGGTGGGTTCGTCGGAGGGCGGACATGACGCCGTGCACCCGGAGTTGGGGTCGCTCGAGGACTTCGACCACTTCGTGGAGCGGGCGCGGAGCGCGGGGCTGGACGTGGCGCTGGACTTCGCGTTGCAGTGTTCGCCGGACCACCCCTGGGTGTTGAAGCATCCGGACTGGTTCCGGCAACGGGCGGACGGGTCGGTGGCGTTCGCGGAGAATCCGCCGAAGAAGTACCAGGACATCTATCCGGTGTTCTTCGACGCGGACATGGACGGGCTGGTGGCGGAGACGCTGCGGGTGCTGCGGTTCTGGATGGAGCGGGGGGTACGGATCTTCCGGGTGGACAATCCGCATACGAAACCGGTGGTGTTCTGGGAGCGGGTGCTGGGGGAGATCGGCCGGACCGATCCGGACGTGGTGTTCCTGGCGGAGGCGTTCACGCGTCCGGCGATGCTGCGCACGCTGGCGCAGATCGGGTTCCAGCAGTCGTACACCTACTTCACCTGGCGGAACACGAAGCGGGAACTCACCGAGTACATGCGGGAGTTGACGGGGGAGACGGCGGCGTACCTGCGCCCCAACTTCTTCGTGAACACCCCCGACATCCTGCCCGCCTACCTCCAGGACGGGGGCCGGGCGGCGTTCGAGGTGCGGGCGGTGCTGGCGGCGACGCTGTCGCCGTCGTGGGGGATGTACTCGGGGTACGAGCTGTGCGAGAACGAGGCGTCGGAGCCGGGCGGTGAGGAGTACGCGGACTCGGAGAAGTACCAACTGCGGCCCCGGGACTGGGAATCCGCCGAGCGCGAGGGCCGCAGCATCGCCCCGCTGATCGCGCGGCTGAACGCGATCCGCCGGGAGCATCCGGCCCTGCGCCGACTGCGGAACCTGCATTTCCATGACGCGGACAACGACGCCGTGATCGTCTACTCGAAGCGCTCGGGTGGGGATGTGGTGGTGGTCGTGGTGAACCTGGACCCCCACCACACCCAGGAGGCGACGCTCTCGTTGGACATGCCGCGGCTGGGCCTGGACTGGAACGACTGCGTGCCGGTGCGCGACGAACTCACGGGCGCCGTCCACCAGTGGGGCCGGTCCGCGTATGTGCGTCTGTGTCCGGGCAGCGGCCCGGCGCATGTGCTGACGGTCGTCCAACGGCCGTCCGCGCCCACGTCCTTGTCGTCACCGTCGATCGGAGGGTCACCCACACGATGATCGTCAACGAGCCCGTCCCGGACACCTTCGAGGACACTCCCGCCGCCGACCGTGACCCGCAGTGGTTCAGACGGGCCGTCTTCTACGAGGTCCTGGTCCGTTCCTTCCACGACAGCAACGGCGACGGCGTCGGCGACCTCAAAGGGCTGACCGACAAGCTGGACTACCTGCAATGGCTCGGTGTGGACTGCCTGTGGCTGCCCCCGTTCTTCACCTCGCCCCTGCGCGACGGCGGTTACGACGTCGCCGACCACACCGCCGTCCTGCCCGAGTTCGGGGATCTCGCGGACTTCGTGGAGTTCGTGGACTCCACGCACGCCCGCGGTATGCGCGTGATCATCGACTTCGTCATGAACCACACCAGCGATCAGCACCCCTGGTTCACGGCCTCCCGCAGCGACCCCGACGGCCCCTACGGCGACTACTACGTCTGGGCGGACGACGACAAGCAGTACTCCGACGCGCGGATCATCTTCGTCGACACCGAGGCGTCCAACTGGACCTTCGACCCGGTGCGCCAGCAGTACTACTGGCACCGCTTCTTCTCCCACCAGCCCGACCTGAACTACGAGAACCCGGCCGTGCAGGAGGAGATCCTCGCCGCCCTCAGGTTCTGGCTCGACCTCGGTATCGACGGCTTCCGGCTGGACGCCGTCCCCTACCTCTACCAGCAGGAGGGCACCAACTGCGAGAACCTCCCCGCCACCCATGAGTTCCTGAAGCGCGTACGCAAGGAGATCGACGCCCACTACCCCGACACGGTCCTGCTGGCCGAGGCCAACCAGTGGCCCGAGGACGTCGTCGACTACTTCGGTGACTATCCGAGCGGCGGCGACGAATGCCATATGGCGTTCCACTTCCCCGTCATGCCCCGCATCTTCATGGCCGTACGCCGCGAATCGCGCTACCCCGTCTCCGAGATCCTCGCCAAGACCCCCGCCATTCCCACGAATTGCCAGTGGGGCATCTTCCTGCGCAACCACGACGAACTCACCCTGGAGATGGTCACCGACGAAGAACGCGACTACATGTGGGCCGAGTACGCCAAGGACCCCCGCATGCGCGCGAACATCGGGATCCGCCGCCGGCTGGCTCCGCTGCTGGACAACGACCGCAACCAGATCGAGCTGTTCACCGCGCTGCTGCTGTCCCTGCCCGGCTCCCCGATCCTCTACTACGGCGACGAGATCGGTATGGGCGACAACATCTGGCTCGGCGACCGCGACGCGGTACGCACCCCGATGCAGTGGACCCCCGACCGCAACGCGGGCTTCTCCTCCTGCGATCCCGGCCGTCTGTACCTTCCCACGATCATGGATCCGGTCCACGGTTACCAGGTGACCAACGTGGAAGCGTCGATGTCCTCCCCGTCCTCCCTGCTGCACTGGACCCGCCGACTGATCCAGATCCGCAAGCAGAACCCGGCGTTCGGGCTCGGCTCGTACACGGAACTGCCCTCCTCCAACCCGGCCGTCCTCGCCTTCGTCCGCGAACACGGCGACGACGTGGTGCTGTGCGTCCACAACTTCTCCCGGTTCGCCCAGCCGACCGAACTGGACCTCGGCCGCTTCACCGGCCTGCACCCCGTCGAACTCATCGGCCAGGTCCGCTTCCCCGCCATCGGTGAACTCCCCTATCTCCTCACCCTCGCAGGCCACGGCTTCTACTGGTTCCGCCTTCGCACACACGTCCCCAAGGCCACCAAGGTGAACTTGTTCGTGGGCGGTTGACCCATCGCCGCTGATCCGTCGGCCGCCACGGAAAGGACGCGACGCCATGCCGACGACCGAGACCGCAACGCTCCGCCAGGACAGCAGCATCAGCGCACTGCTGCTGCCCTGGCTCCCCGGTGTGCTGCGCGCATGGCTGCCGCGGCAGCGCTGGTTCGCCGGCAAGGGCCGCCCCGTCACGGATGTGGCGCTGCTGTCGGTGACCGAACTCGCCCAGGGCTGCCTGCACATACTGATACGCGCCGACTACGCCGAGCAGCCGGGGGGCCGCGCTCCGGACACCGACCCGGCGCACGACTGCTACCAACTCCTCCTCGGCATAGGGAAGTCGGTGCCCTCCCGGCTCTCCCTCGCCGTCCTCGGACGCGTGAGCGAGGGGCCGTTGACCGGACTCCTGGTGTACGACGCCCTTCAGGATCCACGCCTGGCGTCCCTGCTGCTGGAGCGGTTGCGCACCCCGGGCACCGTGGGCGCGCTGCGCTTCGAACGCGACCGGAGGACGACGATCCCCGCCGGACTCGCTCCGCGCCTCATCGAGGCCGAGCAGTCCAACTCCTCGCTGGTGTACGGAGACAGCTACATCCTGAAGGTCTTCCGCCGGATACGCCCCGGCATCAACCCCGACCTGGAGGTGCCCTGGGCCCTGGCCCGGCAGGACTGCACCCGCGTCCTCGCCCCGGTGGCCTGGTTCCGCACCTCCAACCCGTGGGCCGCGACGCTCGGTGTGCTCCAGCCCTTCCTGCGCGGCGCCGCCGACGGATGGACCCAGGCGCTCGACGCGCTCGCGTCCGGGCGGGAGTTCACCGCAGAGGCGTACGAGATGGGGCAGGCCACCGCCGAGGTGCATCTCGCGCTCGCCGCCGCGTTCCCCGTCGCGTCACAGAGCGCCGCCGAGAACGGGCTGCTCGCCGCCGCCATGGCCGAGCGCCTGCGCGACGCCATCCACGCGGTGCCCGAACTGCTGCCGTACGCGGCGGGGTTGCGCTCCGCCTTCACCGAGTCGGCCGCGCTCGACGCACCCCGACCCGCACAGCGCATCCACGGCGATCTGCATCTGGGCCAGGTGCTGCGCGCCGAACGGCAGTGGCACGTCATCGACTTCGAGGGCGAACCGGCCCGCCCGCTGCCCGAACGGCGGCGCGTCCAGTCCCCGGTCCGCGACGTCGCGGGCATGCTCCGCTCCTTCGACTACGCGGCCCACGCGCACAAGCCATGGCGCCCCGAGTGGGCCCTGCGGTGCCGCGAGGCGTACTGCGCGGGCTACGCCGTACAAGCGGGCTGGGATCCGCGGGCGGAAGCCGCGTTGCTGCGCGCGTACGAGACGGACCGCGCCGTGTACGAGGTCCTGTACGAAGCCCGCCACCGCCCCGACTGGCTGCCCGTGCCGATGGCGGCGATCGCACGCCTCGCCGAACGCCCCGGCCTGAGGAGACCGACACCGTGACTGCTCCCACTGCTACCCAACCACCTCTCGCCTCCGCACAGTTGGGCGAGAGCACGGCACCGGCACCCGCGCCTCCCGCGGACCGCGAGCGACTGCTGGCGGGCAGCCACCACGACCCCCATGCGGTACTGGGCGCGCACCTCGTCCCGGGCGGTGTGGCCTTCCGCGTCCTGCGCCCCTGCGCCCTCTCGGTGACGGTCGTCATGGACGACGCCTGGTCCGAACTGCACGACGACGGCGACGGCTTCTTCTCCGTGCTGCTGCCGCTGCGGGACATACCCGCGTACCGGCTGCTGGTGGCGTACGAGGGCACCGTGCTGGAGACCGAGGACCCCTACCGCTTCCTGCCCGCGCTCGGCGAACTGGACCTGCATCTGATCGGCGAGGGCCGCCACGAGGAACTGTGGCGGGCGCTCGGCGCCCACCCGATGACACACCAGGGCGTACGCGGCACCCGCTTCACCGTCTGGGCCCCGAACGCACAAGGGGTAAGGATCTGCGGGGACTTCTGCCACTGGGACGGCACGGGCTGTCCGATGCGGTCGCTCGGGTCGAGCGGGGTGTGGGAGCTGTTCGTGCCCGGCATAGAGGACGGCGAACTGTACAAGTTCGACATCGCCTGCCCCGACGGTACGCACACCGTCCGCGCGGACCCCATGGCCCGTCGCACCGAAGTCCCCCCGGCCACCGCGTCGATCGTGACGACCTCGTCGTACACCTGGGGCGACGGCGACTGGATGGCGACGCGCGGCGATCTGCCCGTGCACGAGGCCCCGTTCTCCGTCTACGAGGTCCACCTCCCCTCCTGGCGTCCAGGCCTGACGTACCGTCAACTAGCCGACGAACTCCCGGCGTACGTGCGCGACCTCGGCTTCACGCACGTGGAGTTGATGCCGGTGGCCGAGCACCCCTTCGGCGGCTCCTGGGGCTACCAGATCACCGGGTTCTACGCCCCCACCGCCCGCCTGGGCACCCCCGACGACTTCAGACACCTCATCGACCGGCTCCACCAGAGCGGTATCGGTGTCCTCATGGACTGGGTCCCGGCTCACTTCCCGCGCGACGAGTGGGCCCTGGCCCGGTTCGACGGCCGCCCCCTGTACGAACACCCCGACCCCCGGCGCGCCGCCCACCCCGACTGGGGCACCCTCGAGTTCGACTACGGCCGACGCGAAGTGCGCAACTTCCTGATCGCCAACGCCCTGTACTGGTGCGAGGAGTTCCATATCGACGGCCTGCGCGTGGACGCCGTCGCCTCCATGCTCTACCTCGACTACTCCCGCGCGAGCGGCGAGTGGACCCCCAACCCGCACGGCGGCAACGAGAACCTCGACGCCGTCGCCTTCCTGCGAGAGCTGAACGCCACCGTCTACCGCCGTCACCCCGACATCGTCACCCTCGCTGAGGAGTCCACCGCGTGGAACGGCGTCACCCGCCCCGCCCACCAACAAGGCCTCGGCTTCGGCCTGAAATGGAACATGGGCTGGATGCACGACACCCTCGTCTACATCTCCAAGGACCCCGTACACCGCAGACACCACCACGACGAGCTGACCTTCTCCATGGTGTACGCCTACAGCGAGAACTACCTCCTGCCCCTCTCCCACGACGAGGTCGTCCACGGCAAACAGTCACTGGTCGCCAAGATGCCCGGCGACTGGTGGCAGCAACGCGCCACCCTGCGCGCCTACCTCGCCTACATGTGGGCCCACCCCGGCAAGCAACTCCTGTTCATGGGGCAGGAGTTCGCCCAGCCCACCGAGTGGTCCGAAGCCCATGGCCCCGACTGGCACCTCCTCGACCCCGCCCACGGAGCCGAACCCGACCACCGCGGCGTCCGCGACCTCGTCCGCACCCTCAACACCCACTACCGCGCCCGGCCCGCCCTGTGGCAACGCGACACCCACCCCACCGGCTTCCGCTGGGTGGCGGTCGACGCGGCGGACGACAACGTCCTCGCCTTCCTCCGCCTCGACGCACAGGGCACACCGCTGCTGGCCGTCTCGAACTTCTCCCCGGTCGTCCGCCACGACTACCGCCTCGACGTCCCCACCGCCGTCCCCGCCTGGCACGAACTCCTCAACACCGACGCCGCGCCCTACGGCGGCAGCGACCTCCGCAACCCCGGCCCCCTGACGCCGGACGACCGGCAGGGGCACACCCTCCGACTCACCCTCCCGCCCCTCGCCACCCTCTGGCTGTGCCCCGCCCGCCCGTCACTCCACGATGCCGCGGGACTGCCGTAAGTCACGCACGCGAGGAAGCTGTTTCGTGCCGTGAATGCCGGGAATGGGCTCTTCAGTGCTTCGGACAGGAGGCACGTCCGTGGGAGCTGGCCCCACCAGAGCCCGGGTGTGTCCTGTGTGTCCGGTGGTGCGCGCTCCCATGGTGACGGTCCAGTCAACCTGCTGAGGGGCAGCACATGCGCACCACGGCAAGAGCGAAGCAACACCCGCACGACGACGCCCCCGACACCACGGAGGCCTTCGCACGGCTCTGTGGCCTGTGCGAGGGCGCGGAGCGGCAGGCCCTGCGCGACGAGATCGTCCGGTCATGGCTCCCCATGGCCGAGCGCATCGCCCGGCGCTACCGGGGCCGGGGCGAGGCGGTCGAGGATCTGTGCCAGGTCGCGGCCCTGGGGCTCGTCAAGGCGGTCGACCGCTACGAGCCGTCGCGAGGGTACGCCTTCGAGAGCTATGCCATCCCCACCATCACCGGTGAGATCAAGCGGCACTTCCGTGACCACATGTGGGTCCTGCATGTGCCCCGCCGCGTCCAGGACCTGCGGAACCGCGTGCGTACGGCAGCCAAGGAGATCGCGCACGCGACCCCGGGGCACAGCCCCACCGTCGCCGAGATCGCCGAGCACACACAGCTCAGCGAGGACGACGTCCGCGTCGGCCTGGAGGCCATGGACAGCTTCACCGCGCTGTCCCTGGACGCCGAAGTGGCGGGAAGCGACGACGGATACGCGCTCGGTGACGCGCTGGGCGAGTCCGACTCCGGCTACGACCTGATCGTCGACCGCGAGGCCGTCAAGCCCTGTCTGCGCTCCCTGCCCGAGCGCGAGCGCACCATCCTCTATCTGCGCTACTTCCGCGGTATGACCCAGAGCCGTATAGCCAGTCGGCTCGGCATCTCGCAGATGCATGTGTCGCGGTTGCTCAGCGGGTGTTGCGCGCGGATGCGTGAGGAGGCGCTCACCGACTTCGGCTGAGCGCGTACAGGGAGTAGTAGCGGTACGGGGAACAGAGGGGGGCACGCATGCGGCCGTCCAGGCCGGTCTTCAGCCGGACGGCCGTCTGCGGTGGGCTCACTGCCGAACCCTCCCGGGAACGGTTGGGCCAGTGCGCCGTCGCCTTCCGGAGTATCCGCGTGAGGGCATTTGAAACGCTGTCAGCGGGGAGGAGGGTGGTCCGGAAGCCTGGTCGGGCCGTACCGGTCGAGCGTGTCCTCCAGGATGACGCGGAGGTCGTACGGCAGATCACCCCGGTGCCCCCAGACGAGCATCATCTCCGCCACGTTGCGCAGCTTGATGTTCGCGCGCTGTGAGACCTCCCGGAGCACCTCCCACCCCTGGTCCGGGGTCACATGCCCGAGCGCCATGACCATGCCGATCGCCTGGTCCACGACCGCGTGCGAGGTGATCGCCTCCTTGAGCTGGGCGACCTCCTCCTCCAACTGGAAGATCCGCTCCGCCTCCCGGCCGGTGAGGTCGGGCTCGGACCCACCGCTCCCCGGACGGGCATTCGCGGTCATCGTCCCTCCGGGGTGATCGGGATGCAGGGGTATCCGGATATGGCGTGGTGGTCGGCGAGGGCCGGGCTTCGCCTCCATCGTCACCACTCGCGCAGGGGAGTGCGAGCCGAGAGAGGACGTGCGGGACGTACCCGCTGTGCCCCGGAAGGGTCACCAGGACGAGCGCGCGCCCTTGCCCAGCCGGTGCAATGGACGCGTGACCGCGCCCCCGGACGACTGCCTGGCCCGGAACGAGTGGCTCTGCGGCGCGTATCTGCGCACCCGACGCCACATCGTCCTCGACGCGGTGGTGCAGCATCTTCAGCTCACCACCGCCTCCGTGCTGATCGGCCTCGTGCTCGCCGTCCCGCTGGCCGTGCTGGCGCGCCGCTGGGGCTGGGCCGCCGGTCCCGTCCTCGCATCCACCACGGTCCTCTACACGATCCCGTCCCTGGCGATGTTCTCGCTGCTCCTGCCCCTGTACGGGCTGTCGGCCACCCTGGTCGTCGCCGGTCTCGTGCTCTACTCGCTCACCCTGCTCGTCAGGAACATCCTCGCCGGGCTGCGCGCCGTCCCCGAGGAGACCCGACAGGCCGCGCGGGGCATGGGATACGGGCCGATCCGGCTGCTGCTCACCGTGGAACTGCCGCTCGCGCTGCCCGCCGCCATGGCCGGACTGCGTATCGCCACCGTCTCGGCGATCTCCCTGGTCACGGTCGGGGCGATCGTCGGCTTCGGCGGGCTCGGGAACCTGATCTACGCCGGTATGAACACGTACTTCAAGGCACAAGTACTGACGGCGTCCGTGCTGTGCGTGGTGATCGCGGTGGCGGCCGACCTCCTGCTGCTCGGCGTGCAGCGGCTGATCACGCCCTGGACGAGGGCCGTGCGCGGATGACGACTCTGGTCGACGCCTGGGCCTGGCTCGGCGACCCCGCGCACTGGGCGGGGGACGACGGCATCCGGCACCGGCTGCTGCAACATCTCGCCCTCACCGCCGTCTGCCTGGCGCTGAGCTGTGCGATCGCGCTGCCGGTCGCCCTCGTCCTCGGCCATCTCGGCAAGGGCGGCGCGCTCGCCGTCAACCTCTCCAACGCGGGCCGGGCCGTGCCCACCTTCGCCGTGCTGGTGCTTCTGCTGCTCACGCCCCTCGGCCGGTGGGGCGAGGGCCCGACCGTCGTCGCCCTCGTCCTGTTCGCCGTGCCACCGCTGCTGACCAACGCGTACGTGGGCATGCGTGAGGTCGACCGGGGTGTGGTGCGGGCGGCACGGGGGATGGGGATGACCGGTCGGCAGACGCTGTGGCGCGTCGAGCTGCCCCTCTCGCTTCCGATGATCCTCAACGGGGTGCGGATCGCCGCCGTCCAACTCGTCGCGACCGCCACCATCGCCGCGCTGGCGGGCGGCGGCGGACTGGGCCGGATCATCACCGCGGGCTTCAACCTGGCCAGTACGCCCCAAGTCGTCGCCGGAGCCGTGCTCGTGGCCGGGTTCGCACTGGTCGTCGAGGGGATCTTCGAGACCGTGGAACGTCTGGCACCCCATCGGCGACGGGGGCTGTGATGCGACGGTACGCGGCGGTCGTCGCCCTGTTCCTGCTCGCCGGTTGCACCACCGGACCCTCCCTGGAGACCCGTGGCAAGGTCACCGCGCCACCCCACGACAGCGGCCGACTGACCGTGGGATCGGCAGGGTTCACCGAGAGCGACCTGCTCGCCCAGATGTACGCGCTGCTGTTGCGCCAGGCCGGATACCGGACGTCCGTGCTGACCGTCGCCAATCGCGAACTGTACGAACCGGCCCTGGAATCAGGGCAGATCGATGTCGTCGCCGAGTACGCGGCCACCTTCGCGGACTGGCTCGCGGCCAAGCGCGACGGCCCCGATGCCGCGACCGTCGGCTCCCCCGACCTCGCCGCCACCATGAAGGCCCTGCGGAAGCTGGCCGCGCCCCGCGGGCTCACCGTGCTCGACCCCGGCAGGGCGGAGGACCGCAACGCCTTCGCCGTGACAGGGGAGTTCGCCCGTCGACACCACGTGCGAACCCTGAGCGACCTCGGCAGGTCCGGCCTTCGGGTACGGCTGGCGGCGGGCGACGAATGTGTCCGACGGCCGTCCTGCGCACCGGGGTTGAGGAAGACCTACGGCATCCGCATCACGGGGGTGGACCCCAAGGGCGTCGGCACCACCCAGGCCAAGCGGGCCGTCCAGAGCGGACGGGACCAGATGCTGCTCACCACCACGACGGACGCCACCCTGGACGAGTTCGGCCTCGTCCCGCTCGCCGACGACAAGCACCTCCAGAACGCTGACTACGTCGTCCCGGTCGTCAACCGCTCCCGCGCGGGCAGTGCACGCGTCGCCCGGACGCTCGACGCCCTCAACACCACCCTCCGCACAGGGGACTTGGCGTCGATGAACCAGCAGGTCGACAGTTGGCGACGACTGCCGGAGGACGTGGCCCGCGCCTATCTGAAGGACAAGGGTCTGCTGAAGTGAGAACGTCGGAAGTGAGAACGCCAGAAGTGAAAACGCCGGCCCCATTCCGGTGAGCCGGCGTTTCCCGGTGGTGGACGGCGCTGTCACCACTCGTCGTAGTAGTCGTAGTCGTCGTCGTAGTGATGGCCGTGGCCGCGGTCGAAGTCATGGACCACCCGGAAGCTGCCCACGACACCGTCCTCGCCGAACAGCCCGTCGTACGAGCCCTTGTGGACCCGGTTGGCCGCTACGCCGAAGGTCTCGCCGTGGGGGCCGACCGTGGCGACCGGGCCGCCGTTGTCGCACGTGAAGCCGCGGAAGACCTCCACGGTCTTCTTGCTGTCGTTGAAGACGCTGAAGCTGGTGGACCCCAGCCCGCTGACCGCGGTGATACAGCCGTCCACATGGGCGGAGTAACTCCGCTCGTTGAAGTAGATCCTCTCCCTCCTGTGCCGATGACGGCGACCCTCGTCGTCGTGGCCGTCATGTCTGTCACGGCCTTCATGGCCGCGCCCTTCGTCTCCGCCGCGGCCTCCATGGCCTCCGCGGTCGCCGCCCTCTCCGCCGCGGCCACCCTCACCGCGACCTCGATCGCCTCCTTCACCGCCGCGGCCTCCTCGGCCACCTCCTTCCTCTCTCTTGCCGCCCATGCTCTCGACGCCGGGGTGGGCAGGAGCGGCCTTCTGGGCGGGCGGAGCGGCCGGCAGAGCGGGAGGAGCGGCCGGCTGGGCGTGCGGCGCGGCCTGGTGGGCAGGCGGGGCAGCCGGATGGACGGGCGGCGCGGCCTGGGCGGGTCTGTCGTTCTCGCTCGTCGCGTAGGTGATGCCGGTGGTGGTCAGGACCGCAGCGCCTATGACGGCAGCGGCCACAAGCTTGTGCCTGGGCATATCACTTCTCTCTGTCTCAGAGACGCCGGCCGAGCAGCCGATCTGCGACGAACGTACTTAAGGCCCTATGTGCTGTCATATCGGGTATGGCCACGGTGTGATGCCGAGGGACCGGACGGGTGCAAACACACCACCGCTCGCATGACACGGCCCCGATACCGCCCCGATACCGGCCCCGGTGAGGCCGCCTCAGCTCACGCCTTCGCCACCGAGTCGAACGGCACCTGCCGCCGCGCGACGCCCCGCGCGTCCGCGTCGACCGAACGGCGCAGCGCCTCGTGCAGCGTCGCCGGGGTCAGCACGCCGAGGAAGTGCGCCCCGTCCAGGACCGCCACCCAGCCCGCGTCCTGCTGGAGCATCAGCCCGAACGCCTGCCTGAGCGGCGCGCCCACCGGCACCCACGCGTCCATCCGGCGGGCGTGGTCACGCACCGAGCCTCCCGCGCCGAGCGCGTCGATGCCGACCCAGCCGTGCAGATCCCCCTCGGCGTCCAGCACCACCGCCCAGCGTGCCTCCTGGGCGCGCAGTCGGGCCGCGGCCCGGTCGGCGGGTTCGTCGAGCCGTGCGAGCGGGGGCTGTTCCAGGTCGCCCGGCTCGATGGCGGTCACCGACAACCGCTTCAGCCCGCGGTCCGCCCCCACGAACTCGGCGACGTACGACGTGGCGGGGGCGCCCAGCACCGCACCGGGCGTGTCGAACTGCTCGACGCGGCCCGGCCCGTACACCGCGATCCGGTCACCGAGCCGTACCGCCTCCTCGATGTCATGGGTGACCAGCAACACCGTCTTGCGGACGGCCGCCCGCATCCGCAGGAACTCGTCCTGCAACTGCTCGCGCACCACCGGGTCGACGGCCCCGAACGGTTCGTCCATCAGCAGGACCGGCGGATCGGCGGCCAACGCCCGTGCCACACCGACGCGTTGGCGCTGCCCGCCCGACAACTGGTCGGGGTAGCGCGGCCCGTACGTCGTCGGATCGAGGCCCATCAGATCGAGCAGCTCGGCGGCCCGCGCCCGTGCCCGTGTCCTCTTCCAGCCGAGCAGGAGCGGCACGGTCGCCGTGTTGTCGAGGACGGTGCGGTGCGGGAACAGGCCCACCTGCTGGATCACATAGCCGATCCGGCGCCGCAGCCGCACCGGATCGACGGTCGCGACATCCTCGCCGTCCACGAACACCCGGCCCGACGTCGGTTCGACGAGCCGGTTGACCATCATCATCGTGGTCGTCTTGCCGCAGCCGGACGGCCCGACCAGCGTGACCAGTTCACCCTCGGCGACCTCGAAGGACAGCTCGTCCACGGCCGTCGTGCCGTCCGGATACCGCTTGGTGACCCGCTCGAACCGGATCACGCCGGCCTCGCGGGACCGCTACGCCATGACATCGGGCTCTTCCCGACCGCTCACCAGCACCACTTCGAGGGTGCGTGGTCCATGCACCCCCTCGACCCGGTCCAGTTCGATGTCGCTGGTCGCCGAAGGCCCGGAGATCCAGGTCAACGGGCGTGCCGGGGCGAGGCGTTCCAGGGCGCGGGGCACGGAGGAGACGACCTGGCCGGGAACGCGTACGACACAGATGTGGTGGTCCGGGATCAGGGTGATACGGCGGCGGCCCTGATCGGGGCCGCCGTCCAGCACGAGGGTGCCGGTCTCGGCGACGGCCACCGCGCAGCCGGTGACCACACTGTCCACGTGATCCAGGTCGTACGGGGTGTCCTCGGCCCGGTCCGGCACCTGCTCCGCGGCGCTCTCCGCGAGCCAGCCCGGATCCAGGCCCGTCGGTACGACCACGGTGCGCGCGCCCCGCTCGGCGAGCAACTCGGCGAGCTTCGCCGCCAGTTCGCCTTCGGTGCAGCGGTGCACGAGCGCCCGGTAGTCCGCCAGGTTCTCCGCGAGCAGCGTCACCGTCTCCTCGGCCGTGCGCTCGCCGTGCTCCCGCAGGTACTCCCGGCGCACGGCCCGCTCGTACGGAGGTTCGTCGTCCGGTACGTCCGCCAGTGCCCGTCGCACTCGGCCCAGGATCACATCCCTGCTGCTCACTTGGGGTCCTCTCCGCCGTGGCAGCGCTGCCACCAGTCCCTGAACGGCTCCGCGGGCAGCGTCGGCAGGTCCCGGCTCGCGCTCCACGCCCGGCCCGGTCCCGGCAGGGTCCGCGGATGGAAGCGGCGCGAGCGCGACGCCAGCCGCTGGCCCGTACGCAGCACCCCCGGGTGCCCGAAGGCCCACTGTGCCGCCCGCATCGCCGCCCGCTCGGCGGCATGGCCCTTCGCGGGCTTCAGGACGACCTTGTTGCCCGCCCGGGTCACCGGCCCGCCCTGCACGACCCGCTCCCGCAGATGCACCAGCACCTCGGGGATGTCGATGGCCACCGGGCACACCTCATAGCAGGCGCCGCACAGCGACGACGCGTACGGCAAGGAGGCGTCGATCTCGCTCTGCGTGCCCCGCAGTTGGGGGGTGAGGATGGCGCCGATGGGGCCGGGGTAGACGGAGCCGTAGGCGTGGCCGCCCGCCCGCTCGTACACGGGGCAGACGTTGAGACACGCCGAGCAGCGGATGCAGCGCAGCGCCTGGCGGCCGACCTGGTCGGCGAGCGCGTCGGTGCGGCCGTTGTCCAGCAGCACCAGATGGAAGACGCTCGGCCCGTCCCCGTCCGTGACGCCGGTCCAGGTCGAGGTGTACGGGTTCATGCGCTCGGCGGTCGAGGAGCGGGGGAGTGTCTGCAGGAACACCTCCAGGTCCCGCCAGGTCGGCACGATCTTCTCGATGCCGACGACCGAGATCAGTGTCTCCGGGAGGGTGAGGCACATCCGTCCGTTGCCCTCCGACTCGACCACCACCAGCGTGCCCGACTCGGCGACCATGAAGTTGGCGCCGGAGATCCCGACCTTCGCGCGCAGGAACTTCTCCCGCAGATGCAGCCGGGACGCCTCGGCGAGTTCGGCGGGCGAGTCGGACAGCCCCTGCGGGGCCGCACGGCCCCAACGACCCATCTCGGAGCGGAAGATGTCCCGGATCTCGCCGCGGTTGCGATGGATCGCGGGGACCAGGATGTGCGAGGGGCGGTCCTTGCCCAACTGCACGATCAGCTCGGCGAGATCGGTCTCGTACGCCCGGATGCCCTCCGCCTCCAGCGCCTCGTTGAGCCCGATCTCCTGGGTGGCCATCGACTTGACCTTGACGACCTCCGACTCACCGGTGCCCCGCACGAGTTCGACGACGATCCGGTTCGCCTCGTCCGCGTCGGCGGCCCAGTGGACCGTGCCGCCCGCCGCCGTCACCGACTCCTCCAACTGCTCGAGATAACGGTCGAGATGACGGAGCGTATGGTCCTTGATCCGCCGCCCCGCCTCCCGCAGCTCGGCCCAGTCGGACACCTCGGCGACCGCCGTGGCGCGCTTGGCGCGGATGGTGTGGGTGGCGTGGCGCAGATTGCCGCGCAGGGTCTGGTTGCCGACCGCCTCGTGCGCGGCCTTCGGGAACGCCGGCATCCCGACGAACATCCCGCTCATGCGATCCGTCCCTTCAGCTTCACCCGGGCGACGATGTTCACCGCGGCGGCTCCTGCTCCGTGCTCGCCAGGATCTCCGCGATGTGCACCGGCCGCATCCCGACGCGCAGCCGCGTCATCGTCCCGCCGAGGTGCATCAGACACGAGTTGTCGGCCGCGCACAGCACCTCGGCGCCCGTGGACTCGGCGTTGCGCACCTTGTCCGTCCCCATGGCCGCCGAGACGTCCGGGTTCTTCACGGCGAACGTGCCACCGAAGCCGCAGCACTCGTCGGCCCCCGGCAACTCGACCAGCTCCAGTCCCCGCACGGCCTCCAGCAGCCGCCGGGGCCGGTCCCCGAGCCCCAGGCTGCGCAGCCCGTGACAGGTGGGGTGATAGGTCACCCGGTGCGGGTAGTACGCCCCGACGTCCGTCGCGCCGAGCACGTCCACCAGGAACTCGGTCAGCTCATAGGTCTTCGGGATCACCGGCGCCAACCGGGTCGCGAGGGTGTCACCGCGCCCCTCGGCCCGTGCCCGCGCGCCCAGCCGCGGATACAGCTCCCGCACCATCGCCCCGCAGGAGCCGGAGGGCGTCACGATCGCGTCGTACTCCCGGAAGACCTCGGCGTACCGCAGGGCCAGCGGCTCGGCCTCGTGCCGATAGCCCGTGTTGTAGTGGGCCTGCCCGCAACAGGTCTGCCCCGGCGGGAAGTCGACCTCGACGCCCAGCCTGGTCAGCAGCCTCACCACCGCGCGCCCCGTGTCCGGATAGAGCGTGTCGTTGACGCAGGTCAGGAACAGAGCGACACGCATCGCGGCTCCTCGTGGGCTCGTGGTCGGTCATCAGGTGCGGTTCGGGTACGGGCATCAGATTCAGGCGCGGGCATCAGGTGAGTGCAGGGTTGACTACTGCTCTGTGGGGGGCGTGCGTAAAACCGGTTTCGCTCGATCGTGTGATCATCATCTTTCGGCGGGGTGTCCACAAGGGGCCGGACCGGGGCCTCCCCGGCCGCGGACGCCGCACCACCATGTGCTGAACTGGGACGCGACCCGCCGTCCGCCCGTCCCGGGAGCCCAGTTGAGCCACACCTACCGCCAGCCCGGAGTCGTCCTCACCGACCGCCGCTTCACCGTGCCCCTCGACCACGACGACCCCACCGGGGAAACGATCGAGCTGTACGCGCGCGAGGTCGTCGCGGGCGACAAGGCGGACGACGACCTGCCCTGGCTGCTCTACCTCCAGGGCGGGCCCGGATTCGGCGCGCACCGCTTCGTCGGCAAGCAGGCCTGGCTCGGCCGCGCCCTTCAGGAGTACCGGGTCCTCCTGCTCGACCAGCGCGGCACCGGCGCCTCCACCCCCGCCAACCGGCAGACGCTCCCGCTGCGCGGCGGCCCCCGCGCCCAGGCCGACTATCTGACGCACTTCCGCGCGGACTCCATCGTCCGCGACTGCGAGGCCGTCCGCCCCCGGCTCACCGGCGGCGCCCCCTGGACCGTCCTCGGCCAGAGCTTCGGCGGGTTCTGCGCCGTCAACTACCTCTCCACCGCCCCCGAGGGCCTGCACACCGCCCTGATCACCGGTGGCCTGCCCTCCCTCGACGCGCACGCGGACGACGTCTACCGCGCCGCGTACCCGCGCATCGAGCGCAAGGTGGCCGCCCACTACGCCCGCTACCCGCAGGACGTCGAACGCGCGCGCCGTATCGCCGAGTACGTGCTCCAGCACGAGCCCGTGCTCGCCAACGGCTACAAGCTCACCGTCGAGGCGTTCCAGTCCCTCGGTATCCTCCTCGGCAGCGGCGACGGCAGCCACCGCCTCCACTTCCTGCTCGAGGACGCCTTCGTCCGCACCCCGCAGGGCCTCGCGCTCTCCGACGCGTTCCAGGAGCAGGTGCAGACCCAGCTCTCGTACGCGGCCAATCCGCTGTACGCGCTCGTCCACGAGCCGATCTACGGCCAGGACGACCGCCCCACCGCCTGGTCGGCGGAGCGCGTACGCGCGGAGTTCCCGCAGTTCGACGCGGCGAAGACGCTGGCCGGTGACGGGCCCGTGCTGTTCACGGGTGAGACGGTGCACCCCTGGATGTTCGACACCGACCCGGCGCTGCGCCCGCTGCGCGAGACCGCGGACCTGCTCGCCGAACGCACCGACTGGACACCGCTGTACGACCGCACCCGGCTCGCCGCCAACGAGGTACCGGTGGCCGCGGCGGTCTACCACGACGACATGTACGTCGACACGGCCCATGCCCTCGAGACCGCCCGCGCGATCCGCGGCCTGCGCACCTGGGTCACGGACGAGTTCGAGCACGACGGGGTCCGCGCGGGCGGCCCGCGCGTCCTGGACCGGCTGCTGGCGTTGGCCCGCGACGAGGTCTGACACGCGAAGTGGGGCCGGACGGCGGGGCGTTAGGGTGATGTCATGCACACCGCCCCCGCCGACCGGCCCGAACTGCGCGCCGACTGCGGCCGTTGCTTCGCCCTGTGCTGCGTCGCGCTGCCCTTCGCCGCCTCCGCGGACTTCGCGATCGACAAGGCCGCGGGCACGCCCTGCCGCAACCTCCGGGACGACTTCCGGTGCGGTGTGCACACCGAGTTGCGCCCGCGCGGCTTCTCCGGCTGCACGGTCTTCGACTGCTTCGGCGCCGGACAGCAGGTCTCCCAGGTCACCTTCGGCGGACAGGACTGGCGCTCGGGCGACCGGGAGCACGCCCGGCGCATGTTCGACGTCTTCCCCGTGATGCGCGGGCTCCATGAACTGCTCTGGTATCTGACCGAGGCGCTCACCCTGCCCGCCGCCCGCCCGGTCCACGCCGACCTGCGCCGTATGCGGGAGAAGACCGAGGGGCTGACGCTGCGCACCCCAGACGAACTGCGCGCGCTGGACGTGGACGCGCATCGCCAGGAGGTCAATGTGCTGCTGCTGCGCACCAGCGAGCTGGTACGGGCCTCGGTCGGGCGGCGGACGAAGGACCGGCGGGGCGCCGACCTCATCGGCGCCCGGCTCAAGAGGGCCGATCTGCGCGGTGCCAGTCTGCTCGGCGCCTGCCTCATAGCCGCCGACCTCACGGGCGCCGATCTGCGCCACGCGGATCTGACAGGCGCCGACCTGCGCGACGCGAACCTCACCGACGCCGATCTGACGGACGCCGTCTTCGTGACCCAGCCCCAGATCAACGCGGCCCGCGGCACCGCGGGCACCCGACTCCCGGCCACCGTCACCCGCCCCGGCCACTGGACGGCGTAGCTCTGTCGTCGTCAGGTACGGCGCCTCCGGCCCGGGAGCAGCCTCCGCAGCCGGGCGAGCAGAGAGCGCCGCGCGTGCTCCCCCAGCCGGCTCAGCCGCGGAACCTGCTCGCGGTGCCGCTGCCCGCCGCGGTCCAGCTCCTCGAGCAGCCGCCGTGAGCGGTGCTCGATGTCCATCTCGTCCAGGATGCGGTTGACCTCGGCCAGGAGGGCGCCGTGGAACTGCCACTGGCGCACATCCCGCTGGACCTCCGCCAACAGCAGCTCGGCCAGCGTGTCGCGGGTCGCGCACGCCGTGGCCAGCTCCTCGGCGAGCCGGGCCTCCGCGGACTCGGCGCTGCGGCTGACATCGGTGGTGACGAGCACGGCGAAGCTCACCACCGCGTCACCGATCTCGGAGAGCAGCCGCTCCAGCGTGGTCCCGACCCGCGGCGAGAGCAGCGGCTCGGCGCCGCGTTCCTTGGCCAGATCGGCAAGGCTCCGGGCGATGACCCGCAGCACCACCGTGACGATCTCCAGCGTGTCGAGCCCGGTCCGCAGCATGATCCGGTACAGCAGCCCTTCGCGGACCCGGGGGTTGAGCTTCAGACTGTCCTCGGCCTGCCGCAGCGCCGCGTCCACCACGATGATGTCGTGGTCGAGCCGACGCGCCTCGTACAGCCGTGCCGTCGCCTCCGACACGGGCGTGCGCCCCGCGGCCTGCTCCCCGATGCGCAGGGTCAGTTGCCGCACCTGGCGCGCCAGCCCCTCGATGGACGCGCCCGCGGCGCTCACCCACACCGGGGGCGCGAAGAACAGATTGGTACCGAGGCCGACCACCGCGCCGATCAGCGTCTCCAGGACCCGCGCCCAGGCCGTGCTGCCCACCTGGGTCACCCCGAGGACCAGCATGGCGCTGATCGCCACCTCGGGCACGAACTCACTGACCCGTACGAGATGCCCGACGGCCAGCGAGGCCAGGATGATCAGGGCCAGGCTCCACCAGGTCAGACCCACCAGGATGCTGAAGCCGATGGCGATGACGACACCGGCCACCACGGAGTTCACCCGGCGCACGCTCGTGGTGATCGTGGAGTAGAGCGTCACCTGGACCACGAGCAGGGCGGTCAGGGGAGCGGTGAGCGGCGCCCGCTCGGGACTGAGATGCAGCGCGATGACATACGCGAGAGTCGCGGCCGCGGTCGAGCGGACCGCCTGGACCACCTCGGGCTCCTGGCCCCACTTCCCGATCCTGGCGGCCGTCCGCGCCCAGCCCTCACGTAGGTCTCGCATCCCTAGGGCCATTCCCTTCCGGGCGGGCATCGAGCGTAGGCCGGAGGGATGGACCCGGACGCGACGCCGAGGAGCGGGGCCCGGGGGCACGGGGGCAGACCCCCGTGCCGGACCTCGGGGCTTCCCCCGTGCCACAGGCAGGAGAGCAGGATGGTCCCACCGTCCGCCGTACGCGAGTCTCGGATCATGCAACGGCACCGAACCGTACTCGTATCGGCCCTGCTCATCAGCCTGGCGACCGTGGCGGCGGGCGCGCCCCCGGTCGCGGCGGCGACCCCGGCGCGCGCGACCGCGGACGCCTCCGACGGACCGGTCGTGAGCGCCATCGAACGAGGCGCCCACCCCCTGCGCACCGTCGAACCGGGCGGCGACACCGCCGATCTGCGCCCCCTGGACCGCATGATCGGTGACGCCCGCGTCGTCGGCCTGGGCGAGGCCACCCACAGCTCCCATGACTTCTTCGCCCTCAAGGCCCGCGTCTTCCGCCATCTGGTCGAGACCAAGGGCTTCCGCACCTTCGCCCTGGAGGCCCCCTGGAGCACGGGGCTGCGCCTCGACGACTACGTCCTGCACGGCAAGGGCGACCCGCGACAGATCATGCGGGAGGAGTTCCAGCGGAACTACCTGTGGTGGAACAACACCGACTACCTCGCGCTCGTCGAATGGATGCGCGCCTACAACCTCCGGCACCCCGACGACCCGGTCCGGTTCATGGGCGACGACCTCGCCTGGGCGGGCCCCGAACTCTATGACGCGGTCACCGACTATGTGGGCCGCACCCACCCCGAACTGAGCGCCCGCTTCGACGAGCTGTACCGGGGCCTGCGGCCCACCGTCGCGACCGGGACGTATCTCGACCAGTACATGGCCAAGCCCTTCGCGGAACGCGAGGAGATGGCCGACCGCACGGCCGAGGCGCTGCGGCTGCTGAAGCGGCAGTCGCCGGGCGCCGACCGGGAGGCGTACGCGTGGGCCGTACAGACCGCGACGGCCCTCGACCAGACCGCCCGGCAGTACGCCTTCGACTTCGACACGCCCGCCGGGATCGCCGGGGCCATGCGCTACCGGGACTCGGCGATGGCGGCCAACGTGGTGTGGTGGCAGCGGCACACCGGCTCCAAGGTGCTGCTGTCCGCGCATGACGCCCACGTCGGGTACCAGCCGTCCCGGCCCGAGAGCTACCCGAAGATGCAGGGCGCCTTCCTGCGGGACAGCCTCGGCTCCGGCTATGTCAGCGTGGGGACGACCTTCGACCGGGGGTCCTTCAACGCCACCGGTCCGGACGGTGCCATCCACCGCTGGACGCTGGGGCCGGCCGGGCCGGCCACCAACGAGGCGACCCTTGACCGGGTCCGGTACCGCGACTACGTCGTCGACCTGCGTACGGTCGGCTCACCCGCCCGCGAGTGGCTGGCACAGCCCCGGCCGACGCGCGCCATCGGCACCGATTACCCGGACGGCTCGGACGACATGGCGCTCGTCGGCCAGTACGACGTCCTCGTCCATCTGCATCGCGTGGCGGCGGCCCGGCTGCGGGACCAGTAGCCGCGGGACCGGCGACCGCGGGGCTGTGCCCCGGGCGTCAGGTGTACAGCTTGTCGAGGAAGGCGGACAGATTGCCCATCATGCGGGCGATCTGTTCGTCCATGGTGAGGCTCTCCTCGAAACGGCCGCCGGCCTCGGGCTTCTTCTTCCCTCGTATGTAGAGGGGGCAGGCTAGGTCCGTGCACATGTAGATGCCGACGGAGTTGCCGTCGCGCCCGGCCGCCCCCGCCTTGCGGGCCGTCATCAGGGAGACGCCGCTGCCCGGGTGGGTGGTCAGACAGAGCGAGCACAGGCTGCGGTGCAGGAAGCCGCGCTGCGAGGCCGGGAAGCGCAGGGTGACGCCGACGAGTTGGTCCGAGCGCTCGGTGACGAGATAGCTGCGGTCGGGCGCGCCGGGATCGCGCCAGCCGAGGAAGTCCAGGTCGTCCCAGGGGTGTTCGTCGAGATCGCGAGGGATCGACAGGCGTTTCGCCTCGCCCTTCGAGCAGTTGATGAAGGAGGTACGGATGTCCTGCTCGGACAGCGGTCTCATGACAAGTCCTTGGTGGAGAGCCGAGGCGGAGCCCGGGTCGAAGACGGAACCTGGAGGAGTTAGAACCTAGAAGGGCTAGCTATCTGGCTAACGTACTCGGCTCCGCCGGGGCAGTGCCAATGGATTTATACCGGCCAGTTCTGGCCGGTATGGGGCAGGTCCGGGCCAGGTCCAGGTCAGGTCCGGGCGTCCGACTCAGGCGGACCAGGGGACGCGGCAGATGTGAGGTGCCATGCCCTCCGGGCACAGTGAACGGAGCACCGCCTTGCGGACGGCCCGCCAGGTCTTCAAGGAACACTCCAAGTCGACGCGCAGTTCCACCGGTTCACGCGTACCGCTGCTCTGGCCGGGATGTTCCACGGCCCACTGCTCGGTCAGGTGGTCGTACGCGTCGGCCGTCGTCAACTCGCCTCCGCAAAGGGTGACGTGGACCGACTTCCGGACGACGCGGGCGCTGCGCGAGCCCACCGCCTCCGCCACGAGCCCGCTGACCCACGCCAGCCCCTGCTCGTCCGCGTACAGGCCGAACCTCAGGGTGCATGTCCGCATGGCGCCAACTCCTCGTGGTCTACCGCGTGATCAGCCGCTCTCGCGGTGTTCGCATCGTAGCTTCGGGGGTTGTCAGACCCTCGCTCTAAGGTGGCGGTCATGGAGATCACAAACGCACCGCAGGTAAGGCTCGAGCCCTGGGCGGAGGGCGACTTCTGGCTGCTGCGCAGGACCAACAGCCCCGAGATGACCGAGCACGTGGGCGGTCCGGAGACGGAGGAGCAGCTCGCCTCACGGCACCAGCGCTACCTCACGCCGGAGGCCGGGCAGATGTACCGGGTCACGCTGGCCGACACCGGTGAGACGGTCGGGTCCATCGGGTTCTGGGAGCGTGTCTGGCAGGGCGCGACGGTGTGGGAGACCGGGTGGGGGGTGCTGCCCGAGTTCCAGGGGCGGGGCCTTGCCGTGCAGGCGGCCCGTGCCGTGACGGAGGAGGCGCGTGCGGCCCGTACGCACCGCTATCTGCACGCCTACCCGAGCACGGACCACCCCGCCTCGAACGCGGTCTGCCGCAAGGCGGGCTTCCAGTTGCTCGGGCCGGTGCGGTTCGAGTACCCGAAGGGGCACTGGATGGAGTCCAACGACTGGCGGACGGACCTGGAGCCGGGCCAGGACTGAACGGCACACCGCGCGAGCGCGGCCGACGGGGAGCTACGCGCCCTCCGTCGGCCGTTCCGCGAGTGCCTCCACCTCCGCCTCCAGCTCGCTGCGCACGCGGTCGTGCGCCTTCGCGTACGCGGTGATCTCGGCCTGGACATCGCGGTCGAGATCCCGCCAGGCGCGGAACGCGGTCTCGTACGTGTCCGTCTGCTGCCTGGTCCACGGGGTGGTGGCGGGCGGGCCGTATGTCTCGCGAAGCTCGGCGGCTTTCGTGTACGCCTCACTCGCCGCGCGCTGCATCTCCACGAGTTCGTCCAAGGTCGTCGCCACGGCCGGGATACTAGGCGGGCGCGCGCGGGCCCGGTTCCGCGACCCGCGCGACAGCGGCGGAGATCGACCGGTCGGCCCTGAGGCACGCTCGCACCGGGCTCGCCGTCGATTTCGATGACGCAATGGCGCGCTCGCGCCTTCGGGAATCTCCTCGAACGCCTCAACTCCACTATTTCCGCCTGGAGTTGCTTCACTTCTTCCGCGTTCGGCGGTGGTGAGCCGGTGATGATTCAGGGTGTGCGCAATTGTCTCGCTCACTCCGGCCGACCATGGCGCTCGGAGGGCCCCTGTACAGCGCTTCCTTGTCCGGGGCCGGAAGCCGACGCGACACGCCGACCCCGTTGTTAGACCATATTAGTGAATTGTTAGCGTGAATACGCCATGCGAGGCACACCTCTCCCTCCACGGCCAAGCTCGACACAACAAGCGAGCCGAATTCAGACGAAGGAGCGAGCCCAAAGTGAAGGCTGCACGCTACTACGACCGCGGTGACATTCGTATCGAAGACATCCCGGAGCCCACTGTCGAACCGGGCACGGTCGCCATCGACGTCGCGTTCTGCGGAATCTGCGGCACCGACCTGCATGAGTACCTCGACGGACCGATCTTCGTCCCGCCGGCCGGCCACCCGCACCCGGTCTCGGGCGAGTCCGCCCCTGTGACGCTCGGCCACGAGATGTCCGGTGTCGTGTACGCGGTGGGCGAGGGCGTCGAGGACCTGAAGCCGGGCGACCGCGTCGTCGTCGAGCCGTACATCCTGCGCCCCGACGTCGACACCAGCGAGAACAACCCGACCTACCACATCTCGACCGACATGAACTTCATCGGGCTGGCCGGCCGCGGCGGCGGGCTCTCGGAGAAGATCGTCGTCGAGCGCCGGTGGGTCCACCCGGTCGGGGACGTCCCCCTGGACCAGGCGGCCCTCATCGAGCCGCTGTCGGTGGCCTACCACGCGTTCCAGCGCTCGGGCGCGAAGGCGGGCGACTTCGCCCTCGTCGGCGGCGCCGGCCCCATCGGCCTGCTCACCTGCGCCGTGCTCAAGGCCATGGGCGTCGAGGTCGCGGTCAGCGAGCTCAGCTCGCTGCGTCGGCAGAAGGCCCTGGACACGAAGGTCGCCGACCACGTCATCGACCCCGCCGTGACCGATGTCGTCGAGGAGGTCAAGCGCCTCACCGGCGGCAAGGGCGCGGACGTCGCGTTCGAGGCCACGTCCGTCAACGTCGTCCTGGACACGCTGTTCGACGCCATCAAGCCGGGCGGTGTCATCACCGTCATCTCCATCTGGGGCAAGCCCGCGTCGATCGACATGCAGAAGCTCGTCCTCAAGGAGGTCGACCTGCGCGGCACGATCGCCTACGTCAACTCCCACCCGCAGACGATCAAGCTGGTGCAGGAGGGGCGCGTCGACCTGGCGCCGTTCATCACCAAGACGATCGCGCTGAACGACCTCGTCACCGAGGGCTTCGAGACCCTGATCCACCACAACGAGACGGCCGTCAAGATCCTGGTGGACCCCCGCCTCTGACACCCTCCCGGCGCACACGCCGGCACAGGGCGACTCCGAAGGCCGGGGACCCCACCCCCGATGAGCCGAAGACACCCGCACGGGCCCTTGAAGGGCCCGTGCTGCGCTCGCGGGCCCCGTGGTCCTGGCGAACAATGAGGGGCACGCCGTGGCCTGCCCACCGGGCGCCAGGGTCCCGGCGCTCGGGCCGACCCGCGAGCCCGGCCCGAGCCCGCCGAGGAGGCCCCATGTCCCTGGCAGACCGGCTGCGCCGCTGGCCCGTACGGCGCCAGTTCACCGGAGACGACCGCACCGGACGGGGCGCCGCGGTGACGTCCTCGCGCACAGAGCGGCTGCGACCGCGTACGGACACCGCCGAACGAGTGGTGTCCTCCGTCTGTCCCTACTGCGCGGTCGGCTGCGCCCAGCAGGTGTACGTCAAGGACGAGAAGGTCGTCCAGATCGAGGGCGACCCGCGCTCACCGGTCAGCCGCGGCCGACTGTGCCCCAAGGGCTCCGCGACCCTCCAGCTCACCACCGGCCCGGCCCGCCGCCACCAGGTCCTCTACCGCCGCCCCCACGGCACGGACTGGGAGCCCCTCGACCTGGAGACGGCGATGGACATGGTCGCCGACCGGGTGATCCGCACCCGCCGCGAGACCTGGGAGTGGGAGCGCGACGGCAGGCGCACCGCCCGCACGATGGGCATCGCCAGCCTCGGCGGCGCGACCCTCGACAACGAGGAGAACTACCTCATCAAGAAGCTGCTGACCGGCCTCGGCGTGGTCCAGGTGGAGAACCAGGCCAGGGTCTGCCACAGCTCCACGGTCGCCGGTCTCGGCACCTCCTTCGGGCGCGGCGGCGCCACCACCTTCATGCAGGACCTCCAGCACTCCGACTGCATCGTCATCCAGGGCTCCAACTACGCCGAGTGCCATCCGGTGGGGTTCCAGTGGGTGATGGAGGCCAAGGCGCGCGGCGCCCGCGTCATCCATGTCGACCCGCGCTACACCCGTACGAGCGCGCTCGCCGACCTGCACGTCCCCATCCGCGCGGGCTCGGACATCGCCTTCCTCGGCGGGATCATCAACCATGTCCTCACCGAGGAGAAGGACTTCCGCGAGTACGTCCTCACCTACACCAACGCGGCCACGTTGGTGAGCGAGGACTTCCGGGACACCGAGGATCTCGACGGTGTCTTCTCCGGGCTCAACGAGGAGAAGCGGCACTACGATCCGCACAGTTGGCAGTACGAGGGCGTCGAGGTCCAGCAGCCGACCGGCGGCCTCGACGCGCAGTACGAGGAGCGCGCGCACCATATGGGCGGCCCCGAGTCCCACGGCTCCGGCGGCGCGCCCACCGGACAGCACGCGCCGACCGACCCGACACTCCAACACCCGCGCTGCGTCTACCAGATCCTCAAACGGCACTACGCCCGCTACACCCCCGAGATGGTCGAGGAGATCTGCGGGGTGCCGCGCGAGACCTTCCTGCGCGTGTGCTCCGACCTGACCGCCAACTCGGGCCGGGAGCGCACGAGTTCGTTCGTGTACGCGGTCGGCTGGACCCAGCATACGACCGGCGCCCAGTTCATCCGCGCGGCGAGCGTGCTGCAACTGCTGCTCGGCAACATCGGCCGCCCCGGCGGCGGCATCCAGGCGCTGCGCGGCCACGCCTCCATCCAGGGCTCCAGCGACATCCCGACGCTCTTCAACCTCCTGCCCGGATACCTCCCGATGCCGCACGCGCACACCCATATGAGCCTGGCCGACCTGGTCGCGGTGAGCAGCACCGAGAAGGGCTTCTGGGCACACATGCGGGCGTACTTCGTCAGCCTGCTGAAGGCCTACTACGGCGACGCGGCCACCGCCGAGAACGACTTCTGCTTCGACCACCTGCCGCGGCTGACCGGCTCCCACTCCACGTACGACACGGTGCTGGCCCAGCTCGACGGTGTATGCAAGGGCTACTTCCTGATGGGTGAGAACCCGGCCGTGGGTTCGGCCAACACCCGCCTCCAGCGCCTCGGTATGGCCCGGTTGGACTGGCTGGTGGTGCGCGACTTCTCGCTGATCGAGTCCGCGACCTGGTGGCAGGACGGTCCGGAGATCGAGAGCGGCGAACTGCGCACCGAGGACATCGGCACCGAAGTGTTCTTCTTCCCGGCCGCCGCGCACACCGAGAAGTCCGGCTCGTTCACCAACACCAACCGCTGGGTGCAGTGGCACTACCAGGCCGTCGAACCCGAGGGCGACGCCCGCAGCGACCTGTGGTTCATGTACCACCTCGGCCGCCGCATCAAGGAGCAGCTGTCCGGCTCCACCGACCCGATGGACCGGCCGGTCCTCGACCTGACCTGGGACTACCCGGTCAGCGGGCCGCTTCGAGAACCCGTCGCGGACGCCGTCCTCGCGGAGATCAACGGGCATGGTCCGGACGGCGAACCGCTCAGCGCCTACACCGAGTTGAAGGACGACGGCTCCACGGACTGCGGCTGCTGGATCTACTGCGGGATCTACGCCGACGGCGTCAACCAGGCCGCCCGCAAGAAGCCGCACACCGAACAGGACTGGGTGGCCGCCGAGTGGGCCTGGGCCTGGCCCGCCAACCGCCGCATCCTCTACAACCGTGCCTCCGCGGCCCCCGACGGCACGCCCTGGAGCGAACGCAAGAAGTACCTGTGGTGGGACCCGGACGAGGGGAGGTGGACCGGCTACGACGTCCCCGACTTCGTACCGGACCGCGCCCCGGACCATGTACCCGCTCCGGACGCGACCGGGCCCGACGCGCTGCGCGGCGACGACCCGTTCATCATGCAGGCCGACGGCAAGGGCTGGCTCTTCACGCCCGCGGGCCTGGAGGACGGCCCGCTGCCCACGCACTACGAGCCCCAGGACTCGCCGTTCCCCAACGCCCTCTATCCGTCCACCCCGCGCAGCCCCGTCCGGCATCTGATGCCTCACGAGGGCAACCGCTACCACCCGAGCGGCGACGAGGCGGGCGCCGAGGTGTTCCCGTACGTGGTCACCACGCACCGGCTGACCGAGCACTTCACGGCGGGCGGGATGAGCCGCTGGTCGGAGTATCTGTCCGAACTCCAGCCGGAGTTCTTCTGCGAGGTCTCGCCCGCGCTCGCCCGGGAACGCGGCCTGGAGCACGGGGGTTGGGCCACGATCGTCACGGCACGGGGCGCGGTCGAGGCGCGGGTGCTGGTGACCGAACGGATCCGCCCCCTGCGGGTGCGGGGCCGTACGGTCCATCAGATCGGACTGCCCTTCCACTGGGGCCCCAACGGCCTGTCCACCGGGGACGCGGCCAACGAACTCGTCGCCATGGCCCTCGATCCCAATGTCCACATCCAGGAGGACAAGGCGCTCACCGCCGACATCCGGCCCGGCCGCCGGCCCCGCGGCCCGGACCTGCCGCGCCTGGTCGCCGACTACCGCAGACGGGCCGGAATCACCGAGACGACCGGGACGGAGACCAGGACATGAGCGAGGAACGCGTCGGCTTCTTCACCGACACCTCCGTCTGCATCGGCTGCAAGGCGTGCGAGGTGGCCTGCAAGGAGTGGAACGCGCTCCCCGAGGACGGGCTCTCCCTGACCGGCATGTCGTACGACAACACGCAGGCGCTCGGCGCGTCCACGTGGCGGCACGTCGCCTTCATCGAGCAACTCCCGCCGGGGGACGGGCAGTCGGCGGCCGAAGGTGACGGCGACGGCGACGGTCGGATGCGCTGGCTGATGTCCTCCGACGTGTGCAAGCACTGCACCCACGCCGCCTGTCTCGACGTCTGCCCGACGGGCTCGCTGTTCCGTACCGAGTTCGGCACCGTGGTCGTCCAGGAGGACATCTGCAACGGCTGCGGCTACTGCGTGCCCGCCTGCCCGTACGGCGTCATCGAGCAACGCCCCGACGACGGACGGGCGTTCAAGTGCACCATGTGCTACGACCGGCTCGGTACGGGCCTGGAGCCCGCCTGCGCGAAGGCGTGCCCCACGGAGTCCATCCAGTTCGGCCCGCTGGACGAACTGCGGGAGCGGGCCGCGCTGCGCGTCGACCAGTTGCACGAGGCCGGGGTCGCCGACGCCCGGTTGTACGGCCATGACGCGGACAACGGGGTCGGCGGTGACGGCGCGTTCTTCCTGCTCCTCGACGAACCCGAGGTGTACGGCCTGCCCCCGGACCCCGTCGTCACCACCCGCGACCTGCCGACGATGTGGCGCCACGCGGGCGCCGCGGCCCTCTCCGTACTGGGCGGCCTCGCCCTGTCGTTCGTGATGGCGGGAAGGGGCGCGAAGGCCGGACGCGGCGCGGTGGCCGGTTGGGGTGTGACGGTGGGACGGGGCGCCATGGCCGGATGGGGCGTGACGGCGGGCCGGGGCGCGATGGTGGGAAGAGGCGCGACGGTCGGCCGGGGCGCGATGGTGGGCCGGGCCGCGATGGCGGGAAGGAGGCGGCGATGACCCGCACCGAGAGCGGCCCGGCCCCGAAGGGCGGGCGGCGGGGAGACCGCCTCATGGTCCCGCGCGCCGACTTCGACTCCTACTACGGGCGGCCCGTCATCAAGGCGCCGTCCTGGGGAGCCGTGGACATCGCCGGGTACTTCTTCCTCGGCGGGCTCGCCGGAGCCGGTTCGACGCTCGCGGCGGGCGCCCACCTCACCGGCCGCCCCCGTACGGCGGCGGCGATGAAGGTGTCCTCCCTCGCCGCCGTCTCCCTGTCCGCCGTGGCACTCATCCACGACCTGGGCAGGCCGGCCCGCTTCGCGAACATGCTCAGGGTCCTCAAGCCGACCTCGCCGATGAGCGTCGGGTCCTGGCTGCTGTCCGGCTACGGCCCGGCGGCGGGCGTGGCCGCGGCGAGCGCCGTGACCGGGCGGCTGCCGCGCACGGGCGCCCTGGCCACCGGAGCGGCGGCGCTGCTCGGCCCGGCCGTCGCCTCGTACACGGGCGTCCTCGCGGCGGACACGGCCGTACCCGCCTGGCACGGCGCGCACCGTGAACTGCCCCATCTCTTCGTGGCATCCGCGACGGCCGCCGCCGCGGGCATGGCCCTGGCCGTCGGCCCGACGCGGGAGAACGGCCCCGCCCGGTACGCGGCCGGGCTGGCCGCGCTTGCGGACCTGGCGAGCGCCACGGCCGCCGAGCGGAGTCTCGGCCTGGTCGCGGAGACCTGGCGGCAGGGGCGCGCGGGCTCCCTGCTGCGGGCGGCCCGGGTCCTGACCGTCTCCGGTGCCGTGGGCGCCGCGGTCCTCGGCGGGCGGCGGCCCACCGCGTTCGCCTCCGGCCTGGCCCTGCTCGCCGGTTCGGCCTGCACCCGCTTCGGGGTCTTCGCGGCCGGGATCGCCTCGGCGAAGGACCCGCGGTACACCGTGCTGCCGCAGCGGGAGAGGGCTGCGGCGCGGGCGGACACCGGCCCCGGCGGGTGATGACGTCCGAGGTAATCGACCGCCGCCCCGGCGTGCGACAGGATGGAGACATCCCAAGCAGCCGATGGCGAGAGGACCTTCCCATGCCGTACTTCGAGAGCCCCACCGATGGCACCCGCCTCCACTTCGTCGACTACGGTCCGGCCGACGGTCCCGTCATGGTCTTCGTGAACAGCTCGTACTTCTCCACCGAGATGTGGGAGTACCAGATGCTGCCCCTCGCCGCCGAGGGATACCGCTGCGTCGGGCTCGACCGGCGTGGCCACGGTCGCTCCGACGACGTGTGGGGCGGCTTCGACCTGGACACCCTCGCCGATGACGTGCAGGGCCTGATCGACCACCTGGACCTGCGGGACCTCACCTTCGTCGGGCACTCGGTCGGCACCGCCGAGGTCGTACGGTGTCTGACCCGGCACGGCTCCGCGCGGGTGGCCCGCGTCGTCCTGGTCGGCGGCATGGTGCCCGGTGTCGTGCGCTCGGAGCGGAACCCGGACGGATGGGCCCCGGAGGCCGCCGAGGCGGGCAACGCCGCCTTCCAGCACGACCGCGCGGCCTTCTTCTCCGACGGCGCCCGTGACTTCTTCGCCCTGGACCGGCCCGGCAACGAGCTGTCGGACGCCTATGTGCAGTACATGGTCCGGCTCTGCCACGCCGCCACCGCACGCGCCGGTACCGCGCTCGGCCACGTCATCGCCGCCCTCGACGTCAGCGAGGAACTCACCGCGATCGACCTGCCCGTCCTCGTCGTCCACGGCACCCATGACACCTCCGCGCCCCTCGAACTGACCGGCAGCCGCAGCGCCGCGCTCCTGCCGAACAGCCTGCTGAAGGTGTACGAGAACGGCGGCCACGGCCTCTTCGCCACCCACGCCGAGCAACTCAACGCCGATCTGCGGAAGTTCATGGCCGAGGCATGAGGCGACGGGGACCGGCCGGAGGCGTGCCGCGCCGCTGTCGTCCGCGAACGGCACGCACCCCGCCCCACCGTCAGGGGCAGCGGCCCGGCGTCCTCCAGGGAGTCTCGCTCGGGCGCTGTCACCCGGCCGGGCGAACCCGGTGGGCGGGGTATCGGGCCCTTCCTCGCGGCCGGACCGGCCCACCTGAGCGCTCCGTCCGGCCGCTGTGTCACCCCGAAGCGCCATACGCTCGATACATGACCGAAAGCGCGAGCCCCCATATCTCTCACCCCCGGGTCATGGTGCTGGGGGTACAGCCCGCCGAGCCGCCCTTCCGGATCGTGGAGATCGACGGCGAGATGGTCGCCAAGGCGCGGTCACTGGCCGAGGTCCTGGCGGTCGCGGCGGAGTGCGGCATCACGATCCACGACGCCGACGACCCGGACGTGGTCCGCTGGGTGGGCGGCGACAGCCTGACCTGGGAGCCGCACTCCCACTAGACGCCTGCCTGCCGGACGCCTACCTGCCGGTCGGCTCCAGGACGAAGACGGGGATCTCGCGATCGGTCTTCTTCTGGTAGTCGGCGTAGGGCGGGAAGGCGGCCACCGCCCGCTCCCACCACACCGCCTTCTCCTCGCCCGTGACCTCGCGGGCGGTCATCTCCTGGGGCGCGGGTCCGTCCTGCAACGCCACGGTGGGGTGCTTGGTGATGTTGTAGTACCAGACGGGGTGCTTGGGCGCTCCGCCCTGCGAGGCCACCACGGCGTAGCTGCCCTCGTGCTCGACGCGCATCAGCGGCGTCTTGCGGATCTTGCCGCTCTTCGCGCCCAGAGTGGTCAGGATGATCACCGGGAGCCCCGTGTCCCGGAGCGTCGTCCCCTTGGTGCCGCCGGAGCCCTCGTACAGCTCGACCTGGTCGCGTACCCATTTCTCCGGACTGGGTTCGTACTCGCCCTCAAGAGCCATGACATCCGTCCCATCGTCGTGTACGGCTGTTGTCGCGTCCGTCCCGCCGCGGCCCCCGTAACTCCGGGTGCGAGACCACGCGTTCCAGGATTCAACACCAGCCGTCCCGCGTTTCATCCCGCCCCGCACCCGGCGCGCACGGTCCGCGTGCGCCGCCTCGCGCGCCGGGCCGGGACCGGCCAGTGCCCTCCGCGTCCGCGCACCGTTTCCGGCCACTCGGGCGGGGTGGCATCCGGGTGACGTCCGCACGAGAGGCGCATGCGCGGGCAAGCGAATTACCATGGTCGGGCCGGGTGCGCGGGACGCGTCCCGGGTGTGTGCTGTCGGCGTGAACCCCTCTGCCGACAAGATGTTTCGGCCATAGACGGCATCCGGTGGATCCGGCTGGACGTCGGGTGGCCCTGTAGGTGCCTCAGGCATCTAATGGTGATCGGCAAGAGCGAATCTTCGCGAGCGAGGTCATCCATGACGAAACCCGCCCCCACCGTGTCAGAACCCGTCGCGTTCCCCCAGGACCGGACCTGCCCCTACCACCCGCCCACCGCCTACGACCCCCTGCGCGAGGGGCGGCCCCTGACCCGGGTCACCCTGTACGACGGACGCGACGTCTGGGTGGTCACCGGGCTCACCCAGGCCCGTGCGCTGCTGGCCGACCCGCGGCTGTCCTCCGACCGGACCCACCCCCACTTCCCGATGATCACCGAGCGCTTCGCCGCCATCCGGGAGCGTGACCGCAGGGTCGCCCTCGTCGGCCGGGACGACCCCGAGCACCACAGCGAACGCCGCATGCTGGTCCCGAGCTTCACCCTCAAGCGCGCCACCGCCCTGCGCCCGCAGATCCAGGAGACCGTCGACCGGCTCCTCGACGCCATGGAGGCCGCGGGCCCGCCCACCGAACTGGTCAGCGCCTTCGCGCTGCCCGTGCCGTCGATGGTGATCTGCTCGCTGCTCGGCGTGCCCTACGCCGACCACGAGTTCTTCGAGGAACAGTCCCGTCGGCTGCTGCGCGGCCCGACCGCGGCCGACACCCAGGACGCCCGCGACCGCCTCGAGGCCTACTTCGGCGACCTGATCGAACGCAAGCGCGCGGAGCCGGGGGAGGGCCTGCTCGACGAGCTGATCCAGGAGCAGTTGCACGACGGGGCGCTGGACCGGGACGAGCTGATCTCCCTCGCCGTGATCCTGCTGGTCGCCGGGCACGAGACGACGGCCAACATGATCTCGCTGGGCACCTTCACTCTGCTCAGGCACCCCGAGCAGCTCGCCGAACTGCGTACCGACCCGAGCCTGATGTCCGCCGCGGTCGAGGAGCTGCTGCGCTTCCTGTCCATCGCCGACGGGCTGGTGCGGGTCGCCACCGAGGACATCGAGATCGCGGGGACGACGATCCGGGCCGGGGAGGGCGTCCTGTTCTCCACGTCCGTCATCAACCGCGACACCGCCGTCTTCCCCGAGCCGGACACCCTGGACTGGCACCGTTCGGCCCGCCACCACGTCGCCTTCGGGTTCGGCGTCCACCAGTGCCTCGGCCAGAACCTGGCACGGACCGAGCTGGAGATCGCGCTGCGCTCCCTCTTCGCACGGCTGCCGGGTCTGCGGTTGGCCGCCCCGGCGGACGAGATCCCCTTCAAACCGGGCGACACGATCCAGGGGATGCTGGAACTCCCCGTGACCTGGTAAGAGGCTGCGACCATGACTCGCGACATCACCATCACCATCGACAAGGACGTCTGCGTCGGAGCGGGCCAGTGCGCCCTCACCGCACCGGGCGTCTTCACCCAGGACGACGACGGCTTCAGCGAAGTGCTGCCCGGCAAGGAGAACGGCGGCGGCGACCCGCTGCTGCGGGAGGCCGTGCGCGCCTGCCCGGTCAGCGCCATCTCGCTCTCCGGAGAAGGAGAATGACGGCGGCCCGGTGACAGGACGGATGCCCGGCGGCGCGCTGGTCCGACCAGCGCGCTGCCGGGCTCTGTGTTCCGGGCGCGGGGCCGCTTCAGGGATCGTGCAGGCCGCTTCAGGGATCGTTCAGGAGGGTGCGCTCGTGACCGAACACGCCACGCAACCCTTCCTGTACGTCGTCGTGTGTGCCGCGGGCGTCGCGCGGGACGTCGGCGAGCTGATCGACCGCACTGGAGCGGAACTGGGAGGTCGGTGTCATCGCCACCCCGCTCGCCCTCCGCTTCTTCGACACCGACCGGGTCGAGGAGCGGACAGGCCATCCGATCCGGTCCGCCTGGCGCGCCCCGGACGACCCGCGACCGTTCCCCGACCCCGACGCGGTCGTCGTGGCCCCGGCCACCTTCAACACCGTCAACAAGTGGGCCGCGGGCATCGCCGACACTCTCGCGCTGGGCATCCTGTGCGAGGCGTACGGGCTCGGCGTCCCGATCGCCGTCCTGCCCTGTGTGAGCGAGGCGCTGGCGGCCCACCCCGCCTACCGGGCGAGCATCGACCGGCTGACCGGCATGGGCGTCCGGTTCGGCGACCCGCGCTCCGGAGAGGCGGGCGAGCGCCCGGAGTTCGACTGGGTGCGCGTCCTGGACCTGGTCACGTCACCCTGACCCGCCGCCCGCCCTGGTCTTCGCCGAGCCCAACGCGCGGACGACACGGGCCAGATCGGCGGGTGCGGCAGCGAGGCGGACCGGCGTGCCCGCGTCGTCCAGCTCGGCGATGTGCCAGCTTCCGGGGACGGTCTTGGCATCACCGCCCCGTACCCGCCGTACGCGTTTCACGGTGAGCCGCTCCACCGGTATCCGCTTCGCCGCGTACCGGCCAGGACCGGAGTGAGGGCTGACCGCGAGGGGACCGCCACCGAGCACGATATGGGTGCCGAAGCCGAGCGGGCTGTAGTCGGTGTGCTCCAGGAAGCGAGCAACCAGGAACACCTCCTCGTTCTCGTCCTCCTGCCCTGCGAACTCCTCGACCGCTCCGGCCACTTCGGGTGTACGGATCCGGGTGGCGCGCCAGGCGCAGCCGAACAGGGCCACGGTGACCAGCGAGCCCGCGGTGGCCCAAGTGATCGTGGTGGGAGAGGAGAACAGGGTCGTGGGGTGGAGGTAGCAGAGCGGCAGCAGCCACAGCGCCGTACCGGCGAGCGCGCCCGCGAACGGGAGAGCCGACGGGAGGACCTCGTCATCGGGCAGCCGTCGCCCGCGCGTGCGCAACTGCACCACCAGGGCTCCTGGATAGCCCGCGACAAGAGCGAACACGGCGGCGACAACGGCGACTTCCCCGCCGCCGACGACGTTGTCCCGCCACACGTGCCGCTCTCCGGCGACCTTCATCACGCTGCCGCGCCAGAAGGTCAGTTCGACGCGCTCGCCGGCCTCGAAGTCCCGGGCGGCGTCGTAGGAGACCTCCAGCCGCTCCATGGGGCGGTTGCCGGTGAAGTACAGATAGTTGCGCTTCCTGGGCGCGTCGGCGTCGGTCCGGGCGATCACGGCGGGCACAGCGGTCAGGCATTCGTCGCGTTCCCCGGCGGGCGTCTCGGCGGTGCACGGGACGGCAGCCTCCCACGCCCGCGCGTACGACGTGGCGTCCGGTACGTACGACACGGCGATGCCCGCGCACACGAGCAGCAGGGCGCACAGGCCCAGTGGCCCGGCCGGGCCGCGCCCGGCGGTGCGGTAGGAGACGACGGGAAGGTGGTCCGACTCAGGCGTTCCGAAGCGGCGGTGCAGCGCGCGGAGTGCGTCCAACTCGGCGTCGAAGTCCGGGTCGTAGGACATCCGGCTGACCGGCAGGGGCAGCCGGTGACCGTCGCGCCGCACCAGGACGACGCACCGCACGTCCTCGACCCGGCTGTTGTTCGCGTAGCTCACACGGACGCACAGGTCGGCGACGTCGCTCCAGGGCACGCTCCGGCGGCGCAGCCACGTCCGGGAGCGCAGGCCGTACGCGTCGGCGGTCACCCGGCGGGTGACGTTCCTGAGCGCGACGACGCCGATCAGCGTCGGCAGCAGGCCGATGCCCGACCACAGGTCCAGCACACCCCGGTAGGCCACGCTCAGCACGGCCGCGCTCGCCCCGGCCGCGCCGAGCCCCACCAGGAACCACAGAGCGCGTATGTGCCGGGGACGATACGTCACTTCACCCGCGTCGGTCATGTACGGAATCCTGTCACCGGTCGGGCCGCGGGTGCCTGTGCGGAGTACGGCAGTGCCCGGCGGGGCCATGCTGCCGAGCTGCGGCAACGAGGAAGCGACCGTGCGCCGGACGGCGCTGTCGAAAGTTTCGAGAGGGTCGCCAACGGGCTTGTGAACAAGGCTTCCTGACGAGGCGTCAGATCGCTCCCGCACTCTTGGGCGGTGCGGTGCTCTGCCGTACCACCAGATGCGTCGCGAGTTCGATGCGCAGGGCCGTCCTGCCGGGGTCGTGGGGGCGCAGCAGCATCCGGGCCGCCTCCTCGGCCATCTGCCGCAGCGGCTGGTGGACCGTGGTCAGTCCGGGGCTCGACCACTGGGCGAGCGGGACGTCGTCGTACCCGATGACCGACAGGTCCCCCGGCACGCTCAGACCCTTCACCCGCGCAGCTTCCAGCACGCCGAGAGCCTGGAGGTCGCTCCCGGCGAAGATGGCGGTCGGCCGGTCCGGGCGCTCCAGCAGCTCCATGGCGTGGGTGAAGCCGCCCTGAACATGGAAGTCGCCGAAGCGCACGAGGTCCGGGTCGACCTCCAGACCGGCCATCGCCAGGGCCGAGCGGTAGCCGTCGAGGCGGGCGAGCGAGCACATCATGTCCTCCGGGCCCGTGATGATGGCGATGCGCTCGTGGTGGTGGTCGGTGAGATGACGCGTGGCCGCGAGGCCGCCGGCCCAGTTCGCGGAGCCCACGGAGGGCACGTCCGGATCCGGGTCGCCGGCCGGGTCGACGATGACGAACGGGATGGCCCGCGACCGCAGTTGCTTCTTCACCTTGTCCGGGAGGGCGGAGAAGACCAGGACCACGCCGAGCGGGCGGCGGCGTAGCACCCCCTCGATCCAGTCGGCTGCGGGAGCGTGCCGGGTGCCGCTCTCGGTGAGGACCACGCTCGCCCTGTTCTCCTTCGCGACGTTCTCCACACCGCGGATGAGCTCCATCGCCCAGACGCTGTCCAGTTCGTGGAAGACCAGCTCGATGAGCGGGGACTGGGGCGCTCCCTGGGCCCGGCGGCGATAGCCGTGGGTGTCGAGGAGTTCTTCGACTCTGCCGCGGGTCGCCTCGGAGACATCGGAGCGTCCGTTGAGGACTTTCGAAACCGTCGACAGGGACACGCCGGCCTGCTCGGCTATGGCGGCCAGGGTCACCCGGCCCTCGACTTCGTCGTTTCCACGCATGTCCGAAGGATAGGTCACGAGCCGCCGGTAACGGTTTGGTCGCGCGTCTGCACGCCCGTTGACCCCGTGGAGTGCCGCCCCTACTGTCCGACAGCAGCGACTTTCGGCAGTGGTGTCGAAAATTTCGAAAGGTATGCGATGAAGATACGCGCGCGGTTGCCCCGTCTGCTCGCCGGTGGCGTGACGCTCGGCCTGACGCTGAGCCTTTCGGCCTGTGGGGGCGGAAGCGGCGGGTCCTCGAACGACGGGAAGATCCATGTGCTCGTCTACGGGGACACCAACAACAAGGTCGAGAAGCAGATCGTCGCGACCTTCAACAAGACGTCGGACGTCAAGGCCGTCCTCGACACCATCCCCGGCGCCGACTACCAGCAGAAGCTCCAGACGATCATCAGCACGCCGCAGGCCCCGGACATCTTCTTCAACTGGGGTGGCGGCAGCATCAAGCCGTTCATCAAGGCCGATCTGCTGATGCCGCTCGACGACTTCATCAAGAAGGACCCGGGCCTGAAGTCCAACTTCCTGCCGTCGGTGCTCAACAGCGCGGCCGTCGACGGCAAGTCGTACGGCATCCCGATGCGCGGCACCCAGCCGGTCCTGCTGTTCCACAACAAGAAGGTGCTGAACGACGCGGGAGTGCAGCAGCCGCCCCAGACCTGGGACGAACTGATCGACGCGGTCAAGAAGCTGAAGGCCAAGAAGGTCACCCCGATCGCCCTCGGCGCCGGTGACCAGTGGCCGACGCTGATGTGGTTCGAGTACCTCTACGACCGGGTCGCGGGCCCCGAGCTGTTCCAGAAGGCCCTCGGTGGTGACAAGAGCGCCTGGGAGAGCCCGGAGAGCAAGAAGGCGCTGGGCATGATCAAGCAGCTCGTCGACGCGGGCGCCTTCGGCACCAACTTCGACTCCGTGAAGTACACGAACGGCGCCTCGCCCGCGCTGGTGGCCCGTGGGAAGGCCGGGTTCGAGCTGATGGGGTCGTGGTACTACTCCCAACAGCAGAACGATGACAAGGACTTCGCCGCCAAGAGCCTCGGCTACACCGCCTTCCCGACCGTCCAGGGCGGCAAGGGTGACCCGACCGACGTCGTCGGCAACACCAACAACTTCTACTCGGTGCTGAAGAAGACGAAGCACCCCGAGGCCGTCGCCAAGTTCCTGAAGCTCATGTACTCCGACGAGTTCGTCAAGGCGCAGATGGCCCTCGGCAACCTGCCGACCACCACCAACACCGAGAAGTTCCTGGACGGTTCGACCAACCCCGCCTACTCGCACTTCCAGTACGACCTGGTGAAGAAGGCCCCCTCGTTCCAGCTCTCCTGGGACCAGGCCTACCCGCCCGCCGCCATGACGCCCATCTACCAGGCCGTGCAGCAGTTCTTCAACGGCCAGACGGATGCGGACGGGTTCATCAAGGCCATGCAGGCCCTCCCCACCGAATGACCCCTGATGACCACACAGTTGACAAGTGATCAGCCCGCCGCCGGGTCCCGTGGGACGGCCCGGCGGGGGCCGGGCGGCTCCTCCGCCGCCCAGGTCGGGCGCCCCGGCTTCGTCTGGGCGCTCCCCGCCACGCTCTTCTTCGCACTCTTCGCCATCGTCCCGCTGATCATGGTGGCCGTGCTGTCCTGTATGAGCTGGAACGGCCTCGGCTCTCCGGAGTTCGTCGGGCTGGACAACTGGTCCCGGATCCTCGACGACCCGGTGATGATCAAGAGCATCTGGCTGACCCTGCTGGTCACCGCGCTCGGCGTGGCCATCCAGACCCCGCTGAGCATCCTGCTGGGCGTCTGGGCCGCGGGACACCAGCGCAACCGCGCCGTGCTGTCGGTGATCTACTTCATCCCGCTGCTGCTGTCCGCCACCGCCGTGTCGGTGCTGTGGCGGTCGCTGCTCGACCCGAACTTCGGCATCCCGGCCCAGGCCACCTGGCTGTTCGGCGACGGCAACCTGTTCGGCAAGCAGGCCACCGCGATCGGCGTGCTGGCGTTCGTGAGCACCTGGCAGTACACCCCGTTCCACACCCTGATCTACCAGGGCGCCGCCCGCGCCATCCCCCAAGTGCTGTACCAGGCGGCCGAGATCGACGGAGCGGGGCGCTACCGCCAGTTCTTCCACATCACCCTGCCGCAACTGCGCAACTCGGTCATCACCTCGATGATCCTGATGATCGTCGGCGGGCTCACGACGTTCGAGACCGTCCTCATCCTGACCCAGGGCGGACCGGGGACGGACACCACGATCAGCGCGTACTACATGTACCAAAAGGCCTTCAAGGGCTTCGACTTCGGTGCCGGTGCCGCCATCGCCCTGGTCCTGGTCGTCGCGGCGACGGTCATCTCGCTGATCGTCGTCCGCGTGTCCGGCTACGACAAGATGCGCAGCTCCATGGAGGGTCTGTCATGAGGCGACGCCCCAACTACCTCGCCGGTGTGGGCTCGTTGGTCTGGCTCTTCCTCATCGGCCTGCCGCTGTACGTGATGCTCGTGGCGACGGTGCAGTCACAGTCCGACTACTCCCGCAACGGTCCGCTGTCCTTGCCGCACAGCGTCACGTTCGACAACTTCACGGAAGCCTTCGACGCGGGCTTCGGTCAGTACTTCCTCAACACACTGATCGTCACCGCGTGCGTGGTCGGTGTGGTGCTGCTGCTCGTTCCGCCGCTGGCCTACGCGATCGTCCGCAGCCGCTCGCGGGTCACCTCGCAGCTCTTCCGGCTGTTCCTGCTGGGACTCGCCATTCCGGCGCAGGCCGTGATCGTCCCGATGTTCTATCTGATCAGCAAGGCCGGTCTGTACGACAACCTCCTCGGGGTCATCCTGCCGACCGCCGCCTTCTGTCTGCCGATGTCGGCGCTGATCCTCAGCGGCGCGATGCGGGACATCTCCCCGGAGCTGTTCGAGGCCATGGCCATGGACGGCGCCACGCCCCGGAGGATGTTCTTCCAACTGGTGCTCCCGCTCTCGCGGGGCGGACTGTCCACGATCGTGGTGTTCTCCGCGCTCCAGGCCTGGAACGGCTTCCTGTTCCCCCTGGTCCTGACCCAGTCGGAGTCCAGCAAGCTGATCACCCTGGGCCTCTACAACTTCCAAACCGCACATGGCATGAACGTCCCCGGACTGCTGGCAGCCGTGGTGTTGTCCATGGTGCCCGTCCTGCTCGTCTACCTGTTCGCCCGTCGCGCCCTGGTTCAGGGGCTCATGGGCGTCGGAGGAAAGTGACCGCCAACGTGGCAGTTGAGACCACCCCCGAAACCCCCGTCTGGAACGACCCCCACGAGGACACGGACACCCGGGTGTCCGCCCTGATCGAGGCCATGACCCTCGAGGAGAAGATCGGCCAGCTCTACGGTGTCTGGGTCGGCGCGTCCGACGACGGGGGCGAAGTGGCCCCCCACCAGCACGACATGGAGGAGGCCGTCGATCTCGACGCCCTTCTGCCGACCGGCCTCGGCCAGTTGACCCGACCCTTCGGCACCGCCCCCGTCGACCCCGCGCTCGGCGCGCTCTCCCTGCTGCGCACCCAGGCACGCATCGCCTCCGCGAACCGCTTCGGCATCCCGGCGGTCGCCCACGAGGAGTGCCTGGCCGGCTTCGCGGCCTGGAAGGCCACCGCCTACCCCGTCCCGCTGTCCTGGGGCGCCACCTTCGACCCCGGCCTGATCCGCCGCATGGCCGCCGCCATCGGCCACGACATGCGCTCGGTCGGTGTGCACCAGGGCCTCGCCCCGGTCCTCGACGTGGTCCGCGACGCCCGCTGGGGCCGGGTCGAGGAGACCATCGGCGAGGACCCCTACCTCGTCGGCAGCATCGCCACCGCCTACGTCCAGGGACTCCAGTCCGCGGGCGTCGGCGCCACGCTCAAGCACTTCGTCGGCTACGCGGCCTCACGCGCCGGGCGCAACCTCGCCCCCGTGAGCGCGGGCCCCCGCGAGCGCGCCGACATCCTGCTCCCGCCCTTCGAGATGGCCGTGCGCGAGGGCGGCGCCCGCTCCGTCATGAGCGCCTACAACGACGTCGACGGCATCCCGGCGGCGGCCGACGAGGAGCTGCTGACCGGTCTGCTGCGCGACACCTGGGGCTTCGACGGCACCGTCGTGGCCGACTACTTCGGCATCGCGTTCCTGCACACCCTGCACGGCGTCGCGGGCGACTGGGCCGACGCCGCGAAGGCCGCGCTCAGCGCCGGAGTCGACGTCGAGCTGCCCAACGTCAAGGCGTTCGGCGCCCCGCTCGTCGAGGCCGTCACCACCGGCCGGGTACCGGAAGCCCTCATCGACCGCGCCCTGCGCCGGGTGCTCGCCGACAAGGCCCGCCTCGGTCTGCTGGACGCCGACTGGAGCCCCGTCCCGCCCGCGCTCGCCGACGCCGACCTGGACGACCCGGACGCGCTGCGCGGCACCGTGGACCTCGACACCCCGCGGAACCGGGACCTGGCCCGCGAGATCGCCGAGCAGGCGGTGGTCCTGCTCTCCAACGACGGCACACTGCCGCTCGCGCGCCCGCGCCGTATCGCGCTGGTCGGCCCCAACGCCGAGGCGCCCACGGCCGTCCTCGGCTGCTACTCCTTCCCCCTGCACGTCGGGGTCCACCACCCGCGGGTCCCGCTCGGCGTCGACCTGCCCACCCTGCGCGACGCCGTGGCACGCGAGTTCCCCGACGCCGAGATCACCGTGGCGCGCGGGACCGGCGTCGACGACGGCGACACCTCCGGCATCGAGGACGCCGTCCGCGCGGCCGGTGACGCCGATGTCGTCCTCGCGGTCCTGGGCGACCGCGCGGGACTGTTCGGACGCGGCACCAGCGGCGAGGGCTGCGACGCCGGCTCGCTGACACTGCCCGGAGCCCAGCAGCACCTGCTCGACGCGCTCCTGGACGCGGGCACCCCGGTGGTGACCGTGCTGCTCGCCGGACGGCCGTACGCGCTCGGGCGCGCCGTGGACGGGGCCGCCGCGATCGTGCAGTCCTTCTTCCCGGGCGTCGAGGGGACCCCGGCGCTCGCGGGGGTGCTCAGCGGCCGGACCAACCCCTCCGGGCGGCTTCCCGTCAGCGTGCCGCGCGGCCCGGACGCCCAGCCCGCCACGTATCTCGGCGCCCGGCTCGCCCAGGCCAGTGAGGTGTCCACCGTCGACCCGACCCCGGCGTTCGGCTTCGGGCACGGGCTGTCGTACACCTCCTTCGCGTGGAGCGACCTCGTCGTCGAGGAGGCGGAGACGGGCACGGACGGCGCGTTCCACCTGGCGTTCACCGTGCGCAACACGGGGGAGCGGCAGGGCAGTGAGGTCGTGCAGCTCTATCTGCACGACCCGGTCGCCTCGGTCGTGCAGCCGGTGCAGCGCCTCATCGGCTACACGCGGGTGCCGCTGGCCCCCGGCGAGGCGCGGCGGGTGCGGGTGACGGTGCCCGCCGACCTCGCGTCCTTCACCGGCCGCGACGGGCGGCGCGTGGTCGAACCGGGCACGCTGGAACTGCGCGTGGCCGCCTCCAGCGCCGCACCCCGGCTGACCGCGACGGTCACCCTGACCGGCCCCGAGCGGCAGGTGGACCACACCCGGCGACTCCACGCCGACTTCGCCCAGGAACCCCACGCGGCCGAGTGAGACCGGCTGAGACCCGGGTGAGACCCGAGTGAGCCAACGATGGCCCGGACCGGCCCGACCGGTCCGGGCCATCGCCGTACGCCGACGGTCCCCCGACCGCCCTCCCCAGACTTGACAACCCCCCACTCAAGTTTTATTCAGGCTAGTAAGGCAGTCAGCCACCGACCCCCACCCCAAAGCCACCAAGCCCCACCCCACAGCCCACGTGGGCGTCCCGCCGGGCCGTGTCCGGCATCGCGGACGACGAGGAGGGAGAAGCCCCCATGGCACGTCCGGTCGGAATCGACCTCGGCACCACGAACTCGGTGGTCTCGGTCCTGGAAGGCGGCGAACCCACCGTCATCACCAACACCGAAGGCGCCCGCACCACACCGTCGGTCGTGGCCTTCGCCAAGAGCGGCGAGGTGCTCGTAGGTGAGGTCGCCAAGCGGCAGGCGGTGACCAACGTCGACCGCACCGCGCGCTCCGTCAAGCGGCACATGGGCGACGCGTCCTGGCGGTTCCCGGACACCGGCGACATCGACGGCAAGACGTACACCGCGCAGGAGATCTCCGCGCGCGTGCTCCAGAAGCTGAAGCGGGACGCCGAGGCCTATCTGGGCGAGGACGTCACCGACGCGGTCATCACCGTGCCCGCGTACTTCGACGACGCCCAGCGGCAGTCCACCAAGGAGGCCGGGGAGATCGCCGGACTGAACGTCCTGCGCATCATCAACGAGCCGACGGCCGCCGCCCTCGCCTACGGGCTCGACCGCGGCGAGGAGCAGACCGTCCTCGTCTTCGACCTCGGCGGCGGCACCTTCGACGTCTCCCTGCTGGACATCGGTGAGGGCGTCATCGAGGTGAAGGCCACCAACGGCGACACCCACCTCGGCGGCGACGACTGGGACCAGCGCGTCGTCGACCATCTGGTCAAGCAGTTCAAGAACGCCTACGGCATCGACCTGTCCAAGGACAAGATGGCGGTGCAGCGGCTGCGCGAGGCCGCCGAGAAGGCCAAGATCGAGCTGTCCTCCGCCACCGAGACCACCATCAACCTGCCCTACATCACGGCCTCCGCCGAGGGCCCGCTGCATCTGGACGAGAAGCTGACGCGCGCCCAGTTCCAGCAGTTGACGGCCGACCTGCTCGAGCGCTGCAAGGAGCCGTTCCACCAGGCCATCAAGGACGCCGGGATCAAGCTGTCCGGCATCGACCACGTGATCCTCGTCGGCGGCTCGACCCGGATGCCCGCGGTGACCGACCTGGTCCGCGAGCTGACCGGCAAGGAGGCCAACAAGGGCGTCAACCCGGACGAGGTCGTGGCCGTCGGTGCCTCGCTCCAGGCCGGTGTCCTCAAGGGTGAGGTCAAGGACGTCCTGCTCCTCGACGTGACCCCGCTGTCCCTCGGTATCGAGACCAAGGGCGGCATCATGACCAAGCTGATCGAGCGCAACACCACGATCCCGACGAGGCGGTCCGAGACGTTCACCACGGCCGAGGACAACCAGCCGTCCGTGCAGATCCAGGTCTTCCAAGGGGAACGCGAGATCGCGGCGTACAACAAGAAGCTCGGGATGTTCGAGCTGACCGGTCTGCCGCCCGCCCCGCGCGGTGTCCCGCAGATCGAGGTGTCCTTCGACATCGACGCCAACGGCATCATGCACGTCACGGCGAAGGACCTCGGCACGGGCAAGGAACAGAAGATGACCGTCACCGGCGGCTCCGCGCTGCCGAAGAACGACATCGACCGCATGGTCCGCGAGGCCGAGGCGCACGCCGAGGAGGACCGCAAGCGGCGCGAGGCCGCCGAGACGCGCAACCAGGCCGAACAGCTCGTCTACCAGACCGAGAAGCTCATCAGGGACAACGAGGACAAGGTCCCGGCCGACGCGAAGAGCGAGACGGAGAGCGCGCTGGCCGAGCTGAAGGAGAAGCTCAAGGGCGACGACACGGCGGAGATCCGTACGGCCACCGAGAAGGCAGCCGCGGCGGCCCAGAAGATCGGCAGCGCCATGTACGAGCGGGCGCGCGCCGAGAGCACCCCGACAGCGGAGCAGGCCGCCCCGACCGAAGGCGGCGGCGGCCAGGACGAGGACGATGTCGTCGACGCCGAGGTCGTGGACGACGACGACACACCACGGGCGGGCTGACCATGGACCGGAGCCGGCCGCAGAGCGCGGAGTTGCGTCGTCTGCTCGACGAGCGCACCGCTGACCTGCAGCGGGTGAAGGCCGAGTACGACAACTACCGCAAGCAGGTACGGCGCGACCGTATGGCGGTGCGCGAGATCGCCGCGGAGAACGTCCTGCGCGCGCTGCTGCCCGTGCTGGACGCGGTCGAGGCGGCCCGCCGCCAGGGCGACATGCCTCCCGGCCTGAAGGCCCTCGCGGACGTCCTGGAGACCCAACTGGGCTCCGTGGGGCTGCGGACCTTCGGCCAGGAGGGCGAGCCCTTCGACCCGCACCGGCACGAGGCCGTCACCCATGTCGTCGCCCCGCACGCCGACCGTCCGCTCTGCACCGAGATCCTCAGCCACGGATACCAGGTGGGGGAGCGGCTGTTGCGGCCCGCGCGCGTCACGGTCACCGGCCCGGCACCGCCCCCCGCCGCCGTGTCGGCCACGGACGGCCCCACGTCGACGGACGGGCCCACGTCGACGGACGGGCCCACCCTGGTGGACGGCTCTACGTCGACGGGTGGGCTGACGCCGTTGGCGGAGTGATGTCAGTTGATGTCAGTGATGTCGTCGTCGACCAGCACGGCCGCCCCGTCGAAACGCCCCGCCTTCAGGTCGGCCAGGGCGCGCTGCGCCTGGGACAGCGGATAGGGGTGCGTCGTCGCCCGTACGCCGTAGCGCGCCGCGAGGTCCAGGAACTCCTGGCCGTTCTCGCGCGTGTTCGAGGTGACGCTGCGCAGCTCCTTCTCGTAGAACAGCTCGCTCTCGTAGCGCAGCACCGGGACGTCGCTGAGATGGATGCCCGCGACCGCCAGCACACCGCCCCGGTCCAGTGCCCGCAGCGCCACCGGTACGAGATCACCGACCGGCGCGAACAGGATCGCCCCGTCCAGCGGCTCCGGCGGCGCGTCGTAGGCGCCGCCCGCCGACGCGCACCCGAGGGCCAGCGCGAGCCGCTGCGCAGCCGCGTCACGCGTGAGGACATGCACGGTGGCGCCCTGCGCCAGCGCGACCTGCGCGCACAGATGGGCGCTGCCGCCGAACCCGTACAGCCCGAGGCGCCCGCCCGGCGGCAGCGATGTCCGCAGCAGCGCGCGGTAACCGATGATGCCCGCGCACAGCAGGGGCGCGAGCGCCACGTCGTCCACGTCCGCGGGCAGCCGGTAGGCGAAGGCGGCCGGGACGGTCGTGTACTGCGCGTACCCGCCGTCCGCGTCCCAGCCGGTGTACTCGGAGCCGGGGCACAGGTTCTCCGCCCCGCGGAGGCAGTACCGGCACGTGCCGTCCGTACGGCGCAGCCACGCGCCGCCCACGCGCTCGCCGACCACCCAGTCACGCACGGCCGCTCCCACCCCGGCCACCACGCCCACGATCTCGTGTCCGGGCGTCACTCCGGGCCGCCGCACCGGCAGGTCGCCCTCGGTGACATGCAGATCGGTACGGCACACGCCGCACGCCCGTACCCGTACCAGCAGTTCGTCGGGGCCCGGCACCGGGTCCGGCCGCTCCACGAACCGCAGCGGCTCCCGCTCGACGGGACCCGGCCGGTCCAGCACCCATGCGCGCATCACCCGCTCCGTTCCGTCCGGGACCGAGACCTCGTACCAGTGTCGGACAGGACCGCCGCTCGGCGCGCGACGCGGCACGGCCGTGGCTAGCGTGAGGAGCGAAGAGCCCCGACCGGCGAGTCCGGCGAGACGGAGAGGGTCGAACGCCATGGCGGTACCACCCGAGGGAATGCCCTGCTGGGTCGACGCGATGTTCACCGACGTCGAGGGGGCCAAGAAGTTCTACGGGCATGTCCTCGGCTGGACGTTCGGCGAGGCCTCGTCCCAGTACGGCAACTACACACAGGCGTACGCCGACGGCAAGGCGGTCGCCGCCGTCGTCCCGCCCATGCCCGGCCAGGAGGGCCAGTCCGCCTGGTGCCTGTACCTCGCCACCGCCGACGCCGTCGCGGCGGCGCGGACGATCGAGGAGCACGGCGGCGACGTGCTGATGGAGCCGATGCAGGTCGGCGACTTCGGCACCCTGGCGCTGGCCCGCGACCCCGGCGGAACCGTCTTCGGCGTGTGGCAGGCGCACGCCCACGAGGGCTTCGAGGCGCGGGCCGTGCCCGGAGCGTACTGCTGGGCCGAGGTGTTCACCCGCGAGCCCGAGAAGGCGGACGCGTTCTTCCCGGCCGTCTTCCCGTACCGCGTCAAGCGGATCCTGGACCAGTCGATCGACTTCCGTCTCTACGAACTCGGCGGGAACCCGGTGCTCGGGCGGATGAGGATGACGGACGACTTCCCGCCCGAGGTGCCCTCGTACATCAACGTGTACTTCAGCGTCGCCGACTGCGACGCGGCCGTCGAACAGGCGGTCGCGCACGGCGGTGTCCTGAGGTACGGGCCGATGACCAGCCCGTTCGGCCGGTTCGCCGCGCTGAGCGATCCGCAGGGCGCCGCCTTCTCGGTCATCGACATCACGACCGCCCGGGGCGAGACGCCGAAGGCCGTCGACGTGCCCTGAGCGGGCCCGACCACGAATTCGGGCGGTGGCCAGGGGCGTGGCATGATCGTGGCATGCCTGAACGTGTTGTGGCCGCCTGCGACGGGGCGTCGAAGGGAAACCCGGGACCCGCCGGATGGGCCTGGGTCGTCGCCGACGACGCGGAGATCCCCAGCCGCTGGGAGGCCGGTCCGCTGGGCCGGACGACCAACAACGTCGCCGAACTCACCGCCCTGGAACGCCTGTTGACGGCGGTCGACCCGGATGTCCCGCTGGAGATCCGGATGGACTCCCAGTACGCGATGAAGGCCGTGACGACCTGGCTGCCCGGCTGGAAGCGCAAGGGCTGGAAGACCGCCTCCGGCAAGCCCGTCGCCAACCAGGAACTGGTCGCGCGGATCGACGGTCTGCTCGACGGCCGCCAGGTCGAGTTCCGCTACGTCCCGGCCCACCAGGTCGACGGCGACCGCCTCAACGACTTCGCGGACCGCGCCGCCAGCCAGGCGGCCACGGTCCAGGAAGCGGCGGGCAGTGCGTACGGCTCCCCGGAGCCGCTGCCCTCGTCGCAACCTGCGGTCCCGGCCGCCCGCCGTGCCGCGGCCCCCGCCAAGCGCGCCTCCGGCCGCACGATCAAGGCGAAGTTCCCGGGCCGCTGCGTCTGCGGACGGTCGTACGCGGCGGGCGAGTCGATCGCCAAGAACACCCAGGGCTGGGGTCACCCGGAGTGCCGCACGGCCGCCGACTGACTCCCGGCGGGCAGGGGGCAGGTCAGGGCACGCGGGCCACGCCCACGTAGATGGAGGACTCCTCCGCCCGCGGGACAGGCGCGTCCGTGTCCTGATGCCAGGCGGGGGCGGTCACCAGACCGGGGTCCACGAGGTCGAGCCCGGCGAAGAAGCGCAGGACCTCCGCGTGGCTGCGCAGCGCCAGCCTGATCCCGCCCTTGCCGTAGTCCCCGGTCGCCCGGCCCGCGAGTTCCGGGTGGAAGTCGCCGGTGCCGTGGGTCAGGACGAGATGGCTGCCGGACGGCAGGGCGTCGACCAGGGTGCGGACGACCCCGTCGGCGTCCTCGTCGTCGGGGATGAAGTGCAGCAGTGCGACGAGGGACAGGGCGAGCGGCCTGTCGAAGTCGAGGAACGCGCGCGCGTGCGCGAGGACCTCCGCGGGGCGGCGGACATCCGCCTGGATGTAGTCCGTGGCCCCCTCCGGTGTACTGACCAGCAGCGCCTCCGCGTGACGCAGCACGATGGGGTCGTTGTCGGTGTAGGCGACCCGGCACCGAGGGTTCACGCCCTGCACGATCTGGTGGAGGTTCGGCTCGGTGGGGATACCGGTGCCGATGTCCAGGAACTGGTCGATGCCGCGCCGGGCCAGCCAGCGCATCGCGCGGTGCATGAAGGCACGGTTCAGTCGCGCGTCCCGGAAGGCGTCCTGCGGTAACCGGGCCGCCATCTCCTCGTCGACCGCGTAGTGGTCCTTGCCGCCCAGCAGACAGTCGTAGATGCGCGCCGGATGGGGCTTGCCGGTGTCGACGCGAACGTCGGGGGTGCGCTGTGTCATGTGGTGCTCCTGTGCCGATGGTGGTGTGCAGGGGCAAGCAAAGCGGTCGTCCGCGGGCGGCACAAGGGGGAAACACGACCAAGTCTTTGCCTTGGATCTCCCGGATCCAGAAGGTGAATGACCATTCACCTGGGTAGGGTGAATTGTCATTCACCCGCGATTCACACCTGCCTCTGGAGCGCCGATGGCCCCGATACCTGTACCGCCGGACCGATCCACCACCCCCGACGAGCCGGTCGACCGGCCAGGGGTGCGGGAGCGGGCGGCGGTCCCGGTACTGGCCTTCGGCGGCATCCTCATGGCCGTCATGCAGACGGTGGTCGTCCCGCTGCTGCCCGACCTGCCCCGGCTGACCGGCGCCTCGGCGGGCGCCGTCTCCTGGATGGTGACCGCCACACTGCTGTCCGGCGCCGTGCTCACCCCGGTGCTCGGGCGCGCGGGTGACATGTACGGCAAGCGGCGGGTGCTGCTGGCCGCGCTCGGGCTGATGACGCTGGGCTCGGTGCTCTGCGCCCTCTCGTCCGACATCGGCGTGCTCATCACGGCGCGTGCCTTGCAGGGCGCGGCCGCCGCGGTCGTCCCGCTCTCGATCAGCATCCTGCGGGACGAACTGCCGCCCGAGCGCACCGGATCCGCGGTCGCGCTCATGAGTTCCACCGTCGGCATCGGGGCGGCGCTCGGCCTGCCCCTGGCCGCGCTGGTGATCCAGTACGCGACCTGGCACACCATGTTCTGGGTGACCAGCGGCCTCGGTGCCGTCGGCCTGCTGCTCGCCTGGTGGGCGGTCCGCGAGTCCCCCGTGCGCGCCCCCGGCCGCTTCGACGTCCTCGGCGCGCTGGGCCTGGCCGCCGGTCTGGTCAGCCTGCTGCTGGCCGTGTCACAGGGCGGCCAGTGGGGGTGGGGGAGCCCCCGCATCCTGGGCCTGTTCGTGGCCTGCGTCCTGATCCTGACCCTGTGGTCCGTGCAGCAGTTGCGCTCCGAGCGGCCCCTGGTCGATCTGCGCCTGGCCGCCCGCCCGCGCGTCGCGCTGCCCCACATCGCCGCCCTGCTCGTCGGCTTCGGCTTCTACGCCAACTCCCTGGTGACGGCCCAGCTCGTCCAGGCGCCCAAGGCCACCGGGTACGGGCTCGGCCTGTCCATCGTGGGCAGCGGACTGTGCCTGCTGCCCGGCGGTCTGACCATGCTGCTGTTCTCGCCGCTCTCGGCCCGTATCTCCGCGTCCCGCGGCCCGCGCGTCACCCTCGCCCTGGGGGCCGCCGTGCTCGCCCTCGGCTATGCCGTCCGGATCGCCGACAGCCGCGACCTGTGGATGGTCGTCGTGGGCGCGTCGATCGTGGCGACGGGCACCACCCTCGCCTACTCGGCGCTGCCCACGCTGATCCTGGGCGCGGTACCGGCCGGGCAGACCGCGTCCGCGAACGGCGTCAACGTCCTGATGCGCACGATCGGTCAAGCCGTCTGCAGCGCCGCCGTCGCCGCGGTCCTGGTCCACCACACGAGTCCCGTCGGGGGCATCCCCGTGCCCACGCTCCACGGCTATCTGCTGACGTTCGCGATGGCGGGTACGGTCGCCGTGGTGGCCTGTGCCGCCGCCCTGACCATCCCCAAGGACCGTGCCTCGGCCGGCACCCGCCGCGCCAGTGTCCGTACGGAAGCCGCGCGCGACGAGGCGCTGGAAGGAGCGTGACCCCATGACCACCCCGTCCGTCACCGCCCCCGCGGGCCCCGCCGCGGAGCCGGACCGCTCGACCGGAGCGAGACCGGGGCCCGGGGCCGCCGAGGCGCCCCGCGGCCCCGCCCGCCGTGACGCCGAGGCGACCAAGGCCGCGATCCTGCGGGCCGTGCGTCACCTCCACGCCCGGCACGCGCAGGCGGACATCACGCTGAAGGCGGTCGCCGAGCGGGCCGGGGTCAGCGCGCCCCTGATCCTGAAGTACTTCGGCAACAAGGACGCGCTCTTCGCCCAGGTCATGTCCTTCGAGGAGGACGCCGTGGCGCTGCTGGACGCACCGCTCGCGGACCTCGGCCGTCATATGGTCCGCCATGTTCTGGTGAGCCAGACCGAGCAGGGCGCCGACCCCGTCCTGCGTATCGTGTTCGCGCCCCTGCACCGTGAGCGGGGCGAGACGCTGCGCACCAACTTCCGCGCCCAGGTAGCCGATCGCCTCGCCGCCCGGCTGGGCGGCCCGGACGCGGGCCTGCGCGCGGAACTGGCGGTGAGCGCCCTGCTGGGCCTGAGCGTGATGTTCGGCATCGTGCGCGGCCCTCAGGTGCGCGCCGCCGACATCGAGGACATCGTCGAGCGCTACGGTCCGCTCGTACAGGCCCAACTGACGTCCTGAGCCAGGCCGTTCACCGGGTAGTGAGGGCCCTTCGCGGTCAGTTCTCCTTCTGCGGGGTCAACTCGCTGGGCCGGACGACCACGAACCCCTCACCCTCCAGCTTGAGTTGGACGGCCTCGCCCGAACCACCGCGCAGCATCGAGCCGATGGACTGCGACCGGCTCAACGAGGTGTGCAGCGCGGCCGTCCAGCCCACCACCGCGTCGGTGTCGACGTACACGGGCTGCTGGGGCGAGACGGGGATGACCAGGGGCGAACCCTCACAGATCAGCCCCAGTTCGCCCTGCCCGCTGAAGACGCTGTTGAACAGTCCGCCGCCGGTCATCCCGGCGCCCTTCACCGTGCGGATCTGGTACGACAGGGAGGCGTCGAAGCACAGGACGTTGCGGCCGTTGACGGTGAACTCGTCACCCGGCTCGATCTCCACGATGAAGCAGTTCTGCGCCTCGTGCGCGAACCAGGCCTCGCCCTGCCCGCGCACGGTCATGAGCGGCAGCCCCTCACCCGTGACCGCCCGCTTGAACATCCCGCCCACGCCCTGGCCCTTGCGCTCGAACTGGAGGCTGCCGCGGTAGGCGACCATCGCCCCCTGCCGCGCGAGCATCTCGCCGTTCACGACATAGCGGATGGACTTCGCGTTCTCTATCGACATACCCGGCGTCGTGGCCGGCTGGACCATGTGGTCGCTGGAAAACAGGTACCCCTTCATAGGGGCATCCTGCTCCCGGGGGGTCGCCCGCGCCAAGATCACCGATGTACGGATACGGCAACAACGCGGCCCGCGTGCCGCGTCGGTGGGGACGCGCGAGGGCCGCCGCGCCGGGGTGGCGCGGCGGCCCTTGTCCATGCGGACGGGTTCAGCCCTTGATCTCGCTCCAGGCCTGTACCCAGTCGGAATACGGCACGCACTTGACGTTCGTCCGCCCGTCGAGGCACTGCTCGATCGGCGTCGTCCAGAACGCGATGTCCTTCCAGTAACTCTCGTCCATGGCGTGGAAGGTGTCACAGAAGGTCGGGTCGCTGGTCTCGTCGCAGGACTTGATGTTGGCCGGAGCCTCACCGAAGTACTCGGCGATCTGCGCGTTGACCTTCGGCGAGATGACCCAGTTCATCCACTTGTAGGCGCAGTTGGGGTGCTTCGCCTTGGCGGCGATCATCCACGTGTCGGACCAGCCGGTCGCGCCCTCCTGGGGAAGCACGGCCTTCACCTTGGCGCCCTCGCTGGCGGCGAGGTTGGCGATGACCTGCCACGTGGTGCCGATCACGGAGTCACCGCTCTTGAAGGCCGAGACCTCCTTGAGGTAGTCACCCCAGTACTCACCGACGTTCGGACGCTGCTTCTTGAGCAGGTCCACGGCCGCGTCGAACTGCTGCTGGTCGAGCGCGTACGGGTTGCGGATGTGCAGCCCCGGCTTCGTCTCGCTCAGATACAGCGCCGCGTCCGCGATGTAGATCGGGGAGTCGTACGCCGTGACATGCCCCTTGTGCTTCGAGGCGTCGTCGAAGACCGCGGACCACGAGGTCGGGGCGGGCGAGACCTCCTGCGTGTTGTACATGAGCAGGTTGGCGCCACGACCGTGCGGAATGCCGTACATGGTGCCGTTGTAGGAGTTCCAGTCCTGCTTCTTCAGACCGAAGAACACGTCCTTGTAGTTGGGCACCAGGTCCGTGTTCACCGGCGCCGCCTCACCGGAGGCGATGAGCCGGAGGGAGGCGTCACCCGACGCCGAGGCGGCGTCGTAGGCACCGGTCTTCATCAGCTTGACCATCTCGTCCGAGCTGGCCGCCACCTTGGAGTTGACCCGGCAACCCGTCTGCTTCTCGAACGGGGTGACCCAGTCGACCTTCGGGTCCGTGGAGCCGTCCTCCACATAGCCCGCCCAGTTGATCAGGTTGACCTGTCCTTCGGGCGTGCCGAGCTTCGACTGCGCCTTCAGGTCCGGGGGGTTGAAGCTGCTGGACGAGCTGGAGTCGCTCGAGTCCGCGAATAACCCGCAGCCGCTCATGAGCAGAAGGGAGCAGACGGCGGCTGTCGCTCTGAACGACTTGGTGAACAACGATCTGCTGAACAAGGAAATCTCCACGACGGGGGGAGTGGGGGACGGTGCGGGGGGTGACGGTGGGGGAACGGGGGGAGTTGGGGACGGGGGCTGCGAGGACGGTGCTGCGACGGGGGCGGGGGACGGGCAGGCCACCACGCGGACGACGGGCGCGGAGCTGGTCCGCGAACGGCACCCGGTGGCGGGATGGTGCGGTGACCAGGGCAACTCCGGACGCCGTGGATCGCAGTGGCGTACTCGGACGATGCTCCAGGCCGGCGGGCAGGCCAAACAGCCCGCCCAGAAGTCCGCCTGGGTGACAGGGTGCTGTCTCCGGCGGACGGCGTGGCCAACACCTTACGGAGCGTCGCTATTTGGATCAACTTTGAGCAGGCCCTGGCCAGTTGACCTGGGGGCAACGTGCGACGCGGTAAAGAGGCCGTATACGGTCGCCGTCATGTCCGACTCCCCGCGGCAGCCCGGCTTCCTGCCCTGTCTCACCCCCCACCCCGCCCCGACGGCCCCCGACATGGCCGTGAGGGAGGGGAGCGGCCACCTCGCGGGCGCGGGAACGGCGACGCTCGACCCGGTCACCGAAGCCACCGTCGCGGCCCAGGTGCGTTCCACCCTGGAGGCCGTCTTCGACGCCGTCGCCCGCACCCGGGCCGATGTCGCCGCCCTGCTCGCGCGGGTCGCCGCCCAGGGCCGCCGCCCGGCGACCGCCGACCTCGCCGCGCTGCGTCCCGGGCTCCATCTCCACCTGGCCCGGCAGGAGTTGGTCTCCGGCGTCGGCTTCGTCGCGGCACCGGGACTGCTCGGTGACGTACCGGCCTGGCTGGAGTGGTGGCAGACCAGCTCCGGTGGTGGCGTACGGCCGCTGCTGCCCGACCTCGACCCGCGGCAGTCCGCCTACTCCGACTACACGCACTGGGACTGGTTCACCCTGCCCCGCGACACCGGCCACCGCGCGGTCGCGGGCCCGTACGTCGACTACCTGTGCTCGGAGGAGTACAGCCTCACCCTGTCCGCGCCGGTCCACATCGAGGGCCGGTTCGCCGGGGTCACCGCGGCGGACGTGTACCTGCGGCACTTCGAGGCCGCCGTGATGCCGCTGCTCCGCGCGCTGCCGGAACCGGCCCATCTGGTCAACGCCCGTGGCCGGGTGGCCGCGTCCGCCGACCCGGCCCATCTGGTCGGCTCGCTCACCAAGGGCCCCGACTTCGGCGCGCGGCTCGCCGCGGGCCGCCCCGGCCGCCATGGCCGACTGCGCCTGGTCCCGTGCGACGGCATCCCCCTGGTCCTCGTCATGACAGAGCACTGAACCGAGCCGCCCCGACAGCCAGGTTCAACTTCCCCCAAGGGGTAATTTCCCCCAAATGGGGTTATTTTCATGACATGAATACGGCGAGCTTTGAACTACTGGCTGTCTCCAGTCAGCAGCTAAGCGTGTTCGCCGCCTTCATCGGCGGCATGTTCGTCTCGGCTGCGCTGATCTGGGCCGTGCGGCTCGGAATGTCCATACGGGACCGGGAGTTGCCCCCGCCCGATCCGGAGGAGCAGCCCCATCTGCCCGCGACCGGACCGGTCCATGAGACGCAGGAGGTCAGGGAGCCCGACGAAGTGCCCCACGCGACACAGGAGAGCGAGCGGCTCATGCCGTACGAACTCCACCACGCGCCCAGCAGGCGGGGCGAGCACCAGGAGCGCAAGCGCTGGCACCCGGGCTCCAGCGGCTCCTTCGGCAGCGGCGGACCGGGGCACGTCTGACCGTGAGCGGGTGGGCGAGCCGATGGCCGCGCTCACGGCAGATCGGCCGCGGCGTCCTCCGGTGCCAGATCCGGACGCAGCCGCAGCCATGACGGGTGCCTGAGCCGACCGGACCGGGTGCGCGAGACATAGCGGACCTCGCCCACCAGCCTGGGCAGCACCCAGTGGACCTCCGGCATGCGCGGCTCGGGGTCGAAGGGGCAGGTGTGCGACTCCATGGCCAGCAGCAGTCGGCCGAGTTCGGCGCGCTCGTCCTCGCTCCAGCCCGTCCCCACACGGCCGACGTACCGCAGTCGCCCCGCCTCCCGCTGCCCCACCAGCAGCGCTCCGGGCAGCCCCGACAGCCGTCCGCGCCCCGGAAGCCAGCCACCGACGATCACGTCCACGGTCTGCGCGTTACGGATCTTGATCCAGGAGCGGGAGCGCACCCCCGCCTCGTACACCGAGTCGACCTTCTTGCACACCAGCCCCTCCAGGCCGTTGTCCCGCGTCGCCTGGAGCGCCTGCGCGCCATGCCCGACCAGGGCGCCCGGCGTCGACCAGTAGGGCCCCGTCAGCGCGAGCCCCTCCAGGGTCTGCCGTCTGCGCAGATACGGGAGCGCGGTGAGGCGGTGCCGCAGGAACATCACGTCGAACAGCACGAGGTGTACGGGGGTCTGCGTCGCCCGGCGAGCCGCCAGCGCGGGGGACTGGGCGAGCCCCATGCGGGACTGCAACCGCTGGAAGTCGCCCCGGCCCCGCTCGTCGAGCGCCACCACCTCCCCGTCCAGGATCGCGGGCACCGCGCCGAGGGCCCCGCCCAGGGCGTGCAGCTCGGGATAGGCGTTCGTGATGACCTCGCCCGAGCGGGCGCGCAGCTCCACGGTGCCGTCGCCGGGCAGATAGACCACCACGCGCTGGCCGTCCTGCTTCGTCTCGTACGCCCACCGCTCGTCCTGCCCGGCGGGCGGCAGCGCGCCGGGGGTCGCGAGCATGGGGGCGATCAGCGGCAGTCTCACGGGTCGGTTCTCCGCTCGGACACGTTCAGGACTGGTTCAGGACAGGTTCATGGCAGGTTCAGCGCAGGCGATGTGATGTGTGCCACGTGCATCATCTGCGTCCTCCCATGCCCGGAAGGATCGTGGCTGCGCACGGCTTGATCAATGATCAAGCAAGGCAAAACTCTGTTCACGGAACGTTCTGCGTATTTGACACTTTGTCGCGCGCACGGATAGGAATCAGACGCGAAGCGGAGGTGGAGTGTGCGCGAGCCCCATGTGATCGGTGACTGGCAGGAATGCGCGGACGCGCATGCCGGTCTGCGTGTCCGCGTGCACGGCCTGGAAAGGGTGGAGCCGCCGCACGGGCGCGACGACGCCGCGGAGGGGTTGATCTATTTCCGCTTCCGGGTGACGGTGGAAAACCGCATGGTGAACGCCGTGGGCATCCATCTCGAAGACGGTCAGGTTGATGTCCGCACGGGTTCCGACGGCGAGAGCGCATTTCTCGACTGGCGCAACTCGCAATTCATCGAGGGCTTCGATCTCTATCCGCTGCGCCGCGCCACGGCGGTGCTGTACGCCGCCGCCCCGGAATCATGTCTGCACCTCATCGATATTCAGGTGCAGGTGAAGGCGGACGACGATTGGGCCGAGCGGTATCTGTGGTCCGGCGACATGACCGCGACCTACGGCCTGCCCGGCACGGGCGGCGCCCGAGCCGACGGAGTGGCCGAGCACCTGGCCGGACAGATCGGCGTCTTCCTGCGCGAGCAGACGGAACGCGGACGCGGCTGAGCGCCCGTCCTTCTCCCGTACTTCCTGCTCAGCGCCCCGGATCTTCCGGCCCTGGCTTCGTGTCGCCGGACACGGGGGCGTCGCCGCCCGGTGCGCGGAGCAGCTTGGCGTTGTCGCGTATGCGCTCCAGGGGCTTGGTGAGGTTGCGGAAGGAGAAGCCCTCCCGCTTGCGCGGCTCGCGGCGCGTGGCCGGCTGGGCCCCGGACTCCCGGTAGTCCGCCAGCGCCTGATGGGCCAGCTCGGCCGCCTCCTTGTACAGATCGCGCGACTTCGTCATGGCCTCAAGCGCCTCCTCGTAGGCGGCGACCTGACCGCGGGCCTGGGCCAGCTCCTCCTCCAGCGTCGTCAGATGCCACTGCTCGCGCAGCTCGGCCAGCGCCTCCTCGGCCCCCTCGGGCAGCGGGCGGGGCGACTCGGCGTAGCGCCGCACGGTGTCGATGAGCTCCGTGGGCCGCGAACCGTCGAGGAACACCGAGCGTACGGAGAAGGCGTCGTCCCCGACACCGGGGTCGGCGGGCGCCGCCGGGAGCACGACGGCGCCACCGCGCGGCACCCGCGCCCCCAGGTCGTACAGCGCCCAGTTGACCACCTGGAACTGGTCGGGAGCGGCGCGGTGCTCCACTATGCGATGGCGCAGGCTCGGCGGCAGCAGCGGGGCCAGCGGGCGGCGCCCCAGCTCATCGGTGGTCATCGCCTCATGCACGATCACATGCACGCTCCACGACCGGCGCGCGCAGTCCCGCAGCAGCCGCCGCAGCGCCCGGTCGTCCGTGGGCAGCGGGTTGATCTCTCGGAAGCGGAGCCCGGGGAGCGTGTCGTGGTCCCAGGGCACCTCGGCGTCCTCGGGCCAGAACACGGTGGCGGGCGAGAGCCAGTCGACGTCCCAGCGCCGGTCCGCCTCCGCCACGAGCGCCCACTCCTGCGCGCCGCTCCTGTCCTCGTAGGCGCCGAGGTTCAGCCGCGCCCGTACGACGATGTCGTCGGCGACCAGCCAGCGGGCCTCGAAGGCGCGCCCGGTGTGCTCGCCCGGCCCCTCGAACTCGAGATGATCCTGGATGACCTCGCTGCTCTTCAGCTCGCGCAGGCGCTGTCGGACCGCGTCCTCGGCACCCGTGCCGAGGTGGCGCCCACGCGCCAGCCACACGGTGTCGGGAGCCGTCGGGTGGGCAGGGGAGGACTTGGTCATGGAGGCACTCTGGGGGACGGGGACGAGGTCGCCCTCCCAGTATGGTCCGAGCACGTCAAAGGACGGTAAACGAGGTCTCCCCGGGGCCCGGTGGCTCGGGATCCGAACGCCCAGGGTGTCAGTCCGCAGAGTGTCAGCTTCGCTCAGGGTGCCAGCTTGTCGAACGCCGCCTGTCCTTCGGCCGCGAGCTTGCGCTTGGCCCACGCCAGGGTGCTGGGCGTGATGTCCTTGCCCGAGGCGAGGACCAGATCCTCCGGCGAGGCCTCCGACGGGGCCGCGTGCAGGAGGTCGTCCGGCGTGGCACGGTCGTCGGACAGACGACGGGACGCTTCGTCAGGCTGTGACGTCGACATGATGTCTCCTCCGCGAGTCGATCCGCAGTCTCCCCCTCACCTTTCAACGAGTCGCAGCCGCCCGCATCCGGAAGCGAGGCGGCCCCCGCGGACGTGTGCGACACAAGGCCGCGCCGAGCCACCGGGCGCGGTCATGACGTCACCGGTGGTGTGGGGTGGCGCAGGCTGTCCTCGGGGGAGGGCTCGGGGGCCTGCGTGGCCGCCACCACGTGGCTCAGCTTCAGGACGCCGCCTACGACCAGGGCCACGCCCAGCGCCTCCGGGAGCAGCCACCACCCGGTGCGGATGTGCTCCTCGAACAGCATCACGCCCAGGACCAGGCTCACCGTGGCGTCGCCGACGGTCAGTGCGGGCTGGGACGCGGTCAGGGGGCCCGCCTGGAGGGCGTTCTCCAGGAGCAGGACGGCGCTGACACCGGTCAGCGCGAACCCGTAGGTCTGCCAGGACGTGAGGAAGGCCCGCAGCCCGTGGTCGGCGAACGTACCCGTGGCGGACTTCAGCAGCGCGGCGGTGAGGGCGTTGCCGACCGCCGCGGCCGACCCCAGCACGGCGGCGCGGAACAGCGGCGGGCGTCCGGGGCGGGTCAGGACGACCGCCGCGACCATGGCACCCAGGCACCCCACCAGAACCGGGAACCACCGCACCATGGACGCCTGGTCCTCCGCCCCGGAGGGCGCGGCGGAGCCCAGCACCAGGGCGAGCCCGGTGACCACCGCGACGATCGCCCACCAGCCGGAGCCCGGCAACCGGCGGCGCATCAGCCGCGCGGCGATGAGCAGGGCGAAGGGCAGTTCCAGGACGAACAGCGGCTGCACCAGCGCCATGGGCCCGTTCACCAGGGCGAGCGCCTGGAACAGCGCGGCGCCGACGACCCCGCCGACACCGATCAGCCAGACGGGGCGGTGGGCCAGGGCGAGCAGCATCCGCAGGCCGCCACCGCGCGCGAGCGTGGAGGCCGCCTTGCGTTGGAACGCGGTACCCATCGCGTTGCTCGCGGCCCCCGTGACGGCGAACAGCGCGGCAAGCTCGATCACCACTCCAGGATGCCCCGTGACGGCGACCACGGCGCCCCGACCGGGACGCGTCAATACACCGTGAGTGTGCCGATGCGGGCACGAGGTTGACGGCTGCGGTCCCCGCCCCTGCGGCGCGAGCACGCCTTCGCGCAGGTCCGGTCACCAGCGGGCGGTACCCGCCCACACGACAGGCGGGCTTCTCCCGGCGACGAGTGCTCCCGTACGGGACGGCGGCGGGTCTATGGTGAGCGGCATGTCCGGCCCCGAGCTGATCCGTATCGTCTCCCGAGACTCCCCCATGGCCCTCGCCCAGGTGGAGCGCGTACGCGGTGAACTGGCCGCACGCCACCCGCACATCCGTACCGAGGTCGTCCCCGTGAAGACGACCGGCGACCGCTGGATGGGCAGCCTCTCCCAGGTGGAGGGCAAGGGCGCGTTCACCAAGGAGGTCGACGCCGCGCTGCTGGCGGGTGACGCGGATCTGGCCGTGCACTGCCTCAAGGACGTGCCCGCCGACCGGCCGCTCCCCGTCGGTACGGTGTTCGCCGCCGTCCTGCGGCGCGACGACCTGCGCGACGCCCTGGTCCACCCCGGCGGGCTCACCCTCGACGAACTCCCGCCCGGTACCCGGATCGGCACGTCCTCGGTCCGGCGCACCGCCCAGCTCGCCGCCAGTCACCCGCATCTGACGTGCGTGCCGATGCGCGGCAACGCCAACCGGCGCCTGGACAAGCTCGCGGCCGGTGAGGCGGACGCTCTGCTGCTGGCCCGGTCCGGGCTGGAACGCATCGGCCGTACGGACGTCATCAGCGAGGTGCTGTCCCTGGAGACGATGATGCCGCCGATCGGCGCGGGCATCCTCGCGTTGCAGTGCCGTCAGGACGACACGGCGGTCATCGACAGCGTCAGCGACCTCGGGCACCCCGGCACCCACCGCGAGGCCGCCGCCGAGCGCATGCTGCTCCATGTCCTCCAGGGCCACTGCAACTCGCCCATCGCCGGGTATGCCCGCGCCGAACGCCAGAGCGACCTGTCCCTGCGGGCGGCCGTGTTCACCCCCGACGGCAAGACCATGCTCAACGCCCACGAGTGGGCGGGCCCGCTGGACGCCGAGACGCTGGGCACGTCGGTCGCCGTCGCGCTGCTGCGCCAGGGTGCCCGCGCCCTGATCGACTCCATCGCGCACTGACGCGCCTGGCGTCCCGCAGCGCTCAGTTCTCCCGCTCCCCGGCCGCGGGCTCGGGCTCCTGAGGGGAACGGTCGGCATGGAGGACCAGCCCGTGCTGGCGGCCTGCCTGGGTGCTCGGGACACGCCGGAGCGCGACGAGCGCGGCGTCGTCGTCGAGGCGGCCACCGGTGTGGGCGAGAAGGTCGCGCCGGATGTGGTGGACGAGCGCCGCGGGGGCGGCCTCGGTCCACTGCGCGACGCGTTCGGCGAGGGGGTAGAAGCGGCCGTCGGCGTCGCGGGCCTCGATGACCCCGTCGGTGTAGAGCAGGAGGGTCTCGCCGGGGTGGAAGGAGAACACGTCCAGGTCGTAGCTCTCCGGGCCCGTCGCCCCGATCCCCATCGGAGGAGCGGGGCGCAGCTCCGGAACGGTGACCACATGACCAGGGCTGAGCAGCAGCGGCGGCGGATGCCCGCAACTGGTCACGCGGGTGAGCGGAGCCGCGTACGGGATCTCCACCAGCAAGGCGGTGGCGAAGCGTTCACCGATCTCCTCGGGCGGCTCGAAGTCGTCCAGATAGCGGCTGACGCTCTTCTCCAGGGCGGCGGCCAGTTCCGGCAGGGAGCCGTGCCGGTAGCCGATCTCGCGGAACGCGCCGAGCAACAGGGCGGCCTCACCGACGGCGGAGAGGCCCTTGCCGCGTACGTCGCCGATCATCACGCGCACCTCGCCGTCGGTACGCGTGGTCGCGTAAAGGTCGCCGCCGATCTGCGCCTCGTCCTCGGCGGCCATGTACAGGCTGGCGATCTTGAGGGGACCGATCTGTTCGGGCAGTGGCCACAGCAGCACCCGCTGCGCGGCCTCGGCCACCGAGCGGACCTGGGCCAGTTGCGCGTGGTAGCGGTCCCGGACGGCGCAGTAGAGGACGATCAGCGCGGAGAGCACGGTGAGGGTGATGATCTGCACGATGTGGTTCGTGGTGTACAGCCCGCCGTGTGCTTCGGCGACCACGAACTGTCCCCCCACGGCCAGCGCCCCGACGAGCGCGGTCAGCCGCGGGCCCGCGAACGACGGCGTGAGGGCGGGCGCGATGATCAGAGTGGGGCCCAGATGCACATCGGCGGGGGAGTGGATGTCCACGATCGTCGTCGCCACGATGAGCGCGAGGGGGAGCAGCAGCAGGGCGTGGCTCCGCTGCCATGGCTCCCGCATATCGGCGAGACTGTGCCGCAAACCCATGCCTTCCACCCTGCCTCGCCCCCGGTCGAGCGGCCACCGTGTACGTCCGGTGTCCGCGTGCGCCGTGTGCGTCAGCGGTGGTCGAAGCCGCCCTGTCCCGTGCCATGACCTCGCGCCGGGACGGCTCCCTCGTACACCTGCCGTTCGTCCGTCCCGCCCTGCCGCGCCGCGGGCATGAGCGGCCATCGTGCCCGCCCTCTGGAGTGCCGCTCACGGCGCTCGCGTACCGGCCAGAACAGTACGTACGCGGTGGAGACGAGCACGAAGCCCAGCCGCAGCAGGCCGCGCGTCGAGTCGTCGGGGACGACGAAGACACTGCCGTACAGGGTGAGCAGCCCGATCCAGCTCCACCACGGGACCAGGCGCTGCTGCCCGATCACGTCCCACAGCAGGGTGCCCAGCAGGACCGAGGCCGTGTAGTACGTGTAGACGCTGGGGTCCAGGAGGATGCGCGCGTTGGCCCCGAGCAGGACGACCGCCGCCAGCCGTCCGCGCCACACGGCCAGGCAGCCGAGTGTCAGTCCCAGCGCCGCCTGTGCGGGACGGTCCCAGGAGGGGGTCCGGGGGTCCCCGACGCCGAGCCAGCGCAGCGCGGACGCGGGTTGGTTGGGGATGGTGAACTGGGTCGCGGCGAACGAGTGCGGAGCGCCGACGAAGAACGGCAGCCAGGCGAGCGCGACCAGCCCCGCGCACCACAGGCCCGCGCGTGGCCACTGGTGTCTCGGCAGTGCGAGGAGCAGCGGCAGGAAGGCCAGCGCGGTCGGCTTGGAGTCCACCGCCAGGGCCAGGAACACACCGGTCGAGGCCGCGTTGCCGAGGGTGAGGGAGCGTACGGCCAGGGCCGTGAAGAAGAGGGCCAGGACGTCGTCGAGATGCCCGAAGCGGACCGCCACCTCGATCCACATGGGGATGAAGGCGAGGCCCGCGATCAGCACACGTCGGCGCAGCCGTTGGTGGTTGGTCCCGGTGCCCAGGAAGTACGAGGCGGCGCTGCGCCCGGCCAGGACCAGGATCACCGGCCCGAGCGCGGACATCAGCGCGGCGGCCAGCACCTGCCCGACGGCCTCGGGGAAGGGGTTGAACAGCCCCGCGACCAGGAAGCTGATGGGTCCCATCTGGAGTTCGGGGTGGTGGGCGTAGAGATTGAGTCCGCCGTCGTCGCGGCCGGAGGCGCCCGCGTAGATCAGCTCGCCGCCGGTGCGCAGATAGTGCCAGGAGAACCCACCGTGTGGCTCGACCACGATGAACCAGAGCACTGTCCAGGCGGCGAGCAGCACCAGGTGCATCCGATGACTGATGGCCGGCACACGTCTTCCTTTCGGCTTTCGCGCCCGCGGCTCCTCCGCGGATGCCATGGCCCCTCTCCATGAGATGACCTAACGGGAGGGAAGGTTCTCTCACCGCCGCGATCGGGCGGACAGGGCCAGGGCATCGCGTGGGAGCACCATCGTCAACTCGGCGCACATGCCGGTCAGTTGGCGGGCTGTGCCACCTCCGCCTCCGGTGCCTTCCGCGGTGCCGTGTCGGGGGAGGTGTAGAAGACCGAGGTGCCCTGCTTGCTGCGCTGGGCCTGGTTCTTGGCGACGAGGCCCTCCAGCGTGGTCCGGACGACCGTGGTCTTGACGCCGCGGTCGGGGTGAGCCTGGCCGAGCGCGGTGGCGACCTCCGCCGCCGAGCGGGGTTCGCTCTGTTCGGTGAGATGACGGCGGACGAGTTCGACGAGGGTGGGCTGTGCGGGCGTCGACGTGGCGGCCTTGCGCGCGGGCTTCGTGGCGGTGGCCTTGCGCGCGGGCTTGTCCGTGGCCTTCGTGGTGGTCTTCTTGGTGGCCTTCCGTTCCCGGGTCCGCTTGTCCGTACCCGACGCGGTGGCGTCCTTCTTCCGGGGAGCGGGCACCACGGCGTCGGTGGGCTCGGCGGGAGCCGGCGCGATACCGAGTGCCTTCTGCATGGTCACCAGCAGGGCGTGGTCCTGCTGGAGAGCGGTCAGTTGCTGTTGCAGGGAGCCGATCTCCGCGCTGATACGTTCCTGCTCCTTGACGTTGCGTTCGAGGTCGCTCGACACCTGGGCGGTGTACTGCGATGTCAGCTCGGTGGCGACAGTCCCGGTCTCGGACATGGTGTGGGCCTTCCTTGGTCGTGTGGCCGTGGTGATGGGTGTCCGTCGTTATGGGTGTGTGGAGTGCCGGGCTCATGTGCGTGCCCGACCCGCGCGCGCGTGACGTTCCCCGTCTATGACGCACCACGCAACAGGCCCTAGAGATAGTACGGACGAGTGCACTCTCCTGTGCCGCTCGAGTGATGTCCTTTGCCCAAGCGGAACTTCCCTGCGCAAGCGCGTCCTGATGCCTCATGACTCACGGTCGGCCCAACCGGGACTGACGCGATGTCAGCCACCATTACTCCAAACGTAGTGTTCCTCATATTTTCCGTATGTCTGACATGACAGAGATTGCGCGCGTATGTACGTTCAATCTCGCATCGGCTCACAGCCGACGTGTCTGAGACAGGAGAAGTGACATGGCAACGCGTTCCACCGCTGTTACTGCCGCGCTTGCGGCCGGTGCGGCCCTCGTGGCCACCGGTATCACCTACGCTTCCGCGGCTTCCGAGCCGGCCAATACGGCTCCGATCGCCCAGCAGGCCGCTCCCATCCCCGCTCCCGCCGCAGCCCCCGCCCCCGAGGCCGCCCTCGAGGGCAGCGGTGGCAACAACGGTCGGGGCGACAACGGCCGGGACAACGGCCGGGGCGACGACGACAACGACCGTGGTTACGAAGGCAAGGGCAACGAAGGAGGCCACGGAGGCGGAGGTGGAGGCCGGGAGCACGAGCACAAGCGCTTCCACATCGGCCGTATCCACATCAACGAGCGGGACTACCCGGCGATCCCGGACGGCTGCATCACCGTGGTCAGCGGGCTCGGCTCCAAGAGCCTCAACGTCCGCAACGACAGCCACCGCACCGTCGAGGTCTTCAGTGGTGCCACCTGCGACAACGGTGCCCCCATCGCTGTCGTCGGCCCCTGGAGCCAGTCGGACGGGCTGTTCCCGCGTCACGTCAGAGGTGGCGTGAAGGTCAAGCACGGTGTGGTGGGCAGCTTCCGCGTGATCAAGCGCCACCACCACGGCGACAAGGGCGACGACTTCGACAGGGACTGATCCCGTCACCCTTGTGAGTGAGGAGAACGAGGACCCCGGCCCGCCGGAATCGGGCCGGGGTCCTCGCCGTGCGTCCTGCGAAGGGACGCACGGCGCCCACGCTAAGGGCTGTCCCGTAATCCCTGGTGGATCAGCGCGCGGCGTCAGATGCGGTGCATCGCAAGGCGGAGGAGCGTCCGCATACTGGATGTATGCGGGCGTTCCGACAACGCGGCGAGGTGCCGTAGCTGTCGTCGCGCGCCCGCCAGGGATTACGGGACAGCCCTTAGACCCCTGCCGGACACTCCAGGGCCAAGGGCGCGGGGAGGATGCCTCGGCCGAGGAGTACGCGGAGCCGATTCGTGCCATGACCTGAGCGCCGGTCAGGACCGGTTGCCCGGAACGTTTCCGGGACCTTCCGTTCCGTCATGCCGTCCGGGGCTTCTGAGGTGCGGATGACGAGGACTTGGTGGTCCACCGGCATACAGAACCTCATGAAGATTGCCGGGAACCGGCAATGCGCCGAGGCCCGCGGGCCGGGCAGCATAGTGCGCGGGGAGCACGGCGGATGGTTCCGGTGCCGGACACCGGCAGGAGCCCGACACCGGAACCGGGGAGCCCGGCCGTGCGTCGTCCTGGATATGCGTGAGGTAGAGGGGGCCATGACATGCGGACGTTCCTGGAGGCCGCCACAGGTTTGCCCGCACTGCTGTTCACCGCCGCCCTGGTCGTGATCGCGTGCTTCTGGCTGCTGGTCGCGGTGGGGGCCACGACCTCGGACAGCTTCGACGCGGACGCGGACCTCAAGGCCTGGGGTCTTGGCGGGGTGCCGGTGATGGTCGCGCTCACCCTGGTGACGGTGTTCGCCTGGTTCCTCGCCGTCGGCGCGGCCGTGCTGCTGGCCGCCTGTGCGCTGCCGGGCACGGTCACCGGAGTACTGCGCCTGCTGGCACCGCCCGGCGCGCTGCTCCTGGCCTGGCTGCCGACCCGGCTGCTCGTACGGTCACTGCATCGCCTCTTCCCTGACGAACCGTCCCGGCCCGCCGCGGGAACCGGCGGCGACGGTACTTGTTCACCGAATGTTCCTGCCGGGACCGGCGGACCCGTTCGATACTTCTCGTACTCCACGGCCCAACGGCCGCTGCGGGCACGCGATCGCGTCGCCTGAGCCACCGCCTCGGGGATCCCGGATCCCACCCGCTTCACGCTCCGTCATCTCTCTACGCCTCAAGGACCTATGTCATGGAAGCCATCGGCGTACTCGCCGCCGTCTGTCTGCTTGCCGTCCTCGTCGTGCTGCTCGTCTTCTCCCGCTTGTTCCGCAAGGTGGAGCAGGGCAAGGCGCTGATCGTCTCCAAGACGCGGAAGGTCGATGTGACCTTCACCGGTCAGGTCGTGCTGCCGGTGCTCCACAAGGCCGAGGTGATGGACATCTCGGTGAAGGCCATCGAGATCACGCGCACCGGACGCGACGGGCTGATCTGCCGCGACAACATCCGCGCGGACATACGGATCTCGTTCTTCGTCCGGGTCAACAAGACCGTTGAAGACGTCATCAAGGTCGCCCAGGCCGTGGGTACGGCACGGGCCAGCGACAAGGAAACCCTTCAGGAGCTGTTCCACGCGAAGTTCTCCGAGGCGCTGAAGACCGTCGGCAAGCAACTGGACTTCACCGACCTGTACACCAAGCGCGAGGAGCTGCGGTACCGGATCATCGAGGTCATCGGTGTCGACCTCAACGGCTACCACCTCGAGGACGCGGCGATCGACTACCTGGAGCAGACGCCGCTGAAGCAGCTCGACCCGGCCAACGTCCTGGACGCGCAGGGCATCCGCAAGATCACCGAACTGACGGCCACCGAGCACGTGCGCACCAACGAGGCCCAGCGCACCGAGGAGAAGGAGATCGCCCGGCAGAACGTCGACGCCCGCGAGGCCATCCTGGAGCTGGAACGCCGTCAGACCGACGCCGAGATCAAGCAGCGGCGCGAGATCGAGACCGTCCGGGCGCGGGAGGAGGCCGAGACCGCGCGGGTCGTGGAGGAGGAGCGGCTGCGCGCGCAGAGCGCCTTCCTGCGCACCGAGGAACAGCTCGGTGTCCAGCGGGAGAACCAGGCCCGTGAGGTCGCCGTCGCCGCGAAGAACCGCGAGCGGGTCATCGCCGTCGAGAACGAGCGCATCGAGAAGGACCGGCTGCTCGAGGTCATCGCGCGTGACCGGGAGACGCAACTGACGCGGATCTCCGCCGAGAAGGAGGTCGAGGCGGAGAAGCGCGAGATCGCCGAGGTCATCCGCGAGCGGGTCGCGGTGGACCGTACGGTCGCCGAGCAGGAGGAGTCCATCAAGAAGCTGCGCGCCGTGGAGGAGGCGGAGCGCGAGCGCCAGGCCGTGATCATCGCCGCGGAGGCCGAGGCGCAGGAGAACCTGGTCAAGGGCATCAAGGCCGCCGAGGCCGCCGAGCAGGCCGCCACCCACCGCGCGGCCGAGGAACTCACCCTGGCCGAGGCCCGGTTGAAGTCCGCCGACCTCGAAGCCAAGGCCAAGCTGCGGCTGGCCGAGGGCCTTCAGGCGGAGGCGGCGGCCGAGGGGCTCGCGGCCGCGCAGGTCCGCGACAAGGAGGCCGAGGTCATCGAGAAGGCGGGCCGCGCCGAGGCCGTGGCCACCGAGGCCCGGATGCGCGCCGAGGCGGAAGGCTCGCAGGCCAAGGCGCTGGCCGAGGCGCTGGCCATCGGTGAGAAGCTCAAGGCCGAGGCGGCCGGACTCACCGAGAAGGCCGCGGCGATGGCCGCGCTCGACGAGGCGTCGCGCGGGCACGAGGAGTACCGGCTGCGGCTGGAGGCCGAGAAGGAGATCCGGCTCGCCGGTCTCGACGTCCAGCGGCAGGTCGCCGAGGCGCAGGCCACGGTGCTCGCCACCGGTCTGGAGAACGCCGACATCGACATCGTCGGCGGGGAGTCCGTCTTCTTCGACCGGCTCATGTCCTCGATCGCGCTCGGCAAGGGTGTCGACGCCGTCGTCGAGCACTCCGACACCGCGCGCAAGCTCGCCGGGCCGTGGCTGGACGGCACGTCGTCCTTCACCGACGACCTCACCCGGATCCTCGGCTCGGTCTCCTCGGCCGACCTCCAGCACCTGACCGTGTCCGCCCTGCTCATGAAGCTCATGAAGACGGGCGGTACGAACACCGGGCAGCTTCAGCAACTGCTGGAGAAGGCAGGCGAGTTGGGACTCGCGGACACTTCGCTCGCAGCGCTGAACGGCAGCGCGAAGAGCTGACCGGTCGACGGTCCGGAGCTGCCACACGGGGGGCAGCTCCGGACCGTCACTCCTGACTTCCTGAGAGGGATCCCATGACAACCGGCCAGGACACCGGTACCCGCGAGGCCCACGACATGCTCGACACCGGCACCTACGAGGTGTTGCGCGACCGCCTCGCCGCGCAGGCCGCCGAACTGGCGCGCCGCGTCCAGGCGCTCGACGCCCGCCGCACCGAGGAGTTCGGCTCGACGCGTCTCGAACTCGCCGGCACCGAGCGGCTGCGCACCGAACACCCGGGCGTGCCCGGCGACATCGCGGCCGTCGGTGACACCCTCCTGTTCGGGTACAACACCTCGTCCGGTGTGACAGCCGAGAAGGCCGTGGACGACGTCTTCGCCCTGCACGACCGCGAGTTGAACCGGCTGCCCGCGAGCGCCGTACCCGGCCTGCTGGACGACCCCGCCTTCGTACGGGAGTTCACGGCCCTGCACCGCTACTACCGGCAGGCCCGCCTCCTTCGGCTGCGCCGCCTCGACGGCAAGCTGCTCGCCGTCTTCCAGACCGGCGCGAAGGCCGAGGACATCCGCGTCCTGCGCTGGGCACTGACCGACGACGGACAGGCGTCCTTCCTCGACGCGCGCGGGGACCGCGACCATGTCTTCCCGCCGCCCTACGACTTCACCTGGACCGAGGCGACCCGCGAGGAACACGTACTGGGCCGCCACCCGCATGTCGCCGTCCAGGGCGAGGTGTTCGTCACCACGGTCGGCGGCGCGCTGACCGTCAAGGTGGAGGACGACACCGAGACGGGGGAGGGGATCTACGCCGAGCCCGTCGACGAACCGCTCCAGTCGCTCGCCGACGCGGACATCGCCCATGCGCGCGTGGGCGCCCTCATCCTGCTGCGCGTCCGCCCCTACAAGGAGGACGCCCACCGGTACCTGGTGTTCAACACCCTCACCCGGTCCGTGGTCCGCCTCGACGGCATCGGACAGGCCTGCCGACGGCTGCCCGAGGACCAGGGAATCGTCTTCGCGGGCGGCTACTGCCTGTCCACCGGCACCTGCAAGACCTACGAACTCGACACGGCGGACCTGGAGTTCCAGCGCGAGGTGCGCTCACCCAACGGTGAGGACGTCCTCTTCGCGTTCCGCGCGCGGGCGGGCGGCAACAGCCTGCTCCTGCCCTACAACGTGATCCGCAAGGAGATCGACGCCCCGCTGTCCTGCCACGGCTGGTCCCTGTTCGACGACGGCACACTCACCGTGCTGCGCGTCGAGAGCGACGAACCCGCCCGGGTCCACCCCGTCCAACTGTGGACCTCCCCCTACGTCTCCGACACCTACGCCGCCACCGCCCCCACCGGCAGCGGACCGCTCGCCCGCGTCGGCAACGCCGACCTCGTCCGCGGTATCGCCGACTGCCTGTCCATCACCCGCGCCGTCGCCGAGACCACCCCGACGACCGAGGTGTACAAGGCCCTGGCCGCCGCGTGTGTCCGCGCCGCCGACACTCACCACTGGCTCGGCGAGGACGAACTCGGCGACCTGCGGAGTCCGTTGGACGACGTCCACGCCACTGCCCGGCAGGTACTGGCCGAGTTCGAGACCGTACAGACGCTGACCCGGCAGGCCGCCGACGCCCTCGAAGAAGCCGCGGGCGCCGTCGCCGCAGTGGTACGCCGACTGCGCGGCGAGGCCCCGCGCGACGCCGCCGCCTGGGTGAACGGGCTGACCGAACTGCGCCATGCGCAGGGCCACTTGCTGACGATCAGGGAGATGCGGTACGCGGACACCGCGCGCATCGACGAACTGGCCGCCGGTATCGAGACGGACCTCGCCGCCTTCGGGCAGCGCGCCGTCACCTTCCTCGCCCGCCCGGACGCCTTCACCCGTCACCACGAGGACATCGAACGGCTCGTCACCGACGCCGAGTCGATCGCCACCGTCGCCGAGGCGGCGCCCCTCGTGGCCCGCCTGGACCAACTCGCCGACGGGCTCGACACGGTGACCGAGGTGGTCGCCGGTCTCACCATCGGCGACGCCACCGTCCGCACCTCCATCCTGGAACGCATCGCCGAGGTGATGGGCGGCGTCAACCGCGCCCGCGCCACCCTCGACGCCCGCCGCCGCGACCTCATGGAGAACGAGGGACGCGCCGAGTTCGCCGCCGAGTTCGCCCTGCTGGGCCAGGCCGTCACGGGCGCGCTGGCCGCGTCCGACACCCCCGAGGCCTGCGACGAACACCTCGCGCGTGTCCTCGTACGGGTGGAGGATCTGGAGTCCCGCTTCGCGGAGTTCGGCGACTTCCTCGGCACGCTCGCCGACAAGCGCGGCGAGGTCTACGAGGCCTTCACCGCCCGCAAGCAGGGTCTCGCCGACGCCCGCGCCCGCCGCGCGGAACAGCTCGCGGCCTCCGCCACCCGGGTGTTGGAGACCATCGCCCGCCGCTGCGCCACGCTCGCCGACACCGACGCGGTCAACACCTACTTCGCCTCCGACCCCATGGTCGCCAAAGTCCGCACCACCGCGGACGAGTTGCACGCGCTCGGCGACAGCGTGCGGGCCGAGGAGCTGGCGGGCCGCCTCAAGGCCGCGCGCCAGGAGGCCGCCCGCGCCCTGCGCGACCGCACCGACCTGTACGCCGACGGCGGCCGGACCGTCCGCTTCGGCAGCCACCGCTTCGCCGTCAACACCCAGCCCCTCGACCTCACTCTGGTCCCGCACGGCGACGGCCTCGCTTTCGCCCTGACCGGCACCGACTACCGCTCACCCGTCACCGACCCGGACGCCGCGGACGACCGTCTCCGGGACCGCCAACTGCCCTCCGAGTCACCGGAGGTGTACCGCGCCGAGCACCTCGCCGCCCGACTCCTCGACGCCCACGGCCCGGCGGCCCTCGCCCAGGCAGACGACCTGCCCGCCCTCGTACGCAAGGCGGCGGAAGAGGCGTACGACGAAGGCTACGAACGCGGTATCCATGACCACGACGCCACCGTCATCCTCGGCGCGCTGCTCTCCCTGTACGAAGCGGCCGGGCCGTTGCGCCACGAGCCCGCCGCCCGCGCCGCCGCCCACCTGTTCTGGGCGCACGGCACCACGGCCGAGGAGCGCCAGCACTGGACACGGCGCGCGGTGTCCCTCGCCCGCGCCGAGCGGACCTTCGGCCCGACGGCAGCCCTGGCCGACCTGCGGGCCGAACTCGCCGACACGATCAGCACTTGGGCCGGGGAGCACGGGAGCGCGGGCGCGGCAGCCGCCTACCTCTTCGAGGAGCTGACGAGCGGCCCCGACGGCTTCGTCCTCAGCGCCGCCACGCACACCCTGCTCGACAAGTTCCGCCACACCGTGGGGGTTTCGGCCTACGACGAGGACCTCGCCGCGCTCGGTGACCTCGCCGCACGGCGTCAACTGGCCGAGGCCTGGCTGTCCTCGTACGCCTCCGCCACCGGCACGGAACTCACCGCCGGGGACCTGGACGAGGCGGTGGCCGCCGAGCTGTGCCCCGACCTGACCCGCTACGAGTCGGACGCGCCGCTGACGGCCACCGCCGAGGGACTGCTCGGCACCCACCCGCGCATCACCAGCCGTCAACTGCCGGTGAGAATCGACGAGTTCCTTGCCCGGACGGCGGCGTTCAGGGAGCGGGACGTGCCCGCGTTCCGCGCCTTCCAGCGCCGCCGCGCCGAGCTGGTGACCGCCGAACGCTCCCGGCTGCGGCTGGACGACCACCGCCCGCGCACCATGCCCGCGTTCGTCCGCAACCGCCTCATCGACGAGGTGTATCTGCCGCTGATCGGCGACAACCTCGCCAAACAGCTCGGCACCGCGGGCGATTCACGGCGCACCGACACCGGCGGCCTGCTGCTGCTCATCTCCCCGCCGGGCTACGGCAAGACGACCCTCATGGAGTACGTCGCCGACCGCCTCGGCCTCATGCTCGTCAAGGTCAGCGGTCCGGCGCTGGGCCACGCCGTCACCTCGCTCGACCCGGCCGACGCCCCGAACGCCACCGCCCGCCAGGAGATCGAGAAGATCAACTTCGCGCTGGCGGCCGGGAACAACACCCTGCTGTATCTGGACGACATCCAGCACACCTCGCCCGAGCTGCTCCAGAAGTTCATCCCGCTGTGCGACACCACCCGCCGCGTCGAGGGCGTGTGGGACGGCGAGCCGCGCACCTTCGACCTGCGGGGCAAGCGGTTCGCGGTCTGTATGGCGGGCAACCCCTACACCGAGTCCGGCAGCCGCTTCAGGGTGCCCGACATGCTCGCCAACCGCGCCGACGTCTGGAACCTCGGTGATGTCCTGAGCGGCAAGGAGGACGTCTTCGCGCTCAGCTTCCTGGAGAACGCGCTCACCGCGAACCCGGTGCTCGCCCCTCTCGCGGGCCGCGACCGCGCGGACCTGGATCTGCTCGTCCGGCTGGCCGCCGGGGACCCCGCGGCCGGGGTCGACCGGCTCGTCCACCCGTACGCCCCCGCGGAGTTGGAGCAGATCCTCGCCGTCCTGCGGCATCTGCTCGCGCTGCGCGAGACCGTCCTGGCGGTCAACAGCGCGTACATCGCCTCGGCCGCCCAGGCCGACGCGTCCCGCGCGGAGCCGCCGTTCCAGTTGCAGGGTTCGTACCGCAACATGAACAAGATCGCTCAGCGGGTGCAGCCGGTCATGAACGACGCGGAACGCGCGGCCGTCATCGAGGACCACTACCGGGCGGAGGCCCAGACCCTCACCTCCTCGGCCGAGGCCAACCTCCTGAAGCTGGCCGAGCTACGGGGCGCGCTCACCGCCGAGGAGGCCGTGCGCTGGGCCGAGGTGAAGGCCGGGTACGTCCGCTCCCAGTCCCTCGGCGGGCCGGAGAGCGACCCGCTCACGCGGGCCGTCGCGGCGCTCGGTCTGCTCGCGGACCGTGTCGCGGCCGTCGAGTCGGCCATCAGGAACGCGGCCGACCCGCGTCACCTGCTCAGCAACCCCGACCGATGAGGTCAGTGCTTCTCGCCCAGCCACTCCGCGAGGACGGCGGCCTGGCTGTGGTCCACGTCCTTCGTGGCGGTGAGGAGCGTGAGCCTGTTTCTGGACGCCAGTTCGCGCAGATGTCCGGCCGCCTCGCGGTGGCCGGCATCGCGCAGCTCCGCGAGGTAGCGGCGGCGGAACTCGGTGAACCGGGACGGCTCATGGCCGTACCAGTGGCGCAGCTCGGTGGAGGGCGCCACGTCCCGTAGCCACTCGTCCAGATGCGCGTCCTCCTTGCGCATTCCCCGTGGCCAGACCCGGTCGACCAGCACACGCTTGCCGTCCTTCGGTGAGGTCTCCTCGTACACCCTGCGACAAGCGACCTGAGTGGACATGACACGGCCCTCCGCATCGATCGGCCGCCCCGCCGGGGAGCCGGTGGACGACCGGCCCCGCGGCGAAGCGGGCACCTTCCTATGGCCGAGTACCCCCATCTGAACGGTGCGCGAGCAGCAGCGCCGAGTCCGCGTGGAGCGTGATCCGTACCGGGGTGAAGGCGGTCGCGTCCACCGGGGACTCCCCGGTGCCGGGGCTGCGGGCATAGCGGGGATGGGCGCCGCCGCTGAGCTGCCAGCGGATGCGGTGACCGGCGGCGAAGCGGTGGGCGGTGCGGCTCATGGGCACCGTGACCCGCGTGGGCTCCTGGCCCGGCGTCCGGAGCGGGGTCAGCCCGTCGCAGATGTTGACCGAGCGGCCTTGCGCGTCCACGTCGCACAGGCGGGCGAAGACATGCGCGTGGCCGGTGTCCGTGGCGACGCTGAGCCGCGCGGAGACCGGGCCCAGGAGGTCCACGGGCTCGGTCAGCGGGGCGCTGGTGAACGTCAGCACGTCGTCCCGGGCCTCCAGCGCCCTGTTGTCCCGAGCACCGGCGGTGCCGGAGAGCAGGGGCCCACCGACGGACGGCGTCGGGTCGGCCGGGTCGTAGCGGAACGACGCCACGGGGCCGGAGTCCGTGGGGCCGTGCCGGGTGAGGTGGCCGTCCTGGGTCGGCCACCACGCGGTGGTGGCCGGTGCCGACGGCCAGTCGTCGAGGTCCCGCCAGCCGTCGCCTCTGTGCACACGTACGCGCGTGGGGCGCAGACCGGAGGGGTCGTCGCACAGGTGCGCGCGCAGCCAGGCGAGGCTCTCGGCGAACACCTCGGGCCATCCCTTCTGCAGCGCGGAGGTGTGGGTCCAGGGGCCGACGAGCAGGGCGGTCTCGCATCCGGCCCGCCGCAGGCGTGCGTACTGCTCGAAGCTCTGGTCGACCAGCGCGTCGTGCCACCCGGTGAGCAGAGCGGTCGGCACCGCCAGCCGCTCCGCGACCGCCGCCGACGACGCGCCGCTCCAGTACGGGTCCGCGGCGTCCGGGTGTGTCATCACTTCGTCCAGCCAGGGCACTTCCCCGAGCGCGGGCACGTACGCACGGCGCAGCGGCCTTGCGGTGGTGATGTGCCGCAGACGGCGTCGCAGGCGCAGGGACGCCTTCAGGAAGGCCGCCATCCCCTGATGCTGGTAGGTGATGCCCACGCCGTCGGCGAGTGCGGTCTCCAGGCGGAGCACTCCGTGTTCGTAGAAGAGGGCGTAGGGATCGTGCAGCCCCACCTGCATCACCATGGCCTTCAACTCGGGCGGCGGATCCAGGGCGAGGCCCCACTGCACATAGCCCAGGTAGCTGGCGCCGACGGTGCCGAGCCGTCCGTCGAACCAGGGCCGCTCACGCAGCCAACGCACCGTGGCCTGCCCGTCGGCGGCCTCGTTGCGCCACAGATCGAACGCACCGCCCGAGCCGCCCGTGCCGCGGCAGCTCTGGAGGACCACGTGGAAGCCCTGTTCGGCGAAGAGCAGGCCGTACATGGGGGACCACGGGAAGCCCCGGCCGTAGGGCGAGCGCACCAGCAGGGTGGGGAAGTCGCCCTCGGCGCGCGGGAAGTAGTGGTCCGTGAGCAACAGGCTGCCGTCGTCGGCCGGTACGACCAGGCCCGGCTCCCAGCCGACGTTGTACCGCCTGTCCGGGAGCCCGCGCCAGGTCGCCCGCATCATCCGCGCGGACAGCGGCGGCTTCCCGGACGGCGGTGCCCAGGCGGACCTCGGCGCAGGAGCGTGCGTGGGTGAAGACATCGTTCCCCTCCTCAATTCACGTACGATGTACGAGAATACGGGATGGTTGGATGGCGGATGCAAGGGCTTCCGTGAGCAAGGAAGGAGCCGAGGCCATGTCCGGGGACCGAGGGGCCGGGGCCACAGGCGTCGACCCTCAGCAGCTCTGGCTGACGTCCGATCAGCCCCGCAGGGGACGTCGGCCCGCCTACGACCGCGCGACGATCACGGCGGCGGCCGTCGCCCTCGCCGACGCGGAGGGGCTCGACGCGGTCACCATGCGGAAGGTCGCCGCCCAGGTCGGCGCCGGTGTCATGTCGCTCTACAGCTACGCCCCCGACAAGGAGGCACTGCTGGAGCTGATGGTCGACCACGTCAGCGGCGAACTGCCGACCACGCTCCCCTCCACCGGCGACTGGCGCGCCGACCTCAAGGCCGTCGCCCGCCTCCAGCGCGCCCTGATGCTGTGCCACCCCTGGCTGCCCGCCGCCCTGACCACGCGCCGCACCCCCGGACCCCACACCCTGGCGTTCCTGGAACACGCGCTCGCGGCCCTGCGGCCCACCGGACTCGACGGTGCCGCGAAGCTGGAGATCTTCGCCCAGCTCACCGCGTTCGTGGCCGGGCATGTCTCCTACGAGATCGCCCAGGCCACGGTGTCACGCTCGCCCGACCGCGCCGCAGCCGAGGCCCGCTACCTCGCGGCCGCGGCGGCGGACGGCGAGCACCCCGAACTCGCCGAAGCCCTGGCGGCCCCCGGACGTCCCCTCGGCCCCGAGGACACCTTCACCCGGTTCCTCAACCGCCTGATCGACGGCCTCGACAGCGACTGAGCACGAGGATCGCCGCGTCGTGGCGTGCCCTAGGGCTTGGGCCGTCGGCCGGGTGCCCGGGGTACGGGCTTGATCACCCGGGACGCGGCGGGCACCTCCGCGGCGTCGAAGACGTGGTCGCCGTACAGGTCCTGGAGCCAGTTGGCCTGGTAGATGGTGTCGAGATAGCGCTCGCCGAGGTCCGGGGCGATGGCCACCGCGGTCAGGCCCCGGGTGTCATGCCGGGTCAGCCAGTCCATCGCCCCGCTGACCACCGTCCCCGTGGACCCGCCGAACAGGAACCCGCGCCGGGCCAGCCGGTGGCAGGCGCGGATCGTGTCCGCCTCCTCGACCCATATCACCTCGTCCACGAAGGACTCGTCGAGCAGCGGTGGACGCATGCTCATGCCCAGGCCCGGGATCATCCGGCGGCCGGGCTTGCCGCCGAAGGCCACCGAACCCACGCTGTCCACCGCGATGATCTGCACCGGCCGGTGCCGCTCCCGGAAGTAGCGCGCGCAGCCCATCAGGGTGCCGGTGGTGCCCGCGCCGATGAACAGCACGTCCAGGCGCGGGAACTCGCGCGCGATCTCCGGTGCCGTCTTGCGGTAGTGCGCCCGCCAGTTGCCCGGGTTGGTGTACTGGCTGAGCCACACATATCGCTCGTCGGAGGCGCACAGCCCCCGGACGTAGTCGATCCGCGCGCCGAGGAAGCCGCCGTTGGCGTCCAGGTCGGAGAGGATGTGCACCTCGCTGCCCAGCGCCTCCATCAGCAGCCGCGTCGACAGATTGCACCGGGAGTCCGTCACGCACAGGAACCGGTAGCCCTTGCTCGCGGCGATCATGCTGAGCGCCACGCCGAGGTTGCCGGACGAGGACTCGACCAGGATCGAATCCGGCTTCAGGACCCCGTCCCGCTCGGCGGTCTCCACCATCTCGGCCGCCGCTTTCAACTTGATGGAGCCGGCGAAATTGAAGCCCTCGCATTTCAAGTAGAGGGAGCGTCCGAAGATCGACTGGAGGTCGACGAAGAGCCGGCCTTCGTTGAAGGCATGAGGGGCGGAAATGACGGGCACGATGGCCTCCTGACAACAGGATCGAACGGCACGGGCGTTCAGCCGTACCGGCGCAGTTCGTGGAAGAAGTCGTCGATGAGGTGGAGGCGTCCGGTTCGGGCCAGTTCGTCGTAGACGTACTTGCCGACGGCGAGGTCGAGGACCCCGAGCCCGAAGGGCGAGAAGATCACGGGCCGGTCGGTGGGCGGGGTGACCCGGCCGGTCAGGACGTCGTCGAGGGTGCCGTCCAGGAAGTCGCGGTTGCCGGTGAGTTGCTCGGCCAGGTGGGGAGAGGTGTCGGCCTTCAGACAGTGCTCGACGTCGTCGACGAAGTTGGCCGAGGCGAGCAGGATACGGGGGTCGAGGTCGCGCAGGGACACATGCAGGACCAGCGGGTGGTGGTCGAACCAGGACGGGTCGGTGACATGAGGCGCGCCCGCGACGGTGGCGAAGACCACCAGGTCGCTGGAGCGGATCAGTTCCTCCGCGCTGTCGTGGACGGTGATGCGCGCGTCCTCGGCCACCGCACCGGACTCCCGTAGGTAGCCGCAGAATCCGGCGCTGCTGTCGGTGGACAGGTCGTGGACGCCGATGGTGTCGAACGTCCAGCCGGTGCCCGCCAGGAAGGTGTGGATGTAGCGGGCGATCAGGCCCGTGCCGATGAAGCCGATCCGGGTGGGGCGCGGACGGCCCCGGCTGAGCCGGTCGGCCGCCAGCGCGGCGGAGGCCGCCGTCCTGGTGGCGCTGATGATGGAACTCTCCAGGCAGGCGAAGGGGTAGCCCGTGTCGTGGTCGTTGAGGATGAGCACGGCGGACGCCCGCGGCAGACCGGCCGACACATTGTCCGGGAAGCTGGAGATCCACTTCAGGCCGTCCACGCGGATCGGCCCGCCGATGGAGGCCGGGAGCGCGATGATGCGGTCGGCGGGACGGTCCGGGAAGCGCAGGAAGTACGACGGTGGGTTGACCGAGTCCCCGGCGCCGTGCAACCGGTAGATGGCCTCGACCAGATCCACGATCTCCCGCTCGTGCCCGCTCAGCGCCTGCTGCACCTGCGTGCCGGAGACCAGCGCGAAGGACGGCGGGCCGGACGGGGACGTCCCGGGCTGCGGGGCGAGTGACGGCTGTGCTGTCATCGGGGGTTCACCTCCACGGTGGCGGAGTGATCGGCGAGCCGTCGGGGTTCGGCCATGGCGACCAGGACCTGGCGCTCTCCGCTGTAGGGCTCTCTGCTGTGCGCGGTGCGGATGTTGTCGACGAGCATCAGGTCGCCGGGCCGCCAGGGCTCGCGCTGGGTGTGCTCCTCGTAGGTGGCGTTCAACTGCTGGACGATGTCCTCGCTGATCGGGGTGCCGTCCCCGAAGCGGGTGTTGAACGGCAGCCCGTCCTCGCCGTAGACGTCCACCAGGTACTCGCGCACCTCCGGGGCCAGGGTCCACTCGTTGAGGAAGGCGATCTGGTTGAACCAGCAGCGCCGGCCGGTGACCGGGTGGCGTACGACGGCGCCGCGGCGCTGGCGCGTGTGCAGGGAACCGTCGTTCTGCCACGTGAAGTCGATGGCATGGGAGCGGCAGTACTGCTCGATGGCGGCCCGGTCCTCGGTGCCGAACGACTCCGTCAGGGACGCCCCGATCTCGTCGTTGTAGCTGCGCGTGAGCAGCCAGCCCTCGCGCTCGAACCGCTCGGTGAGCGCCGTCGGCAGCGCCTGGAGCATCTGTTCCGCGTCGGCGACCCCGGTCGCCCCGCCCTCGTCGGCCGCGGTCAGACACGCGAACAGCATCAGACCGGGGACCTCGAGGGCGTAGCTCAGTTCATGGTGCATGCACATCGGCTGGTTGGTCGGCCAGGTGGAGGAGGAGTACAGCCCGGGGCCGTAGGACTCCCGGGGCGCGAACGCCTCCCGCTCCGCCATCAGCTCACCCGCGAGGCCCGCGAAGACGGCACCGACCTGATCCGGCTCCCGCAGTCCCAGACCACGGACGAGCACCGCGCCGTGTTCGGTGACCCGGGCACGCAGGGCCTCGCGATGCCGGGCCGCCCACGTAGGCACATCGCCGGGGGAGTCGACCTGGAGCATCGCGGGTTTGCCCGGCTGCAGCGCCACTTCGAGAAGTGAGGCCGGGGAGGAGAGGGACATCTCGGATTCCTTTCGATCGCCACTCAGGAGGCTCGATGAGGCCCAAGGATCAGGAGGACGCCATCAGTTCGGCGGGGCCCAGGACGGCCTTCGCCGCCTCGGCGGGACGGGTGCGCAGGAAGTAGTGGCCGCCGTCGGGGATCTCGTGCAGTTCCACGTGTTCGGCCAGCAGCAGCCAGTCGCGGTATCGGGTGCGGAACGGGGCGGTGCTCGGGTCATCGGCGGCGATGACCACGGTCACCGGCGCGGACAGCTTCACCGCCGGAGGGCGGTCCAGGGCGTCGGCGAAGTAGCGGTGCGCGGACACACAGTCATGGCGGTACGCGGCGCCGATGTGCTCGGCGTGCCGCGCGTTCAACTCGCCGAGTTCGGTGTACCCGCTGTCCGCGCCGAGCCGCGCGGCGATCTCGGCGTTGCTCTGTTCCGCCAGCTCGGTGACGGCCGCGCGCCGGTCGTCCGCGGTGCCGGGCAGTTGCGCGCCGAGGAACACCCTGAGGACCTCCACCCCGCGGTCCCGCAGCATCCGCGCCGTCTCCACGGCGAGTGCGGTGCCCGAGGAGTGGCCCCACAGCATGACCTTGGTCAGACCGCGCGCGGTGATCTCGGCGGTGACCTGTTCCGCCACGCGCGTCGGCGGCGCGAACGGCTCGTGGTGGGCGGCCAGATCATGACCGGGCAGATCGACCGCGTACACCGCGGGGCCGCCCTCGGCCAGGGCCGCGGCCATCGGCATGAAGTTCACCGCGTTGCCACCGGCGTACGGGAAGCAGACCAGGGCACCTCGCGCCGTACCGCCCGGCTCCGAGAGGGGCTGGAGCAGCTCCGGGCGCTCCTGGGGGGTGCCGTCGAGGAGCGCGGCGAGGTCGGCGAGCACGGGGTGGCGCGTGATGTCCTTGAGGGACACCGCGCGGTCCAGGGCGATGGTGAGCTTCACCGCCGACAGCGAGGTGCCGCCGGAGTCGAAGAAGTGGTCCTGACGGCCGATCCGGTGCGCGGGGATGCCCAGCACCTCGGCCCAGACGGCCGCCAGCTTCCGCTCGGCCGGGGTCTGCGGGGCGCGGTCCCGCGCATCGGCGCCCTCGGCGTCCGCGGTTTGTGCGGCCTGCTCGGCCAGCGCGGTCAGGGCCTTCCGGTCGATCTTGCCGTTGGCGGTCAGCGGCAGGCTGTCGCGCCAGTGGAACGCCGAGGGGACCATATAGACCGGCAGCGCGGCGCCCAGCGCCCGGCGCAACTCCTCCGCGGACAGGGACTGTCCGGTGTAGAACGCGATCAAGTGCGTGCTCCGGTCGGGCCGTTCGGTGACCACCACCGCGCCGTCGCGCACCCCCGGCACCCGCAGCAGGGTGTTCTCGATCTCGCCGATCTCGATCCGGAAGCCGCGGATCTTCACCTGGTTGTCGCGACGGCCGAGGAACTCCAGCTTGCCGCCCGGATGCCAGCGCCCCCAGTCACCGCCCAGATAGAGCCGCTCACCGGGCCGGTACGGATCCTCCCGGTAGGCCTCTCGGGTCCGCTCCGGATCGTTGACGTACCCCCGCCCGACACACACCCCGGAGAACGCGATCAACCCCGGCGCGCCCAGTGGCACCAGCGCCATCCGCTCGTCGACGACGTAGACACGGACGTTGTTGACCGCGTGCCCGAGCAGGACGCGCCTGCCCTCCGGGACCTCGTCCATGATCTCGTGGTTGGTGTCGTCCGATGTCTCCGTCAGACCGTAGGCGTTGATCAGCCGGATGCCCGGCCGACAGGTGAACCAGCGCTGGACCAGCTCCCACTTCAACGCCTCACCGGTCACCGACACACATCTCAGGTCCGGCAGCGCGCGGGGGTACTGCTCCAGGTACGAGACCACCACCTCCAGATAGGAGGGCACCACCTGCATGACACTCACATGGCCCCGGGCGATGGTATCGACGAACCGCTCCACATCGACGATCGCCTCCTGGCCGACCAGGAGCGTCCGTCCGCCCACCAACAGCGCGGACAGCAACTGCCACAGCGAGATGTCGAAGCACTGCGGGGCCGTCTGCGCCACCACCTGCCCCTGATCGATCCCCAGGTCGTCGATCTTGGCGTAGAGGTGGTTGAGCATGCCCGCGTGCTCGCACATGGCCCCCTTCGGCGCACCGGTGGAGCCGGAGGTGAAGTAGATATAGGCCAGTTGACCGGCCGTGACCTCCACCCCTACGTCGCCGTCGTCCTGCTGTTCCGCGTAGGCCTCCCCGACCAGCAGCCTCTCGACCCCGGGCAGGGAGGTCAGGGCCTGGTCGAGGCTGTCCGTACTGCCGGACTCGGTCAGCACCAGACGGCACTCGGCGCGTGACAACGTTGCCTCGACGCGGCCGGCCGGGAAGTGCGGTTCGATCGGCAGATACACACCCCCGGCCTTGAACACCGCCAACACGGCGGCGAGCCAGTCGAGATCGCGTTCGGTGACCACACCCACCACGTCCTCGCGGCCCAGGCCCCGCGCCAGCAGCGCCCGCGCCAGCCGGTTCGCGCGCGCGTTCAGCTCTCCGTACGTCCACGCGCGGTCGCCGTGGACCGCGGCCACGGCCTCCGGATGTGCACGCACCCGCTGCTCGAAGAGTTCATGCACCCGCGCCTTCGGCAGCGTCCGGCTCGGCCCGGCCAGCCCGTCGAGCTGGTACTCCCGCTCATCGGGCGACAGCAGGCTCCGCTGTGCGTGGTCGGCGTCGGGGTCGGCGGCGATCAGCCCCAGTGCCGTGAGGTGGTAGCCGCCGATACGGGCCGCGGACTCGGCGTCCAGCGCCTCGGTGCGGTACCGCAGCCGCACCGCCAGCTTCCCGCCGCGGTCGCACCAGTCCACCCTGAGCACCGCGTCCTCGGCCAACTCGCCCTCGGTTCCCGCCGGGTCGTACACGACCTCGGGCGAGGCTCCCGCGACGCCCGACTCCCGCCGCAACTCGGCCACCGGGAAGTCACGATGGGCCAGCACCTCCGCCTCGACGCGGTGCGCGTGGCGCACCAGATCGCGCCAGGAACCGGGGACTACGGTCAGCCGACAGGGCAGCGGATCTCCCGCCGCTCCGGCCGCGTATCCCGTCACCACCTGCTGCTCACCCGACAGCGCGGACAGCACCTTGGCGTGCGCGGCCAGGAGCACCGCGCTCGGCGGCACCCCGGACTCCGACGCCAGCGTGCGGACCGTCGTCAGGACGTCGCCGGGCACCACTGCCTCGTACTCGGCCGTACCTGCCGTGGGCTTGCGGACCCAGCGGGGGACCGTGGTGACACCACCGGCGGCCAGCACACCGCTCCAGAACTCCCGGTCCGCCTGTACGTGCGCTCCCATCGAATGGCCTTCCTCAACTCGCCGTCGCCGCGGCGCCGTCTGCCGTAGCGCTTCCGGTTCCGGTCGCTGTCGCCGAGCCGATGCCGGGGGGCTGATCGGAGTCGGCCGGCATCTCCACGGCGGGGTTTCCTCCCCACCGTGCGTCCGGCGGGACTTCCTCGCCCTTCATCAGGAAGGAGTCGGGAGCCAGCACGGCGCCGTCCCCGATCGTCACGCCGTAGTGCACATGGGCGGCGACCCCGAGCGTGCAGCCCGAACCGAGCGTGGTGTGGTCGGACTTGAAGGTGCCGTCCTCCTGTGAATGACACTGGATCTTGCTGCCGACGTTGAGAGTGCAGTCGTCCCCGACAGTGCTGAGCGTCCGCTCCGTCATATAGACGCCGTCGTCGAAGACCCTGCGGCCGATGCGCACACCCATCAGCCGCCAGACCACGTTCTTGAACGGAGTCCCGTTGAACACGTTGAGGTATTTGTCAGGCACCTTCCACAGACGCTCGTGCCACCAGAAGTACGGGTCGTAGATGGAGCACAACTGGGGGCTCAGCCGGCGGAAGGAGGTGATGGTGCGTTCCACCAGGACGAAGTACAGGGTGGTGAATCCGAGGGAGAAGGCCAGATAGAAGCCGATCACCAAGTACCCGAGCACACCGTAGAGTTCCACGGAGGCCAGACCGAATCCCGTGAGGATGAAGGTGTGCAGCCAGCGCAGGAGCAGATGGAGGCTCATCGAGCGGGCGTTGTAACGGTTCTTCGCGGAGAGATGGCGGTGGAGTTCGTCGCCTGTCCTGAGATGGTCGAACCGGGAGTCACGCTCCACGGACCGGGGAATCTCGAAGCTGGGCGAGCCGAGCAGTCCGACACCTTCGCGGATCTCACCGTCGAGCGGAACCATGACCTTCGTCGCGAGCAGACAGTTCTCGCCCGTCCTGGCCCCCGCGGGGAAGGCGATGTTGTTGCCGAGGAAGTTGTGCGCGCCGATCGACGCACGCGTGACCCGGAAGGAGGTGTTGGAGTATTCGGCGTTGAGGATGGACAACCCGTCGGCCACCATCGTGCCGCTGCCGACCGATGCCAGGAACGGCGTCTCCTGCTGCACTTCCGTGCCGAAGTTCGATCCTGTCTGCTCGACTTTGGACAGGTCGTAACCGATGCCGCGCAGATAGTGGACGATATAGGAGCTGTCACCGAAGAACCAGGTGAAGAACTTCAGGTTCGTGAGGCCGACGATCGCCCGGTGCGCCGCGTAGTGGACGCTGTAGAGCGGATAGACCCGGTCGGGCTTGACCAGCAGACTCAGCAGCCGCGGCACCACGCACATCGCGGCCAGTCCCGCGAAGAAGAAGCCGAAGAACGCCAGGAAGGACAGGGTCAGGGCGTCGACGAGGAACTCGGTCGACAGGATCCTGACCGAGTCGGGGTTCAGCCGGTCACCGAGCGCCGGGACCAGGGAGAACAGCATGTACGAACCGCCGATGAACAGCGGGATGTACAGGACGAAGAGCTGACACAGGCTGCTGAGGGCGAAGCGCACCCGGCGCGCGGTGCCGCAGGGGGCCGGGGCGACCCGCATATGGTCGATGTCCGTGGGCTGTGCCGGGGACCCGTGGTGGCGCTCGCCGTCCGGGATCGTCTGGCCGCGGTACAGGGCGGACGCGTGGCCGAGTTGAGCCTTGTCGCCCATCGACGTGTCGATGTCGAGCACGGTCTTCTCGCCGATGAACACATCCCGGCCGAGGGTGACCCGGCCGGTCTGGATCTTCCCGGCGTGCGCCCGGTAGCAGAGGAAGAACGAGTCCTTGCGGATCACCGCGCCGGAGCCGATCGTGAGCAGATCCGTACAGACCGGGACGCTGCGGGAGAGGATCGTGACCCCCTTGCCGATCCGCGCGCCGAGCGCCCGCAGATACAGCACGTACAGCGGGTTGCCGACGAGCAGGATCATGGGGTTGGCGTGGAGCAGCACCTTGATGATCCAGAACCGCAGATACGTCAGCCCCCAGACCGGGAACTCACGGGGTTTCCAGCGGCCGATGAGGATCCATTTGGCCGCGATCGGAAACAGGCACACCACGAGGAATCCGGTGCCGCCGAACACGATCGACCGCAGGTAGATGTGGAACGCGTCCGGGCCGTCGGAGACCCAGTCGTACCCTTCGGCGGTGACCAGACCGGTGACGAACGAATACGCCAGGAAGGCCAGCAACTGGAGGACTCCGCACAGGATGTAGTTCCGTGTGCTCGACCGGGGGCGCGGGGGCGGCGATGCCGCCGTGGACGTCGCCGGATCCGCGGAGGGCGACGGCGGGTTGATGGGCACGGCGTCCGCGAGGGCCGCGGCCAGACCTCGGATCGTGGGCTGCCGGTAGATGTCCTTCATGGACACGGACGGCAGATCCGGCCGCTTTCTCACCCGCGCGCAGAACTGCGCCATGACAAGGGAATTGGCCCCGAGATCCTCGAAGAAGTGGCTGTCGACAGATACCTGTTCGACGCTGACCAGGTCGGCCAGTACTTCGGCCAGTTTCCTTTCGGTGTCCGCGGTCGCTGCATTGCCGGCCGTCTCGGATGGGCCCGAACCAGTGATCAAGACCTCGGCAGGCTTATCCATCGCTGCAAGCTCCTTGAGGATGTTTGATGACCATCGGCGAAAGGTGACCGGTCCGGTGCCCTCGCGTCGGTCATGGCCGATCCGGATGGTCCGGAAGCCACGAGGTCGCGTTGTATCAGCGGATCGTCAAGCGGTTCGTTTGCAGATTCTGTCGAACATCATCTGGTTGTCACTCGTAATCGATCACGATGGCACGACCGTAACGCTCTGGGGGGTGCTCTTCCCTGATTCCGTGGGCCGTTGGGGTGAATAACTACACCCATGTGGGGGAGTTCGCCTTTCGGCGGGGCACCTCGCGTGCCGCTTCGCCATCTCACCAAGGAAACCCTCGAGCTCATCGAGGAGACCCATCGAGGAGCCCCTCGACCGCCTCCGTGGTGGGGCCCGGTCGGCGTGGTGGGGCCACCATGGAACCAGAACCCCGAGGACGAGGTTCCCGTGGTGAGCCGCGAGGAGCGGTGCCCGCGGTCAGGAAGGAAGGCTGATGGTCATGCTGTGGGCATCATGGACGACGACGGGGGTGTTCACCGGACCGGGCGGAGCCCGCACCGAAGAGGCCGGGACCGTGACGGGCGACCTGACCGTGCACACCACCTGGGACGGCCGGCAGATCGATGTGGCGGTCCAGTACAGCGGCGCCTCCCAGTGGTACACCCTCACCGGCAGCCCGGTGCCGTGCCCGTCGGAGCGGGACAGCCGGGAGCTGCACCAGGAGGTGGTGGAGGCGGTGCGGGCCGGCGGTGGAGCCATGGTTCCGCATCACCACGGGTAGCGGCTCGTACGGGTACACACGGAGACGCCATGCGGAGCAGCGGCCATCGCGGGGTTCCGCACACCGCGGACCTGCGGGTGGAGGCATGGGCCCCGACCCGCGAGGAGTGCCTGGCGCAGGCGGTACGGGCCGTCTGCGAGTCGTTCCTGGATCTGACCGGGGCGGTCGGGGTCCGGGACACGGACGTCGTGGTGCGAGGAGAGCGGGACGAGGACGTGCTCGTGGCGTTGCTGGAGGAGATCCTCTACCGGCTGGACACCGCGGGGGAGATCCCGGTCGAGGTGACACCGGTCGCGGTCGCGGACGGTGTGCGCGTCGGCCTGCGGATGGCCGACGTCGCCGCGCTCCCGTTGACGGGAGCCGTACCGAAGGCGGTCACGCTGCACCGGCTCGACTTCCGCCCGGGGCCCGAGGGCTGGACCTGCGCGGTGACTCTCGATGTCTGAGCACTGCCGCCCGCGCCGCCCCGGTGCGGCTGCCGACCGATGCCCCGCGCCCTACGATGGACGCCACGGGGCAGGTGCGCGTGGAGCCGCCGAGCCACCGTCTCTTCCACACAGGGGCGAGCACAGCAGGAGCGAGAAGCCCGCTCCCGCCCAGGGGCCGTATTCCGCGAACCGCCCGGATCCCACGGGCGCACCGGAAGGGGAAGACTCATGTCCGCCACACACCCGTCGGACTTCAACCACACCGTCCACACCGCGAACGTGTGGCTGAAGGCGGTGGCCGAGAGTATGGGGACCGAGGACCGCCATCTCGCCCACCGGGTCCTGCGGACCTGGCTGCACACGCTCAGGGACCGGCTCACCGTCGATGTGGCCGCCCACTTCGCCGCCCAGTTGCCCGAGGTGATGCGCGGCGCCTACTACGACGGCTGGAACCCCAGCGTCGTCCCGATCAAGTACGACCGCGACGGCTATGTGAACCGCTTCTCGCAGGAAGCCAGGGTCGCCGTCGAGGACGTCCCCGAGATCGCCGCGGCGGTCACCACCGCCGTCCATGACCGGGTCTCTCCCGGACAACTGGAGGCCGCGCTGGAACAGGTCCCGCACGGCATCCGGAACCTCCTTCTCCAACCGGCCTCCTGAGCGGTCCGACGGCCGAAGGACCGCTGGGAAGCGCGCGACCCGGGACGGCGGCCCATCGACGGGTGGTGACGGGTATGGACGACATCACGCTGGTGCGGGAGGGCCCGTTCCGGTTCCGGATCGAGCCGCAGGACCGGATGCGGGTGCCCGGCGTGGTCTTCGCGACCGAGGATCTGCTGCCGCAGGCCGTCGGGGACAAGGCGCTGGAGCAGGTGGTCAATGTGGCGACCCTGCCCGGCATCGTGCGCGCCTCGTACGCCATGCCGGATGTGCACTGGGGGTACGGCTTCCCGATCGGAGGGGTCGCCGCCACCGACGTCGACGCCGGGGGAGTGGTCTCGCCCGGCGGGGTCGGCTTCGACATCTCCTGCGGGGTACGGCTGCTCGCCGCGGGCATCGACCGTACGTCCCTGGCGCCCCGGATGCGGGCGCTGATGGATCTCCTCGGCGACACCATCCCGCGCGGCACGGGGCGCGGCGGGCTGTGGAAGCTGTCCGGCCGGGCGCAGATGGAGAGGCTGCTGGTCGAGGGGGCCGGGTACGCGGTCGAGTGCGGCCATGGTGTGGCCCGCGACCTGGAGCGCTGCGAGGACCGCGGGGCACTGGAAGGGGCCGACCCGTCGCATGTCGGGCAGCGGGCGGTGGAACGGGGGTTGCAGCAGGTGGGCAGCCTGGGGTCCGGCAACCACTTCCTGGAAGTACAGGCCGTCGAGCAGGTGTACGACGCCGAGACCGCCGCCGTCTTCGGGCTGCGCGCCGGGCAGGTGTGCGTCATGATCCACTGCGGGTCGCGCGGGCTGGGACACCAGGTGTGCACCGATCACGTCCGCGTCATGGACCAGTCGCTGCGCTCGTTCGGCATCCAGCTCCCGGACCGGCAACTCGCGTGCGCGCCCGTCGTCTCCTCACCGGGCCGCGGGTATCTCGGGGCGATGGCAGCCGCCGCCAACTACGGCCGCGCCAACCGGCAACTGCTCGCCGAGGCCGCGCGCCACGCCTTCGCCGTCGCCGCCGAGGTGGGGCTGGACCTGGTCTACGACGTCTCGCACAACACCGCCAAGATCGAGACCCATGACGTGGACGGCGTACCGCGCCGGTTGTGCGTCCACCGCAAGGGAGCCACCCTGGCGCTGCCGCCCGGCCACCCGGCCCTTCCGGAGGGCCTCGTCGAGTCCGGGCATCCCGTGCTGGTGCCCGGCACGATGGGCACCGCCTCGTACGTGATGGTCGGCGCCGACGGCAACGACGCCTTCTGCTCCTCCGCCCACGGCGCGGGACGCGTGTGGAGCCGTCACGAGGCGCTGCGCCAGGTCCGCGGCGAGCAGTTGCGCGGCGAGCTGGAGTCGCGGGGCATCTCCGTGCGGCCGTCGTCCTGGCGCGGACTCGCCGAAGAGGCCCCGGAGGCCTACAAGGACGTCGACGCGGTCGCCCGCGCCACCGAGGGCGCGGGCCTGGCCCGGCTGGTGGCCCGTCTGGTGCCGCTCGGAGTGGTCAAGGGGTAGCGACCGTGGGGGACCGGGGCCGTCACCGGCTCCCCCACGGTCGGGCTCAGGCCCTGCCGTTGTAGTAGGTGATGTCCCAGTGCGAACCCTCGCGCGCGTAGATGTTGCCCGCGGGTGACTTGTACTGCCGCGCCCGGTCGCCGTGCCGCTGGCCGATGTAGTGGAACTTGGTCACGAACCGGTCCACGCACGGCGTCGGCCGGACATCGACCTTGTAGCCGTTCCAGTGGCTGTACGTGCCGCCCGCGTGCCCGCGTTCCGTGCCGCCGGTGATGGTCACCGCGCAGTGGCTCGCCCTCTTGAAGGCGATCACACCCGCCACCGTGGTCCTGTTGATCTGCTCGAAGGACGTGCACCTCGTGTTGTTCCGGTTGCTGCATCCGCCGGAGGAGGTCCAGGTGACGCCCGCCTTCCGCAGCTCCCGGGCGGCGGCCGACTGGGAGTACTTCGCGGGCGCGGCGAGGGCGGCGGGCGCCGTGGCCGCCAGCAGTCCGCCGGTCACCAGCGCGGTGGAGACGGCGAGCCCGGCCCGGTGAGCGATGCGACGGTTCATGTGCGCAAGGTCCCTTCAAGAACGCCAAGTTGTGACTACGCCACGAACACTGCCCACACGGGTACTCCCGGCGAACTGCCCCCACGGGGGCGCGCGGGGGCATCCGGCGCACCCTGCCGTCCCTCGCGCGCGTGCGTCACACCACCCCATGGGCTACCGGTGCGGCCGTTCAGCGCACCAGCGGTGGTGGGCCCCGCCGCCCGCGTTCATGGTGGAGCACGCGGCGGATCGCGTGAAGCGGTGATCCCAGCGGTCAGAGACGGGGTGCGAGCGTGACGGCGATGACGACGGCCAGGAGGACCACCGTGGTACTCGACGAGATCGAGCTGCTGAAGGCCAAGGAAGAGGAACTGGAGGAGATCTTCCGTACCAGCCCGCCCGGTGAGATCCCCAAGGGCCCGATGGAGGGCACGGCCGTCCTCCCGTGGGCGGGGAGTGTCGGAGCCCGGCTGCTCGCCGTGTTCGTCGGACTGAACCTGTGGCGCGGCAAGCTCTTCAGCCCGGACGGCCATCTGAGCAACCGGCTCACACCGCTGGACCTGCTCGCCGTCGTCGGCACGGTCACGGTGGGGCCGAGCCAACTGGACGGACAGGACTGCATCGTCGTCGACTACTCCCGAACATCCCTTCTGGCGCAGGGAGTTCGGGACGAGATCCGGCAGGCCACACCGGATCTGTATCTGGGGCTGGTGTGGCTGTTCGGCCACAAGGTCGGCTGGTTCACGCTGCGGGTGCCGGGCGGCGGGAACGCGCAGTAGCTCCTACGGAGTGTCGTTCCACTCGTAGGGTCCGCCGCCGCGCCACTCGATCAGTTCGGGGTCGTCGACGGCCGTGTCCGTGGTGGGCAGCCCGGCGCGATGCAGGAAGTCCATCACGTCGAACAGGCTGTACGCCATGCCCATGCGCTCGCCGTGGATCGTGACCCGTCGACCACCGTCCGGCGACAGCGGCAGTACGACCACAGGTGGACGGCGCCCTCTCATACGACTACCATGCGCCGACCTCGGGCGGCCCGCAGCTCGGGCGGGGCGCGGACGGCCCATGGTTGCCGCCCCGGAGGGACGGCGGGAGACTGCCGGTATACGGCGAGGGGCGTACCGCCGGTCCTCAGCTTCTGACCAGCTTCCGACCGGGCCCGTGTGTGAGGAGGTCAGGACATGCTCCGGATCACCGTCGACATCGACGCCACCGCCTCGTCCGCCCTCCGTACGGTCGACGACGTCGTGTCCGGCCGTCTCACCTCCGGCGGCTGGCCGGTCGGGCACGGTCACATCCCCGACACCCTGGACGAGGGCCAGCCGCTGGACGCCCTGGTGCTGATGCCCGAACCCGCCCTGCCCGGCGCCACTGTCCCGGCGCTCCCGCTGGCCGTCCTGCACCTGGCCGCCCCGCAGCCGCTCCCGGTGGCTCCGGTGTTGCTGTGCGTGGCCGAGGACCCGCGCGTCGGCGGCTCGGCGGACACCGACGACCCGGCGCACCGGCCCGCCGCCCTGGACGCCTGGGCCGCCGTCCTGACCCGCTTGCGGCCACGGACCCCCTACGAGGTCACCGACTGCGGCACCCGCAGCGAGGCGGAGCACCTGCTGGCCGACGCCCATCACGCCTATGAGCGGCTGACCGGATGCCTGGACTGGACACCGCCGTCCGTACCGAGGCGGATCACGTCGTCGTGGTGAGTTCGACGAGGTGCCGTGCCGTGCCCGCCGGGTCGATGATCTGGTGGAGATGCTCGCCGGGCAGATGCGCCACGCGCCAGCCGCGCTCGCGCGCCTCGGCGGCCTGCTCCTCGTAGGGCGGGCCGAACAGCAGGTAGGAGCAGGGGTGGTCGGCCCAGTCGGCGGGGACCGGGATGCGCTGCTCGTAGTAGGACAGCGGCAGCGTGGGCTGCTCCTCGACGACCGTCTTCCGCATCACCGGGTCGGAGAACATGGGGGCGATGTCCGCCTCGTCCCACCAGTCGGTCCAGCGCGGCAGGACGCCGTGCACGGCCATCGGGCGGAGGAAGTCCAGCAGTTCGGGCGGGGCCACCGGGGTCTCGCCCTCGCGGGCGGGCAGCGCGGCGTCGACGAAGACCGAGGCGGCCACCGGGTGGTCGAGGCCCGCGCGGATCGCCGGGAGGAACAGGCCCGCGTTGCTGTGGGCGACCAGGACGACCGGGGTGTCGGCCGGGACCTGGCGCAGGTCGGCGCGGACGGCGTCGACGGCGCGGGGCCAGAACGGCGGCGCACCCGCGCCCACGTGCAGCAGCGACGGCACCCGTACCCGGTACCCCGCCGACGTCAGGTGGTCGGCCACGGGGGCCCAGGTCGAGGGGCCTACAGACGGGCTGTGCACGAGAACGAAGATCGGTTGCATGGCTCGATCCTGTCGCCTCTCCCGTACGACCGCGAGAGGCTCTGCCGGCAGCAGAACGCCTCACTTCGAACGAGCGTGCGTGTCATCACCCCAGGGTGGACGTCCTACAAGGGAGCCGCCTCGAGGCGATAGCCCGCCACCAACTCGGGGACGATGCGCACCACATGCGCCATCTCGGCGTTGACCCACGGGACCAGCAGACGCCGGTAGTGGGCCACGTCGTCGGGGGCGGTCACCCGGGACGCGACCCCGGTGACCACGACGCTCCAGCCGGTGCGGGTGACCGGGTCGATCCGGTCGGCCTCGTAGGCCACGACCTCGGAGGCCAAAGAGTGCCCGAGCAGGGTGGAGCCGGTGTGGGTGCGGATCACGATGGTGCCGTCGTCCCCCACCACGTGGTTGACCGGACGGATCGCGGGCAGCGCCTGTTCGGTGAAGGCCACCCGGCCCATCTCGACCGTGCCGAGCAGCCGCAGCGCCTCGTCCCGGCTCACCTCCACCATGTGGTGCGCCGCGGCGGCCCGTTCGGCACGCACAGGGTTCACGACGCCTCCTCCGCGGCCATGCGCCGCGCACCCGTGGGCCAGAACACGTCCACGGCGATGCCGCTGCTGCGCGCGTAGGCCACCAGATGCGCCGTCGCGTCCCTGCCGTTGGACGGGGAGCCGTCCCACACCGCCAGCAGCCCCTCGCAGGCGCGGAGCACACTCTCGTCCGCGCCCACACAGGCGCCGCGGTCGGCCGGGTCGTACTCCAGCAGCCGTACCTGCTCGGAGAGCACCAGGAGTTCACCGGCGGCCTTGAGGTCGGCCTCCTTCAGCACCGTGGGCAGCCCCTTCTTGGCGGGCAGCACGGTCACCAGCGGCAGGCCCGCGGCGCGGGCCGCCCGGCCGAAGACGAGCGGCAGTCCCCGACCGGCACGGACCAGTCCGGCCCGTCCCGCGCGTGCGAAGTCGGACAGCCGACGGCGCAGCTCCTCCTCCAGCATCGCCAGGGTGGGCGCGGTGAGATCGGGGTGACCCACGAGAGCGATCACTTACGGCAGTCCTTCCTCCGCTGCCTTCGCGCCGAACCTGTTCCGGCACGGTGGCACGGGGGGTGGGCCATGGGAATGGCCACCCCCGGGAACACCTGATCCTTCCCCCCTCGAAGGACGGCGGTCCACCGGCCGACAGGGGTGCACACAGGGCCGGTCGGCCCCTTGTGGCAGAGGATCTTGCCGTGCCCCGCTCGGCTACGCCCGCTCGGCGGGGAGTTCGAACCGTACGAGGACCACCTTGCCGCTGCGGTCGACGGCCGGTTCCACGCTGACCTCGCCGTGGTACTCGGCGGCCAGTTCCGTGACCATCCGCAGCCCGGCCCCCATGCCCTCCTCGCTGAGATCAGGCAGCCGGGGCTCGGCGTCCGCCACACCGACGACCAAGTGCCCGCCCGAGGCCGTCAGTCCGACATCCATCACCGGTGAGCGGTCCGCGTGCCGCAGGACGTTCGCCACCAGCTCGCTGACCACCAGCAGCACCGCGTCCGCGAACGCCGACCCCGGTGCGACCCCGGCGGCGGGCAACTGCGCGGCCACGGCTTCCCGGGCCCGTCCGACCGCTCGCGGGCCCAACTCCACGGAGGCGACATGGCGTCGGACAGGCGGCGGCAGGGGCGCGGGGGCCGCGGTCCGCCGTTCCCGCCGCCAGGGCAGCCGGAACCTGCCCGCGCCTCTCAAGACGCCGTCTCCCCCGAGCGGAGTTCCGCCAGCAGATCCTGGCGTCCGGCCAGCAGGACGGCGAGGATCCGGCGGGCGGCGGCGAGCAACTGCGCCACATCGCCTCCGGCCAGTTCGTACACGACCGTCGAGCCCGTGCGCGTCGCGGTCACGATGCCGGAGCGGCGCAGCACGGCCAACTGCTGGGAGAGGTTGGACGGTTCGACCTCTATGGCCGCGAGCAGATCCCGTACCGGCTTCGGGCCGTCCTGGAGCAGCTCCAGGACCCGGATGCGCACCGGGTGCCCCAGCATGCGGAAGAACTCCGCCTTCGCCTCGTACAGCGGAACCGGAACCGGCACCCGGATCACTCCTCTTGCCTGTCGGTGTCAGTCACGCGGATCCCGTGCCGCCGGGCCAGGCGCACGGCGTCCTCCAACTCGTCCTGGGCGACGGCCTCGGCGAAGACGTCGTCGGCCGCCCGCGCCGCCGCGAGGGCCGTCCGCGCCTGCCGTATCCGCTGGAGCATCGCCTCGGCGAACTCGGATTCGCGCATCCGGGCCTCCTCCCGAACGGCCCATGTGCACGGCGGTTGGTGAATTGAAGAACTCTTCACAACGAAGAACTCTTCCAGACTATGCGACCTCGCCGGGCGCAGGAAGGCGTGGACGGTCGTGGCCCGGTTCAGTCGGAGGACTTCTTCTCGCCCAGGTGCTCGACGAAGTCCTGGGCCTTCTCCACCCCGGTGTCGATCTTGTCGCTGTACTTGTGGTCGGTCTTGTCGTCGATGAACTCGCCGACCTTCGTCAGTCCCTGGCTGATGGTCTCGCCATGGCTCTCGGCGAGTTCCTCGGCCTTGTCCTTGAGGTTCTTCAGCGCGTCGAACATCGGGGGTGTCCTCCTTCGGCGATGCGGTCTGCGCACCGGGTTCCGGACCATGATCCCATGCGCGTGCGGTGGGTATTCCGCCCGTGCGGGAGGCGGGATAGGGTCGCCTTGCGCGCGATCGTGTACGGAGGTGCCGAGATGGAGAGCAGCCCGCGAGCACGCCGGGGCCGGCCGCCGGGCAGTGGAGCCGTCGAAGGCGAACTGACGCGCCGTCAGAAGGACATCGTCCGGTTCATCACCGACACGGTCGAGCGGCAGGGCTACCCGCCTTCGATGCGCGAGATAGGGCGGGCCGTGCACCTGGCGAGCACCTCGTCGGTCGCGCATCAGTTGATGGTCCTCGAACGCAAGGGGATCCTCTACCGCGACCCCAACCGGCCGCGCGCCTACCAGGTACGGCCGTCCTGGGCCCCCGAGTTGGACGCGAAGGCCGTGCCGCCGGTGGAGGTGCCCCTGGTCGGGCGGATCGCCGCCGGGGCGCCCCTGCTGGCCGAGGAGATGGTGGAGGACGTCTATCCGCTGCCCCGCCAACTGTGCGGCGAGGGCGATCTGTTCGCCCTGACCGTGTCCGGTGACAGCATGATCGACGCGGCCATCTGCGACGGCGACATCGTCACCGTCCGCCGACAGGACAGCGCCGACCACGGCGATATCGTCGCCGCGCTCCTCGGTGACGAGGCCACCGTCAAGCAACTGCGCCGCCAGGACGGGCAGGTGTGGCTCATGCCCCGCAACCCGGCCTACGAGCCGATCCGCGGCGACCGGGCGCGGATCCTCGGCAAGGTCGTGGGCGTGCTGCGGATGCTGTGAGCCGTGGTGTCCGGGCCCGTTCACCGCGCCAGAGCGTGCCCTTCGTCCCGCCAGAGCGCGTGGAAGTGGTGGACCGGCCCGTGTCCCTGTCCGACATGCAGGGTGTCGGCGGCGCGCAGGGCCCCCGTGAGGTAGTCCTTGGCCTCCCGGACGGCCGTGAGCCAGTCCGAACTGCGGGGCCGTAGCGCCGCGATCGCCGAGGACAGGGTGCAACCGGTGCCATGGGTATGACGTGTCGGGATCCGCGGCACCGCGATCTCGACCGGGCCTTCGCCCGCGCTGTAGACGTCCACACAGGTGCCGCCGTCCAGATGGCCGCCCTTCAGCAGTACGCGCCGGGCCCCGAGCCGGTGCAACCGCCGTACCTGATCGCGCATTTCCGCGACGCCGGTGGCCGACCGGTCGCCCAACAGGTCCGCCGCCTCGGGCAGGTTCGGCGTGATCAGATCGGCGCGGGGCAGCAGGACCTCACGCAGCGCGGCCACCGCGTCCGCTGCCAGCAACCGGTCGCCGCTCGTGGCCACCATGACCGGGTCGAGCACCACATACGGAGGGGAGAACCGGTCCAGCGCCTCGGCGACGGCATGGATGACCGACGCCTCGCCCAGCATGCCGATCTTCACCGCGTCCGCGGGGACGTCGGTCAGCAGCGTCTCCAACTGCGCGTGGACGAACGCCGCGGGCACCTCGAGTATCTCGCGTACACCCGTGGTGGTCTGGGCGACCAACCCGGTGATCACGGCCATGCCGTAGCCACCGAGGGCCGAGAACGTCTTCAGATCGCCCTGGATTCCCGCGCCACCGCTGGGATCGGTGCCGGCGATCGACAGCACCTTGGGAACAGCAGTCAACGACGACGTCCCTTCGCTAGTCCGAACTAGATCAGGTTCAACGGGTGTGATCTCAGCCCGGTGTTCGGGCACCCCGCGTCGCGGACCACGGTAACAGAGCGGTGCGGAGGGGCGATCGGCGGTTCTGTGCGTAACCTGTGCGCTGCCGGGCGCGTTGAGTCGGGTCGAACTCGGGTCGAGCTCGGGTCAGACGAAAGAAGGTGACGTCGTATGTCCTTCGGAGAGTTCGGGCCGTCCCGTCGCGCGTTCCTGGCGACCGCGGCGCTGCTGCCCCTGGCGGGCTGCGGCGCGGAGGAACGCTCGGCGCCCACGTCGCCTCCGACGCAGGGACGCGGCCCCTCCCGTTCCCCCGCCCCCACGGTGGACGCTTCGTGGTGCGCGGAGCTCGAACGCGAGCACGGTGCGCGGCTCGGCGTCTACGCGCTGGCGACCGGCAGCGGTGCCACCATGGCCTACCGCGCCGACGAACGCTTCGCGTTCTGCTCCACCTTCAAGACGTTCGCCGCGGCGGCGGTCCTGCACCGTAACCCGCTCGCCCACCTGGACCACCACGTCACCTACACCGAGGCCGACGTCAACTCCATCTCGCCGATCACCAAGGACCACACCGCGACCGGCATGACCATCAGGCAACTGTGCGACGCCGCCCTCCGCTACAGCGACGGCACGGCCGCGAACCTGCTGATGCGCGACCTCGGGGGCCCGGCGAAGCTGACCGCCTATCTGCGCGAACTCGGCGATCCCCACAGCAGGATGGACGACTACGAGCCCGAGCTGAACCGGCACGGCATCGAGGACCCGCGCGACACCACCACCCCCCGGGCGATCGCCACCGACCACCAGAAGCTGCTGCTCGGCGACGCGCTGAGCGCGGACAAGCGCGCCCTGCTCAAGGACTGGCTCGAACGCAACGAAGGCCCCCGGCGCATCCGGGCCGGGCTGCCCCGAGGGTGGAAGGTCGCCAACAAGACCGGTACCGGTGACTACGGCAGGGCCAATGACGTCGCCCTCGTATGGCCGACCGGCAGCGCCCCGCTCGTACTGGCCCTCATGTCCGACCGGCCCGGCTACCACACACCGCCCCGTGAGTCCCTGATCACGGAAGCCACCCGCCGGATCGTCGCCGACCTCACCTGAGCCGAGGGCCCCCGGGCCCGCCGTCGCCGAAGGGCAGAACGTGGCAACCCGGCGTAACGTCCGTAGCGCCGGAAGTTCGACCTCCTGACGCCGCGGGTCCCCTTCGCACGCCCCGCGCCCCGCCCGAGGAGCACGTCATGGGTATCTTCAGCCGCAAGAAGCACCAGGCCCCGCCCGCCACGGCCGATACGGCGGCCATGACCGGCCAGGCCACCACCGACCTGGCGGCCCTGACGGGCGAGTACATGCTCGACCCGGCGCACACCTCCATCGGCTTCGTGGCGCGCCACGCCATGGTCACCAATGTGAAGGGCGGCTTCCACGAGTTCACCGGCACGCTCCGGCTGGACGGTACGGACCCGTCGAAGTCCAGCGCGTTCGTCGAGGTGAACGTGGCGAGTGTCGACACGGGTCAGCCGGACCGGGACAACCACCTGCGCAGCTCGGACTTCTTCCGGGCCGAGGAGTACCCGACGATGACGTTCCGCTCCACCCGGGCGGAGGACCTGGGCGGCGGGCTCTACCGCATGACCGGTGAGCTGTCGATCCTCGGCATCACCAAGCCCCTCACGCTCGACCTGGAGTTCAACGGCGCGGCCAAGGACCCGTTCGGCAACGAACGCGTCGGCTTCGAGGGCACGGCGCAGATCCTGCGCTCGGAGTGGGGCCTGACCTGGAACACGGCGCTGGAGACGGGCGGAGTACTGGTCGCGGACAAGATCAAGCTGGTCTTCGACATCTCGGCGATCAGGCAGCGCTGACACGTGTGGTCGGTCGGCGCTGATGACCCGCGTTATCAGCGCCGCGGTTCCCGCAGCACCGTGTCCACCAGGTCCATCGCCAGGTCACGGTTGTTCTGGACGGGCAGGTCGTAGTCGGTGAACCAGTCGTCCGTGGCCTCCGGGTGCGGTCCCGTGACGCCCACCCGGCCCGCCCCGAACGGCGTCACCAGCGCGGCGGGCAGCCCGTTCGGATAGGTGGCGAGGACCTCCGGGTCCGCGTTCCTGTCGAGGACGAAGTACGGCCCGTCCTGGAAGAACACCGTGCGGGGGCGGCCCCGCCACGCCACCTCGACCAGGGTGTTGCCGTCGTGGTGGATCGTGCATCCCGGTGCGGAGATGTACTGGTCGGTGTCGCCCGGCAGCAGGTCGAACCCGGGGGTCGCCCCGGCCAGATAGGCGCCCAGGCAGAAGCCCAGATACCGGCCGCCGCCCTGGACGAAGTCACGGATCGCGTCGCGCTGCCGCCGCAGCTTGCGGTAGGCGGGGGAGAGCGTGCCGCCGCCCGGCTGGGCGTACACGAGGGCGCGCGAGAGCGTCTCCGCCGTCAGCGGCAGCTCCTCGCGCGGGCCGGTGAAGCGGACGTCCAGGTTCCAGGGCCCGGCGGCGAGCAGTTCCGCGACCGCCTCGGGGCAACCGGGCGACGAGGCCCGGCCCCGGTACACGAGGGCGAGCGGGCGGCCCTGCTCGCCGGGCGTCCCGGCATCCGGCACCCGGTGCTCACCGTCCCGCCGTCGCCAGGGGAATCTCATGACCCCGCCTCCGTCATCGCCGCGCACCGCGTCCCGTCGTCGACGGCCCGCTCGGCCACTCCCTCGGCGGGGAGCCCGCGCCAACTGGTCCCGGGTGTCAGGCGTTCGCCCTTCATGACCAGGGACAGCGCCCCGAGCCGGACGTCCTCGCCCACCACCGCGTCGTACAGCACGATCGCGCGGGTGCCGATGCTCGTCCTGGCCTGGACGGTCACGGTCGACATCTTCATGACCCGGTCCTCGAACAGATGTGTCTGCAACGAGACGTTCATCCCGACCGCCGCGTCATCACCCACCTCCACCAGGTCGAACTCGGTGAGGAAGGTGGTCCCGATCCACGTACGCCGACCGATGCGGGCGCCGAAGAGGCGGAGCACCGGGGGCAGGAACGGTGTCCCCACCAGCGTACCGACCCCGGCCGGGACCGCGGCGGCCTCGAACAGACCGGTGACGAACTCCGTACGGCGTACGAACAGGCTCCACAGCGGCTCGACGCGCGGCCGGTACGTCCCGACGACGACGCGCTTGACCGCCGCGCAGCACAGGATGACCGCGGCCGCCGCGCCCATGGCGAGGAGCGGTGAGACGATAACCGCCGTCGCCAGTCCCGTACGGGAGGTGAGGCCGGACAGCGTCAGGAGATACAGGTAGGCGCTCGCGGCCAGGAGCGAGGCGGGCATGGTGGCGCGGAAGAACTCGATGCCCAGGCGGCACAGGACCGCCTTGCGGGTCGGCCGGAACGTCAGCTCCTCCGGGTAGGAGCCGCTGCTCTGGCGCACCGGCAGCCGCAGCGCGGGCGAGCCCAGCCAGGTGGTGCCGTCGGCGGCGCCGTCCGGCGGCGGGACCGTGCCCACGCCGACCAGCGAGCCCGCTCCCAGCGCCGTTCCCGCCGGTACGAGCGAGGCATTGCCGACGAAGGCGCGGCTGCCGACCTCGGTGGGCCCGAACGCCATCCGGTCGCCCCCGAAGGCGGCGGCGCCGACGCTCGCCATGTCCGCGACGAAGCTGCCGTCTTGGAGGGTGAGCAGGTCCGGATCGATGTACGCGGTGGTGGAGACCTCCGCGCCCCGGCCGACGCGCGCGCCGAGCAGCCGCAGCCACGGCACGGTGTAGAGGGTGGCGTAGAGCGGGTTGGTGAACGTGAGGCTGTACTCCAGCAGCTTGTCCGCGATCCACTTGCGCACGCCGAGCGAGGACCGCGCCGGATGGATGCCGGTGGGCACGCGCGGCAGGATCACGCGCTTGCCGACGGCGACCACGAGGCACACCGTGACCACGGACAGCGGGCCGGACAGCGCGGACGCGACCAGCCCCGCGCCCGTGCCCCAGCGCAGCCACGCGAACCAGAACAGCGCGATGCCCGGCGCGATCATCATCAGCGCGGCCGACTCCAGGAAGGCCAGACCGAGCAGCGCACCGGCGAGCTGACGGGGCCGCCAGCGGTCGGGGGCGCCGGATCTGCCCAGCATGCGCTCGACAGTGGGGGACAGGGACTCGACAGCGCGCGCGGGCGACCCGGCCCGGCGTGCTCCGGCGGGCACCGCCTCGCCCTGGCCGATGACGGACTGCTCGCCGAGGCCCGAGCGGTGCCCCATGCGCGCGCCCGGTTCGAGCACCGCGTTGGCGCCGACGTACGCCCGCTCGCCGATGCTGATCGGGGCGACCGTCACCCATCCGTCCTCGACGTGCCAGGAGCGCAGGGAGGCGCCGTAGCCGACCGCGGTGTCGCTGCCGACGCTCAGCAGGGTCGGCAGGGAGACGAGGCTGGTGGCGATCGTGGTGCGGGCTCCGACGCGCGCGCCGAGCAGCCGCAGATAGGCCCCCATCAGCGGGGAGCCGCTGAGCACCCGTAGCGGGCTGACACCGACCAGCAGGAGGTTCAGCAGCCACAGCCGCAGATAGGTCGGGCCCCACAGGGGGTAGCGGCCGGGACGTATGCCCGCCGCGAGAGGGCGCGCGAGGGCGAGGGGGGCGATCCAGCGTACGACGAGGTAGGCGGCCAGCAGCGCGACCATGGGCTGCACCACCGTCCAGCCCTGGACCGTGCCGTGATGGACGGCGTACGACACGGACACCGGCAGGGTCAGCACGAACAGCAGGACGTAGACCGCCCCGGCCTGCGCGAGTCCGGTCAGCGCGATCCGGCGGCTGCCGTGGCGGATCGGGGCGGGGCGGGGCGGCCCGGCCGCGGGAGCCGGGGCCGACGTGGCGCCCGGCCGCGCCGCGAACGCGCGCACCGTCGGGTGTTCGTACAGGTCACGCAGGGTGGCGCCGCTCTCGCCCGGCTCGCCGCGCAGCAGGGATACGACGCGGGCCGCGAGCAGGGAGTGTCCGCCGAGGTCGGTGAAGAAGTCCGCCTCGGCCGACAGGGTGTGCGCGGGGATGCCGAGCACCTGGGCCCAGACGTCCCGCACGCGTGTCTCCCGCTCGCCCCGCGCGGGCACCACGTGACCGGTGCCCACGAGCCTGCGTCCGGTCGGCGCGGGCAGCCGCTTGCGGTCGACCTTGCCGCTCGGCATGGCCGGGAGGCGGTCGAGGACGTCGAGGAACGACGGCACCATGTAGGCCGGAAGGGTGCGGCGCAGGCGCTCGTGCAGGCGGGCGGCGAGGGTTTCGTCAGAGGAACTGTCCAGGCTCTGGGAGTCCGTCGCGCGGACCACGTAGGCGGCGAGGACCTTGCCGTTCTCGCTCGCGCCGTCCGCGGACCGTGAGGCGCCCGTGTCCGGTGTCGCGACGAGCGCGGTGACCGCCTCGGCCACGCCGGGCTCCTCCAGCAGAACGTTGTCGATCTCACCGAGCGCGACCCGGTAGCCGCGGATCTTCACCTCGGCATCGGCCCGGCCCAGATACTCGATCTCCCCGCCGTCAGCGATCCGGCCGAGATCCCCGGTGCGGTAGAGCCGGCCGCCCCGAGGCGCCAGCGGGTGCTCGATGAAGCGGTCGGCGGTCAGATCCGGCCGTCCCACATAGCCGCGCGCGAGGCCGGGACCGCCGAGGCAGATCTCGCCCACCGCGCCGTCGGGCACGGCCCGGCACTGTTCGTCCAGCAGGACCGCCGAGTAGGTCGGCAGTGGGCGCCCGATGGTCACGGGCCGGTCCGGACGCAGCTCCTGCCAGGTCGCGGTGACCGTGGCCTCGGTCGGCCCGTAGGTGTTGAGGATGCGGCGGCCCGGCCTGCTCCACCGCTCGACCAGCGGCTCCGGGCAGGCCTCGCCGCCCACGACGATGCTGCGGATGCGCGACAGCTCGCGCGGGATCGTCGCCAGCAGCGTCGGCACGCAGTACAGCAGCGTGATGTCGGTGTCCTCCAGGAAGTCGGCGAGTTCGGCGCCGAGCCGCCCGGGGCCGGCCGGTCCCGCGACGAGCGTGGCGCCCACGGACCAGGTCGGCCAGATCTCCTCGATCGAGAAGTCGAACGCGATGGTCATGCCCTGGTACACCCGGTCGTGCGGACGGACGTCGTAGACAGGCGTCACCACCCGCAGGAAGTTGCAGATGCTCGACTGCGCGATCTCCACGCCCTTGGGCTTGCCGCTCGATCCCGAGGTGTACGTGATGTACGCGAGGGGGTCGGACGCGGCCGACGGCGCGAGGGAGGGGCGGGTCGTGGGGAGGGCGGCCAGTTCACCGGCCCATGCGTCGACCTCGATCACCCGGCAGGCCCGGGAGGCCTCCGCCCGCCGTATCCCCGGCGCGAGAGCGGAGGTCGTCAGCAGCACGGCCACCTCGGCGTCGCCCAGGATGTAGGACACACGGTCCGGCGGAGACGTCGGGTCGATCGGCACATACGTCGCCCCGGCCTTGCAGGCACCCAGCAGCGACGCGTACATGTCCACGGAGCGCGGGAGCAGCAGCGCCACCCGCGTGCCCGAGGTGATGCCCAGGCCGCGCAGGTGATGGGCGATCCGGTTGGCCTGTGCCTCCAGATCGGCGTACGTCAGATGCCGCTGTTCGCAGACGAGCGCCACGGCGGACGGGGTGCGGTCACAGGTGGATTCGAAGAACTCGTGCAGTCGGCAGGCCGTGTCCGTCGCCGGGGTGGTCCTTGTGGGGTCCTCGGACGGAATGACGGGCCGGGCCGCGGTATGGGAGGCCATGGGCTCCCTTTCGTCGCTTCTCGGTTCGTGAAGGCTTGTCGTTCCCCCGTCACGCCCCAGCCTGTGCGGCACCCGCTGAGAGGACGCTGAGAGGGTCTGACCGGAAGCGGGTGTGCTGAGGTGACATGGCTGTACATGGTGGGATAACGATAAAATCCGCACTATGAACGCACGGCTGGCTCTGCTCAGTGCGGTGGCTCCCGGTGTGCCGGAAAGTGAGGTGTTCCGGCTGGCGCTGGAGCATGTCGTGGGCGAGTTGGACGCCCTGGGCGCCACGATCCATCTGCGCGGCCCGACGGCCGCGCTGCGCCTGGTCTCGTCGGTCGGCCTGCCGTCCGCCCTCACCCAGTCCTGGGAGACCATCGACCAGGAGAGCCCGAGGGTTCCGGCGCGCGCCCTGCACCATGACGACGGTCTGTGGGCGCCGCTCATGTCCACCGACGCCCAGGGGCCCTGGGCGTCGACGGAGGACATCGCCTGGCCGGGCACCGGACTGGTCGCCCTGCCGCTGTCCGGCGGGGGCCGCAACATCGCCGTGCTCACCGTGCTGACGGGCGAGGGAGGCGAACCCACGCCCCGGCAGTGGGACTTCCTGCGCGCCGTGGTCGCCTGGATCGAGGAACGCATGGCCCAGGCGCCGCCACCGGCCGGACCCTCCCGGACCGGGCACAACGGCGAGCGCCTGTGGCAGGCCCTCCAGGAGGTCAAGGTCGGATCGTGGGACTGGAACATCGAGACCGACGAACTGATCCTGGACCAGGCGGCGTTGGAGCTGTACATCATCAACCCGGCCGAGTTCAACGGGAAGATGGAAGGCTGGATGCGGGACATGCACCCCGACGATCTGGCCCCCACGTTCGCGGCGGCGCAGCGCGCGATCCGCGACCACTCCCCGTACGAGATCGAGTACCGGGTACGGCGCGCGGACGGCACGTACCGCTGGTTGCAGACCCGCGCCCGGGTGATCTACGACAGCAAGGGCCGACCCCGCCATATGCGGGGCGTGGTGTGGGAGAGCAAGGAGGGGTCCGCCCGCGACGCGCTCGGCCGGGCCCTGCGGTACATGAGCGACGGCTTCCTGGCGGTGGACGACGACTGGCGGATCACCTTCGCCAACCTCGAGGCGGAACACACCCTGGACTGCTCCGAGAAGGAGTTGCTCGGACGCCTGCTGTGGGACGTGCCCTCCCTGCGAAGGATCCCGGACCTGGAGAGCCACTGCCGCCAGGCCGCCGCCATGGAGCGGACCTCCGGCTTCGATCTGCGTATGCCGGACACGGGGCGCTGCTACCACCTGCGGCTGGTCCCGGGCGCCGACGGCCGCACCCTCTACCTCACCGACGTCACGGACCGGCGGCGCATGGAGGAGGAGCGCGAGGCGGCCGAGCGCGCGGCATCCGAACGGGCCGCGCACATCACGGAGTTGACCACGGCGCTCGCCAAGGCGACGACCTCGCGCGACGTGGTGGACGCGGTCGCCTGGCGCGTGCTGCCGCCCTTCGACGCCACCGGTCTGCTGGTGCAGGCCGTCGAGGGAGACCGGTTGCGCAACGTCGGAGCCTTCGGCTACCCGGAGGAATTCCTCGAAGCGGTCGACGGCCATGTGCGCCGACCGAACGAGCCGCCCTGGAGCACGATCCTGTCCGGCACGCCCCTGTTCGTGTCGTCGGTGCACGAGATGACCGCGTACGGCCCCGAACTCTCCCATCTGGCCGCGTTGGCGAAGAAGCAGGCCTGGGCGTTCCTGCCGCTGACCGCGTCCGGCCGTACGTTCGGGGTGAACGTCCTCAGCTTCGACCGTCCCCGCCGCCTCACCGACGAGGAACGCACCCTGCTGAACACGATCACCGCCCTCGTCGCCCAGGCGCTGGAACGAGCCCGGCTCTACGACGCCGAGCACACCCGGTCCCGTGAACTCCAGCGCAGCCTGCTGCCCCGGGACCTGCCCGACGACCCGGCGTGCACGGCCGCCGCACGCTATCTCCCCGCCGGGCAGGGCATGGACGTGGGCGGCGACTGGTACGACATCATCCCGCTCTCCGGCGGACAGGTCGCCCTCGTCGTCGGCGACGTCATGGGCCACGGACTGCCCGAGGCGGCCACCATGGGCCGCCTGCGCACCGCCGTCCACACCCTGGCCGACCTCGAACTGCCCCCCGACGAAATCATGGGACACCTCAACGACATCGTCGGCGGCATGGGCGAGGAGTCGTACGTCACCTGCCTGTACGCGCTCTACGACTCCACCACCCAGGTCTGCTCCATCGCCCGCGCGGGGCATCCGCCGCCCGCCCTGGTCCACCCCGACGGCACCGTGCACTTCCCGCAGTTGGGCTCCGACCCGCCGCTGGGCGCCGCGAACCCGCCCTTCGAGACAGTGGACTTGAAGGTCCCCGAGGGCAGCCTGCTCGTGCTCTACACCGACGGGCTGGTCGAGTCGGCGAACCGGGACGTCGACCAGGGCATGGCGGATCTGGCCCAAGTCCTGCGCACCGCCCACGAGGAGGGTCTCGACGCCGACCTGGAGCGCCTGTGCGACGCCGTGGAGGCCGAACTGATCCCCGCCGACAGCCAGGCGGCCGACGACGCGGCGTTCCTCATCGCCCGGCTGCACGCGCTGGACGACGAGCGGATGGCCTCCTGGCCGCTCCCCAAGGACCCGAAGGCGGCCAGTCAGGCCCGCCAGCATGTACGGGAGCAACTCTCCGCCTGGGGCCTGGAGAACCTGACACCCACCACCGAACTCCTCGCCAGCGAACTGGTCGGCAACGTCGTACGTCACGCCAAGGGGCCGGTCCGGCTGCGCCTGCTGCGCGCGGGCGAACTGATCTGCGAGGTCTTCGACGGCAGCCTGACGATGCCGCGTATCCGCCGCGCCACCGAGAACGACGAGGGCGGCCGGGGCCTGCAACTCGTCACGGCGCTCTCCCAGCGGTGGGGCGCGCGCTACACCTCGACGGGGAAGTGCATCTGGACCGAACAGCCCCTGCTCGGCCCGGACGGTCAGGGCGGGCCGCCCGACGGGCTGGACCCGCTGCTGCTCCTCAACACCGAGGAGTTCCAGGAGGACCTGGACGAACTGTCCCTGGACGGCCGGGACCTGGAACAACACTGACCCGGACCGCGCGGCGACCGGCGCGGGCCGAACTGCCGCGAGCCACCCGGCGGTTATCGGCCTCTCTCGCGCCGTTCCCGCGCCCGATTGGTGAATGGACGCGTCACTCGGTGCGATATTAGGTATTTACCCTGCGGTAGAGTTCCTTATCGAGCGCTTACCCCCACTGGGCGTGAGACTGCTCGTCATCGGGGCAGCGGCCGGTGTCTCCGGTCCGACATGAGGGGGGCGTGACATGGGGCGGATCATCCACGTGCGCGTGATCAACGCCGCCCGTGACAGCGTTCCTGATACCGACAGCGCGGTCTGAGCACCCGCCTCTCGCGCTGACGTGAGCCGCCGCCGCGGCCACTCCGACCGGCCCCTACGGACGGGCCGTTCGCTCACCCCACGCCCGCACCGGTCACTTCGCGCACCGCCCCGCCGGACGACAGCGCGCGGCCGACCGGCCCCGGAGGCGACCCCGCGTACACGCGACGGCACGGCACCCCCTTCCGGTGCTCCGCCCCGCCGCCAGGCCCCGCCAGGCACAGACGCCGCCACCGCACCGATCCCACGGAGGTCAGACGCCCGTGCACAACACCACCGCGCTGCTCATCGAACTCGGGGCCACCATCCTCGCGTTGGGACTGTTGGGCCGTCTCGCCGGCCGGGTGGGCCTGTCACCCATACCCCTGTATCTGCTCGCGGGACTCGCCTTCGGACGCGGCGGTATCCTGCCGCTGCAGGCCAGCGAGGAGTTCGTGGCCACCGGCGCCGAGATCGGAGTCGTCCTTCTGCTGCTCATGCTCGGCCTCGAATACAGCGCCTCCGACCTCGTCACCAACCTCAAGACCCAATACCCCTCCGGCCTGGTCGACTTGGTCCTCAACGCCACACCCGGAGCCCTCGCGGCGCTGATCCTCGGCTGGGGACCGGTGGCCGCCGTCGCCCTGGCCGGAGTCACCTGGATCTCCTCCTCCGGCGTGATCGCCAAGGTGCTCGGTGACCTCAGGCGGCTCGGCAACCGCGAGACCCCGGCCGTCCTCGGCGTGCTGGTCCTGGAGGACCTGGCCATGGCCGTCTATCTGCCGATCCTCACCGCCCTGCTCGCCGGGGTCAGCCCGGCCGGGGGTGCCCTCACCCTGCTCGTCGCGCTCGGCACCGTAGGCGTCGTCCTGTACGTGGCCCTGCGCCACGGCCGCCTGGTGAGCCGCGCCGTCTCCTCCGAACTGCCCGAGATGCTTCTCCTGGTCGTGCTCGGCCTGACCCTGCTCGTCGCCGGACTCGCGCAGGAGGTCCAGGTCTCGGCCGCCGTGGGCGCGTTCCTGGTCGGCATCGCCCTGTCCGGCGAGGTCGCCGAGGGCGCCGGTAACCTCCTCACCCCGCTGCGCGACCTCTTCGCCGCCGTCTTCTTCGTCTTCTTCGGCCTGAGCACCGACCCGGCGGCCATCCCGCCCGTGCTGCTCCCCGCGCTCGCCCTGGCCGTCGTCACCGCGCTGACCAAGGTCGCCACCGGGTACTGGGCGGCGGGCCGCGCCGGGGTCTCGGTCAAGGGCCGCTGGCGGGCCGGTGGAACCTTGGTCGCGCGCGGTGAGTTCTCCATCGTCATCGCCGGGCTCGCCGTCGGTGTGGAGCCGCGGATCGGCCCGCTGGCCACCGCGTACGTCCTGATCCTGGTCATCCTCGGACCGCTCGCCGCCCGCTGGACCGAGCCCCTCGCCCGCCGGATCGGCCGCCGCCCCGCCCCCGAGTCCCGCGACGAGATTGCCGCCGCCCGCGACGCCGAGGCGGCCCATGCTCACGGCTGACAGGGCAGGAGTAGGGTGCGAGGCCGTCGAACAGGCCCGAACGCGTCCACCCGGACGGCCGTATGTGATACGGCCCTGTATGACGCGGCCCCATGTGCGGTGGCCGCATGTGCGGCGGCCCCATGTGCGGCGGTCCCATGTGCGGGGGCCCCATGTGATGCGGCTCTATGTGAACGCGCGCGGAGCGAGGTCCGCGCCGAAGGGGGAGACAGGATGGTCCAGAACGCTGCCGAGGTGTTCCTCGAAGGCTTCGAGCAGATCCTGGCCGACGCCGCGCCCACCGGCCGGCGCCTGACACGCGACGAGATCGAGTCCCGGCGCGCCCTCGGCGCCCGCGCGGCCGAGGCCGGACACGGCTGGCGCGGCCTGGTACGCGCGCATCTCACCGCGGGCCGCGAAGCCTGGCCCGCGGCGGCCGACCCGGACAGCGTCCTGTCCGTCATCGCCCAGGCGGTGGACGCCTTCGCCGACGGATACGAGCACGCGCAGCGCCTCGTCGTCCGCAAGGAGGAGGCGGCCCGGCGCGAGTTCATCGACGACCTGCTGCACGGGCGCGGGGAGCCGGGCCATCTCGCGGCCCGCTCCGAGCGGTTCGGGCTGCGCCTGTCCCGCGCGCACGCGGTCGCGGTGGCCGAGGGACCGGAGAAGTACGACGAGACCGACCCCGTGCCCCGGCAGGTCGTGAGCGAACTCTTCGCACGCTTCGAGAACCGCCGCATCCTGTTCACCACGAAGGAGGGGCGGATGCTGTGCATCGCCCCCGGCGACCAGGACGACGTCCTCACCCACTTCGCCAAGCTCGTCTACGCCTGCACCACGGGCACCAGCCAGGTCGCCATCGGCCGGTCCCGGCCGGGTGTGATCGGCATCGGGCACAGCTACGAAGAGGCCCTCAACGCCCTGGACGTCGCCCAGCGCATGGGCTTCGACGACCCCGTGCTGCGCGCCGCCGACCTGCTGGTCTTTCCCGTCCTGGCCAGGGACCGGCAAGCGCTGGTGGACCTGGTCGGCAACACCCTGGGGTCGCTGGCGCAGGCACGGGGCGGGGCGCGGCCCCTGCTCGAGACCCTCTCCGTGTACTTCGACACCGGGTGCGTGGCCGCCGAGACCGCCCGGCGGCTGTCGCTCAGCGTGCGCGCCCTGACCTACCGGCTGGCGCGTATCCACTCGATGACCGACTACGACCCCACCGATCCCGCCCACCGCTACACCTTGCAGACCGCGGTGATAGGCGCCCGGCTGCTCGACTGGCCGACCAGGCCCTTGTGATCGGGGAGGAGACCGGTCGGCTCCTGTGCGGCCGGGATCCTGGTGGGAACATCGCTGTCGGGTCTGTACATGGCAACTGTCGCGATCATCCGCGCCCCCCGCGCCGGTGTCGGGCAGCCATCGGAAGGAATCATCTGCATGATCGAGTGGGTGTCCCTCGGCGACGGGGTCAGGCCCGTCCCTGAGCCCGTCGCCACCCCGCTGGTATGGATCGCGGCCTTCAGCGGCGCTCTCGTACTGGTGGTGTCGCTCAACACCGTCGTGGGCCCGGACCGCCCCGGCCTCGCCCTGGTCGGGCTGTCCCTGATGGCCGTCGTGCTGAGCCTGTGCGCACGCTTCACCGCCGCCCCCGGCACGGCCGTCCTGTGCTGGCTGTTCCTCAACGGCTTCGCCATCCCGCCCGCCGGCACCCTCACCTGGGCCGGGGACCGTGACACGTACTGGCTGGCCTGCCTGTTCGGCGCCGCGCTCGTGGGGACGGCGGCGGCCCGCCTGGCCCATGCCAGAGCCGCCTATCGCCGTCTCACCGCCGGAGGCGGCGCCGGAACGGAAGACTGGCCGTACGACGGCTGACCGGCCTGTGATCGCTGACCGCCGCCTGTGATGCAGGAGCGCTACGACTCCGTGCTCTCGGAGGGATAGCGGAACGCGCCGGTCTGGAAGGTGCGCCCGAGGTGATGGCCCGGGTGGGGGATCGGGGTGCGACGGATGGCGATGAGCGCCACGTCGTCGTCCAGCCGCCCGTCGGTGTGCGCGATCAGATCGCGCTGGAGATGGTGCAGCAGCGCCTCGGGGTGGTGGCCGGACCACTGGGCGGCGCGCTCCGCCAGCGGATAGAAGGTGCCGTGCCGGTCGCGCGCCTCGATGATCCCGTCGGTGTAGAGCAGCAGGGTGTCGCCGGGGCCGAAGGGCAGCACATCGAGAGCGTGCTGGTCGGGATCGGTCAGGCCGATGCCGAGCGGCGGCGCGGGATGCAGGCTGGGCATGGTCACGGTGTGGTACGGGCCGAGCAGCATGGGCGCCAGGTGGCCGCAACTGGTCATCCGGATGACGGGTTCGTCGTCGGGGAACTCCAGCAGGAGAGCGGTCACGAAGCGCTCGCCCACCTCGCCCTCGTGCTCGGGCTCGAAGTCCGTGAGATAGCGGGCGATGCTGTGCTCCAGCGCGGCGGCGAGCTGCGGCAGCGAGGCGTGCTGATGAGCCGCCTCACGGAACGCGCCGAGCAGCAGGGCGGCCTCCCCGAGGGCGGGCAGGCCCTTGCCGCGTACGTCGCCGATCATCACCCGCGCCCCGCTGTCCGTACGCGCGGCGGCGTACAGGTCGCCGCCGATCTCGGCCTCCTCCTCGGCCGCCTGGTAGAGACAGGCGAGCTGCAACGGGCCGAGCTGGGTGGGCAACGGCCACAGCAGGACGTGCTGGGCCGCCTCGGCGACCGTCCGTACCTGCGCGAGCTGGCGCCGCTGCCGGTCACGGACCACGCAGAAGAACACGACCACGCCCGACAGGATCGCCAGAGCGGCCATCGGGGCCAGGATGTTACGGGACAGCAGCAGATCGTGTCTCCACCCGGTGAGCGCCTGGCCCGCCACGGCCAGCGCCCCGATGAAGGCGGTCACCCGGGGCCCTTCGAACCACGCCGTGATCGCGGGCGCGATCGCCAGCAGCGGGCTGAGGACGATGTCGCGCGGGGTCACGACGTCGGCGAACGTGATCAGCACGATGAGAGCGATGGGTATCAGCAGCAGCACGTGACCCGACAGCCACGGCTGCCAGACCCGTGCGACATGTTGTCGTCTGGCGCCCATGCCTTCCACAGTGCCCTGCCGCGGAACACCGTGCGACCGCTGTCGCCGTGGGTGAGGACGCGCGTACGAGTCGTCGTACGAGTTGTCGTCTCACCGCTCCCGCGCGGGGCGTTGGACGAGATGGCCATGGGCCCGGAGAACGGCGTAGCCGACACCGATACCGAGGGCCACCGGCCACTCGATCACGCTTGCGACTGTCAGGACGCCGAGACCTGTGTACAGCGGCAGGCCGCCCTTGACGGGCAGGAGGCGCCGGGCGGTGGCCACAGGCGTCGTCGCGACGGTGATCGCCCGGGTGGCGGCCTCACCGAGCGTCGGCACGGTGAGGGTGATCGTGCGGCCGCCGGGCTTCGGCTCCGGCGACGCCGCGACCGGCTGCGTGTCCGAGGACCGCGGTGCGCGCTTGTCCTTCGCGACCGGCTGCGTACCGGACCGGGGTGTGCGGGATGTGCGCGTCGCCTTCGTGGCCGGGCGGGACGTCCTGGTCTTCGGCGTGGTCGGGCGGTTGCCGGGGGTCTTCGGCGTGGTCACGGTTCACATCCGTTCGTGGGTCCGGGACATCGGCCCCCCGCTGAGTGCAAGCTACCCGCGCGCTCAGGGGCCTGCGAGCCGGGAAGCCGTTCGGATCAGCAGCGCGGGCGGGGGACTTCGGGGCGGGTCATGATGACCGGAAACAGGACGAGAGACCGAGGGACCGGCCTGCTCGGGAGGTGGCGCGCGGATGTCGTTGCTGTCAGGGGTGCCCTCGCAGCTACCCGCGGCGCTCGCCGGAGGGCTGGCGGGCGCGATGACCGCCGCCGTGCGCGGCGCCGCCGACACGGCCGCCGTCCTGCTCGGCCTGGAGCGCCGGGACGTGTGGTCCCGACCCGGACGCTGCCACATCGAGGTGCGCGGCGTACGGGGACCCAGCGGCGCGTCGGTGGGCCGGATCGTGGAACGCGCGCTCGAGGACCACCCCGGCGTGCTGTGGGCCCGGCTGAACGCCCCCGCCGAGCGTGTCGTCGTGGAACTGGCCTCGCCGCCCCCGCCGCAGCGGGACCTCATCCGGATCGTCGCCCGAGCCGAGGCCGCGGGGGCCGCCATGACCGACGGTCCGGGCGCACCCCACGGCGGGCACCCCGAACCGCACCACCCGGCCGAGGGGCGGCACCGGCGACCGGCGCTTCCGGTCCTCATGGCGGACCTCGCGGGCCTGGCGCTCACGGCGGCCACCCGGGTGTCCCCGTGGACGCCCCTGCCGGGCGAGGCGGGGGCGCTGGCCACGGCAGTCCAGTACCACCCCCGGCTGCGCCGCGCGACGACGCACAGGCTCATCGGAGCGGAGCGTTCGGAAGCGCTGGTCCCCGTACTCAACGCGCTCCTCCAGGGCATGGCCACGCGCGGCGGAGGCCTCGTCCTCGACACCGTCCAGCGCCTGGCCCAGTGGCGGGAGGCCGACGCCGCCCTCGACGCGTGGGCGCGGGCCGAGCCGCACCTCGTGCCGGGCCCGGACCACGCGCACGCCGAACCCATCGTCCGGGAACGGCCCAAGGCCCGCGAGGACCTGACGGCGTGCTACGCCGAACGGGCCATGGCCACCGGGGCCACCGTCGGCGCCCTGACCCTGCCCTACGCCGGATCGCGGCGCGCGCTGTCGGTGGCGCTGGCCGGCATGCCGAAGGCACCGGAGGCCGGGCGCGAGGGCTTCGCCACCAGCCTCGGCCGCTTCCTCGCACTGCGCGGCGTCGTGGCCATGGACCGCGGTGTACTGCGCCGCCTGGGCCAGCTCGACACCGTGCTCCTGGACGTGGACGCGCTGCGCAGCGGCCGGTACGAACTGACCGACCTGGCCCTGCTCGACGGCGTTGAACTCGAACAGGTGGCCGACCCTCTCTTCGCCCTGTTCGACCCGGCCGCGCCCGCACAGGTCCACCACGACGACGCGGGCTGGTCGCTCGGCCCGCTGGAGGACCTGGAGGTCACCGGCCGCGCCGGGCGACAGGACGCGGAACGGCTGCGGGACGACGGCAGCGAACTGGTCCTCGGCCTCGCCTTCGAGCGCCGCCTGATGGCCGTCGCGGGAGCGGCGATGCAGACGCTGCCGGGCGCGCAGGCCCTGGCCGCCGCCGCCCGCCGTTCCGGCATCCGCGTGGTGCTCGCCGCCGACCAGCCCTGCCCGGAACTCGGCTTCGTCGACGCGATGGTGCCCGCCGACGGCCACCTCGTCGCCTCCGTACGCGCGTTGCAGGCGGACGGCGCGACCGTACTGCTGGTCTCGGGCAACCGGCGCGCGCTGGGCGCCTCCGACTGCGGCATCGGGGTCCACCCGGCGGGCGAACCGCCCGCCTGGGGCGCCCACTTGCTGGTCGGCACCGACCTGGACGCGGTCGCGCTGCTCCTCGCGGGCGTCGGCGTCGCCCGCCAGGTCGACCGGGACTGCGCCGTCCTGGCCGCGAGCGGCGGCGGCATCGGCGCCGTCGCCGCGCTGCGCGCACGCCCCGCCGACGCGTGCGCGCGCGGCCAGACGGCGTCCACCACCGCCGGAGGGATCGCCTTCGGCCTGGGCGTCTGGCGCGCCCGCCAACTGTGCGCACGCCCCCTCACCCCCTCCGCCGAGGCCGTGCCCTGGCACCTGATGCCGCCCTCCAGGGTCATGGACCGGTTGCGTACGAGCGGCGCCGGGCTCAGCGCCGAGGAGGCCGCGGCACGCGCCAAGGACCCCACCGGGACCGGGACGCCCCGTACCGGCGTGCTCTCCGCGTTCCTCGAGGAACTGGCCAACCCGCTCACCCCGGTCCTCGCCGGAGGCGCGGCCCTGGCCGCCGTTGTGGGATCACGGGCGGACGCCGCGCTGGTCGCCTCGATCACGGCCACGTCGGCACTGGTCGGCGGGGTGCAGCGGGTCCGGACCGAACGGGCCCTCGCCGAACTGACCGCCCGCTCCGCGGTCGGCGCACGCGTACGACGCGGAGGCGGCGAACGCCTCGTCACCGCCGAGGAACTGGTCCCCGGGGACATCGTGCTGCTACGCCCCGAGGACGTGGTCCCCGCCGACTGCCGACTGCTGGAGGCCCACGGTCTGGAGGTCGACGAGTCGTCACTGACCGGCGAGTCCCTGCCCGTGGCCAAGGACCCGGCGCCGGTGGTCGCCTCGCAGCTCACTGGACGGCACTCGATGCTCTACGAGGGCACCACCGTCTCCGCCGGGGAGGCGGTCGCCGTGGTCGTCGCCACCGGAGCGGCCACCGAGGCCGGCCGCACCATGGCCACCGCGCGGGAGTCGGCACCGGTGACCGGCGTCGAGGCGCGCCTGTCGGCGCTGACCAAGGCCAGCCTGCCGGTGGCGACGGTGTCCGCCGCGGCGGTGGCGGTCGCCGGACTGCTCCACGGGCGCCCGCTCGCCGACTCCCTGGTGTCCGCGGTGAACCTGGCCGTCGCGTCGGTGCCCGAAGGACTGCCGTTCCTCGTCAACGCCGCCCAGTTGGCCTCCGCGCGCCGACTCGCCGAGCGGGGCGCGCTGGTACGCAACCCGCGCACGATCGAGGCACTGGGCCGCGCCGACGTCCTGTGCTTCGACAAGACCGGCACCCTCACCGAGGGCGATCTCCAGCTCTCCGCCGTCAGCGACGGCGAGCGGACCCTGCCCGTCGACCGGATCGGCCTACGGCACAAGGCGGTTCTGGCCGCCGCGCTCCGGGCCACACCGGCCGCCCGGCAGTCCGAGCCGATGGCCCACCGGACCGACCGGGCCGTGGACCTGGCGGCCCGCCGGGCACGCGTCTCGGTCACCCGCGGCGCACCCCGCTGGCGGCGCACCGGCTCCCTGCCCTTCGACCCGTCCCGCGCCTACCACGCCACGGCGGGGCGCACCGCGGGCGGCGCCACCCTGCTCAGCATCAAGGGCGCCCCCGAAGTCGTCCTGGCCCGCTGCCGCCGCAGACGCCTGAACGGCACGGAACGCGCCCTCGACGCCGCCGCGCGCACAGCGCTCACCGCGGCCACCGAGGAACTCGCGGGTGCCGGACGCCGCGTCCTCGCCGTGGCCGAACGGACCGTACGGCCGGGCGCGGAACTCACCGACGACAGCGTGCGCGACCTGGTCTTCATCGGCTTCGTCATCCTGGCCGACCCGGTGCGCCCCGGCGCGGCACCGGCCATCGCCCGGCTGCGCGCGGCCGGGGTGCACACGGTCCTGGTCACCGGCGACCACGCCGCCACCGCCGAGGCCATCGCGGCCTCGGTCACCGGCGACCTGGAGCAGACCGTGTGCACGGGGCCGGAGTTGGACGCGCTCGAGGACGACGCGCTCGACGGACTGCTGCCCAAGGTGGATGTGATCGCCCGCTGCGCCCCCCACCACAAGGTCCGTATCGTGCAGGCCTACCAGCGGCTCGGCCGGGTCGTGGCGATGACCGGCGACGGCGCCAACGACGCGCCCGCCATCCGCCTCGCGGACGTCGGCATCGCCCTGGGGCGGCGCGGCACCCCCGCGGCCACGGCCGCCGCCGACCTGGTCATCGGGGACGACCGCCTGGACACGATCGTCACCGCGCTGGCCGAGGGCCGGGCGATGTGGACCTCCGTGCGGACCGCGCTGGCCATCCTGATCGGCGGCAACCTCGGCGAGGTCGGCTTCAGCGTGCTCGCCTCCGCGTCGGCGGGCAGTTCACCGCTGAACGCCCGCCAGATCATGCTCGTCAACCTGCTGACCGACCTCGCTCCCGCGCTCTCCATCGCCGTCCGCACCCCGGCCGAGAACACCGGGGAGCAGCTCCTCCAGGAAGGCCCTCATCACGCGCTGGGCATCGCCCTCACCCAGGAGATGCTGCAACGCGGTCTCACCACGGCCCTCGGCGCGGGGCTCGCCTGGGCCGGTGCGCGCCGCACCGGTACCCGACGCCGCGCGGGCACCGTGGCGTTGGCCGCCGTGGTCGGCACACAGCTCGCGCAGACGCTCACCAGCGGCGGCGCCGACCGGCACGTGCTCGTGGCCACCCTCGGCTCGGCCGCCGTGCTCGTCGGCGTCATCCAGACCCCGGGCGTCAGCCAGTTCTTCGGATCCACCCCGCTGGGCCCCGTCGGCTGGGGCATCACCCTGACCGCCATCACCACCGCGACGCTCCTCCACGGGAAGCTGAAGCCACTGGCGTGCCGCCTCGCCGACACGGACTGGATGACCGCCGCCTCCCGGAAGGTCGAGGGGAACCGGAAGACCGAGGGGACGGGGCCGTCCGCACCGTCGCTCACGACGGCCCCGGCCGCCTGGCTGAACGCGGCACTGACCCGCCTCGGCCTGCTCGCACCGGGACCCGGCACCGTCACCGAGTGAACGTCACCGTCACCGCGACTGAACGGGGCCGTCACCAACTGAACGGCGCCCGCCCGGAGTACGGACGGACGCCGCCGACAGCCGCTGTGTCAGCAGTGGTTGGGCACGTTCCCCCTGTCGTTGCCCTTCAGGTAGATGGCGCTGACGTAGCCGACGCCACCGGAGTTGAGCTGGAGGCGGACCCAGTTGCGGTTGCTGATGCCACCGTCGGTGACGAGGTCGCCCTCGAGCCAACACACCCCGGTGTAGCTCTGGTTGGGATTGACGTAGCTGACGGACCGCTCACCGACCGCGGGACCCGCGTGCACATTGGCGTGCTTCCAGGCCACCACCATGGTGGACGCCAGGGCGGGCGTGGCGGCGAGCATACCCGCGCCGACCAGGGCTGCGCTCGCCCCGCTCAGAGCGAGGGCGCGCTTCGTCTTCGTGCCGAACATCTGATTCTCCCGTTGGTGTTCCGGCCCCGGCGGACCGGGGCGTGACGCGTCATACGGGAACGGAGTGATGCGCGGTGCCTCCCCCGCCCCGTGATCCGACGCGCTCCACGCTCTCGGATCCCGTGCCCCGGCTCAATCGCCGATCGGAACGAGTGCGCGGCGCCGTGTTCGGGGCGCGTGTTCGATCGCCAGGGGGTGCGCCGCGCACACCTTCCGGCGCCCGCCACCGTGGAAGGTCAGGCCGTGCGGTCGAAGAGGGGCAAGTAGCCGCGGGAGTGGCCGAGGGCCGTGGGGTGGTAGGACTCGACGGGAGCCAGCAGGTTGATGCTGCGCATCCAGGGGCTCGTGGAGCAGATCTCGTGTCCGCGGAAGGCGGCCCGGACATCGGTGAAGGTGAACCCGTGGTCGGCGGCGCGCTTCGCGATCACGGTGTTGAGGTGGTCGACGGCGTTGTTCACGGCCGACCGGGAGGTCTCCGCGAGACCCGCCGCGCACCTGCCGTTGAGCTGGTACAGATGCGGATAGCCCATGACCACGACATGGGCGACGGGCGCCTTCCGCCTGATGCCCGTGTAGAGACGGTCCAGGTCGCGCGGCAGCGTCTTGTCCATGTACCTGCGCGCCCCCGCGACGGAGGTCAGACACGCGCTGGTGCCCCGCAGCACACAGTTCTTCATGACACTGGCGAAGCCCGAGTCACTGCCGCCCGCGGTGACGCTCACCAGGCCCGTACTTCTGTTGAGCGGGCCGAGCTGGCGGCCGAGGACATCGGTCGTGTGGGCGCCGTTGCAGGCGGTGAAGCTGAAGGACGAGCGTGCGTGGGCGGCGGCCCACAGCGCGGGATAGGCCTGGTCGCTGCGCAGGCAGTCGCCGCTGGAGCCGAGGTAGCGACCGGCTCCGACACCGGCGGAGTAGGAGTCGCCGAGGGCCACATAGCCCCGGGCCGCCGCCGTGTGCGGGGCTGCCTGTGCGGGCGTGGCGCCGGTGAGGGCGCAGGCGGCGGTGAGAAGGAGGGAAGACACACCGGCCGCGATTCGGGACTGTCTCATACCTCTGCCTTAGCACGGCCCGTTCACAGCGGCGGTCAGGTCCGTCACGCTGTGTCGATCCGTGTTGAGCGAGGCCGAGGGCTGTGCTGCCGGGCGGCGCCCCGCACCGGACGGGGGGAGGGGTACGGGGCCGGGCGGCGCGGTGGTGGGCGGTCCTACGGGCCGATGTCACCCGAAGGGGTGTCACCCGACCGGCGGTGTCCGGGCCGTCACCCGACCGGTGGACCCGGCCGAGTCGCTGGGCGTCGGCTCGGCCGAGTCACCGGGCGGAGGCCGAGGACACGGCGGTCCGGGCCGCGTGCTCCACCACCGAGATGCCGTCCTTCATCGACGTGTTGCCGTCGGAGAGAACGGCGACGAGGTAGCGGTGTCCCTCGACGGTGACCTGTCCGACGCTGTTGATGTCCCACAGCCCGGTGGTGCTGCGCTGCAACCAGCCGTTCTTCAGCGCCCAATCGGATCCGGACCCGGCCGCCGAGACACCCCACGCCTGGTCGTCGGCGACATGGGCCATCAGCGTCCGGATGTAGGCGCGGGAGGTCTCGTTCAGCGCGGTACCGTCCTTGGCGTCCTTCGCGTCCGAGGCCGGGCCGGCGTCGAACAGCACGCGCAGCAGCCGTATCTGGTCACTCGCCGTCGTCTGGGTGAGCCCCCACAGGGGGCCGGGGCCGCCCTTCGTCGCGGTCAGGCCCAGCCGCTTGTTGGCCGCTTCCAGGCCCGGCGCCAGACCGATCTGCCGCCACAGGGCGCTCGTCGAGTCGTTGTCGCTGTGCTCGATCATGGCCTTCGCGTACTCCTCTTCCTGAGGAGTCAGGGACCGCCCCTCGTCCTGGGCCTGGAGCAGCACCGCCGCGAGGATGTCGACCTTGATGATGCTCGCGGTGTCGTACGGGGTGTCGGTCCCGTAGACCGTGGGCTCGGGATGTGCGCCGTCCAGGCTGAGCACCGCAGCCGTCACACGTGCCTCGGGCTTCTTCTCCATCGGTCCGGCGGCTCCCTCATGGGTGTCGTTGTGCGACGACGACGTGGCGGCGCGGGCGGGTTCCGCGGTGATCGCGTCGAGCGAGAGGAACGTCGTCACGGACGCGAGGATCACACCGGCGCAGGCGACAGCGCGCTTGCCCCGGCGCCCGTCCGTCGAGTGCGGACGTGACAGGGAGAAGAGACGGTACGGCATGAAGGCAGGCCTCAACAGTTCTTGAGGGGAAGGGGGCATGCGCCTACGAACGTAGACAAAACACCCCAGGTGGCGCGGTGATCGGTGTCACTGCGGGCTGATTTCGCGCGCGAATGTGGTGAGGGTCATGGGCGGGGATGTGGCCGCCGTCACGCTCGCGGCCCTCGAACGTCGAACCCGGAACCCTGAACCTCGCTGGCGATGCGATCAGTCTTCGTACGTAAGTGATCAGAGAACGCGCATCTGTCGTCGCTTCGAGGCTCTCTCGATCAATCCCGAAGCAAGCCGGTTACCGGTTGCGCACAGTCCGTAAGGTCCAGGGCACCGGCCCGGCGGGAGACGCCCGGGTCAGGAGTGACCAGGAGGAGACACCGGTATGGCCAATGTGGAGATCTCTCTCAAGGAGATGATGACCTCGATCGAGGGCTCCCTGGGAGCGGCCCTCGTGGACTACACCAGCGGTATGGCGCTGGGCACCCTGGGCGGCGGCAAGGACCTCGACCTGACCGTCGCCTCGGCGGGCAACACGGACGTGATCCGCGCCAAGGCCCGCACCATGGAACACCTCGGCCTCAAGGGCGAGATCGAGGACATACTCATCACGCTCGGCAGCCAGTACCACCTCATCCGCCCGCTCACGGGCCGAGGCGGCAACGGGCTGTTCCTCTACCTCGTGCTCGACCGGGAACGCTCGAACCTCGCGATGGCCCGCCATCAACTCAAGCGCATCGAGGCCGACCTCGAGGTCTGAGCAGCCGTTCCGTCGTGCCTCCGCACACCCACGAATTGAAGACTTCTTCATCTGGACACATCCAGATCAGAGCAATCTCACGGGTGTGCGGGGCCGGAGCCGCGAGGATCGGTCCGCAGGACAGCCCGCGGCGGCACACACCGGGCCGCCGTGCCCAGCACACCACCCGTCACGCGGCAGGGAGCGAGCCACTCACCATGCAGGTCCCCCTCTACCAGGCCAAGGCCGAGTTCTTCCGGATGCTCGGACACCCGGTCCGTATCCGCGTCCTGGAGCTGTTGCAGAGTGGTCCCGTCCCCGTACGCGACCTGCTCGCCGAGATCGGGATCGAACCGTCCAGCCTCTCGCAGCAGTTGGCCGTCCTGCGCCGCTCGGGGATCGTGGTGTCCATACGGGAGGGCGCGACCGTCAGTTACGCGCTCGCCGGCGGCGACGTCGCCGAACTCCTGCGCGCGGCCCGCCGCATCCTGACCGAACTGATCGCGGGCCAGAGCGAGTTGCTGGCCGAACTGCGCCAGGCCGACCTCAAACCGGCCCTGTCCCCGGACACCACGAGCCGACCCTCGTAAGGCGCGCAGCCACACCTGGTGTCGTACGCAGCCCCACCCGGTGTCGTACCGGGCACAGCTTGATTGCGACACGGGCTCTGCGCCGCACCGGCCTCGCGCCGGGCCGCACCATGACGACCCATGGACAGAGACCGCTACGTCGACTTCCTGCGCGCCTTCGCGATCACCCTCGTGGTGCTCGGCCACTGGCTGATCACCGGCCTGGTCCACGGAGCCGACGGCGAGATCACGGCACCGGAGCTGCTGGCGGTCGTCCCCTGGACCCAGTGGCTGACCCTGGCGTTCCAGATCATGCCCCTGTTCTTCCTCGCCGGAGGCCACGCGGCGGGAGGCTCCTGGTCGCGTGCCCGTACGGCCGGTGCCACGGCCACGGGCTGGGTGCGACAGCGGGCCGCGCGGCTGCTGCTTCCCACGCTCGCCTACTGCGGTCCGGCACTGCTCGCCGTCGGCATCTGCACGGCGGTCGGCGTGGACCCGTACACCCTCGCGCTGGTGGGGTGGGCGTTGGCGATGCAGTTCTGGTTTCTCCCGGTGTACTTGATCCTCACTGCTCTGACACCCGCGCTGCACCGGGCGCACCGCCGCTGGGGACACCGCGTACCCGTGGCCATGGGCGCGGTCGCCCTGGCGGCCGACGTCCTGGCGGTGGCCGCGCACGCGCCGTACGTCGGCCTGCTCAACTACGTGCTCGTATGGGGAGTCGCCTATCAGTCGGGCTTCTGCTGGCGGGACGGTCTGCCGACCGGGCGACGACGGTGGCTGATGCCCGCCGCGATGACCGTGGGCGGCGGATCGGCCTTCGCGGCACTGGTCGCCCTCGGGCCGTTCCCGGTCAGCCTGATCCTGGTGACCGGGCAGGTCCCGAGCAACACCAACCCGCCGTCGGCGGCGATGCTCGCCTGGACCGTGGCCCAGGTGGGCCTGTGCCTTCTGGTCGCCCCATGGGCGCGGCGGTTGACGGACCGCGAACGCGTATGGCGGGTGGTGCGCCCGGTGGGTGGCGCCAGCATGACCCTGTACCTGTGGCACATGCTGCCGGTGCTGATCGTCGCCGCCGCGTTCTATCTGACCGGACTCGCCCCCGAGCCCGCGTACGCCTCCTCCGCCTGGTGGGCCCTGCGTGTGCCGTGGTGGGTGGTGCTCGGCATCGTCATGACCGGTGTCGTGGTCGCGCTCGGACCGCTGGAGCGCGCGCTGTCGTTGCTGTACGAGTGGGCTCGCCCGCACACCGACCCGCGCCGTTCCTGGCGGCTGTGGCTCGGCCTGGCCGCGACCGCCGCCGCCCTGACCCGATTCGCCGTACAGGGCTTGGCTCATGACGGCCGCTTCCCCACGCTGCCCGCACTGGGCCTGTTCCTCGGCGCGCTGCTTGTACTGCTCCCCGAGCGGACGGCACCGCGCGGGGACACATCCTCTCCCGGTCCCGTCGAGCCGGGGGCGACGGGGCCGCGCCCTGGCGTGGCACGGCCCCGTGGCGTGCCGGTCAGCGAATCCGAGCGAGGGTGTGGCGTTCCCCGAACACCCCTGCCATGAGCCGGTCCAGCGTGCGTCTTCCCCGCGCGGTCGTCGCGGCGTCAGGGTGCGCGGGACCCCGGACCAGGCAGCGCACCGCGTCGAGGGCCGCGAGGCCGCTCAGCGCGTAGTGCTCCTCGGGCACCAACTCGCGGCCGTAGCCCCGGAAGCACGCCGCTGCCAACTCGGGCCGATCCGCCCAGATCCCGCAGCTCATCGGGACGAAGTCGGCTACCACTGTGGCGAATCGGGCCCGTTCGAAGCCGATCCAGCAGGCCTGGGCCGAAGCCGGGGACCACAGGAGGTTCCGGGGCCGGGCGGCGCCGTGGACGAACGCGAGCGGCAGCGGCGGAAGACAGCGCAGCCGCTCGGTGAGATCGCGAACGAGCCTTCGCTCGGCCGGTGTCAGCCGTCCGTCGGCCTGCCGTAGGTGTTCCTCGGCTTCGTCGGCCGCAGCCCGCAACGATCGCTCGGCCTCGGCGCGGCGAGGTCCGGACAGATCACCGGCCGCGTGCAACCGGGCCAGCAGAGCGCCGCCTTGCCAGTGGGCGCGGACTTCCTCCGCGGGGGTCAGCGTCAGCCGTCCGAGCGGGCGGCCCGGGACGGCGGTCAGCAGCAGGGCCAGATGCTCGGCGCTCGAAGCGCGCAACTGCGGTGCGTGACCGGATCCGAGCGCCGGAACCGCGTGGCGCAGGGCGAAGGTCTCCCGCTCGTAACTCAGCGGCCGGGAAGCGACCTTCAGACAGAACCGGACGCCGTCGGGGCGGCGAAGAGCCCAGACGCGGGAGTCCTCGCGGGCGGGTGCGGGGTGTGCTGTGACGGACACCGGCGTACGGAGTTCGTTGCGAACCCAGTCGAGCAGGGCCGGTGCGGGCAGGGTCGAGTCGGTCATGCCCCCCACCTCGATGACGGTCGTGACGCGGAGGCGAACAGGGCGCGGCGAGCGTCGACCACGTGCCGGAACGCGGCCGGAGCGGCGAGCCGAGCAGGAGGGTTCTCGAACGCGGGCCGAGGGGCGGTGAGGGCGAGCACGGTCTTCATGGGATCTCCTCGGTGAGGGAAGCGGGTTGAGGACGACCCTCCTGCACACCACTGACAATCGGCGGGGGAGGGGAGCGTGATCCGGACAGCCCGAGCGGGCGTCACGGCGGCGGGGCGACCGGTGCGAGAGCGCCTCTGACCTGGGCCGGAGTTCGCAGAAAGGATTCTTGAACTGCTGGCCGAAGCCCCGTGGTTGAGCGGTGGCCGAGATGGCTTGAACTGAGCCATTCCATGGTCAGGAGGCGGTGAACGGGCGGGGCGCGGGCCATGCGAAACTGCGCGCATGCATCTCGGCCGAGCCCTTCACCTCCCCCTGCCGGCAGTCCTGGTCACCGCGGTTGCCCTGTCCCTGACCGGCTGCGACAAGAGTGGGGCCGGGGGCGACCGGGCGCACTACGTGACCGACGCCGACGGCATCTCCACGGTCCGCAAGGCCGATCGGCAAGCGGCCGGAGCCATGAAGGGCGAGACCCTCGACGGGAAGCGACTCGACGTCGCCGAACTCCGGGGCAAGGTCGTCGTGATGAACGTATGGGGCTCGTGGTGCGTCCCGTGCCGTGCCGAGATCCCGAACTTCGTGAAGGTCGCCAAGGAGGTCAAGGGCAAGGGCGTGGAGTTCGTCGGCATCAACACGCGCGAGGCGAGCCGCACCCAGGCCGTCGCCTTCGAGAAGGACTTCCACGTGGACTACCCGAGCCTGTACGACCCCACCGGGAAGCTGGTCCTCGCCGGATTCCCCAAGGGGACCCTGAACCCGCAGACACTGCCCTCCACGATCGTGCTCGACCAGGACGGGAAGATCGCGGCCCGCTCGTTGCAGGGGCTGTCCGAGGAACGTCTGCGCAAGATGATCGACGCGGTGCTCGCGGACAACGCGGACAAGTAGGCGCCTGGTGCGCGCCATTTCCCGGTGCGCGACCGAACGCCGGTAGCCGTCCCGTCGACGGGACGCCAAGCGGTGGCGAGTGCCGGGTCCGCGGCATACGGTGAACGAGGAGACGCCCCGCGGGGCCTCCTGGCAGTACGTCGTATCCCCCCGTCGTAGGGGGCCGTACTCCTCGTCGTACCGTGCCCGTCCGCCACGGCCGGAAGGGGTGCCTCGCATGTGCGCACACGCCCAGGAGCCGGTACCGCAGCCGGTGCTGTCCCCGCTGACGCGCGCGGCGATCTTCCTCGTCGTGACCGTCGACCAGGGTGGCGAACCGGTCGTACGGCAGCTCCTGGCGGACCTCAACGGGCTCCAGCGGGCCGTGGGCTTCCGCGCGACGCCCGAGGGGAGGCTGAGCGCCGTCGTGGGCATCGGCTCGGAGGTATGGGACCGGCTCTTCGCCGGGCCCCGCCCCGCCGACCTGCATCCCTTCCGCGAGCTGGCCGGAGACCGGCACCGGGCGGTCTCGACACCCGGCGATCTGCTCTTCCACATCCGCGCGGCGCGCCCCGACCTCTGCTTTGCCCTGGGCGGCGAGATCATGGACCGGCTCCGAGGCGCCGTCACCGTCCGCGACGAGGTGCACGGGTTCACCTACTTCGACATGCGTGACCTGCTCGGATTCGTGGACGGCACCGAGAACCCGACGGGGCCCGCGGCGAGCGCGGCGGTGTTGATCGGTGACGAGGACGCCGAGTTCAGCGGAGGCAGCTATGTGATCGTGCAGAAGTACCTGCACGATCTCGAGGCGTGGAACGCCCTTCCCGTCGAGGCGCAGGAGAGGGCGATCGGACGCAGGAAGCTGTCCGACGTCGAACTCGACGACGACGTCAAGCCGGCCGACTCCCACGTGGCACTGACCACGATCGAGGACCCGGACGGGACGAAGCACGAGATCCTGCGCGACAACATGCCCTTCGGCACCATCGGGCAGGGCGAGTTCGGTACGTACTTCATCGGCCATGCCCGCACCCCGGCCGTCACGGAACGCATGCTGGAGCGCATGTTCCTGGGCGCTCCGCCCGCCTCCCACGACCGGATCCTGGACTTCTCCACCCCCGTGACGGGCTCGCTGTTCTACGCGCCCACCAGCGACTTCCTCGACGACCTCCCCGACGAGGCGAGTGGCGAGAGCGAGGAGAGCGGGGAGAGCGAGGAGGACGAGGACAGGGCGGCACCGGCCCGGCTCACGGCCGCGGACGGCTCCCTGGGCATCGGCGACCTGAGGAAGTGACAGAAGGCGAGCACCCGCGATGGACAACCTGCACCGGGAACTTGCACCCGTCTCCGCCGCCGCCTGGGCCGACCTGGAGGACGAGGCACGGCGTACGTTCACGCGGCACGTCGCATCGTGGACATGCCCGCGACGGGCGGACTCGATCTGGCCGGGGTGGGCAGCGGGCACCTTCAGGGCGTGGAGGTACCGGCCGACGGGGTCGAGGGTCGGCTGCGCCGGTTCCAGCCGCTGGTCGAACTGCGGGTGCCGTTCACCGTCGACCGGCAGCAGGTGGACGACGTCGCTCGCGGCGCGAAGGACGCGGACTGGCGGCCGGTCAAGGACGCCGCCCGGAAGCTCGCCATCGCCGAGGACCGCGCGGTCTTCGAGGGGTACGCCGCCGCGCACATCGTCGGTCTGCGGGAGAGTTCGTCCAACCCGGCGCTGACCCTGCCGACCGAGGTGAGCGCCTACCCGGACGCCGTCAGCAAGGCCTTGACCGTGCTGCGGCTCGCCGGTGTCGGCGGCCCGTACGCCCTGGCGTTGAGCGCCGAGGCGTACACCGCCGTCAGTGAGACGTCCGACTACGGCTACCCGATCATCAATCACATCGCGCGCGTGCTCGACGGTGACATCGTCTGGGCACCTGCCATAGACGGCGCCTTCCTGCTGTCACGGCGGGGCGGCGACTTCGCGCTGCACCTCGGCCAGGACGTGTCCATCGGATACCTGTCGCACGACGAGCACAGCATCCGGCTGTACTTCCAGGAGACGCTGACCTTCCTCGTGCACACCAGCGAGGCCGTCGTGCCCCTGGAGATGGAACCGCCGTGGTCCGCCGAGCAGTTGGAACCGTTGGAGGCGGAGACATGAAGGTCGGCATCGTAGGGGTGGGCGCCGTCGGATCGGCCACCGCCCTGTCCTTGGTCGAACGCGGGGGATCCTGCCGGGAGATCGTGCTGATCGACCGCGACACCGCCCGCGCCGACGGCGTCGCCGCCGACCTGCGTTACGCCACCCCGCTGTCCCTCACGGTCGACGTACGCGTCGCGGTCGCCCCGCGGGCGGTGCTCATGGTGGTCACCGATCCACCGGACCCGTTGGCCGACCTCACCCGCCAACTCGTCGGACAAGACCGGGTGTTCTCGACCGGCACCCTGATCGACGCGGTCGACTTGCTGAGCCGGAACGGCCGACCGCTGGACGAGATACGCGCGGAGATCGAGAAGGACATCCGCTACGCCAACATCACGATCATCGAAGGCACCGGCGCGAGTCAGTACGGCATCGGCGCCGTCTCCGCCCGGCTGGTCGAGGCGGTCCTGCGCGACGAACGCGCGGTGCTGCCCGTCGCCGCCCACTCCTCCAACCACCAGGTCACACTGTCGCTGGTCAGCGTCCTCGGAGCGGGCGGGGTCCGACAGATGCACCTCCCCGCCATGACACCCGAGGAACACCAGGCGCTGGACGAGAGCGTCCGGGTCCTCCGCGAGGCCACCGAACGCGCACTCACTGCCGGTACAGCCTGAGAGGCGGCTCTACGCCCGACGGGCCTCCTTCACCTCCCGGTCGACGGCCCAGGCGTCGGCGACCGGCCCGATGTGGCCGAGCTTGTCGGGGTTGATCACCGCGCGAACGGTCTGGATCCGCCCGTCGAGCATGTCGAGGGCCATCGTGTGAAGCACCTTGCCGTCCCGGTCGCGGAAGACCGCTCCGGGCTGGCCGTTGACCTCGTGCGGCTCGAATGTCACCCGGATCTGACGCATCAACGGGAAGACCGTGCCCAGCAGTCGGGCCACGTTCTCCGCACCCACGACGGGCTTGGCCCACTGCGGCGCCTTCCCTCCGCCGTCCCCGACCAACTGCACATCGGCGGCAAGCAGTTCCCGTAGCGCGGCCGTGTCGCCGTCCTTCAGCGCGTCGAAGAACCGCGTCGCAAGCTCCTGCCGTCGCTGCCGGTCCGCCGTGAACCGCGGGCGGCCGTCCCGCATGTGCTGCCGCGCCCGTACCAGCAACTGCCGGCACGCCGACTCCGAGCGCCCCACCGCCGTGGCCACCTCGTCGAACCCGAAGGCGAACACCTCGCGCAGGACGAACACGGCCCGCTCCAGTGGGCTGAGCCGCTCCAACAGCAGCAGTGCCGCCATCGACACCGAGTCGGCCAACTCCACAGCCCGTGCCGGATCTTGATACGGATCGCTCAGCAGTGGCTCGGGGAACCACGGGCCCACGTACTCCTCGCGCCGTGCCCGCGCGGAACGCAGTACGTCGATCGCGATCCGTGTCACCGTGGCGGACAGGAACGACTTGGCCGACGTGGGCCGGGTCGAGGAGCCGTCGAAGCGCAACCATGTCTCCTGCACCGCGTCCTCGGCCTCGCCCACACTGCCCAGGATGCGATAGGCGATCGAGAACAGCAGCGGTCGCAGCTCCTCGAACTCCTCGACCTTGCTCACGCGGAATCCCTTCCCCCTAGTCGATGCCGATGCCGATGCCGATGCCGGTGGCGGTCAGTGGAACTGTCCGGCCACGTACGAGCCCGCCGGCTGCTGGGTGATGATGTTCAGCCGGTTCACCGCGTTCATGAAGGAGACCATCATCACCAGGGCGGTGAGCTGCTCCTCGTCGTAGTGCTTGGCGGCGTTCGCCCACACCTCGTCACTGACCCCGGTGGCCGCGTCCGCGACCCGGGTCCCCTCCTCGGCCAGCGCCAGCGCGGCCCGCTCGGCATCGGTGAAGACCGTGGCCTCCCGCCAGGCCGCGACCAGGTTCAGCCGAACCGAGGTCTCCCCGGCAGCGGCGGCGTCCTTGGTGTGCATGTCGATGCAGAAGGCACAGCCGTTGATCTGACTCACGCGCAGCGCCACCAACTCCTGCGTCGCGGCCGGGAGCGGCAGTTCCTTGATGGTGTTGCCCGTCGTCATGAAGTGCTTGAGGACCTTGCCGGTGGCAGGGTCGGCGAAGTAGTTCAGTCGCGCGTCCATGATGTGCTCCTCCGTGGTCGTCCGTGGCTACACCCCTGAGACGAGATAGCTCGGCCGCCTGTGACATGACGCGATGTGACGTGCCTCTCACGGCTACCCGCGCCGGTCGTCGTCCATCGCGAGGAGTTCACACCCGCGCCGTCCGGACACCGAGCGTATTTCTGCTCCAGTAGCTTTCGGCGCGTCCAGTAGCTTGCCGATGCCGCCTGGAACAAGCCGCTGCCGCGCAGCACAGCGACCGGAGAGATACGTATGCCCCGAGAGGCGAAGTACCTTGCCATAGCCGACAAGTTGTACGCGCGGATCCTCGCCGGAGAGTGGGAGGTCGGGCAGCGTCTGCCGTCCAGGGCGCGGCTCGCGCAGGAGTACGGGGTCGGGCGCAACGTCACGCAGAAGGCCGTGGACCATCTGATCCTCAAGGGCCTCCTCGAAGGACGCGCGGGCTCGGGAACCTACGTCCGCATGCCGCGTGAACGTGTGCGCATGGTCCGCTCGCGGCACCCCGAACGCCGGGGCGGGCCCCTGTGCCTCGGCGGTATGCGGGAACGGGGCAGAGCGGGCTCCTGGGATGCGCACAGCCAGGCGCGCGTCCCCGCCCCGCCGGCCATCGCTGAGCGGCTCGCCATCAGCCCCGGAGACCTCTGCGTCCACACACACTACGAGTTCCTCGCCGACGGACAGCCCGTCCAACTCTCCCGATCCTGGGAGCCGATGGCCATCACGGACGGAACACCGATCGTCCTGCCCGAGGCGGGTCCCCTCGCGGGCAAGGGGGTGGTCGAGCGTATGCGTGCCATCGGCGTGCGGATCGACACCGTGGTCGAACTGCCGCGCCCGGCCCGTGCCACCCGGGAACAGGCGAACCTCCTGGGGATCAGCGCCGGGGACCTGGTGCTCCAGATCGAACGGACCATCTACGACACGGGCGGGCGACCGGTGGAGACCGCCGACATCGTCATTCCCGATGTCCGCCGGGAAGTCGCCTACGAGTTCGCGGTCGACCAGCCGTAGCCGGTGACGCCGGAACAGCGACACATCGGCCGGTACAGCGACACTTCACGACTGACAGTAGGGATCGCGCATGTCCACACCCTCCCGCTTCGGGCTCCTCCGCGATCCGGACTTCGGGCGCTTGTTCACCGCCACCGCCCTCGGCCAACTCGGCGACCGGGTACTCTTCTTGGCGTTTCCCCTGGTGGCGATCCTGGCCTTACGTGCCGACGAACTCCAGGTCGGACTGCTGACGGCGATGACCACGGCGGGCTCGCTGCTGGTCGGTCTACCGGCGGGCGCGTGGGTCGACCGCATGCGGAAGCGCTCGGTGATGATCAGTACGGATCTCGCCAGGGCACTGGTCCTGTTGACGATTCCGGCGGCCTGGTCGCTGGGCCTTCTGACGATCTGGTGGCTCTGTGCCGTGGCACTGGTCCATGGGGTGCTGACCGTCTTCTTCGACGTCGCGTACGTCAGCTATCTGCCGCACTTGGTGGGACGCCACCATCTGGTCGAAGGCAACTCGAAGCTCTCCGCGGTACGTTCGGTGACCAGTATCGGCGGGCCGACGGTGGCGGGCCCGCTGGTCGGGTGGGTCGGGGCGCCCGCGACGCTGGTGGTGAGTTCGCTAGGGATGGCTGTCTCGGGCCTGCTCGCGATCAGTATCCGTAAGCCCGAGGCGAAGCCGCAGCGCGGTGAGCGTCCTGACTTGCGTCGGGACATCAAGGAAGGACTGAGGTTCGTCCTCGGGCATCCCGTCCTGCGCGCGACCATCCTGGGGGATGCGATATTCAACCTCTTCCTGATCCTGTATCAGGCCATGCTGCTGGTCTTCCTGGAGAGGGAGATCGGCCTCGGCTCCTTCGGGATCGGGCTCGTTCTGTCGGGAATGGGGTGCGGCGCCCTGCTGGGTGCGCTGGTGGCGGTCAGGGTCTCCCGTCGGTTCGGACAGGGCCGGGTCATCTGGCTTGCCCCACTGGTCACTTGTCCACTGACGGCCTTGATGCCGTTGGCGCGACCCGGTTGGAGTGTGTACGTCGCGGCGGTCGGACTCGCGGCGCTGTCCGCGGGTGGAGTTGTCCGCGTGGTGGCTCAGTCGAGCTTCCAACAGGCCCTCACCCCCGATGGGTTCCTGGGCCGGATGAGTGCGACAGCCCGATTCGTGTCCTGGGGCGGCCTTCCGTTGGGCGGAGTGCTCGGGGGAGTCGCGGGTTCGGTGTGCGGAGCGACGGTCACCCTGTGGGTCGGCGCGGTCGGGATGACGCTGAGCTTCCTCCCGAACTTCCTTTCCCCGTTGCGTACTTCGCGTACATGCCCCACAAGCGCACCGTCGTAGACGCTCGCAAGGCCCACGGCTTCTCCGCGACGGCCGCGCGGACGCTGGGCAATTCCGTGGCCAGTGACAGCTCCGCGCGGCCGTGCAGTCAGGACCTCTTCGCCCCGCGGCGTCGTACGAGGACGACCGCGCCCGTGCCCACCGCCACCGCCGCGATCGCCGTCGCTGCGATCGGGAGGGCCGACGAGGACCCGGTGGAGGCCAGGCTGCCGCCGAGCGGTCCGTTGTCGTTACCGGTGCCCGCGGGCGGCGTCACATCCGCCGTGCCGCCCGTGGGGGAGGGTGAGTCGGACGCGGTGGGGGAGGAGGACGGCGTGGGGGCGCCCGGTGTCGGGGACGCGGAGGCGCCCGTCGCGCTGAGGACGATGTCCGCCTTGTCGTTCGCCTCGTTGGTGTCGAACGGCCGGGCGTCGCCCCCGAGTCGGACCGAGCCCTTGGCGTCCGTGACGGCCTTGTCGATCCTGAGCTGGAAGGTGTACGTGTCGCCCGCGCCCTCGTTCACGAAGGACTGGCTGGTGCCGCAGTCGTAGCCGCCCGCCTTGGCGGGGGTGCAGAAGCCGTCCACCTTCGTGGCGGTCGTGCCCTCGGGAAGCGTGATGAGGACATGGGTCACCGACGTTCCCAGAGGCCGCAGGACCCAGGCCGGGCCGTCGTTGCGGTAGGAGACGCGCAGGTCGACCTTGTCGCCCACCTTGCCCGTCACGCGGCTGCCCGTCACCCCGAAGTCCGCCGTGTTCGTCGCGGTGACGGACACGTTGACGGCGTCCTCGTCGTACGCGTCGGCAGGCGGCGAGTCGGCGGGCCGCTCGACCAGCTCCACGGCGGGCGCGGTACCCCGCACCGGATCGGAGGCGCCTTCGGGAACCTCGTCGTCCTTGGAGACGGTCACGCGCACGTCGTCGTAGAGCGCCCGGTCGAGCGCCTTGAGGGTGAGCTGCCTGCCGGGCGCGTAGACCGTGCCGGGCTTCACGGACTGAGTGAACGCGCACGAGGCGAGCGAGCGGCTCGGGGCCTCGTCGAAGGCGGGGATCTCGTAGCGCAGGCAGTTGGACGGCAGCTCCGTGTGGCTGAGCCCACGGGTGACCGAGTACGTCAGCCACACCCGGTCGAGCGGCGCGCTGCCCTTGTTCATGAAGGTGACCGGCAGTTCGAGGCTGCTGCCGGGCTTGGCTCCGTCGATCGCCGCGATCGGGCCCAGGGCGAGTCCGGAGTCGGAGGAGCCGTCGGCGACGGCGGGGACGGTGCACAGGGCCAGCAGGGCAAGAGCGCCGAGCGTTCCGGCGGCTGCGCTGCGGGCGGGTAAGGCGTGTACGGCGGGTATACGGGTGGCGGCTGTACGGTCGGCGGTCATCGGCATCCAGGTGTCTTCGGGTCACCCCCGCCTCACCGTGCGTGAGGCGGCGGCAACGGGACGGCGTATCGGACGGCGTATCGGGACGGCGTACGGACAGGGAACTGCGCTCTCCCCGTGTGCGACGCGCCGAGTCGTGGAACGGTTGTGCCGCCTGGGACGGCCTTCACCGCTTCCTCGCTTCCTTCGAAGCTCCTCCCGGTATGTGGACCCGAACCCGGCCGTACTGGACGATTCCCGGCCCGGAGCCCGCCGCGGCGCAATCTTTGCGGTATCCGGCCGGTTCACGCAGGACGAAATCGGACGATTTGGAGAGACATCGGGCCATGCCGGACCATGGGATCCGTCCCGGTGGTCCGGGGCACCAGCAGGCAGAGAGGCGCACCACCCCATGCACCACACCGGAACCGCCCGGCCATCGGCTCCGGCCTCGCGGGAGAACCCCGCGGCCTCCCCCGCCACCGAGGAATCCGGCAGACACGCCCGCCGCTTCGGCCTGCCCGTCGCCACCGCGCTGGTCATGGGCAACATCATCGGCGGCGGCATCTTCCTGCTCCCCGCCTCCGTCGCCCCGTACGGCACGGTAAGCCTGCTCTCCTTCGGTCTGCTGACCGTCGGCGCCATCGCCCTCGCCCTGGTCTTCGGGCGGCTCGCCCAGCGCGACCCGCGCACCGGCGGACCCTACGTCTACGCCCGCGGCGCCTTCGGTGACTTCGCGGGCTTCCTCGCCGCCTGGGCGTACTGGATCACCACCTGGGTCTCCAACGCGGCGCTCGCCGTCGCGGCCGTCGGCTACCTCGACGTGCTGATCCCGGTGAACCACCACCGCTGGACCGCCTGCCTCGCGGCCCTCACCCTGCAATGGCTCCCGGCCCTCGCGAACTTCGCGGGCACCCGCTACGTGGGCGCCGTGCAGCTCGTCTCCACCGTCCTGAAGTTCGTACCGCTCCTGCTCGTCGCGATCGGCGGACTGTTCTTCTTCGACCCGGACAACCTCGGACCCTTCCGGGCGAGCGGCGGCAGCACCATCGGCGCGGTCTCCGCCTCCGCCGCGCTCCTGCTCTTCTCCTACCTCGGGGTCGAGTCCGCCTCCGTCAGCGCGGGCGAGGTGAAGAACCCCCGGCGCAACGTGGGGCGCGCCACGGTCATCGGCACCGCGGGCGCGGCGCTCGTCTATCTGCTGGGCACGCTGTCCGTCTTCGGCTCGGTCGCGCACGACCGGCTCGTGACCTCCACCGCGCCCTTCTCGGACGCCGTGAACGCCATGTTCGGCGGCACCTGGGGCGGCTGGGCCGTCGCGCTCGCCGCGCTCGTGTCGATGGTCGGCTGCCTGAACGGCTGGACGCTGCTGAGCGCCCAGACCCCGTACGCCGCGGCCCAGGACGGCCTCTTCCCCAAGGCCTTCGCCCGCCGCAGGCGCGGCGTTCCGACCGTCGGCGTGGCCGTCACTGTCGTCCTCGCCTCGCTGCTCACCGTCTACAACTACACATCGGGCTCGGCCAAGGTCTTCGAGATGCTGGTCCTGGTCACCACGTTCACGGCGACGGTGCCGTATCTGCTGGCCACGGCCGCACAGATCTTCCACCTCGTCTCGGGGCGGCGCGAGCGGGTCGACCGGGCACGGCTGGCGCGGGACGCCACGGTCACGGCGGTCGCGGCCGGCTTCTCGATCTGGCTCGTCGCGGGCGCCGGGTACGCGGCGGTGTACCAGGGCGTGCTGTTCCTGTTCGTGGGCGTCATCGTCTACGCGGTCATGGCGGCCCGGAGGCAGAGTCAGCCGGACCACGCTGACGTGAACAACGCTGACGTGACGGAGTGACGGCGGACTACTCGGCAGGCACGCCCTCGCGCACCGCCCGTGCGGCGCCGTTCGGGTCGTAGCCCTCGGGGACGCCTTCGATCAAGATGATGTCGCCGTCGATGTGCCGCGAGCGCAGCGGCGCGATCTCCTGATACGCGGGGGAGTCCCACCAGGCCCGAGCCTCCGCGATCCCCGGGAAGCCGATCATGACGAGATGGCCGGGCCAGCTCCCCTCCTTCACCTCGTGCTGTGTCGCGTGCACGAGGAACCGGCCGCCGTACGGCTCGAAGGTGCCGGTGATGCGCTCCATGTACTCGGCGATCTCCGGGTGCGGGGCGGCTTCCTGGAGGTGGGCTATGACGTAGGCGGCCATGGTGTCCCTCTCTGTCCTTCTCGTCCTTCTGAGCGGCCTGGTCGGCCGATCTCCCTATGCCGGTGATCGTGACATAGAGGCGCGGACGGAGTCGATGACCAGAGGGGTAATGGCTGACCGGAGACGTATCCGGCTCTTCCGCCTCACTTCCCTCGCTTGCCCGCAGTGGCGTCGGCGGCCCCGGTCAGATGGGCGAGGGCCTCCTCCCAGGTGCCGACGTGTACGGGCAGGTGGTGCAGGGAGGCCGCCAGGGTGTGGACGGCGTCGGTGGCGGCGGGGCGGGCGATCCAGTTGACGAGGGACGCGAGGAGCCGGGGTCGCGTGGGCGGGCCGCCGGACTCGGGTGTCTGGGTCAGTACGGCGGTGACGGCCGGGCCCGGTTGTCCGGGGCGGTCCGGGTCGGGCAGATGGAGGGTGGGGGTGTCGGAGGCGGGCCGCAGCACGGTGTACGGCTCGGGGCGCAGCCGCCAGCCGGTCCGCTCCAACTGCCGGGAGCGCTTGACGAGGTCGGACATCCAGGTACGGGGGAAGAGCACGGCGTGCTCGTCGTCGCGTACGGCGGCCCCGCACAGCAGGGGGATCTCGCCCGGCTCCACGGACCCGTAGTGGGCGTAGCCGGTGAGGACGGCGTCGAGGGCCTGGCGCAGATCGGCGGCGGTGCGGGCCCGGGTGAGGAGTTCGCCGCCGCGGAAGAGGAGGTAGAACGTGTCGGGGCGTTCGACGGTGAGGGTGACGGGCGTATAGCCGTCCTCACGGACGCCTCCGGTGACGTCCTCGACGATCCGGCGTGCCTCGTGGCCGCGTACCGCGATGCCCAGACGGGTGCCATGGGCGCCATGGGCGTCACGGGTGCCATAGGTACCGCTGACGCGGGCGGTGAGGACCGCGTCGACGGGCTGGGCCGCGATCTTCACCGAGCAACTCGTGGGCGCTTCCACGGTGGTGGCCCGGGGGTCGGCGCCGCTGAGCGTGATCAGGGCGTGGCTGACCTCGGCGAAGCCCGTGAGGATAGTGGCCGGTCGGCCGGGGGCCAGGAGTACGGCCGTGGGAGTGCCACGGGGCGCGGCTTCCCGGCCGAGTCGGGTCAGGCTCTGGTGGGTCGATTCGGCCAGGGGACGGCCGAGTCGACGGGTGCCGTCGGCGTCCACGAGGAGCACGGAGGCGTCCAGCCCGGCCAGACAGCGGGAGTTGGCCGCGAGGTCCGCGGTGAGCTGCGTGCAGAAGCCGCAGGCGTCGGACATCGCCACCACGAGCACCGGGTGCCGTACGAGCGTGGCGCACTCGGCTGCCCGCACCGCCAAGTCGTCATGTCCGACAAGGGGGTTGGGGGTGCCGTCCGACGCGACGAGACCGGCGGAGCGCCACTGGGTGAAGCAGTGGGCATGCTGATCGCGGTGTTCGGCGACGGGTGGTCGGCCCTGAAGCCAACCAAGGGCGGTCGGGCTGAGATAGGCCGCAGTGGGACTACTGGTGTCCAGCAGGACCGCACTGCTGCCCAGCTCCGCCACGACCACCCCTGGCATCAGCATCGGCTACGGCTGCTGGCAGAAGCCGCTGAAGCCGTTGGTGGACACACACACGAGGCCGGGGCAGCAGCCGACGGACCCGGTGCAGCCTTCACCCTGGACCCGACAGGCGGTCGGGGCCGTGAAGGTGTCGGTGAAGATCTCTTCGATTTCGGCGACTGTTTCGGCGTCTGGTGTAAGAGAGCGTGTCTCTTCCATGTAAGTGACCATAAATCCAGCATGAGGGGACACTCTGCGCGGTGTCCAGAGGGGCGTAACTCACAGGTGTGGCGCCGGAGATGGGTGTGCGAATCCGTGGTCCCGTAGTGGTGAGAGCCGGGACCGGTGGGTCAGGAGGTGCCCGTGTTCTGGTACGCGCGGGCCTGGGCGCGGAAGAGCGTCGCGTAGGCGCCGCCCGTGCGCAGCAGGTCCTCGTGGCTGCCCTGCTCGACGACGCGGCCCGTCTCCAGGACGTAGATGCGGTCGGCGTGCCGGACGCTGCGCAGGCGGTGGGAGATCAGCACCACCGTGCGGCCGGTGAACAGGCGCCGCAGATGGGTGAAGAGCTGGTCCTCGGCGTGGGCGTCGAGGGCCGCGGTGGGCTCGTCGAGGATGACGAGGGGCGCGTCGCGGTAGAACGCGCGGGCCAGGGCCAGGCGTTGCCACTGTCCGCCGGACAGGTCGGCGCCGCCGGTGAACTCCTTGCCCAGAGGGGTGTGCAGGCTGTCCGGGAGTTCCTTCAGGAAGTCCAACGCCCCGGCCTGCCGGGCCGCTTCCTGTACGCGTTCGAGATCGTCGGGGGTGTGGGGGCGGCCGAAGGCGATGTTGTCGAGCGCCGGGAGCTTGTAGCGGGTGAAGTCCTGGAAGACCACGGCGGTTCGCTCGCGGTGGGCGGTCAGGTCGGTCACCGGGGCCCCGTCGCACAGCAAGTGGCCGCTGTCGGGCGGGTAGAGCCCGGCCAGGAGGTGGGCGAGCGTCGTCTTGCCCGAGCCGTTCACTCCCACCAGGGCGACCACGTGGCCCGGTCGGAGGTCGAGGCTGACCTCGTGCACGGCCGGGACGTCGGCTCCGGGGTAGGTGAAGGTCAGCCGTTCGGCACGCAGGGCGACCGGTTCGCAAGGTAGTTGACCGTATGTCAACTCTCGCCTCTGACGCGGGACCTGGACGGCGACGGACGTCGGCGCGATGAACGTCTCCAAGTCGGTGAGCCGGAGCAGGTTCTCGCCGATGCCGCCGAGCATGCCCGCGAAGGTGTTGAGGCGTACCGAGAGCAGCCACACCCCCGCGACGGCCGCTCCGGCGGTGGACAGGGGCAGCAGGTCGCTGGTGGCGAGCCACCACAGGCTGCCCACCAGTACGCAGATGACCACACCGCCGGTGGCCTGGGCGACCATCCGGTGCCGGGCGTGTGTCCTCATCAGCGCCTCGGTGGCGCGGACTTCGTGGGCGTACTGCTCCTGCCACCGCCCGGTCAGGACCTCTCCGAGGTCCAGGGCCCGGATCTCCTTGGCCTCGTCCCGGCCGGTGAGGAGACGTTCGAGGTACTCGCGCAGCCGCCGGTTCTCCGACAGGCCGTGGTGCATGTCGTGGTGGGCGCTGCGTTCGTTGCCCGCCGCCCTGATCGCGGGGACGGCGCTGAGCAGCACGAGCGGGAGCAGCCACCAGGCCATGAGGACGAACGCGCCGCCCACCGCGAGCACGGTCAGGGCGGCCTGGAAGGCGGTGACGAGAAGGATCACGGCCAGGGCGGGCTGGCGGCGCGAGGCGAACACCGCCCGCTGGAGCCGGTCGTGGAAGTCCGGCTCCTCGAAGCGGGGCAACTCGGCCGCCACCGCGGCCTCCAGGACCATGCCCGCGACCAGCCGGTCCACCTTCACGGTCAGCACCGCCATGCGCGCCGTCCCGGACAGCCGCAGGGCGCCGACCGCGGCGCCCACCACCAGCGCGGCGATCACGGCGGGCACCAGCACGGGCGACCGCCCCGCCGCCGCGGGACCGCGGGCCAGTACCGCCCCGAACACCTGCTGCGTCAGCACCAGCGCCCCGGCCATGACCAGCGCCGAGAGGACCTGCACCACGATCACATGGACCAGGGCCCGCCGATCGGCGAGCCAGGCGAGACGGACGGCGAAGACCGCGGAGTGCAACAGATCGCGCTTACGCCGTTCAGCCATCATCGGCCACCTTTCCAGCCCCGCCGTCCAAACCATGGGCGGCTTTGGTACCAACGGGTGCATATCACCATCACTGCCCCGAACGGCCACGCCACAGTCGGCAACTGACCTTGGACCACTGTGTCGTCGCGGGAGGGCGCCCTCCCCCGTAAGACGGAATACGTCATCCTGCGCGCTGATGTGCGGTTACCCCGGTGCCGAACACGGTGACCGGGCATGCCGCTCGCGTGGACGGGGCGGTGGTCTGCTTCGATGAGAGGTCGCCGTTGTCACCATGTACGAGGAGCAGGTTCTGAACACGTCCGTTGCGGAGGCCTTGTCGGTCGGTCTCCTGGTGGTGGTCCTGGCCTGTGCGGTGATGCGGCCGTGGGGGTGGCCGGAGGCGGTGGTCGCCGTCCCGGCCGCCGGGCTGGTGATCGTCACCGGGGCGATCTCGCTGGGCCATGCCCGCGAGGAGGCGGTCCGGCTGGGGCCGGTGATCGGCTTCCTCGCGGCCGTCCTCGTCCTGGCCCAGCTCTGCGACGACGAGGGGCTGTTCACCGCTTGTGGGGCCTGGATGGCCCGCGCCGCGGCGGCGCGGCCGCACCGGCTGTTGGTGTACGTCTTCGCCATCGCGTCGGTGACCACCGCCGTACTGAGCCTCGACGCCACGATCGTGCTGCTCACTCCGGTCGTCTTCGCCACCGCCGCCCGGATCGGCGCCCGCCCCAGGCCTCATGTGTACGCCTGCACCCATCTGTCGAACACCGCCTCACTGCTGCTGCCGGTCTCGAACCTGACCAACCTGCTGGCCTTCGCCGCCAGTGGACTGAGCTTCACCCGCTTCGCCGCGCTGATGGCGCTGCCCTGGCTGGTGGCGATCGGCGCCGAATACCTCGTCTTCCGGCGGTTCTTCGCCACCGACCTCGACGCGGGCGCCCAGGCTCCGGCGCCCGCCGAGTCCCCCGAGGTGCCGGTGTTCGCGCTGGCCACGGTGGCGTGCACGCTGGCCGGGTTCGTCCTGACCTCCGCCTTCGGCGTCAACCCCGCCTGGGCGGCAGCGGCGGGCGCGGCCGTGCTCGCCGCCCGCGCCCTGACCCAGCGCCGCACCACGCCCACCCGTATCGTGCGCGCGGCGGCCCTGCCGTTCCTCGCCTTCGTCCTGGCGCTGGGCGTCGTGGTGCGCGCGGTGGTCGACAACGGCCTCGCGGCCGGGCTCGGGCATCTGATCCCGGGCGGCACCGCCCTGCCCGCTCTGCTGGCGCTCGCCGTGCTGGCCGCCGTGCTGGCCAACCTCATCAACAACCTGCCCGCCGTCCTGGTCCTGCTCCCGCTGACCGCCCCGGCGGGGCCCGGCCCGGTGCTCGCCGTCCTGCTCGGGGTGAACATCGGCCCCAACCTCACCTACGCGGGATCGCTGGCCACCCTGCTGTGGCGGCGGATCGTCCGCGCGCACGAGGCGGAGGTGAACCTGGGCGAGTTCACCCGCCTCGGCCTGCTCGCCGTGCCTGTCACCCTGGTGGCCGCGGTGGTGGCACTGTGGGGGGCGCTGACCGTCTGGGGAGGTTGATCAGCCATGTCCGTCATCGCCTGGATCGTCGAGGGCACCTGGCCGGCCTGCGTCGACGCCGCCCGTGTCTGGGCGCCCGAAGGCGCCGAGATCGCGCTGCTGCATGTCACCGGCCCCGAAGCGCCGGGTGTGGCGCACGGCGCCTACGCCGGGCTGCTCGGCCGCGCGAGCCCCGAGCGTGACCCCGGTACCCGTCTTGAACACCTGGCCGACGCCTCCGCCGAGCACCTGCTGGCCGCCGCGGCGGAGCGACTGGACCGCCCGTGCACCCGGATGAAGCGCACCGGCCGCGTCGAACACGAAGTGGTGGACGCCGCGGTGGACGCCGATCTGCTGATCCTCGCCCGCGACGGCGACCGCGGCCATCTCGGACCGCACAGCCTGGGACCGGCCAGCCGCTTCATCGTCGACCACGCACCCTGCCCGGTGCTCCTCGTCTGGCCCGAACCGGCGCCCAGCGTGAGTACCATTCCCCCACCCCCTCCTCACCACCGCTAGCCCATCATCGCCGCCACACCGCACGTCGTCGGACTCCGTGTCGGAGAGGAAGCCGGTGCCCGTCATGCCCCAACAGACCGTCCGCCACCCCCTGTTCGCCCGCTACTACGCCAACGTGGTGGGGCCCGGCCTGGAGAAGGCGGGCATCACGCGATACCGCAGACGGCTGCTGACCGGACTCTCCGGCCAGGTCCTGGAGATCGGCGCGGGCAACGGACTCAACTTCCCGCACTACCCGCCCGAGGTACGACAGGTCCTGGCCGTCGAACCGGAGCCGCGGCTGCGGGGCCTCGCGCGACAGGCGGCCCGTACGGCTCCCGTCGAGGTACAGGTCGTCGACGGCCGCGCCGAGCAACTCCCCGTCCCCGGCGCCTCGTTCGACATCGCCGTGGCCTGTCTCACCCTGTGCTCCGTGGCCGACCAGCGGGCGGCGCTCGCCGAGATCCGCCGCGTCCTGCGGCCCGGCGGCCGACTGCGCTTCTTCGAGCACGTCCGAGCGGACACACCAGGGATGCGCCGCGTCCAGCGCGCGGTCGACGCGACCCTCTGGCCGCTGCTGGCCGGTGGCTGCCGCACCGGCCGCGACACCCGAACCGCCATCGCCGCGGCCGGATTCACCCTCACTCAGGTGGAGACGTTCGCCTTCCCCGAGACCCGCATCCCGCTCCCGGCCGCCACCCACATCCTCGGCACCGCCGAGCTTCCCCAGGAGCCAGAGTCCTTCAGCGCGGCGCCGGGTCCGTCTGCTTGAGTACGGCGGCAGTGGAGACCCCGCGACGGCGGTCTTGACCTCTCGATGCGATCGGAGCAGTCTCGCTGCGACCGGCCGGACCGATCCCCCCACCGGTCGCTCGCGCACGTCCCGTCCGACCGCCCGCGACCGCAAGGAGCCGTATGATCGCCGCCTCGTACCGTCGCCCCCGACTCCTGCTCCTCCTCGCCGCGTTGCTGCTCACCCTGTCGTCCGCCCCGTCGGCGCTCGCCGCCACGGTGTCATCGGGCGGGCATCCGGTCGGGCAGACGGCCGGACGTGGCTCATCGGCTCGGGGCGCCGAGGTCGTCGGGGTCACGCGGGTCGCCGAGCGGCAGGTCGACCTGTCGGTGCGGTCGGCGGCCCTGGGCGGGCGCACGGTGAAGGTCCGCCTGCTCACCCCCGACGGCTGGAACCCGGCAGACCGGCGTCAACACTGGCCCACCCTCTGGCTGTTGCACGGCTGCTGCGGTGACTACACATCATGGACCAGCCGGACGGACGTGGCCCGGACGGACAGTCTGCGCGATGTACTCGTGGTCATGCCGGAGGCGGGCTGGAACGGCTGGTACAGCGACTGGTGGAACTACGGCCAGGGCGGCGACCCCGCGTGGGAGACCTTCCACACCGAGGAGTTGCGCCACCTCCTCGAACACGACTGGGGAGCGAGCAGCGACCGTGTCGTGGCCAGCCTGTCCATGGGTGGTCAGGGCGCCCTGCTGTACGCCGCCCGGCATCCGGGGATGTTCAAGGCCGCCGCCGCGTACTCCGGTTCCGTGCACCCGCTGCTGAACGACGAGTCGGTGGACCGGATCATGGGGTACTTCGCCGGGCAGGGCGACGACCCGCGCCGGGTCTGGGGCGACCCGGTCGCCCAGCGCGACATCTGGGCCGCGCACGACCCCTTCCACCTGGCCAAGCGGCTCAAGTCGATCCCGGTGTACCTGTCGTGCGGTGACGGCACCACCGGTCCGTTCGACGCGCCGGGCACCACGAGCGACCTGGAAGCGGACTTCAACCGGCAGAACCAGGCCCTCGCGGGAGAACTCGCACGCGTCGGGGCGAAGCACGTCACCACGAACTTCTACGGTTCCGGAACCCACGCATGGCCTTACTGGGAGCGCGAGTTGCACGCGTCGCTGCCGACGCTGCTGCGGGCGCTCGGAGTTCCGGCCTGATCCGATCCGCCCCTCAGGAGAGCAGATCGATCCGCTCTCCCACGCCGCGTTGTCCGGCGCGTCGATAGGCGAGCCAGGCCAGGGCGAGATCCTGCCAGGGAAGCCCGACGGGGGCGTAGACGGTCCGTGCTGTGGCGTCGGCGCTGCCAGGGTGCTCGTCGAGAAGCAGCTCGCCCAGGGTGGCCTCGGCGGCCGTGGCCGGAAGCCCGGCGGATGCCAACGCTCCCATGGAACCGACGAGTTCGCGGTCGTCGACCACGACGAAGGCGGCTGCGAGCAGGTCCGTGGCGAGTTCCCGCTTGCCGGGCTCGTCGGCGCCCAGCGAGGTCAGGTGCTGCCCCTGCCGGGTGTCCGCGAGGTGCAGCAACGGTGTGCGTGACCACGTCGCCAGCAGGAGGACGTCAGCGGCCGAGGCGACAGCCGCGGGAGAACCGACGGCGCGTCCGCCGTGGCGGGCGACGAAGGCGGCGGACCGGGCCGGATCGGTGTCGTGGACGACGAGTTCGCGAAAGGTCCGCATGCCACGCAGCCCGCGGACCATGAGTTCGGCCTGCGCGCCCGCGCCGATCACGCCGAGTACCGCGTCCCCGCCCGGGTCGGGCCTCGCGACGACATGGGTGCCCAGGGCCGCCGCGAGCCCCGTGCGCCAAGCGGTGATGGTCGCGGAGTCCAGCAGGGCGAGGAGTTCCCCGTCGTCACCGCTGTGGAGGCAGATCACGCCGCGCAGCGCGGGCCGGGCCGCGGGGAACTTGGCGTTCACCTTCACCGTGTACGCGTTGACGCCGGGCAGCAGTCCGGGGATCAACGCGGTGGCTGTGCCGGGGAACGGCAGGTCGGTCCGTATCCGCTGTCCCGTCGCCGACCAGGGGCCGGCGCTGCGGAAGCCTTCTGCCAGGGCAGCGGTGCAGGACGCGGGGTCGAGGACCGCCTCCAGATCGCCGCGGGTCAGGATTCGGGTCATGCGCCCATGCTCCCAGTCCGCCTTCCCGCGGGTGGAGTCGACGTCACCGAGAGGGCGGTGACCGTCAACGCGCGCTGGGCTCGGCGCCGTTCGACGCGTCCGGGTACGAGATGGCGCCCTGGGCGACGGCGCACAGGGTCTCGACGCCGTCGCCGTCGACAGTGGTCAGTTCGCAGCGGCAGACCGCGCGCGTGCGGCCGGCGCGGATCACGCGGGCCTGGGCGCGCAGGAGTTCGCCAGTGGCCGGGCGCAGGTAGTCGATGGTGAATCCGGCGGTGAGGGGGTTGCTCCCGGTCGCCGTACCGGCGGCGAAGGTCAGTGCGTTGTCCGCGGCGTAGCTGAGGACGCCGCCGTGGACGTATCCGTACTGCTGGCGCAGCTCCTCGCGGATGTCCAGCTCCAGCGTCGCCTCGCCGTCACCGAAGGACACCAGTCGGGCACCCAGCAGCACGCTGAAGGGCTGGGCGGCCAAGACCTTTCGGGCGAAGACCAGGTCCGGGGCGTCGTTCACGTTCCAGCCTCACTTCTGTATCAGACATCACTTCATCACGTGATCAGTGAAGTGTGGATGCTGCCAGGCCGTACGTCGTGTGGCAACAGGAAGCAGTGACGGACACGTCAATTGGCCGACTGGGAGACGATCTTGGAGACTGGGCGGGAACGCGCCGGATGGGTCAGCAGGGGGAGAACGCCGTGAAGGAAGTCATGGACCGCGCACCGTTCGAGGAAGAGCACCGCGCGGCGGTCGCCGCCATCGAACTGCTGCGACAACTCGCGGTGGAGCAAGGCGGCGTCGAACCGCCGCTGCCCCGCGACGACAAGGCCGTGGGATTCCTCGGACGTACCCATCGCTCCCATTGGCCCCGCCGGACCGGCTGTCCCGAGTGGCTGATCGAGGCATGGCGACGCTGCGACTACCCGGTCGACGACCCGCGCGCGCCGCGCCGCACCGCTCCCGCCGATCGTGACCGGCTGCTGCGACAGCTCCGCGACGAGATAGGAACGCTGGTTCCTCGCTGGTCACTGAATCTCGTGATGGGCGAGGAACTGTCGGCCGCCTACCTCGACGGGACGCTCACCCCGGCGGAGATCCTGGCCGTGTACCCGGCACGGTGGACGATGCCCGTCCGCGAGAGGTGCGAACACGGGTGTCTTCGCCGCGCCTTCGAACGCGCGCTGTGGGCCCACCTCAAGGCCTCACTCGGCGCGGACACCGATGCCTGGCTGCGGCTGCTCACGGTGGTCGACCAGATCTGCGCGCCCGACGCCGACGGCCCACTGGCCCTCCTCGACTGGCCGGATCTGGTGAAGCGATCCCAGGACGTCGACTCGGCTGACCCCGAACGCTTCGTACCCGCCAAGGATCTGACGGCCAAGAAGGTGTGGGACGTACTCTTCAGGGCGCAATGGTGGTGGCCGGCGGGCGAAGTGCTACGACGCTGCGACGCCGACACGCTCGACGTCCTCATACCGGTGCTGCCCGCCGGTACCCGCCTGGCGCTCGCCCAATACACCGTGGCCATGCGGCACGGCACACCACGCGGAGTCCTGGAACATCTGCTGCGCAGCGATGACCGAGAGGCTCTGCGGGCCGTGGCCGAGGGCATCGACCTCACTCCGCGAACCGCCTTGCGCCTGCTCACGGTCGGCGACCCGGACATCCATATCGCCGTGCTGGGCGCGCACTTCTGCATTTACCCCGAGGAACATGTCGCGGCTGTCACCGACCCCGCGGTGCCGCTCGCACCGTTCGTCGACCGCATTTCGTGGAGCGCCCTGCCCGACTGCCTCCACGCCATCGAACCCGAACTCATCGAGGCCGCGTTCGCGAGCAGCCACCAGCCGAAGTTCAAGATGCCGGAACAGTTGACCGGCTGTCTGAACCTGCTCAGGCAGGGTGGTCCGGCACGGCTCTCGGCCTTGCTCGCCACCGGCCGGGTGTCGCCCGGCGTGGTGCGTATCTGCCAGAAGGCACTGGCCGCGCCCGACCCGCTGACGGCTCTGGAGGCCCGAGTGGAGCGGGAGTTGACGACACCCAAGCTCGTGTCACGGCTCCGTCGCGTGGGTTCGAGAGTCAGTCGCACCGACCGGCTGATGCGGATCTTCTCCCGGCCAGACTGGGACCTCCTGGAGGCCGAACACGCCCGCGAACCGTTCGACCACTGGCCGCAGATGATCAACCGCAAGGCCACCCCGCCGGACGTCGCCGCGCGGCACGCCGACGCGATCAACGTGGACTTCCGCAGCCATCGCCCGTACGGCGACCACCCCGAGGTGGCCCGGGGCCTCCTGCGCTCCGGACTGGGCTACGGCGCCCACATGGACCGGGCGACCCGGCGACTCGAAGACCTGCTGACCGCCGAGATGATCAGCGCCGACGACCTCATCCAGGTCGCGGGGGTCGGCCCCTGCGTCCTGCGCTACCTCGGTGAGGCGCGCCACCGGCCGGACGCGCCGCCCCAGGTCGCGGAGGCGGTCGACAAGCTCGCGGAACTCGTCCGAACGTGGTTGCCGGTGACGGACGACGCGGCCTGGCAGCGGCTGTACACCCGACTCGCGGGGCTCGACCCGAGCGGCCCAGAGCGCGGCACGATCCATGACCTCCTGACGACCGTGTGACCGGTCGGCCCCGCCCCGCGCCGACCTCTCGGCCGACCGAGGCGGACGCCGGGCGCGGGCGGGGCACTCACCGCCCGCGCAGCAGATCCGACATCACGGCAGGCGGCAGCGACGGATTGGCGGCTGCCGCCTCGACCACCTCCCGGTCGCCGTCAGCGAGGAGTTCCACGATGACGGGAGGCGGAAGCGCCGGGTGACCGGCCGCGACGGGCCTCGCCCGCTCGTCCGCCAGACAGGCGACCAGCGCCGAGGCCGTCGCACGGTGGTGCCGGGCGATCTCACGGAACGCCCTCGTCGCCGACGGCTCGTGCCGGGCCAGGTCGTCCAGCAGGGCCGGGGGCGCGTCCGGATTGGCCGCCACCCTGGCAAGCACCCGCACACCGTGTCGGTCGACCAGGGCGCGCAACCGCGCTGCGGACAGGCCCGGGTGCGAGGCGATGGACTTCGCCACCTTCGCGTCGCGGTCATGGGCCAGCAACTCCCGTACGTCGGACGGCAGATCACGACGCTGGGCCACGAGCATCCGTGCGGCCGGGTTCGCCGAGCGGGCCAGCGCCTCGACCTCGGTGGGGGAGGCGGAGGCGATCCTGGGCACCAGCACGGTGCCGATCTTGGTGGTGGTCGCGAGACGGGTGAGCACGTCGAGCGGTATGTGAGGGTTGAGCGCGAGGCCGCGTCGCACATCGGAGGAACGGTCCCCGGCCAACTCGCGGATCAGGGCCTCGTCGATCGCGGGGTTCTCGGCAACGTCGGCGCGGACACCGGGCACGGGGTCCGCGGCCAGTTGTCCGTAGACCTCCGGGGGCAGGTCGGGGCGGGCGGCGAGGGCCCAGCGCAGCAACGTGGAAGGGTGGTCCGCGAAGCCGACGACGGCTTCGACGGGCGTCGCCGGGTTCCGCAGCGCCGCGTGTCGGATCGCGTGCACGGTGGACTCATGGGAGCCGTCGCAGGAGGCACCCGGCGGCAGATCGCAGTCGAGCCGCGGGCAGTGTGGATCGTGCGCGAACGGAGTCTCCTCGCGGTCGCAGACGAGGCAGCGCCGCGCGGGAGGAAGCCCTTCGCCGGTGAGCAGGGCCGCCAGCACGGCCGGGGGCGTGGCCTCATTGACCGCCACCGCGCGGCGGACCTCAGTGTGCGGATGTTCCGCGAGCCCGCCCGCCACGTCCGGTGCGGCCCACAGCGCGAGTTCCGCGACCACCCGTACGTCTGTGTCCGCGGCGAGCGTCTGCACCACGTCGGGCGGGAGACCAGGGCAGGCGGCCAGCTTCTCGCGGTGCTCGACGACAGGATCCGCCGCGAGCAGGCGCACCCACTCCGGGTCACCGGCACCTTCGTCCAACAGCGCGAGCGCGGCGTGCGGTTGAGCCGTCGGATCGATGTCGAGGGCGGTCAGCCGTCCCTCGCGGGCAAGCCGCGCGGCGCACTCCCCGGCACGCGAGGCCAACGCGACCGCCTGCTCATGGCTGAGGTCCGCGCGATCGGCCAGCCGGTCGGCGATGTCGACGTCGGTGTCGGCGACCGCGATCAGACGGTCGACCAGTTCGGAGGGGAGAGCCGCGTTGGCGGCGAGCCCGAGAAGGACATGGTTCACACGGGCATCCTGCCTGGACGATGACCGGGACGCTCAAGGGTTTCGACGCGCCGTTGAACGAATGTGCGGTTCTCACCGTAGCCGCAGGGCAGGGCCTGCCCTCATAGAGTGCAGCCGGTCCGGGGCGCCGGACCCGGTGACATCGTGGCGACGGAAGGGAGCGAGGCCGTGATCCTGGTGACGGGAGCTACGGGAACCATCGGACGTGAGGTGGTCCGGGCCCTCCGCCAGGAGCGGGACGTGCGCATCCTCGCCCGGGCCCCCGCGCGCGTGACCGGGGCCTCGCCGCGCGCCGAGATCGTGACAGGCGACTACGCGGACGGGGCCTCCCTCGCCCACGCGCTCACCGGGGTGCGCCGCGCGTTCCTGGTCACCAACCGCATCGGCGACGACGACGAGCGGTTCGTCCGGGCCGCACGGGCGGCCGGGGTACGACACGTGGTGAAGCTGTCCGCCGCGGCCGTGAACGACACGGGCGCACAGGACCTCATCACCCGATGGCAGCGCGCCACCGAGCACCTGCTGCGCGACTCCGGCCTGGAGTGGACACTGCTGCGCCCGCGCTCCTTCATGTCCAACTCCCTCGCGTGGGCGGCCTCGGTGCGCGAAGCGCGCGTGGTGCGCGCGCTCAACGGCACGTCACGCAACGCGTGCGTCGACCCGCGGGACGTGGCACAGGTGGCCGTGCGCGCGCTGACCCAGGAGGGGCACTCCGGCCGCGCGTACACCTTGACCGGACCCGAGGCCCTCTCACCTGTCGATCAAACACAGGAACTCGGGCGGCAGTTGGGGATCGAGTTGGCCTTCGAGGAACTCGCGCCCGACGCCGCCCGCGCGCTCCTCGGCAGAAGGTACCCACCGGCTGTCGTCGAAGCGTTGCTGGAGAGCGCGCGGCGTCAGGAGCGGAACGCCAAGTCCGGCGTCGAACCAACGGTGTTCGAGGTCACCGGCAGACCCGCCAGGTCGTACGCCGACTGGGTCACGGACCACCTGTCAGCCTTTACCGCTGCTCCTGCCGCACAGTCAGCAGCGCCGCCACCTCCGCACCACTCGACGCGTTGATCGTGGACTGCGGCCGTGCCGGGGCATGGCGCAGGAACACTCCGGCATGGGTACCGCCGAACACGAGGGGCGCCAGGACGAGTTCGCGTTCGGTGGCCGACGGTGTTCCCGGGAGCCGGACCGTGGCGGGGCGTTGGCGGGCCTGGAGGATGTAGCGCTCGTCGGCGTCGGCGAGCCGGGTCTCCAGGAGAGTGCGCCAGTCCCGCTCGTTCAGGGCGGCCCCGAACGCGACGTTCTTGCCGCCGTAGGCGGAGGCGGGCTTGCAGATCAGCCGGTCGCGGTCGGTGAGCGCGCGGTCGAGAGTGTCGGGGCGCAGCCGGACGGTCGTCGGTACGCAACGGGTGACCAGGGCGCGTTCCTCGGCAGTCAACAGGCCGGTGAACTCGGGGTCGTGGAGCAGCGCCAGGTTGCCCTTGTTGTCGTACAGGGCGGCGGCGGGGGACCCGATGAAGTCCACCACGCCCGCGCTGTCGAGTTCCATGAGGCGGCGGGTCAGGGCGGGCGGTACGAACGCCTTCGTCTCGTGCCAGGTGTACGCGGTGAAGACGGCGTCGATCGGTTCACCCTCGAACGTGATGCCTGTGTCGTCGAGTTGCAGGTCAGCGACGAGGCCGCAGTGGACGTGGTGGCCGGCGGAGCGCAGCATGTCCACGAAGAAGCGGCGCCCGCCGTCGAGGTCCGCCGGGTCGGCCGTGGCCTCGAACACGCGCAAGGGTCCCGCGCCATGGGCCCGGACGAGCCCGGCGAAGACCTCCAGCCAGATCTTCGCCGTGTCCGGTGCGTCGAGGGTCAGTCCGCGTTCCGCGAGGAAGGCGGCGTAGGCCGACTCGCGGGTGGCGGCGGTGTACGGGGCGAGGGTGCTGAGGCCGCCCAGCGAGGTGGCCACGTTCAGTTCGACCAGCTTCAGGCCGTCGTCGGTCAGCACCAGATCCGGGCGCATGAAGGCGGTGGCGACCCGCCGCAGCCGAGGCCGACGGAGCGCGTCGGTCATGAGCGCCGCGTCCTCGGCGGGTACGCCAAGGTAGGCGGCCCATGCTTCGAGGTCGTCGCCGAAGACCCTGCGGGGGAAGCCGGAGATCAGCTCGGCCAGGCGCAGTCCGGCCGTCGCGGTCTCCGCCGCGGCCTCGGCGGTGAACACCTGGGGCGGGTAGGCCGATTGCCAGTCGGGCCGCTGGAGCGCCTTGCCGAACCGCTCCCGGTCAGGCCCGGCCTCCGGTCCTCGCGCGAAGTCCTCCCATGCCGCAACGGCCCGCGCGTCCAGCCAGGACCGGACGTTCACGACAGCTTCCCGGCGGTACGCAGGGCCGCCAGCACGGTGTCGACGGCCTCGGAGGAGCGGTCCTCGCCGGTGGCGAGCTGGTGGTAGCTCAGCCCGCCGGGATTGACCATGTTGACCTCGATGACGTACGGGTACGCCATGTCGATGCCGGAGTAGAAGACCCCGAGGTCCATCAGCCGCTTGCCCAGCGCGCGCACGAACCGGTCCTCCTCCTCGGTCAGTTCGAGCTTCTCGAAGCGCGCGCCGAGGGTGGCGTTGGAGCGGTTGTCGTGCTCGGGGTGGAAGCGCAGGAAGCCGGAGACCGGCTCGCCACCGGCGATGATCACGCGCTTCTCGTTCTCGCGGACGTTCGGGATGTACTCCTGGACGGCGGCGTGCCGCTTGGCCATGCCGATGATGTCGCGGCCGTAACGCCCGTACCGCGAGGCCGCGTTGCCGGTGGCCGTCCCCAGCAGCGCCGAGCGGTTGCGGTCGTACTTGTTGACGACGAAGACATCGGCGCCGCAGCCGTCGTTGGTCGGCTTGACGACCCAGGAGCGGTCGGGGTCGGACTCGACCAGGTTGTTCAGGAAGTCGAAGTCGTTGGTCACGTACGACGTCGGCAGATGCTCGCCGGGCACGATGGCGACCAGGTTGGTCTTGGTGTTGAGGAAGAACAGGGCGGAGGCGTCGTTGACGAACGGCACCCGCTGGTTGAGCAGCCACAGCAGCAGGAAGGAGTCGTTGCCCGCCTCCGGGTGCGTGCCCGCGAGCACCCACACGAGGTCGAACTCCTCGGCGGAGGCGGCGGTCTCGCTCAACGAAGGGAAGTCGCCGCCGGAGGTGAACTCGTCGGTGACCTGCATACGGTCGCAGACGACGACGGAGTCGTGCACACCGAGGGTGTCGATGTCACCGATGTGTACCTCGTGGCCCTCGCGGTAGAGGGCGCTGGGGATGATCGAGTGGTTGTCGAGTGCGAACGAGGAGGCCTCGGAGACGAGGACGAGGATCTTGTACGACACGATGGGCACCTAACGGTTCGAGGGGAACGGGCTGCGGGCGGTCAGGCGGTCAGGCGGTCAGGCGGTCAGGCGGTCGCGGTGAGGGTGCGCACCGCGCGGGCGAGGTTGGTCTCCAGCTCGTCGCGGGTGCTGCCGGTGGCGACGACGAAGCCGTGCCGGTCGCCCGACTGGCGGACCTCCGGCGGCCGTTGGCCGGGCTCGACGGTGATGGCCACCTCGGCGACACCGGGCAGCGAGGCGACCAGTTCGGTACTGATGCCCGGCATCGGGACCGTACGGTCGAAGGTGACGAAGCGAATGCCGGCCACTCGCCGCTGGGTGGCGGCCGGGGGCATGGGCAGGCCGAGGACGGTGGCCATCGTCTGCGCGAACACGTCCTCGTCGAGGGCGAGGCACAGCAGGTCGCTGATCCGGTCGCCGCCGGGGCGGCCGTGCGACTCGATGAGGCGGGGGCCGTCCGCGGTGAGCATGATCTCGGTGTGCGAGGGCCCGTAGCGGTAGCCGACCGCGTCCAGCATCCCGGTGACGAGGTCGCGGATCGCCGCCTCGGCCGCGGCGCCGAGTCGCACCGGCATCGTGTGTCCGGTCTCCACGAAGTGGGGCGCGCCGGTGGTCGTCTTCTCCGTGAGCGCCAGGATGCGGTGTCCGCCGGGCGTGCTGAGCGCCTCCACGCTGTACTCGGCGCCGGACAGGAACTCCTCGACGATGTGCGGGGTGTTGAAGCGCAGGGCGGCGAGGTAGCGCTCGGTCTCCTCCCGGTCGGCCAGGTGGCGCACGCCCGAACTGCCGGTGCCGTCCACGGGTTTGACCACGCAGGGGTACCCGATCCGCTCGATGGCGGCGGGCAGCTCGTCCTCGGCCGTGCAGGTGAGGTGGGTGACCGGGGCCCCGGCCCGGTCGCCGACCACGGCCCGCAGCCGTGCCTTGTCCTTGAAGGCGGCCAGCGCGTCGGGCGGGTTGCCGGGCCAGCCGAGGCGGTCGTTGACCACAGCGGACGCCGTGGCGCCCACCTCTCCGAAGCCGAAGCAGCTTACGGGGGAGGGCAGTTCGAGGGCGCGCAACTGCGCCACGAGTGCGTCGAGGTCCCTCGTCCAGGGGGTGCGCAGGACGGGTTCGGGGGCGTTGTCGGGCAGGGGAGCCTCGGGGTCCGAGACGACGATGATGGACAGGCCGAGCTTCTGGGCGGCGGTGACGACCAGGTCGCGGGGGTTGAGGAGGACGGCGGTGGGCTGGATGTCAGGCATGCTGCGGGTGCACCTTCGGTAGGAGGAAACAGGTGGCTGCGGCGACGAGGGAGAACACGACGAGCACCAGCCACAGGCCCGTGTCACCGTGCAGCGTCTGCAGCAGATAGCCGCCCAGGCTGGAGCCGAGGAGGCTGCCGACCGCTCCGGCGGCGCTCATCGTGCCGAGGGCGAGTCCGGTGCGTCGGGCGGAACTGACCTTCACGGCCTGCTCGTCCAGGCTGGGCGCGATCAGCATCTCGGCGACGGTGACCGGCAGGACGAACGCGAACAGCGAGGACCATCCGGCCAGCGGGATGAACACCGCGTAGGCGCAGGCGAAGGCGACGAAGCCGACGGCGAGCAGGGTACGGGTGGTGGCCTTGCCGAACACATGGTGCAGCAGCGTGTACTGGAGCAGGACGCACAGCACACCGTTGAGTGTGAAGACCACCGAACTCGCGCCGGTGCTGCCGGTCAACTCCTTGGCGGTGATGGGCATCAGCACATTGAGCTGGCTGTAGATCGCCCAGAACGCGACGCCGAGCAGACACAGCGGCACCCAACGCCAGCGCGCCCACTGCGGTGTCGCGGCGGCGGGCGGCGCGTCCTTCGCCGCCGCCGTCGTCGAAGTCGGTTGATCGGAGCGGTCGTTCGCCGCCGGGCGCAGGGTCAGCCGGAGGCCGAGGAGCAGATGGGAGAGCACACAGGCGGCGAGGATGTAGGAGAAGCCGAGGGGATAGACGGCCGCGCCGAGCGCCGGTCCGGCGACCACGCCGACGTTCACGAAGGTCGAGCGCAGCGCGAGCATCTCGCGCGGCTCCACACTGTCCTCCCGCACCAGCAGCGTCTTGATGGTCAGGCCCAGCAGGGAGCCGCCCACGCCGATGGCCGCGATACCGGAGACGAGCGGGACCAGTCTGCCGCCGTCCCCGAGCGCGAGCAGCAGATACCCGACGATCCGCAGCGCGAAGCCGCTGATGAGCACCGCGCGCGGGCCCAGCCGGTCCACGATCAGCCCGCACACCAGGGAGAAGCCCTGGCTGCAGAACGCGAGCAGCCCCACGAGGAAGCCCACCCGCCCGGCGGGCAGGCCCTCGGCGGTGAAGTGAATGGCCAGCAGCGGCAGGAACATGAACGTCGTGAGCCCGGTGACGAGCACGGCCAGCAGCAGCGCGCGCCCGTCCGACGACGTCCGGCGCCAGGTCTTCATGACGTGGGGACTTCTTCCAGGTGCTCCATGAGCCAGGTCTCCGCCTGGAGCAGCCGCTGCTCGACCTCGGCGAGATCACGGCCGCCGACGATGACGAAGCACAGGAACGAGGTGCTGTTCTGCGCCACCGCGCCCGGCGCGAGCTTGTCGTTGACCTCGTAGTGCCGCACCCACGGGAACGGTGGCCGCTGCGGGGCGCGTACGGGGCGGCCCTGCGGCAGGATCGAGAGGGAGCCGTGCACCTGGGCGGGCGCGGCGGCCGGCGGCGGATCGACCGGCAGCCCGCAGGACTGGCGCAGCCAACTGCCGTGCAGATCCACGCCGTAGGTGAGGCGCGTGAGCGCGGGGATACGGTCGCCGCCGACCCGGGAGGCGATCTCGCACAGCACCAGTTCGTCGTCGGGGGTGTGGAACACCTCCAGGTGGTACGCGCTGACCTCGGGGGCGTCGAACGCCTCCAGCACGCGGTCGAAGAACTCCTCCAGGCGCCGTGCGAACGGGTCCTCGGGGTGGAGTTGGATCGAGCCGTTGTTCTGCCCGGAGAAGACCCCGAGGCAACTGCGCACATAGCGCGAGGAGGCCACGAATCGGTACCCCGGCGCCAGTACGGCGTCCACGTGGTACATCGGCCCCTCGACGAACTCCTCGACCATGAGGTCCTCGCGCCAGTGGCGGCGGCTGAACTCCAGCAGGTCCTCCGCGCCGCGCAGCACGGAGATGTCACGGGAGCCGCCCTGCTTCACCGGCTTGACCACGACCGGGTAGGCGTGGGCCGCGATGAAGTCGGTGAGGTCGACGATCGTCTCCAGCCGGGCGAACTCGGCCGTGGGCACGGTGCGTCGGGCGACCTCCTTCATCACGGCCTTGTCGCGGAAGGACAGCGCGCTGCCCGAGGACTGGCCGGGGATCTTCAGGTCCTCGCGGATCCGGGCGGCCCGTTCCAGGTCGTACTCGTTGTCCGTGATGAGATGAGTCAACGGCTGCTCCTCGGCGAGCTGCCTGATCCGCAGTTCCGGGTAGGGGACGAACTCGCAGTCGGGCACGTACTCGTAGTGGGCGAAGCTCTCCGTGTTCGCCAGCTCGTGGTGGCTGAACACATGGAGGCGGCCCGTGAGTTCGGGCAGCATGGCGGCGTAGTCGCTCTTCGGGCCGTAGTTGATGACAGCGACGTTGGTCATGGAGTTGGCCTCACAGTGGGATACCGGGCTGATGTCCGGTGGGGGAGTGCGGGTCGTCCGGGGCCGGGCGGATGCCGGTCGCGCGAGTACGGGCTCAGGCCCGCAGCGGGTAGACCGGCAGGTCGTCCTGGACGTCGTACGAGCGCCGGGTCCAGTCCATGGCGCACCAGGGGCCGGTCATGTCGGCGAGGTCCGTGATGATCCGGGGGCGGTAGTCGGGGTCGTGCTCGACGGGGCCGTCGGGCGGGAAGACCCGGTCGACATAGCGGTGTCCGGGGTCGGCGGCCAGGAACACGATGGGCCCTCCGGTGGGCTCGTTCGCGCGGACATGCCTGGCGACCTGCCAGCCCGCCCCCGCCGAGAGACCCGCGAAGACCCCTGTGGTGGACAGCAGGTTGCGGCAACCGGCCGCGGAGACATCGAAGTTGATCCAGTGAACGTCGTCGTAGGCGCGGTAGTCGATGTTGCCGAACCGGATACCGCTGCCGATACCGGCGATGATGAACCCGTCGAGCGGGATGGCCTCCGAACCGAAGGAGCGGCTGCCGAAGGGCTGGATGCCGATCACCCGGGCGTCACAGCCGGACTGGCGCAGATAGCGGGCCATCGCACTGGTGGAGGCGCCCGTCCCCACCCCGCCGACGAGCGTGAGGTCCTCCGAACCCAGCTCCTTGACCACGGAGTTGGCGACACTCTCGTAGCCGATGTAGTGCACGTCGTCGTGGTACTGCTGCATCCAGTACGCGTCCGGGTTGTCCTTCAGATAGGCGTGGACCAGCCGGACCCGGGTCTCCTGGTCGTGCTGGAGCCCGTCGTCACCCGAGGGCGGGACCTGGGTGTAGGTCGCCCCGAGGTACTTCAACTGGGTCCTGATGGCCGCGTCGACCGCGATGGACGCGAAGATGTGGCACTTCAGGCCCAGTTCACGGCAGACCAGCGCGAGCGCGTGGCCGTAGATACCGCTGGAGCTGTCCACCAGGGTCTGGCCCCGGCGGATGACGCCGCGGTCCAGGAGATCCCTGACCGCCGCCCGGACCGAGGTCACCTTCATGACCTCGAAGCGGACCACGTAGATGTTGTTGCCCAGGTCTATGAGATCCGGTTCCGACAGCTTCTCCGCGAATGAGGTGTACACCGCTTCCCTTTCCCTCGTGGCACAGCCGGTCGTCGACAGCCGAAACGTAGGAAGAGGCGGTACCGGGGCATTCCCGATCCGTTCCCGGAGCCCGTCGGGAAGGATTCCGGAAGGCGATGCGGAGGATTCCGTCCATGACGAGACTTCAACTGCGCGCGATATCCGACCAGTTCGATCCGCCCCGCCTCGAACAGCGCGTCTGCGACGCGGTCCTGGAACAGGCGGAACAGCACCCGGACCGCCCCGCCGTGATCTGCGGCGACGACACACTCTCGTACGGCGAACTCGTGGCGTCCGCCTCGGCGTTGGCCCATACGGTCAGCAGAGACGGCCCCCATGCCGGACCCCGCCGGATCGGGATCCTGTCGCATCGCACGCTCGCCACGGTCACCCAGGCACTGGGCGTCTGGCTGTCCGGCCGGTCCTTCGTCTTCCTCGACCCCACGGCACCCGAGGCCACCGCCCGGCACATCAGGTCCTCCTCCGGGGTCTCGGCCGTGCTCGATCCGCTGACCGGACGGCAGCGGGCGTACCCGCGGGAGAGCGCCGATCCCGTACCCGTGCCGGACGACGAGGCGTATGTGCTCTTCACCTCGGGCACCAGCGGCCGAGCCAAGGGCGTGTCCGTCTCCCAGGAGAACCTGGCCGTCTCCAACGCCGCGCGCCTCGCCGTCTACGAGGGCTTCGGCACCCCCGTCTTCCTGCTGCTCTCGCCGTTCCACTTCGACTCGTCGGTGGCCGGTGTCTGGGGCACCCTCGCGGCCGGCGGCACGCTGGTCGTGGCCGGGGAGGAGGAGCGGCGCGCCCCGGAGGCACTGGTCGGACTCGTCGCCCGGCACAAGGTGACGCACACCCTGACGGTGCCGAGCTTCTACGCCGAACTCCTGCACACCGTACGGGAGAACGAGCGCCTGGCCCGCGACCTGGCCGCGCTGCGGCTGGTGGTGTGCGCGGGCGAGTCGCTGTCCCGGAGCGTCATCGACCAGCACTTCGCGCTGCTGCCCGCGGTCAGCCTCGGCAACGAGTACGGGCCCACCGAGTGCACCGTCTGGTCCACCTACCGCGTCTACGACAAGCCCGCCGAGCCCAGCATCGGCCGAGCGGTCCCGGGCACGACCGTCCACCTCCTGGACCAGCGGCTGCGCGAGGTCCCGCAGGGCGCGGTCGGCCAGATCGCCGTCTCCGGCCGCAGCGTCACCCAGGGGTACGTCGGCAACGAGCGGGAGACCAGGACCAAGTTCGTCGACATGGCGACCGGGACCGGGCGGACCGTACGCGTCTATCTCACCGGCGACCTCGGCCGCTGGTCGGAGCGGGGCGAACTGGAGTTCGTGGGACGGCTCGACAACGAGGTCAAGATCCGCGGCGTACGCGTGCATTTGGAGACGATCGAGGAGGCGCTGACCGCCCACCCCGGCATCGACTCCGCCGCCGTCGCCCACGACCCCGACACCTCGACCTGCTACGCCTTCGTCGTCAAGGAGGCGGGCACGGCGGCCGACGCGCAGGTCGACGCGGCAGCGGTGCGCCGGTTCGTGACCGAGACACTCGGCGGCGCCGTCGTCCCCGACCAGATCCTGTTCACCGACTCCCTGCCCCGCTCCGCGCACGACAAGATCGACCGGGCGGCCCTGCTGGCGACGGCGCGCACCGCGACCGCCGAGGCGGCCCCCGCCACCGCCGTCGGCGCGGACGGCGCCCTCGCCCAGCGCGTCGCACAGGCCTGGGAGCAGATCCTCGGCGTCCCGGTGCGCGAGGGCGAGTCGGGCACCTTCTTCGACCTCGGCGGCAACTCCCTGACCATCCTCAAGCTCACCCGCGCCCTCGGGAAGATCGCCGGACGGCCCGTCGGGGTCAAGCAGGTCTACCGCTGCGGCACGATCCCCCAGCAGGTCGACCTGCTGACGCGGTCATGAGGCGGCCCCCGGCCGCACCGGCCACCGCCATCAGGGCACTTGACCCCGCGCAGAGCACGGATCCCGAGGACCCGCGCCCGGCCGTACTGTGCTTCCCGCACGCCGGCGGCTGCGCCTCGTTCTTCCGGCCCTGGCAGCCCCTGCTGCCCACGGCCCGGGTCCACGCCGTGCAGTACCCGGGGCGGGAGGACCGCGTCCTGGACGAGTCACCGGCCGACCTGCGCGCACTCGCCGAGGCCGTGGCCGAGGAGATCCTCATGAGCGGCGAGCGGTACTCCGTGCTGTTCGGGCACAGCATGGGGGCGTACGTCGCCTTCGAGGTCGCCTCCTGTCTGCGCGACGCCGGAGCCGAGGCGTCCGCGCTGGTCGTCTCGTCGGCCGCCGCGCCCGCGCTGCGGCCACCGGTCCCGTACGAGGACACCGCGGACGTCCTGCGCTACCTCGAACGCTACGAGCCGCTGAGCCCGCAGATCCGGCAGGACGAGGAGCTGCTGGAGCTGATCCTCGACTACATCAAGGAAGACCTCCGTCTCGTCGCCCACTACCACGAGCACGTCGGCAAGCGGATCGACGCGCGGCTGGTGGCCGTCGTCGGCGAGGACGACATCCCGGAGATCCGCGCCCGGTTCCGGCCGTGGGGGCAGCACACGGACGGCGTGTTCGTCCCGGTGGTGACGCCGGGCGGGCACTTCTACCTGCGTGAGCGCCCGCCCGTCGGACTGATCGCCGCCGAACTCGCCCGGCACACGCGGTACACGCATCCGGTCGGCCACCGTTCCTGGGAGAAGGCATCGTGAGCGACACCTGCCACACCACTGTTCCCCACACCCCCCACAGCAGCGACACCCGCCACAGCAGCGACACCCGCCACAGCAACGACCCCCGTCACGGCATCGACGACATCGCCCGGCTCCTCGACGGCGAGACCTACCGGCACGGCAATCCGTTCGCGCTCTGGCGCTGGATGCGGGAGAACGCGCCCGTGGTGCGGCACGAGCCCGGCGTCTTCCCCGGCTTCTGGTCGCTCACCCGGTTCGACGAGGTGAAGCGGGTACTGCGGGACGCCGAGACCTTCAGCTCGTCCTCCGGCATCCTGCTGCGCCCGCTGGCCCAGGGCGAGGACCCCGGCAGCAACCGCACCCTGGCCCTGTCCGACGCACCACGCCACCAGGCGCTGCGCGGCGCGGTCGCGGGCTGGTTCGCGCCGAGGAACCTGCGGCGGCTGTCGGACTTCCTGGACTCGGCGGCGCAGGCGGCCGTGCGGTCGGCCGTCGAGGCCGGGCGGATCGACTTCGTCGGTGATGTCGCCGCGAAGCTGCCCCTCGAAGTCGTCTGCTCGTTCCTGGGCATTCCCGACGAGGACCGGCCGTTCCTCGTGGAGTGGTCGACGGACGCGTTCTGCGCCGGCACGGCCGAGGAGCGCAGCATCGCCCACCTCCAGATCCTCGACTACTTCGGTGAGTTGGTCGAGCGCCGCCGCGAGCGACCGGGCGAGGACCTGGTCAGTGTGCTGGCCACCCTGACGTACCAGGGTGAACTCCTGCCCGTGGACGAGGTGGTCCTCAACTGCGACAACCTCCTGGTCGGCGGGACCGAGAACGTACGGCTCGCCATGTCCGGCGGCATGCTCGCCCTGCTGCGGAATCCGGACCAACTGGCGCTGCTGCGCGGTGACTTCGACAACCTGGCGGGCACCGCGATCGACGAGATCCTCCGGTGGACGTCGAGCGCCACGCACATCATGCGCCGGGCGACCAGGGACGTGGAACTGGGCGGGCGGCTGATCCGCAAGGGCGAACTGGTCGTGTGCTGGCTGACCTCCGTGGACCGCGACCCGGCGCACTTCACCGACCCCGATGTCTTCGACATCCGTCGCGGCCCGAACCGCCATCTCGCGCTGGGCGCGGGCCCGCACTACTGCGTGGGCAGGCAGTTGGCGAAGCTGGAGATCCGGGCCGTCCTACGGGAGTTCCTCGCCCAGGTCGACGAAGTGACCCTCGACGGCGAACCCGAGTACCTGGACTCCATCGTGGTCAACGGCCTGCGCTCCCTCCCGCTGCGGCTCACCCCCGCGGGCCCGGTACCCGTCCGGGAATCGATCGGGAACGGGCCCGAGGACCATCCGTGCTGTCGAAGCCGATCAGGGTCAACAGCCCTCAGTACGAAGGTGGAACCATGACGCTCAGCAAGCTCGCCTCGGTCGTCGGAACGGTCGGCCTGGCGGTCGCCGTGGGGTTCGGTGCCGCCGCGCCGACGCACCTGGCGCGTCCGGCACACCCCTCGGCCGCCGAGCGGACCCTGGCCAACGGGACCGGCCCCGCGATCCACGTCCCCTGACCGGGACCGGCCCGTGCGGAACCCGTCAGACCATCAGCGACGCGTTCATCGGCACCCCCATCTCCTTGAAGAGGTCGTAGGCCCGCTGCCGGTGGACCCCGGACTGCCGGAAGTCGCCCATGCCTTCCAGCACTTCGGCCATCTCGTTCAGGGCGCGGGCGATCTCCATGCGGTAGTCGACAGCGACCGCGTGGCCGTGCGCGCTCGTGTGCAGGGCCAGCGCCTTCGGGTAGTCACCGCGCCTGCGGTGGAAGCGGCCGAGGACGTTCTCCACGGTGGCGTTGCGCGTCGCCGTGCCCTTGGACCGGATCATCCGAAGGGACTCGGCCGCGTACTCCGTCGCCCGCTCCACCGCGCCGACCCCCTCACTCGCCTCGGCGGCGAGTGCCAGGGTGAGGGCGAGGTTCTCCGGCATACGGGACTCGTCGCCCAACTCCAGTGCCCGCTCCAGGGGAACGAGCGCCGCCGCGGGCTGCCCCATGCCGAGCCGGGCCGTCGCCAGGTCGGTCAGAGCGATGATCTCCTCGCCGCGCGCCTCGGAGCCCTGGCACAGCAGCGCGGCGCGTTCGGCCGCCGCCGCCGCGTCCTCGTACCGCCCGAACCAGGCGTACACGGTGCTCAGATTGCACCACGCGTAGGACCGCTGGCGGCCGTCGGGCAGCTCCTCGTGCAGGGCGACGGCCTGCTCCAAGTAGCGCTCCGCCGCGCCGAGATGGCCGAGGCAACTGTGCAGCAGCCCCAGTTGGTCGAGACAGATCGACTCAGGCCCTCGCTCACCGTGGCGCCGCGCCAGCTCAAGTGCCTCGGAAGCGGCGGCGATCCCCTCCCGGAACCGGCCGAGCTTCCACAGCACGGCCGACAGGTTCGTCAGACTCAGACACAGCGTGCGCGGCTCGCCCAGCCTGCGGGCCGCGGCGACCGCGACGCCCGCGGCGTGGAGGTACTCCGCGAGGTAACTGCGCGAGTTCAGATGGAAGATGAGGTTGCGGGCGAGATGGACGGCATGGTGGTGGAAGCCCTCCCGCTCCGCGCGCTCGACCGCGCCGAGCAGCATGACGTGCTCCCGGTCGAAGAACTCCTCCGCCCGGACCGCGTCCCCCAGCCGGGGTAACTGGAACGTCGTCGCCGCGGTACCGGAGCGGTCACCGATCCGGGCCCGCCCCGGATACAGCGTGCGGCAGGCGGTCTCCGTCACCGCCAGGCAGTAGTCGAGCAGCCGCCCGAACGCCGCCCGCTCCTCCCGCCGTTGCCGCCCGAGCAACCGGCGGGCGAAGCTGCGTACCAGGTCGTGGAACGCGTACCGGCCGATCTCGTACTGCTCGACCAGATGCATGTCCAGCAGGTGTTCCAGCAGGTCCTCGGCCTCGCGCGGCCCGACACCGAGCAGTGCCGCCGCCGCGAGCGCGTCGGTCTCCGCCCCGGGATGCAGCCCCAACAGCCGGAAGGCGTCCTGCTGTTCGTCGTCCAACGCCTGGTACGACAGACGCAGCGTCGCCTCCACGCTGTGGTCCCCGGACGTCAACTCGTCCAGCCGCCGGGCCTCGTCGCCCAGCCGCTCGACCAGATACCGCACGGTCCAGCGCGGCCGACTGCACAGCCGGGCGGTGGCGACGCGCAGGGCCAGCGGCAGCCGACCGCACAGCGCGCTCAACTCCGTTACGGCCCGCGGCTCGGCCGCCGCGCGCTCCGCGCCGAGCGCCGCGCTGATCAGCTCCAGGCTGTCCGACGGCGACATCGTCCCGAGCGACAGCCAGTCGGCGCCGTCCAGCCCGGCCAGATGGTTCCGGCTCGCCACCAGGACCAGACAGCCCGCCGACGCCGGGATCAGCGGCCGGACCTGCGCGGCGTCCAGGGCGTTGTCCAGGACGAGCAGCAGTCGGCGCCCGGCCAGCGTGGCGCGCCACAACTCGACCCGCCCGTCGGTGTCGTCGGGGATCCGCTCGCTCGGTACGCCCAGGGTGCGCAGCAGCGCGCCGAGGACGGCGGCCGGGCTGCGGGGCCGCTCGCCGGGGGTGAAGCCGCGCAGATCGGCGTAGAGCCGCCCGTCCGGGTAGCGGTCGGCGAGGCGGTGCGCGGCGCGGACGGCCAGGGCGGTCTTGCCGCTGCCGCCCATGCCGTCGATCGCCACGATCCGTACGGCGTCGCCCTCGGGCGGCTCGGCCAGCTCCAGCAGGCGGCGCAACTCGCGCTCCCGGCCCGCGAAGTCGGTCAGATCGTGCGGCAGCGTGCACGGCGCGGTCACACTCTGCGAAGCGGTTGTCGACGGCTGCTCCGCAGGCGCGGGCTCCCTCTGCTCCCGTATCGCCGGTGCCACCGCGGCCAGTTCGGGACTGTCGCGCAGAATCCCCTCGTACAGCCGGGTCAGTTGGGGACTGGGATCGATGCCCAGCTCCTCGACCAGGAGGTCCCGTACCGTGCGGAACTCCTCCAGGGCCTCGGCCTGCCGCCCCGAGCGGTACAGCGCGACCATCAGATGGCCGCGCAGGGTCTCCCACAGCGGGTGCTCCGCGATGAGCTGCCGCAGATCACCGAGCAACTCGCCCGACTCCCCGAGCGCCAGCCGGAGTTCGACCAGTTGCTCCACCGCCGCCAGCCGTCGCTCCTCCAGCACGGCGGAGGCGGCGGCGATCACCGAACCGCCGCTGCCGCCCAGGACCGGGCCGCGCCACAGCGCGAGCGCGGCCCGCAGCAGATCCGCCGCCTCGGCCGTACGACCGCTCTCCTGCGCCTCGCGCGCCTGCCGCAGCCGTAGCGAGAACCGACTGAGGTCGAGGTTCTCGGGGTCCACGGCCAGGCGGTATCCCGGCCCCTCGGTGACGAGCAGGGAACCGCCGTCGGGGATGCGCTGGCGCAGATCGGCGATGGCCTTGCGCACTTGGTGCTCGGCCGTGCGCGGCGGGCTGTCGTCCCAGGCCGCGTCCACGAGCCGGGAGACCGGCACCATGCGCCCCGGCTCCAGCAGCAGCGTGGTGAGGACACGGGTGGGCACGGGCCCGCCCAGCTTCAGCCAGATGTCGCCGACCGTGACCTCCAAGGAGCCCAAGACGGCGAAGCGAACATCCCCACTCACGCGATCCCCCATCGTCACTGCCTCGCCCGAGGTCCTGCGCACCGCCACGCGGCTCATCGCAGCGTAGGGGCGCGGTCCGCGGTCGCATGCAAAATGCGCGCACGCTCGCGAACGCAACTGCGCCCCGGACGAGTTGCGGGCGACCGTGCCCCTGACGGTTTGCGAGTGACGGCGCCCATGCGGCCCGCGGATGCGCGAACCGGACAAGGGACGTGCGCGTTCATGACAACATACCAGCAGCCCGGTTTTCTAACATGATGGTGTCCTTCACCCGCCCCGCCCCGTGCACCGGGCCCAAGGAACGCCGGAGGTCTGTCCCATGACCCTCTTCCCCGCAACCGGCACCCCCCAGCGCCAGACCGGCGTCGGCACCGACTTCTGGACCGTGCTGGCACGGATCGGGCAGATGGTGGGCGGTGACCGGGTGAGCCTGCCGGTCGAGGAGATGACCCACGTCCCGATCACCCCGCTCGGCCCCAACACCGGCCGCTACCGCTCGCGCGCCGTGCGCGCCGTCGTCCGGCCCCGCACCGCCGACGACGTACGCGGCATCGTCGAACTCTTCGCCGACAGCGGCATCGCCGCCTCCCTGCACGCCTACGGAACCGGCGCCAACTGGGGCCTCGGCTCCCGCGAACCCGCCCGCGACGGCGCGGTCGTCCTCGACCTGTCCGGCCTCGACCGCATCCGGGACATCGACGTCGCCCAGGGCTGGGCCGTCCTCGAACCGGGCGTCACCCAGGCCCGGCTCGCCACGCTCCTCGAAGGCACCGGGCGGATGCTGAACCTCACCGCGTCCTCCGCCCACACCAGCGTCGTGGGCAACGCCCTGGACCGCGGCGTGGGACTGCGCCATCAGCGGGTGGACGACCTGATGGGCCTCGAAGTGGCCCTGCCGGACGGCACGTCGGTCCGGGTGGGCTGGTGGCCCGAGCCCGACCGCCCCACCCCCGTCTACGCCCATGGACTCGGCCCGTCGCTGGTGCAGCTCTTCGTCCAGTCCAACCTCGGCGTGGTGACGGCCGCGACCGTCCGGCTGCTGCCCCGGCCGGAGGCGCTGCGCGTGGTCCGGCTGAACTTCACGCCCGACCGCACGGAGGCGGCGACCGCCGCGGTACGCCGCTGGGTCGCCCAGGGGCTGACCAGCGGCGTCGTGAAGATCTACAACGAGGCCGCCGCCCGCGCCTACGGCAGCCCGCCCGGCCGGTGTCTGGTCCATGTGTGCGTCGACGGCACCCTCGAGGCGGTCGAGGCGCTGACCGGCGTCGTCACCGCCGAGGCCACCCGCTCCGGCCTGTTCACCGAGGTGTCCGACACCGACGCGACCGACCTGGACACACCCCACCACGACATCGCCGTACAGGTCGAGCGCGCCTACGCCGGTGACCCGGATCCCACGGACGCCCTGTTCGAGACCAAGACCGGCCACCCGGCCGGGGCGCTGGACAAGGAAGGCGGCATCCTCCTCTTCCTTCCCCTCGTGCCCTTCACCGGGCCCGCGCTCGCCCGGGTCGGCGAACTGCTCGAACAGGTCCTCGCCGAGACCGGGATCCGCTGCGGGGCCACACTCAACGCACTGAACGCGGACGTCGTCGACTGCGTCGTCACGATGCGGTTCGCCCGCGAGGACGAACACGCCACCGCGAACGCCCACCGGGCCCTGGACCGGCTCTACACCCTCTTCACGGCCGAGGGGTTCATCCCCTACCGCCTCGACGTCGAGCACACCGGGGCCGGCCGACTGACCGCCGGAACCGGCGAACGGGCCCTCGCCCAGCGCCTGAAGGACCTCCTTGACCCGCAGCAGGTCATCGCCCCGGGACGCTACGCATGAGCGCGCCGCGCCCGACAGGGGCCACCGACACGGCTGTTGACCTGACCGACCTGACCGCCGAGGAGATCCTCGCGCGAGCCCGCGCCGTCGCCCCGCGCCTGCGCGAACGCGCCGAAGACATCGAAGAGAACCGGCAGTTGCCCGCCGACGTGGTGGAACTGCTGCGCGGGACCGGCGTGTTCCGAATGGCCGTGCCCAAGGCGTTCGGCGGGCCCGAACTCGACGCCGTGCAGCAGACGGAGGCCATCGAGGCCCTCGCCGCCGGTGACGCCTCCGCCGCCTGGTGCGCCATGATCGGTATGGACACCGCGATCTACGCCGGTTACCTCGCCGAGGACACCGCCCGACGACTGCTCGCCGACCCCGACGCCGTCACCGCCGGAGCCATCATGCCGATGGGACGCGCCGAGCGGGTGCCCGGCGGCTACCGGGTCACCGGGCAATGGCACTTCGGCAGCGGCATCACCCACTGCACCTGGGTCGTCGGCGGCGTCCTGGTCACCCGCGACGGCGCACCCGAACCGGGCCCGCCCGGCACCCCCGGCAACTGGCGGGTCGTCATCGCGCCCGTGGCCGACTTCGAACTCCAGGACACCTGGTACGCCACGGGGCTGGCCGGTTCGGGCAGCCGCGACTACCGGACGCAGAACCTGTACGTGCCCGAGGAGTTCACCTTCAGCTTCGCCGACCCACGGGTCACCGGAGCCGCGGCAGCCCCCGACGCGGTCCTGCGGAACATGCCGGGCGTACCGCTGGGCGTGGCGCGCGCCGCCCTGGACCATGTACGGCACGTGGCCACGACCCGCATCGACCGTGCCACCGGCACGCCGTGGACCGAGGACTACCGGGTGCAGACCGTCATCGCCCAGGCCGAGATGGACCTGGCCGCCGCCCGCTACGCCGTCTACGGCAGTCTGCGCGAGCAGTGGGACCGCCTGGAGGCGGGGCGTGAGCTGAGCCCCGACCAGCGGGTGGCGACCGTGCTGGCCCGGGTCAACGCCTTCCGTACGGCCCGCTCGGTGGTGGCCGCGCTGTTCGACCTCGTGGCCACGGCCGCCGTCTACCGGCCGTCGGTCCTCGACCGTCAACTGCGCGATCTGAACGCCATGTGCCAGCACGTCATAGCCCAGGACCAGGTCGTGCAGTCCGCCGGAGCCCATCTCCTGGGCGGCGCCCCGCGCAACACCTACAGCCTCGGCCTCGTACCGGGCCCCCGCCCCGGCCGGCCGGAGGCCCGGGTCCGGCGGGACGGGTACGAGAGGCCCTGAGTGGAGCGTCGTGTCGAGGAACGGGTTACGGGGCCGCGGCGGCGACCGGTGTGTCCTGCCGCCGCCCGGCCAGGTAGGAGCGGTACCAGGACCCGCTCAGGGCGAAGTCCTCGGCGAAGCTCCGGCCGGGAGTCTGCCCCATCAACCCCCACAGCCGGGAGGTGTCGTACCAGTGGTCGACCGTGAGCAGAGACAACTGCCGCTGCCAGTGCGGATCCTCGCACGCACCGGGCCAGGAGCGCGCCTGCTCCTGCGCTATCTCGCCGGAGGGCAGTGGCAGGCCCACCGCACGGGCCGCCGCCGCGAACAGGTCGTGTCCGCTGACCGGTTCGGGGCGTCCGGCGTGCAACACCTCACCGCGCGGCAGCAGTCGCGTCAACGCCAGGCGGGCGATCACCCAGGCCAGGTCGTCGGCGCCGATGACCGACATCAGCGCCCTGCCGCCGTCCACCCAGTGTGGCAGGACCTTCATGAACCGCACCATCGAGGGCACCACCCACTGGTCACCGGCCCCGTAGACCAGATGGGGGCGCAGCACCAGACCGCCCGCGGCCAGCACCTGTTCCTCGCCGGCGAGTCGGCTGACGCTCGTCGGCGAGACCGGGCCGACGGTCAACTGGCCCTCCGGGGTGCCCAGATGACGGCCGTCCTGGTAGACGGCCGTGGTACCCAGCTTGATGATCCGGGAGACACCGGCCCGCTCCGTCTCCGCGAGCAGCGCCCGCGTACCGGTGTCGTTGACCGCGCGGCACTGCTCCGTACTGCCGCCGATCCGCGAGGCCAGATGCACCACGGTGTCGACGCCGTCGCACAGGCCGCGCAGGGAGGCGAGGTCGCACAACGTGCCGCAGCGCACGTCCACTTGACCCGTGCCGGGCAGGCGCGGCGGGGTGCGGTGGACCAGCAGGCGGATCTCCGGCGCGCTGGGATGCGGGTGCATGGAGGCGAGGAGGGCAGCCACCCGGGCACCGATGAACCCGGTGCCACCCGTGATCAGAATGCGTTGTCCTGCCATGTTCTCGTCCCTTTCAGCCGCGTGCGGATGTGGACGGGGAGGAAGTGGATCAGGCCAAGTGTTTGCCGAAGCGATAGTGGAAGGCCTTCCTCCGATAGCGTGAGATCATGACGCAACAGGGCCTTCTTGCAGGCAAATCTGCCTTTGTCACCGGTGCGAGCAGTGGCATCGGGGCCGCCGCCGCACGGGTGTTCTGTCGCGAAGGTGCCGCCGTCATGCTGGTGTCGCGCCGCGAGGACCGACTGGCCTGTCTGACCGCGGAGTTGCGGGACCGGGGATACGACGTCGACTACGTGACCGCCGATGTCGCGCGCAGCGGCGAGGTGGCGGCGGCCGTGGAGCGGACGCTCAGCCGATTCGGCGGGCTGGATGTCGCCTTCAACAACGCGGGCGTCGGAGCGACGCGCACGCCGCTGCATGTCACACCCGACGAGCTGTACGACACGATCATGGACACGAACGTGCGCGGGGTGTGGAACTGCATGCGCCATCAGATCCGCGTGATGCTCGCGCACGGAGGTGCGATCGTGAACACCAGCAGCACCGCGGGGCTGGTGGCCACCCCGGTCGCCGCCCCCTACGTCGCCTCCAAGCACGCCGTCCTCGGGCTGACCAAGGCCGCGGCCGTCGAGTACGCGGCGCAGGGCATCCGTATCAATGCGATCGCGCCCGGTTCCACGCACAGCGAGATGATCGACACCTGGCTCCAGGAGGAGCCCGGCGCCCGGGAGTTGCTGCTGAACGCGGCCCCGCTGCCGCATATCGCGGACCCCGAGGAGGTCGCCGAGGCGGCGGCCTGGCTGTGCAGCGACCGGGCCTCGTTCGTGGTCGGGGCCACCATGCCGGTCGACGGCGGCTGGACGGTGCGTTGACCGTGCCGTACTCACCGACCGGCCAAGCCGCCCTGCAGACAAAGACGTTGACTCCGGGACGGGTGAACGCGAGGGGAGGGCACGGCGCATGACAGTGACGGGCGTTCGGCCGGGAGGCGGCGGACACGGGCCGGGGCACGTGTCTCCGCGCGTGGACCGCGAGGTCGGCCGTACGTCCTCCTCCTCTCCGGGGTCTGCCACGAGGGGCGGTGTATATGCCCGTTCGGTGCCGTACCGTGCCGCGGCACGACGGGATTCGGCCGAAGGCCTGCGGGAAGCGACGGCGGAAGCGGAGAACGCCGTTCACACACCGGGCGGGTCCTGCCGGGAAGAGCGGCGGACACGGACGGCGGGCTGTGCCGCAGGCCTCGGATCACGAAGGAACGTCCCGCTGAGCGTCGCACGACGGACGGTCGGGCGGGTGAACGCGAGGCATCGCGCGGTGGTGGGGCACCGGAGGCGTGGGGTGCGTTCACATCGGCCGTCGGCGGACGGCTCGCGTGGGGGAGAGGGAGGAGCGGCTGCGCCGGGCGTCCTCCCGGGTTGTACGCGCGGCGTGCGCCGCGGGCCCTGCGGGCCGGGTGCCCTAGCGGGCGACGGACTGCTCGAAGCGGATGGTGAACGCGAGCTGTCCGTCCTGATGGCCCGTCACCTCGACGCGGGCCGTGCCGTCGTCGGCGATGCCGGGGTGGGCCTCGATCCGGCACGGTGTGCCGAGTTCGACGTAGCGGCCGAAGTTCATCTCGGAGGCCTGCGGGCTGAACCGCCCGGTCGCCGTGGAGAGATGGGCGGCCTGCTGGGCGGCCTCGACGAGAACCATCGCCGGTACATGGTCGTTGGGCCGGTCGAAGAAGAGTTCATTGGACAGATCGGCGCGCAACTGCCAGGTGTCCGGGGCGTCTTCGGGGGTGAGGACCACATCGCAGGTCCGGCCCCGGTGTACGGCCTCCGGGTCCACCGGGGTGGGCAGCACGGCGTGCGGTGCGAGAGAAGAGGTGGTCGGCACCTGCCCGCGTATACGCGTATACGCGGCGGGCGACGTGACGTTGAACCGGATGGAGCCGCTGCCGACGGTGCGGTCCTCCGACTTCAGGACCATCTCCATCGTGGCGCTCGCCGGTACGCTCGCCCGCCGTCGCACCTCGGTGACCTCCACCTCCAGGGTCAGCGACGTGGGGTCGGCGGAGCGGGCCGGGAGCCAGTCCGGCTCGAGCCGGTGGCACAGCTCCCACATCACGAACTGGTGCCCCTGGGGCACTCCGAGTCCGGCGTGCGAGACGAGGAGCGTGGCCTGACGGATCGTCTCCAGGACGAGCGAGGCGGTGTAGCGGCCGTCCGGTGTGAGGTACAGGGCGTGCTCGCGCGGCCAGCGTGCGGAGACGCTGAAGCGTGTGTCGCTGTGCTGCGTCAGGCGCGTGGGCAGGACATCGCGCAGATGGGCCCGGTGTACCAGCGTCCTGTCGACGGGCAGAGCCGGATCGGCCGGCGTACTCCCCGTCGTGACGTCGGGGAGCGCGGTGTGGAGCGTTCCGCGGTGGGCTTTCCGGACTGCCGTAGCCGTAGCACTCAAGGTCATTGCCGCTTCTTTCTAGGTGAAGGTGCATGACTGTGACGAGGTGCACGAGGCGCGGAGTATGGCTGATTGGCTCCGCGCTCGGTAAGGTACAGGCATGCGGGTTTGTTTTTCAATGGGAGAGATGAACCGGCGTCAGGCAAGGTCGCCGTCCCCAGGACGGCCGGGCACAGAGAGGGGGCCGCGTGGCACGACAAGAGCGTGCGCTCAGGACCAGGAAAGCGATCTTGGAAGCGGCCGGAGAGGTCTTCGCCGAGCGCGGTTATGCGGGGGCCACGATCTTCGACGTCTACAGCAGGTGCGGGGTCACGAAGGGAGCCTTCTACTTCCACTTCCCCTCGAAGGTGGCGCTCGCTCAGGCGGTACTGGACGAGCAGGTGAGCGGTCAGATCGGCTATCTGGAGATGCCACCGGCCGACCATCCGGTCAAGCTCCAGGACGCCCTCGACGTCGGGTTGTTGGTGTCCCACCGGCTCACCTTCGACCGGATGCTGCAGGGCAGTATCCGGCTCGCGGTGGACCAGGTGCACGAGATCGACCGCCGCGTTCCCTATCAGGCGTGGTTCGACGTACACGTCCAGATCCTCACCGAGGCCGAGCGCCGGGGGGAGTTGCTGCCGGACGTGGACGTGGCCGACGCCGCGCAGATGATCGTCGGCGCGTTCAGCGGAGTGCAGTTGCTCTCGGAGGTGATGAGCGACCGCAGTGATCTGGAGGAGCGGATCGCCGTCCTCTACCGCTCCCTCGCTAGGTCGATCGCGACCCCCGAGACGCTGACGAAGCTCGACATCTCCGCCGACCGCGGCAAGCAGCTCATGGCCAGGGTCGAGCGGGACAAGCAGGAGGAGCGGTCCGCCTAGTGGACGAGTCCGCCGCGGGGTCGGGGGCCCGGCGGCGGACTCGGCGCATGTCCTCCTCGGGGCTTGGAGGTTCGAGGACTCGAGAGTTCGGGGGCTCGGTTCGAGGGCTTGGAAGTTCGAGGGCTCGATAGAATACAGGCAGGCTGGTATGTTCTCTGGTCCAGGGAGTACAGGAAGTACGTGACCGGAGAGGGGAGCCGTGTCATGCAGTTTCAGCAGTTACGTGCATTCCGTGAGGTGGCGGCGGAACTGAGCGTCACGCGGGCCGCGAAGAACCTGCACTACGCCCAGTCGACCGTCACGGCCCAGATCAAGAACCTCGAAGAATCCGTCGGCACCGAGCTGTTCGACCGCAGCCGCCGCCAACTCTCCCTCACCGAAGCGGGGTTGGCGCTGCTGCCGCACGCGGAACGCATCATCGAGATCGCCGAGACCGCCCGGCGCGAGGTGCGCGCCGTACAGCAGGGCTCTGCTCACCACGGCCGCTGCGGCCGTCGCATCACCCGACAGGCCGCGCGCTGACGCCCTGTCGGGCCCCTTGAACCCCTGGAGCGCGCCGAGTTCCGCGCTCCAGCTCATCACCCCTGCCGCTCGGCGGCCGGTCTCTCGGAGCCGGCCGCCTTCTTGCTGCCTCGAAGCGGCGCGGGACCTCCGCGTCGGTGTGAAGTCGTCCGGGAATCGTCGAGGAATCGTCCGGGAAAGAAACCGGTGCGCGTGATTCCGTCAAAGCCGGTGCGCTGCGCGGCAAGTGAGTCGGCGGATCGCTTCCTACAGTCACTCGCATCGAACGATTCCGTTCCGTCCGCCGCGTGTTCGCACGTCCCGTGCGCCCGGCCGCGCGGTCGGTGATTCTCGAGCCGTCCGTCCATCGATTGGTGACTGACACATGCCCCCAGGAATCTCGATCGGCGTCATAGGCGGCGGCGCGGCTGCCGTCTGCCTGATCGACGCACTGGCCCGCAGCGAGATCGAACCGGGCAGCCTCACCGTCTTCGAACCTTCCCGGAGCCTCTGGCGCGGCAGGGCCTACCAGGAGGACGACGCCACCGTACGCGTGAACGCGACCCCCGACGACATGACCGTACGCGCGGGCGACCCGGGCCACTTCGCACGCTGGGTGGCCGACCACGACCGCGCCACCGGCACCGTCCAGGGCCTCGACCACGTCTCGGGCGCCCGCTTCGCGCCGCGCCCGCTCTACGGCGCGTACCTGGCGGAGTCCGCGAACACCGCCGTGGCCGGGCTGCGACGCGACGGGTGGCGGGTCGACATCGTCCCGGAGGCCGTCACCGAGGCTGTCAGAGAGCCCCACCGGGTACGGCTCGGCACCGGCCACGGACCGGCGCGCGCACACGACTACGCGGTGCTGTGCGTCGGCGGTGACGCCCCCCGGGACGTCTACGGGCTGTCCGGCGCCCCCGGCTTCGTAGGCGACCCCTACCCGCTCGCCCGCTCCCTGCGCCGCGTCGGCGCCGACGACCATGTGGCGGTGATCGGCAGCGGACTGACCGCCGTCGACATCGTGCTCTCCCTCGCCGCCCGCGGCCACCGCGGCCCCATCAGCCTGCTGTCGCGACGCGGCGTGCTACCGGGCGTACGACAGCGGCCCGTTCACTTCCACCTGCGGCATCTGACACCCGAGCGGGTGCGTCACGAGGCGTCCGTAAGGCGGGAGTTGAGCCTTGAGGACGTCGCCGCGCTGCTGCGGGCGGAGTTCCGCGACGCGGGAGCCGACCTCGGCGCCGTGGCCCGCGAGATCGACCGGGTCGACGTGGAGGACCCGGTGGACCGACTGCGCCGCCAGCTCGGCGAGGTGAACTCCCCGCATCCGGGGCTGCGGATCCTCCAGCGCGCCGTACCCGAGACCGGCCCCGACCTGTGGCCCGTACTGCGCGAACGGGACAAGCTCCATGTCCTGCGCGCCCATTACCGCGTCGTCATGAGCCTGTGCTGCCCGATGCCGCCCAGCAGCGCCACGGTGCTGCTCGACCTCGTCGAGGCAGGGCAGTTGACGATGCGCTCCGGGCTGCTCGACATCGTGCCCGCCGAGCGGGGCGGCTTCGATGTCCTCACCGCCGACGGAACCGCGTTCCGCGCCACGAAGGTGATCAATGCCGTCAACGCCTCCGAGGGGCGCGTCCCGACCGGCGCCCGGCCTCTGGTGACTTCGCTGGTCCGCGCGCGGGCCGCCGACCACCACCCGTACGGCGGGCTGCACTTGGCCCGCGCGACCAGCCGCCTCACCCACGACGGACGGCCCGACCCGCGCCTGTACGGGCTGGGCAACATCGCCGCCGGTGCCCTGTTCTTCACCTTCGGCATCCCCTCGCTGGTCGACCGGAGCCAGGACATCGTCACCGCGATCCGCGACCACCGCGCCACCGCGCCCGTACTCCACGACGAGACCGTACTGACCCCGGCCTGACCGGCAGGGCACAGCACGGCACCAGGAAGGAGACGTCACCCCGATGACCACGATCATCACGGAACCCAGTGCGACACCCGGCACCGTCATCGAGCCCCACGCGATACCCGGCCCCCTAACCGAGCCCCGCCCGCCCCATCTGGCCGACACCGCGACCGGATTGCCCATCCCCGCCGAACCGCACTTCGCCACGCACGAGGAGTCCCGTCGCCACCGCAAACAGCGACTGGCCGCCGCCGTACGGCTGTTCGGCAAGTACGGCTTCGGGGAAGGGATCTCCGGGCACATCTCCGTGCGCGACCCCGAACACGAGGACCGCTTCTGGACCAACCCCTTCGGCGTCTCCTTCAAGCAGGTCCGCGTCGCCGACCTGATCTGCGTGGACAGCACCGGCCGGGTGGTCAGCGGCCACCACCCCGTCAACCCCAGCGCGTTCGTCATCCACTCCCAGATCCACGCGCTGCACCCGCGCGCCGTCGCAGCCGCCCACGGCCACACCCCCCACTCCCGCGCCCTCGGCGCCCTCGGCCGCCTGCTGGATCCCATCGACCAGGAGTCCGCCGCCTTCTACGGCCGCCAGGTGCTCTACGGGGACTACGAGGGCCCCTCCGTCTCCCTCGACCAGGGCCGCGACATCGCACACCACCTCGGTGACAACCGGGCCGTCCTGCTGCGCCACCACGGGCTGATCACCGTAGGAGGCTCCCTGGACGAGGCGGTGCACTGGTTCCTGACCTACGACAGTTGCGCCCAGGTGCAGTTGCTGGCCCAGGCCGCCGGTACCCCGCAGACCCTCAGCCACGGGCAGGCGCTCGCCGCCCGCGAAGGCTTCGGTGACGAGCAACTGGGCCATTTCAGCTTCCAGTTGCTCTGGGACGAGATCGTCGCCGAACAGCCCGACCTGCTCCAGGAGTAGCCGGCCCGCACGCCCCGACCCGGCCGCTCACCCACTCCACCCCGGCCACTCACTGCACCTCGACCCGGCCACTCACTCCCACCCCGACAAGGAGGCGCATGTCCACCCTGCGATGGCTCACCGCCGGCGAGTCGCACGGACCGGCCCTGACCGCCGTGCTCGAAGGCCTGCCCGCCGGTGTGCACACGTCCACCGGCGACATCGCCGACGCCCTCGCCCGCCGCCGCCTGGGGCACGGCCGGGGCGCCCGGATGAAGTTCGAACGCGACGAGGTCACCTTCGCCGGGGGAGTGCGCCACGGCCGCACCCTCGGCAGCCCGGTCGCCGTCCGTATCGCCAACACCGAATGGCCCAAGTGGCAGACGGTGATGGCCGGTGACCCCGTACCCGCCGAGGTCCTCGCCGGTCAGGCCCGCAACGCGCCCCTGACCCGCCCCCGCCCCGGCCACGCCGACCTGGCCGGGATGCAGAAGTACGGATTCGACGACGCGCGGCCGGTACTGGAGCGGGCCAGCGCGCGGGAGACCGCCGCCCGGGTCGCCCTCGGCCACCTCGCCGCGTCCTTCCTCCACCAGGCCTACGGCATCAGGCTCGTCAGCCATGTCGTCGCCCTGGGCGGACAGCGCTCTCCCGGTACCGAGCTGCCCGGACCCGACGACACCGCACGGCTCGACGCCGACCCGGTGCGCTGCTTCGATCCCGGGGCATCGGCCGCCATGGTCGCCGCGATCGACCGCGCGCACCGCGCCGGGGACACCCTCGGCGGGGTCGTGGAGGTCCTGGTGCACGGGCTGCCACCGGGCCTCGGCTCCCATGTGCACTGGGACCGCCGCCTGGACGCCCGTCTGGCCGGTGCGCTCATGGGCGTCCAGGCCATCAAGGGCGTCGAGTTCGGCGACGGCTTCGCCCTCGCCGACGTACCCGGTTCCCTGGCGCACGACGAGATCCTGCCCGGCGCGGACGGGCTGCGCCGCGCCACCGGCCGCTCCGGCGGAGTGGAGGGCGGCATCTCGACGGGCGAGGTGCTCCGGGTGCGCGCGGCGATGAAGCCGATCGCCACCGTGCCCCGCGCGCTGGCCACCGTGGACGTGGCCAGCGGCGAGAGCACCGTCGCCCACCACCAGCGCTCCGACGTGTGCGCGGTACCGGCCGCGGCCGTCGTCGCCCAGGCCGTCACCGCGCTGGTCGTCGCGGACGCGGCGCTGGAGAAGTTCGGCGGGGACAGCGTCACCGAGACCACCCGCAACCACCGCAGCTATCTGACCCATCTGGCCGTCAAATGAGGTGTTCCATGACCCTTTCGTCCTCCACCAGCCGCCCGGTGTCCGCGCCCGCCGCCCCGCAGGAGACCGGCACCGCGCCGTATCCCGTGATCGTCGGCCACGGCCTCGACGCCCACATCGACCGCCTGCTGGGCGAGCACGCGGTGAAGGTGGCGCTGGTCCACCCGCCCGCCCTGGCGGCAGCCGCCCGCCACGTCACCGGTGAACTCGAACGGCACGGCCGTCAAGTGGTACCGCTGCCGGTGCCCGTCGGCGAGCACGCCAAGGACGCCGGAGTCCTCGTCTATCTGTGGACCTGTCTGGCCCAGGCGGGGCTGACCCGCTCCGATGCCGTCGTCGCCCTCGGCGGCGGCGCCACCGCCGACCTCGCGGGCCTCCTCGCGGCCACCTGGCAGGGCGGCATCCGCCTCGTCCTGGCACCCTCCACCCTGCTCGGCATGGTCGGCGCCGCCGACGGTGGCCGCGGCGCCCTGAACATCCCCCAGGGCAAGAACCTGGTCAGCGCCCACCACGAACCGGCCGGTGTCGTGTGCGACCTCGACCTGCTGCGTACGGTGCCGCACGCCGACCACGTCGGCGGCCTGGCCGAAGTCGTCAAGACCGCGCTGCTCACCGACCCCGCCCTCCTGGACCTGATCGAGGCGGACCCGGCGGCGGCCACCGACCCGGCGAGCGATCTGACCGCCCACCTCGTCGAGCGGTCCATACACCTCAGAGCCACCCTCACCCACGGCACACGGGGGTTCCTCGACTACGGCCACACCCTGGGCCATGCCCTCGAGCACACCCAGGGCTACCGGATCCGGCACAGCCACGCCGTGTCCATCGGCATGGTGTACGCCGCCGAACTCGCCCACCAGGCCGGGCGGTTGGCCGACCATCACGTGGCACGCCACCGCGACGTGCTGCGGGCGCTCGGACTGCCGACCACCCATCCGCGACACGCCTGGGAGCGGCTGAACGCCTCACTGACCACGGACGGCGACACCCGCGCCCGACGGCTGAGCTTCGTCGTCCTGGACGCGCCGGGCCACCCGGGACTCCTGGAGAACCCCGCCGCCGAGCTGCTGCACGCCGCGTACCTTCAGGTGGCTTCGTGAACACCGCCACCGCCACCGCTACGGCCACCGTCGCGCCGGAAGCGCGCCCCACCGCCCCCGTCCCGGTCTTCATGGACGGAGGCGGACCGGACGGGGCGGAGGGCGAAGCGGTCGACGCACTCGTCCAGCGCGTCCTCGCACCGCTGCCGAGGCGGGACCAGCGGCGCGGCGGCGAGTCGTACATCCGGGGCCTGCTCGCGGCGACCGGCCGTACGAGCATGCGCGCCGTCGCCGCGCGGACCGGGATACCGGCCGACGTACAGCGACTGAACCACCTGGTGAGTGAGTCGACTTGGCCGTGGCGCCCCCTGCGCGACGCCCTGGCCGAGCACATGCTCGCACTCGCGCCCCCCGCGGCCTGGGTGGTGCACACCGCGACCACCCCGCGCACCGGCCGTACCGGGGTCGGGACCGACTACTTCGCCGACCCGCGCACCGGACGGCCCCTCAACGCCCAGCGCGCGGTGGGGCTTTGGGCCGCCACGGCGCGGGGCGGATACCCCGTCGACTGGCATCTGCGGCTCACCACCCGCTGGCTCGACGACCTTCGGCTGCGCCGCCAGGCGGGCATCCCCGAGGACGCCGTCGTCGTGGACGAGGCGGAGGCCGGGCTCGCGCTGCTCCTCACCGCCGCACGTGCCACCGGCCCGGCGCAACCGCCGGTTCTGCTGGACGCCCGGCAGGCCGGGGCCGGCCGGGTCGCCGGGCGGCTCGCCGCGGCGGGCATCCCCTACCTGTTGCGTATCAGCGCCTCCCAACTGCTGGCCCCGCTCGGCCCCGACGGCCGAACCGTCGGAACCCTGGCCACGGCCCGGCAGTTGGCGGCCGGTCGGCCCGCGGGCCGCTGGAGCCGCGTACCCGCCCCCGGTCCGACAGGCGTACGGGAGGTGGCCCGGCTGGCCTGCCGGGCGGCCGACGCGCCTCCCGGCCCGCGGCAGCGCCAGGTCCTGCTGGCACAGAAGGACCCCAACTCCCGCCAGGACGCGGCCTACTGGCTCACCGACCTCGTCGACACCCCGGTGGCGGCGCTGGTCCGGCTGGCGGCCACGCCCGCCCGCGTGGCGCGCGATGTGACCCGTACGGGGCGGCGGGTGGGTCTGTACGACTTCGAGGGGCCCACCTTCGCGGGCTGGCACCGGCACATCACACTCGCCTCCGCCGCCCACGCCGCCGCCCTTCTCGGGCGCGGCCGGTCCGCGGCCGAGCCTCGATCGCTGATCCATGTCGTATGAGCCGTACGAGGCGTGGGCTCGTCCGAGGAGTGCGCCCATGACGGCGCCTTCGGGCGTGACCGCGGGAGGGTGTGAGCCATGAGGCGAGTTCCCCGGTCGGTCACCGGAGGCTGGACCACCTGGCTGTGCGCCGGGACGGCCACCGGCTCGCGCGCGTGGACGACACCACCGTCCCCGTGCCGCAGGACGTCCCGGCCCGTCAACGGGGCTGCCCTGTGCGGCAGATGGAGCGGACCGTCGCCCGGACGTCCACCGAGGACCTCCCGGCGCTGCACCGGACGCTGACGGCGACCGGTGCGGCGCCGGGCGCTTGCCTGTGCGCATGCGTCGTGGCGGGGCTTGCCTGTGCGGATGCGTCGTAGCGGGGCACATGCGTCGTGGCGGGCGCGGACCGTCGCGAGGTTCGCGCCCCCTCCGATCCGTCCGTCCCATCGAAGTTTCCGATACAAGAGTCATACCGGCACGCGGGTATGTTTTCATGGTGTGAGGTGAGGGAGAGCCCGCTCGACGGTCGCTTCGTCCCCACGCATGAACGGAGGTCACCGCAGTGCCACGCCTCGATGAACGCAAGCTCGCCGGAACGCTGCTCGTGGACACGCCCGCACCTTCCGGCCGCGGGGGAGTGCAGACCGTCAGGGAACACGACGAGCCGCTCCACGGAATCACCACGACCCATCAGTTCGGCGGGGTCCGGGTGACCCTGGTCAGCGGCGGACCCGGTGAACTGGTCCGCCCGGCACGGCTGATCGACGCGCGTACGGCGGGCTGCCTGCGCCTGCTGAGGCCGTTGACCGGCGAGGTCTGGGCCTTCCAGGACGGCCGCCACGGCACCGTACGCGCCCCGCAACTCATCTGCTACGACAGCACCCGCCCGTACCGGGTGATCATGCCCGAGGACTTCCGGCTGGTGGATGTCACGGTGCCCCACCGGCTGGTCGGCCTCACCACCACCGAGGCCGACCGCATGACGGCGAGGCCCTGGACGGGCACCGAGGGCCTGGCCGCCCTGCTGTCCTCCCTGCTGGAGGGGATCGGCCGACACGGCACCGAGGTCGAGACCGCGGTGGACCTCCTCGGCGGCAGCGTCGCCGGGCTCACCGCGGCCCTGTTCGCCGAGCGCATGCGCGAAGTCGCCGAGGACGCACAGATCGCCCGGCAGGCGCTGATGCTCCAGATCCAGGCCTACGTCCGCCAGCGGCTCCCGGAACCCGGACTCAGCCCGGTGACCATCGCCCGCGAGCACAACGTCTCGCTGCGCTATCTCCAGAAGGTCTTCCAGGAGTACGGCAGCAGCCCGGCCCGGTGGATCCGCGACGAACGGCTGGCCCGCTGCCGCGCCGAACTCGCCGACCCGTCCCTCGACCACCTGCCCGTCGCACTCATCGGGGAGCGCTCGGGACTCTACGGGGCCTCCCACTTCAGCCGGCTCTTCCGCGACCGATACGGCACCACACCCAGCGAATACCGCAGGGAACGGGGGTAGTTCATGACCGGCACCGATCTCGGCAGGGGCACCGCGGCGACGACGACCCGCACGCTCGATCCCGCGGATCCCGTTCCCGCCCCTGGCGGCCACCACAGCCCACCACGCGACGAGCGGGACAGGAAGGAACACACCGCCATGAACGCAACGGCACCGGTCGGCGCGCTGCGGATCGGGGTGCTCGGACCGCTCGAGGTCCACGCCCAGGGAGAGGACCGCACCCCCACCGCACCCATGGCGCGGCGCGCCCTGGCGCTGCTGCTGCTCAACGCCAACCGCCTGGCCTCCACATCGACGCTCATCGAGGAACTGTGGGAGGCCGACCCGCCGCGCCTGGCCCGCAAGACGGTGCAGACGTACGTCTACCAGATACGCAAGGCGCTCAGATGCCCCGCCGACCCCCACGAGCGGGTGCACACCGCACCCGGCGGCTACCGGATCGACCTGCGGCCGGGGGAGCTGGACCTGTGGGAGTTCGAGCACGCGGTCGTCCGGGCGCGCACCGCCCTGAGCGAGGGCGACCCGCCCACCGCGGCCTCGCTGCTGCGCGACGCGCTCGCGCTGTGGCGGGGCGAGCCGTTCGCCGGTCTCGAGGCCGGGCCGATGCTCGCGGCGCAGATCGCGCAGATCGCCGAGGCCCGGCTCAACGCCCTTGAGCTGCGGATCACGGCGGACCTGCAACTGGGCCGACACCGCGACGTGGTGGGGGAGTTGCTCCAGCTCACCGCCGACCATCCACTCAACGAGGAGTTCGCCGCCCACCTGATGCTCGCCGCCCATCACTCCGGGCAACGGGCCACGGCCCTGGAGGCGTTCACCCGGCTGCGCCGCCGACTCGTCGACGAACTGGGCATCGAGCCGTCCGAGCGGCTGCAGAAGCTCCAACAGGACGTGCTCAACGAGGCGCTGCCGCAGATCGCCCCGGACGAGACGATGGTCCACACGGCCCCGGTGCCCCCGGAGCACCCGCTCGGAGCAGCGCCCGCGACCGCCGTCGCCCCACGCCAACTCCCGCTGGACATCCCGGACTTCACCGGCCGCGTCGCCGAGACCGCACGGCTTGCCGCGCTCATGGCGCCGACCGGTACGGAGTCGGACGACAGCCCGCGGCGGATCAGCGCACCCGGACCCCGTGTGCTGGTGGTCCTGGGCCCGGCCGGAGTGGGCAAGACCGCGCTCGCCGTGCACACCGCGCACCAACTGGCCGCACACTTCCCGGACGGAACGCTCTACACCCGCCTGCACGACGCCCAGGACCACCCCCGCCAGGCCGCGGCGGCCTTGGGCACCCTGCTGCGGGGCCTCGGCCTGGACACGGGACGGCTGCCCGAGGACACCGACGAACTCTCCGGGATGTTCCGTGCCGCCAGCTCCGGTCGCTCGCTGCTGGTCATGCTGGACGACGCCGCGAGCACCGACCAGGTGCTGCCGCTGCTGCCCGCCGACGGCCACAGCATCGCCCTGGTGACCTCCCGCGTCCGCCTGCCCGGCCTGCCCGGCGCCCGCACCCTGTCGCTCGACCCGCTCTCACCCGCCGACGCCACCGAGTTCTTCACGCGGCTGGCCGGTCAGGAACGCCTCGCGGGCGACCGTGATCTGCTGACGCGGGTGACCGGGCTGATGGGCAACTTCCCCCTGACCCTGCGCACGGTGGGCGAGAAGTTCGCGGCACGCCCGATGTGGACACTGCCGGACCTGGCCCGCGGACTGACCAACGACGGCCATCTGGCAGCGGAGTTGCACGACGAGGCCTGCGACGTCCTCGCACGAGCGTCCGGCGCGGTCGCCCGACTGCCCCAGTCCCTGCACCGCTCCCTGTCCGCCCTGGCCTCGGCCGGCCCCGACACCTTCGACATCGCCAAGGCCCGGCAACTGCTGGGCGGGGACATGTGGTCAGTACAGTCCGTACTGGGTCAACTCCTCGATCATCACGTCGTGTTGACGGCAAGTCACACGACAAGCGCCGCCACCCCTGACTACCGCATACCGGAACTGATCCGTCTGGTCTTCCCCTCGCCCGACGACGCCGAACTCCACGCCGCGCCCACGAAGGACACCACCCACCGCGTGCGCCGATCCACGGCGAGCGTTCTGACCGCGGCGGGCTAGGAACGAGAGATCCGCGGTCGTGCGCGTCGACGTGCACGACCGCGGAACCCTTGACCCGCTGGACGAGCTGCTCGCCCTGGCGACTCCGCATGCGCGCGTAGCCCAAGTCGCGTTCCTCGCAGCGCCGTTGCCGATGCCTGACCTGGCGTGCCCTCCGCGCCCCTCTCTGCCGACGGCCGGACCGATCACCCGAACCCCACCCCTGACCTGCGTGTTTTCCACGCCTTGGTCGGTCCTTGGTCGGCCGCACGGAAGCTGCTGACACCACCGGACGGCGTGGAGTCGTCGCCCGGCCGAGCAAGTGAGGTGAACGGGATGCAGACCAAGGCGCACACGCGTATACGCGATCACGAGGTGCCCTGCCCCGCACCGGAGACGGCACGGGAGACGGTCCAGGAGGGGATCCTGGAGGAGCTGGCCTCGGTGCTCTTCACCTCTCTGCCGCGCAGCGACCAGCGACGCAAGGGCGTTGAGTACGTCCAGGGGCTGCTCGAAGCCGAGGGACGCAAGTCCATCCGTAACATCTCCTCGCTGTTCGGAGGCGAGGCGGCCGAGCAGAGCCTGCATCACTTCATCAGCGGCTCCACCTGGGACTGGGAGCCGGTCCGCCGCGCCCTGGCCCGCCACCTCGAGAAGCTCTCCCCGGCCCGCGCGTACGTCCTGCGGCCGATGGTGATCCCCAAGGCGGGCGACAACTCCGTAGGCGTGGACCGTCACTTCTTCCGGAGCCGCGGCCAGGTGATGAACGCCCAGCAGGCCGTGGGTGTTTGGGCGGCTTCCGACGAGCACAGCACGCCCGTAAACTGGCGCCTGCACCTGCCCGAGACCTGGCTGGAGGACGAGACCCGCCGTCGGCAGGCCGCGATTCCCGAGACCCTGCGACCTGAGACCCTCGACCAGGCGGGCGTAGCGGCCTACCTCGACATCACCCGGGACTGGGGCCTTCCGGTGCGCCCGGTGGTCATGGACGCCCGCGAGGCCGATGTCACCGACACCGTACGCAGGTTGCGGACCGCCGGTGCTCCGATGCTGCTGCGCGTCGCCGCCGACCTGCGGCTGTCCGCCGTGGACCTGGGCATGCCGTACACCGGGGGCGGCATGGAGATGACGGCACGTCAACTCATGCTTGTGGCCCGCCCGTTGTGTCAGCCGGTCATCGTGCGGTACCCCGGCTCGACCGCCGACGCCGTGTACACCGGGCTGACCGCGACCGTTCAGGTTCGCCTGTCCCAGCACCCCGTACGGCGGCCCGCCCGGTCCCGTGACCTGCGGCTGCTCGGCGTCGGCGAGAACGGCGGGCGCTGGCCGGCCGAGCTGTGGCTCACGGACATCGCCGACCTGCACCCCGCGCACCTGCTCCGTCTGACCCGGCTCACCCGCCGCGTCGACCGGGACTTCACTCGGATCGCCGACCGGGTCGGCATCAGGGACTTCTCCGGCCGCTCCTACAGCGGCTGGCACCGTCACGTCACCCTCGCCTCGGCCGCACACGCCATCGCGATGCTCTCCGGCACGGCCAGGTCCGTGAGGGAGGTCGCCAGGGCCTCCTGAGCGCCGGGGCGGCGCAGTGTAAGGCCCCGACAGGCGACTGTCAGCCACAGTACGGGCCGTTGCGTCAGCTATGGTGCCGATCCGGCCACCAAGCTGACGGATTGCTTTGGCTTGTTTTGGTGACCACGGAACTCCAGGCACACGATCGGCGGACCAGGCCGTCCACGTGTGCGAGGAGTTCGCATGACCAGCCAGCCGCAGGCGGACAGGCGCGGCGCGCCCGCCGTCACAAGGGCCGCGCCCCGCCTCCGCAGCGCGTCCGGTTCCCGGGTCGTGGTGCGTACCTCCGGCGGGCTGGTGGCCGGTTCACGCACCGCCGCCGTGGCCGTCACCGCGCTCCGAGGCGTCCCGCACGCTTCCGTCGCACCGCGTTGCCCTGTGCCACGCTCACTCCTACATCTACGCGCGTGCCCGCGCCCTCGGATGCCCAGGCGCGGTGTCCGCCCGCCCGCGCGCTTCAGTGACGTCTCCTTCCACGGCCCGGCAGTTCACCCGCCGGGTGTTCCCCGCCCCAGTGGGCGCCCCATGCGAGGTGACCTCGCCGTTCTGGTTCGGAACCCGCCAACTGCCGTGGTTCGTCGGCGGCTTCGGCGACAGCAGCATCGAACGGATGCTGCCCCACGCCTTCATTGATGCCCTGACCGCTTGAGTCACGGCATTTCGCCAGGGGCGGGTTCGCCACTGCCGAGGTCGTCACCATCCCCAAGTTCTCCCAGTTCCCTTGCTGTTGACGAGGTGGGCTGGGCGCCGCGCCCGTGACGCCGCTGTCGAGGGCGCATGACCGCACCACCCGGCTCCGCGACCCTGATTCCACTTGTCACCGCCCCTGCGACTACACCTGTCACTACACACTTCACCTGTCACTACGACACTGCACCGTCTCTGCACCGGTCACCACTCCATCTGTCCACACACAGCGGCCCACGCCGCGTCGTCGTCGCTTCTTCGTCTGGAGACATCCATGGAGAACCTGCTACTCGACATCGACATCGACCCCACGACAGCCGCCCAGCAGCCGGACTGGGAAGACCAGGCCCAGTTACGGCGCATCCGCTCGGACCTCTCGGCTCGGCCCGCGTTGGTGCGTGCCGAGGACGTGTGCCTGCTGCGGCGTCAACTGGCGCAGGTGGCGGCCGGAGAGGCCCTGGTGGTGCAGGCCGGGGACTGCGCGGAGGACCCCGCCGAGTGCACCCCCGGGGACGTGGCCCGCAAGACCGCCGTACTGGACCTGCTGGCCGGATCGCTTCGGCTCATCACCGGGAAGCCGGTGATCCGGGTGGGCCGTATCGCCGGGCAGTTCGGCAAGCCGCGCTCTCGCCCCACCGAGCAGATCGATGGCTGTGAACTACCGGTCTACCGGGGCCACATGGTCAACGACCCTCACCCCTCCCCGGACAGCCGCCGCCCGGACCCCCTACGCCTGGTCACCGGTTACATGGCGGCCGACGACATCATGCGTCACCTCGGCTGGCACCGGACCTCGCCGGACGGACACATCGACCCGGCGGTATGGACCAGCCACGAGGCGTTGTTGCTCGACTACGAGGTCCCGCTGCTGCGGCAAGCGGAGGACGGGCTGCTGCTGTCCTCGACGCACTGGCCGTGGATCGGGGAGCGCACCCGGCAGCCCGACGGCGCACATGTCGCGCTGCTGGCCGGTGTGGTCAACCCGGTGGCCTGCAAGGTGGGCCCCACTACCACCGCCGAGGACCTGCTGGAGCTGTGCCGCCGACTGGACCCGCGGCGGGAACCGGGGCGGCTCACCCTCATCGCGCGCATGGGCGCCGACAAGGTGGCCGATGCCTTGCCCCCGCTGGTGGAAGCGGTTCGCGACGCCGGGCACCCCGCCGTCTGGCTCACCGACCCGCTGCACGCCAACACCGTGACGACGCCTGGTGGGTTCAAGACCCGTTACGTGGAGTCCGCCGAACGCGAGGTCGCGGCCTTCCACCACGCGGTCGTACAGCACGGTGGTGTGGCCGGCGGCCTGCATCTGGAGACCACGCCGGACTCGGTCATGGAGTGTGTCCCCGACGCGCGCATGGCCGACCTGGTCGGCGACTCCTACCAGAGCTTCTGCGACCCCCGACTCAACGTCAGCCAGGCCGTCTCGGTGGTGTCCGCCTGGCATCAGTGACCCCCGAAGCACAGCGCACGTCCCTGTCCGTATGACATGTGGCATGTGAAGGAGAGGCACGAATGGAGAACGGACTGGAGAAGAAGTTGGCCCTGGTGACCGGCGCGGCCGGTGGCATCGGCGCCGCCGTGGCCCGCGTCCTGGGGGAGCGGGGTATTGCGGTGGCGGCGGTCGACCGCGACGCCGCCCAGCTCGAGGAGGTGGTGGCCAAACTCGGCGTCGACGACCTGCCGGTGGTGGGGTTCGCGGCGGATGTGTCGGACAGTGCGGCGGTGGAGGCGCTGGTCGGTGAGGTGGAGCGGTGTCTGGGTCCGATCGATTACCTGGTCAATGCGGCTGGTGTGCTGCGGTTGGGGGAGGTGAGCAGTTTCAGTGATGACGACTGGAACAGTACGTTCGCGGTGAACACCACGGGTGTGTTCCATCTGTCGCGTGCTGTGGTGGGGCGTATGGTGCCGCGGCGGTGTGGTGCGGTGGTGACGGTGGCGTCCAATGCTGCCGCGACGCCGCGTTCGGGGATGGCGGCGTACGCGGCGTCGAAGGCGGCGGCGGAGATGTTCACCAAGAGTCTGGGGCTTGAGGTGGCCCGGCACGGGATCCGCTGCAACATCGTCGCCCCTGGTTCCACGGACACGCCGATGCTCAGCTCGATGTGGCACGACGAGTCCGGCCCGCGTGCCACTCTCACCGGCAACCTCGACGCGTTCCGTGTCGGTATCCCGCTGGGCAAACTCGCCCAGCCGACCGACGTGGCCAACGCGGTCGCCTTCCTCCTCTCCGACCAGGCCTCACACATCACCCTCCACACCCTGACCGTCGACGGCGGCGCCGCACTCGGCGCGTAGGAGAAGCCCCGAACGTAACGTCGACCGCCCGGCGGCCGGCCCCGGTGACAACCAACCGGAGCCGGCCGCCATCTGACGTACTCCCCGAAGACCTGACGGGTTCGGCAACTGGGCTTTGCCGCCTGGCCGAGCGCCTTGGAACATCGCAGCGATGGGTCTGGCGCTGTTGCGTTGCCAGTGTCTGTGAGTTCCGGAGAGGGGTGTTGGTTGTGGTGAAGGTTCTGGCGGATGGGTTGGTGGAGGACTATCTGGCGCGGATCGGTGCGGTGCGGCCGGGGTGTGCGGATGTGGCGGGGTTGCGGCATGTGATGGAGCGTCATCTGTTGTCGGTGCCGTTCGAGAATCTGGGCTATCACCTGGATGAGGAGATCTTCATGGATGAGCGTGTCCTGGAGAAGATCGTGTATGGGAATCGGGGTGGTGGTTGTTTTGAGGTGAATCCGGCGTTGTCGTTCTTGCTGACGGCGTTGGGGTATGAGGTGGAGATTCTGCCGGGGTGGGTGCATCGTCCTGGTGGGTTGTTGGGTCCGTTCCAGGGGCATCTGGCGTTGCGGGTGAGGGCGGGGGGTGAGGACTGGCTGGTGGATGTGGGTTTCGGGCGTAACAGTCGTTTCCCGTTGCGTCTGGCGTCGCGTGAGGTGCAGGTGGATCCGCATGGTGAGTATCAGTTGCGTGATGTGGGTGAGGGGGTGGTGGATGTGTATCTGGGTGGTAAGCCGTTGTACCGGGTGGCGGACCGTCCGGTGCGGGTCGAGGATTTCGCTCCGACGCTGTGGTGGTACCGCACTTCGCCTGACTCCTCGTTCCTGCAGGGCTTGTTCTGCTCGGTGCGCACGGCTGACGGGCTGGTCACGTTGAAGGGCAACAAGCAGGTGAGCATGGTTGCGGGTGAGGAGCGTTCGCGGCGGGTGCTGGAGAGTGAGGCGGAGGCGTTCGCGGCGTACAAGGAGTATTTCGGTATCAGTCTGGAGCGGTTGCCCCGGGAGCCTGCGGGGGGCGTCACTGCGGGCGTGCGGACGGAATGACACTGATGAGTAAGAACACGAACACAGACTTCGATGTTCTGGTGGTCGGTGCCGGGCCGACCGGGCTGCTGACCGCGGTTGAGCTGCTGCGGCGCGGGGTTCGGGTGCGGGTCATCGACCGTGCCGAAGCCCCGTCCACCACGCCTAAAGCACTGTCCGTATGGCCTCGGGCCCTGGACATTCTGGAGGATGCGGGGCTCGCCGAAGGTGTGCGGCGTGAGTCCGTCCACATCAGTCGGCTGAGTTACTTCTCCGAGCGTGCTCCCCTGGCTTCCTTTGCGTTGGATGAGGACACTGCGTGTCGGGTGTTGCCGCAGCATGTGACTGAGCGGCTGCTGGCCGAGCGTCTTGCTGAGCTGGGTGGCAAGGTGGAGCGTGAGGTGCGCCTCCTGGCTCTGGAGGGTGTGGACTTCTCCGGGAATCTCGAGGCCAGTGATGGTGTCACGGCTGTCGTTGAGCATGGTGATGGTCGTGTGGAGCGTGTGCGGGCGCCGTTTGTGGTGGGTGCTGATGGTGCGGGCAGTGCGGTGCGCGGGCAGCTCGGTATCGGTTTCCAGGGCAGTACGTATGAGATGGCGTTCGCGTTGGTTGATGCGCGGATCGAGGGTGAACTGCCTGGGGATGAGTGTTTGTTCTATCAGGCGCCGAGTGGGGCGTTGGTGGTGGTGCCGATGCCTGGGGGTGTGTACCGGTTCTTGTCGGTGATGCCTCAGGGCCGGCATGAGGTGTCGCTGGAGATGATGCGGGAGATTTTGGAGGACCGCGGTCCGCGTGGGGTGCGGTTGACGGAGGCGGTGTGGCAGGCCGTGTTCCGTGTTCATGCGCGTCGTGCTACTGATTTCCGGGTGGGGCGGGTGTTCCTTGCCGGGGATGCCGCGCATGTCCATAGTCCGGCGGGTGGTCAGGGGATGAACAACGGTCTGCAGGACGCCCAGAACCTGGGCTGGAAACTCGCCGCCGTCATCCAAGGCACCTCCCCTGCCTCGCTGTTGGAGAGTTACGGGGTGGAGCGTTCGGAGGCGACCCGGCAGATCCTGCGGGATACGGACCTGCAGACCAGGGCGTGGGTGGCGGACAGCCGGGCCAAGGTCCGTGCCCGCGATATGACCTTCAAACTCCTCGACCGCACCGGCATCGTCTCCCGCTTCTATACCCCCGTCATGGCCGGACGCCGCCTCGCCTATCCGCCTGTGCGTGACACCCAGCGGCCCTCCGGGCTGTCGGGTTGCAAACTCCGCGGCCGGGTTCCTGGAGGCCTGAAGGACGGTGCGGTGTTCCCGCGGCGTCACGCCCTGGCGCACGGCATCAGCGGTCCGGGAACGGATCCGGGTGCGTGGACGCTGGTGTTGGCGTCGTCGTCGCAGGCCTGGCGGGCGGAGGCCGGTCATGTCGCGGCCCGGTATCAGGAGTTGCTGCGAACGGTCGTGCTGCGGCGGCGTGAAGCCGCTGTTGCGGCGGGCTGCCGCAGTGGTGGGTTCTGGCTGGTCCGGCCGGACGGGCACGTTGCCGCGCACGGTCACGAGGGTGATCTCAGCCACCTGGAAGCCGAGCTGAAAGCGGTTCTGAACAGCCAGGACAGTGTGGGTCGGCGGGGAGTTGACGGATAACTGGGTGGGCTCTTCTGGTGGACATCGTTGATGCGTAATGTCCAGGTCATGAAGCTGAGAGAGGGCGTGGAATGGGCGGTGCACTGTTGCATCATCCTGTCCTGGGTCCCTGAGGGCAGGGCGGTGCCGGTGGCGAAGCTGGCCGAGTTCCACGGTTTGCCCCCGGCTTACCTGAACAAGCAGATGAACGCGCTGGCACGGGCCGGGATCGTCTCCTCCCATCCTGGTCCTCGTGGTGGGTTCCGTCTGAGCCGGGTTCCTGAGGAGATCAGTCTGATGGACGTGGCCGTCGCTATCGACGGCCAGGCGCAGGCGTTCTTGTGCACGGGCATCCGTCATCAGGGTGTTGCGGGCCGGATCACCGGTCCCGAGGCCCGCCGTATTCCGTGCACGGTCGCGCAGGCGTTCTCCACCGCGGAACTGGCCTGGCGCCACCGCCTGGCAGGACAGACCATCGCCGACCTCGCCGAAACCGTACGCCAGACCAACCCCACAGCCCCCGACCACATACACCACTGGTTCAACCACAACTAACCCCAACCAGCAAGGCCCCCAGAACCAGCAGCACAACCGCTCCACCGCACAAGGGCTCAAACCGCTCAACGGCTCGTCCCGTAATCGCCGGGCCATGTCTCCGGCAGTTGGCGCGTTTAGCGCGTCGTTTCCGACCCCGTAGTGAAAGGCACAGTCATGCCGTCTTCGGCCACAAGCGCTGTCCAGGCGCAGCGCCGGCGTCCTGGACTTCTCCTGGCGTT
>NZ_JBVJNF010000004.1:0-205728 GCF_055583785.1 Streptomyces sp. NPDC104371
GGGAGCGACGCGACGACATCCACGAAGCCTTCCTCGGCCTCGCGACCTGCCTGATCACCTACCGCCACGTCCGACGCCTTTGTTAGGACCTCTAAGGCCTGTTTGGAGTTGTGATCTGGGGCTCGCCAGATCACAACTCCAAACAGGCCCTAATGCCGCGTCAGGCAGCGTTTGCGACGGGGCAAACGTTGCCTGACGCGGCACTGGTGTCTTCCGGCGTTTGCGATCGACCGCGCCGGAAGCCGCATCTTCACCCGCTCCCTGTTGCTCCCGGCCTCGTTACTTGGCCAGGGCCTTGGCGACCGTCTTCGCCATAACCTGGACCCATGACCCGGCCAAGGCCGCGTAGCCGGCTGGAGCGGGCGCACTCACAGCCGTACCTCAGGAGGAAACCCGGTCCAGCGCAATTCGGCGGGTAGATGCCGCATGTCGTTGTAGACCAGGACCGAGGACGGCCGACCCGGCGTGTAGCGGATGACGGTCAGGGCGGCGTTGCCGTGGTTGAGGCCGAGCCAGCGCCACTCCGGGGCGTCCGTGGCATGCCGCACCAGCCAAGCGACCAGGAAGTTGTGGGTGACGACCAGTTCGTGGCGCTCCTCATTGCCCGCCACCGGGCCGGTGAACTGCTCCAAGGCCTGACCTGCCAGTACCGGACCGCGCTCACGGTCCTCGGCCGTGGACTGCGCGAGGAAACGCAGGAGGAAGTCGGCGCAGTCGGGCGGTAGTTCATCCCGATTCGGAAAGTACGGAACATAGTCACCGGCAGTCTCCGAGACCGCGATTGCGGCGCCGTCCAGGTGTTCGCCGATCAGGTGCGCGGTCTGCGCGGCCCGGGGCAGTGGGCCATGGTGAACCACCGAGATGGGACGGTTCGCCAGTCGGCGGCCGAGCAGAACCGCCTGCCGACGCCCGTTCTCCGACAGCCCACTCTCGTCCGGCAACGCCTCACCATGCCGAACCAGATACAGATAGCGGGTGGCCGTTCCCATCATCCCCAGGACTCCTTCGCGATCCATCACGGTCTCGTGGTCGTCCTGGGTTCGACGCCGTCTCTTCCCGCCCTGGTTCCGGCAGTTGCGATCAACGGCCGAAAGGGACACCGTCCCTCCCTTGGTTCGGGGCTCCTGCCTGTCGGTCGACTGATTACCGGGCCGACAGTCCGAGCAGAGCCACCGGACACTCCGGCTTCGGCGCGGCCGGGGCGGCGAAGTGTTCGTACGGCCAGGCCTACGCGGAGATGCCCGCGGCCTCCCGCACCTCCGCCGACTCCAGCCGCTCAGCGGTCCGTTCCGCTGTGCGGCGGCCCCAGCGGCCCGTGGTGAGCGCGCCGAGGGCCAGGACCGCGAGGCCGCAGGCCACGAGGATCCACCAGCCGGGGCGCGCGGCGGCCACGAAGGCGTCGCGGTACGGCGAGGAGCCGATGCCCGAGGCCAGCACCGCGCCGACCACCGCGACCCCGAGGGTCTGGCCGAGCTGGCGGCTGGTGGAGGCGACGGCGGCGGCGACTCCCGCCTGGGCGCGGGGCATCCCGGAGACGGCCGTGTTGGTGATCGGGGCGTTGACGAACCCGAAGCCGATGCCGAACAGCACGTACCCGACGCAGAGCGTGACGTTCGACGTCTCCGCCTCGAACGCGGCGAACAGCACGGCGCTCGTGGTCATCGCGCAGCCCGCGATCAGCAGCGGCAGGCGTGGGCCGCGGGTGCCGACCAGTCGGCCGGACAGCGGCGCGCACAGGAACGTCGGCAGGGCCATCGGCAGCATCCACAGGCCCGCGTGCAGGGCGTCCAGGCCGCGCACGTTCTGGAGATAGAGCGTGGACACGAACAGGAAGCCGCCGAGGGCCGCGAACGCGGTGACCGCGATCACCGTGGCTCCGCTGAACGGCGCCGAGTGGAAGAAGCGCAGATCGATGAGCGGTTCGGGGCGGCGCGGCTCGTAGCGGAGCAGGCCGAGCAGGGCCGCGAGCGCGACCACGGCGAACGGCACGAGCGTGGCCGGGCCCGCGTGCGGGGCCTCGATGATCGTGTACGTGAGGCTGCCGAACAGGGCGATCACCAGCACCTGGCCGACCGGGTCGGGGCGGCGGGGCTTCGGCGCCCGGGACTCCGGGATGAAGCGCAGGGTGAGCAGGATGGCCGCGAGGCCGACCGGGAGGTTGACCCAGAAGATGGAGCGCCAGCCGACGGACTCCACCAGCAACCCGCCGACCAGCGGGCCCGCGGCCATGGATATGCCGACCACGGCTCCCCACACACCGATCGCGCGGGCGCGTTCGCGCGCGTCGGTGAAGGTGTTGGTGATGATCGACATGGCGACGGGGTTGAGCATCGAACCGCCCACCGCCTGCACCATGCGGAAGGCGACGAGCGACTCCAGGTTGGGGGCCAGCGAGCAGAGCAGGGAGCCGAGGCTGAAGACGACGAGCCCCGCCATGAAGACGCGTTTGCGGCCGATCCGGTCGGCGGTGGAGCCCGCGAGCATCAGCAGCGAGGCCAGGACGAGCGTGTACGCGTCGATCGTCCATTGCAGGCCGGACACGCTCGCGTGCAGTTCTCTCTGCATCGAGGGCAACGCCACGTTCAGGATGGTGTTGTCGAGGCTCACGATCAGCAGGCTCATACAGCAGATCGCGAGGACCAGCAGGCTTCGTCGTCGGGTCGGCTCCGGCATGCGCCTCATCGTACGCCCGTTTCGATAGTGCGTCTAACTAATGACCGCTACACGATCAGGTCTCGTCCGCGTCGAGTACCCCTCGCCGTACGGGACAATGGCCTCATGTCCACGCCCCCGCCCACGCCCACGATGAACTCGACCTTGCGGATCGGCCCGCACGCCGTCCAGCCGCCCGTCGTCCTCGCGCCCATGGCCGGGATCACGAACGCGCCGTTCCGCACGCTGTGCCGGGAGTTCAGTGGCGGCAAGGGTCTCTTCGTGAGCGAGATGATCACGACCCGGGCGCTGGTCGAGCGCAACGACAAGACCATGCAGCTCATCACGTTCGACGCGAGCGAGAAGCCGCGCTCCATCCAGCTCTACGGCGTGGACCCGGCGACCGTCGGCAAGGCCGTCCGCATGATCGTGGAAGAGGACCTGGCCGACCACATCGACCTGAACTTCGGCTGCCCGGTGCCGAAGGTGACCCGCAAGGGCGGCGGATCCGCGCTGCCCTACAAGCGGAACCTGCTGCGGGCGATCCTGCGCGAGGCCGTGAGTGGCGCGGGTGACCTCCCGGTCACGATGAAGATGCGCAAGGGCATCGACGACGACCACCTCACCTTCCTCGACGCCGGACGGATCGCCGTCGAGGAGGGCGTCACCGCCATCGCGCTGCACGGCCGCACCACCGCCCAGCACTACGGCGGCACGGCGGACTGGGAGGCGATCGCGCGGCTGAAGGAGCATGTGCCCGAGATCCCGGTGCTCGGCAACGGCGACATCTGGTCGGCCGAGGACGCGCTGCGGATGGTGCGCGAGACGGGCTGCGACGGCGTGGTGGTCGGGCGCGGCTGCCTGGGGCGGCCCTGGCTGTTCGGGGATCTGGTGGCGGCCTTCGAGGGGCGCGACGACTTCACCCGCCCGACGCTGCGCGAGGTCGCGGACGTCATGGTCCGGCACGCCACCCTGCTCGGCGAGTGGATCGGCGACGAGGCACGCGGGGTCATCGACTTCCGCAAGCACGTGGCCTGGTACCTCAAGGGCTTCGCGGTCGGCTCGGAGATGCGCAAGCGGCTCGCGATCACGTCGTCACTGGCGGAACTGCGGGCCGGGCTGGACGAACTGGATCTCGACCAGCCGTGGCCCGCGGGCGCCGACGGACCCCGGGGCCGTACGTCCGGCAACAACCGGGTGGTGCTCCCGGACGGCTGGCTGAAGGACCCGTACGACTGCGCGGGCGTCGGCGAGGACGCGGAGCTGGACACGTCCGGGGGGTGAACGCGTCCGAGGGGATGAACGCGTCCGGGGGATGAACGCGATCCGTGGGCGCGGTGAACCCCGTCCGTGGGTCCCGCGACCGTCCGCGACACGCCCGGATGCGTGTCCGCATGGTGACATAAAGCCTCCTCAGTTCGCGTGATTCTCGCCACCTCTGATCGGGGATGCGCTCAGATGAGCGATTGAAGGTCGACTGCACTTCTCCAAGGGGTGGCACTCAGTGCCACCCCTTGATCGTTCATCGATCAAAATCAAACGTGCGGGATGGGTGCTCATGTGAGCGTCTAGAGGCGTCTGTGGGGGGTGATGTGTTCAAGAAGTGAAAACACGCGGCGCCAGGTGCTTGCCAAGCTTTGACTTTCGATCCAGTGGCGGACGGGTGGTTGCATGCGCATGACGCGCAAGAGGATGTACGCAGATGCCTTCGATCTGGGTATGTTCCTCGCCGTCAGGGCAGCCACCGCGTCCTCGAGGAGTCGAGACCCGTGTCGGAAAACAGAGATCACCGCGTAACTGAAAAGGGTGTCGAGGGGGTGAAGTTCGTTTATGACTTCACCGAGGGCAACAAGGACCTCAAGGACCTTCTCGGCGGCAAGGGTGCGAACCTCGCCGAGATGACCAATCTGGGTCTTCCCGTTCCTCCCGGCTTCACCATCACCACCGAGGCCTGCAAGGTCTACCTCGGCAGTGGCGAGGAACCGGTGGCACTGCGTGACGAGGTCAGCTCCCACCTCACCGCGCTCGAGGAGCGCATGGGCAAGAAGCTCGGCCAGCCCGACAACCCCCTGCTGGTATCGGTGCGTTCCGGTGCGAAGTTCTCCATGCCCGGCATGATGGACACGGTCCTGAACATCGGTCTCTCCGACAGATCGGTGCAGGGTCTGGCCAAGCAGGCCGGTGACGAGCGGTTCGCGTGGGACTCCTACCGCCGTCTCATCCAGATGTTCGGCAAGACGGTCCTCGGCGTCGACGGCGACCTCTTCGAGGACGCGCTGGACGCCGCCAAGACGGCCAAGAAGGTCGCGGTCGACACGGAGTTGGAGGCCGCGGACCTCAAGAAGCTGGTCACCAAGTTCAAGAAGATCGTCAAGACCGAGGCCGGGCGCGACTTCCCGCAGGACCCGCGCGAGCAGATGGACCTCGCCATCAAGGCCGTCTTCGAGTCGTGGAACGGCGACCGCGCGAAGCTCTACCGCCGCCAGGAGCGCATCCCGCACGACCTCGGCACGGCCGTGAACATCTGCTCCATGGTCTTCGGCAACCTCGGCCCCGACTCGGGCACGGGCGTCGCCTTCACCCGCGACCCGGCCTCCGGCCACCAGGGCGTCTACGGCGACTACTTGCAGAACGCCCAGGGCGAGGACGTCGTCGCGGGTATCCGCAACACCGTCCCGCTCGCGGAGCTGGAGCGTATCGACAAGGCGTCGTACGACCGGCTGATGCAGATCATGGAGACGCTGGAGAACCACTACAAGGATCTCTGCGACATCGAGTTCACCATCGAGCGCGGCCAGTTGTGGATGCTCCAGACCCGCGTCGGCAAGCGCACGGCGGGCGCCGCCTTCCGGATCGCGACCCAGCTCGTCGACCAGGGGCTCATCGACGAGGCCGAGGCGCTCCAGCGCGTCACCGGCGCCCAGCTCGCCCAGCTCATGTTCCCGCGTTTCGACGAGAAGGCCAAGGTCGAGCAGGTCGGCCGGGGCATCGCCGCCTCGCCGGGCGCGGCGGTCGGCAAGGCGGTCTTCGACTCGTACACGGCCGTCAAGTGGTCGCGCTCGGGCGAGAAGGTCATCCTGGTGCGCCGTGAGACGAACCCGGACGACCTCGACGGCATGATCGCGGCCGAGGGCATCCTGACCTCGCGCGGCGGCAAGACCTCCCACGCGGCCGTCGTCGCGCGCGGCATGGGCAAGACCTGTGTCTGCGGCGCCGAGGAGCTGGAGGTCGACACCAAGCGGCGGCGCATGACCGTGCCCGGCGGCCACGTGGTCGAGGAGGGCGACCTCATCTCGATCGACGGCTCCAGCGGCAAGGTGTACCTCGGCGAGGTCCCGGTGGTCCCCTCGCCCGTCGTGGAGTACTTCGAGGGCCGGATGCACGCGGGCGCCGACGACGCCGACGAGCTGGTCGAGGTCGTGCACCGGATCATGGCGTTCGCCGACCGCAAGCGGCGCCTGCGGGTGCGCGCCAACGCGGACAACGCCGAGGACGCGCTGCGGGCGCGGCGCTTCGGCGCGCAGGGCATCGGCCTGTGCCGTACGGAGCACATGTTCCTCGGCGACCGGCGCGAGCTGGTCGAGCGCCTGATCCTCGCGGACACGGAGACCGAGCGCGAGGAGGCCCTCAAGGAGCTGCTCCCGCTCCAGAAGTCCGACTTCGTCGAGCTGTTCGAGGCGATGGACGGGCTCCCCGTGACCGTCCGCCTGCTGGACCCGCCGCTGCACGAGTTCCTGCCCGACATCACCGAGCTGTCGGTGCGCGTGGCCCTGGCCGAGTCCCGTCAGGAGCCGCACGAGAACGAGCTGCGGCTGCTCCAGGCCGTCCACCGCCTGCACGAGCAGAACCCGATGCTGGGTCTGCGCGGTGTGCGCCTCGGTCTGGTGATCCCCGGTCTGTTCGCCATGCAGGTACGGGCGATCGCCGAGGCCGCGGCCGAGCGCAAGAACGCGAAGGGCGACCCCCGCGTGGAGGTCATGATCCCGCTCGTCGGCACCGTGCAGGAGCTGGAGATCGTACGGGAGGAGGCCGACCGGGTCATCGCCGAGGTCGAGGCGGCCACCGGCACCGAGCTGAAGCTGGCGATCGGCACGATGATCGAGCTGCCGCGCGCCGCGCTGACGGCCGGGCAGATCGCCGAGGCCGCGGAGTTCTTCTCCTTCGGCACCAACGACCTGACCCAGACGGTGTGGGGCTTCAGCCGCGACGACGTGGAGGCCTCGTTCTTCACCTCCTACCTGGAGAAGGGCATCTTCGGCGTCAGCCCGTTCGAGACGATCGACAAGGACGGCGTCGGCAAGCTGGTCCGCGACGCGGCCAAGGCCGGGCGGGCGACCCGCCCCGACCTGAAGCTGGGCGTGTGCGGCGAGCACGGCGGCGACCCCGAGTCCGTCCACTTCTTCCACGAGGCCGGACTCGACTACGTCTCCTGCTCCCCGTTCCGTATCCCCGTGGCCCGGCTGGAGGCCGGACGCGCGGCCTCGCAGGCGCAGGGCAGCGACCACCGCTGACCCGACCGCCGACAACTCCCGGAGCCGCCATCGGTCACCTCCCTCGCCGACACGAGGACGGCTCCGGACCGCCGGGAGAGGGCGGCACCCCTGTGCGGGGGGTGCCGCCCTCCCCGTTTCCCCACCTCTGGAAGACGTCGCCAACCTCAGAAGACGCTCAGGATCATGGACCGCGCCGTGGTCCGGTCCTTAAGGTCGCGATCATGCCCGATATATCGCTGACCATGGTCGTTGTCCTCTGTCTCACCGCGCTCGCGGCCGGTTGGGTCGATGCGGTGGTCGGCGGTGGCGGGCTGCTGCTGCTCCCCGCCCTGCTGCTCGGCCTGCCCGCCGGTACGGCGGCGTCGGCCGCGCTCGGCACCAACAAGGCGGTCGCGATCGTCGGTACGACGGGCGCCGCCGTGACGTACGTACGCAAGACGCGGGTCGACGTGGCGCTGGCCGTACGGATCGGGCTCGCGGCGCTCGCCGGGTCCACGGGCGGGGCGTTCGTGGCCGCCGGGATGAGCACGGACGTCCTCAAGCCGGTCGTGATGGTCGTCCTGCTCGCGGTCGGCGCCTTCGTGATCCTGCGGCCCGCCTTCGGGACCGTGCCCTCGGCCGAGCCGGTCTCCGCGCGCCGTGTGCTCGCCGCGATCGGGCTCGCGGGCCTCGGCATCGGCTTCTACGACGGTCTCATCGGCCCCGGCACGGGCACCTTCCTCATCCTGGCGCTCACCGCGGTCCTCCACCTCGACCTGGTGAACGCCTCCGCCATCGCCAAGATCGTCAACTGCTGCACCAACGCCGGTGCCCTCGCCACCTTCGCCTGGAAGGGCACGGTCTTCTGGCAACTGGCCGCGGTGATGGCGGTCTTCAACCTGGCGGGCGGGATGTTCGGCGCGCGCACCGCGCTGAAGAAGGGCAGCGGGTTCGTCCGGATCGTGCTGCTGACGGTGGTGTTCGCGCTGGTGGTGAACATGGCGTACCAGCAGTGGCTGGCCTGAGGCGTCAACTGCCGCCGCTGACACGGCTTCCCGTGAGGCGGGCGAAGACCACCACGTTCCCCTGGTAGCCCGTCGCCTTCGTATAGCCCCCGCCGCAGGTGATCACCCGCAGCTCGGGGCGCCCGGCCGCCCCGTACACCCTGTCGTCGGGGAAGGCGTTCGCCGCGTACACCTCCACCGCGTACACCGTGAACACGGCCGTCGAGCCGTCGCGCCGCCCCACCTCGATCGTGCTGCCCTTCGGCAGCGCGCCGAGGGCGTAGAAGACGGCCGGGCCCCGGGCGGTGTCGACGTGCCCGGCGACGATCGCGGTGCCGACGCCGCCGGGGACGGTCCCGGCCGCGTACCAGCCCGCGAGGTTCCTCCGTCCCGCGGGCGGGGCCTCGAGGCGGCCGGTCCGGGTCAGACCGAGGCCGGTCAGCGGGGCGTCCACGCGTATCTCCGGTATGCGGACGCGTACGGGGACCGAGGGCGCGAGCGCGGGCGCGGCGGACCGTATGCGGTCGGCGCCCGTGGCCGCCTGCGCGACCGACGGCTGCGGCGGGGAGTGGCCCTCGGCCGCGTGGTGCAGCAGCCACAGGCCCCCGCAGAGGGCGATCGCCGAGGCGGAGGCTATGGCGGCGTTGGCGACCTCTCTGGCACTGCCGGCCTGCTGCACCTGGGCCTCCTTCACGGACACGGCGCCCCCTGCCCCCCTCCGGCCGCGAGGGGCATCGGCACCCGGAGGGGGAGCGGACGGCGGTACCGGCCGACGGGCAGCTAAGAGCGCCCGTCAGCTCCTGTCACGTCGCACACGGCGGTGCAGGAGCCAGGTACCGCTCGCGGCGGCGACGGCGAGGGCCGCCACGCCTACCGCGGTCTGCACAGGGTCGGCGCCGAACGCGCCGCCGACCCCCGTCTTCACACTTCCCCGCGGCTGCGTGGCGCCGCCGACCGGGGTCAGGGTGACCGTCAGATCACCGGTCACGGTCGCGCGCCCGCCACCGGAGCAGGTCGCGACGATCTCGTACGTCCCCGGCTGCGCGCTCGGCGGCACCCTGAAGTGCCCGGTCGCGTCCTTGCCGGGCGAGCCGGGCGCGAGCGTGAACATACCGGCGCCGACCGCGCTGGCGTTGCCCATCGCGGCGCCGCCCGTGCCGCAGGCCGCCGTGGTCACGGTGATCCGGGCCCCCGGTACGGCGTTGGAGGGCAGGACCGTCAGGTTCCCGGCGCCCTCGCCGTACGCCGGCACGGCCATGCCGCCCGCGGCGACGGCGAGCGCGGTACCGGTCAGCAGACGGGCCGTACGTCGCATCTCGTCCTCCTCCGCTGTGCCGCCGTGTCGGTCGTACCCCTGCCCTTCCGAGGTAACGGGCAGTCGGCCGCGGGCGCTCGCTGACGGGGTGTCAGAACTGCGGTGAACGGGTGTCGGCGATGTGCTCCAAGTGGTGCGTACGTCCGGCGTTCCGGCAGGTCAACGGCGTACGGCGGACGAGTCGCGAACGGAGGGCCGAGAGGTGCGCAAAGGGTGGACGGGGGCGGGGCGCTCGGCTTCGCTTGACCTCAAGAATGGTCGAGGTACCAGGCTGTGCCGCATGAACACCGCTACGGACACCTCTCTCGCCTCCCCCGTCCGCGTCACCGTCGTGATCGGCAGCACCCGGCACGGCCGCTTCGGCCCCGTCGTCGCACGGTGGCTGCTCGCCCGCGCCCGTGAGCGCGAGGACCTCGTGGTCGACGTCGTGGACGTGGCGGAGGTCCCGCTGCCCCTGACCTTCGCCCCGTCCCCGGAGGCGACGGCCGCGCTGGCCGACGTCACCCCGAAGCTGGCCGCCGCCGACGCGTTCGTCGTCCTCACCCCCGAGTACAACCACTCCTTCCCGGCCGGACTGAAGAACCTGATCGACTGGCACTTCACCGAGTGGCAGGCCAAGCCGGTGGCCCTGGTCTCCTACGGCGGCGTCTCCGGCGGCCTGCGCGCGGTGGAGCACCTGCGCCAGGTCTTCGCGGAACTGCACGCGGTGACGGTACGGGACACGGTGTCGTTCGCCGGGGCGAGCGCCGCGTTCGACGACGAGGGCAACCCGCGCGACACGACCGGCCCGGACGCCGCCGCGAAGAAGATGATGGACCAACTGCTCTGGTGGGCACGGACGTTGCGGGAGGCGAAGAAGAAGCGCCCGTACGCCGCCTAGACCTGCGGGTCCGCGAGGGCCTCCGTCACCGCACGGTGGCCCAGCGCGGTGCCCGCTGTCAGGGGCGGGCGTAAGGGCGGGTCATGATCTCCATGTTGTGGCCGTCCGGGTCGTCGAAGTAGGCGCCGCGACCGCCGAACAGGCGGTTGATCCGGCCGGGTTCCTTGCGGCGGGGGTCGGCGTAGTAGGTGACGCCGACCGCCTCCAGGCGGGCGATCACGGCGTCGAACCGCTCGTCGGGCACGAGGAAGGCGTAGTGCTGCGACTGGATCGGCTCGTCCCTCTTCTCGTAGTAGTCGAGCGTCACGCCGTTGCCGAGGTCGACGGGCAGGAACGGCCCGAACCGGGCCCCGACCGTCAAGTCCAGGATCACGGCGAGGAATTCGGCGGACAGGTACGGGTCGCTCGCGTAGACGGCGGTGTGGTCGAGCCGGACACCGGCCGTCGACGGCGCGGGTTCACTCGGGTACTGCTGGGCATGGGACATCAGTGAGGTATCTCCGGTCTTGGGATCCGTATCCGCTGGAACGGGGCGCCGCACGCGGGCGCCGAAGCGAAGACGCGGAGAAGGGGCGGGGCTCTTGCCCGCCTCGCGCTCACGCCGAGGCCGGGAACCTCACTCGTGCATGGCCCAAGGCCGACCCGGCAGTCACCCGAACGACTCTAGCGATCACCCTGGACGGCAGGCAACGCCCCTTCCCCGTCCCGCAGTCGCCCCTGCATCGCGCTGGCAGTCGGGGGCGCCCGCGTCGCTCGTGCGGGCGATCGGCCCGTGCGCCCCGTCGGGCGTCCCGGCGCTCGCGCCTAGGGTCCCGGCCATGACCGATAGCGACCTCACCCGGCGGCGTGCCCTCGCGCTGGGCGGCGCCGCGGCCGGTGCCGTTCTGGGACTCGGTATCGCCTCCTGCTCCTTCTCGGAGCACGGCTCCCGTGCGTCGGGGCCGGACGACGCCTCGAACAGCGTCCCGGACGCCGAACTGTGCATGCTCAACCCGAGCACCACGGAAGGCCCGTACTACCTTCAGGGCGCGCTCTTCCGCAGGGACGTCACCGAGGGCAGGCGGGGCGTCCCGCTCACCGTCCGGCTGACCGTGCGCGACCAGCCCCATACCTGCGCTCCGTTGAAGGGCGCGTACGTCGAGATCTGGCAGCCCGACGCCTGGGGCTACTTCTCCGGCTACACGGCCCTGCCGCCAGGCGGCACGGTGCCCCCGGCCGACCCGGACCCCGGCGGCGCGAACTCCGGGACGTATCTGCGCGGTTACCAGCGGACCGGCGCCGACGGCGTCGCCGAGTTCCGGACGATCTTCCCCGGCTGGTACCGGTCCCGCGCCCCGCACCTCTACGTCAAGGTGCACACCGGCGGCCGCCAGGCGGGCGGCACCTACGAGGGCGGCCGGGTCAACTGGACCGGGCAGCTCTTCTTCGACGACCGGTACACCGACGCGGTGTACGCGAGGGCCCCGTACGCCGAGCACGTCGGGACACGCGCGCGGCTCGCGCAGGACACCGTGTATCACGGGGGCGGTGAGCGGGACGGTCTGATGCGCGTCACGGGGAACGCGGACGCGGGGTTCGTGGCCACGCTGACCGTCGGGATCGACCCGACGCGGGAGAACGCCGGGGCGGAGGTGGACGGCGAGAGCCCCGCGCGGCCGAGTTCGGCGCCGCCGAGTCCGGCACCACCTGGTTCCGCTCCAGGACGCGTATGACGCCCACGACACCTGCGCCGCCTACTGGCGCGACAGCGACCGCGTGATGCCCGCCGCGATCGTCGTCGCGAGCACCCAGCCCGTGGCGATCAGCAGGTACGACAGCCACTGATAGCCGCCGCGCGGCGCGAACGCCGCCTCCTGTCCGAAGTCGATGATCGGCAGCAGCAGATCGAGGGTGTAGAAGAGCGGGTTGAACCCGGGCGCCTCGGACGGCTTGAGCGCGGGCGGGTGGTGCAGGGCGAAGGCGAGCGTGCCGGTGCACAGCAGCAACAGCAGCCAGCCCGCGGCCCGCATCGGGCGGAAGCCGTAGCCGACGGCCGCGTCCTGCACATGCCCCCACAGCCGGGCGTAGGCCGGCAGCGTACGGCGATGCCTGCGGAGCTTGGCGAGTTGGACGGTACGGGCCGCGGTCTCGTCGCCCACCGTGCGGTACGCGGTGGTCAACTGCTCGTAGACGTACGGGAGATAGCCGTCGGCCTCGCGCTCCAGCAGGGGCAGGCGCTGTTCGGCGGGCAGATGCGGGGCCAGGACACGGTAGTCGAGCCCGTTGATACGGACCTGCCGGGGCCATACCTCGGGCGGCACGTGCAGCAGGTCGAGTTGGGTGCGGCGCAGGTTCACCGTGCCCTCGATCGGGGCGACTTCACGCAGCCACAGTTCACCGATGACGCAGCTACTGGCGCGCAGGGCCTGACCCTCCGGGTGGGACAGACGGGCGTGGGAGAAGTTGAGTTGGCCCGGGATCCGGGAACCGGTCAGATTGACCCGGCCCTCGGCCTGTAACCCTCTGGCGTGCAGGTCGGTGCCGACCGTCAGCGTCTCGGCGTGCAGGGCCGTGTCGCCGGGGGCATGCATCTGCGCGTCGTTGAGGTTGACCTGCCCGCTGACGACGGCGCCCTTCAGCCGGACCTGGCCGTACGCGACGAGCCCGGCGGCCCAGATGTCCGTGCCCACCTCCGTGTGGTTGAGCTGGAGGACGGGTTCCTCGGCGGGCTCGTCGGGGTCGCCGAACCGCGCCTTGTTGACGAAGACCGCGCCGGAGAACTTCGCCCCCGCGAGCCGTACCGGCCCCGAGATACGGCAGCACGTGAGCCGCAGCACCCCGTCGACGCGGAGCGTTCCCGCGGTGAGCCCCGGCAGGACCGAGTCGGTCAGGACGAGCGCGGGGATCCGCGCGCCGTACAGGTTCGGGGGCTTCTCGAAGTGGCAGCCGCGCAGCCGGACGGGATGCTCGATCGTCCCGTACATCAGATGGAGCGTCCCGGTGATGCGCGCGCCCCACAGCTTCAGCCCGGCGATCTCGCCGTCCTGCGCGGGACCGTCGAGCAGGAGGGCCCGCAGCACCTCGCCCCGGACGGTCCGTTCGGGGCCCCAGGACGCGCCGGTCGTGGGGTCCTCGTCGGGGCTCTCGCGGAAGTCGACCGCGGCACCGCTCGGGAAGGCCTCCCAGACGCGGCGCTCGGCGGGGGTCAGATCGGCGATCTCCACGGTCATTCCCGCCCCGCCGCCAGCGCCTTGGCCACTCCGGGCTCCTTCGGGCCGAGGAAGGTCGGGTCCGGCTGGAACAGCGCGTCCAGGGCGGCCTTGCCCGCCGCGAAGACCTCGCGGGCGCCGCCGTAGTACCAGGTCACGTCGTGCTTGGCGGCGACCCCGACGCCGTAGGAGGTCACGCCCGCCGCCTGGCACAGGGCGACCGCGCGGCGGACATGGAAGCCCTGGGTGATCAGGACCGCCCGGTCGACGCCGAAGACCTTCTTCGCGCGGACGCAGGAGTCCCAGGTGTCGAAGCCCGCGTAGTCGCTGACGATCCGCCGGTCCGGCACCCCGTGCCGGGTCAGATAGGCGCGCATCGCGTCCGGCTCGTCGTAGTCCTTACGGCTGTTGTCGCCCGTGACGAGGACGACCTCGATCCGGCCCGCCCGGTACAGCCGCGCCGCCGCGTCCAGCCGGTGGGCGAGATACGGCGAGGGCTCGCCGTCCCACAGACCGGCGCCGAAGACGACGGCGACCTTGGCGCGGGGCACGTCGGCGGTCGTGTGGAGCCGGTCGGCCGTCGACACGAACAGCCAGGTCGCCGGCAGCAGCGCCAGGACGCACACGAGCATCAGCAGTTGCACGGCCCGGCGCTGCCCGGCGCGGGTGCGCGGCAGGCGCGGTCTGCGGATCGTCAGGCGCGGCAGGCCCATCGCACACATTCCCCCCACATTCGGTTACGTCAGTGGGGACGCGGCGGACGCCGTTCCGGTTCACGCCCCACACCAGGAACGTCTCCGTGGCGATGTGGCCGCCGGATACGGGGCCCCGCATCCCGATTGTCCGCGGCTGCGATTACTGTCGGGTCATGGACGGGACTGCACCGAAGGCCTCCGAGAGCCCCGCGCGGCATGAGAACGGCTGGGCGGACGGCCCGCCGTACGGACCGGCGGACGTCGAGCGTTGGGCGGCCGAGCCCGACAAGCGCCCGGGGCGCACCGCGTTCCAGCGGGACCGCGCGCGGGTGCTGCACTCGGCGGCGCTGCGCCGCCTCGCGGGCAAGACCCAGGTCGTCACCCCCGGCACCTCGGGCCAGGCCCCGGCCTGGGACGCCACCCCCCGCACGCGGCTCACCCATTCGCTGGAATGCGCCCAGGTCGGCCGCGAGCTGGGCGCCGCCCTCGGCTGCGACCCGGACCTCGTCGAGGCCGCCTGTCTCTCCCACGACCTCGGCCACCCGCCCTTCGGGCACAACGGCGAACAGGCGCTGAACGAGTTCGCGCGGGACTGCGGTGGCTTCGAGGGCAACGCCCAGTCCCTGCGGCTGCTCGCCCGGATCGAGCCGAAACGGTTCGTCAGCAACGCGACGACGGGGAAGCTCGTCAGCGTCGGCCTGAACCTCACCCGCGCCGTCCTCGACGCCGCCACCAAGTACCCCTGGCCGCGCGGCGCCCACCCCAGCGACCCCGCCTCCCCCAAGTTCGGGGTCTATGACGACGACCGGCCGGTCTTCGACTGGGTCCGCCTGGGCGCCCCCGGCCACCGCACCTGCTTCGAGGCGCAGGTCATGGACTGGTCCGACGACGTGGCCTACTCGGTGCACGACGTGGAGGACGGCCTGCACGCGGGCCATATCGACCCCGACTGTCTGCACGCGGAGCCCGAGCGGCAGGCGGTCTTCGCCGTCGCCGTCGGGCGCTACGTACCGGCGGACACCGACCCCGACGAACTCGCCGAGGCCCTCGACCGGCTGCTCTCGCAGGACTGGTGGCCGCACGGCTACGACGGTTCGGCGGCCGCCCAGGCCCGCCTCAAGGACGCCACCAGCCAGCTCATCGGACGCTTCTGCCTGGCCGCCGAGGGCGCGACCCGGGCGGCGTACGGCAGCGGGCGGCTCACCCGGTACGCGGCCGAACTCGTCGTACCGCGCAGCACCCGGATGGAGTGCGCGGTCCTCAAGGCGGTCGCCGACCGGTATGTGATGCAGCGCGCCGAGCAGGAGCGGCTGCGCGCCGACCAGCGGGTCGTGGTCGCCGAGCTGGCCGAGGCGCTCACCGCTCGCGCGCCCGAGGGGCTCGATCCGCAGTTCCGGGCGCTGTTCGAGGAGGCGGCCGACGACCGGGCCCGCAAGCGGGTGATCGTCGATCAGATCGCCTCGCTCACGGACATCTCGGCGCTCGCCCTGCACGCGCGACTGGTGGGACTCCGGTGACAGGACCTGACCCGGACCTGACCCGGACGTGACCGAGCGTGGCCTGATCGGGCCACTCCCTCTTCCCGCATCACGCTCCGTGCGGGACGCTCGCAAGGGGCGACATCCTCACGAGGAGGCATTCACGTGGTCGACGAGGACCAGACGTTCGTCATCGTGGGAGGAGGTCTGGCCGGTGCGAAGGCGGCCGAGACGCTCCGGGCGGAGGGCTTCACCGGCCGCGTGATCCTCATCTGCGACGAACGCGACCACCCCTATGAGCGGCCTCCCCTGTCCAAGGGCTATCTGCTCGGCAAGGAGGAGCGCGACAGCGTCTTCGTGCACGAGCCCGCCTGGTACGCGCGCCACGATGTCGAACTGCACCTCGGCCAGACCGTCGTCGCCGTCGACCGCGCCGCGAAGACGGTCCGCTACGGCGACGACGGGACGCTCGTCCACTACGACAAGCTGCTGTTCGCCACCGGCGCCGAGCCCCGGCGCCTGGACATCCCGGGCACGGACCTCGTGGGCGTCCACCATCTGCGCCGCCTCGCCCACGCCGAGCGCCTCAAGGGCGTACTGAGCGCGCTCGGCCGGGACAACGGCCATCTGGTGATCGCGGGCGCCGGCTGGATCGGCCTGGAGATCGCGGCGGCGGCCCGCGGGTACGGCGCGGAGGTCACCGTCGTCGAGCCCGAGCCGACCCCGCTGCACGGCGTCCTCGGCCCCGAGCTGGGCGGTCTCTTCGCCGAACTGCACCGCGAACACGGCGTCCGCTTCCACTTCGGGGCCCGGCTCACCGAGATCGTCGGCCAGGACGGCATGGTGCTGGCCGCCCGCACCGACGACGGCGAGGAGCACCCGGCGCACGCGGTGCTCGCCGCGATCGGCGCGGCCCCGCGGGTGGCTCTCGCGGAGGCGGCCGGACTGGAACTGGCCGACCGCGCGCAGGGCGGCGGTATCGCGGTGGACACCGGGCTGCGTACGTCCGACCCCGACATCTACGCGGCCGGTGACGTGGCGTCCTTCCCGCTCGACCTGTTCGGCACCCGGCTGCGCGTGGAGCACTGGGCGAACGCGCTGAACGGCGGCCCGGCAGCCGCCCGCGCGATGCTCGGCCGCGAGGTGACCTACGACCGGGTGCCGTACTTCTTCTCGGACCAGTACGACGTGGGGATGGAGTACTCGGGCTGGGCGCCGCCCGGCTCGTACGACGAGGTGGTGATCCGGGGCGACGTCGGCAAGCGGCGCTTCCTCGCGTTCTGGCTGCGGGAGGGGCGGGTGCTGGCCGGGATGAACGTGAATGTGTGGGACGTCACAGAGCCCGTTCAGTCGCTGATCCGGGCGAGAACGGTGGTGGACCGGGAGGCGCTCGCGGACCCGGCGGTCCCGCTGGAGACCCTGTCCGCCTAGGTGGCGGCGGGGTGTTCGCGGCAGCGCGCGCGGTGCCCCGCTCGCCACCGGGGGCGTGGCACGAGCCCGCGGGCTGTCCGTGCGCCCCCGTAGAATCTCCTCGTGGCAGGACGGATCAACGACGAGGACGTGAAGGCGGTACGGGACGCGGTCCCGATCGACTCCGTCGTGGCCGAGTACCTGCAATTGCGCAACGCGGGCGGCGGGAACCTCAAGGGCCTGTGCCCCTTCCATGACGAGAAGTCGCCGTCGTTCCAGGTCAGCCCGAGCAAGGGCCTGTTCCACTGCTTCGGCTGCCAAGAGGGCGGCGACACCATCACGTTCGTGATGAAGGTCGACCACCTCACGTTCTCGGAGGCGGTCGAGCGCCTCGCCGCCCGCGCGGGCATCACGCTGCGGTACGAGGAGGGCGGGTACAACCCCAGCCACCAGCGCGGCGAACGCATCCGGCTGGTCGAGGCGCACCAGATCGCCGCGCAGTGGTACGCCGAGCAGCTCGGCATCAGCCCCGAGGCCGAGACGGGACGCCTGTTCCTGGCCGAGCGCGGCTTCGACCAGGCCGCCGCGCTCCACTTCGGCGTCGGCTACAGCCCCCAGGGCTGGGACCATCTCACCCGCTATCTGCGCGGCAAGGGGTTCAGCGACAAGGAGCTGCTGCTCTCCGGGCTCTCCCAGGAGGGCCGCCGGGGACCCATCGACCGCTTCCGCGGCCGGCTGATGTGGCCGATCCGCGACATCGGCGGGGACGTGGTCGGCTTCGGCGCGCGCAAGCTGTACGAGGCGGACAACGGCCCGAAGTACCTGAACACCCCCGACACGGCGATCTACAAGAAGTCGCAGGTCCTCTACGGCATCGACCTGGCGAAGAAGGAGATCGCGAAGTCGAGCCGCGCGGTCGTGGTCGAGGGCTACACGGACGTCATGGCCTGCCATCTCGCGGGCGTCCCCACGGCCATCGCGACCTGTGGCACGGCCTTCGGCGGTGAGCACATCAAGATCCTGCGGCGGCTGCTGATGGACAACGGCTCGGCGCGGGTGATCTTCACGTTCGACGGTGACGCGGCCGGCCAGAAGGCGGCCCTGCGCGCCTTCGAGGACGACCAGAAGTTCGCCGCCGAGACGTACATCGCGATCGCGCCGGACGGGATGGACCCCTGCGAGCTGCGCCTGGCCAAGGGGGACGAGGCCGTCTCCGATCTGGCCCAACCCCGCACGCCGCTCTTCGAGTTCGCGCTCCGTCAGATCGTCGGCCGCTATGACCTGGAGACCCCCGCGGGCCGCGCGGCGGCGCTCGACGAGGCGGCGCCGGTCGTCGCCCGGATCAAGAACAGCGGCGCCCAGCACGAGGTCGCGGTGCAGCTCGCCGGGATGCTCGGCATCCTGGACACGCAGTTCGTGGTCAAGCGGGTGGGGCAGTTGGCCCGTTGGGCGCGTCAGCGGGGCGGCAGGGGTCCGGCGCCGAGCGGGCCGCGCCCGGCGCAGCCGTACGAGGCGGCGCCGCGCCGGAGTGCCTCGGGCCCGGCGCTCAACCTCCGCAACCCGGTCTACGCGACCGAGCGCGAGCTGCTCAAACTGGCCCTTCAGCAGCCGGAGTTGGTCTCCCCGGCGTTCGACGCGTACGGCGTGGACGAGTTCACGGCGGCGCCGTACGCGGCGGTCCGCGAGGCGATCCTGGAGGCGGGCGGCGCGGAGTACGGCGCCCAGGACCCGCAGGAGTATCTGATCCGCGTCCGCGAGGCGGCCCCCGACGACACGGTCCGCGCCATGGTCACGGAACTCGCGGTCGAGGCGATCATGCGCCGCACGGTGGACGAGGTCTACGCGGGCACGGTCCTCGTCTCGGTCCGCCGCCGCGCGGTCGAACGCCGCGTCCGCGACGTCCAGAGCACCCTGACCCGCCTGGGCCCCCACGGCGACCCGGCCCACCTGTCCGCGGTACAGAACGAGCTGTGGGTACTCCAGCAGTACGACCAGGCGCTGCGCGAACGCGGGGCGACGGCGCTGTAGCACCGCCGCACGAGCGGTCACGCCTCGGGGCGCGCGTCCGTCGCCGATCCGACGGTCCGACGAGCTGAGTAACCGGGCGGTCACGGAACGAACTCAGAAAGTGGTCGCACGCCCCTCGTGGTGGCGTTGTGTCGTACTCCACACTGGATTCCGGTTCCTGAGTCCTCGGAGCGTGGCCGACCCGTGTACGGCGGGTCCGGCACCCCGCGGTTCCGCTCGACGACCACGGGATGCCCGGCGGCATCCCCGACGTACCGCTGCCGCACGCCCCCGCAGCGACATCCCTGGAGGTCGCCCCCGTGCAGACCCAGACCCTCACCCAGACCGACACCCCTGCGGACGAGCCGGACGTGGAGAGCGACGTCCTTTCGGCCGTGCCCTCGCAGAGCCGGCCCGCGCACCACCCCGAGGCGGGGCCCGGCGCGGCCGTCGAGGCGCCCGAGCCCGTCGAATCGTTCCGCGGCGCCACCGACCCCGGCCCGTCCTCGGACCTGTTCCGCCAGTACCTGCGCGAGATCGGCCGCGTCCCCCTGCTCACGGCCGAGGAGGAGGTCGAACTCGCCCGCCGTGTCGAGGCCGGCCTGTTCGCCGAGGAGAAGCTCGGCAACACCCCCGACCTGGACACCCGACTCGCCCTGAACCTCGACCGGTTGGTGGTCATGGGCCGGGTGGCCAAACGGCGGCTCATCGAGTCCAACCTGCGGCTCGTCGTCTCCGTCGCCAAGCGGTACGTCGGCCGCGGGCTGACCATGCTCGACCTGGTCCAGGAGGGCAACCTCGGCCTGATCAGGGCCGTCGAGAAGTTCGACTACGCCCGCGGGTACAAGTTCTCGACGTACGCGACCTGGTGGATCCGCCAGGCCATGTCGCGCGCCCTGGCCGACCAGGCGCGCACCATCCGTGTCCCGGTCCACGTCGTCGAGTTGATCAACCGGGTCGTCCGCGTCCAGCGCCGCATGCTCCAGGAGCGCGGCTACGAGCCGACGCCCCAGGAGGTCGCCGCGCACCTCGGCCTGCCCGGCGAACGCGTCCGCGAGGTGCTGCGGCTCGCCCAGGAGCCGGTCTCGCTGCACGCGCCCGTGGGCGAGGAGGACGACGTGGCCCTCGGCGACCTCATCGAGGACGGCGACGCCGCGAGCCCGGTCGAGTCCGCCGCCTTCCTGCTGCTCAGGCAGCACCTGGACGCGGTCCTGTCCACGCTCGGCGAACGCGAACGCAAGGTCGTACAGCTCCGGTACGGACTGGTGGACGGCCGCCCCCGCACACTGGAGGAGATAGGCCGCATCTTCGGCGTGACCCGTGAGCGGATCCGCCAGATCGAGTCGAAGACCCTGAACAAGCTGCGGGACCACGCGTACGCGGAGCAGTTGAGGGGGTATCTCGACTGACCCTCGAACGACCGGGGCCGGCGCTGGACTCCAGCACCGGCCCCGGACCTCGGATCGCGGGCGTCAGTCGACCTCGGCCACCGCCTGCGCGAACTGCGCCTGGTACAGCCGCGCATACGCCCCGTCGGCCGCCAACAGCTCCCCGTGGGCGCCCTGTTCGACGATGGACCCGTTCTCCATCACGAGGATCGTGTCCGCGTCCCGGATCGTCGACAGCCGGTGCGCGATGACGAACGACGTCCGCCCGTGCGCGAGTTTGGCCATCGCCTTCTGGATGAGCACCTCGGTACGGGTGTCGACCGAACTCGTCGCCTCGTCGAGGACGAGGATCACCGGGTCGGACAGGAACGCCCGCGCGATGGTGATGAGCTGCTTCTCACCCGCGCTGACCCCCGTGCCCTCGTCGTCGAGCACGGTGTCGTAGCCGTCCGGCAGCGTACGGATGAACCGGTCCGCATGCGCGGCCCGCGCCGCCTCCTCGATCTCGTCGCGCGTGACCTCGCGCCGGGCACCGTAGGCGATGTTCTCCGCGATCGTGCCCCCGAACAGCCAGGTGTCCTGGAGCACCATCCCGATCCCGGACCGCAGCTCGTCCCGCGACATCTTGGCGATGTCGACACCGTCGAGCGCGATCCGGCCGCCGGTGACCTCGTAGAACCGCATCAGCAGGTTCACCAGCGTCGTCTTGCCCGCGCCCGTCGGGCCGACGATCGCGACCGTCTGCCCCGGCTCCACCTTCAGCGACAGGTCCTCGATGAGCGGCTTGTCGGGGTCGTAGCGGAACGACACGTTCTCCAGCGCGACCCGGCCGCGCAGCTCGTCGGGGCGCATCCCGGGCTCGGGGTCCGCCTCCTGCTCCTCGGCGTCCAGCAGTTCGAAGATTCGTTCCGCCGAAGCGACGCCCGACTGCACGAGGTTCGCCATCGACGCGACCTGCGTCAGCGGCATCGAGAACTGCCGCGAGTACTGGATGAAGGCCTGGACGTCACCGATGGACAGCGAGCCGGAGGCGACCCTCAGCCCACCGACGACCGCCACCAGTACGTAGTTCAGGTTGGAGACGAACATCATCAGCGGCTGCATCACACCGCTGTTGAACTGCGCCTTGAACCCGGCCTCGTACAGCTTCTCGTTCTGCTCGGCGAACTGCCGCGCCGACTGCTCCTGGCGCCCGAACACCTTCACCAGCGTGTGCCCGGTGTACATCTCCTCGATGTGCGCGTTCAGCGTGCCGGTGGTGCTCCACTGCTGCACGAAGTGCGGCTGCGAGCGCTTGCCGACCCGCGTGGCCACGACGAAGGAGAGCGGCACGGTCACCAGCGCGACCAGGGCCAGCAGCCACGACACCCAGAACATCATCGCCAGCACGCCCACGATGGTCAGCAGCGAGTTGACGAGCTGGCCCAGCGACTGCTGGAGCGTCTGGCCGATGTTGTCGATGTCGTTGGTCGCGCGGCTGAGCACCTCACCGCGCTGCCGCTGGTCGAAGTACGACAGCGGCAGCCGCGACAGCTTCGCCTGCACGGCCTCGCGCAGCCGGTAGACCGTCTTGTTGATGGCCCGGTTGGAGAGCCGGGTGGAGACCGCCATCAGCAGCCCGGCCACCAGGAACGTCACCAGCGCCAGCAGCAGGACGTTCCCCACGGCACCGAAGTCGATGCCCTTGCCCGGCGTGAAGTCCGTCCCCGAGAGCATGTCGGCGACGCGGCCCTCGCCGCGCTTCCGCATCGCGTCGAGGACCTGCTCCTTGGACGCCCCCGCGGGCATCTGGCGGCCGATGATCCCGGCGAAGACCAGGTCGGTCGCCTTGCCGAGGATCTTCGGCCCGACCACGGACAGGGCCACGCTCAGCACACCGCAGGCGACCATCCAGTACATCAGGGTGCGTTCGGGCTTGAACTGGGCGAGGAGCCGCTTCCCGGACCCCTTGAAGTCCATCGAGCGCTGGTCGGGGCCGCCGGCCATCATGCGTCCCATGGCCATCAGGCCGCCTCCGCTTCCGTGAGCTGGGAGAGCACGATCTCCCGGTAGGTCTCGTTGCTCGCCATCAGCTCGTGGTGGCTGCCGGTGCCGACGACCCGGCCCTCGTCCAGGACCACGATCCGGTCGGCGTCGCGGATGGTCGACACGCGCTGGGCGACGATCACCACGGTCGCCTCGGCGGTCTCCCGGCCCAGCGCGGCGCGCAGGGCCGCGTCCGTGGCGTAGTCGAGCGCGGAGAAGGAGTCGTCGAAGAGGTAGATCTCCGGGCGCTGCACCAGCGTGCGCGCGATGGAGAGCCGCTGCCGCTGCCCACCGGAGACATTGGTGCCGCCCTGCGCGATGGGGGAGTCGAGGCCCTCCTCGAGCGCCGACACGAACTCCTTGGCCTGCGCCACCTCCAGCGCGTGCCACAACTCCTCGTCGGTGGCGTCCGGATTGCCGTACCGCAGATTGCTCGCGACCGTACCCGCGAACAGATACGGCTTCTGCGGGACGAGCCCGACCGTCCGCGCCAGCAGCTCGGGGCCGATCTCCCGGACGTCGACGCCGTTCACGAGCACCTCGCCGTCGGTGACGTCGAAGAGCCGGGGGATCAGCCCGAGCAGGGTCGACTTGCCGCTGCCGGTGGACCCGATGACCGCCGTGGTCTCGCCGGGCCGCGCCACCAGGTCGATGGCCTTGAGCACCGGCTCCTCGGCGCCCGGATAGCCGAACCCGCCGCCGCGGATCTCCAGATGACCATGGCGGCGCATCTCGACGACGGGCGCGGTGGGCGGCACGACGCTCGACTCGGTGCCGAGCACCTCCTGGACGCGCTCGGCGCACACCTCGGCGCGCGGCACCATCATGAACATGAACGTGGCCATCATCACGGACATCACGATCTGCATGAGGTAGGCCAGGAAGGCGGTCAGATCACCGATCTGCATCCCGCCGCTGTCGATCCGGTGCGCGCCGAACCAGACCACCGCGATCGAGGAGAGGTTCACCACGGTCATCACCAGCGGGTACATCAGCGCCAGCGTGCGGCCGGTGCCGAGGGAGACCTCGGTGAGTTCGGTGTTCGCGTCCTTGAAGCGGTTCTTCTCGTACGCGTCCCGGACGAAGGCGCGGATGACGCGGTTGCCGGTGATCTGCTCGCGCAGCACCCGGTTCACCGTGTCGAGGCGGACCTGCATGCTGCGGAACAGCGGACGCAGCCGGCGCACGATCAGCGCCACACAGATGCCGAGCACCGGGACCACCGCGACCAGCACGCCGGACAGCGGGACGTCCAGCCCGAGCGCGAGCACGATGCCGCCCACACACATGATGGGCGCCGACACCATCAGGGTGAACGTCATCAGGACCAGCATCTGGATCTGCTGGACGTCGTTCGTGGTCCGGGTGATCAGCGACGGCGCCCCGAACCGGCCCACCTCACGGGCGGAGAAGGACTGCACACGGTCGAAGACGGCGGCCCGGACGTCCCGGCCGAGGGCCGACGCCGTCCGGGCGCCGTAGTAGACGGCGCCCATGTTGCACACGACCTGGCCCAGCGAGACGGCGATCATCAGACCGCCGAAGGACAGGATGTAACCGGTGTCACCCTTCACCACACCGTTGTCGATGATGTGCGCGTTGAGGGTGGGCAGATAGAGCGTGGCGCAGGTCTGCACGAACTGCAGCAGCACCAGCAGGCCGATGGGTTTCTTGTACGGGCCCAGATGGGCCCTCAGAAGTCGTATGAGCACGCGGGATCTCTCGGAGTCGTCGACGGACCGGGGTGGTTCGGGATGCACCACCCCCTATCGTCGAACACTCCACCGGCGTTACCTCAACTGATTAACCCGACGGCGGCGTGTTACGGCCGGAATGCGCCAGGGTGGGTCTGCTCCCGTACCGAGACGTACTGCTGGCGCACGGCCTGGCCCACCGCCAGTTCCTCGCCCGGCTCCAGGACCTGGGCGACCGCGCCCTGCCAGGCGGGCGGGGTGTGGGGGTCGAGAGTGCCCTGGGACACACCGAGCGCCCAGGCCGCCTGCCGGGCCGCGCCGATCGCCGCGTAGTCGGCGGGCTGCACCACCACGACCTGCACGCCGAACAGCGCGGGAGCCACCGCCTGCACGGCCGGCAGCTCCGCCGCGGCACCCAGCAGGAAGATCCGCCGTACGTCGACCCCACGGCCGCGCAGGACGTCCAGCGCGTCCGCGAGCCCGCACAGCATGCCCTCGAACGCGGCCCGCGCCAGATGCTCGGGCTTCATCGACTCGCGCCGCAGCCCCGTCAGGGTGCCCGCGGTGTGCGGCAGGCTGGGTGTCCGCTCGCCCTCCAGATACGGGAGCATGACGAGCCCGTGCGAACCCGGCGTCGACTTCATCGCGAGGTCGGACAGCGCCCGAAGGTCGGGTACGCCGAGCAGTTCGGCGGTGCCGCGCAGGGCGCGCACGGCGTTGAGCGTGGTCACCACGGGCAGATGCATGCCCGTCGCGTCCGCGAGCGAGGTGATCATCCCGGTCGAGTCCACGAGCGCCTCGGGGTGCACCGCCATCACCGACCCGGAGGCGCCGAGCGAGACGACCGCGTCGCCGAGCCCGATGCCGAGCCCCAGGGCGGCCGCCATGGTCTCGCCGGTGCCCGCGGAGATCAGCAGCCCCTCCGGCGTCGTCCCCGCCGCCTCGGACGGGCCGAGCACCTCGGGCAGCACGGCCTGGTGGCCGAGCGCCAGCTCGACGAGGTCGGTGCGGTAGGCGCCGGTCGCGGCCGACCAGTAGCCGGTCCCCGAGGCGCCGCCGCGATCGGTGGTCCTGCGCGTCGGCCGCCCCAGAAGCTGCCACACCAGCCAGTCCTGGGCCTGCATCAGCAGGGCGCTGCGCTGCGCGTTGTCGGGTTCGGACCGCGCGAGCCAGCGCAGCTTGGTCACGGGCTGCGCGGCCTGCGGCACACACCCGACGGCCTCGGCCCAGGCCTGCCGCCCGCCGAGGCCGTCCACGAGATCGGCTCCGGCGACCTGCGCCCGCCGGTCACCGCCGACCAGCGCGGGCCGCACCGTGGCGCCCTGGGCGTCGAGCGGGACGAGGGCGTTCGGCTGCGCGGAGACCCCGATGGCCTGCACGCCTTCCAGCAGGCCGCCGGCCGCCGCCTCGCCGAGGGACAGCAGCCAGGCCTGTGGATCCACGTCGGAGGGGCGGCCTCCGCCTTCGGGGCGCTCCACCGGATGCGGTGCATAGCCTTGCCGCAACACGGCCCCCGTGTCCGCGTCACAGACGACGATACGAGTGAAATCGGGCGAACTGTCCAACCCGGCGACTATCCCCATGGCGGAAATTCTGCCGTACCCGCGGGGGTGTGCGTGCCGCGCCCGCGGCTACGGACGTCAGCCGGTGCTCGTACCCCAGTCGTCCGCGCCGGCACCCTTCGTACGCCGCTCGCGCAGGGAGCGCACCCGGGCCGCGATGGAGTCGGGCACATGGGTCTTGCCGCTCACCGCGTGATAGGCCCGGCCCGCGTAGTCGCGGCCCTGCTGGGCGGCCGATTCGGCGGTGTTGCGCACCGCGGGGTTCTGCGCGACCTGACGAGCGGACTGCTTCATCTGCTCGTACCGCTCGCGCCCGGCCCGCGTGCCCAGCACATAGCCGAGAGCCACCCCGGCGAAGAACGTGAGCCGATAGCGCATGGCGGTCACCCTTCCCTAGCTTCTGCGTCGTCCCCCATGGGGGCATCGATCGCGGGGGATACCGATTGGCGGAGCACCCCCCTGCTTGCGCTAATGTATGTGTCGCAGCGAGCGAGCGCCCCCTGGCAGATGCCGAGGGAGGTACGTTCGATGCGAACGAGGCATTCCTCCGTAGCTCAATTGGCAGAGCAGCCGGCTGTTAACCGGCAGGTTACTGGTTCGAGTCCAGTCGGGGGAGCTCGGTCCTCCGTAGCTCAATTGGCAGAGCAGCCGGCTGTTAACCGGCAGGTTACTGGTTCGAGTCCAGTCGGGGGAGCCCAGATGAATCAGGACCCCACAGGGGTCCTTTTTCATGCCCGCAGGAACCACCGCACGCGCTGCGGAGTCCTCAAGGTCAGATGAAGCCGACCATCCGAAGCAGGAGATCGTATGAGCGGCTATGCTGCGGCAGACGGCGCGCACACTTGTGCGCGACGCGCCGTACGGGGCGGTAGCTCAGCCGGTTAGAGCAGCGGACTCATAATCCGTCGGCCGTGGGTTCGAGTCCCACCCGCCCCACTCCCAGTCTCCTGGGCAAAATCGTTCTGACCTGCGTCGGAACGATCGGCGTCGGACCCCGTTCCGGGTTCCGTGGTCGATTCTGCCTGGGAGGTGGACACAGAGTGGTCACACACGCCCGTAGGTCGCTCGGACGGAGTCTTCCGGGCGCGGGGGCAGCAGGTGTGCGTACACCTTCGACGTGATCTGAATTCCGGAGTGCCCGAGCATCTTTGACATGGCCTCAAGCTGTACGCCACCAGCGAGCAGCAGGGACGCGTAACCGTGGCGCAGATCATGCAGCCGCACCCGGCGCAGACCGACCTCGTCGACCAGGGCCGCGAACAACCGCGCGGCCCTTGCCGGTCGGTGCCCGGTCTCGCAGTACGGACACGGCGCCGCCGCCTGCTTCCGCTTCTTCCGCCCGGACTCCTGTATCACCTGCCGACGCACCGTCAGCGTGCGCCCTGCAAGGTCGATGTCGTCCCGACGCAGGCCCAGCGCCTCGCCGGTCCACGGCTCGACCTCGGTATCGGTGGCCTGCGGGAGCGTCGCCTTCCTGGCGACATCGAAGGTGCCCCAGATATGGCTTGATGTAGTCCCGGATGTGGTGCCGGTAGGAACGCAAGGTCGTGATGCGCTGACCCTCGCGTTCCTTGAGTTCGACCCACTGATCAAGCCACACCGTCGCATCGGCTGCCGCTGCCGCTGCCGCTGCCGGGCACGGGATGATTTCGCCGAGGCGGAAAACCTGGGCTGGGCTGCCGATCAGCTCTCAGGTCCTCGAAGTGAGCGTTGCGATCGGGCGCAGGGTTGAAACGCAGCTACTGCCAGGCCCCACTTCGAGGATCCGCTCGCCCGGGCTCGGGGTGAGTACCGCGGCGAGCCGGGCGGATGTGAGGAACGGCAACGGCAGGTCCAGCAGGCTGCGTTGGGCGTAGGGGTGGTATCCGTGGTTGCAGCCCGGGTCGGTGTGGCGGGTTTCATGGGGTGCGGGGCAGTGCTCGAACCGCCAGGCGGACGCATATCGCTGCGAGCGGAAGTTCTGCGAACAACGCCATGACCAGCGCCACGCGCAGTTCGCTCCCGCTGGCCGCGGTCATCGTGTCGAACCAGGCGTCGACGGTGAGCAGGGCGGCCGTCGCGGCGGCGGGCGGTGCCAGTCGCCGATCCCCGCGGGTGGCCAGCAGACCTGTGGTGATCAGGCCGATCGCCTCCAGCGTGTCCAGACCTACCCAGGCGGCGGACCAGTGCGAGGCATGGAAGGTGGTCGGCAGGCTGGTGGCCAACACGACGAGCCACGGCAGCAGCGCCACCCCGCAGCCGGCCAGGACAAGACCCCGCCGTCGGCCTGGAAGGCGGTCCGGACGACGGCGCTGCGGGCTGGGGAGCGATCCCGTGCGCGGGCCGTGCGGCCTGCGTATGCCGTGCTCGGCGTCCGGCTCCGGGAACGGTTCGGTGATTTCCTGCATGTCCTTCAGCCTGAGCCGCACGGCGATCACAGTCAGTAATGGCGGGTGCCGTTCTCAGGGTGGTGCCAGGTTCACCATCGATCCGGATGCACAGTGCATGGCATAGCCCTCACCTGGCGTTTTACCGTCGAGTCATGACGATTCCCCGGGCGCTGCGGCGCAGAGTTGTTCGGGTCTGGCGGGACACCGGCTTCTTGGCGGCCGGGATTCCGCTGCACCTTGCGCTGGTGCCGTTGTGGAGCTGGATGGCGAGTGCCGCGAAGTACGGGCCGTGGGCGTGGCTCCCGCTCCCGTTTGTGCTGATCCTGCTCGGTGTGCTTGTGCTCACCGCTGTGCAGCGACGCCGTTACCGGGTGCTGCTGGGAGTGGAGATCCGCCGGCTGCCGGCCGCGCGCGAGCAAGGGTGGCTGAGGCGCGCTCTGCGGTGGCTGTCCGTGGCCCAGACCTGGCGGCAGGCCGGATACCACCTGCTTGTCGGTCCGCTCCTGGCTTTGGTGGAGCTGGGGGTGCTCGCCGCGTGGGTCGCGGGTCTTGCCGGCGTCACCGTCAACGGGTGGGCCTGGATGTTGCCGGTCCAGGTTCGCCTGGACCATGTCGACTACGCGACCCAAGCGGTGTACTACACCGCGGCCGGCGTGCTGCTGCTGTGCGCCGCACTCTGGCTGACCGGGCCGGTGACCCGCGCCGAGACCCGGATCGCGCTCGCGCTGCTCGGGACCAGCCGCTCCCAGCGGCTTCAGCAGCGTGTGGAGCACCTGTCCGAGAGCCGCACCGACCTGATCGACGCCGTCGATACCGAACGCCGCCGCATCGAACGTGACCTGCACGACGGCACCCAGCAGCGCCTGGTCTCCCTCGCGGTCAACCTGGGCCTGGCCAGGGCCACCCTCACCAACCTGCCGGACGAGGCCCGCACCGTGATCGACGAGGCGCACCGCGAGGCGAAGGAGGCCATCGCCGAACTCAACGACCTGGTGCGCGGCCTGCACCCGGCCGTCCTCGAAGACCGCGGGCTGGACGCGGCGCTGTCCGGGCTGGCCGCCCGGGTACCGATCCCGGTACGGCTGCGAGTCGACCTCGAGGAGCGAGCGGCGCCCACCGTGGAGTCGGTCGCCTACTTCGTGGTCTCCGAGGCGCTCACCAACGTCACCAAGCACGCCCGCGCCACCCGCGTGGACGCCACTGTCAAACAGATCGGGAGAATGCTGCGTGTGAACATCACCGACGACGGGATCGGCGGCGCCGACACCTCCACCGGCAGCGGGCTGAGCGGGCTGGCCAAACGGGTCGGTTCCGTCGACGGCACCTTCCACATCAGCAGCCCGGTCGGGGGCCCGACCACCATCGCCGTGGAGCTGCCATGCGAGCTGTGATCGCCGAGGACTCACTGCTGCTGCGCGTCGGGCTCGTCAAGGTCCTGGAGATGGCCGGCTTCGAGATCGCGGCCGAAGTCGGCGACGCCGAAGCCCTGCTCGCGGCCGTCGAGGAACACCGGCCCGGGCTGGCCCTGGTCGATGTCCGCATGCCACCCGGCTTCACCGACGAAGGCGTGCGCGCCGCGCTGATGATCCGTCAGCAATGGCCGCAGACCGCGGTGGTACTGCTCTCGCAGTACGTCGAGGAGCGGTATGCGGCCGACCTGCTGACAACCAACACCAGCGGCGTCGGCTACCTGCTCAAGCAACGCGTCGCCGACGTGGAGGAGTTCGTGGCTTCCGTTCAGCGGGTCGCGGCCGGGGGCACGGCACTGGATCCACAGGTGGTCGCCCAGCTACTCGTGCGCCGCCGCAACGACCCGCTCGATCGGCTGACGCCACGCGAACGGGAGGTACTCGCCCTGATGGCCGAGGGACGCTCCAACACCGCGATCGCCGAGGCCCTGGTCGTCAGCGACAGCGCAGTGGCCAAGCACATCAACAACATCCTCGCCAAACTCGACCTGCCCGCAGCCGACGCCGACCACCGGCGCGTTCTCGCCGTCCTGAGATTCCTCGGCGCTTCCCCGACCTGACCGACCCACCGCCCGCACCCCTACCGCCGTTCGGCCCAACAGACCGGCAAGCCAACAGACGACGTCTCGCGGACACCGAGCCACGTGGAAAGCGGTCCCGCGGGTCGCCTACTCGGGGCTTCTCGGCGGGCTCTACCGGGTGCGTACCGGCAACGACGTGCTCACGAGGGCGGACAACTCCGTCCCGGTGCGGGGCATGGGTGCGTGCGGCCGCCACGTGGGCGTGGCCACGTGCACGAAGTGGAGTGACGGCTGACCCATCTGACGCCTCGTACGAACGCCGCGCCCCGCTCCGGACGTCCAGAGCGGGGCGCGGGTCACTGTCCGCTCGGCCGCCCCTCGCGGGCGGCGTCGGCTCAGTGAGAGGTGAGGAGTTCGAGGGTGTCGATCACGCGGTTGGAGAAGCCCCACTCGTTGTCGTACCAGGCGACCACCTTGATGTGGCGGCCGTCGACGCGGGTGAGCTTCGAGTCGAAGATCGACGAGGCCGGGTTGCCGGTGATGTCGGAGGACACCAGCTCGTCCTCGGAGTACTCGAGAACACCGGCCAGGGGGCCCTCGGCCGCGGCACGGTAGGCCGCCAGGACCTCGTCGCGCGTCACGTCACGGGAGACCGTCGTGTTCAGCTCCACGACCGAGCCCACGGGGACCGGGACGCGGATCGAGTCGCCCGACAGCTTGCCGTCGAGGTTCGGCAGCACCAGGCCGATCGCCTTGGCCGCGCCCGTCGTGGTCGGGACGATGTTGACACCGGCGGCGCGGGCGCGGCGGGCGTCGCGGTGCGGGCCGTCCTGGAGGTTCTGCTCCTGGGTATAGGCGTGCACCGTCGTCATGAAGCCGTGCTCGATACCGGCGAGGTCGTCCAGGACCGCGGCCAGCGGGGCCAGCGCGTTGGTCGTGCACGACGCGTTCGAGACGATCGTGTGCGTGGCCGGGTCGTAGGCGTCGGTGTTGACGCCGTACGCGAGCGTGACATCCGCGCCGTCCGACGGGGCGCCGACGAGTACCTTCTTCGCACCCGCGTCGAGGTGGCCGCGCGCGGCCTTCGCCGAGGTGAAGCGGCCGGTCGCCTCCAGCACGACGTCGATGCCGAGTTCGCCCCAGGGCAGGTTCGCGGGCTCGCGCTCGGCGAGCACCTTGATACGGCGGCCGTCGACGACGAGCGTGTCCCCGTCGACCGTCACCGGGCGGCCGAGCCGGCCCGCCGTGCTGTCGAAGGCGAGCAGGCGCGCGAGGGCCGTGGGATCGGTCAGGTCGTTGACGGCGACGACGTCGAGGGTGCTGTCGCGCTCGAGCAGGGCGCGCAGCACGTTGCGCCCGATGCGACCGAATCCGTTGATGGCGATGCGAGTCATGAGGTGTCCGTCCCTTCGGTTTCCCTGCGAGATTCGCATGCGTTCCGGGCCGCTGCCAGTGGCGTGAACGCCAGCATCCGCAAGGATCATGCCAAGGTCGGAATACCCGCTATGCCCCGTGGGTGAAGGTGCGCCGGTACTCGATCGGCGAGGTGCCGAGGATGCGCTGGAAGTGCCGCCGCAGATTGGCGCTGGTGCCGAGGCCGACCTCGGCGGCGATCTGCTCGACGCTGCGCTCCGAGCGTTCGAGCAGCTCCCGTGCCCTGTCGACGCGGGCGCGCATCACCCACTGCATCGGTGTGTATCCGGTCTCCTGGACGAAGCGACGGGAGAACGTGCGCGCGGAGACCGCCGCGTGCTGGGCGAGCAGCTCCACGGTGAGCGGCTTGTCGAGCCGGTGCAGGGCCCACTCGCGGGTGGCGGTGAACCGCTCCCCGCGGGGTTCGGGCACGCTGCGCGGCAGATACTGCGCCTGGCCTCCGCTGCGGTAGGGGGCCGCGACCAGACGCCGGGCGGCGTGGTTGGACGCGGCCACGCCCAGGTCGGCGCGCAGGATGTGCAGGCACAGGTCGAGGCCCGAGGCGGCGCCCGCCGACGTCAGTACGTCGCCCTCGTCGACGAAGAGGACGTTCTCGTCCACGTGCACCCGGGGGTGCTTCAGCGCCAGGGCGCGCGCGTAGTGCCAGTGGGTCGTCGCGCGCTTGCCGTCGAGCAGCCCGGTGGCGGCGAGCGCGAACGCGCCCGTCGAGATGGCGGCGAGCCGCGCGCCCCGCTCATGGGCGGCGATCAGGGCGTCGAGGACGGCCTGCGGCGGGTCCTCGCGGTCCGGGAACCGATAGCCGGGGACGAACACGAGGTCGGCCCAGGCCAGCGCGTCGAGTCCGTGCTCGACGGCGTAGGACAGGCCGTCACCGCCGCTGACCAGGCCGGGGGCCGCACCGCACACCCGTACCTCGTACGGCATGCTGGCGCGGGTCGTGAACACCTGCGCGGGGATGCCGACATCGAGCGGCTTGGCTCCGGCCAGCACCAGGACGGCGACGCGGTGCAGACGCGGGACCTCGGCGGGGGGCATGCTCAGCTCTCTTGGTGATCGGGGACATCGGCCGGTGAGAGCGCGCTCACGCGGGGCGCGCTCCGTCCCGTCCAGTATCCCGGCGACCGGCGCGGTACCCGCAGGCGGCGTACGGGCGCGACGTACGGGAGTGGCCTGCCTACGGGGCGTACGGGAGGGCGGTGTGCGAGCGGTCAGGCCGCGAGCGGGTTGAAGGTCAGCGGCTGGATCTTGCCCTCCAGCATGGCGCCCACGCCCTGGACGGCGCAGATGTCGGGCCGCTCGGCGATGTGCACGGGCATGCCGGTCGCCTGGCGCAGCATCTGGTCGAGCCCCGGCAGCAGCGCGCTGCCGCCGACCATCATGATCCCCCGGTCCGCGAGGTCGGCCACCAGATCGGGCGGGCAGTCCCGCAGCACCTTGCCGATGCCGTCGAGCACGGCGGTCAGTGGCGTCTGGATGGCCACGCGCACGGCGGCGGTGTCGATCCGTACGGACCGGGCGAGCCCGGTGGCCACGTCCCGTCCCTGGATCTCGGTGGAGGCGGAGCCGTTCGGCATGAGCCCGTTCTCGGACAGGGCGATCCGCAAGGGCCGTACCGACTGGCTCGGCAGCAGCAGCGCGTGCTCGTGGCGCAGGTGTTGGGCGATCGCGTGGTCGACGGCCTCGCCGCCCACCGGCACGCGCTCGGCGGTCACGATGTTGCCGAGCGAGAGCACGGCGATCTGGGTGGCCGCCGCCCCGCACACCATGATCATGGAAGCCTCGGGCTGCTCGACCGGCAGCCCGCACCCCACGGCCGCGGCGACGAGGGTGTCCACCAGCTCGACCCTTCTGGCCCCCAGCCCGACGAGGGTCTCGACGGTCGCGCGCTGGGCCAGAGGGTCCGCGTCGTGCGGGGTGCAGGCGGCGGCCCGCAGCCGGGGCTTGCGGCGCAGGGCGCGGCGCAGCTTCTCGCCGAGCAGATGGCGCAGCATCCGCCGGGCCATCTCGATGTCGACGACGGTGCCGCCGGAGACCGGCCGCACCACCCGGATGTACGCGGGGGTGCGCCCCGTCATCTGCTCCGCCAGCTCCCCGACGGCTATCAGCGCGCCCGTCCGGGTGTTCACGGCAGCGGCACTGGGCTGGTCCACCACCAGCCCGACGCCCTTGACGTACACCCGGGTCTTGGCCGCCCCGAGATCCACGGCGAAGTGGCAGCGGCGCAACTGGTCGAGGCTGACGGTCATGGCGGTACCTCCCGAGAACGGACCGCAGGCGGCCCCGCGCGACCACCTCTTCCTACGTATCCTGCGGCGGCCCAACGCCCGGCGCCCTTCAGGATGAGCCGGGCGGGGCACGCCTGAACGGGGGAACACAGCGGTGTCGCCGGGCGCGGTGATTGACGTACGAGGTACGAAGCCCCCTCAGGTGCGCGCGGCGGTCTCAGGGAAGGGCCGCGAGCGGGGCCTGGCGGGAACCCGCCACTTCGCCTTCCCGCCACGCACGGTCAACTCCCTTGTCCCACAAGCCCCCTGACACTCTTCGGAGCACTCGACGAAGAGAGGGCAGGGATGTCCACAGGACCAGTCAGACGCGGCGGGATCCTCTTGTCGGCCGGGCTCGTGCTCGTGCTGCTGCCGTCAGGGAACGCGGCTGCGGCGAGCGGTGCGCCGACCCCCGCGCGCACCGCCTCCGCGCACACCGCCTCCGCGCGTACCGCCACCGCCGCCCAGACCGTCACGCTGGTGACGGGCGACAAGGTGACCGTCACCGACCTCGGCGGCGGGAAGAAGACCGTCACCGTCGACCGGCCCCAGGGCGCCACCGGGGCCGTACGGACCGATGTCGCGAACGGGGACGTCACCGTCGTGCCCGACGAGGCGCTGCCGTATCTGCGGGCGGGCACGCTCGACCGGCGGCTGTTCGACGTCAGCGGCCTGATCCGGCAGGGGCTCGGCGACCGCAAGGCCGACGCGCTGCCGCTGATCGTGACCTACGCCAAGGGCGCGCGGCAGGCGGCACCGCGCGGTGCCGCACAGACCCGCTCCCTGCCGAGCATCGACGGGGCCGCCCTCGACGCCGCGAAGGGGCGCACCTTCTGGCGGTCCTTCACCGGGCAGCACGGCATCGGCAAGGTGTGGCTCGACGGCCGGGTGACGGCCGACATGGCGGAGAGCAACGAGCAGATAGGGACGCGGTCCGCCTGGGACGCCGGTCTCACCGGCAAGGGCGTCACCGTCGCCGTCCTCGACACCGGCGCGGACACCGGACACCCGGACCTCACGGGCCGCGTCTCCCAGAGCAAGAGCTTCATCGAGGGCCAGGAGGTCGCCGACCGCAACGGGCACGGCACCCATGTCACCTCCACCGTCGGCGGCAGCGGCGCCGCCTCCGACGGCACCGAGCGCGGCGTGGCGCCGGGCGCCACCCTCGCTGTCGGCAAGGTGCTCAGCGACGAGGGCTTCGGCAGCGAGTCGCAGATCATCGCCGGTATGGAGTGGGCCGCCCGCGACGTACACGCCAGGATCATCTCCATGAGCCTCGGCTCGACGGAGGCCAGCGACGGCACCGACCCCATGGCCGAGGCCGTCGACACCCTCTCCGCGGAGACCGGCGCCCTCTTCGTCGTCGCGGCAGGGAACACCGGCGCGCCCTCCTCCATCGGCTCGCCCGGCGCCGCCGACGCCGCGCTGACCGTCGGCGCCGTCGACTCCGCCGACCAGCCCGCCTACTTCACCAGCGCCGGACCCCGCTTCGGGGACAACGCCCTCAAGCCCGACATCGCCGCACCCGGCGTCGACATCCTCGCCGCGCGCTCCCAACTCCTGGACGGCAGCGGCTACTACACCCGGATGAGCGGTACGTCGATGGCGACCCCGCACATCGCGGGCGTCGCCGCCCTGCTCGCCGAGCAGCACCCCGACTGGAGCGGTGCACGGCTCAAGGACGCGCTGATGTCCACCTCGAAGCAACTGGACGACTCCGCCTACACGGTGGGCGCGGGCCGGGTGAGCGTCCCGGACGCCGTCACGGCGCAGGTGACCGCCACCGGCAGCGCGGACCTCGGCTTCTACAAGTGGCCGTACGACACGAACAAGCCGGTGACCCGTACCGTCACCTACACCAACTCCTCTGACGAAGCAGTGGAGTTGAGCCTCGTCGCACAGGGGGCGCCCGAGGGCGTCGCCACGCTCGCCGACTCCACGCTCACCGTGCCCGCGCACGGCACCGCCTCCACCACCGTCACCGGCGACGGCGCCAAGGCGCCGGTCGGGAACGTCTCCGGGCAGATCGTCGCCTCCGCGCACGGCAAGCCCGTCGCCCACACCGCGTTCGGCATGGTCAAGGAGGACGAGCGCTACACGCTCACCGTGCACGTCAAGGACCGTGACGGCAGCCCCGCCCCCGCCGACCTCGTCGTGCAGCAACTCGCCCAGGGCGTCGACCCGTTCCCGGCCGCCGTCGGCGAATCCGGCACCCTCGCCCTGCGGTTGAAGCCGGGCGCCTACAGCCTCGCCACCTTCCTCGACGTACGCGGCAGCCACGGCGCCGACTCGCTCGGCCTCGGCTTCCTCGCCGCACCCGAGATCAGCCTCGACCGCGACCGCGAGGTCACCCTGGACGGACGGCGCCTGCGGGAGATCACAGCCGACGTCCACCGCACCACCCAGACACGGCAGTTGCTGATGGAGTACGACCGCAACGCGCGCGGCTCCGACTACTTCGGCGCGTTCCAGGTGCCGGTGAAGTACGACAGCATCTTCGCCGCGCCCACCGCGAAGGTCACCCAGGGCAGCTTCGAGTACCGCACCGTATGGCGGCTCGGCAAGCCGCAGGTGGAGGTCAAGGGGCTCGGCGAGGCGGTCGCGCAGCCCGGCGCCACCCTGCTCGAAGGGCGCACCCGGCTCCCGCTCGTCGACGTCGGGGACGGCCCGTTCCCGGCGGACGTACGCGGCAAGGCCGTCCTGGCCCGGCTGACCGACGGCACCACGCCCACCGCGCTCGCCCAGGCGGCCCAGGACGCGGGCGTCACGGCCCTGTTCGTCACCGACGACAGCCCCGGACGCCTCAACGCCTGGTGGGGCGGTGACGACAACGCGGACCGGCCGCTGCAGATCGCCACGGTGAACGCGGCGGACGCGGCCGAGCTGCGCAAGGCCAAGAAGGTCGACATGACGGGGACGCGCAACACCCCGTACATGTACGACCTCTCGCAGGGACACCAGGGAGCGGTCCCCGACAAGAGCCTCGCCTACACCCCCGGCCCGCGCGAACTCGCCGTGCTGGACGCGAAGTTCCACGCGGTGAAGCCGGTGAGCGGCGGCGAGTTCCGCTACTCGATCACCGACGCCTTCCCCATCGGCATCGGCTTCCAGGAGCGGATCGACTACCCGGCCGAGCGGACCGACTACGTGTCGACCGGGCCCGGTCAGCTCTGGCACGAGTCCGCGACCGTCGGCGACGGCACCCTGGAGGAGCGCAGCGGCCTCGTCGACTACCGTGGCGGCGCGCACACCGCGCTGAACTGGTTCAAGCCGGTCTGGCACCCCTGGCTCGGCACCGGCCTCGGCTGGGGCCAGCAACGCACCGGGAACACGCTGCAGTTCAACACGCCCGGCTGGGGCGACTCCGGACCCGACCACACCGGCTTCGGTGACGCGTGGAACACCGACAGCGGCATGAACCAGACCACCGCCGTGTACCAGGACGGCACCCTCGTCGACCGGCGCACCAGCTCCGCCGCGTACGTCTGGGACGCGCCCGCCGACGAGCACACCTACAAGGTCGTCACCGACACCGCCCTGGACGCGGACCGCTGGAAGCTCTCCACCAAGGGACACTCCGAGTGGACCTTCCGCTCGGCGCAGACCCCGGCCGACCGCGCGACCTTCCTGCCGCTGCTCAACCTCGCCTACGACGTCGACACCGATCTGTCGGGCGATGTCCGCGGCGGCCGGGTGCCGGTCGGGATCTCCGCCTCGTACGTCGTGGGCGCGCCCGACACCGGCACGATCGGCGGCGCGAAGCTCGAGGTGTCGTACGACGACGGCGCCTCCTGGCGGACCGTTCCGCTCACCGGCGGCAAGGGTGACTCCTGGAAGGGCACGCTGGCCGTGCCGTCCGGGGCGCGGTACGTCTCCCTGCGCGCGTCGGCGAGCGACGACCGGGGCGGCTCCGTCACACAGGAGATCGTCCGGGCGGTGGGGGTGCAGTAACTCCCCGTCCGACAAAGCCTCGTACGCCCCTGGAATCACCAAGTCCCGGGGGCGTACGGGGCGTTCGGCTACCGCACCGCCATCAGCCCTTGCCCAGTGCCCGCTTCATGATCTTGCCCATGTCGTTGCGGGGCAGCGCGGCGAGGTGGTGCACGACCCGCGGGCGCTTGTGCGGGGCGAGCCGCCGGGCCACATGGTCGGCGAGTTCCTCGTCGGCGGGCGGTGCGGCCGGGTCGGCGAGGACGATCCAGGCGACGATCCGCTCGCCCAGGTCGTCATCGGGCTCCCCGGTGACGGCGGCCTCCCGCACCCCCGGATGTTCCAGCAGCGCGTTCTCGATCTCGCCCGCCCCGATCTTGTACCCACCGCTCTTGATGAGATCGGTGGCCTTGCGGCCCACGATGCGTACGGAGCCGTCGGCCTCGCGCACCGCCATGTCGCCCGTGCGGAACCAGCCGTCGGCGGTGAAGGCGCCGGCCGTGGCGTCGGGGCGGTTGAGATACCCGGTGAACAGGTTCGGCCCGCGGACCTGGATCTCGCCGATGCTCTCCCCGTCGTACGCGGCGATCGGCGCGCCGTCGTCCTCCACGAGCCGCAGCTCGACCCCGGGCAGCGGCACCCCGACCGTCCCCGGGCACCCCTCCCCGTCCGCGCGCACGCTCGTGTTCATCAGCGTCTCCGTCATCCCGTACCGCTCGATGACCCGGCGCCCGGTCGCCGCCGCGATCCGCTCCTGGTCGTGCACCGGCAGCGCGGCCGACCCGGAGACCAGCAGCCGCGCCCCGGCCAGCGCCTTGGCCAACTCCGGTGCGGCGGGCAGCGCTTCGGCGATGCGGTGGTACATCGTGGGCACGCCGAACAGCATGGTCGCCCCGTCGCCCAGATCGCGCGCCACCCCGTCCGTGCTGAACCGCCCGAGGTGCCGTACGGATCCGCCGCGCCGCAGCGGGCCGAGGATGCCGAGGACCAGCCCGTGCACATGGAACAGCGGCAGGCCGTGCACCAGGACGTCGTCCCCGGTCCACCGCCAGACCTCCGCGAGCGCGTCCAGCGTGGTCGCGACGGCGCGCCGGGGGATCACCGCGCCCTTGGGCGGTCCGGTGGTGCCGGAGGTGTAGACGACGAGGGCGGGGTCTTCACCGGAGACCTCGGCGGGCGCGAAGGCACCCGCCGCGCGCACATCGACGTCGATGCGGTCCAACTCACCGAGCGGGAGCGGAAGTTGCTGTCCAGGCGCGGCCAGCACCAGCGACGGCGCGCTGTCCGACAGGATGTGCCCCAGCTCGCCCTCCCCGGACTTCGGGTTGAGCGGGACGAAGGGCACGCCCGCGGTCAGCGCGGCCACCGCCGCGACGGCGGTCTCCAGCGAGGGCGTGGCCCACACGGCCAACCGGCCCACGCCCGCGATCCGCGCGGCGAGCGCACCCGCCGCCGAGGCCAACTCCGCGTACGTCAGGGACCGTTCGGCGAACCGCAGGGCGGGCCGCCGCGCGGCCTCGGGATCGGACAGGGCCGGGAAGAGGGAGGACACGCGGGACTCCTTACGTTGAGGCATCGAGACATCGAGACGGACTGCGGATGGATCGGACGATCGGATGTACAGGCCCCAGCTTCTCAGGATTGCCCGCCCACGCTCGTGCGTTGGAGCAGTCCCCAGGTGAACTCCACCGTGCACGCGTGCCGTTCGCCCGCCGCGTCCGGCGCGGTGAAGGCGAGGCCCCACCGGGTGGGGGCCGTGCCCTCCAGCGGGCGCGCCGGGGCGAAGGCGCGGGCCACCTCGTCGACCGTGCAGGACCAGGGGGTCAGGTCCTCCAGGGTCTCCAGCCGTGGACCGGGTACGCCCGGTGCCCGCACCAGCCACTCGTTCCACACGACCCCGTTCGGTGCCACCAGCACCTCGAAGCGCAGGTCGGGCCAGAGCGGGACCGGCCACAGCAGCGCGTCGCAGTCGAGGTCGCCGATCCGGCGCGCCGCCGTCGACTCCGGCTCGCCGAGGACGGAGCGGTACCGGGAGAGGGCGGAGCGGGAGCGCGGGGCGTGCCGCATGGCCTGCCAGCGGCGGTTCGCCTCGCGCATGTCCGCGAGCGAGACCCCCAGCTCGCGGCGGGCGTCCTCGACCAGCCCCGGCTGGTGGTCGGCCATGCGGCGCAGCAGGACCAGCTGGAAGTCGAGGGGCGTGAACGGACCGGCGGGGCGCTTCGCGGACGGCATACGGCCATCCTCGCCCACACCGTCGCCACGGAAGTGCTCTCTAGCCCATCCAGCCGGGCGAGTGCAGCCGCGCCACGGGCACCCCTCCGGCCGCCCGGCCGAGCAGCGTCAGTTCGACCCGGCCCGGACCCGACGCGGTGGTCCCGTCGGCCAGGACCGCCAGCGCCAGCGTGTTGTCGCCCCGGGTGTCGAGCACCCCGTTCGGCAGGACGAAGGTGTGCTGCGGGCCGACGTCGTTGATGTACTGGCCCATGTTCCAGCCGTTGAGGAAGAGCTGCGCCCGGTAGGCGCGGGCCGGGTCGTCGCTGAAGGTCAGCCCGATCGACGCGTCCGTACCGGGATCGACGTCCAGCCGGAAGACCGTCCGGTACCAGACCACGCCCTGCCCCCGGTCCGCGCGCGGCAGGCGCACAGGCCGCCAGGTGTCGTCCGGGAACCCGGGCAGATGCCAGCCGTGCCGCTCCCCGTACAGACCACCGTTGTTGAGCGGACCACGCACGGGATCGGGGTCCGTCTCGCCCTGAATCCGCCAGCCTGGCTTGGGCGTCGCCCCGTCGAAGGTGACGGAGGCGATCCCCCGCCCCGCCTTGTGCGCGTCGTTCGCCTGGAGGTCCTCGTCGTGCTGCATACGGCGGACGAGTACGGACAGCACATGGTCACCGGACGACCCGACCGCGACGGGGAACGTCGCCGTCGCCGACCAGGTCCCCTTCCGTACCGTCTTCCGGTCCGGCACGGGCATCCGGTGCGTGCCCAGCGGTCTGCCGTCCAGCCACGCCATCAACAGCCCCTGGGCGCCGGTGACATAGGAGAACGAGACCGACCGCGCGCGGGCCGCGCCCTCGAACCGGCCCCGGTACCAGACGTCCCCGTAGTGGAAGCCGTAGTCGTCGGCGAAGAGGACCGGCTGCCCGGCGGGCAGCGGAGTCGTACTGAACGAGGCGGTACGGTCGGCCACTTGCCACCGCGAGTCGTCGAAGTCGGCGGCCGACTCGGGGTTCTCGGCCATGCGGCGCCACCCGGTCAGCTCGGGCAGCCGGACCGGTCCCACGCCCGGCAGCCGCCGCACGGCACGCAGACTGCCGGAGGACGTGGCGCGCGTCCGCAGTGGACTCCCGTTCCAGACCACCTCGTCGACCCCGCGCGGAGCCCACACCTCCAGATCGGCCGCGTCGACCGTGTCCCCGGTGAGATGCGCGCTCGCGCCGCGCAGTACGACGGTGCGCAGCAGCTCGGGCCCGTACACCAGGACCGGCCCCGACGGCGTGGGGTGACGCCACAGCCGTACGGACGTCTCGTCGTCCGCGAGCAGAAGCAGCAGCGGCCGTGCCACACCCGCGCCGCTCACCGACAGCCGGGTGAGCCCGCCGAGGGTGGCGTCCACGCTGAGGGCGTCGTGTTCGTACGCGGTCCGGGCGGTCCCGTCGAGCACGGTGACGGTCGGCTCGCTGGCGCACTCCAGAACGGTCCGTGTCTGTTCCCCGAGGCGGCCGGTGAGCACCGCGATGTCCTGGCGCCCGGTGGTCAGGCGGAGCATGGGCTGGGCGGTGGACCACCGCAGCGTCCGCTGCCCCAGGGAGAGCCCCGTGGCCAGCAGCCGGGCGTCCCGGCCGGGGACGGGCACGGGGACGTCCGTCCCGGCGAGCGGGACGGTGGCGACGGCCTCGGCGGAGGTGTCGTTGCGCAGGACGAGGACCTGGGTCCCGGTGGCCGGATCGGCGAGGTGGTAGGCCTTGATCCCGGGGGCGCCGGGGTCGATGTCCGCCGCCCGCTCCAGCGCGGCCAGTTCGGGCGCGCTCTGCAACAGATAGCCGATCTGGTGCAACGGGACCAGTTTGGCCGTCGGCCCGCGCCCCTCGTCGAGGCAGGCCCCGTAGTCGTACGACGTGTAGACGATCGGCGCGGGCAGCCAGCCCCAGGACGTGCCGCCGAAGGCCATGTAGATGTTGTGGGCCGTGATGCCGTTGGCGAGGTTGGTCAGATAGAAGCGCCGCTCGTACGCCGCGTCCCGGGTGCGGCGTGATTCCGCGTACCCCTTGCCGCCGAACTCGACGCCACCCCACGGATCGAACCAGCCACCCCCGAACTCGGCCAGGAACCCAGGGGTGTCCGGGCTCGCGGTCGCCCCGCCCTTCGGGCCACCGGTCCCGAAGTACCCCCAGTCGGGCGGGGTCTTGGACGGCGAGGGATAGCCGTCGAAGCCGTACAGCCAACGCCCGTGCTCACCCGCGGTGTCGAACGAGCCGGGCGTCCAGTACCCGTTCCTGCCCTTGTCGTTGTGGAACAGCGGGACGTCGATGCCGTCGGCGCGGACCTTCCGGTACAGATGGGCCATGTAGGCGCGCCCGGTGGCCTCGGTGACATGGTTCTCGTACTCGTTCTCCAGTTGGTAGAGGACGACGGTGCCGGTGCCGCGCGTGTACTGATGGCGCACCGCGATCCGGTTCACGGCGGTCAACCACTCGTCCACGTACGACAGATAGGTGGGGTCGGCGGTACGGGCCATGCCCCGCGTCGCGGTCAGCCAGCCGGGGAAGCCGCCCGCGTCGACCTCCGCGTTGATGTACGGGCCCGGCCGCAGGATCACGTACAGCCCGGTCTCGGCGGCCGTGCACAGGAACAGATCGAGGTCGCGGACGCCCGTGAAGTCGTACGAACCCGGCGCGGGGGAGTGGTAGTTCCAGGCGACGTAGACGCTGACCGTGTTGAAGCCGTGGGCGCGCAGCTTCTGCAGGACGTCCCGCCACAGCGACGGGCTCGGCAGCCGGAACGGATGCATCTCGCCCGACCACAGCACGACCCGCTCGCCGTCGACGATCATCGAGTGCCGGTCGAAGCCCACGGTGTGCGCCCGCCCGTCCGCATCCGCCGGGCCGGGGGCGGGCCGAGCCGGTGCGGTGGCGGCGTACGCCCTCTGGTGCGTGGCGAGCGGGAGGCCGAGCGCGGCGGTGGCGACGGTCGCGCCGAAGGTACGTCTGCTCAACACCAGGAGTCTCCTCAGGGGCGCGGAATGCCGTCATTGTCCACGCCGCACGGCACGACTCCGGGTGCGCCGCGCCCTCGCCCGGGAGTGTCAGTCGCGAACGCCGAAGCCGTACACGGTCTGTGAGCGGTACACCTCGCCCGGCAGCAGACGCGTGCTCGGGAACTCCGGGTGGTTGGGGGAGTCCGGGAAGGCCTGCGTCTCCAGCGCGACGCCCTCGCAGGCGATGAACGGGGCGTCGAGGTGGTCCGCGGTGTAGAGCTGAAGGCCCGGTTCGGTCGTCGCCACGGTGAGGAGCCGCCCGGACGCCGGGTCGTACAGCTCGGCGACCTCCTCGGGGGCGCCCGTCACGCCCTTGTCGAGCACGAAGTTATGGTCGTACCCGGAGCCGACCTTCCGGGCCGCCCGGAAGTCGAAGCGCGTGCCCGACACGGCGTCGAGCGCGCCCGTCGGGATCAGGGCCGGGTCCACGGGGGTGAACCGCGAGGCGGCGAGCCGCAGTTCATGCCCGCTCGCGGTGCCCGCACCGGCCAGGTTCCAGTACGTGTGGTTCGTCAGGGCCACCACGGTCGGCGCGTCCGTGACCGCCTCGTACGCGATCCGCAGCGCGCCGTCCGCGTCGAGCGAGTACGTCGCCGAGACCTCCAGCCGGCCCGGGAAGCCCCCCTCGCCGTCCGGACTCACCCGGGACAGCCGTACGCCGTGCTCGACGGACTCGCCCTCCCACACCCGCTTGTCGAAGCCCCGCGCACCGCCGTGCAGGCAGTTCGGCCCGTCGTTCGCCTCCAGAGCGTGGGTTTGGCCGTCGAGCGTGAAGCGGGCGCCCGCGACGCGGTTGGCGTAGCGCCCCACCAGCGCCCCGAGATAGGGCTGCGGGTGGCCGACATAGCCGTCCAGCTCCGGGAAGCCCAGGACCACATCGGCGCGGTGGCCGTCGCGGCCCGGGACCTCGACCGACTGCACGATCCCGCCGTACGACAGGACCCGCACCCGCACCCCGCCTCGCTCCAGCGTCCAGCGGTGGACCGGCGTCCCGTCGGGCAGTGTGCCGAAATGTTCACGCATGTGGGAACCCTAGGCCACGGGCTTCTTCGCCGTGACCGTTCGGTAGGCGATCTCGGCCAGGCGGGCCTGACCGTTCCTGCTCGGATGGAACCAGTCCCAGTGGCTGAGCTGCTCGGGGCCGAAGCGGAAGTCGAAGACCGCGTTGCCGTCGAAGCGGCAGCGCTGGTCCTTCGCACAGACCTCCCCGAGCACCTTGTTGTACGCCTCCACGCGCGCCTGGACCGTGTCGCGCCGCTTGATCGCCGCCGCGTCCTGCGCGTCCGCGTCGGCCAGCATCGACGGACAGATCCCCAGCTTCCACACCTGCTTGCCCAGCGGGTTGGTCCGCCCCTCCGACCACAGCCGCTTCAGATTCGGCACGCTGGAGACATACACCTGGGTCCGGGGCAGTGTCCTGCGCAGCGTGTCCATCGCGGCCTGGAACTGGGTGCGGAAGTCCGCGACCGGGGTCATCGACGCGGTGGACGTACGGCAGACGTCGTTCGCGCCCGCCATCACCGTCACCAACTCCGGCTTCTTCACCGCCGCTTGCGTCATCTGCTCGGACAGATCCGACATCCGGGCCCCGGTCGCCGCGTAGTTCCAGCTCCGCTCGGCGGCCCCGGTCGTCCCGAGCAGCCGTACGGCGAGGCTGTCGACCTCCTTGTCGCCGCCCGTCGCCCAGGACACCTCGGGGCAGTCGGACAGCACGGTGCAGGCGTCGAAGCCGCGGGTGATGGAGTCGCCGACGGCGGCGATCGAGTCGGGGGAGCGGTTCCAGGCGGGGGTGGGCTTGGCCCGCGTGGCCGTGCTCGGCGAGGTGGAGCCGCCCTCCCCGGCGACGCACCCGGTGAGACCCAGCGCCGCCGCCGCGGCGAACGCGATGACGGTACGTGAACGGTGGCTTCGCTTCCGCATCCCCTGATCCCCTCGTTCCTCGTCCACGCCCGGCCGGTCCGTGCCGCAGTTGTTCGATCTATCTTCGAACATGCTGTGTCAAACCCGCGTCCCCTTGGGTGAAACCTAGGAGTTCGCGGGCACCATGACCGACGGTACGTCACACTCCTTGGCCTGCCGCACGGTAGCCTCGCCCCGTGGCTGCCCTGCCACACCCGTTCCGTAAAGTTACAAGATGTCGCGGTCTGCCCGGAGGTTCAGGTGACGACACGTGGAGTCCTGTACGTGCACTCCGCGCCCCGCGCACTGTGCCCGCATGTCGAGTGGGCCGTCGCGGGCGTGCTGGGGACGCGCGTCAGCCTCGACTGGATCCGGCAGCCCGCCGCCCCCGGCACCTGGCGCTCGGAGTTCTCCTGGCAGGGCCAGGCAGGCACCGCCTCCAAGCTCGCCTCCGCGCTGCGCGGCTGGCAACTGCTGCGCTTCGAGGTCACCTCGGAGCCCTGCCCGACCGCCGAGGGCGAGCGCTACAGCTGCACCCCCGACCTCGGTATCTTCCACGCGGTCACCGGCATCCACGGCGACATCCTGATCCCCGAGGACCGGCTGCGCGCCGCGCTGGTGCGCTCCCAGCGCGAGGAGACGGACCTGGAGGCCGAACTCGCCAAGCTGCTCGGCAAGCCCTGGGACGACGAGCTGGAGCCCTTCCGGTACGCCGGAGAGGGCGCCCCCGTGCGGTGGCTGCACCAGGTCGTCTGATCCCCCGTCAAGAGCGCGAGAAGGGCCCCCACCGACCGGTGGGGGCCCTTCTTCGTGAAGCGTCGGATCAGACCGTGAAGCGTCGGATCAGATCGTACGGAACGCCAGGACCACGTTGTGGCCACCGAAGCCGAACGAATTGTTCAGCGCCGCGATCCGGCCCTCGACGGGCAGCTTGCGGGCCTCGCCGCGGACGATGTCGGCGCAGGCCTCCGCCTCCGGGTCGAGGTTCTCGATGTTGATCGTCGGCGGGGCGATGCGGTGGTACAGCGCGAGCACGGTCGCCACCGACTCCACGCCGCCCGCGCCACCGAGGAGATGACCGGTCATCGACTTGGTCGCGGAGATCGCGATGTGGTCCGTGTCGTCGCCGAACACCTTGCGCAGCGCCTTCAGTTCGGCCACGTCACCGGCCGGGGTGGAGGTGGCGTGCGCGTTCGCGTGCACGACCTCCGCCGGGTCCAGGTCGTTGTTGTCCAGCAGGTTCTGCAGGGCGCACGAGATACCGCGGCCCTCGGGCTCCGGCTGCACGATGTCATGGCTGTCGGCCGAGATGCCCTGGCCGACCGCCTCCGCGTAGACGCGGGCACCGCGCCGGGCGGCGTGCTCGGCCGACTCCAGGACCAGGACGCCCGCGCCCTCACCGAGGACGAAGCCGTCACGGCCGGTGTCGTAGGGCCGCGACGCGCCCTGGGGGTCGTCGTTGTTCTTGGACATCGCCATCATGTTGCCGAACGCGGCGATCGGCAGTGGATGGATGGCCGCCTCCGTGCCGCCGGCGACGACGACGTCGGCGCGGCCGGTGCGGATCATCTCGATGGCGTAGCCGATGGCCTCGGCGCCCGACGCGCAGGCGGAGACCGGGGTGTGCACCCCGGCACGGGCGCCCACGGCCAGGCCCACGTTGGCGGCCGGGCCGTTCGGCATCAGCATCGGCACGGTGTGCGGGGAGACACGGCGAACGCCGTTCTCCTTCAGCACGTCGTACTGGTCGAGCAGAGTCGTCACGCCACCGATACCGGAGGCGATGACCGCGCCCAGCCGGTCGGGGTCGACGGAGTCGTCGGCACCGGCCTTGTCGGTGAAGCCGGCGTCCGCCCAGGCCTCCTTGGCGGCGATCAGCGCGAACTGCGCCGACCGGTCGAGGCGGCGGGCCTGGGGCCGGGGGATGATCTCGGACGGCTCCACGGCGATCTGAGCGGCGATCCGGACCGCCTGCGCGGCGGCCCAGTCCTGCTCCAGCGGTCGGGCACCGGACTTGCCGGTGACCAGGCCTTCCCAGGTAGAGGCCGCGTCGCCACCCAGCGGTGTGGTTGCGCCGATACCGGTGACGACCACGGTGCGATTGGTCGAGCTCACGGGAATTCTTTCTCCAACGGATGCGAGGATTCAGCGGCGCCACCGCCGGGTGGCGGGGCAGCGGCCCGACAGCCGGGCAGGGCCCGGAGTCCGGCAGTCTGCCCGGATGATCGGTCGATCAGTCCTGGTGCTTGAGGATGTACTCGGCGGCGTCACCGACCGTCTTGAGGTTCTTGACGTCGTCGTCGGGGATCTTCACGGAGAAGCGCTCCTCGGCGGCGACGACGACCTCGACCATGGACAGCGAGTCGACGTCCAGGTCGTCGGTGAAGGACTTGTCCAACTCGACGTCCTCGGTGGGGATCCCGGCGATCTCGTTCACGATCTCGGCGAGACCGTCGACGATCTCTTTCTGAGTGGCGGCCATGTCAGGCGCTCCTTCATTGATATTCAGACGGTGTGGCGCCCGCCGCGTCAGCGGCAGGGGTCTGCGGTTCCCGCACCGGACCGCATGATCCGGCACGGAGTACCTAGGGGAGGGTAACGACCGTGGCGGCGAACACGAGCCCCGCCCCGAAGCCGATGATGAGCGCGGTGTCGCCGCTCTTCGCCTCCCCGGTCGCCAGGAGCCGCTCCATCGCGAGCGGGATCGAGGCGGCCGAGGTGTTGCCGGTGGTGCGGATGTCACGGGCGACCGTGACGTGCTCCGGCAGCTTGAGGGTCTTGACCATCGAGTCGATGATCCGCACGTTCGCCTGGTGCGGGATGAAGACGTCCAGGTCGTCCGCGGTGATCCCGGAGGCCTCCAGCGCCTGCTGGGCGACCTTCGCCATCTCGAACACGGCCCAGCGGAACACCGCCTGGCCCTCCTGCGTGATGGCGGGGAACTTCACGTTCCCCTCGCTGTCGAGCGGCAGGTGGGAGAGGTCGCCGATCCGGAACGTGTTCCACGGGATCGTCTGCTTGATGGTCTCGTTCTTGTCGCCCTCCGAACCCCACACGGTCGGACCGATGTGCGGTTCGTCGGAGGGGCCCACCACGACCGCGCCCGCGCCGTCGCCGAACAGGAACGCGGTGGCGCGGTCCTCCAGGTCGGTCAGGTCGGACAGCCGCTCCACGCCGATGACGAGGACGTACTCCGCGGAACCCTCGACGATCATGCCCTTGGCGAGCGTGAGGCCGTAGCCGAAGCCCGCGCAGCCGGCCGAGATGTCGAAGGCGGGCGCCTTGTTCGTCCCGAGCTTGTCGGCGATCTCGGTGGCGACGGCCGGGGTCTGGCTGAAGTGCGAGACGGTCGAGACGACGACCGCGCCGATCTGCTCGGCGGTGACGCCCGCGTCGGCGATCGCCTTGCCCGAGGCCTCGATGGCCATCGCGGCGACGGTCTCCTCGTCGTTCGCCCAGTGCCGGGTCTCGATACCGGACCGGGAGCGGATCCACTCGTCGGAGGAGTCGATCTTCTCCAGGATCACCTCGTTGGGCACCACGCGGACGGGGCGGTAGCCGCCGACGCCCAGGATGCGCGCGTACGGGGCGCCCTTCCGTGCCTTGATCTTCGACATGCTGCTCTAGGGCTCCTTGTCAGGCGCTGTGCTCGGCGACGAGAACGCGAGCGGCGTCGAGGTCGTCGGGGGTCTTCAGGGCGAGGGTGGTGACGCCCGGCATCGCGCGCTTGGCGATGCCGGTGAGGGTGCCGCCGGGGCAGACCTCGATCAACGCGGTCGCGCCCAGCTTCTGGAAGGTCTCCATGCACAGGTCCCAGCGGACCGGGTTGGCGACCTGGCCGACCAGGCGCTGGAGCACCTCCGCGCCACCGGAGACGGTCTGGCCGTCCTTGTTGGAGACGTAGGTGACGCGGGGGTCGGCGGGCGTCAGGGCCTCGGCGGACCGCGCGAGGGCGTCGACCGCGGGGGCCATGTGACGGGTGTGGAAGGCGCCCGCCACCTTCAGCGGGACGACCCGGCGGACACCCGCGGGCTTGTCCTCGGTCAGCGCGGCGAGCTGCTCCAGGGTGCCGGCGGCGACGATCTGTCCGGCGCCGTTCACGTTCGCCGGGGTCAGGCCCAGCTTCTCCAGGTGCGGGATCGTCGTCTCGGGGTCGCCGCCGAGCAGCGCCGACATGCCCGTGGGCGTGAGGGCGGCGGCCTCGGCCATGGCGAGGCCGCGTCCGCGGACGAGGCCCAGCGCGGACTTCTCGTCCAGGACGCCCGCGAAGGCGGCGGCCGTGATCTCACCGACGCTGTGTCCGGCGACGGCGCCCGGGGTGACATCACCGAGGGCCATGGCGGACAGCAGCCCGGCGGCGACCAGCAGCGGCTGGGCGACAGCCGTGTCCCGGATGGCGTCGGCGTCGGCCTGCGTCCCGTAGTGGACGAGGTCGAGCCCGATGGCGTCCGACCAGGCCGCGATGCGGTCGGCGGCGCCGGGGAGTTCGAGCCAGGGGGTCAGGAAGCCGGGCGTCTGGGCGCCCTGGCCGGGAGCGACGAGTACGAGCACTCTCACACTCTCTCGTGGGGACGGCCGGGGCCGCCCGTGGGGACAGGGACGAAGAACAGCAGGGTGTTTTGTACAACTCCTACAAGCGTCTAGATCTGAGGATCTCCCTCGGCGAGGCGCCCCAGGATCAGGGCGATACGCAGCGTGAACGCGGAGCGTACATCAGAGGGTGACCAGCCGGTGACGTCAGTCACACGTCGCAGCCGGTAGCGCACGGTGTTCGGGTGAACGAACAGCATGCGGGCCGCTCCTTCGAGGCTGGAGGCTTGCTCCAGATAGACGCTGAGGGTCTCCAGGAGCGCGGAGCCCGCCTCTTCCAGCGGTCTGTAGATCTCCTCCACCAACTGCTCCCGCGCGCTGGGATCACCGGCGATCGCGCGCTCCGGGAGCAGGTCGTCCGCCAGGACCGGACGCGGTGCGTCCTGCCAGGCCGAGCACGCCTTGAGGCCCGCCGTGGCGGCCTGCGCGGACCGGGTCGCGGACTGCAGATCGGGCACGATCGGCCCGGCGACGACCGGTCCCGCGGCGAACGGCCCGATGAGCGACTTGGCGGCGGCCAGCGGGTTGTCGCTGCCGCCCGAGATCACCACGAGCCGGTCCCCGAGCACGCCCGTCAGGACCTGGAGCTTGGCGTGCCGGGCCGCCCGCCGGATGGCCTCGACGGTCAACTCGCTGTCACCGTCGGGCGCCGTGCCGAGGACCACGCACACATGCTCCGGAGAGTTCCAGCCGAGCGCGGCGGCCCGGCTGACCGCCCCCTCGTCGGCCTCCCCGCTGAGTACGGCGTTGACGACGAGTGACTCCAGGCGCGCGTCCCAGGCGCCGCGCGCCTCGGCGGCCTGGGCGTAGACCTGGGCGGTCGCGAAAGCGATCTCACGGGCGTAGACGAGGAGCGCCTCGCGCAGCACGGACTCGTCACCGGGGGCGGCCACCTCGTCGATGGCGGACTCCATGACCTCGATGGTGGTCCGCACCATCTCCACGGTCTGGCGCAGGGTGATGGCCCGGGTCAGCTCGCGGGGCGCGGTGCCGAAGACATCGGTGGAGATGGCCTGCGGGGCGTCCGGGTGCCGGAACCACTCCGTGAACGCGGCGATGCCCGCCTGGGCCACCAGCCCGATCCAGGAACGGTTCTCCGGGGGCATCGCCCGGTACCACGACAGGGTCTCGTCCATGCGCGCGATGGCCTGCGCGGCGAGGCTTCCGGACGACTTCTCCAGCCGCTTCAGGGACGCTGCATGCGGATGAACCGAGTGCGCTGCGGGTTCGGGGGTGTGGGATTGGGGTTCGGGCACGGGGACAAGAGTGCCTTATCAGGACGGGGTCGTGCGGCGGCGGGTCTCCGAGGGCGCCGGGCGCGGGACTACGGTGGGGGCCGTGATGGATGTACGGCGCGCCGGTGAGCGCTACCGCGGCGGGGACCCGGCGGCCGGGATCGAGTCCCTGCACGCCTTCAGCTTCGGACCGCACTACGACCCGGACAACCTCCGCTTCGGCGCGCTGGTCGCCTGCAACGAGGAGCGGCTGGCCCCCGGCGCGGGCTTCGACGAGCACCCGCACAGCCATACGGAGATCGTCACGTGGGTGGTGGAGGGCGAGCTGACCCACCGCGACTCCACGGGCCGCACGTCGGTGATCCGCCCCGGCGACGTCCAGCACCTGAGCGCGGCGAGCGGCGTCCGCCATGTGGAACGCAACGACGGCGAGACCCCGCTGGTCTTCCTCCAGATGTGGCTGACCCCGACGCCCCCGACGGACACCCCGGCCTACAAGACGATCCCCGGCCTCCCGGACTCGACCCCGTACGCGGTGCCTCGCGCAGGAGCGGTACTCCACGTACGCCGCCTCGACGCGGGCGAACGCACGGAGGTGCCGGGCGCCGAGTATGTGTACGTCCATGTCGTACGGGGTGAAGTACGGCTGTCCGGCGAGGAGCTGAGGCCGGGTGACGCGGCACGGATCACGTCCGCCGCGAAGGAGACGGAGCTGCGGGCGGTGACGAGCGCGGAGGTGTTGGTGTGGGAGATGGAGGGGTGAACGCCTCGCCCGCGCCCTCGACGCTGACCTGACGATCAACCTCACCCCTCACGGCAACGCCGCCTGAGCCGTCACGCTGTGCGCAGTTCCTTCAGGATCGCGTCCGTGAAGGGGGGCCAGGTCTCTATCGCCCACGGGCCGAACGCGCGGTCTGTCAGGGTGACGCAGGCCGCTTCCGCGGTCGGGTCGATCCATAGGAACGTGCCTGCCTGGCCGAAGTGGCCGAAGGTGCGGGGGGAGGACGAACTGCCCGTCCAGTGCGGGGACTTGGTGTTCCGGATCTCGAAGCCGAGGCCCCAGTCGTTGGGGTTCTGGTGGCCGTAGCCGGGCAGGACGCCCTTCGTGCCGGGGTACTGGACCGTCATCGCCTCGGCGACCGTGCGCGCGTCCAGCAGGCGCGGTGCCTGGACCTCGGCCACGAAGCGCGCCAGGTCCGCGACCGTCGAGACGCCGTCCTTGGCCGGGGAGCCCACGAGGCTCGTCGAGGTCATGCCCAGCGGTTCGAGCACCGCCTGGCGGGCGTACTCGGCGAACGGGATGTCCGTCGCCTTCGCCACATGATCGCCCAGCACCTCGAAGCCCGTGTTGGAGTACAGCCGCCGCTCGCCGGGCGCCGACATCACGCGGTGCTCGTCGAACGCGAGCCCGGAGGTATGGGCGAGGAGATGGCGGACCGTGGCGCCGGGCGGCCCCGCGGGCTCGTCCAGCTCGATCGCCCCCTCCTCGTACGCGACGAGCACCGCGTACGCGGCGAGCGGCTTGGTGACCGACGCCAGCGGGAAGCGATGGCCGACCGGGCCGTGCGTACCGGACACGGTGCCGTCCGCGCGGACGACCGCCGTCGCGGCGGTGGGGACGGGCCAGTTCTCGATCAGCGCCAGGCTCTCCAGGGACATGGGCACGAGCCTATGCGGCTCACAGCTCCAGCCGCATCGAGGGGTCCGGCTTGCGGACGAAGCCCAGCGACGCGTACAGCGGCTCGGCCTCGGCGGACGCGTTCAGACCGACCTGTCGTACGTCCTGCTCCCGGAACCAGTCCAGCAGGGTCTCCATACAGGCGCGGGCGTACCCCCGGCGACGCGTGCCGGGGTCGGTCGCGACGCTGAAGACATGCCCCACCCGCCCGTGCGGATTGCCCTTGCGGCCGATCCGGTACTCGACCGTCCCGGCCGCCAGCGCCGCCAGCGCGCCCAGCCGCTGCGGATGGTCGACCACGAACGCCGCGAAGCCGTCGTCCGGAACGGCGAGCCGGTGGCGGATGGTCGGCAGGGACTCCGCCTGCCACTCGGTGGAGCCCGCGGCGTAGACGGAGTCCAGCATCACCTGGCGCAGGCGCAGCACTTCTTCGGCGTCCTCGGGCACGGCCCGTCGTACGAGACTCATGACCGCCACGCTAATCGGCCCGCCCGGCAGGGGCTCGCCGATTCCTCCCCGTCCCGCTTGCTTCGAGTGCACTCCAACCTCCTAGCGTGGGGGCCATGACGGTGACGCAGACCCCTGCCCCGCCCCGCCCGCAGCCGCGCCCCGACGGGCAGGACCGCTACACGATCAGCGAGGTCGCCGCCCGCACCGGGCTGACGGCGCACACCCTGCGCTGGTACGAGCGGATCGGGCTGATGCCGCACATCGACCGCTCCCACACCGGTCAGCGCCGCTACACCGACGCCGACCTGAACTGGCTCGACTTCGTCGGCAAGCTCCGGATGACCGGGATGCCGGTCGCCGACATGGTCCGGTACGCGGAGCTGCTGCGCGAGGGCGAGAGCACGTACGGCGCGCGGCGCGAACTTCTCGAGGCCACCCGGAGGGACGTCCTGGCCCGGGTCGGCGAACTTCAGGACACGCTCGCGGTACTGGACCGCAAGATCAGCTTCTACGCGGAGGCGGGATGCCGCTGCGAGACGGAGAGGACGGCCACCCGATGAACGACAGCAGGATCGCGACGGTACGGCTCGGCGAGAGCGGCCCCGAGGTCGGTGTGCAGGGCCTCGGCTGCATGGGCATGAGCTTCGCCTACGGCCCCGCCGACGCCGAGTCCTCCCGCGCCGCGCTGGAGCGGGCGCTGGAACGGGGCGTCACGCTCTTCGACACGGCGGACATGTACGGCGCGGGGGAGAACGAGACGTTCCTCTCGCCGTTCTTCCGGGCGCACCGGGACGAGGTGGTCATCGCGACGAAGTTCGCGCTGTCGACGGACCCGACCGACCCGAACAAGCGGATCATCCGTAACGACCCGCCCTACATCCGCCGGTGCGTCGAGGCGAGCCTGCGGCGCCTCGGCGTGGACGTGATCGACCTCTACTACATGCACCGGCGCGATGTGCGCGTCCCGATCGAGGACAGCGTCGGGACCATGGCCGAGCTGGTGCGCGAGGGCAAGGTGAAGCATCTGGGCCTGAGCGAGGTCACGGCGGACGAGCTGCGGGCCGCGCGGGCGGTGTATCCGATCGCCGCCGTGCAGTCGGAGTGGTCGCTGTTCAGCCGGGACATCGAGGCGCGTGTGGTGCCCGCCGCCCGGGAGCTGGGCGTGGCTCTGGTGCCGTACTCGCCGCTCGGCCGCGGCTTCCTCACCGGCTCCTTCGCGAACGCCGAGGCGGACCTCACGGACCAGGACTTCCGCCGTACGATGCCCCGCTTCACGGGGGAGAACGCGGCGGCCAACGCGGCCCTGCTGGAGCCGGTGCGGACCGTCGCGCAGGCCCATGACGCCTCGCTGGGCCAGATCGCGCTGGCCTGGGCGCAGCAGCGGGCCGCGGTGCACGGCCTCACCGTCGTGCCGATCCCGGGGACGACCAAGCGGGCGCGGGTGGAGGAGAACACGGCGGCGACGCGGATCGTGCTCACCGAGGACGAACTGGCGCTGCTGGAGCCGATCGCCGCGCGGGTGTCGGGCGACCGCTACCCGAACATGTCGATGACGTCCGCCGGGCGGGAGTAGGGCTCCCGAGGGGCCGGAGCTACAGCTCCGCCAGCAGCTCCGCCTTCTTCGACGCGAACTCCTCGTCCGTGACCAGCCCCGCCTCGTGCAGCTCCCCGAGATGCCGGATCCGCTCGGCGATGTCCGCCGGGTCCCGGCGGGGCGCGGGCACCGTGACCGGGGCGGGCACGGCGGGCGCGGGACCGGTGGGGCGCACCGCGGCCAGCACCGCCGCGGCGAACGGCAACGACTCGTGGACCGACCCGTACCCGAGCCCGAAGACGACGGCGGCCGGATCCTGGTCCGGCGGGGCCGGCCGGGCGCCGCAGGCGGGCTCACGCCGCAGCAGCCGCAGATGGCCCTCGACGCCCCGCGGGGAGCGCCACTGGACCCCGCCCAGGTCGGCGACCGGGAAGTTCTGGTCGCCGACCTTCCACTTGGCGGAGGACGCGCCCGTCGAGGACCACCGGAAGGCCACCGCCTTGCCGTCGAAGGACGCCTTCCCGTCGTAGGCCTTGAACTGCATCGGCGCCTCGGGCGGCGCGACCAGGAACCGCTCCGCGGGGGTGTCGTCGCCGAGTAGGAGGCGCAGTTCGCTCGCGTAGTACTCGGCGAGGCGTTCGCGGTCGGCGGGCAGGACCAGCCGGTAGGGGTCGTCGGACTCCTTGAGCTGTCCGTCCGCCGCCTCCATCAGCGGGTCGGCACCGGGCCGTGGCCGCGCGTGCAGAACGACCGTTCCGCGCCTTCCGGCACTCACTGTCACCTCCGTGATCGCCTCCAGCGGGACACGGCGTTCACCGAGTGCCTGGAACAGCCTCGGCGTGCGGATTCCCCGTTCGAAGCGGATGAGCACGGAGTCGGACTCGAACTCCCAGGCGGCATGAAATCCGGCCAGTACGTCACCCATGCGGCTCATCGTATGCGGCACGTGCTCTTCCGTCGCCTCCCTGGACAGACCGTGATGAGGGGTCTTCTACGCGCGTCGGGTCGACGCCGTGCTCCGCGTCAGGCCCGCGCCGCGCCGGGCAGCGCGGCCCGGCAGGCGTCGCCGTCGCCCAGGCACCGTACGGCCTGGTACGTGCCCGTGCCGATCGCGGCGAAGTTGTGCAGGCTCGTGGTGCCCGGCACGAAGTACCCGGCGTGCCCCTTCGCCCCCCGCGCCGACATCACCCGCGCCCCGAAGCCGCCGGAGACCGGGTCGGCGCCGTGGCCGAGGCCCCCGACCTCCAGATACGGCACGTCCTGGATCCAGTCGTCGGCGTCCCGCATGGCCCACACGCGGGCCGTGGTGCGCAGCCCGGCGGCGCTCTGGCTGCGCATGCCGGGGCTGCCCGCCACCGCGATGTCGGACACCCGCGCGGGCAGCCGGTGCGCGGCGACCCCGCACAGCACCGAGCCGTAGCTGTGGCAGTAGAGCTGGACCGGCGCGCGGCCGGGCAGGGCGCGCACCAGGGCGTCGAGCCGTACGGCACCCTCCTCGGCGCGCATCGCCGTGGCCGCCTCCATGCCGAGCCCGCCGGGCGCGGTGTAGTCGGCCCAGGCGATCACGGCCGTACGGGTCCCCGGGCTCGCCGCGTGCTCGGCCCGGTACAGCGACCGGGCCATGCCGACCGGCGCCGAGTACGGGCGGAAGGTGCGCTGGAAGGTGAGCACGTCGGTGTCCACCCCGGGGACGACGACCGAGATCCGCTGGGCCCGGTCCAGGTTCCCGAAGACCTCGGCGACGCGTCCCGTGCCCTCCGGGTCGAAGGCGAGGATCTGCCGGTGGCTCCGCATCAGCGCCTGGAAGCGCTGCATCCGGCGGTCCGCCTCCTGCTGGCCGACGGGCGAGAGCCGGTCGTCGTGCGTGCGGGCGCGCTCGACCTCGCGCTGCTGACCGAGGGCGACGCGGTTGGCCTCGTAGCGCAGCTCTACGGGCGCCCCGTTCATGTTGCCGACCGCGAGCGGGTAGCGGTGGGCCAGCCGGGAGCGCTGCGGGGCGCTGAGCGAGGCGAAGAAGTGGGCGAGCCGGGGCGGGCTCGCGTCCGGGGACGGCAGCCGGTGTCCGGCGATCACTCCGTGCTCCCACGCGGAGCGCGACGCCTGGAGGGGGCTTTCGCCGCGGTGGCTGTGCACAGCGGTCCAGCCGGTAGTGGCGAGCATCACGAAGACGACGCCGACCGCGAGCAGCGCGCGCCAGACGTTGAGTTGTGGGGAGCTGTCGAAGGAAGTCACTGGAAGGACACACTAGGAGAACGAGAGTGTCTCGCGTTAACCGAGTGACTGATATCACGTTTCGCGTGCGCCAATTGCGGCAATTCCGATGCGGCTTGTGCCCGCACGTGTCACCCGCCGCTCAGCCGGTCCGCCACTTCTCCGCCAGCGCGGGCCGCACCGCGTCGAGATGGCAGGCGGTCAGCTCGCGCATCGAGGCGGGGCTGTTGTCGTCGCCGCAGCTCCACAGGCGTTTCGTGACGCGCAGTACGCCGCAGAACACGGCCACCGCGACGCGCGGTCGCGGGTCCTTGTCCAGGTCGAGCCCCTCGCGCTCGGCGATCACCTCGGCGAGCCGCTCCTCCAGCTCCGCCGAGCGGCGCAGTTGGGTGGCGAGCAGCGCCGGGGTCGATTCGATCAACCGGCAGACGCGCAGGTGCAGTTCGGGCGGGAGGAGCTGCCCGACGACCTCGCCGAGCGCGTCCCAGACCTCCAGGACCGCCTGGCGCAGCGCCTCCAACGGTGCCTCGTGGGGCGGGCGTTGGCGTACGGCGTCGAGGAACTGCGCTTCCGTGACCGACTGGGCGAAGAAGACGGCCTCCTCCTTGCCGGCGAAGTAGCGGAAGAACGTGCGCTGCGAGACATCCACGGCCTCGGCGATCTCGTCGACCGTCGTGCGCTCGTACCCTTGCGCGAGGAACAGTTCCAGGGCGGCGTGCAGCAACGCGTCCCGGGTGCGCTGCTTCTTGCGCTCACGCAGCCCCGGCCGCGACACGGTCACCATGGTTCCTCTTCCTCCATTCGCCCAGTTCAGCCTATCGGGCAGAGTCGTGACAGCTACCGACTCCTGAATGTGTTTGTCAAATGTCAGACACTGTCACTAGCCTCGAACGCATGACTAGTCAGACCACCGTCGACGCGACGGAACCGGGGGACGGGGCGTCCAGGACGTCGGCGGCCCCGCTCGATACAGCGCCGGGGCGCGGACTGCGCGGGCATCCGTGGTTCACCCTCGTCTCGGTGGCCATCGGCGTGATGATGGTCGCCCTCGACGGCACCATCGTGGCCATCGCCAACCCGGCCATCGCCAAGGACCTCGGCGCCAGCTTCGCCGACGTCCAGTGGATCACCAACGCGTACTTCCTCGCCCTCGCGGTCACGCTGATCACCGCGGGCAAGCTCGGTGACCGCTTCGGCCACCGGCAGACCTTCCTGATCGGCGTGGTCGGCTTCGCCGCCGCCTCCGGCGCCATCGGCCTGTCCCACAGCATCGCCCTCGTGGTGACCTTCCGGGTCTTCCAGGGGCTGTTCGGCGCGCTGCTGATGCCGGCCGCGCTCGGTCTGCTGCGGGCCAGCTTCCCGGCCGAGAAGCTGAACATGGCGATCGGCATCTGGGGCATGGTCATCGGTGCCTCCACCGCGGGCGGCCCGATCCTCGGTGGTCTGCTCGTCCAGCACGTGAGCTGGCAGTCCGTCTTCTTCATCAACGTGCCGGTCGGTGTGCTCGCGCTCGTCCTCGGCCTGGTGATCCTCACCGACCACCGCGCCGAGAACGCCCCGCGCTCCTTCGACCTGGCCGGCATCGCGCTGCTGTCGGCCGCCATGTTCTGCCTCGTCTGGGCGCTCATCAAGGCCCCGACCTGGGGCTGGGGCGACGGCAAGACCTGGCTGTTCATCGGGGTGTCCGTCCTGGCCTTCGTCGGCTTCTCCTTCTGGGAGACGAAGGTGAAGGAACCGCTGATCCCGCTCGGGCTGTTCCGCTCGGTGCCGCTGTCGGCGGGTGTCGTGCTGATGGTCCTCATGGCCATCGCCTTCATGGGCGGCCTGTTCTTCGTGACCTTCTATCTGCAGAACGTCCATGGGATGAGCCCGGTCAAGGCGGGTCTGCACCTGCTGCCGCTGACCGGCATGATGATCGTCGGCTCCCCGCTCGCGGGCGCCGTGATCACCAAGGCGGGCCCGCGGATCCCGCTGGCCGGCGGCATGGTCCTCACCGCGGTCGCCATGTTCGGCATGTCGAAGCTGGACACGGACACGGGCAGTCCCACCATGTCGCTCTGGTTCGCCCTGCTCGGCCTCGGCCTCGCCCCCGTGATGGTCGGCGCCACCGAGGTCATCGTGGGCAACGCGCCGATGGAGCTGTCCGGTGTCGCGGGCGGGCTCCAGCAGGCCGCGATGCAGATCGGCGGCAGCCTCGGCACGGCGGTCCTGGGCGCGGTGATGGCCTCCCGCGTCGACAGCGACCTCCCGGGCAACTGGGCCGACGCCAAGCTGCCGCCGTTCGGCCCAGGACAGCTCGACAAGGTCTCCGAGGCGGTCCAGGTGGGTGTCGCCCCGGTACCGAAGGGCACCCCGGCCCCGATCGCCGAGGCCATCACGAAGGTCGCGCACGACACGTTCATCTCCGGGATGAGCCTGGCCTGCCTGGTCGCCGCCGGGGTCGCGGCGGTCGCGGTCCTGGTCGCGCTGCTCACCAAGCGAGGCGCGAACGCGGAGGCGGGCGGCGCGGGCGCCGGGCATATCTGACGTCACCCGTCAGAGTGAACACGCTCAAGATCCCTCCCCTCCCACGCGCGCCGCAGGCAACAGTGGGCCACGTCCTTCGCACGGCACCGCCGCACACCGGAGGACGGCCGGACTGTGCGCGCTGCCGGAGGGGGGCAGCGCGCGGGCAGATCCCCCACACCGGCATGCCGAAGGGCGGCGGAGCACGATGCTCCGCCGCCCTTCACCGTCCGGTCCTGCGAGGCGTTACGCGTCGCCGCCCGCCGCGCCCGGGTCGGCCGCGTTCACATCGAGCAGCCGGTAGTGGTCTATGGCCTGCTTCAGCACCGAGCGGTCGACCCGCCCCGCCTTGGCCAGCTCGCTGAGCACCGCGACCACGATCGACTGCGCGTCGATGTGGAAGAAGCGGCGCGCCGCGCCACGCGTGTCCGCGAAGCCGAAGCCGTCCGCGCCCAGGGACTGATAGGCCCCCGGCACCCAGCGCGCGATCTGGTCCGGAACCGAGCGCATCCAGTCGGACACGGCCACGAACGGACCCTCGGCCCCGCTCAGCTTCCGCGTCACATACGGCACCCGCTGCTCCTCCTCCGGATGCAGCAGGTTGTGCCGCTCGACCTCGACGGCCTCGCGCCGCAGCTCGTTCCAGGACGTCGCGGACCAGACGTCGGCCCGTACGTCCCACTCCTCGGCGAGGATCCGCTGCGCTTCGAGCGCCCAGGGAACCGCCACCCCGGAGGCCATGATCTGCGCCGGTACGGCACCCGCCGTGCCCTCGCTGATGCGGTGGACGCCCTTGAGGATGCCCTCGACGTCCACGTCCGCCGGCTCGGCGGGGTGCCGGATCGGCTCGTTGTAGACGGTGAGGTAGTAGAACACGTCCTCGCCGTGCGGGTGTTCGGCCGAGGAGCCGTACATCCGGCGCAGACCGTCCTGCACGATGTGCGCGATCTCGTAGCCGTACGCCGGGTCGTACGCCACGCACGCCGGGTTGGTCGAGGCCAGCAACTGCGACTGGCCGTCCGCGTGCTGAAGGCCCTCGCCGGTCAGCGTCGTACGACCGGCGGTCGCGCCCAGCACGAAGCCGCGCGCGAGTTGGTCGGCCATCTGCCAGAACTGGTCGCCCGTGCGCTGGAAGCCGAACATCGAGTAGAAGACGTACACCGGGATGAGCGGCTCGCCGTGCGTGGCGTACGCCGAACCCGCCGCCATCAGCGACGCCGTGCAGCCCGCCTCGGAGATGCCGTCGTGCAGCATCTGGCCGGTGGGCGACTCCTTGTACGCGAGCAGCAGCTCACGGTCCACGGCCTCGTACTGCTGGCCGAGCGGGTTGTAGATCTTGGCGCTCGGGAAGAACGAGTCCATGCCGAAGGTGCGGTACTCGTCGGGCGCGATCAGCACGAACCGCTTGCCGATCTCCTTGTCCCGCAGCAGGTCCTTCAGCAGCCGCACGAAGGCCATGGTCGTGGCGATCGACTGCTGACCCGTGCCCTTCTTCACGCCCGCGTACGGCGCGTCGTCCGGCAGCCGCAGCGACGTGGACCGCACGACGCGCGTCGGGACGTACCCGCCGAGCGCATGGCGGCGGTCGTGCATGTACTGGATCTCCTCCGAGTCCCGGCCCGGGTGGTAGTAGGGCGGCAGGCCCGACTCCAGCTCCTTGTCGGAGATCGGCAGATGCAGCCGGTCGCGGAAGTGCTTGAGGTCGGAGACCGTCAGCTTCTTCATCTGGTGCGTCGCGTTGCGGCCCTCGAAATTGGGCCCGAGGGTCCAGCCCTTGACCGTCTTGGCCAGGATCACCGTCGGCTGGCCCTTGTGCGCCTTGGCCGCCGAGAACGCCGCGAAGATCTTCCGGTGGTCGTGACCGCCGCGGCCCAGGTGCAGGATCTGGTCGTCGGTCATGTCCTCGACCATCGCGCGCAGCCGGTGGTCGTCACCGAAGAAGTGGTCGCGGATGTAGCCACCGGACTCGGTCGCGTACGTCTGGAACTGGCCGTCCGGCGTGATGTTCATCTTGTTGACCAGGATCCCGTCCCGGTCCTGCGCCAGCAGCGGGTCCCAGGAGCGGTCCCAGATCAGCTTGATCACGTTCCAGCCGGCGCCGCGGAAGACCGACTCCAGCTCCTGGATGATCTTGCCATTGCCGCGGACCGGGCCGTCCAGGCGCTGGAGGTTGCAGTTGACCACGAAGGTCAGGTTGTCCAGCCCCTCACGGGCGGCGAGGGTGAGCTGCCCGAGCGACTCGGGCTCGTCCATCTCGCCGTCGCCGAGGAACGCCCAGACCTGGGACCGGGAGGTGTCCGCGATCCCGCGCGCCTCCATATAGCGGTTCATCCGGGCCTGGTAGATCGCGCCGATCGGGCCGAGGCCCATGGAGACCGTCGGGAACTCCCAGAAGTCCGGCATGGAGCGCGGGTGGGGGTAGCTGGAGAGGCCGTAGGGCGCCTTGGACTTCTCCTGGCGGAAGCCGTCCAGATGCCGCTCGCCGAGGCGGTCGAGAAGGAACGCGCGCGCGTAGATACCGGGGGAGGCGTGCCCCTGGAAGAAGACCTGGTCGCCGCCGTCGCCCTCGTCCTTGCCGCGGAAGAAGTGGTTGAAGCCCACGTCGTACAGCGAGGCGGAGGAGGCGAAGGTCGCGATGTGGCCGCCGACGCCGATGCCGGGCCGCTGGGCCCGGGAGACCATGACGGCGGCGTTCCACCGGGTGGCGTTGAGGATCTTGCGCTCGATCTCCTCGTTGCCGGGGAAGAACGGCTCGTCCCGGGTCGCGATGGTGTTGACGTAGTCCGTGCTGCGCATCTCGGGCACGGCCACGCGCTTCTCGCGCGCGCGCTCGATCAGACGGAGCATCAGATAGCGGGCCCGCTCCCGGCCGCGCTCGTCCACAGCGGCGTCGAGGGAGTCGAGCCACTCCTTGGTTTCCTCGGGATCGAAGTCAGGAACCTGACTCGGAAGGCCGCCAATGATGATCGGATTGCGATCGGATCCGGAAGCCACGCTGTTCCTTACCTGTCAGAGGGCCACTGGCCACTGTCCGTGTGCCTTGGTCATGTGCCTGCGCCGCTCCCATCGTGTACCCAGGGGGAGCAAACGTCATCTCTACTGTGAAGTAACCCGCCGGGCCCATGGCCTCCGGGGCGGGCCGGACCAAAACGCAACGATACGCTCAGGCTGTGACGTGTTCCGCAAAGTCGTTCGGTTCTCGCATGACCAGAGGGTTCCGAAATACGCAAATCGGGCAGAACGGTGTGGTGTGCATCACCCTGGGGCGCGATACGGTGCCTGGAGTTGCGGCGACACGGCCAGGATCGTCACCGTTTTGGCGGTCTGAACGGCCGGGTACTTGCGCGATCCGCCCCGCCCGTGTGGACTACGGCCAATGCTTCGCGTACGCGCGTGGCTGAGATTCCCCCGCGTTCGGAAGGAACGAGGGGGGATATCCCCATCCAAGACATGATCAGGAGGCAACCCGTGAGCGCGACCGCGGACCACGCGGAGGAGCGGACGAACCCTGCCGCGAGGCTGGGGTTCCAGCCCGAGCAGGTGGTCCAGGAGATCGGCTACGACGACGACGTCGACCAGGAGCTCCGCGAGGCCATTGAAGAGATCATCGGCAGCGAGCTCGTCGACGAGGAATACGACGACGTCGCCGATGCCGTGGTGCTGTGGTTCCGCGACGAGGACGGCGACCTGACGGATGCGCTGGTGGACGCCACCACGTACATCGAGGAAGGCGGCTCGATCCTGCTCCTGACGCCGAAGACCGGCCGTACGGGCTACGTGGAGCCGAGCGAGATCTCGGAAGCCTCGACGACGGCGGGTCTGTCCGCGTCCAAGAGCGTCAGCGTGGGCAAGGACTGGAGCGGCTCCCGGCTGGTGACGCCGAAGGCGGCGAAGTCCAAGCGGTGACGCTTGGCAGAACATCGTGACCACCGGGCGGGCTGACAGTGATCAGCCCGTCCGGTGGGCTGCTGTGGCCGCTGCGTAGGGTGGTTCCCACCCGAATCAGTCCCACCCGAAGGGATGCAGGACCATGGCGATCCAGGTCGGCGACAAGGCCCCCGACTTCGAACTCAAGGACAACCACGGCGCGACCGTGCGGCTCGCGGACTTCCGCGGCCACAAGAACGTGGTGCTGCTCTTCTACCCGTTCGCCTTCACCGGCGTGTGCACCGGCGAGCTGTGCGCGCTGCGCGACAACCTCCCGGCGTTCGTCAACGACGACACCCAGTTGCTCGCCGTCTCCAACGACTCGATCCACTCCCTGCGCGTCTTCGCCGAGCAGGAGGGGCTGGAGTACCCCCTGCTGTCCGACTTCTGGCCGCACGGCGAGACCTCGCGCGCCTACGGCGTCTTCGCCGAGGACAAGGGCTGCGCGGTGCGCGGGACCTTCATCATCGACAAGGAGGGCGTCGTGCGCTGGAGCGTGCTCAACGACCTTCCGGACGCCCGTGACCTGAACGAGTACGTCAAGGCGCTCGACACCCTGTGACCGGTTCGTTCCCAACGCCTGCGGCGTGCGGGAACCCGTCAGTAGGATCGAGACGTTGATCCGATACCAACGCACGACGGGGCTCCCCGCCCCCGGACATCAATGGAGGACTCGTGGGAGTCAGCCTCAGCAAGGGCGGCAACGTTTCGCTGACCAAGGAGGCCCCCGGCCTGACCGCGGTCCTGGTCGGTCTGGGCTGGGACGTGCGCACCACGACCGGCACGGACTTCGACCTCGACGCCAGCGCCCTGCTGCTGAACGCGACGGGCAAGGTCGGCAGTGACCAGAACTTCGTGTTCTTCAACAACCTGAAGAGCCCGGACGGTTCGGTGGAGCACACCGGCGACAACCTCACGGGTGAGGGCGAGGGTGACGACGAGGTCGTCAAGGTCAACCTCGCGGCGGTCCCGGGCGACGTCGAGAAGATCGTCTTCCCGGTCTCGATCTACGACGCCGAGAACCGCCAGCAGTCCTTCGGCCAGGTGCGCAACGCGTTCATCCGCGTCGTGAACCAGGCCAACCAGCAGGAGATCGCCCGCTACGACCTCAGCGAGGACGCCTCCACGGAGACCGCCATGGTCTTCGGCGAGCTGTACCGCCACGGTGAGGAGTGGAAGTTCCGCGCCATCGGCCAGGGTTACGCCTCGGGACTGCGCGGTATCGCGCAGGACTTCGGCGTCAACGTCTGAGCCGACAGCGTCTCGTCGTCCGGCGCCGCACCTTCACGGGGCGGCGCCGGACGCGCAGGGGCCGCCGGGGCCCGACCCCGGCACGGCCGGGGGCTGCCGTCCCCGGCGCACGGGGGCACGCACAAGTGCCCCCGGACCACGGGGGCCTGGTGGTCCCCGACACGACGCAGTAGCTCGGGGAGGACAGCAACATGGGCGTCACGCTCGCCAAGGGAGGCAATGTCTCTCTGTCCAAGGCGGCACCGAACCTCACACAGGTCATGATCGGCCTCGGCTGGGACGCGCGCTCCACCACGGGAGCCCCCTTCGACCTCGACGCCAGCGCGCTGATGTGCGGCGGCGGCCGGGTCCTCGGTGATGAATGGTTCATCTTCTACAACCAACTCAAGAGCCCCGACGGCTCGGTGGAGCACACCGGCGACAACCTCACGGGTGAGGGCGAGGGCGACGACGAGACGATCCTGATCGATCTCGCCAAGGTCCCGCCCCAGTGCGACAAGATCGTCTTCCCGGTCTCCATTCACCAGGCGGACGAGCGCGGCCAGACCTTCGGGCAGGTCAACAATGCCTTCATCCGGGTCCTCAACCAGGCCGACGGTCAGGAACTCGCGCGTTACGACCTCAGCGAGGACGCGTCCTCGGAAACGGCCATGATCTTCGGCGAGGTCTACCGCTACGGCGACGAATGGAAGTTCCGCGCGGTCGGTCAAGGCTATGCCTCCGGACTTCGCGGCATCGCTCTAGACTTTGGAGTCAATGTTTCGTAAAGCCGGGGACGGCGATACGGGGGACGGTCTCCCTCAGGCTCCGCTTGAGGGGACCCCCACCACACGGATTGGGTAACCAGTGGTTCTGAAAACCTTCGGCTGGTCGTTCGCGGTCACCGCGCTCGGCCTGGCCGCAGCGGTCCTCTACGGGGGGTGGACCGCCTTCGGCATCGTGGCGATCCTCTCCGTGCTCGAGGTCTCGCTCTCCTTCGACAACGCCGTGGTCAACGCCGGGGTCCTGAAGAAGATGAATGCCTTCTGGCAGAAGATCTTCCTCACCGTGGGTGTGCTGATCGCGGTCTTCGGTATGCGACTGGTCTTCCCCGTCGTGATCGTCGCCGTGACGGCGAAGAAGAGTCCGATCGACGCGGTCAACCTGGCCTTGACCGACAAGGACCAGTACCAGCAACTCGTCACCGACGCCCACCCGGCGATCGCCGCATTCGGCGGAATGTTCCTGCTGATGATCTTCCTTGACTTCATCTTCGAGGAACGGGACATCCAGTGGCTGCGCTGGATAGAGCGCCCGCTCGCCAAGCTCGGCAAGGTCGACATGCTGTCGGTCTGCCTCGCGCTGGTCGTCCTGCTGGTCTCGTCCATGACCTTCGCGGTCCACGCCCACCAGCACGGCGGCGCCCATGTCGACAAGGCGCAGACGGTCCTGATCTCCGGTATCGCCGGTCTGATCACCTATCTCGTCGTCGGCGGCCTCTCCGGCTTCTTCGAGAACCGACTCGAGGAAGACGAGGAGCGCGAACACGAGGAAGAGGAAGAGGCCAAGCGGACCGGCAAGAAGCCGTCCGCGGTGATGCTCGCCGGCAAGGCCGCGTTCTTCATGTTCCTCTACCTGGAGGTCCTGGACGCCTCGTTCTCCTTCGACGGCGTGATCGGTGCCTTCGCCGTCACCAACGACATCGTCCTGATGGCGCTCGGCCTCGGCATCGGCGCCATGTACGTCCGTTCGCTGACGGTCTACCTGGTCCGCCAGGGCACCCTCGACGACTACGTCTACCTGGAGCACGGCGCGCACTACGCGATCGGCGCGCTCGCCGTCCTCCTTCTCGTCACCATCCAGTACGAGATCCACGAAGTCATCACCGGCCTCGTCGGTGTCGTCCTGATCGCCTGGTCCTTCTGGTCCTCGGTCCGCCGTAACCGCGCGCTGGCCGAGGCGGAGGGAAAAGCGGTGACCTCGGACGAGGGGACTGAGGTCTCGTCCGGGGTGTGACGACCCCTGGGGAGAGGAAGCCTCTGAGCGGGGCGGTCGCGAGGATTCGTCCTCGGTGACCGCCCCGCGGTTGTCGAACGGGAGAAGCAGGGGGCCGACATGGGCTTGTGGGACGGCGTGTGGCGCGGGAAGACGATGGACTTCGACTCGGGCAGCGCGGCGACCAACGCCATCGAGATGACCAAGCGGAACCAGCGCGTCTCGCTCACCAAACAGGGCGCGGCGACGGGCAATCTGCGCATCAACCTGTCGTGGCGGATGCGGACGTCGGACATCGGCAGCGGCGGCGCGCGGGGCAGTCTGCTGCGTCATCCGCTGCGGATGTTCACCCCGGAGGTCGTGCAGGCGCACACCCAGAGCATGGTCAACGTCGACCTCGACCTCGGCGTCATGTACGAGATGGAGGACGGCTCGAAGGGCGTGGTGCAGCCGCTCGGCGACTTCCTCGGCGAACTCAACGAGGCGCCCTACATCAAGCTCAGCGGCGACGACCGGTTCGGCTCCGGCACCGGCGAGACGATCTTCGTCAATCTCGACCACCGGGACGACTTCAAGCGGCTGCTGGTCTTCGTCTACATCTACGACCAGACGCCCGCGTTCGACCGTACGCATGCCGTCGTCACGCTGTACCCGAGCAGTGGCCCGCGCATCGAGATCGGCCTCGACGAACGCCATCCGCAGGCCCGTTCCTGCGCGGTCGTCCTGATCGAGAAGGTCAAGGACGAGCTGGTCGTCCGCCGCGAGGTGAAGTTCGTCTACGGCTTCCAGGCGGAACTGGACCGGCTGTACGGATGGGGACTTCAGTGGGGCCGGGGCTACAAGTCGAAGACGTGAGCGGGCCGTTCGCGCCTAGCGGCCGATGAACTGCGGTCCCTGCGGCGGCAGGGTGAAGTCCGGGTCCGGTACGGGCGCGGCGGTCGGCGGGTAGCCGTAGGCCGGTGCGGTCGCCGCGGTCTGCGGGGGTGCGGGCGCGTACGCGGGCGGGCTCTGACTCTCCGGCTGCGGGTATCCGTACGCGGGCTGGGCCGTGGCCATCGCCGCGGGCTGCTGCGCGGGCATCGGCGGATAGCCGTATGCGGACGGCTGGTTCACCGGCTGCTCCGGCGGCAGCGGCGTCGAGACCTCGCGCACGACCGTGGCCGCCTCGCCCTCGGCCGACGGGGGCTCCGCGTCGTCCACCGAGATGCCGAAGTCGTTCGCGAGGCCCTTCAGCCCGTTCGAGTACCCCTCGCCGAGCGCGCGGAACTTCCAGCCCTCGCCCCGGCGGTACAGCTCCCCGCAGATCAACGCCGTCTCGGCGCCCGTCTCCGGCCGGATGTCGAAGTACGCCAGCGGTTCCCCGTCCGGGACGGCCGCGTCGTACAACAGGATGCTCAGCGCCCGGACATGGTCGAAGGTGACGTCGTCCGCCGAGGCGACCAGCAGGATCCGCCCCACTTCGGCCTCGACCCCCGTCAGATCCGTCTGGATCGTGTCGGTCAGCCCCTCCGACTCCCGCTTCTTGCCGAGCAGCCGGACCGTTCCGGACGGATGCCGGGGCTGGTTGTAGAAGACGAAGTCCTCGTCGGAGCGCACACGACCGTCGGGGCCGAGGAGCAGCGCCGAGGCGTCGACCTCCAAGGCGCCCTGACCCGGAGCCCACCGCAGCACCGCCCGCACCGCCATGGCCGTCAGCGGTACGTTCGACCCTTTCACCATCGCGTGCGTCATGCCGTCATCCTGCCTTCTCGGTCCTGGTCACGACAACGTGGGGGTGGGCGCCCCGGCGCGCCGCCGAAGGGCCGCACCACGCCTCCGACACGGCCCGGTCATCTGAACTTCATGCCCGACGGGAACTACCGACAGGGGGTTCCACGTACTATTACCGGCCACATATTTTCGGGCAGCAGACCAACACGGGGATTTACATGCGTCATTTCGGGCACGTCGCCCCTGAGGAGCGGCAGCGCCTGTTCCATCGGGAGCCGGCCGTCTTCACCGCCGATTCCCCCACGGGCGTCCTCGCGGCGGCCCTGGGCGCGACCCTGTACAGCCCGGCCACCCGGCCGCGCCTGGCCGACGACGTGGTCAAGCAGGCGAGCCGCGGTGTCGTCTCCATGGTGCTGTGTCTGGAGGACTCCATAGGCGACGCGGACGTCACCGCGGCCGAGGAGAACCTCGTACGGCAGTTGACCGCGCTCGCCGGGACGCCGGACGCCGAACCGCCGCTGCTGTTCGTCCGCGTCCGCTACCCCGAGCAGATACCCGACCTGGTCGCCCGGCTCGGACCGGCCGTCCGGCTGCTGTCCGGGTTCGTGCTGCCGAAGTTCACCGAGGAGCGGGGCGTCCCGTTCCTGGAGGCGCTGACGGAGGCCGAAGCGGCCTGCGGGCGGCGGCTGTTCGCCATGCCCGTCCTGGAGTCGCCCGACCTGCTCTATCTGGAGTCCCGCCGGGAGACGCTCGACGGAGTCTTCCGCGTCGTCGACAAGTACCGCGACCGCGTCCTCGCGCTGCGGCTCGGCGTCACCGACTTCTGCTCGTCCTACGGACTGCGCCGGGCGCCCGACATGACCGCGTACGACGTCCAGATCGTCGCCTCCGTGATCGCCGACGTGGTCAACGTCCTCGGCCGTGCCGACGGCACCGGGTTCACGGTGACCGGGCCCGTGTGGGAGTACTTCCGGGTCCAGGAGCGCATGTTCAAGCCCCAGTTGCGGCGCAGCCCTTTCCTGGAGGGCGAGGTCGAGGAGCTGCGCGAGTCGCTCATCGCGCACGACATGGACGGGCTGCTGCGCGAGATCGCCCTCGACCGCGCCAACGGCCTGCTCGGCAAGACCTGTATCCACCCCTCGCATGTGATGCCCGTGCACGCGCTGTCGGTGGTCAGCCATGAGGAGTTCAGCGACGCGCAGGACATCCTGCGGCCCGAGCGCCTCGGCGGAGGCGTGCTGCGCTCCGCGTACACGAACAAGATGAACGAGGTGAAGCCGCACCGCGCGTGGGCCGAGCGCACCCTCCAGCGCGCCGAGGTCTTCGGCGTCGCGAACGAGGACATCGGCTTCGTGGAACTGCTGGCCGCCGGGCTGCCCCGCTGACCGCCGCGTCCGGTCGAGCCGACCGGACGTATCCGACCGGCCGTGATCAACTGACCGTGATCAATTGGCCGTTGATCAACCGGCATTGGCCAACCGGCCGTTGATCAACCGGCCACTGACCAACTGGCCGTTGACCGACGGCCGTGACCGACAGGCCGTAGTCGGCCGGTCGCAATCCGACCGGTCGTACCGCTGTAGTGACAAGGAACTGATGAGGAACGTGGTCTGGTCCGGGACATGGGTCGCCGAGCGGCTCGGAGTGGAGCTGGCCGGTGACGGCACGCTGACCGAGATGCTCGGGCTCGCGCTGCGGCGCAACCCCAAACGGGCGCATCTGCTGGTCTCCCATGTGCTCGGCAAACACGTCCCGCAGTCTCCTTCCGTGGTCTACGGCTACGGGTTCGCGCTCGGCCGCCGCGTGCGGGACCTGCTGGGCGCGGAGCAGCCGGGCGAGGACCGGCCCATCGTCCTCGGGTACGCGGAGACGGCCACCGCGCTCGGCCACTCCGTCGCGGACGGCCTCGGCCGCGCCCCCTACCTCCACTCCACCCGCCGCCCCGTCGAGGGCGTCGCGCGCGCGGGCGGCTTCGAGGAGTCCCACTCCCACGCGACCTCGCATCTGCTGCTGCCGCAGGACCCGGCGCTGCTCGCGGGCGACGGCCCGCTGGTCCTGGTGGACGACGAGTTCTCCACCGGCAACACGGTCCAGAACACGATCCGCGATCTGCACGCGCGCCACCCGAGGAAGCGGTACGTCGTCGTCACGCTGGTCGACCTGCGCTCGGCGGCCGACCAGGGGCGGCTGGCGGAGTTCGCGGCGGAGATCGGCGCGCGGATCGACCTGGTGGCGCTGGCCACCGGGACCGTACGACTGCCGGAGGGCGTCCTGGAGAAGGGGCGCGAGCTGGTCGCCCGGTACGAGAGCGCCCCCCCGGAGCGCGCGGCCCACGGCACGATCGCCCGCGTGTCGCTCGGCTGGCCCCGCGGCCTGCCCGACGGCGGACGGCACGGCTTCACCCCCGAGCACCGCGCCCGGCTGGAGGGCGCGCTTCCGGCGATGACCGCGCGGATCGCCGAGGCGCTGCCCGCGGACGCCCGCCGCGTCCTCGTCCTCGGCTTCGAGGAGCTGATGTACGCCCCGCTCCGGCTCGCGCGGGAACTGGAGCAGGTGGTGGCCGCCGAGGTCCGCTACTCCACGACCACGCGCTCCCCGGTCCTCGCGATCGACGACCCCGGCTACGCGATCCGCAGCCGCATCGTCTTCCCCGCCCACGACGACCCGGCCGACGGCCCCGGCGAGCGCTACGCCTACAACGTCGCGGACGCGGGCTTCGACGCAGTCGTCGCGGTCGTGGACTCCACGGCCGACACCCCCGCCCTGCACGCCCCCGGCGGCCTGCTGGACCGGCTCGCCGCCCACACCCCGCACGTCCTGCTCGCGGTCGTCCCCAGTCACGTACCCGAGCCCCCGTACGTCCCCGAAAGATCCGTGATGCTGCCCGAGCCCCTGCGTGGCCCCGCCTTCTCCTCCTACGCGCCCGACGAGGTCGGCTGGCTGCTCCAGGACCTCTCGGACGTCACCCTGGAGGCGCCGACGGAGGAACGCGAGGAGGCGATCCAGAACGGCGGCGCGCACTACGCCGAGTCGCTGCCGGTGGAGTACCAGCCGAGCGAGCAGTACCAGGAGCTGTTCCACAGCGCGCTGGACGCCTCGGCCGCCCGGCTCGCCCAGGCGGTCGGCGTGGTCACGGAGACGGTCCTCGCGGAACGGTCCCCCCGCCCCGTCCTGGTCTCGCTGGCCCGCGCCGGTACCCCGGTCGGCGTCCTGATGCGCCGCTGGGCCGCGCACCGCCACGGCCTCGACCTGCCGCACTACGCGGTGTCGATCGTCCGGGGCCGCGGCATCGACGCCAACGCCCTGCGCTGGCTGGCCGATCGCCACGACCCCGCCGATGTCGTCTTCGTGGACGGCTGGACCGGCAAGGGCGCCATCACCCGCGAACTGGCCGATGCGATACGGCGGTTCGAGGACGCCGAGGGCATCACCGGCTTCGACCCGGAGATCGCGGTGCTCGCCGACCCGGGCTCGTGCGTACGGACGTACGGCACGAGGGAGGACTTCCTGATCCCCTCCGCCTGCCTCAACTCGACGGTCTCCGGGCTGATATCGCGGACCGTCCTGCGCGCGGACCTGGTCGGCCCGCACGACTTCCACGGCGCGAAGTTCTACCGCGAACTCGCCGGGACGGACGTGTCGGCCGCCTTCCTGGACGCCGTCTCCGCCCGCTTCACCGAGGTCGAGGAGGCGGCCGACGTCCGGGTGAAGGAGCTGCTCGCGGCCGACCGCACCCCGACCTGGGAGGGCTGGGCGGCGGTGGAGCGCATCAGCGAGGAGTACGGCATCCACGACGTGAACCTCGTCAAGCCGGGCGTCGGCGAGACCACCCGGGTGCTGCTGCGCCGGGTGCCCTGGAAGGTCCTGGCGCGGGCCGGGGCGGGCGCCGACCTCGACCATGTCCGCCTGCTGGCCCAGCAGCGCGGCGTACCGGTGGAGGAGGTCGAGCACCTCCCGTACACCTGCGTGGGGTTGATCCACCCCCGGTACACCCGGGGCGCGACCGGCGCCGACGGCACGGTGGTGTCCGGATGAGCCCCGTCCTGGTCGCCAGCGATCTCGACCGCACCCTGATCTACTCCGCCACAGCGCTCGCCTTGAGCACGCCGGACGCTCCCGTGCGGGCGGAGGCGGCCCGTTCGCCCCGGCTGCTGTGCGTCGAGATGTACGAGGGCGCGCCGCTGTCGTATCTGACCGAGACCGCCGCCGAGCTGCTGACCGGCCTCGCCGAGCGGGCCGTGTTCGTACCGGCGACGACCCGTACCCGCGCGCAGTACCAGCGCGTCGAACTGCCGGGCGCCACCCCGGCGTACGCGGTCTGCGCCAACGGCGGCCATCTGCTCGTCGACGGGGTCTCCGACCTCGACTGGCACACCGGGGTGCTCGACCGGATCGCCGACGCGTGCGCGCCGCTCGCCGAGGTACGGGCCCATCTCGAGGCCACCGCGGACCTGGCCTGGCTGCGCAGGCTGCGGGTCGCCGAGGACCTGTTCGTCTACCTGGTCGTCGAGCGCGATCTGCTGCCCGAGCGGTGGCTCGCGGACGTGACCGCGTGGGCGCACAGCCGCGGCTGGACGGTGTCGCTCCAGGGCCGCAAGATCTACGCCGTGCCGCGTCCGCTCACCAAGAGCGCGGCCGTGCGCGAGGTGGCCCGGCGTACCGGTGCCACGCTCACCCTCGCCGCCGGGGACTCGCTGCTGGACGCGGACCTGCTGCTGGCCGCGGACCGCGGCTGGCGCCCGGGACACGGCGAACTGGCCGACACCGGCTGGACGGCCCCGCGGGTCGAGGCGCTGGCGGAGCGGGGGGTGCTGGCCGGGGAGCGGATCCTGCGGGAGTTCCTCGCGGCGGCGGGACCGGGATCCGCGGCCTGAGGGGCGCGGGGATACGGTGGAGACGAGCGAGCGCTGTGCCCGTGCGGTGGACGGGCAGCGCACAGACCGAGGAGATCGCGTGGCCAAGGGCAACGGGACACCACTGACGGACGAGTTGTACGCGTACATGCTCGGCCACAACCCGCCGCTCGACCCGGTGCAGCGGATGCTGGTCGAGGTCACCCACACGCGGTTGCCGCTGGTGGCGGGCAAGCAGGTCGCCGAGGAGCAGGGGCCGCTGCTGGCGTTCCTGGTGCGGCTGACCGGGGCGCGCCGGATCGTGGAGATCGGGACCTTCACGGGGCTGTCGGCGCTGTCCATGGCGCAGGCGCTGCCGTCCGACGGGACGCTGCTGACCTGCGACGTCTCCGAGGACTGGACCGGGTACGCGCGCGAGGCCTGGGAGAAGGCCGGGGTGGCCGACCGGATCGAGCTGCGGATCGCGCCCGCCCTGCGCACCCTGCGGGAGCTTCCGGCCGAGCCGCACATCGACCTGGCGTTCATCGACGCGGACAAGGACAACTACGTCGCCTACTGGGACGAGTTGGTGCCGCGTATGCGCCCCGGAGGTCTGCTCGTGGTCGACAACGTCTTCTACCACGGCGAGGTGACCGACCCGGACGCGTCCGGGATGGCCGCCGCGATCAAGGACTTCAACGCGCGGGTGAAGGCGGACGACCGGGTGGACAGCGTGATGCTGTCGGTGGCGGACGGGCTGACCCTGGCGCGTCGGCGCTGAGCCGGGCTCAGCCGCAGCAGCCCCCGCCACAGCAACCGCCGCCTCCGCCCGCCTGCGGGGTCGGCGCCGCGGCGCTCGCGGTGCCGCCCACGGCGACGGTCGACAGAAGCTTGACCGTGTCGTCATGGCCCGCGGGGCAGGACGCGGGGGCGGCGGACTCCGCCATGGGGCGGCTGAGTTCGAACGTGTCGCCGCAGGTGCGGCAGCGGTATTCATAGCGAGGCATGTGCACAGGTTAAGGGGAGGGCCCGGTGAAGCACAGGCGATGCGCGCGCCCGCGCCTGCCGCACCACCCGCGCCATCTTGTCAGGACCCCCTCAATTTGCTCCATGTTGTCGCGTTCTGGTCGCTTCCTGAGCGAAGAGATCACAATGGGCGCTGATAATTTATGAGTGCAGCCGCGATAAGCCGAAAGGCCGGGGAGGGGGGCTTGCAACCGTATCTGCGGTCGCTGCATCTACCCACGCGCGCAGTCCTAGTGCGGAGGGAAGACGCAGGCGTGATCGAGCCAGTACACCGAATAGCCGACCGGCGTTCTCTGGGCAGCCCGAACACCGGAGTCCATCGTGACTAGGGGAGGCGGAGGCCGCAGGCGGCCCAGGGAGACGCCGAAGTGGCCCGGGATGCGCCGCGCGAAGGGCGACGCGACCGCCGACGCGACCGCCGAGGCGCAGAACGAGGCGGTGGCCGAGCGGCTCCTGCGGGACGACCTCACCATGCAGTTGAAGCTCCCGGAGCCGCAAGAGCCGGACGCCACTATGCAGTTGCGTGTGGCCGTACCGGAGGTTTCCGGCCAACGCGCCTCGCGCCGCAAACCCGTACCGCCTTCCGCGCTCGCGCGCACCACCGCCCGATTCGCCCCGTACGCCCGGAAGTTGCGGCCCGTCTATCCGCGGCCCGGCCGCATCGGCTGGCGGCGCTGGATGCCCTCCTGGCGCCAGTGGCTCGGCGCCGTACTGACGTCCCTCGGCCTCAGCGGCGCGTTCCTGGCCGTCGCCTACGCCATGACGGACATACCCGAGAACATCAACTCGTACGCGACCCAGCAGGACAACGTCTACTTCTGGTCCGACGGCACGCCCATGGCCCGCACCGGCTGGGTGCAGCGGCAGGCCATGCCCCTGAAGGACATTCCCCAGCAGGTCCGTTGGGCCGTACTGGCGGCGGAGAACGAGAGCTTCTACTCCGACCCCGGCATCTCCATGAAGGGCATCACCCGCGCCCTGTGGCGCACGGCCGGTGAAGGGGACACCCAGGGCGGCTCCACCATCACCCAGCAGTACGTCAAGAACGTCTACCTGGGCCAGGAGAAGACGTTCAGCCGCAAGTTCACCGAGGCGATGATCGCCCTCAAGCTCGACAACAAGATGCCCAAGGACAAGATCCTCGAGGGCTATCTCAACACGAGCTGGTTCGGCCGCGGCACCTACGGCATCCAGCGCGCCGCCCAGGCCTACTACGGCAAGGACGTCAGCCAACTCAACGTCAGCGAGGCCGCGTTCCTCGCCTCCCTGCTCAAGGGCGCCGGGCTCTACGACCCCACTCTCAACGCCGCCAACCACGGCCGCGCCGTCGAGCGCTGGGAGTGGATCCTCGACCGCATGGTCAAGATCGGCAAGCTGTCGCCGAAGGAGCGGGCCACGTACACGACGTTCCCCGAGCCGCTGAAGGCCAACCCGCTGCACGAGACCGGACAGCAGAGCGACTACCTGGTGGAACTGGCCTCGAAGTATGCCAAGAGCGCGGCCCATCTCTCGGACAAGCAGTTCGACCTGGGCGGCTACCAGATCTACACGACCTTCGACCGCAAGCGGGAGGACGCGCTCACCGACGCCGTGACCAAGGCCCGTGAGCAGGCCAAGAAGGACCACCCCGGCCCGGCGAAGACCGCCCACTACGGCGCCGCCTCCGTCGCCGCGGACGGCAGTATCCTCGCCGTCTACGGCGGCCCCGACCACCGCAAGCAGGGCTTCAACGAGTCCAACGCGTCCACGGTCCCGGCCGGTTCGGCGTTCCAGCCGTTCGTCTACGCCGCCGGACTCGAGCACGGCGTCCACCGGACCAGGAACGGGCCCGCGACCCCGGTCTCCCCGAAGTCGGTCTACGACGGCGACGACGCCGTCCCCGTCACCACACCCGAGGGCCCGTACTGGGACCGCAGCGGCAAGAAGGTCGCCGCCCACAACGACGGCGGCAAGTCCTACGGGAAGATCACCCTGCACCAGGCGCTCGTCCAGTCCGTGAACACGCCGTTCATGCAGCTCGGCATGGACACCGGCCTGCCCACGCTGCGCGCGACGGCACAGGCGGCCGGGCTGCTTCCGTCCAGCATGGGACCGCAGGTGCCCGCGATGTCCCAGGGCAGCGCCACGCCCAGCGCGATCCGTATGGCGAGCGGCTACGCGACGTTCGCCGCGGACGGCACGCACACCGAGCCGTACTCGGTGCGGCGCATCACGCGAAACGGCTCCCCGGTCGCCATGAAGGCGGCGGAGACCGGGCGCGCGGTCGGCGCCACGACGGCCCGCCAGGTCACCGAGGCGCTCACGGAGTCCTTCCGCACCGCCCACCCCGACGCGGCCCCCGCCACCGCACAGGTGGCCGGGAAGGCCGGAACGACGCACGACGACACCGCCTCCTGGTACGTGGGCACGGCCAAGGACGTGTCGACCGCCGTCGCCGTCTACCGCATGGACCTCTCCAAGAGCCTCGAACCCCAGCCGCTCAAGGGCGTCGCCGGCACCTCCGCGGGCGCTGTGCCCTACGACATCTGGTCGAGCGCCATGAGCCCGCTCGGCTGACGCCGGGCACCGAACCACCGCACGCACCCGCCCCCCTCATTCCGGAACGAGCCGCCCATGACCGCAAGCACCGGCCGTCGCCGCCGCGCCCGCTCTTCCCGCACCACTCGCCTCAAGAGCAGGCAGGGCTTCATCACCCTGGGGGCCCTCCTCGTCGTCGCCTCCCTGACCGCGGTCTTCCTCGCCCTCAGGCCGTCGGACAGCACCACCCCGGTCGCCGCCTCCGACACGGGCGGGAACAAGGCCCGGGGCCCGGCCGCCAAGGCGTCCAAGGAGCCCGAGTGGGACGGCAAGGTCAAGGTCCTCGGGGACGGCTCCACCTCGTACACGGGCCCGCAGAAGGGGCAGTTGAAGCCCAAGCCGCTCAAGCCCGGTGAGAAGCCGCCCCAGTTCGTCGTCTTCTCCTGGGACGGCGCCCTGGAGGGCGACGACCACCTCTTCTCGCACTACCGCGAACTCGCCCAGCAGTACGACTCCCACATGACCTTCTTCCTCACCGGCATCTACCTGCTGCCGAAGAGCAAGAAGGACCTCTACCACCCGCCGATGCACTCGCCGGGCGCCGCCGCGATCAGCTACCCCACGGACGACCACATCCGCACCACGCTGGAGCAACTGGGCAAGGCGTACACCGACGGCAACGAGATCGGCACCCACTTCAACGGCCACTTCTGCGACGCCAAGGGCGGCGGCGACTGGAGCGTGAAGGAGTGGAAGAGCGAGATCGACCAGTTCTATTCCTTCGCGGAGAAGTGGAAGACCAACACCGGCTTCACGGACATCGACCCGCTGCCCTTCGACTTCAAGAAGGCGGTCGTCGGCGGGCGCGCCCCCTGCCTGGAGGGCCAGCCGAACCTGCTCAAGGCCGCCAAGGGCTACGGCTGGCGCTACGACGCCAGCTCCACGGGCGACTTCCAGATATGGCCGACGAAGAAGAACGGCATCTGGGACTTCCCGCTGCAGATGCTCCCGTACGAGGGCGGCAAGTACCAGGGCCTGTCCATGGACTTCAACTTCCTCTACAACCAGTCCGACGGCGAGACCGACGGCGATCCGTCGAAGTTCGCGCAGTGGCAGCAGGAGACCGTCGACACCTACAAGGCCGGATTCGACCGGGTCTACTACGGCAGCCGGGCGCCGCTGTTCATCGGCAACCACTTCGAGGACTGGAACGGCGGCATCTACATGAAGGCCATCGACCAGATGGTGAAGGACGTCTGTGCCAAGAAGGACGTCAAGTGCGTGTCCTTCAAGGAGCTGGCCGACTGGCTCGATGTGCAGAAGCCCGAGACCCTGGAGCGGCTGCGCACCCTGGACCCCGCGCAGTCCCCGGACTGGTCGACCGTCGTCAAGTGACGTGGAAGCGGAGCGAAGTGTATCCGACGCTCCGTCAAGTACCACACCCCGCCCCCCATTTCAAAGGAGGAACACGCGCCGTGGAAAGATGCCGAACCCCGGTATCGGAGCACCGGCGTAGAGGGGAACATCATTGAAATCAAGGAAATTGAGCCGTAAGCGGCGTCGCGTCACCATAGCCACGGCAGCCGCCGCGTCGGTGGTCGCCGGCGCGGCACTGCTGCCCAACTGGAGCGCGGGAGCGGCCGTCGTCGACGATCCCACCGTGGACGCGGCGACCAAGGCCACCTTCCAGAAGCTGGCCGACGCCGTCTTCACCGACCGTACGAACGCCCTGGTGGACGACGGCAAGGGCGACCGGAGGCACGGACATGGACGGCACCCGTTGACGTCCGGCTTCTCCGGCAAGGTGCGGATGTCCGGCGCGCAGTCGCGTCACGAGGACTCCGCGCTCTCCGAGCTGCGCGGCCGCAAGACGCGCCTGCAGAAGCTGGGCGAGCGGTACAGCGCGGCCACGACGAGCGTCACGCTGAACGCCACCCGGGTCAAGGGCCGTAACGCCAAGGTCGACGTCACCGAGACGACGACGCTGACGTACGCGAAGGTCAAGGGCACCGAGCCGAAGAACACCGGCTTCCAGGCCCACCACGAGCTGACCTTCAAGGCCGACCGGCGGGGCCACTGGCAGCTCACCGGCATCCGGGACACCGACGACGGCTACCTCGCGGTGAACCAGCCGGCCGAGCCGCCCGCCGTGACCCCGCCGAAGGACTCCGGCGACAACGACGGCCCGCCCGACGCGACCCGCTCGGCCACGACCCAGCCCGCGCAGGCCAACCCGAAGAACTTCTCCGCGAGCGGCTACGACTACAAGGCCATGGCCGCGTACGCGCAGAAGTACTGGAACAACTACAACGCGGAGTACCCCGACTTCAGCGGGCACGGGGCCGGCGGTGACTGCACCAACTTCGTCAGCCAGGCCCTGAAGGCGGGTGGCTGGGCGCACGTTCCCGGCTACACGTACGACTGGCACAAGTGGTTCGGCAACTCCGAGCTGCAGTCGGACTCGTTCGTCGGTGTCAACGAGTTCTCGTGGTTCGCCCTGTCCTCGCAGCGGGTCACCAGCCTCGCCAACGTCTACCAGATGGACGTGGGCGACGTGCTGCAGATGGACTTCGACAAGGACGGGTCCAAGGACCACTCCATGATCGTCACCTCCCGCAGCGCGCAGGGTGTGCCGTATCTGACGTACCACTCCACCAACACCTACAACAGGTCGGTGGCGAGCATCATCGCGTCGTACCCGACCGCGGCGTACTACGCCTACCGCACCTGAGCGGACCCTTCGGAGCGGGGACCGGGCTCAGTGTCCGGCTCCCCGCTCCTCCCTGATCCCGGTGACCACGCGCGCGACCGTCTCGCGCACCGCCTCCGTCTCGGTCAGGAAGTGCCAGTAGTCCGGGTGGCGGCCCTCCAGCGTGGCGATCGCACGGTCGAGGCGGGCCACGGAGTCGTCCAGCGGGCGGGCGTGGCGCGGATCGGGAGCCGTACGCCCCGTCATGGCCAGCCGCTGCGCGTCCCGGATCGCGAACCGGGTCCGCTCGATCTCCGCCTGCGGATCCTTCTGCACGGCGTTGAGCCGCCGCAGCCGGTCACCGGCCGCCGACACCGCCTCGTCCGTGGTGTTCAGCAGCGCCCGTGCCGTGGACAGCAGCGAGGTCGCGTCCGGCCAGCGCTGGGCGTCGCGCGCGGCCCGCGCCTCCGTCAGCCTCAGCTCGGCCTGCGTCACCGCCTCGGCGGCCCGCTCCGGTACGTGCTGCAGGTCCTGCCAGCAGGCGGCCGAGAACCGGCGCCGCAGCTCGCTCAGGACGGGCTCCACCTGCCCGGCGCGGGTGGTGAGCGCCTGCGCGCGCGTACGCAGGGACACCAGCCGGTTGTCGATCTCCGCGGCCCGCTCGGGCAGCCGCGCCGCCTCCGAGCGCACGGCCTCGGCCTCCCGCGCGACCCGCTCGGCGCGCTCCAGGGTCTGCGGTACGCCGTACTGTCCCGCGCCCTGGTTGAGCTTGGTCAGCTCGGGGGCCAGGGCGGCCAGCCGCGCGGCGAGGTCGTCGGCCTTGAGCCCGGTCTCCCGCGCGTGGTCCAGGGCGTTGCTGGCGGCGAGCAGGGCCTGGCGGGCCCGCTCCACGGCCGGGGCGAGCCGGGCGAGCTGGGTCTCGGCCTTGCCGAGCAGCGGCCCGAGCCCCTCGGCGTAACGATCCAGGTCCCGCTTCACACGGACGAGTTCGTCCTTGGCGGCGGTGAGTTCGGCGCGGGCGCGGGAGGCCGCGGCGGCCTCGAGATCGACCCGGTCGAGGTCGTGCGCGTCCACGGCCTGGATGTACTGGCGGCTGACTTCGTCTATACGCTGCCCGAGCGCCTCGAAGTCGGCGATCGCGCGGCGCGCGGCCGGGGAGTCGTCGACGGCGGTGATCGTCTCGATCGAGATCCGGAGATCGCGCTGGGCCGTGTCCAGCTCGTAGAACGCCGCCGCGGCGGAGTCCTTCGCTGCCTGCGCCTCGGCGCGCTGCCCCTCGGCCCGCCCCCCGAACCACCGCCGAGTCCCGCCCGAGGCGAAGACCGCGGGGAGGAGAAGGACGGCGAGCGCCGGGAGAGCGACCAGCGCGAGGCTGTCGCGGACGGGGCTCGACGGGGGACGGTGACGGTCCGCGCATGGCGCAAGCGGTGGGTACGACTGCGGTGGTGTCGCCGTCACTTCCCTCTCCCGTGGTCGTTCGCCCTGCCGGGTTCATTCTCCCACCGGTAGAGGACGAACACACGGGGTGGTCGGTTCAGCGATGTGACCGGGCTGTACGGCCTAGTCCGGGGTCCGGACGTCGATCGACCCGTTGCTCGTCCGCGCCCGGACCACATGGGGGCTGTGCGCGTCCTGGGGGACGGACACATGGATCGAGCCGTTGTGGCTGTCGGTGGTCACGCGGTAGCCGGTCCGGGGCACCGTGATCGACACCGACCCGTTGCGGCTGTCCGCCTCCACCAGCTCGGGCGCGGCGGTGAGTTCGAGGTGGATCGGGCCGTTGCGCGTCTCGGCGTGCACGCGCCGCGAGCCCACGCCCGTCGCGCGGACCGTGCCGTTGTGGCTCTTCAGCGTCAGCGGCCCGGTGGAATCGGTCACCCGCACCGAGCCGTTGCTCGTGCTGATGCTCAGCTTGCCGTTGATGCCCCGCGCCCGCACGGCCCCGTTGTGGTCCTCGACCGTGACGCCGATCCCGCGCGGCACCTCGATCCGGTGCCGGGCGGAGCAGTCCGTGATCAGCCCCACGCACTTCACCCGCAGCACGAGCCGGTCACCCTGCACGGTCCAGGTCGCCCGGGGGGTCTTGCCGATCAGGGCCTTGCCGTGGAACCACCGCGTGACCTTCACCTGGTCGCCCTTGGCCGGGACGATCTCCAGGGCCGAGGAGTCGGAGTCGACCGTGAGGGTACGACCGTGCAGGGCGAAGGCCCGGTGATCCGGATGCTTGTCGTCGTCCGCGCTCCCGCACGCGGAGGCGGTGGCGACGAGCACCCCGACGACCCCGACGACACCCCAGGCCCGCCGCACCCGCCGAGCACGTCCGTTGAGCACCGCCGTACGAGCCATGACGTTCCCCCAAGAGAGCTGATCACCTTGCCGAACCCTGCCCTTCGACTGTAGGCACCGGCGCCCGGCACAAGAATCCGGCCCGCTCCCGGACCCGGGGTGGGGATAACCCCCGGGTTTGCATGGCACACACCCGAGCCATGTAGTCTGTCGACTCATCCTGGGCGCGTAGCTCAGCGGTAGAGCGCCGCCCTTACAAGGCGGATGTCGGCGGTTCGAAACCGTCCGCGCCCACCAGGACAAAGGCCCCCGCGATCATGCTTCGCGGGGGCCTTTGACGGCAGGTCGTGACGGCAGTCCCTGCCAGTCCCTCCTCTACCGGCGGCGCCTGAGCAGATGATCCATATGCCCCATGGCCTCCCGACGGTTCTCATCGCTGACGTGTGTGTAGACGTTCATCGTCACCGCGATCTGTGAGTGCCCGAGGATCTCCATCACCGTGCGCGGCGCCACGCCCGCGGCGAAGAGTAGGGACGCACACCCGTGGCGAGTGTCGTGCAGCCGGACCTGCAGCGTGGTCCGAACCGTCAGCGTGCGCCGGTCCAGGTCCACGTCGCGCCAGTGCAGGCCCAGGACCTCCCCCCGGCGCAGCCCAAGGGCCACAGCCAGCACGAATGCCGGGTAGAGCGGGTCGGGCCGGGAGGCTTCCAGGAAGGCCAAGGTGTCGTCCGCGTCCACGGCCGCAGCTCACGGGCCTCGACCCGGAGTGCGGGGACCAGCTTCACGACGTTCCGGGTGATCAGCTCCTCACGGCAAGCGGCCGTGAGCGCGGCACGCAGAACGCGGTGCGACTCCTTCGCGGTCGCGGCCGACGCCTGCTTGGTCACCTCCGCGACCATGCGCCGCACGTTCGCCGCATTCAGGGACTCCAGACGGCGACTGCCGAGAGTCGGCACGAGGTACAGCCGAGTGTGCATCTCGTACTTCGCGTATGTCGTGCGCTTGCTGTGGGGCTTGGTGTACTCCTCCAACCAGTACGGGAGCCACTCGGAGAGCTTCGCGGACCTGGACGGCGTCGGGATGCCCTGGCGGTCGCGGCGCACCAACTCCTGTCGCTTCTCGTCGCATTCGTCCCATGTGGCACCGTAGACGGTCTTGCGCTTGCGGGTGCCAACTAGACATCGTGAGGAATTACTCCTTTATGGAGTGAGGTTGTCCCCGAGGTCGCGGAACTCCTTCATCATCCGCAACAGCAGTTCCCGCACCTCGCCGCCGAAGACCGCAGCCCGCTCGAAGCGGTCGAACGTCTCCTCATACGCGGCCAGTTCGGCGGAGTCCACGGACACACGCTCGCTGTCGAACGTCTCCACCACGACCGCCCGCTGATCGCACAAGGTGAACCCGTGGCGGGGAAGCACCGGCACTGGCTGACGCCAGGGAATGACCCCGAGGCGTACCGTGCTCAGACTCTCGACAGCCAGCAGCCGGTCGAGTTGGGCGAGCATCAGCGCCGGGGTGCCTGGCCATGTGTGCAACACGGCTTCCGTCAAAATGAACACGGCCTCTCGCCCCGGCTCGTACAACAGGCTCTGTCGCTCCACACGGGCAGCAACAGCCCGACCGACAGCCTCAGGCGTCGAGTTGGGCACACTCTCGAAGACGTGCCGGGCGTACTCAGCGCTCTGGAGCATGGCAGGCAGAACGACGCACTGGAACGAGCGCACCAGCCGAGCAGACCGAACCGCTTCATCAACGGTCGCACCGACGCCAGTTGTGTCGTCAGCGGACAGCTTGGAGTCCTCGGCAGCCTGCACGGCGACCAACAACTCCCGCACTTCACGCAAGGTCGACTCATCAAGGCCAAGGGCTCGCGAGAGCCGGTCGAGCACATCCCGGCTCGGAACCATGCGACCGTTCTCGACCTTGGACACAGTCGGTTGCCCCACACCAGCACGCTGCGCCAGCACGGCACCCGTCAGGCCAACCTCTGCACGAAGTACGCGAAGACGCGCCCCCAGCGCCTTCATCCGCTCCTGCCGCTCACTCCCCATGCTCAGGGTTCTACACCACCAGCCAGACCAGCATGATTCAAACTCTCTCTACTGGTTCAAGCCCGGCTGCGCTCCGCTTCGCCGTGCGCACTCCCGGCTCCGCGTCGCGCTGCGCTCCTGCCTTCGGCCCGCTCCGCGCACGTTACGCCGACGCGCGCCCACGGAAGGAACAAGACCAGGAGGAGAGGCGAGTACCGCGCGACCGGGGCCGCGGTGAAAGAGATGCCTCCGGCGGGGGGCTCAGGCTCCGAGAAGGTGGGGGCGCCGCGGGCGAGTGCCGGCCGAAGGAGGCGGGCGCGGGAAGCTCCCATCCCGCCTGCCGTCGACCCAGGCAGAGCCGAGCAGACACGGCACCTGGCGTCCAGGTCGTTCGTCCAGTAGGGCGCTCCACCTGGACGCCAGGCACCGCGCCTGCTCCACGGAGTGTGGGTCGACGGCAGACGGGATGGGAGCTTGGGTGAAGTGTGGCTGAGGCGCCAGGAAAGGATCAGCTCCCGACCGAACCTGCCGGTCAGGAACTGATCCCCACTTGCGAGCGACGTCAAGATGCGAGGAGCAAGGCTAGAACCGCCCTCGGATCTGCTTGCCCGCGCCGCTCTCCGGGTGGTTCAGCGCGTCGTACACCTTGTGGCCGGAGTCCCGGGCACCGCCTGCCCAGGAGACAACGCCACGATCGTTCACCTTGGCCGCGACACCACCCCAGTACTTCGCCTCACGCTCCCACTGGATTCCCTCCAGCAGGCGATCCAGGGTGAGCCCGTCGGGCAGCGGGTCCGCGCTCCAAGACATGGCGCGGTTCATGGTCGCGCCGAGCCCAGCCACCACGGCGGGGGCGGTGATGGCAGTCTTCGCGTGGAAAAGCGCGGCGTTCTCCTGAAGAAACGCGCCCACGGTCTCCATAACCTCGCGCTGGACAACGGCCTTGTCCGGACGGAAGCCCTCCTTGTCCGCGGGGATGTCCTCGTGTTCGATACCGGTCGACGCGGCGTGGATACCAGCCTTGCCGAGCATGGCCGTGGCGATGAGGGTTCGCAGGACGGACAACGTCATCCACTCCACAGCCTTCTCCGACACCTGACGCTTGCCCATGAGGATCAGGCTGGACAGCGGAACCGTGGTCTCCCCGGCCGGCACCTTCAGCGACTCCATCAGCTTGCGCGTCACGGTGGTGCCGAAGTCGCGGCCGTCCATGGACATGGCCAAGGACTTGTCGACCGGCACGCCCTTCAGGTTCCGGTCGTGGAAGATCTGGCGGGCAGCGATGACGCTGATGCCGTGGAAGATCTCGAACGACAGCGGGATGGCGCCGAAGTCGAAGTCCGCGTCCAGATCGAAGGCCGCCGGGTTCGCCTTGATCCGGTGCCAGGCAGTCACCTGGGTCTCGCTGTCGAGAGCGAACAGGCCATCCTTGATCGGGAGAGCCGACCAGCCATCCTCCGAGACGACCAACGGGCGCGGCGACCACAGGGTGATCTGCGGCAGCGACCAGCCGTCCCCGTAGTCCCCCCGCAGGCCGGCCGCAATGTAGTCGGCGTACTCGCCGATGTTCTTGGCCTTCTTGCTGCCGGCAGTGCCGATCAGCCGCTGGATGTCAGAGCGCGTGCGGGCGTACTCACTGATGGGCTGTCCGGCCTTCTGAGCCCGCTTGGCAGCATTCTCGACCTCCTGAGGGTCATTGACGAGCGCCAGCAGGTTTTCGCAGTCGATAACGCCGTTGGCCATGACCCCCTTGCGGATCTCCCGAAGGTTGACAGGCAGCCCGGTGGTCACCGGCTTCAAAGACGTGGCCATGTTCAAGATCCCCTCCCCTTCACGGGCACCGTCTTTGGCGCTCCGTCACATTTGAGGACCGTACTCGACACCCCGTCAGGTCGTCAACTGAGGCGAACGAAACCATCAAGAAATCTCGCCGCAGCTTCAGTTGAGCAACGGAGGTGGAATCAGGTGCGACGAATGTGCTGCCGCGGCAAGATTCAATGGCCGCATAGCTCGGCCGCGGCAACGACAGAACGGTTCGTAGCGAACCTTGATCGGGTTGGACCACATCAGTCACGTGGGAGGCGATCGATCGACGCTCACCGGGTCGCGACAGACCACAGGGAGCAAAAGTGTCTGAGGCCCGCCGCCCTCGCAGAGGGGAGTCGTGCCCTATCCAGCGGGAAACCACGGGGAACACCGGGTAGTCACGGTAGGCGGGTATATAAACGCCCCGACCTAACAATCAGGTCGGGGGCCGTCTTGCTGCTGAGCCAGCGGAGGCGGTGGGATCTGAACCCACGGTGACATCGCTGCCACGACGGTTTTCAAGACCTTTGTGCAAGCTCGGCCCGTAGGCTTCTGACCTGCACGAGAAGGCCATTAGGCCTGGTTTGCCGCCCACTCGGCCCACACATGGCCCACGCGCACCTTGTCTGGGGCCAGCCCTTTGGGTAGCACGATAAGCGTCAGTACCGCTCAGCCCGCTCGGCCAGCAGTGATCGGCGCGTATGCGGATGTTTCGGCGTTCCTTGCTCTGCTACTCAGGGTGTTTGGTGCAGCAGCGAAGTACACAGCCACAGCAACCTGTCCCATCCAGCAGCGTCCTCGTAGGGCCGTAGTGCGACCGGTATGACCGCCGCCGACCGATCCACATAGAGCTACGGATCAGAGAGGACCGCGAGGCAGTCGCAGCGTGCCACATCGTGCGGTCAATCACGGTCAACGACGGCTCGTCGCAGTCGAGATAGGCGATTGACCGGGGCTGCTCCTACAGCCGGAGCGACCTGGGCGCCCCGCGGCTGATCACCTTGGCCCTTACAAGGCGGATGTCGGCGGTTCGAAACCGTCCGCGCCCGCCAGTCTCAGGACGAGAGCAAGGCCCAGGTCAGCGGGTGGTTACCCGAAGACCTGGGCCTTGATCGTTCTCGGTCCGTCTCGGCCGTCCGGACCCGTCGTGCTGCTTCATGCGCCTGATCTGCCCGTCGACGTAGTCGGCGATCTGGTGGTCACGGCATTGGTCACGCTGGTGGCGCCACCGGTTGCGGCGAGGGCGCGGAGCACCCCTGAAACGGGTGCTGTCTATGGGCCGTATCCCCGTAGTGCGAGCTGTGCTGCCGGACGGCATGGGCGGCCTGCGTGCGCACATCGTTGCTCGAAGTCCGGGGGCAGCCAGCCGCGGTTGAGCAGGCGCGGATGGGCGGGGAAGGCGGTGATCGCAGCAAGGGCGAATGCAAGTGATGCCCACGGCGTCTGCACGCGAACTGTTCTATGTGCCCCACAGGTATTGATGAAGCTCGTCTGGAAGACATCAACGCCTACGAGCTCGATCGTGCTCAACCCGCCCCACTCAAGGTCGAGTTCATACACTGGGTGCGCGAAGTGCAGTTTCTGCAGGGTGAGGGTGACTTCACCTGTCGCCTCTTGTACCCACCGGGGCTGAGCGTCGCGTGCTGCCTGACGACGGCGACTGGCATTGCTGATCGCGTTGGCTGCAAGGGTGCCGATCACCAGGCCAGGGCTGCCGAAGGCGAAGGCATCGTTGTGTCTGTAGCGTCCGTTGCCGAGGGCGCGCCAGGTCAGTCGTTGCCCAGGACCAACGGCGAGGGGCCGATCGCCATGTTGTAGTCGTGCTGTTGTGGCCACAACTGGCCGCCGGGCTACTTGCCCTTCGAGGATGTCGACGAGAATGTCACAGGAGTGCCAGAGGTATTCGTCCAGCGGCGACCATAACTGCCGACTGGGGATCTCTGGCGGCGGCGCAAAGGGGTTGGCCACTATTACTTCAGCTTCCCATTGAGGGTCCGGGGGTCACAATGCGCGATCAAGCCTACTCAGGCCGTCGCGCCTGCGCACAGGGTCAAGCCGGACTGTCCCTGGGCGGTCCGAGGCCGCTCGGCAGAAGCCGATGACGACCACCGTCGACCTCTCAGACACACACCGCCGTCAGCAAGACCAGCAAAGACTCAGCTTCCCAAGATCTCTGGCAAGACCCGGGCAAGAAGACACTTAGGTCGTATCCCGCAGCGGACCCGACAGGTTGTGCCACTCGTGACCGCATCCCCCCGGCGCAATGCAACGTCCTCCTGCGGGTGTCCGCGATGCTGAAGAGGGCGACGAGCAGGCGGAAGGACTTGGTGAGCTCATAGGCCGGAAGTGCTTCCATCCCGAAGCGCCACTTGGTGAGCATCACCGCCGGTGTGTGAGTGAGGCGAACGCCGGACCGCGCAATGCTCGCTGGCACATCGTCCTCGCTGGCGCGGGCCTGCCCACAGAACAGCACCAGTGTGTGCAAGACCTTGCGTTGGTCGTCCTCCGAGAGGCCCTCGAACCACTCGACTCCCTCAGCCGTCGGTCTGAGCCCCCTTGCGCGAGTTCGTTCAGAACTATTTCGTGTGCGGACAACACAGGCCTCCACCCCCATGGTTCAGACTGACCGTACGCGCATCGCATGCCCCACCCGTGCCCCATCGTGGGGGCCGAAGACCTGGGCCTTGGTCATGTCCGCCCGCGCTCACGCGTCGATGCCGGGATCCGGAAAGCCGAGGGTGGGTACGGCTGCGGGGATGTGGCCTTGAAGGGGGGCTTGGCCGCGCGGAGACTGGGGGTCTGCCGGGGGCTGGGCGGGGCGGTGTGAGGGGGGTGCGTATGTGGCATCGGCCGTTCTTTCGTTGGGTGGTGACGCTCGGTGTGGTGCTCGTGGCGTGTGGGGCGGTTGTCTACGCGCTCACGCCCGGCTATCCCGACACGCAACAGGTCGAACTCACCGTGATCAAGGAGAAGCCCGACGGCGCGTGCACCGTTCGCTGGATGGATCCCTTCGCCGACGGCGGACGTTGGCGGGAGGCCGCGTACCACTGCGACCCTGACCGCTCGCTGATCCTCAAGGCGCCGTACTACGACGTGGAGACCGGGTACGGCTGGGAGACCGGGTTCATCGTCGCCGAAGGCTCGGACCAGGGCGAGTTGGTGCCGTCCTCACTGGACGAAGACACCGGGGACAACCCCTTCGCTCTGTCCGACTCCCTCGCTGTCACGGGGCTGGTCCTGACGGCCGTCGGTCTCGTCGGCGGGAACGTCCGCGCCACTGCCCGGGTCTACGGGGTGCGCCCGCGGACCGTGGCCCACGCCCGGAAGCTGTACGAGGCCGCGGGCCTGGTGACGAGGGACTACGCGCGCGTCGTCACCGCCGTACAGGAGGCGTGGACCACTGTGCGCCGAGAACAGATCGACACGGAGCTGGCCCGGACACCGCTCACCCGACTCCGCTGGAAGGGCGCGGGCCGCCGCGCGGTGCGGGAGGTGGAGGCGGCGGGTGTCCGGACGGTCGGTGACGTACTCGACGCCGGTGTGCTGGGGTTGGGGCACACGGGCGTGGACCGCCCCACGGCCGAGCGGGTCGTCGCCGCTGCCCGCAGCGTCCGGGAGGACACCGAGGCCACCGTGCCGGTGCGGATCGATCCTGACGACCACCGGCCGCAGACCACCGCCCTGCTCACCGGGCTGCGGGTGCTCATCGAGGCCGGTCCCGAGGCGCGCCGGGCCGCGAGCGGTGGCAAGGCGCTCGCCGCGAGACTGGAGCCGCTCCTCGCCGACGCCGAACCCGCCGCCACGTACCGCTCCATGCTGCGCGCGGGCCCGGAGCGTCGCGCTGTCTCCCGCGCCGCCGTCACCGAGCTGCGCGCCCTGCTGGACGGGACCGAGGGGAGAGAGGTGCGCCAGAGGTTCGCACAGGCATCCGTCGATCTGCTGCGCATGCCGGACGACATGGCGGCCGGCCTGGCCGCGCGCGTCGACTTCGAGAGCCGTACCTCGCAGTACTACGCGCTCCTCGCGACACTCATGAACGAGGACGGGACCTCTGTGGTGCGGAGCTGAGTACCCGTACTCATGCGTCTCCTCGCACGCGCGGGCAGGGTGGCGCCATGGACCTGCCTGTCGCGCCTCCGGCCTTCGACGCCACCACCGGCCCCGGACAGCGGCGCCGTGCGGACCGGGGCGTCGATATCGGCGCAGGGTGTGGACTCGTGGTCCTGGAACTGATCGCCCTGGCGGTGATCTTCGGGCTCTGGTTGCTGTCCGGGGTCGACCTCGCCCCGGCGAGGACTGTCCGGCCCGACTCGTTGTGGAACTACCTGGCCGCCGTCGGCGGAGTCGGCGCCCTCGCCATCGCGGCAGCCGTGACAGCGGCCTGGGCCGGGGCCGTCGTGACGGTGGTCACCCAGGCCGTCATGGCCGCCCTGACCTGCCTCATCATCTTCGGTGGGGTCGAGCTTCAGTCCTACGAGGATCACCGCTGCCGCGACGTGCCCACCGCTGCCGCGACGTGCCGGCCGCGGTGGGCTGCAAGGACCGACGGCTGAACAGTAGTCAGGTCCGTGGTGCCCCGGTCGGTGTCGGCTGTTGGCCGTCGGTGCCGCAGTGGCGGCATTTGACCGCGGCGGCCGGCAGGTCCTCGGACAGGCAGGCCGGGCAGGTCTTGACGGGGCCCGGCTCCTGGAAGGCCGCCACACCGTGCCGTGCCGAATAGTGCTTGTACGGCACGACGATGAGGAAGTAGACGACGGCCATGAAGGTGAGGAAGTAGATGAGCGCGGAGATGAAGGAGCCGATGTCCAGGAAGGTCGCCCGGTTGCCCGCTTGACCGAGTTGCCAGCCAAGGCCGACGGAATGGCCGCCCTGGGCGCGCGCGATGATGGGGTTGATCACGGAATCGGTGAAGGCCTTGATCAAGGTGCTGAAGGCCAGGGCGACGATGAGGCCCACGGCTACGACGATGACATCGCCACGCATCAGGAAGTTCTTGAAACCCTTGAGCATTCCCCGGCTCCTCGCGACAGGGTCCCCGGTCGGACCGGGCAGCACGCTACAGTCCGCGGCCCGCCCGAACCGGTACGGCACGGACAGCGGACGTACTCTTCCCCCGGCTGCCGAACCCCGCGGTGGCGATCGTCGTGCGGGTACGGGTACGGGCTCGGGCTCGGGCCCAGGTCTTCGGGCGGGCACCTGCGCACCCGTGCCCGAAGACCTGAGTCCGGGCTTACGACGCCGTCGGTTCGCCGTGGAGTCGTACCGTGCTGAGGATCTTCATGACGGTGGCCTTGGGGACCTCCTCGCCGACTCCCTGCGCGCCGAGGAAGTTCCAGGACACGTAGTCACCGGCCGAGTTCTTGAAGCCGAAGGACACGGCCTTGCCGTCGGTCTCGCACTTGCCCTTCCGGGGCGTGTCGGTCGACCAGGCCCAGGCGATGCTGCCCTTGATCCCCGTGGCGGTCGTGTAGGGCTCGGCCTTGCCGAGGTGGAGGCTCTTCTTGTCCGGCTGGGTGTAGGCGCCGTAGACCCACCAGCCCACGGTGTTCACCGCCACCTCGTCGGTGTTCTTGGCGCCCTTGGCGCCCTTGGCACCGGTCATGGCCAGGGACGTGTCCTCCGTGTGGCCGTCCATGTCGTCGTCGGACGTGCACCACTTCGACTTGTACTCGGCGATGCCCGACATATAGGCGATGCCCTCGCCGGTCTTGTCGTCCGTGTACCCGGCGGAGGTGCCCGGAGACGACACCTCCCAGTCCGCCGGGACGTCGTAGGCGATGCCCCGCTTGGGGACGACGACGACCTTCCAGCCAGGGATGGTCGGCTTGTCGGACTCCGTGCCGCGTGAGGGATCGTCCGACGGGGACGCGGACACGGACGGGGAGGCCGTCGCGCTCGGCGACGCGTCGGCCGACGCCTTCGCGTCCTTGTCCCCGCCGAGGAGCAGGAAGCCGGTGACTCCCGCGGCCACCACCACGGCCGTGGCCGCGACGATCGCGATGATCTTCGTACGGTTCCCGCCGCCCCCGCCGCTCGGAGGCTGCGGCGCCCCTGTCGGCGCACCCCACTGCGGCTGCCCCTGCGTCTGAGGGGGATACGGCTGCTGGTACGGGTTGGGTTGCTGGTACCCCGGCTGCTGATAGGGGTTCTGATGCTGCGGGTTCTGCTCGCCCCCGGGCGGCTGCTGTCCTGGCCACATGGGCAGCAACCCTAAGGGAGGACATGACAACGAAGATCGCCACGGTGTCTCCGGCTCGCCACGGTCATGTCTCCGGCAGCGGTTCCTCGTGGACGTGCTTCAGGCGCATACGCGTATCCACTGTGGCCTCGGTCGTCACCTCCGCCCAGAAGCGATGGCAGGACACGAACACCGCCAGCTCCCGCTCGCGCCGACGGAGCTTCTCCACCTCGCGCTGCTCGTCCTCGGTCCAGCCCGGGGAGGCGGGGCGCTCCACCTTGCGCCAGCCGGTGTCATCGGTGAAGCCGTCCAGCGGTTCCACCGACCAGGGGAGCCGCTTCAGCAGGGCCAGAAGCTCGGCCCGGACCTGATGCAGCTCCTCCTGACCGGCGAGGAGATCACTCGGGAAGTCATACGTCGCAGCCACGCGGCAATGCTACGTCTGTTCGATTTTCCGATGCGAGTCACAGCGCGCGCTTCACCCGATCGGCCGTATCCCGGCGGCCCGCCCCACCCGGCGGCTACCTTGATCACCGTGACCCTCGATGATCTCCGCGTCTACGTCGCCGTCTGTAGGGCCGGCAGTCTCAGCGCCGTGGCCCGTGAGCTGGGCTGTACCCAGTCGGCCGTCAGTCAGCATGTACGGCGGCTGGAGCGCGAGGTCGGCGTCGACCTGGTGGAGCGGCAGTCGCGCGGCGTCGTGCCCACGCGCGCCGGGCGCGTGCTCCAGCAGGCTGCCGAGGAGGGGATGTCCGGGCTCGACCTGGCCCTGCGCAGACTGGCGGAGATCGCCCGGGGCGACGGTGGCGTCGTACGGATCGCCACCGGCAGCGTCACCGTGCGGCACTTCATGGCCGCGGCGGTGGCCGAGTTCCGGCGCGAACACCCCGGCGTCAGCCTGGAGTTCCGGACCGAGAGCTCGAGCCGGAGCTGCTTCGACGCGCTGCGGGAGCCCGAGATCGACCTCGCCTGGGTGACCCTCGGCGCGCCCGTACGCGGCGTCGAGCAGCGTCCCGTCGCCCATCTGCCCTGGGTCCTCGCCGTCCCCGCCGACGACGAACTCGCCGTACGGGAGCGGGCCGACGCCGCCGACCTGGCCGGGCTGCGGCTCATCGGCCTCCCCGAGGGCTCCACCTCGCGCACCCAACTCGACACCAGCTACGCCGAGTTGGGTATATCCGCGGCAGCCTCCGACACCAGTGTGGCCGACTGGGACACCGCCATCCTGCTCGCCGAACTCGGCGTCGGACACGCGGTCGTGCCCGACCTGCCCGGCTGGCGCACCCAGCACCGCCCCGGGCTGCGGTTCGTCCCGGTGCCCGAACTGCCACCGCTGGCGGTCGGTTGGGCCGTGCGCCGCTGGGACACCTTGTCCCCGTCGGCCCGAGCCTTCGCCGACACGGTCGCCCGGCACAACACGCCGCCGTCCTGACGGGTCAGGGGTCCAGTAACTCCCTTACGAGGCGTGTCGCCACCGGTACCGGTACCCCGTGCTGCTCGGCCGCCCTCGCCAACGCCTCGCCGGTCGCGTCCGGTTCGAGCGCGCGCCCGGCCTCTGCCCGTCGGCCCGCGCCTTCGCCGATATGGTCGCACGGCGCAATACGCCGCCGTCCTGACGGCTCAGGAGTGCAGCGACTCCAACTCCCTTACGAGGCGTGTCGCCACCGGTACCGGTACCCCGTGCTGCTCGGCCGCCCTCAGCAACGTCCCGCCGATCGCGTCCGGTTCGAGCGCGCGCCCGGCCTCTGCCCGTCGGCCCGCGCCTTCGCCGATATGGTCGCCCGGCACAACACGCCGCCGTCCTGAGGCTCGGGAGGCCAGCAACTCCCTTACGAGGCGTGTCGCCATTGGTACCGGTACCCCGTGTCGCTCGGCTGCCCGCAGCAACGCCCCGCCGATCGCGTCCGGTTCGCTCGGGAGTGCGTGGCTCAGGAGTGCAGCGACTCCAACTCCCCTACGAGGCGTGTCGCCATTGGTACCGGTACCCCGTGTCGCTCGGCTGCCCGCAGCAACGCCCCGCCGATCGAGTCCAGTTCGCTCGGGAGTGCGCGGCTCAGGAGTGCAGCGACTCCAACTCCCCTACGAGGCGCGTCGCCACCGGTACCGGTACCCCGTGCTGCTCGGCCGCCCGCAGCAACGCCCCGCCGATCGCGTCCAGTTCGAGCGCGCGGCCGGCCTCCGCGTCACGTTGCATCGATGACTTCATCTCCGCCGGGAAGGAGTCGTAGCGCGCGAGGGCCGCCACCGGGTCCGTGGCCGCGCCGCTCGCCCGGCCGACCGCCGCCGTCTCCTCCACCAGGGCCACCAACTCCTCGCGGTAGCGGGTGCGGAGGTCGCCGAGCGCCACCTCGTAACGCGTCGTCAGCAGGGCGAGCGGGGCGAGGAAGGCCATCTTCGCCCACAGGGCCGCCGCCTCCCCGTCCAGGACCGCGGCCTTCACCCCGGCCCACTCCAGGGCCCCGGTGAGCCGGTCGAGCGGGCCGTGCGCCACGGTGTTTCCGGTCAGGTCGATCTCCACGAACGGGCTGCCGTGCTCGATCACCGCGGGCGCGACACGGGTCGACTCGACGCGGATCACGGCGGGCGCCACCCGCTCCGCGCCGTAGCGCTCGCGCAGGGCCGCCGGGTGCTCCACGCCGTTCAGCAGCGGGACGACCAGCGCGTCCGCGTTCAGCATCTTCGCCGGTACGCGCTCCAGCGCGGAGTCGAGCGCCGTGTGCTTGACCGTGACGAACACGACGTCGACCGGCTCGCGCAGCTCCGTGTCCGCCTCGACCCGCGCCGTGAACTCGCCGAAGTGTTCGCTGCGGACCCGGATGCCGTGGTCGCGGAGCGTGCGCGCGGTCTCGTCGCCCGCCAGACAGATCACTCGGTGCCCGGTGCGGGCCAGGAGTCCGGCGAGCAGCCCGCCGACACCGCCGGGCCCCAGGACCGCCACCGTAAGGTTCTCGTTCGCCATGTCTCGTCCCTGATCCTCGACCAGGGTCCCCCGATCCGAGGACCCCCTCGGCGATGATCACAAGCGGCCGACAGTCCAGTCAATCCTCGGATGAGCTTGGCAACACCCAAGGAAATACTGGGGTTTCAGGCCGTCTCGGCGGCTACTTCTCGGGCGCCTCGGACGCCGGGCGGCGCATGAAGTAGGTCGCGCCCGCGCCCGCCGCGAACAGCGCCGTCACCGAGACGCCCGTCGCCAGCCAGCTCGTGCCCAGCCACTGGCCGCCGTAGTAGCCGAGGGCCACGCTGTACCCGGCCCAGGCGATACCCGCCAGGGCCGACCACGGCAGGAACTCGCGGACCCGGCGGCGGGCCGCGCCCGCGCCCAGGGAGACGACCGAGCGGCCCGCGGGCGCGAACCGGGCGAGTATCACCAGCGTGCCGCCGCCGCGGGCCAGCGCCGCGCCCAGGCGTTCCTGCGCGCTCGTCAGCCGCCTCGAGCGGGCTATCGCCCGGTCGAGGCGGGGGCCGCCGCGCCAGGCCAGGCGGTACGCCACCAGGTCGCCCAGGACCGAGGCCGTCGCCGCGCACAGGATGAGCCCGAGCACGTCCGGTACGTGGGCGACGGCCGAACCGGCCGCTGCCGCCGTGGCCGCGGTGATGACGAGGATGCCGCTCGGCAGCAGGGGCAGGAAGACGTCCAGCAGGACCGATGTGGCCACCACGGGGTAGATCCAGGGGCTGCCGGTCAGCGACCCCACCATCTCAAGCACCCGGAACTCCCCCGTCCAACTCCCCAGGCGGCTGCGTACCGCCATGCCGCGTGGTCGCGGGGGAGCGGCAGGAACGGCCTTTGACAGCCGTACAGCGTACGTGGTGACGGTGACACGTGGGGTATCGGGGGTGAGGAATGGGGGTGAGCAGGGAGGTTCCGGCAATCCGGGCGGACGACGGGCGACTTCGGACAGCCTCCGCGGCCCCCGAAGCGGCCTCCGAAGCGGCCCCTGAAGCAGCTCCGAAGCGGCCTCCGACGCCGCTTCCGACGCGGCCTCCGAAGTGGCCCCGAAGCGGCCTCCGGCGCCGCTTCCGCCGCGAAGCGGTCGCTAGCAGCCCTTGAGGGCGCTCTGGAGCGCGCTCTTCTCGGCCGTGTCGACGGAGAGCTTGTAGTAGTGCTTCACCTGCACCCACGCGCGGGCGTACGTGCACACGTACGCGGACCGGGTCGGGAGCCACTCGGCCGGGTCCTTGTCGCCCTTGGAGCGGTTGGAGCTCGCGGACACGGCGATGAGCTGCGGCCGGGTCAGGTCGTTGGCGAAGGCCTGGCGCTGCGCGGTGGTCCACGCGCTCGCGCCGGAGTCCCAGGCCTCGGCGAGCGGGACGAGGTGGTCGATGTCCAGGCTGGAGGACGAGGTCACGGTGGTGCCGTCGTACTCGGAGTACCAACTGCCGCTGGTGGAGGCGCAGGCGGAGTCGGTGACGACGTTCGAGCCGTCGCGCTTGAGGACTGTCTCGCGGGTGTCGCAGGTGCCGCTGATGGTGATCCAGTGGGGGAAGAGGCTGCGGTCGTAGCCGGTGCGGTTCTCGGCGGCGACCGTGAGCGAGGAGAGATAGGTACGCGCGGTGGAGGCGGCGATGGGGGTCGGGAGTGCGGCGGAGGCGGTCGGGCCGTTGAGGACGCCGACGAAGGCCGTGAGTCCGGTGAGCGCCGCGAGTATGCCGATACGTCGACGCGCGTAGACCTTGGACATGCGAACTCCCTTGTGGGGTAGGGGTGTTGAGGTGCGGGCGAGGGAATGCTCGCCAGGGCGTGTTACCGGCCGGTGTACGTCCGGTGAGACGCTAGTGGCGCGTGCATGACATGACAAGGTTCCGCGGCCGTCCGGGCCGGAATTCCGGGCTTGTCGCGTCCGCCGGGAGGCCCCGTACTATGGACGGTGCAGAAGGGGAGTAGCTCTTCGCCGGACCGTCGACACACTGCTCAGCTCGTCTGAGCCGGCGCCCGGAGGCGGATCCCGTGCGGGGATCCCGCCAGCGAGACCTTCGGCAAGCAGTGCACGCCCATGTCGTACGGCATGGGTGCCCCGTGTGCTGCCGTGCCGAAGTGTCGCAGCGGTCACACACTCTCGGCGGGCAGCCCGACCGATTGAGGAACCTTGATCAGCATCAGCGTCATGGCGCTCGTCTTCGGCGTCATCTTCCTGGCCGAGCTGCCGGACAAGACGGCCCTCGCCGGGCTCGTCCTCGGTACGCGCTACCGCGCCTCGTACGTCTTCGCCGGTGTCGCCGCCGCCTTCCTGCTGCATGTCGTGCTCGCCGTCGCGGCGGGCAGTGTGCTGACCCTGCTGCCGCAGCAGATCGTGCACGTGATCACCGGTGTGCTCTTCCTCGGCGGCGCGGTGGTGCTGCTGCGGAACAAGGGCGAGGAAGAGGAGGAGGTCCGCCGCCCCGAGAACCAGAGCTTCTGGAAGGTGTCGGGGGCGGGCTTCATGCTCATCCTGGTCGCCGAGTTCGGTGACCTCACCCAGATCATGACGGCGAACCTCGCGGCGCGTTACGACGACCCGCTGTCGGTCGGCCTCGGCGCCGTCCTCGGCCTGTGGGCGGTCGCGGGCCTCGGCATCGTCGGGGGCAAGGCGCTGATGAAGAGGGTGCCGCTGCGGCTGATCACGAAGATCGCCGCGGTGGTGATGCTGGTTCTGGGCGCGTGGAGCATGTACGAGGCCGTGCGTGCGTGAGGCCTGACCCGGCCGGGGCGGGGCGAGGCCGGGCGGGGCGAAGATCGAAGAGCAGTGGCGCGATCCGGGGCAGCTTTGTATCGTGGAGGAACAAAGTGGCTCCCGCCCGCAACCCTGACCGGCGGGCGGGGCCGCCTTGTCCTCGGGGCCGCCTGGCGGCCCCTTCCCCATGCCTTGGAGCCCCGCCCATGACGGCCTCGACCCTGCTGACCACCCGCGCCCTGCTGCTCGACATGGACGGCACCCTCGTCAACTCCGATGTCGTCGTGGAGCGTTGCTGGCGTCGCTGGGCCGGACGGCACGGGCTGGACGGCGACGCGGTGATGAAGGTCGTGCACGGGCGGCAGGGGTACGCGTCGATGGCCGTACTGCTGCCGGACCGCCCCATGGAGCGGAACCACGCGGACAACGCCCGCATGCTCGCCGAGGAGACCGCCGACATGGACGGTGTGGTCGAGGTCCCCGGTGCCGCCGCCTTCCTCGCCTCCCTCGCGGAACTGCCGCACGCCCTCGTGACCTCGGCGGACGTGGCGCTGTCCACCGCGCGCATGGCCGCCGCGGGCCTCGGGCTGCCCGAGGTGCGGATCACCGCCGAGTCGGTCGGGGCGAGCAAGCCGGACCCGGAGGGCTTCCTCAAGGGCGCCGCCGAACTGGGCGTCGCGCCCGAGGACTGCCTCGTCTTCGAGGACTCCGGCGCGGGCATCGCGGCGGGGCGCGCCGCGGGGATGCGGGTGGTCGGCGTCGGCCGCCGGGCCGCGGAGCACGGTCCTGACGTCCTGGCCGCGGACCTCACGCGGGTGCGCGTGGAGGCTGCGGCGAACGGGATGATCCACGTTCGCATCGGCTGACCGGTGCTACCGGCTAGCGCCCGCTCGTCTCCGACTCCAGCATCGCCCGCGTCGCCGGGCCGTACACCCCCGGCTCGTCCTGAGTGACGCCGCGTGCCGCCTGGTACGTGCCGACGCCGCGTGCCACCCGCCAGCCGTAGTTGCCGTTCGCGGGGCCGTTGTACAGGTTCAACTGGCGCAGGCGTAGCTGTAGTTCGGTGACCTCCGGGCCCCGGTCGCCCTGGCGCAGGACCTGCCCGCTCGGCATCTGGCCCGCGGTGGCGGTGGGCGACGGCGCACGGGTGGGCGCGGTGGGCGTCGGGGTCGTGCTCGACGTGGCGGTGGCGGACGGGCTCGGGGGCGCGCTCGACGGTGACTCCGACGGCGTCGGGCTCGCGCTCGGTGACGAGGTCGCACTCGCCGTGGGGGCCGCCGCGGACGCCGTGGACGGCGTGGCCGACGGCTGCCGCGACGGCGACGACTCCGGCACGCTCGCCCGTACGTCGTCGGGCCGTGCCTCGTCCCGCTGCGGCGGGTCGTACGAGAACAGTCCCCCGGCGAAGGCGGCGGCCGCCGCGATCGCGACGGCGGCTCCACCGGAGGCCAGCAGCACGGTGCGCCGCTGTCGGCGCCGCGGCTTGCGGTGACCCGAGGTCCCCGGGTCCGAAGGGACGGCGTCGAGTCGCGCCGTCGTCGTCACATCCGGCTGCCGCCGCCCCGGTATCTCCTCCGGTCCCGGTACGGCGCCGAGACGTATCGTCTCGTCCGGCGCGGCCTCCCGCGCGGGCTCGGCCGGGGTCACCGGCAGATCGACGTACGGCCGGATCCGCAGCGGATCGAAGTCCTCCGCCGCTGCCGCCTGCGCCGTCCGCGCGTCCCGAAGCGCGTCGGACGCCCGTCGGGTGCATCCGCACGACGGCGTGCCGTCCGGCCGCCGCGGCGCCCCGCACTCCGGACAGGCCTGTCCGTTCGATCCACTCACGCCCTCGGTCCCCTCCCGCCGAACTCCAGAGATTATGCAGACCTTCCGCACGGAATCTCCCGTCCGCCCCCGGGATCTCCGCTTCCTCTCGGTTCTCGACAGGCACCTCAACAGGCCATATGGGCCCATAGCGACAAGGATGGGGGCAGCATGGAGGCAGGATCGTCTACAGGAGATCTTGATGACCGGTGACGCAGAGGGCAGGGCGGCCGAGGCGGGAGCACCCGCGGCGGCCGGACCGACCGGCGTCGCGCGGGGCAAGGCCGCGGAACAGCGCGCGCACGGCGGGGTGCTCGTCTCCATCGGCGCGCTGCTGACGGGCATGCTGCTCGCGGCGCTCGACCAGACGATCGTGTCGACCGCGCTGCCGACCATCGTCAGTGACCTCGGTGGCCTCGAACACCTCTCGTGGGTGGTCACCGCGTATCTGCTCGCGTCGACCGCGGCGACCCCGCTGTGGGGCAAGCTCGGGGACCAGTACGGCCGCAAGAAGCTGTTCCAGGCCGCGATCGTGATCTTCCTGATCGGCTCCGTGCTGTGCGGCGTGGCGCAGAACATGCTCGAACTGATCGCCTTCCGCGCCCTTCAGGGCCTGGGCGGCGGCGGGCTCATCGTGTTGTCGATGGCGATCGTCGGCGACATCGTCACGCCTCGGGAGCGCGGTCGCTACCAGGGGCTCTTCGGCGCCGTCTTCGGGACGACCAGTGTGCTCGGGCCGCTGCTGGGCGGCCTGTTCACCCAGCATCTGAGCTGGCGCTGGGTCTTCTACGTCAATCTGCCCCTCGGGATCGTCGCCCTGCTCGTGATCGCGACGGTGCTGAAGATCCCGCGGAAGTCCGCGCGGCATGTCATCGACTACCTCGGCACCTTCCTCATCGCCTGCGTCGCCACCTGTCTCGTCCTGGTGGCCTCCCTCGGCGGCACGACCTGGGGCTGGGTCTCGCCGCAGGTCATAGGCCTGGGGGTGCTGGGTGCCGTGCTGCTGGTCGCCTTCGTGCTCGTCGAACACCGGGCGGCCGAACCCGTCCTGCCGCTGAAGCTCTTCCGGGTGCGCACCTTCACCCTCGCCGCGATCATCAGCTTCATCGTCGGCTTCGCGATGTTCGGCGGGATGACGTATCTGCCGACGTTCCTCCAGATCGTCCACGGCATCACCCCGACCCTGTCCGGTGTGCACATGCTGCCGATGGTGCTCGGGATGCTGCTGTCCTCCACCGGCTCCGGCCAGCTCGTCAGCCGCACCGGCCGCTGGAAGGTGTTCCCGATCATGGGCACGGCGGTCACGACCGTCGGGCTGCTCCTGCTGCACCGGCTCGACGAGCACAGCAGCACGGCCGTGATGAGCGGCTGCTTCTTCGTCTTCGGTCTCGGCCTCGGCCTGGTGATGCAGGTCCTGGTGCTGGTCGTGCAGAACGCGGTCGACTACGAGGACCTCGGCGTCGCCACCTCCGGCGCCACCTTCTTCCGCTCCATCGGCGCCTCGGTCGGGGTGGCCGTGTTCGGCACGCTCTTCGCGGGCCGCCTCGGTGGTCAGCTCACGGCGGCGCTGGCCGGTCGGTCCCTCCCGCCGGGCGTCACCACGAACACCCTCCAGGCCGACCCGCGGGGCATCACGGGGCTTCCCGCGGATGTCCGGCCCGCCGTCCTGCACGCGTTCGCCGTCTCCATCACCGATGTCTTCCTGTACGCCGCCCCGGTCGCCCTCCTCGGCTTCGCCCTGGCGTGGTTCCTGCGCGAGGACCCGCTGCGCGGCTCGGTGACGGCACCGGACGGGACGGAGACGCTGGCGACCAATCCGGTGCAGCGTTCGTCGTACGACGAGGTGTGCCGGGCGCTGTCCGTCCTCAGCGCGCGCGAGGGGCGACGCGCGATCTACGAGAAGATCACCCGGCGCGCCGGGTACGACCTGTTGCCCGCGGCGAGCTGGCTGCTGCTGCGGATCATGCGCTACGGCTGGGCCGAGCCGGGGGTGCTCGCCGAGCGCAGCACGGTCCCGCTGAACGTCATCATCGGGGCCGCGCGGCAGGTGGAGGAGAGACGCCTGGCGGTGCGCGAGGGGCTCGACCTGGTCCTCACCGAGCAGGGCTACGAGGTCGCCGAGCGGCTGTCCCGGGCCCGTGAGGAGTCCCTGGCCGAACTGCTCGGCGACTGGTGGGGCCCGGACCGGCCGACCGATCTGAGCCGACTGGTCCAGGTCCTGAACGCCGAGATGTGCGGCTCGGACGCGGAACGCCCGCGCGAGGAGTAGCGGTCAGCCGAGGGAGGAGTAGCGGTCAGCCGAGCTTCTTCGCGAACCAGTGCTCGGCGTAGACGTCGTCGTTGTGCGGCGCGGTCTCCGCGTAGCCGAGGCGGCTGTACAAGGAGCGGGCCTCCACCAGATCGCCGCGGGTGTCCAGGACGATCCGCTCGGCGCCCAGCGCGCGAGCCGCGTCCTCGGCGGCGGACACCAGGAGTGCCGCGCCGCCCCGGCCGCGCAGCGCCGCGTACAGGAAGACCCGCTTCAGCTCGGCCGTCGCCGGGTCCAGCAGCCGTACGCCCGCCGTTCCCGCAGGCTCGCCCGCCCAGCGGGCCACGAACAGGGCGCCGGTCGGGGGCGCCAGATACTCCCCGGTGTCGGCGGCGATCGCGCGCTCCAGCTCCTCCGGCTCGGTCGAGCGGTTCTCGTGGAGCTGGTACCAGCGGTCGCTGACCTCCGTGTAGTACGCGCGCCACAGCGCCGCGGCCACCGGTGAGTCATGGGGTTCTCGGGCAACGGTCCATGTCATGACGGGCATGGTCGAAGCCGGAGGACGGGGCCCGCAACCGGATATGCGAGGCCGCCGGGGCGCGCGGGGTGCCCTCAGTCCGCGCGGCGGGCGCGCCGGCGCTGGACGATCTCCTCGACGTCGTACGGCTTCAGACCCAGCGGCGGGCCCGGTGGCGGCTTGAGCATCATGTCGCGGATCTTGACGTTGAGGGGCTCGATCAGCCGTCGTACCGCGGCCTCGGACGGTGCCGTCTCGGCGGCCTCGAGGGTGTCCTCCGCCTCCTTGCGGAGGGCCAGCGCGGGCGGCAGGACGGAGACGCCCTCGCGGGCCATCTTCCGCTTGATCCACCACAGTTCGTCGTACTGGGTCTCCGTGACGGCCGGTACGGGCTGACCCGCGCCGGGGAGATCCTTGAACTCGCCGCGCGCCTCCGCGTCACGGATCTGCTTGTCGACGAAGGACTCGAAGCTGACACCCGGTGGCTTGCGCTCGGTCATGGGTCCATTGTGCCGCACGTCACTCGACGGGGCGCCGAGTCGAACTATCATGCCGCCGCAGTACGTCAACACCCCTCACGCGCACACCACTTGACCGCCTCACCCCGGAGGAGCGCACGTGCTCGAACTCACCATGGCCACCGTCGCCGAGGCGGACGCCGGGGCTACCGCCGGCATGCTCATGGCCGACGCGCCCAGCGAACCGGGCGCCGCGCTCCGGGTGGGCCGCGACCGCTCCGTGTGCCGCCTCGCGCCCCCCGAGGACTGGCTGTTCGTCTCCCGGGTGCATCTGGAGTTCCAGTGCGGCCCCGACGGAGGCTGGCAGGTGAGCTGGCTGCGCGGCTCCCAGCCCGAGCCGTCCTCCGAGGTCCGGCTGATCCTGGGCGGGCACCAACCGGCCCAGCCGCTGCCGTACGGCGGCACGGCCAGGCTTCCGCACGGCGGCTCGGGCGAGCTGGTGATCCAGGACCGCGGCGCCCCGCGCAGTGTGAACGTGGGCTTCTATCACGAGGCCTGAACGACGACGGGGTGTACGGGCCGCGCGGACGCGGCCGTACACCCCGTCCGCTCAGTGCTCCGCGCGCTCCAGCGACGGTGCCGAACCCGGCAGCGGGCGGCCCGCCGACTCCGTCATGAACCACACCGCGATGCCGCCGATCACGGCCGCCGCCATCATGTAGTAGGCGGGCATCATCATGTTCCCGGTGGCGCCGATCAGCGCCGTGACCACCAGCGGGGTCGTACCGCCGAACAGCGACACGGAGATGTTGAAGCCGATCGACAGCGAGCCGTAGCGCACCCGCGTCGGGAAGAGTGCCGGGAGCGCGGCGGGCATCGACGCGGTGAAGCAGACCAGGAGCAGGCCCAGCGCGCCCATGCCGAGCGCGACGGCGAGCAGGCTGCCCTGGCGGATCAGCAGCAGGGCGGGCACCGACAGCAGCAGGAAGCCCACGCAGCCCGCGGCGATCACCGGGCGGCGGCCGATCCGGTCGGTCAGCGCGCCCACGAAGGGCTGCACGATCATCATGGTCGCCATCACGCCCAGCACGACCAGCAGTCCGTGCGTCTCGTCGTACTTCAGCTCGCTGGTCAGATAGCTCGGCATGTACGACAGCAGCATGTAGTCGGTGACGTTGAAGACGAGCACCAGACCCACGCAGAGCAGCAGCGCCCGCCACTGCCCGGCGACCATCTCGCGCAGCGGCACCTTGCGGTGCTCGGTCGCGGACTTCCCGGCCTTACGGGCCTTCTCGGCCTTCTCGGCCTGCGCCGCGAACGCCGGGGTCTCCTCCAGCCGCATCCGCAGATAGAGGCCGATGATGCCCATCGGGCCCGCGATCAGGAACGGGATCCGCCAGCCCCAGGCCACCATGTCCGCGGAGGACAGCAGCGCGGTCATCAAGGTGACGAGGCCCGCGCCGCCGATGTATCCGGCGAGCGTGCCGAACTCCAGCCAACTGCCGAAGAAGCCGCGCTTCTTGTCCGGCGCGTACTCGGCGATGAACGTGGACGCGCCCGCGTACTCACCACCGGTCGAGAACCCCTGCACCAGCCGGGCCACCAGCAGGAGGACGGGCGCCCCGACGCCGATCACCGCGTACGACGGGATCAGGCCGATCGCGAACGTGCCCGCCGCCATCATGATCATCGTCAGCGCGAGGATCTTCTGCCGCCCGACGCGGTCACCGAGCGGCCCGAAGACCATGCCGCCGAGCGGGCGGACCAGGAAGGCCGCGGCGAAGGCGCCGAAGGTGGACAGCAACTGCGCGGTGGGGTTGCCGGAGGGGAAGAACACCTTGCCCAGCGTCACGGCGATATAGCTGTAGACGCCGAAGTCGAACCACTCCATCGCGTTGCCGAGCGCGGCGGCTTTCACGGCGCGCTTGACCAGCGCGGGGTCGGTGACGGTGGCCTTCTCGGCCCAGGCGGGAGCCGAGGCCTGAGGGGCGATGGACGCTGCGGGTGGAGCGACGGTCGGCAAGGTACCGCTCGCCTGCCTTTCGACGGGGACAGGGACAGGGCCCGCCGCCGGGCGACGGACCACGGCCCGCCACGAGGAGCGGGCCGAAAGGCGACCATAGGGGGCGGGGTCGCCCTGGCGGAGCGTGGCCGACTCGATGCGTTCTGTACGTAAACGCGGCCTGTGCAGGAGCGACGGGCCCTCGCCGCACCGCCGCGAACCGTCCCGATTGTGACCCTTATCGCGCCTCAGGGGCGGAACCGCACCGTTCGCGCGGTTGACGCACGCCGAAGACGGCGACCCCGGGTCGGGGCCGCCGCCTTCGCGGATCGGTGCGCGCTCGGTCGGAGCGGATACCGGGATCGGTACCGGGATCAGTACCAGTGGTGGATGGACCAGAAGCGCCAGGCGGCGGCGGGGCTGCCGTAGCGTGAATTCATGTAGTCCAGGCCCCACTTGATCTGGGTGGCCGGGTTGGTCTTCCAGTCGGAGCCGGCGCTGGCCATCTTGTGGGCGGGCAGCGCCTGGACCAGGCCGTATGCGCCCGAGTACGGGTTGGTGGCGTGCATGTTCCAACCGCTCTCGTGCGAGACGATCTTGTGGAAGGCCGCGTACTGTGCGGGGTCCTTGATCATGTGACGTGCGATCGACTTGGCGGAGGAGGCGCCCGAAGCCGGGGCGGCGGCATGTGCGGGCGACGGGACGAGCCCCATGCCGGTGGCGGCGGTGACGACGGCGACGGTGGCGATGGCCTTCTTCGGAGAGGCGATGCGGCGGATCACGGAGACGGACACAGAACACCTTTTCGTCGGGAACAAGGGTGTCGCCCGCGACCCGGACCACGCGGGGCGTGACGGGTGCGCGTCGGTGCCGCGACCCGGGAGGGCCGGTCGGCGCCTGGCGACGGGATCCAGAGAAACAGGCGGCCCGTGGCGTCCGCAATGACCCCTCTTACCAGGTGTGCTCGCATTAGCGGCGTAATTCGCTTATGTGACCTGGGCCTCGATGTGCAGGTCACCGGGTCGGCCCGACGCGCGCATGTCAGGCGATCGGACTACGACCCTGCCTCGTAGGTGACCGCGTCCACGTGGGGGTCCGCACGGGCGGCACCAGGCGGAGCCGAGGGCGGTGGCGCGGAGCGGGAGGGGGCGGTGTGGCGCGCGGCGTGTACGGCGGGGTCGCCGCGCCGGAGCCGGACGGTGGCGATCGTTGCACGTGCAAGGGATCGAGGCGTGGTTGGCGCCCCGCGCACGGGAGTCGTGGTCCAGGGCGCGGGCGCGAAGCCATCTGCCTGCTGGGCCTGACGATCCGGCGCGTCAGGCCCGTACCCCGGTGAGGTCAGGCGAAGTGCGGCGCGGCCTCCGGTCGCCACAGCAGTGCCAGCCCCACGAGCCCGGCCAGGCAGGGCAGCAGACCCGCCAGGGTCATCACCAGGGGGTGCGGCTGGGTGAAGTGGTACACGGACAGCGCGGTTCCCACGACGACCGTCGCCGCGCCCGCCTTGCGCACCCATCGCTTGCCCCGCTTGCTCGCCCACGCCATCCAGACGAAGAAGGCGGCGCCGATCGCGGCGAGGGTGAACAGGTAGGTGAGGATGCTGGATTCGGCCATCGAGACGTCGCCGGGGCTGCGCCGCGGGTAGGCCTCGCGCAGTGTCCCGGCGAGTCCGTCGCCCCCGGCCTGGTCGGCGACGACGGTGGCGGCGGCGACTAACGACAGGGCGGCGGCGGTGTACAGCGCGGTGGCGGCGGTGCGGACGGACGTGGGGAGGTGCCGCGTGTTCATGGACGTGTTCATGGATCTCCTTGCGGTGTCGTGCCCGTGACGAGACTTGGGATATCTTGTCTCAAGTGGCTATGGGGAAGGGTAGAGGCAAGATGACCGACGAGCAATCTCCATCAGGACTGACCCGGCGTCGTCGCAGGCTGACGGACACGGAGACCGCGCAGCGGATGCTCGACACCGCCATGGCGATGATCGACGCCACCGGGCTGACGGTCAGCCTGGAGCACATCGGCTTCGAGGACGTCATCCGTGACGCGGGCGTCGCCCGCAGCGCCGTCTACCGCCGCTGGCCCTACAAGGACCTGTTCTTCAGCGATCTGCTCAAGGCGATCGCCGCGACCGCGCCCGCCGCGATCGGCACGGACGGCACGGTCGCCGAGGACGCGGTACGACGGCTCGCGCTCGACCGGCTGGAGCAGTTCGGTACCCCCGAGGGCCGTCGGGGGCTTCTCGTCGAGCTGCTGCGCCAGGGAGCGCTGCGGGACTTCGAGGCCATGCACGCCTCACCGCAGTGGCGCACCTACATCGCCCTGCACGCGACCTTCCTCAGCCTCGCCGACGGCGAGTTGCGCACGGAGGTCCAGGCCGCGCTCGCCACGGCGGAACGCGAACTGATCAACGGCATCGCGCGGTCGTACGGGCAACTGGCGGCTCTGCTCGGTCTGCGGCTGCGCCCTGAACTGGGCGCGGGGTTCGAGGAGTTGGCGGCCCAGGTCAGCGCGACCATGCGCGGCTTCGTGATCACCGCGCGCTCCCTGCCGGACCTCGCGGAGAGGCGGCCGAGGGCCGGTGTCCTCGGCGCGGCCGAGCCGGTGGAATGGTCGCGGCCCGCGCTGGGCGTCGTCGCGGTGGCCCTCTCCTTCCTCGAACCCGACCCGGAGGTCGAGTGGGACGAGGAGCGGCTCGCGACGGTGCGCCGGGCGCTCGAGGACGCGTAGAGGTCACGCCTCGAAGAGCACCACTAGCGCGGTTCGAAGGTGACCGGGCTCTCGAAGGCCGCTCGCCGGGTCGCGCGGCGCAGGGCTCTGAGGACCGGGGGGCCGAGGAAGCACGTCAGGACGATCGTGACGGTGGCGCGGCCCAGGTCCCAGCCCAGCGAGGTGGCCAGGCAGTAGGCGAGGAAGCGGCTGAGGTTGGTGGCGAGGCCGGCGTGCGGGTCGTAGGCGACGTTCGAGGCGAGCGCGTCCATGAAGGGCCAGCCGGAGAGGTTCATGACCGTGCCGTAGGCGAACGAGGCCAGGAACCCGTACGCCGCGAGCATCGCCACCTCGCCGCGGCCCCGCAGCCGGTCGGGGCCCGGCAGCAGCCCCGCGCCCAGCGTGAACCAGCCCATGGACAGCATCTGGAACGGCAGCCAGGGTCCGACCCCGCCCGTCAGCAGCGCGGAGGCGAACATGGTCACGGCGCCGAGCACGAACCCGAAGCCGGGCCCGAGCACGCGCCCGCTCAGGACCAGCAGGAAGAACATGGGCTCCAGGCCCGCGGTCCCGGCGCCGATGGGCCGCAGGGCCGCGCCGGTCGCGGCGAGCACGCCGAGCATGGCCACGGCCTTCGGCCCGAGCCCCGACTCGGCGATCGTCGCGGCCACGACGGCGACGAGCAGGACGAGCAGCCCGGCGAACAGCCAGGGGGCGTCCTGCGCGTGCGTGCCGAGCTGGGAGCCGGGATCGGCGAACAGGGGCCAGGTGAAGCCTGCTATGCCGACCACGCTGACCAGGGCGAGGGCGGCCAGGGAGCGGGGGCCGAGCCGGACCGGCGCGGGCCGGGGCCGAGGCGGTGTCATGACGACAGTGCCTCCCGTACCTGGGAGACCGTGAGCCAGGGCTGCGGCGCCAGCACCTTCGTCACCTGCGGGGCGAACGACGGGGAGGCGACCACCACCTCGGCGGTGGGGCCGTCGGCGACGACCTCGCCCTCCGCGAGGACGACCACGCGGTGCGCGATCTCGGCGGCCAGCTCCACGTCATGGGTGGCCAGGACGAGGGCGTGCCCCTCGGCGGCGAGCGCGCGCAGCACGGTGACCAGACGGGCCTTGGCCGCGTAGTCGAGGCCGCGTGTGGGCTCGTCCAGGAGCAGCAGTGGGGGCCGGGCCGTCAGCACGACGGCCAGGGCGAGCGCCAGGCGCTGCCCCTCCGACAGATCGCGGGGGTGGGTGTCGTCCCCGACGCCCGGCAGCAGTTCGGACACCAGGGCCCGGCAACTGCCCTCGGCGGCGCCCGCGTCCTGGTCCGCCGCCGCGCACTCGGCGGCCACCGTGTCCGCGTACAGCAGGTCGCGTGGCTCCTGCGGGACGAGGCCGACGCGGCGCACGAGTTCGCGCGGGGCCGCGCGGTACGGCACGGTGCCGCCGACCCGTACCGAGCCGTGGGCCGGTGGCACGAGCCCGACGAGCGCGGAGAGCAGGGTGGACTTCCCGGCACCGTTGCGTCCCATGAGGGCGACGGTCTCGCCCGGGGCCACCGTGAGGTCGACGTGGCGCAGCGCCTTGACGGGCCCGCGCTGGACGGCGAGGGCGCTGATGTCCGCCGCCATACGGGGACTCGAGGGGTCGGGGGCGGTGTGCGCGGGGCGGCGGCGCAGGAAGCGGCGGGGGGCGGGGATCGCGGGGGCGGGGGGCGTCGGCTCGGTGTCCGGGCTCGCGGTGCCGTGCGGGCGGTGGCCGTCCGGGGTGGGGGCCACGACGTCCGCGAGCCGTGCGCGCAGGTCGCTCGCGCGGCGGCGGGCGTCGCGGATGGTCAGGGGCAGCGGGGTCCAGCCGACCAGGCGGCCGAGGTCCACGACCGGCGGGTAGACCGGGGAGACGGCCATCACCTCGGCCGGGGTGCCGAGGACCGGGCGGGCGCCGGGGGAGGGGAGCAGGGCGATGCGGTCGGCGTAGTGGATGACGCGTTCCAGCCGGTGCTCGGCCATCAGGACCGTGGTGCCCAGGTCGTGGACGAGCCGTTGGAGCACGGCGAGGACCTCCTCGGCCGCCGCCGGGTCCAGCGCGGACGTCGGCTCGTCGAGGACGAGGACCTTCGGGTGCGTGGTGAGCACCGAGCCGATCGCGACGCGCTGCTGCTGGCCGCCGGAGAGAGTGGCGATCGGCCGGCTCCGCAGCTCGTTCAGCCCGAGCAGGTCCAGGGTCTCCTCCACCCGTCGCCGCATCACGTCCGGGGCGAGCCCCAACGACTCCATGCCGTAGGCGAGTTCGTCCTCGACCGTGTCCGTCACGAAGTGGGACAGCGGGTCCTGCCCCACCGTGCCCACGACATCGGCGAGTTCACGCGGCTTGTGGGTACGGGTGTCGCGTCCGGCCACCGTGACCCGGCCGCGCAGGGTGCCGCCCGTGAAGTGCGGGACCAGCCCGCTGACCGCGCCGAGCACCGTCGACTTGCCGGTCCCCGACGGGCCGACGAGCAGCACGAGTTCGCCCTCGGGGACCGTGAGGTCGATGCCCTGGACGGCGGGTTCGGCCGCCCCGTCGTACGTCACCGAGACGTTCTCGAAGCGGATCACACGGACTCCTCGGGGGCGGGAGTGACGAACGCGGGCAGCAGACCGAGCAGCACCGCCGCCGCGGGGAGCAGGGGGAGTGTCGGGGCGGTCAGGGGGACGACACCGGGGCGCAGCGCGGTGGGGTCGTACGCGGCGCAGGCGATCAGCAGCGCCGCCGTCGCGATGCCGGAACCGGCGACCAGCCAGGCCCGCGCGTTCCAGACGTCCGGGCGGTAGCGGGTGCGCGGGGAGCGGCGCCCGCCGAGCCGCAGCCCGGCGAGGGCGGCGGCCGACCCGGCGAGCAGCAACGGCAGCCCGTAGACGCCGCCTTCCGCGGTCAGCAGGCCGTACGTACCGGCGCAGATGCCGAGCAGACCGCCGAGCGTGAGGGCGGTGGTGGTACGGCGGACGGCGGGCGGAACGTCGGCGGTACGGCCGAAGCCGCGCGCGTCCATCGCGGCGGCGAGGGCGACCGAGCGCTCCAACGCGCCTTCCAGGACCGGGAGTCCGACCTGGAGCAGACCGCGCAGGCCCCGGTCGGGTCGGCCGCGCAGCCGGCGCGCGGCACGCAGCCGCTGGACGTCGGCGATCAGATGCGGGGCGAAGGTGAGCGCGACGACGACGGCGACCCCGGTCTCGTACAGGGCGCCCGGCAGGGACTTGAGGAGCCGGGCGGGGTTCGCGAGGGCGTTCGCGGCGCCGACGCAGATGAGCAGCGTGGCCAGCTTCAGACCGTCGTACAGGGCGAAGAGGAGGCCCTCCGCGGTGACCCGGCCGCCGAGCCGGATGCCCTGCGCCCAGTGGGGGAGGGGGACTTCGGGGAGGGTGAGGACGGTGTGGGTGCCCGGGATCGGGGAGCCGAGGACCACCGCGAACAGCAGCCGGATGGTGAGGACCGCGAGGCCGAGCTTGACGAAGGCGGCGTAGGACCGGGAGCACGGCGCGGAGGTGCGGCGGGCCGCCACCACGTACGCGGAGGTGGCGACCAGGAGGGCGAGCAGGATCGGGTTGGTGGTGCGGGTGGCGGCGGTGCCGAGGCCGAGGGCCCACAGCCACCAGGCGCCGGGGTGCACGGTCGGTCGGGGTGCCATCGTCAGCTCCTGCGGCGGCGCGCCTGCCATATCGCCGCTCCGCCGAGGGCGGCCACGGCGACGGCGCCCACCAGCAGGCCCGCCGACGGGGTGCCGTGCGACGAGGTGCCGGTCGAGGTGCCCGTCCTGGCGGGCTCGTGCTGCGCGGTGTCCCGTATCTGCTCGCCGCAGCCCTGGTGCGGGTAGCCCGCTATCGCGCACAGCAGGGCGTTGGTGTCGTAGCGCAGCGGCGGGACGGCCGCGGCGAGCGCTTCGGCGGTGGTGGCGTCCTCGCCGACCTGGGCGCAGACCGTGCGCCGGGCCGGGGGCTTCTCGCCCGAAGGGGCGTCCTCGGGCGTGCCGAAGTCGAGGACGATCGCCACCCGCTTCTTGCCGGACTGCGCGGGTGTGTCCGCGCAGATGGTGGTGAAGTCCGTGGTGCCGCGCGGCTTCGTGGCCCGCTGGGAGTCCTCGCTGATCGCGAACCGGAACCCCTGGACGTCCCCGTCGGCCGGGCGGGACAGGGAGGGGCCCTGGGTGGCGTACGTCCACGCCTCGCCCTGCCGCTCCCAGAAGGACCAGTACCGGTAGCCGGTGGCGTGCGCCTGGCCGCCGGTGAACAGGACCAGCAGCGCCAGGGCCAGGGCGGTCGCGACGCGGCGGATCACGGCTGCCGCTTCCGGTTGCGGCCGGAGAGCAGGAAGCCGATGCCGATACCGGCGACCAGGAAGACGCCGACGAACCACCAGACGGTGGTGCCGGAGTCGTTCTGCGACGTGTTGTCGTCGGCCTGCGTCTGCTTGCCGTCGGCCGCGGTCTTCTCGGCGCTCTGCGGGGCCGGGCCCGTCGCGCCCAGCTTGTCGACGAGGTTCACGGTGCCGAACGCGCGGGGGTCGGTGCCCGTCGCGTGCGCCGCGAAGACGAGCTGCGCGTACGCGGCCGGTCCGGACTTCTCGGCCCAGTCGGCGGCGTTCTTCTCCAGCCAGGCGAGCGGGCTCTCGGCCGCGGACGACAGGCCCGCCGCCGCGAGCGCGACGACCGCGTCCGCCGTGTTGCCGTAGTCGGGCTGGGCCGTCGCGCCCGGCATGGCGGACTTCAGATAGGGGGTCTTCTTCAGGGCTCCGGCGAGGTAGGCGGCACCGTTGTGCGCGACGGCGGTGGCGGTGTCCGCGTCGGTGCACGTGGTGGCCCCGGCCGTCTTGCCGGGCCCGGTCACGAAGCCCTTGCCCAGGGCGGCGAGGGCACCCGCGGCGGTCGCGTCCGCGTTCGCCGCGAGCGCGCCCTTCTTGTCCGGCTGGTAGGCGAACGCGCCGCCGTCCTTGCCGTCGCAGGGCAGTGACAGCTTCACCAGCGCGTCGTAGGGCGAGTGGCCCTTCGCGGACGTCGTCTCCTGCGGCTTCGCGCCGACCGCGGCCAGGGCGCCCACGACCGTGGACGTGGAGTTGGCGTCGCTCGCGCCGCCCGCGGTGAAGCCCCAGCCGCCGTCCTCGTTCTGTACGGACTTCAGCCACGCGACGGCCTTGCCGGTCTCCGCGTCGTGTCCGCCGAGCGCGGCCAGCGCCTGCACGGCGGCCGCGGTGCTGTTGGTGTCGACCTGCGTCTTGGCGTCGCAGTCGGCCTTCGGGTCGGCGCGGTAGGCGGCGAACGCGCCGTTCGCGCACTGCTGTCCGGCGAGCCAGTCCACGGCCTTCGCGGCCGGGCGCACCCCCACCGTGTGCTGGGCGAGCAGCGCGAGCGACTGGCGCCAGACACCGTCGTACGTGGGGTCCGCGGTGCCGTACAGGGCGGCGGGCGGCGGTGGCGCGGACGGGGACGGGGAGGCGGCGGAAGCGGCCGGGGCAAAAGCGCCACCGAGCACGGCTGTGGCGGCCAGTACCGCTGCGGTGCGGCGAACGTTCATGATCGGCGGTTGCCTCTCCTGGGGGGAGGCCGGGGCGCACGGGGGCACGAGGCAACCGGGCGGCTCCGGCCCCGTATGCCTCGACGGTGCCTGCCGTCGGCGGGCTGCCGACGACGCGAGCCGGTCATGTCCCGCGCGAGGCGATCCGGCTCACCGCCGTGGGGGCGGCACACGGTTGCGGGTCAGCGCCGGAATTGCACCGGCTTCCCCTCGTACAGGCGTGATGACGACGCGCACACTCTACCGGCCCGTACAAGAGGGCCCGGGGGCCGCCCGCGCGGACCGGGACCAGCGCACATCGGCGCGGATACGATCCGGCCATGACAACCGGAAGACTCCTCGGGGCCGGACGCATGGCCGATGTGTACGAGATCGACGAGGCGTGGGTGCTGCGGCGCTACCGGGATCCGTACGGGGACGCGGTCGCCGAGGCGGCGGTGATGGACCACGTCCGGGGCCACGGCTACCCGGTCCCCGCCGTGCGCTCCGCGACGCGCGCCGACCTCGTCATGGAACGGCTGACGGGCCCGACGATGGGGGAGGCGCTCATGGCCGGGCGGCTCGGCCCCGACGAGGCCGGGGCGATGCTCGCGCGCCTGCTGCGCGAACTGCACACGCTGCCCGCCCGTGACCCGGCCGTCAGCGTCCTCCACCTCGATCTGCACCCGCTGAACGTGATCCTGACCGACGGGGGCCCGAAGGTCATCGACTGGGCCACGGCCGAGGAGGGCTCGCCCGGACTCGACTGGGGCATGTCCGCGGTGATCCTCGCCCAGGTCGCCCTGACCGGCGAACCCCGGCTGGAGGGCGTACGCGAACTGCTGGCCGCGCTGCTCGCGGGGCAGCAGGAGGGGGCGTCGGCCCTCACGGAGGCGGGTCTGAAGCAGGCGTGCGCCCGCCGCGCGGCGAACCCGACGCTGACGCCGCGGGAGATCGAAGTCCTGGGGGAGGTGGAGGACTTGATACGAAGCCTGACTCAAATGCCCGAATTGCTATAAAGAATCATGAAATGGGGGTTTCTATCCCCTGGTGTGCGCGCTAGCCTGAAAAGTGCCTACGAGGCGAGTGAGGAAACTCGACCGGAAGTTGCCGACTTCGGCGTGACGCGCAAGTTTCCGCCGGGGCCGACAGAGGTTGGCCGAGGACCGGAAGGTCGAAAGACCAGAAGGTCGACCCAGCCCGTCTCGTAGGTCATTTCATGCCCGCAGCCGTTCGCCCGTGGCCGTTGGCCAGTCGATCAGTCGGCAGGCCGTCTCGATGTCGAGCCTGACCTGGGCGATGGAGGCGCGCCCCGAGAGCCAGGTGATCAGGGCCGAGTGCCAGGTGTGCTCGATCACGCGGACCGCCGCCGACTGGTCCGGGGTCGGCTCGGCGAGGCCCGTCGCGTCCAGGATGATCGCCGTGGTCTGCCGGGAGACCCGGTCCACCTCGGGAGAGGCGCCACGGTCCGCGAAGGTCAGGGCGCGCACCATCGCGTCGGCGAGCTGAGGCTCCCGTCGCAATGCGCGAAAGGCCCGCATCAGCGTCTCCGTCACCCGCTCCGCCGCCGTCTCGCCGGTCGGCGGGTTCTCCCTGAGCGTCGCGTGCAGCCGCTCCAACTGGTCCTGCATGGTCGCGACCAGCAGATGCACCTTCGACGGGAAGTAGCGGTACAGCGTGCCGAGGGCGACCTGCGAGCACTCCGCGACCTCGCGCATCTGCACCGCGTCGAAGCCGCCCCGGCTCGCCAGCCGTGCGCTCGCGGCCAGGATCCGGCGCCGACGCGCCTCCTGTCGCGCGGTGACCGGGGGCGAGCACGGCCGTGCCGTCCCTCGCGCGGCCGTGGTCTGCGCCGTGGCTTCCGCAGGCATGGATCCCCGTTCCGTCGTTCCGTGACAGCCGGTGAGGGCGAGTGGCCGCACAGCATGGCAGGGGGCTCGCGCCGTGGCGTGAATCACCTGATCCGCCCGCTCGCGGTCTCCTTACCTGCCGGTAGATTCGAAGCCTCTGAACGACCAAGTCTGAAACTTGTTCTAGATTACCGTCCGGCGTAACCTCGCGGGAACGGCAGGGAGAAGGGGCCGAAGTGACCGCTGAGGGCAAGGAGGCGGGTTCCCAGGAGGACTTGGCCGCCGACGGCTACCGGCCGTTGCGCATCGCACTCCTCACCTACAAGGGCAACCCCTTCTGCGGCGGTCAAGGCGTCTACGTACGCCATCTCTCACGCGAGTTGGCCCGCCTCGGCCACCAGGTCGAGGTCATAGGCTCGCAGCCCTACCCCGTACTCGACGAGGGCGAGGACCTCAAGGGACTGTCCCTCACCGAACTCCCCAGCCTCGACCTCTACCGCCAGCCCGACCCCTTCCGCACCCCGGGGCGCGAGGAGTACCGCGACTGGGTCGACGCGCTGGAAGTCGCGACCATGTGGACCGGCGGCTTCCCCGAGCCGCTGACGTTCTCCCTGCGCGCCCGCCGCCATCTGCGCGCCCGGCGCGGCGAGTTCGACGTCGTGCACGACAACCAGACGCTCGGATACGGGCTGTTGGGCGATGTCGGAGCCCCCCTGGTGACCACCATCCACCACCCCATCACCGTGGACCGGCAGTTGGAGCTGGACGCGGCCCCGACCTGGCAGCGCCGCGCGTCCGTACGCCGCTGGTACGCGTTCACGCGCATGCAGAAGCGGGTGGCACGCCGGCTGCCCTCCGTCCTCACCGTCTCGGGGACCTCCCGCCAGGAGATCGTCGACCACCTGGGCGTCTCCCGGGACCGCGTCCATGTCGTGCACATCGGCGCCGACACCGACCTCTTCTCGCCGGACCCCTCGGTGCCGCGCGTGCCCGGCCGGATCGTGACCACGTCCAGCGCGGACGTCCCCCTCAAGGGCCTGGTGTATCTGATCGAGGCGCTCGCGAAGGTGCGCACCGAGCGCCCCGGCGCGCATCTCGTCGTCGTCGGCAAGCGTCCGCAGGAAGGCCCGGTCGCGCAGGCGATCGAGCGGTACGGGCTCGCGAGCGTCGTCGAGTTCGTGAAGGGCATCTCCGACGCGGAGTTGGTCGACCTGGTGCGCTCGGCCGAGGTGGCGTGCGTGCCCTCGCTCTACGAAGGGTTCTCGCTGCCCGCCGCGGAGGCGATGGCGGCCGGTACGCCGCTGGTGGCCACGACCGGTGGCGCCGTACCGGAGGTGGCCGGGCCGGACGGCGAGACGTGTCTGGCGGTGCCGCCGGGCGACGCCGGGGCCCTGGCCGCCGCGCTGACCCGGCTGCTGGGCGATCCGGAGCTGCGCACGCGGCTCGGCGTGGCCGGGCGGGACCGCGTGCTGCGCCACTTCACCTGGGCCCGTGCCGCCGAGGGAACGGTGGCCCGGTACCGCGAGGCGCTCGCCCGCCCCGACCGTCCCAGGGCGCTCGCGGTCCCGGCCGGTCCCGCGTCCCCGAACGGAGCAGCCGCCGCCGAAGAGTTCGTCGTACCCGATTCCGAAAGCAGGGCCACGTGCTGACCGTCGACTTCTCCCGGTTCCCGCTCGCTCCGGGCGACCGTGTCCTGGACCTCGGCTGCGGAGCCGGCCGCCACGCCTTCGAGTGTTACCGGCGCGGCGCCCAGGTGGTGGCCCTCGACCAGAACGTCGAGGAGATCCGCGAGGTCGCCAAGTGGTTCGCGGCGATGAAGGAGGAGGGCGAGGCACCGGCGGGCGCCACCGCGACCGCCATGCAGGGCGACGCCCTCGCGCTGCCCTTCCCCGACGACTCCTTCGACGTGGTGATCATCTCCGAGGTCATGGAGCACATCCCCGACGACAAGAGCGTCCTCGCCGAGATGGTCCGGGTGCTCAAGCCGGGCGGGCGCATCGCCGTCACCGTCCCGCGCTACGGCCCCGAGAAGATCTGCTGGACCCTGTCCGACGCCTACCACGCGAACGAGGGCGGCCATATCCGCATCTACAAGGCGGACGAACTGCTGGCCAAGATGCGCGAGGCCGGACTGCGCCCGTACGGCAGCCACCACGCGCACGCGCTGCACTCGCCGTACTGGTGGCTGAAGTGCGCCTTCGGCGTGGACAACGACAAGGCGCTGCCGGTGCGCGCGTTCCACAAGCTCCTGGTCTGGGACATCATGAAGAAGCCCCTGGCCACCCGGGTCACCGAGCGGGCGCTGAACCCGTTCATCGGCAAGAGCTTCGTGGCGTACGCGACCAAGCCCCACCAGCCCCGTCTCCCCGAGGCGGACGCCACGTGACCACTCCCCGGACAGACCATCTCGTCCTGCCCGGGGTCCTCACCGCCGAGCAGGCCGCCGCGACCGTCCGCGGCATCCTCGCCGTGCAGCGGGAGGACGGTGCCATCCCGTGGTTCCGCGGCCACCACCTCGACCCGTGGGACCACGTCGAGGCGGCCATGGCGCTGGACGCGGCCGGTGAGCACACGGCGGCCGAGCGCGCGTACGACTGGCTGGCCCGCCACCAGAACGAGGACGGCTCCTGGTACGCGGCCTACACCGACGGCGACCCGGAGGCGGTCACCGACCGGGGCCGGGAGACCAACTTCGTGGCCTACGCGGCCGTCGGCGTGTGGCATCACTACCTGGCCACCGGCGACGACACCTTCCTGGACCGGATGTGGCCGACGGTGTACGCCGCCGTCGAGTTCGTCCTGCTGCTCCAGCAGACCGGCGGGCAGATCGGCTGGAAGCGCGAGGACGACGGCACGGCCACGGCCGACGCGCTGCTGACCGGCAGCTCCTCCATCCACCACGCGCTGCGCTGCGCGCTGGCCATCGCCGAGCAGCGCGAGGAGCCGCAGCCGGACTGGGAGGTGGCGGCGGGCGCGCTGCGGCACGCGATACGCCGGCACCCCGAGCGGTTCCTGGACAAGGACCGCTACTCGATGGACTGGTACTACCCGGTGCTCGGCGGCGCCCTCACCGGCGCCGAGGCCAAGGAGCGCATCGAGGCCGACTGGGACCGCTTCGTGGTGCCCGGCCTCGGGGTGCGCTGTGTCGTCCCCAACCCCTGGGTGACCGGCGGCGAGTCGGCCGAACTGGCCCTGGCGCTCTGGGCGATGGGCGAGTCCGACCGCGCGCTGGAGATCCTCCAGTCGATCCAGCACCTGCGCGATCCGGAGACCGGTCTGTACTGGACCGGCTATGTCTTCGAGGACCAGGTGATCTGGCCCCGGGAACTCACCACCTGGACGGCGGGCTCGCTCCTGCTCGCGGTGGCGGCCCTCGGCGGCCACGAGCCGACCTGCGCGGTCTTCGGCGGCGAACGCCTGCCGGTGGGACTGGAACCGGACTGCTGCGGTTAGCACGCCGGGGCGGCGGCGCGGCGGGTTCCTTCCGGGCGGGCTCTGGGCGGGTCACCCGAACGGCTCCGTCCTGGCGGTGCGCGGGGGCGGGACGGGTGAGGCTGCTCGTGTCTCCCCGTTCTCCCCGTGGCCGGGAGAACCGAGCCCTTCTTCGACCCCGGAGGATCCCGTGCCGCACCCGATACGGCGCCTCGCCCCGGCGCTCGCCCTCACCTGCACCGTGTCCGCCGGTGCCACCGCCTGCGGCGGTGGCAGTGCCGCGGAAGAGGCCGCCGTGTACATCACGGCCCCGACGCCGTCCCCGACCACCCAGGACGAGCGGGAGGACTTCGCCAGAGCCCGCTTCGCGGCGACCGCCGGGCTCGCGGCCGGGGCGGCCTACCGGTGGATCGTGAAGCCCTGGAAGGACGGCGTCTTCGACAAGGGCGTCCAGGGGCGGGCCGCCGCGCTCGACAAGGCGGGCCTCGCGGGCACCTTCGCGTACAACAAGCTCAAGACGCTCCAGCGCAACGCCCAGGGCGACCCCGAACTCGTCGAGGACCTCGCCCCGCTCGTCCCCGAGCTGGAGCGGCTGAAGGACCTTCCGGCCAAGCTGCGCGCGGGCGACGAGGCCGCGATGCGCACCTTCGACGAGACCATCGGCAAGGTACGGGGCGTGGGCAGCCGCGCGGACGCCCACATCCGGGTCATGATCCCGACCGAGTCCCAACTCGCCGCAGGCTGACCACGGTTGACGCCGCACGGCAACGGCCCCCCGCCCGGCAAGGGCGAGGGGCCGTAGGAGTCAGCCGAGTTCTCAGCCGCGCTGGATGCCGCTCGCGTCCTGGAGCACACCGCGGCGGCCGTCCTGCGTCTGCGCCACCAGCGCGGAACCGCGCTGCTCGACCGCCAAGTACCAGGTACCCGGCGCGAGTTCGGCGATCTGCGTGGCCGATCCGTCCTCCGCGTACAGCGGACGCGGCACCGGCACGGCGAACCAGAACGGGGAGAAGTCCCCGGCCGGGGCCTGCTGCTGGGCCTGCTGCGCCGGCCCGCCGATCGACGCGTCGGGCTGCGGCTGCGCAGGCTGCGGCTCCCCGCCGAACGGCTGCCCCGGCTGCTGCCCCTGCTGCGGCTGGCCGCCGAAGGGCTGCTGCTGGGCGCCCGGGTAGCCGTAACCACCCTGCGGCTGCGCGCCGTAGGGCTGCGCGGTCACGGGCCGCGGTCCGGCCGGGACGAGGACGGCCTGGAGGGCGGGCACCATCGGGGTGGCGATGGCGGCAGCGGCCAGGACGAGCGCGGCGATGAGTCCGAGGATGAGGCCCGAACCCGCGCCCACCTTGGTGAAGGCGTCGCTGAACGCGCCCAGGGGGTCGATGATCGTCCAGAACGACGTCCACGCGGCGAAGAGCGTGAGAGCGACGCCGAGTTGACCGAGGTCGAGCCCCACGACCTTGCGCGGCTGCGGAAGAGCTCGTGCGACGACGATCAAGGCCGCGCCGACAATGCCGGCGACGTACATGCCCATCACCAGGCCGAGATCGTCCCAGGCGTTGGGGACGTCGCTGCCGGATCCGTCAAAGGTATCGAGGAACGACGCGATGAACAGCAGTACCGCTGCTCCGATCACCACGCCGTCGCCTCTAGTGAGGGAGCGCATATTCACTTCGGGTCCTTCGTCTGTCGTCTCGTCGTCGTTGGAGGCGTCGCTGTCACCCTGGTGCCCCGAGGGCTGTGGTGGTAAGCGCGGGGGTGGCCCCTCATCGTACGAACGACACTATCGTCCGTCCGGCTCGGATGTCCGCAGGGTTCGGGCGGGCGATCACTTCCCGCGCAGGAAACTCACGATTCCCTCAGAGATCCCCCGCGCCGCCTTCTGCTGCCAGTCTTCGCTGGTCAGCAGGGCCGCGTCCTTACTGTCACGCATGTTGCCGCACTCGATGAACACCTTCGGAACTGTTGACAGATTGAGACCACCGAGATCGTTCCGTACCACAAGTCCCGTGCCGTTGCCGAGGTAGTTGGACGGCGCGCTGCCGGTGACCCGGAGGAAGTTGCCCGCGACGCGCTCGCCGAGGTCGCGGGAACGGGCGGCGATCGGGCGGGTGTCCGCGCCGCCCGCGTGCACCGCGGCGGGGAGGATGACATGGAAGCCGCGGTTGCCGGGCGCCGAGCCGTCCGCGTGCAGGGAGATCGCCGCGTCCGCGTGGGCCTCGTTGCCGATCCGCGCCCGCTCGGTCACACACGGGCCCCACGGGCGGTCGCCGTCCTGGGTGAACTTCACCGTGATGCCCTGCTGTTGGAGCAGCGGGCGCAGTCGGCGGGCCACCGCCAGGGTGAACTCGGCCTCCGGGTAACCGGCGTTGGTGGCGGCGCCCGTGGTGTCGCACTCCTTGGAGTTGGTGCCGATGTTCACCTTGCGGTTGATCTCGGTGGTGTGCCGGAAGTTGTCGGGGTTGTGGCCCGGGTCGATCACGACGACCTTGCCCTTGAGGGAGCCGGACGCGGCGGCGCGCGAGGTCGGGGTGGAGGACGCCTTCGACGGCTCGCCGTGGGCCGTCGGGGAGGCCGTGGCCGACGGGCTCGCCGAGGGGTGCGGGGTCGAGGGGGACGCCGAGGAGGCCGTGGCGGGCGCCGCGTCGGCCGGTCCGCCGCCGGTGTCGGCCACCGCCGTATAGACCAGCCAGCCGACCAGCGCCGTCGGCACCAGCGCGGCGACCGTGAACGTCAGCGGCCGTCGCCGGGAACGGCGCGGCTCGGGGGGATCGAAGTCCGGACCTACGTACGACATGACAGCGACCCTAACGGCGCCGTCACCCTCCCGCTTCCGTTCGCCGCAGGACGCGCAGGGAGTCGGTCACCGAGATCTCCGTGAACGCGCCGGACTCAAGTGCCTTGAGATACACGCGATACGGGGCCTGCCCGGTGAACTCGTCCTCCGGTTCCGGGAAGACGTCATGGATGACCAGCAGCCCGCCCTCGGCGACATGGGGGGCCCAGCCTTCGTAGTCGGCGTTCGCGTGCTCGTCGGTGTGGCCGCCGTCGATGAACACGAGGCCGAGCGGCGTCCCCCACAGCGCCGCGATCTGCGGCGAGCGGCCGACGACAGCGACCACGTGCTCCTCCAGACCCGCCCGGTGCAGCGTGCGCCGGAAGGTGGGCAGCGTGTCCATCAGACCGACCTCGGGGTCGACCGTCCGCGGATCGTGGTACTCCCAGCCCGGCTGCTGCTCCTCGCTGCCGCGGTGGTGGTCGACGGTGAGCGCGGTGACGCCCGCGGCGCGGGCCGCGTCCGCGAGCAGGATCGTGGAACGCCCGCAGTAGGTGCCGACCTCCATCAGGGGCAGCCCGAGCCGCCCCGCCTCGACGGCCGCCTCGTACAGCGCGAGCCCTTCCCGCAGGGGCATGAACCCCTTCGCGGCCTCGAAGGCGGCCAGGATCTCCGATGAGGGTGCCGCGGGCATGGGGTCCTTCCGGTCGTACGTATCCGTGGGCGCCCCATGCTGCCGCACGCTGCCGACGCGCAGGTGACGGGGGTCCCGCAGAGGGCTGCGGGACCCCGGCGGGATGTTCGGTCAGGCGGAGACGGTCTCGCCCGGCAGGCACAGGTCCAGGTCGACCGGGTGGTCACCGCCCAGATGCGTGGCCGAGGAGGCGAGCGGGGCGTGGCCCGTGGCCTTGGCGGCCAGGATGTAGGGGCCCTTCTCCGGCACGGCCACCGTGTAACGGCCGTCCTCGGTGGAATGGGTGGCGCCTACTTGGCGGCCCCTGTGGTCGATCAGCGTGACCTTGGCGTGGGCCACCGGGGCGCCCTCGGCGTCCAGGACGCGGCCGCGGAAGCCGCGCAGCACCTGGACGGCGCGCTCCAGGTTGGCGTCCTCCTCGCTGCTCGCGCGCAACTGCGGGACGGCCGAGGGGCGTTGACCGGGCAGGAACAGCGCGGCGACCAGGCCGAGCGCCACCGCGGCCGTCGCGATCAGGAAGGAGACGCGGAAGCCGTGCATGGTGGGGATCGCGAGCCCGTGCGTCTGGTGGGCGGTGTTGGCGAGGACCATGCCGACGACGGCGCTGGAGACCGAGGTGCCGATCGACCGCATCAGGGTGTTGAGGCCGGTGGCCGCGCCCGTCTCCGAGGCCGGGACCGCGCCGATGATCAGCGCGGGCAGCGAGGAGTAGGCGAGGCCGATGCCCGCGCCGAGCAGCACCGAGGTGACCACCGTCTGCCAGGCGGCGCTCATCAGGCCGATTCCGGCGCCGTAGCCGATCGCGATGATCAGCAGGCCGGTGATGAGGGTGAGCTTCGGGCCGTAGCGGGCGGACAGCCGGGCGTAGAGCGGCGCGGTGAACATCATCGTCAGGCCCAGCGGCGCCACGCACAGGCCCGCGACGACCATGGAGCGGCCGAGCCCGTAGCCGGTGGCGGTGGGCAGTTGGAGCAGTTGGGGCAGGACGAGCGAGACGACGTAGAACGAGACGCCGACCATGATCGAGGCGAGGTTGGTGAGCAGCACCTCGCGGCGGGCGGTGGTGCGCAGGTCGACCAGCGGTGCGGGAAGGCGCAGTTCGAGCACGCCCCACAGGGCGAGGACGACGGCCGCGGCGGCGAACATGCCGAGCGTGGTGCCGGAGGCCCAGCCCCAGTCGCTGCCCTTGGAGACCGGCAGCAGAAGCAGGACCAGTCCGGCGGACAGGCCGAGCGCGCCCAGCAGATCGAAGGAGCCCTCGGCGCGCGTCTCGGACTCCGGTACGACGAGCAGGGTGAGCACGATGGAGGCGACGCCGAGCCCCGCGGCGCCGAAGAACAGGGCGTGCCAGTCGGCGTGTTGGGCGACCATGGCCGCGGACGGCAGCGCGAGTCCGCCGCCGACGCCGATCGACGAACTCATCAGGGCCATCGCCGAGCCGAGCCGTTCACGGGGCAGCAGGTCGCGCATCAGGCCGATGCCGAGCGGGATCGCGCCCATCGCGAAGCCCTGGAGCGTACGCCCGACGATCATCGGGATCAGGGTGTCGGTGAAGCCGCTGACCAGCGCGCCGATCACCATCACGGCCAGGCTGGCGAGCAGCATCCGCCGCTTGCCGTAGAGGTCGCCGAGGCGGCCCATGATGGGCGTGGCCACCGCACCCGAGAGCAGGGTGGAGGTCATGACCCAGGTCGCGTTGGAGGGGGAGGTGCTCAGGAGCGCGGGCAGATCCTTGATGACAGGGACGAGCAGGGTCTGCATCACCGCGACGACGATGCCCGCGAACGCGAGCACGGGCACGATCGCGCCCGGCCGCCCTGGAGCAGGACGGTCGGTCGGTATGTGCGTCATGTGTGGAGGCCTCCGGCCGAGAACAGAAGGAGTACGCAAGGGAGTTGGCAAGAAACGGGCAAGGTCTGCGCGGGACCGGGATTCGGGTCAACTCCGTCTGCTCGGGCATCTATTCCGTTGCTTCGACTTCCTAACGAATCCTTGACCATCTGATGGCGAACTGATGTGCCATCAGCTGGGCTCGTCCTCGGACGGCCCCGGGGAGAACCCGGCAAAGGCCCAGGAAGGCCCCGAGAAGGCCGCGGGAAGGGCCCGGGTCGTACGTCCGAGGACGGGGGCCGCCGGGCCGAAATCCCGATGCGGGGCACACGTCCGGGTTGGGACCATGGCCCTCATGCTGCGAACAGCCCAAGACACCACCACAAGCCGCCGTACCGCGTCACCGCCCACCTGGTTGGTGGTGACGCTCGCGTGCGCCGGACAGTTCCTCGTCGTACTGGACATCTCCGTCGTCAATGTGGCACTTCCGTCGATGCGGACGGACCTGGCGCTGAGCGCGTCGGGGCTGCAGTGGGTCGTCAACGCGTACGCGATCGCCTTCGCCGGCTTCCTGATGTTCGGGGGACGGGCCGGAGACCTGTACGGGCGCAAGCGGATGTTCCTGGTGGGGCTCGCCCTGTTCACCCTGGCCTCGCTGGGCGGCGGACTGGCCCAGCAGGGCTGGCAGATACTCGCCGCGCGCGGGGTGCAGGGCCTGGGCGCGGCCGTGCTCGCGCCCTCGACCCTGACGCTGCTCACCGCCGCGGTACCGGAAGGCGCCGCGCGGGCGCGCGCCATCGCGACCTGGACCGCGGTCGGCGCGGGCGGCGGCGCGGCGGGCGGGCTCGTCGGCGGTCTGCTGGTCGAGGGGCTGTCGTGGCGCTGGGTGCTCCTCATCAACGTGCCGATCGGCGTGGTCGTCCTGGCCGGGGCGGCACGCTGGCTGACCGAGAGCCGAGCCGGGGACGGACGACGGCTCGACCTGCCGGGAGCGCTGCTGGTGACGGCGGGGCTGGCCACGCTCGCATACGGGATCATGCGGACGGAGGCGGGCGGCTGGACCTCGCCGACGACCCTGGCTCCGCTGTGCGCCGGGCTCGCCCTGATCGCGCTGTTCCTGCTCGTCGAGGCGCGGGCGAAGGCCCCGCTGATGCCGCTCGGGCTGCTGCGGGTGCGGTCGGTGGCCTCGGCGAACGCGGCCATGTTCGTCTCCGGTTCGGCGATGTTCTGCATGTGGTTCTTCATGACGCTGTACGCGCAGAACGTGCTCGGCTACTCGCCGCTGGAGGCCGGGGTCGCGCTGATACCCAGCTCGCTGGCCGTGGTGCTCGGCTCCAAGGCCGCGCCGCGGGTCATGCGGATCCTGGGCGCGCGCACTGTGACGGTGCTCGGGATCCTCGTCTCGGCGGCCGGGTTCGGCTGGCAGTCGACCATGACGGCGGACGGCGACTATCTGACGGCGATCATGTTCCCGGGGATCCTGATGATGCTGGGCGGCGGTCTGTCGATGACCCCGCTCGCGTCGCTCGCGACCTCCGGGGCGGCGCCGGAGAACGCCGGTCTGGTGTCGGGCCTCGTCAACACCTCGCGCACGATCGGGGGTTCTCTGGGCCTCGCGATCATGACGACGATCGCGGCGTCGCGCACGGGCGGACGTGGGACGGCCGAGGCCCTGACGGAGGGGTACGCGCTGGCGTTCCGGGTGAGCGGATGCGTGCTGCTGGTGGCGGCCGTACTGGTGCTGGTGTGGCTGCCGCGGAAGAACTCGGCGAATTCCGCTCGATGAGGCAACGGTCCGCTGGACTCATGGACTCCTTTTGACATCAAGGAGGTGCCCATGGGGGATCGGAAGCAGGCTCGGGACACGGAGTTCCAGAGCTTCGTCATCGGCCGCTGGCCGCGGTTGATGCGCACGGCATTTCTCCTCACGGGGGAGCAGCACGCCGCGGAGGACCTCGTCCAGTCGACGCTGGAACAGACCTATGTGGCCTGGCGCAAGGTCGGTTCGGCCGACGACCCGGAGGCGTATGTACGCCGCGTGATGATCAACGCGCATGCGCGCAGACATCGCAGACGGCTCAAGGAGTTCCTCGCGCCGCGGGACGACTCGGGCCTGGTGCGCGAGGTGGCGGACACCGGTGACCGCATCGCCCAGGCCGACGACCGCAGCGCCCTGCTGAAGGCGCTGGCCCAACTGCCGCCGCGCCAGCGGGAGGCGGTGGTCCTGCGGTACTGGGAGGACCTGACCGAGACGCAGACGGCCGAGGCGATGGGCTGCTCGGTGGGCACGGTGAAGAGCAATGCGGCCAAGGGGATCGCGAAACTCCGCGCCATACCCGGACTGGCCGAGACGGTGAGCGAGGGAGGGCGACGGTGATGAGCGCGGACCGGGAGAACCACGACATGACGCACAAGGACATCGCCCTCCTGCTGGCCGACGCCGCGGACGAGGTCGAGATCGGTATAGCGCCCTACCAGGCGGTGATCCGGGGCGGTCGCCGCCGCAGGACCCGCCGTCTGGCCGTCGCGGCGGCCACGGCGCTGGTGCTCTGCGGCTCCACGGGCGCCACGCTCGCCCTGACGGGCCTGCCGGGCGGGGACGGGGACCGGGTGGCCCCGGTGGCGACCCGGCCGACCGCGCCGGTCTCGCCGGAGGACCGGCATGTGTACGCGCCGCAGCGCACCACGCTGGCGACCGGAACCGACCAGGGCAAGACCTGGCAGGTCTATATCGACGTGTGGGGCGTGCCGCGCGACGAGAGCGAGGCGCGGCGCCAGCTCGACGCCATGCGTGCGGCGGGGGAGGAACCCGCGGTGCGGCAGGCGTCCGGCCTGGTCGGCAAGACCTCGTACTTCGTGGGCCGCAGCGTCAGCGGCGGCAAGTCGTTGGTGATCACGTTCAACACGGTCAAGAAGATGGACCCCGAGAAGGGCGGCTACGAGGCCTTCTCGACCTCCTTGGAGCCCGGCGCCGTGGGCCCCGAACGCCTGGTCGTCGGCCGGGTCGGCAAGGGTGCCCGGCAGGTCATGTGCAAGTGGCAGGACGGCACGACCTCGTCGGCCCGCAAGGCGCTCGACGCCTCCGCCCGTGCCGGAGACCACGGGGTGATCCGCCCGGCGGCCGGTACGCCGGTGAACTGGTTCGTGTGCCTGGCGCCGAGCGAGACGGGCTTCGAGAGCGCGGAGGTGGTGAAGTAGGGCGCGGGGCCTCGGAGGTGGGGTCCGCGTCCCCCTACAGCCACCCTTGCTGCCGGGCCTCCCGTACGGCCTCCGTGCGGTTGCGGGTGCCCGTCTTGCCGATGGCGGAGGAGAGGTAGTTGCGGACGGTGGACTCGGAGAGACGCAGCCGGGCGGCGATGTCGGCGACCGTCGCCCCGTCCACCGAGGCCTTCAGTACGTCGCACTCACGGGCGGTGAGGGGGTTGGGTCCGGCGCTCAGCGCGGCGGCGGCCAGCACCGGGTCCACGACCGTCTCGCCGGTGAGCACCCGCCGGATCGCCTGGGCGAGTTCCTCCACCGGCCCGTCCTTGACCAGGAACCCGGCGGCGCCCGCGTCCATGGCCCGGCGCAGATAGCCGGGCCGGCCGAAGGTGGTCAGGATCAACACCCGGCAGTCCGGGACCTGTTCACGCAGCTCGGCCGCCGCGTCCAGCCCGCTCATGCCCGGCAGCTCGATGTCCAGCAGGGCCACGTCCGGGCGGTGGATCAGCGCCGCGTCCACGATGGCGTCGCCCGCCGAGACCTGGGCGACGACCTCCAGGTCCGCCTCCATACCGAGCAGCAGGGCGAGGGCGCCGCGCATCATCCCCTGGTCCTCGGCGAGCAGAACTCTCGTACACCGTGCGGGACGGTGCTCCTGCGGCATCTCGTTCACGGGGGACAGGCTATAGACCCCGGCTGCGGCGCGGTTGTTACGCCGTGGGGACGATCGACGAGGGGGTTCGTGAACTCCGGTCAGTAGTATCCGCAGGACCTGCGCGGTGGCACCGCCGTCGCGCAGCGCCCCGCGCTTCAGGAAGGGGAGGAGCGCGAGGGCGACGAACGGGGATACAGCCGATGAGTGTGCGGTGCGGGACGAGGGCGCGTTGCGCCGCTCGATTCCCGCGGGCGTGATGCCGGGAGCGGCACAGCACTTCATGTATGCGGCCGTTTCGGCAGCCGCCAGGTTCCGGAGCGGCCCGAGCCCGTCACGTCGACGTGTGTACGCAAGACAGAGAGAGGGACTACGTGTCCACGCCTCCGCCGCCCCAGGGTGGCTACCAGGCCTACGGTCAACCGCAACAGCCGCACCCGCAGAACCAGGCCCCCTACGGACAGCAGCCGTATGGGCAACAGCAGTATGCGCAACAGCCTTACGGACAGCAGCCACCGGCGCCGCGCCCGCCGTCGGGCGGTGGCGGTGGCCTCGCCGGGCGGCAGAAGCTGATCAAGGCCGTAGCGGTCGTGATCGCCCTCGTCGTCGCCGGCGTCTGGTACTTCGTCAAGAAGGACGAGCCCACCAAGCCCAGCAACAGCGACTACAGCGCCTCGGTCGGCGACTGCATGAAGAAGACGGGGAACGGCGACGACGAACTCGAGAAGGTCGACTGCTCCGACAGCGCGGCCGCCTACCGGGTCGAGTCCACCGGCTCCGCCGAGGACTGCAAGCCGGGCCAGCTCGAGTACACGAAGACGCGGCGCCACATCACGGTGCTGACGCTCTGCCTCTCGGAGATCAAGAAGTAGCTCCGGAGTACGGTCCGGCTCCCGCCGCAAGGGGCTCCGGTTCCACCGGGAGTTCGGCGGTGACCGTGAAGCCGCCGCGGGGTGCCGGACCGGCGCGCAGGGAGCCGCCCGCTGCCGCCAGGCGTTCGGTCAGGCCCTTCAGGCCGGTGCCGCCGATGCCCGGGGGCGTGGCAGAGGTGCCGGTCCCGTTGTCGGTGACGGTCAGCCGGACGTGTTCGGGGGTGCCGCCGAGGGTGATCTCGCATCGTGTCGCGCCGCTGTGCCGTACGGCGTTGGTGACCGCCTCGCGGACCACCCAGCCGAGCAGCGCCTCCGTCTGGGGCACCAGGGGCGGGCCCGAGCGGCGGACCACGGGTTCGATACCGGCGGCCGTCAGGGCCGAGTGGGCGCCGTCCAGCTCCGTCGTCAGGCTGCCCTCGCGGTAGCCCGTGACGGCCTCGCGGATCTCGGTGAGCGCCTGGCGGCCGACGGACTCGATATCGGTGACCTGGACCAGCGCCGCCTCCAGATCACGGGGCGCCAGACGGCGGGCCGCCTCCGACTTCACGACGATGACCGAGAGCGTGTGGCCCAGCAGATCGTGCAGGTCGCGGGAGAAGCGCAGCCGCTCCTTCTCCACCGCGCGCCGGGCCAACTCCTCGCGGGCGGCGCGCAGTTCGCGTACGGCCTCGGAGAGTCCGAGGATCGCCGCGGTCACCGTCGTCGACAGGAACGTGCCGTACGCGATGGTGACCGCGCCCGAGCCCTCGTGGAAGCCGGCGACGGCCCCGGCGACCGCGCTGAGACCGATGCCCACCCTGGCCAGCCACGGGCCCCGCAGGGTCGCGCCGGTCGCGAGGCCGAGCAGCGGGAAGAACAGCAGCCAGTTGCCGCCGTACATGATGGCCAGAACGCAGGTCACCAGGCCCATCACGGCGAGCGCCAGCCGCGTGGAGGTCGCCTCGCGGGTCTGCTTGCAGAAGACGCGGAACGCCACATAGACGTAGAGGGAGTTGAAGGCGAGCAGCCCGATGGCGCCGACCCAGGGGTTCGGGGTCTCGCCCTGGAGGAGGTTGGAGAAGGAGCCCATGCCCATCAGCAGCCAGGGGAGCAGGGCGAAGCCGTTGGGCGGCGGGCCCGGCTCCTCGTGCGCCTTCCCGGCCTTCCGGGCCGCCCTGTACCCGGCCTTGACCTGCGCGTAGTCCTCCTTCCACGCCCGGCGGGCCAGCCGCCACTCGTCCCAGTGACGCGACACCCTTCGCACACAGGACATGTTCCGTGCCTTTCGAACAGAGCGAACAGAGCGAACAGAGCGGTCGGTGCGAACCGTGTGATCGGTGCGAACCGTGTGATCGGTGCGATCAGAGAGGTCAGACGTTCCCGGCGTACCGGCGGTACGACAGCGCGGCGTACGAGCCGAACGCCAGCAGCCAGACCGCCAGGACGAGGACGGCACTCGCCGCCGGGGCGTGGCCCTCGACGATCGCCGTGCCGAGCCGGGCGAAGCCGTGCGTCGGGGTGAACGTCGACACCGCGCGCAGCCAGCCCGGGAAGAGCGTGACTGGGAACCACAGGCCGCCGAGGACCGCAAGGCCCAGGTTGCACGTCATGTTCGCGACGCCGGTGGTCTGCGCGGTCAGCCGGTAGCCGTTGCCGAGGCCGAGCAGAGTGAAGGGGACCGAGCCGAGCCACAGCAGCAGCGCGATCGCCACCCACTGCCAGACATCCAGCCGTACGCCGTTGACGAGACCGCCCGCCGCGAGCACCGCGACGATCGCGGGCAGGACGGTCACCGAACCGGTCAGCGCCCGACCGGTGACGACCTGCCGCGGCGTCATCGGTGTCACCCTGAGCTGCCGCAGCCAGCCGATCGACCGGTCCTCGGCGACCCCGCCGCCGGTGTTGAGAGCCGAGCCGACCGCGCCGTACGCGGCCATCCCCACCATGGACGCGGCCTTCCAGTCGCCGCTGTTCTCCCCGAGGTTGGTGAACAGCAGGTACATCATCACCGGCATCGCGACCCCGCCGATCACGAATCCCACGTCACGCAGGGTCCGGCGTACTTCCAGCAGCAGGTAGTCGAACATCACACCGTCTCCTTCGCGTGCGAGGTCAGCGCCAGGAACGCGTCGTCCAGCGACGCCGGGGCGACCTCCAGGCCGCGTATCGCGCCGAGTTCGGCGAGGGCGATCACCGTGGCGTCGGAGTCGTCCGTGCGCAGCAGCGCCCGGTCGCCTCGTACCTCCAGCGAGCGCACACCGGGCAGCAGGGTCAGGCCCTCGGTGCCGCGACCGGCCAGGTCGAAGGAGACGAGATTGCCGCCCGCCGCCCGCCTGAGCTGCTCACCCGTGCCGTCCGCGACGATCCGGCCGTGGTCGATGACCAGGATGCGGTCGGCGTGCGCGTCGGCCTCCTCCAGGTAGTGCGTGGAGAACAGGACGGTGTGACCACGGCGCGCGTAGGCCCGCATGGAGTCCCAGAAGGCGCGCCGCGCCTCGACGTCGAGGGCGGCGGTCGGCTCGTCCAGGACGATCAGCGAGGGGTTCCCGGCGAGCGCGACCGCGAACCGCACGCGCTGCGTCTGCCCGCCGGAGAGCCGGTCCACCCGCCGCCCGGCCAGTTCGGAGATCCCGGCCAGTTCGAGGGCCTGCGCGACCGGCATCGGGGAGGGGTAGCGGCCGGCCACGAAGGAGACCAGCTCACGGACCGTGACCCGGGGCACCGCCCGCGCCTCCTGCAGCATGGCGCCCACCTGGCCCGCGCGCACGGCCTGTTCGGGGGCCGCGCCGAACAACTCCACCGTGCCCGCCTCGGGTTCGGTCAGCCCGAGCAGCAGGGAGATCGTCGTGGACTTCCCCGCGCCGTTGCGGCCCAGCAGCGCGACGGTCTCGCCGCGCCCGATCCGCAGATCGACGCCGTCGACGGCGCGCACGGTGCCGTAGGTCTTGACCGCCCCCGAGAAGGACACGGCGGGCGGTGTCCCGGTCTTCTTCGTCATGACGACGACGTTACGAAGTCCCGGTGCCCGCTGGGCAGATGCGGTTGTACGAACTACGGCAGGACAAATGTACTGGCGAGATCTGACGTGGCGTCAGGAAGCCGCGCCCGGAGCCTTCCCAAAGGGGAGGTACTGGGCTATACACGAACCTCGTGCCCCTCAACGCAGCCATGGCCCTTGCCGCGGGCCCCCGGACCACCGAGATCGCCTGGACCGCCAAGGACGTTCAGCTCTACCACCTCGGCATCGGCGCGGGCCGCCCCGCCACCGACCCCGGCGAACTGCGCTACACCCTGGAGTCCCGGCTGCGTGTCCTGCCGAGCTTCGCCACCGTGGCGGGGGGCGGCGCCCCGGGTGTGATCAGCGCGCTGTCCATGCCCGGCGTCGACGTCGACCTCGCCCATGTCCTGCACGGCGGCCAGCGCCTGGAGATCCACCGACCGATCCCGGTCGAGGGCAGGGCCGAGTCCGTCTCCCGGATCACCGCGGTGTACGACAAGGGCAAGGCCGCCCTCCTCGTGATGCGCACCGAAGTCGGCGACGGCGACGGCCCGTTGTGGACCACCGAGGCGCAGGTCTTCGTACACGGCGAAGGCGGCTGGGGCGGCGACCGAGGCCCCTCCGCGCGCCCCGCGCCGCCCCTCGGCGAGCCCGACGCGGTCGTGGAGCGGCCGATCCGCGAGGACCAGGCCCTCCTCTACCGCCTCTCCGGGGACCCCAACCCCCTGCACGCCGACCCCGACTTCGCCCGGCGTGCGGGGTACGAACGTCCCGTCCTGCACGGTCTGTGCACATACGGGATGACACTCAAGGCGGTCGTGGACACCCTGCTCGACGGGGAGGTGGACCAGGTCCGCGCCTATGCGACGCGCTTCACCGGGGTCGTCTTCCCGGGCGAGACGCTGCGTATCCGTATGTGGCGCAGGGACGGTGCGATACGGGTCGCCGTGAGCGCGGTGGACCGGAGCGACGCGCCGGTACTCGCCGACACGACTGTCGAACTCTCCTGACCTGTACGCCTGTAGAGCCGCAGACCCGTATAGCCATTGACCCGTATAGCCGTAGAGCCACAGCCCCGTAGAGATGTAGCCCCGTAGAGATGTAGACCCCGGCCGGAACCATCCACCCTTCGAGGGGAGCCGCACCATGCGCGCAGCCGTACTGCACGAGATCGGCCAGGACAAGCTGGAGATCGTCGATGACATCGAGACGGCGGGCTTCGGCCCCGGCAAGGTCAGGATCCGGGTGCGCGTCGCCGGGCTGTGTCACTCGGACCTGTCCACGATGAGCGGCGTCCTGCCGCAGCCCGCCCCGTTCGTGCCCGGTCACGAGGGTGCCGGAGAGGTGGTCGAGGTCGGCGAGGGTGTCGGCCATCTCCGGCCCGGCGACCGGGTCGTGGTCTGCCTGCTGCCGTCCTGCGGCACCTGTCCCGCCTGCCGTCGCGGCCAGACCGAACTGTGCCTGACTGGGTTCGTGAACGCGAACACCCCCAACTTCAAGCGCCCCGGCGGCGATGTCTTCGGCTTCCTGGGCACCGGCACCTTCGCCGAGGAGGTCGTGGTCGACGCGCACAGCGCCGTACGGATCCCCGACGACGTGCCCTACGACATCGCGGCTCTCATCGGCTGCGGGGTGACGACCGGACTCGGCGCGGTGCTCAACACCGCGGACGTACAAGCCGGTTCGTCGGTCGCCGTCATCGGCTGCGGTGGTGTCGGGGTCTCCGTGATCCAGGGTGCGCGGCTGCGGGGTGCCGCCGAGATCGTCGCCGTGGACCCGGTCCTCTCCCGTCGGCTGTCCGCGCTCGACTTCGGCGCCACGAAGGCGGTCGCCCCCGACGAACTCCCGGGCGTCCGGCAGGAGATCACCGGCGGCGAGGGCTTCGACTACGTCTTCGAGGTCGTCGGCAAGTCGGCCACGGCCCGGACCGCGTACGAGAACACCCGGCGCGGCGGCACGCTCGTCGTGGTCGGCGCGGGCGCGATGGACGACGTGCTGCACCTCAACATGTTCGAGCTGTTCTTCGACGAGAAGCGGATCCTGCCGTCCCTGTACGGCGGCGGGGACATGCGGCGTTCGTTCGAGCGGACCATCGCGCTCTGGCGCGCCAGGCGGCTCGAACTGGCGGGTCTGATCACCCACCGGGTGCCGCTCACCGGGATCAACGAGGCGCTGGACCAGATGCGTACGGGGACGGGGCTGCGCACCTGTATCGAGATCTGACGGAGCGGCCCCGCCCGTCGTGGGACGGGCGGGGCCGGTTGTGATGCGGCAACGGTCAGGCCGCGGTGACGTCAGCCTGTTCTGCCTCCTCGGACGGCCTGCGGTGCCGTCCGTTGGGGACCACTTCTGCGTCCTGGCCGGAGGTCCGGCCACGGTGTCGACCGTGGCCGGTGGTCTCCTGAGCCTCGGTGGGCGCAGACAGTGCGGTGCTGTTGTCGCTCATCGGAAGTACTCACCCCGTCAATATGATCACTTCGTACAGCCGGGTGAGTCTAACGAACGGCCATGACAGGGGCATTGGCGATCGGGGCGTGTTTCACCAGATCTGCCAGGGACGCGGGTTCCGGGGATGCCTTCGCCGCGTCCGCCGGTTCCTTGAGCGGTCTGCGTACCCGCGCGGTGCCGCTCGTCGTACGCCCCAGCAGCGGCGCCTGCTGCAACGGCACCGGCCGCACCGCGGAGTCGGCGTCCGACCGCTCGGCGGGCTCCTCTGCGGACGTGGACGCGGGTGTGGTCGCAGTCGTGGGCGCGGGCACGGCGGCCCGCGGCGGCACCACCAGCCGCGCGATCCCGCACCGCACCGTGTCCGTCGCGAACGGCAGCCGCAGCTCCCCCTCGCGCGTCCACAGCCCCGCCCCCGTCAACCACCCCCGCGGCGGCGGGAAGTGCTGCACCCGGCGCTCCGAAGGGCGCCAGACCCCGACCCAGTGGCCCGCCGCCCCGTCGATCCGCAGCGCCACGGCACAGCTCTCCGGGGTCAGCGTCTGCCCCGGCTGGATCGCGAACGGCGTCACGGAGCAGGAGTCCAGCCGCAGGCACGCCGGGAAGCGCACCGGCAGGGTGCTGCCCAACACCCCCCAGCCCAGCCGCGCCTGACCCGGAGAGGGCGCGTCCGAGCGGATCAGCACCAGTCCGCTGTCGGGGTCCGCGAGCAGCAGCCGGTCGTCGCTCTCCTCCGTGATCTCCAGCAGCGGCGACACCTCCCCGCCCCGCGCCAGATCCAGCACCACCGACTTCGTGGGACCGCCCCGCGGTGTGCGGTCCAGGGCCAGCAGCCGACCCGTACGATCCAGCCACACCCCGCCGGAGCAGCGGGCCGGAACCCGGGCCACGGGCGCGGGCCCGTGCTCCCCGCCCGTCAGCAGCCACACCGTCGTCGTGTCCCCGGCCACCGCGAGCGCGTACGCGCGGTCACCCGTCGGCGCGGGCGGCAGCAGCCGCAGCAGGCTCTCCTCACCGGCGCACTCCACCGTGCCGAGCGCCAGTTCACCGGTCCCCGGACCGGTCGGGTACAGCAGCGAGAACGTATGCCGCCCGTCCGTGACCCGGTGGATCAGCACCCGGCCGTCGTCCATCGGCTGGACCTCCGTGCGGCCGGGCTCCTCCGGCTGATGGCCGGGCAGCGGTACGGCGTACGGTTCCGGGCCACCCAGGGTCCAGCGCTCCGGGTACCAGGACTCGCCGCCCAGGGCGAGCCGCGCCGCGTAGGAGCCGTCCGCGGTGATCACGCATCCGGGCCGGGCCGCCCGTTCGTTCTCGTCCCCCGTAGCGGTCGCGGTCGTGTTCCCCGTTGCGGTCGTGTTCCCCGTAGCGGTCATGAAGGCACAGGCCGTCATCTTTCGGTCACCTCCGGCGACGAAGCTAGTTTTCGTTCGCACAGACGGCGCACCCCCGGGGAGCACTTCACACATAAGGGTGTTCGTCGCGCCGTTCGCCTGAGGAATCGAGCCGGGATGTGCTGCACGCAGGGGGCGTACGCCCTCTCCGTACGAGACCCCAGGTCCGACGGCCTCTTCACGGCCGCCCCCGGACCGTCCGGACGGCCGCTTCCGCCGTCACCCGGTAGGGCACGGACCCGGGCCAGGTAGCCTTTCCCCGTGCCCCGTCTGTCTGAAGTCATCGCCGCGCTGGAAACCCTGTGGCCTGCCGAGCGGGCCGAGTCCTGGGACGCGGTCGGCACGGTCGTCGGCGACCCCGGCCAGGAGGTCTCCCGGGTCCTCTTCGCCGTCGACCCCGTCCAGGAGATCGCCGACGAGGCGGTGAAGCTGGGCGCGGACCTGCTGGTCACCCACCATCCGCTCTATCTGCGCGGGACCACGACGGTGGCGGCGTCCACCTTCAAGGGCCGGGTCGTGCACACCCTCATCAAGAACGATGTCGCCCTGCACGTCGCCCACACCAACGCCGACCGGGCCGACCCCGGCGTCAGCGACGCCCTCGCGGGCGCGCTCGGCCTGCGGGTCCTGTGCCCCCTCGTCCCGGACCCCACCGACCCGGACGGCCGCCGCGGCCTCGGCCGCGTCTGCGAGCTGGACCACCCGCTGACCGTCGGCGAACTGGCCGCCCGCGCCGCCGAACGCCTGCCCGCCACCGCGCAGGGCATCCGCGTCGCCGGTGACCCCGACGCCGTCGTCCGTACGGTCGCCGTCAGCGGCGGCTCCGGCGACAGCCTCTTCGCCGATGTCCGCGCGGCCGGTGTCGACGCCTTCCTCACCGCGGATCTGCGCCACCACCCGGCCTCCGAGTTCATGGCGGACCGCACCCACAGTCCTCTCGCGCTGCTCGACGCGGCGCACTGGGCCACCGAGTGGCCCTGGTGCGAGCTGGCCGCCGCGCAGCTCGACGAGATCTCCGACCGCCATGGCTGGGACCTTCGCGTCCACGTCTCGCGGGCGGTCACCGACCCCTGGACCGCCCACGCGGCGTCCTTCACCACCACTCACGCCTCTGGAGCCCCCAACTGAACGCCGCGCCCGCCGACCAGATCCGACTTCTCGACGTCCAGGCCCTCGACGTACGCCTGCAACAGCTCGCGCACAAGCGGAAGTCCCTGCCCGAGCACGCCGAGATCGAGTCGCTGACCAAGGACCTCACGCAACTGCGCGACCTGCTGGTGGCCGCGCAGACCGAGGAGAGCGACTGCGCCCGCGAGCAGACCAAGGCGGAGCAGGACGTGGACCAGGTGCGCCAGCGCTCCGCCCGCGACCAGCAGCGCCTCGACTCCGGCGCCGTCACCTCCCCCAAGGACCTGGAGAACCTCCAGCGCGAGATCGCCTCGCTCGCCAAGCGCCAGGGCGACCTCGAGGACGTCGTCCTCGAGGTGATGGAGCGCCGTGAGTCCGCCCAGGAGCGGGTCGGCGAGCTGACCGAGCGGGTCGCCTCCGTGCAGTCGAAGATCGACGACGCCACGCAGCGCCGCGACACGGCCTTCGGGGAGATCGACCGCGAGGCCGCGACGGTGACCAAGGAGCGCGAGGTCATCGCGGGTTCGGTGCCCGCGGACCTGCTGAAGCTGTACGACAAGCTGCGCGAGCAGCAGGGCGGCATCGGCGCGGCCAAGCTGTACCAGCGCACCTGCCAGGGCTGCCGTCAGGAGCTGGCGATCACCGAGCTGAGCGAGATCCGCGCCGCGGCGCCGGACACGGTCGTCCGCTGCGAGAACTGCCGCCGCATCCTGGTGCGTACCTCCGAGTCCGGCCTGTAAGAGGCGTAAGTGGCTGACGGCGTGCGGGAGTTCATCGTCGAGGCCGACGGGGGTTCCCGGGGCAACCCGGGGCCCGCGGGCTACGGCTCCGTGGTGTGCGACGCGGCCACGGGCCAGACGCTGGTGGAACGGGCCGAGTTCATCGGCACCGCCACCAACAACGTCGCCGAGTACCGGGGTCTGCTGGCCGGACTGCGCGCGGCGCACGAGCTGGACCCGGACGCGCGGGTCAGCGTCCGCATGGACTCCAAGCTCGTCGTGGAGCAGATGTCCGGCCGCTGGCAGATCAAGCACCCGGCCATGAAGCCGCTGGCGCTCCAGGCCGCCGCGGTCTTCCCCGCCGGGCAGGTGACCTACGAGTGGATCCCGCGCGAGCAGAACAAGCACGCGGACCGACTGGCCAACGAGGCGATGGACGCGGGCAGCCGGGGGGAGCGGTGGGAGCCGTCCCGATCGACGGCCGAACTGGACGCGCGGGCCGCCACCTCGGCGCCCGAACCGACCGCCCCACCGGGTGACGCAGCCGCCGACGCGGCAGGAACGGCTGCCGCCGCCGGGACCCCGGAGGGTGCCGTCGCCGATGCGCGGGCCGGGACCCAGGAGGGCGCCGTCGCCGATGTACGCGCCGCCCGGCACGTCGCCGCCGCCCCGCCCGACCTCGGTACCCCCACCACGTTCGTCCTGCTGCGCCACGGCGAGACGCCCCTCACCCCGCTCAAGCGCTTCTCCGGCAGCGGCGGCACCGACCCGGCCCTCTCCGGGACCGGCCGCCACCAGGCCGCACGCGTCGCCGAGGTGCTGGCCGCGCGGGGCACCGTCCAGGCCGTCGTCACCTCACCGCTCGCCCGCTGCCGCGAGACCGCCGACATCGTCGCCGCCCGCCTCGGGCTCGACGTGGCCGTGGCGGACGGGCTGCGCGAGACGGACTTCGGCGCCTGGGAGGGCCTGACGTTCGCGGAGGTCCGCGAACGCTACCCGGACGACATGGACGCCTGGCTGGCCGACCCGGAGGCCGCGCCCACCGGAGGCGGCGAGAGCTTCGCGGCCGTCGCGCGCCGGGTCGCCACCACCCGGGACACCCTCCTCGCCTCGTACGCGGGCCGTACGGTGCTGCTCGTCTCGCATGTCACGCCCATCAAGACGCTGGTACGTCTCGCTCTCGGCGCGCCCCCGGAGGCCCTGTTCCGCATGGAGCTGTCCGCGGCCTCGCTGACGGCGGTGGCGTACTACGCGGACGGCAACGCCAGCCTCCGCCTCCTCAACGACACGGCGCACCTGCGCTGAGAGCGGTCAGCGCGCGAGGCTCAGTGGATCTCGCGCACCACGACATCCAGCGACCACGCCTTCCCCGCCTTGGCGGGCGCCTCGGCCTCCACCGCGTACCCCAGGTCCCGTAGCGCCTCCACCAGCTCCGCCGGACCCTTCGGAGCGACGCCCTCGGCCAGCAGGCTGCGGACGATCCGCCCCTTGGTCGCCTTGTTGAAGTGGCTCACCACGGACCGCTTCTCCACCCCGTCCACGACCTGCGCGTGCAGCACCCGCACGGTCGCCGTCCGCTCCGCCAGCTCGCCCTTGGGCTTCCAGGCGGCGGCGTACGCGGCGGACCGGAGGTCCAGCACCAGCCCGTCGCCCGCCGCCTCGGGCAGCGCGGCGGCCATCGGCGTACGCCAGTACGCGCCCAGCGCCCCCAGACCGGGCAACTTCACGCCCATCGAGCACCGGTACGAGGGGATCCGGTCGGTCACCCGGACCGCGCCCCACAGCCCGGAGAACACCAGCAAGGACGCCGCCGCCCGCCGCTTGGCCGCCGCGTCCAGCGAAGCGAGGTCCAGGGCGTCGTACAGGACACCGGTGTAGATCTCCCCGGCCGGGCGCGCCCCGGCGGTCCGCAGCCCGGCGTTCTTCGCGACCTCCCCGCGCAGCCCCTCGCTGAGCCCCAGCACCTCGCGCGCCTTGCCCTCGTCACCCGCGCACAGCCGGACCAGCTCGTCCAGGACGGCCTCGCGGGCGGCGGTCAGCGCCGGCAACGACAGCGACTCCAGCTTCACCGGGGCGCCGCGACCGGAGGACGCCTTGCCCTCGGACGGGGGCAGCAGGACCAGCACCACGTACTCCTTCGATAGGGACTCGGCGTCAGCGTACGGCGTGGCCCATCGCCGCTACGAAACGGTCGGCGTCGTCGGTATGGAAGCGGACGACGCCGACCGGCCGCGGGCGGCCGAACAGCGGGACGTGGGTGACAGGCTCGGTGAGTTCGAGCGTGACGGAGGTCTGCGCGCCGACGGGCAGATCCAGTACGCCCTCGGCCCGCTCGTGCGTGGTGCGCAGGTCGCGGCGCACCCGCGCGATCCGCTCCAGCGGGATGCGCAGATCGACCTGGGCGGCCCGGCGCACACGCAGCACGGTGGGGGTCAGGACGTGCGGCCGGGTCACCGAGGCCGCGTGCAGTCCTACGATCATGAGTACGGCGTACACGTCCACGGCGAGCATAACGACGTGGGCGACCGGCCAGGGGCGCAGCAGCACCGCCAGGCCCACCGTCTCCACCACGCACACGAAGCCGAGCCCGAGGAGCAGGGCGCCCTGCCCGCGCACGTACCCGAACGGGCGGCCCTCGCGGGTGCCGTGGGTGCGACGGGCCGCCCAGAGCACGATGCTCGCCAGCAGCCTGAGTTCGTGGCGCAACAGCGTGCCGGGCGCGCCCACCAGCGTCCTTCCGGCCGTCATGCGCGATCCTCCGCGGCGTACCGCAGGGCGCGGCGGAGGACTTCGGCCTGGGCCGGGGCCAGATCGGCGTAGAGCGCGTCGAGGAAGGTGTGACCGTGCTCGACGCTCTCCACCGGTCCCTCCGCCGGTCCCTCCGCCGGAACCAGCCCGCCCGGCAGACAGGCGACGACCGCGCGGGCCGCCTCCTCGACCCGTGGATCGTCGGGCTCGGCGGCCGCGAGTGCGTCAAGGAGCGCGTACGCCTCCCGCGCTCGCTCCACGGCGTCCGGCTCCCCGTACGCCTCACCCAGCGAGGTGGTCATCCGATCCCGCACCTCGGGCGGTGCCGCGGTCTCGATCAGGGCGAGCACCTCGCGGTCCTTGGCGGCCATGGGGGAGTCCGCGGTACTCCCCAACCCGGCGAACACCGAGGCGAGTTCGGGGGAGACGGGGCCTTCGGCGGGCAAGTCCCGCTGAAGAAGCGCGCGCAACTGCGCCCGGCGGTCACGGATCGCGGCCTCCTGACGGGCGAGGTCGTCGTCCAACTCCGCGAGTACTTCGGCGAGTTCGCGCCCGGCGTCGTCGGCGAGCACGTCACGTACCTCGGCGAGGCCGAGACCCAGTTCGGTCAGCCGCCGGATCCGGGCGAGGGCGACGGCATGCCGTAACCCGTAGTCGCGGTATCCGTTCGGTCGTCGGTCGGGCTCCGGGAGCAGCCCGAGGTGGTGGTAGTGCCGGACGGTCCGTGTGGTGACGCCGACGGCCGCGGCGAGTTCTCCGATCCGCATGGCTTCAGTACAGACGTTGACGTCGCGACAAGGTCAAGCCCGGCCCCTCCTGGTCCTGGGGCCGACCACCGGACGAAACCTCCGCCCCCGCCCGGTACCATGGACGACACGGCAGACGAGCCGGGCGGACGGCCGCGTGGAGATCCTCAGGGACCTCCCCGAGGAACGTCCGGGCTCCACAGGGCAGGGTGGTGGCTAACGGCCACCCGGGGTGACCCGCGGGACAGTGCCACAGAAAGCAGACCGCCCGGGGCTTCGGCCCCTGGTAAGGGTGAAACGGTGGTGTAAGAGACCACCAGTGCCCAGGGTGACCTGGGCAGCTAGGTAAACCCCACCCGGAGCAAGGTCAAGAGGGAGCGCCTCGGTGCTCCTGCGCGGACGTTCGAGGGCTGCCCGCCCGAGTCCGCGGGTAGACCGCACGAGGCCGACGGCAACGTCGGTCCTAGATGGATGGCCGCCACCCCGGCGCCCGCGAGGACACCGGGGGACAGAACCCGGCGTATAGGCCGACTCGTCTCACGCCCCCACCCCTTTCGGGGGGTGGGGGGCCGTATCCACCCCCTCTGACCTGCGGTTTTGTAGATCAGAGGGGGTGTTTAGTCTCCGGGGTCGCCCCCTCTCTTTCCTGCCTGTTGACCCCCTTTTTCGGCCCGTTTCTGGGTGTCGTGTGGCGATCCTGTGGCGGTGACTCGGTGCGTTTCCGGCCCCTGACGTGGCCCTTTACGCGGGTGGGCCCCGAGCCCTCCGCCTTCTCTCTGATCTGGCGCAGGTGTGCCCGAAAGTGGGCTGACACTGTGTCGGCGACGGGACTGCGTCATCCTCCGGGAGGGTTCTCCCTGCAACCGGAGGATGACTTCGAAACGAGCAGAAATACCCCCGCCATTCGAACGCGTGTTCCATGTTCTACTGAACTGGAAGCCGTCATTCCGCGACAGGGGGTCCTGCCATGCCCATCCGCCGCCCGCGTGTTCCTCGCGTCCTCGCGCTGCCCGCCAAGGGTGAGCCACATCGGAAGACCGTACTTATCGCCTACGGGGTGCTGGCGAGCTCGGTCGCCTTCTCCGGCACGCTGGTGATGGGGCAGTCGACAGTGCACGAGGCCGCGCGGCGGACGCCCCGCTCGACGCCCGAGGCGGCTCCCTTCGAGGCCGACGGCGCGGTAGATGACGTGCTGACCGAGACTCCGGACGACGGTCGCGTGCCCACCTTCTTCGACGGGCACGGAGGAGTGGCCGGCGTGGAGCTGACCGAGAAGCAGCGCGGCGCGCTCATCAAGGAAGCGCTTCGCCGCGGAATGACCGAGGAACAGGCCCACGACCTCGCCTACGGCGATGATGAGCCGGACGAGTCGGCAGGGAACCAACCGACGCCCCTGTCCGCGATCCCCCCGCAGGCGGCGGACGAGGAGAAGGCGCAGCCCTTCACCAACATCCCCTTGTACCGCCAGGTCGCCCCGGAGGAGAAGGAGGAGGCCAAGGCGGCGCACGAGAAGGCTGAGCGGCGCGTCGCGAAGGGTGGGGGAGACGACGACCCCCTCACCGATCCCGACGGGGGCGAGACGGGCGACAAACTCTCAGACAAGCTCGACGCGATGATTCCGGACGAGCTGGAGGGGGTGCTTGGTCACCTTCTCCCGTTCCGCTTCTGGATGGCGAAGGTCGCCGATCCCGGCACTCGGCCTACGTGGGATGTCGACCGCGACCGCGAGGAGGGGACGGTGACCGTGACGGCCGAATCGCAGATGGGTGACCACATGGTCGTGAAGGCGGAAATCGTCGCCCCTGCGTCACCCGCCGGGGAAGCGAAGAGCGATCCTGTCGTTACGGTCACCGTCACCGATCCGACGACGGACGAAGTGCTCGTCGAGTCGAAGCCAGAGGCCGCGGAAGGCACCAAGGACGTTCCGCGCGTGGCTATCGGGGAGGTCGTAGACGCGGTGATCGAGGCACAGCAGTCGACGGGCGAGGAGCCTGAGCAGCCCCTCGCCGAGCCTGCGACCACCTACCAGGGATGATCACGCTGGCAGAAGCCGGGTGACCAGATCTCGTACGGGGCCTTCGAGCTCCAGGTTGTTTCCCCGCTCGAACCCCTGGATGTACTCGCTGGCGGCGTAGAGCTGGGAGAAGCGGCCCGAGGGGGAGTCCAGCACGTTGCCGAACCGGCTTCGAACTTCGTCCGCCACGGCGGGGGCCGCCAGGCTCGACACGTACAAGACCGCCACGTCGTACCCTTCGGGAGCGCACCCCCAGCGCTCCCAGTCGAGGATCTCCAGATCCGGGCCGGCAAGGTTGGACCACTGGATGTCTCCGTGCGCAGTGGTCCAGCTCGGCGCGGTCGTGGGGGCGCTGTCGCCGAGGAATTTCGGCATGGCCCACGGCAGCCGTTCAGCCCGGACCGCGACGCGCGCTGTGGATACGCGGGAAATGGCGGTGAGGGCGTCGGCCAGTTGATCCCACCAGCGTTCCGGAAGCTGTAGATCTTCGGGGGGAAGCGCGGTTGCCGAGATCGCCCGCCCGCGCAGGCGGGCGTGCAAGTCGGCGTAGTACGAGAACCGTCCGGATTCCCATCGACGCATCCCAACGAACCGCGGCCTCGGCACCTTGGTGGGGATGTGCCATGCAGCGGCTTCGGGACCGTCCAAGGAGATGTAGGGGCCTTTACTCCGGGGCCGGTCGGCTACTCGAATCCAGGACGGGCGGCCGTCGGATGTGACCGGGGCGGACAGGGATCGTCCGTCCCAGCCCCACGTCTCTGTGCCGCCTTCGTCTTCCTTACACCCGAAGGTGTCGACGGCGTACTCCAGCGCTGCGCGCATACGGGCAGCGGTCTCGGTGTCAGGGGGCGAGGGCACTCTGCGGGTTCCTTTGTGTGCTTCGGGCCTATCGGAGGTGCTCGGCGGACAGCGTCGCCAGGTGGTGACGGACGGCGTCGGCGAGGGCGCCATAGAAATCAACTCGGGGTGCAGCCTGGAGGATCTCGGCGCAGGCCACGAGCTGGCCGACGCGGCTGGCCGGGGACTCCAGTACATCCGCCAGTTCCTTCCAGACGCGGTGGGCGGCGTCTGGGACGTGTAGGGAATGCAGATAGAGGCATGAAGCGTCGTAGCCGATTGGCGCGGTGCCCCATGCCTCCCAGTCAAGGATCTTGGGCTCGGCGGTCAGGTTTGCCCAGTGGAGGTCGCCGTGGGCGGTGCTCCAGGCAATGTCGTCGACCTGATGGCCGGTGAACTGGGGGACGGCGCGGCGGATGTACTCCTCCCTGACGGCGATGCGGTCGGTCGAGGCACACGCCAGCAAGGCGAGGGAGTCACGTAGTTGGTCCCACCAGGTGGCGGTCAGGTCCGGGGCGGACGAGAGGACTGGCGACGCGGACAGGGTGGAGTCGGCGACCTCGTACAACTCGGCCCGGTATGTGCGGGCGCCCTCCGTCCAGTCGTGAATGGCCAGCAGAGCGGGGCGGCGGATGCCCGAAGGCAGCGTGCTGCTCGCCTTCGGGCCGTCCCACAGCTTCCCGGTCGCCTTGTCGGCCGGCTCGCAGACGAGACGAAGCCAGCGGTCTCCCGCGCGCCCGGAGAGGGTGCGTCCGGCGTGCCCCCATACCCCTGGTGCTCCGACCTGTCCGTGAAGAGCGGCGGCGTGCCGGAAGGCGGCGGTCATGCGGATGGCGTCAGGGTATGGGGGCGGAGGGAACATGCGTGTGTTGTCCTTCTAGCTAGTTCATCACGGTGACGGCGTCGCTCTGAACGAGCGCCGTGGCGAGCGCGGCGGCCTGTTCAAGCGTCAGGCCGGAGACGTCTGCCATCTCCCCGAGTGTGACCGCCTCTCTCTGCATCAACGAATTGAGAGCCGGGGCGACTTGCCCGTGGAACCGCCACTCTTCGCCAACTGCGGTGAACACCACGGTCCCGTCGTCGTCGGCCCTGAGAGAGGCCCGAGCGGTGGTGAGGCGGACGGAGATGTGCTGCTGTGCAGGCACCCCGGTCACGTAGGGGAGAGAGGGCTCAGGACGGCCGCGGTCGCGCGCATCCATGGCGGCCATAAACTCCTCGATCACCTGCGGGTGCAGAGCCTTGGCGATCTCGGCGCCAAGAGTCTCGACGAACTTCGCCTTCTCCGCGACGGTGCCGTGCGCTGGCAAGGTCGCTCGTACGGTGGGGGAGGAGAGAAGTTCGCCAGCCACCCAGTTGAGCAGGTGGTAGCCGGACGTTGGAGTGAGCCCGCATGTCAGGTGCAGGGACCGGCCCTCGGTCGCCGCGACCGCGTGCCACCAGCCGCGGGGAAGGTACAGCATGTCGCCTGCTTCGAGGAGCACCTCGTGTAGCGGCTCGCCCTGCGGCTCCTCGGGCGCTTCTACGTCGATTCGCAAGGGATCGACTCGGGTGGCGCCGAAGATCCGCCACCGCTTCGACCCTTCGAGCTGGAAGACCACAACATCGTGGTCATCCCAGTGCACGCCGAACCCCTCCGTCGGCGTCCAAGAGGCATACATGTTGACCTGGACGTCGGTTCGGAAGTGCGCCTCCAGCGCCTCCGCCAGTGTCCCGACACCTGAGTGCAAGTCCTCCAACGAGTCGAGGACGAGCGAGGCTCCACCCGCGAGCTGCTCGTGCAGGCTGCTCGGGACAACGTGGCGCCGGACCTGGTGACGCTTCGATACGGCAGTGCGGGTGTAGAGGTGGGCGGGAACCTGGTCGCCAGCCTTGAACAGGCGAAGCCTGGGCGGTTCCAACTCGTTCCGAGCGAGGATGCCGTTCAGGTCGTCCCACGTGAACAGGCCGGAGAGCTGGGTGGCCTGTGACCAGTGCTGGTAGAAGCGGCCGAATGCCCCGGCGAGGAAGTCCTCGCCGAGGCTCCGGACCGCCGCATCAAGTGAGGCGGTCATGGTCGGCATTAGTCGTTGCCGTCACCCTTGCCGGTGCCGCCACCGTCGGGGTTGTCCTGCGAGGTGGCACCCTTGACGCTGCGCTTCGAGATGAGCAGATCGTTCACGGCTGTACTCCTTCCCTCTTCTCGGTCGACCCCACGGGATTCCGTGAGGCCGTCGTGCACCCGTCTGACCAACGGCCGGACGGGAGTCTGTGGTGGTGACCCGCCCCGGCCGGCACCCCGCGCTTGAGGGAGACCGGGCAGAGCGCGGAGAGACATACCGGCGGGGCGGGAACTTGCGTGCCGTTACGCGGCGAGGAAGCCGACCATGTCAGTCGGTTCGGCGTCGGACGTGCCGTCGCCGGATTCGGCGATGTCGTCGGAACCGATCTTCTGGGGCTCGGGCTTCTCAGCCTCGATGGTCGCGGGCATGTTGCCCCCTCTTCCTCGGTGGTTGGGGGCCCAGCCCTAGCGTGACCTCCACGGGGGTGAAGAAGTCGCGCCAGGGCCGAGCGTCCGCCCCGGCAGGCGGGAGAGTTCAGGCGCCTGCGGGAGCGGAGTCTTACGGAGCACGTAACTCACTGCCCGCTCCCGATGGCGTAGACCAGCGTCGCGATCAACCCGCCGACGACGGCGAGGTAGACCAACTGGTGGGCGCAGTTCCGGCTCACCTGACCCCCTCGGCGAGGACGGAGTTCACGCGCTGTGCCAGGTCGTTGCTCGCTTCGGCCAGCGGCACCCACACCTGCGGGGCGCCGGGGGCGAAGTAGCAGAGGTCGGCGTGCGTGCGGTACAGGAAGCGGATCGCGACCTTCGCCCGGAGGCCGTCTTCGGGGTCCGCGCGGGCGGGTTCGAGGAGGATTGGCTCTTCGCATCCGGGTTGGGTCCACAGGTCCCAGACGCCCAATGCCCGAGCGAGGGCGGTCGACGCCTGCGTGAGGGTGTCGAAGTCGTCGGTGATGGCCGTTTCCGGCAGCTTGACCCGAGCACGCCCCTGGAGCATCAGCACGCGGTTGTGCTCGTCCACGACGACCGGGCTGACCTTGAGGACGGGGCACGTGCCCCGGTGAACGCAGGCTCCTGCGCGTGCGTGCTGCTCAAGGGTCTGCCACAGGGGCGAGAGGAGCAGGGACTCGCCGGGGCGGCGGCGCACGTACGCGCTGATCGTGCGGGCCACCAGGGAAGCATCGATCATTGCGAGCCCCCGTGGGCAGTGAGGCTCGGCCAGTGCCTCTTGTCGAAGGTCTGGAGCCCGCTCGGGACGCGGTACGTGCCGTTCGGCTGCCCGAGGGGCCGGCGGGGCGGTAAGTCCTCGTCCCCCTCCGCCGGGCTGTCCATCCGCCGCAGCACTCGGGCGAGCGCCCGCATGTGCGAGTACGCGGAGAATACGGGCGAGCCCGGCTCGGGCGCCGCTTTCAAGAGGTTCGCGGCGTCCTCTCGGAGGTCGCGGTCCTCCTGGTCGTCCCAGGCGGGGGTGCTGAGGTACTTCTCGACGTGCTCGCTGAGCAGCACCGACAGGGTGCTGATTCGCGAACGAGTCGTGGTGCCGATCTGGACTCTGAGCGCCTCGTTGACGATCTCAGCCGCCGCGAGGGCAGCCGCGGGCGGCGTTCCTTCCGTGCCTTCGATCTGGGGGTGCGTCATGGCCGTCTCCTGTGCCCTGAAGTGCCCTCCGAACTGGCACGTCAGTGGGGGTGAAGCTTCGATAGACGAACTCTGTGCGACACCTCGTCCGTGCATGACCAAGCGTCAATACACAACAACAGGCGCCCTGTTGGGGGATTCGGAGAATCTCCCGACGAGTGCAACGATGGCGCATGAGAAACGTTGCGGGCAACCCCTCAACCCAAGAAACGTTTCTGATAGAGCAACTGGCATATGCCAGGAACGATGCGCGCGGTAACCTGCGAGCCGCCAAGGAGGTGGGTCATGGTTGAGGCTCGACCAAACGTGCACCGACGGAGGTTCGGCTCCGCGTTGCGATCGCTCCGCAACGCGGCCGGATTCAACATGGAGGAAGCCGCGGAGCGTCTCGGGCTGAGCGGCAAGCCCGCGCTGAGCAAGATCGAGAACGGAAAGCAGCGCGTCAGCGGTCTGGGGCTGACGGCGTTCTTCCAGGTCTACGGCGTGGAGTCGGAAGAGACGCGCGCCAAGGTCAAAGCGATGGCCGCCCTGGCGGCCTCGGGTAAACGGACAAACCTGCTGGACGAGTACCACGAAGCCATCCAGACCGACGGCTTCGAGGACTACCTCCACCTCGAAGGCATGGCGATAAGGTCTGAGTCGTTTCTCCAGGTGATCCCTGGGCTACTTCAGACCGAGGCGTACGCCACGTCGATCGTGGAGCGCAGTCAAGTCTGGTCCTCGAAGCATGAGATCAACAGGTTCGTGAAGCTGCGGCTGGCGCGTCAGGCGGCCCTCTCACGCGACAACCCGCTCGACCTTCGATGCATCCTCGATGAGGCTGCGCTGCGTAGAGTCGTGGGCGGCCCCGAGGTGATGAAGGAGCAGCTCAAATCGTTGCTCACCGTCACCGAGAAGCGGAGCAACGTAGCGCTGAGGGTACTGCCCTTCCAAACCGGTGCTCACGCCGGGATCGATGGGAGCTTCCAGCTCCTAGAATTCGAGGTGGGGTCGGCAGTAGTGGCGGTCGAGAGCAAGACAACCACGGTCTACTTGGAGGAGGATGGGGCTGTGGACCAGTACAGGTCCTCCCTCGAAGCTCTTCGGGCTCAGGCCCTCGACCCCCAGGCGACCGGCCGCTTCATTCAAGAACTGATCAAGGACTACGAGACATGAAGAAGAACGTCGATCTGACTGGCGCCGTCTGGGCCAAGAGCGACTTCAGTAACGGCGGCAACAACTGCTTGGAGGTCGCGTTCGTCGATGGCGTGGTGGCGCTGCGCGACTCCAAGGACGTGGGCGACCCCGACGCCGCAGTCCTCATCGTCAGCCGTAAGGACTACGAGCTCTTCACCAAGAGCGTGCAGGGCGGCCAGAGCAACCTGCTGCCGTAACCGTCGCGCTCTTCCTACAAGGCGAAGCCCCCCGGCCGCGAGGCCAGGGGGCTTTTCTGTACGGTCTCACGCGGCGGCCGGCACTTCGTCATACCCGTCGATGTAGGCGGTGCCGTTGAGGTGGGCGGCGATCTTGCCCACGCCGCGCTCGCAGCGGTACCGGACAGCACGGTCGGTCACGCCCTGGAGCGTTCCCGATTCGTCGTCAGGCAGGTCAGCGCCGAAGCGCAAGACGAGGGCCTGGCGTTCACCGAGGGTGAGGGGCGCGGTTGCCCAGCCCCGCCGGATGTCTGCGAGGTGGGCGAACAGGGCGCCCGCAGTCTTCGGGTCGACGCTGCCCTTCGGCATGTCGGCGTCCGGCGCGGTCGGGTTGCGGATGCCGTACGCGGCCTCCGAGTCCCACACGGCTGGGAGAAGGTGTTCGACGAGCCGTCGGTCGTACGCCGTCACAGGCCCGTCCGCTCCGCCGCGTGAAGGGCGGCCTCGTAGGAGACATGACCGGATCGGTGCTTCGCTGTGGTGAGCCACCGGTCCCGAAGGCGCTGGGAGAACCAGCGGTGCAGCAGTCCCGGTCCGGCCTCGGCGAGGAGCTGGCGCACGTACGTTGCCCGCTCGGCGGCGATGATGACGGTCTCCTGGTACGCGTCTTCGTACTCCAGGGCCAGGCCGTAATCACGGGCGAAGGCCCTTGCGACTGCCCGCGCGACGCTATCGACCTGGGGTTCGGCGAGGATGCTCCAGTCCGCCTCGCCCGTCGACCGGGCAGCTTCGTAGTCCAGAAGGCGAAGAGTCACCGGACCACCTCCTTCACCGGCACCTGTCCGTCCTTCGTCACCGCGACCACCAGGCCGGGGGCGCCCGTAGTGCCCCGCGCGTGCCGCCACCACGTCGACTCGGATTCCATGGCCGGGGGCTGAAGGAACGTCCGCGGCCCGTCCGTGTCCACGAACTCGTGGTGGAGGTGACCGGCGAGGAGAAGGTCTGCTTGGTGCATCGCGGACGCCTTGTTGAACGCCTGGCTCTTCCACCACTCGAAGTGCTTGCCGGGCCGCCACTGGTGGCCGTGAGCGTGGGCGACGACCGTTCCGCTGCACTCGACGGTGACCGTCAGCTCGTCCGTGTCCGGGACGAAGCACTCGACGTGCCCGAAGCGCTCTGGGCTCAGCTCCAGGGCGTCACGGACGGAGATCAGGGCCTCGGTGTCGTGCGAGTCGTCATAGCGGGTCACCCCCTTGTTGCTGATCCTGACGGCCTCTCCGTGGTTGCCGGGTACGGCGGCCATGGTCAGTCGTTCGGCGAGCGGGGCCAGGGTCAGGGCGCCGTGCAGCATGACTCGGCGGGTGAGTCGGATCTGTTCGGTCAGGGTCAGGGGGGTACGCCAGACGTTCGCGCCGCCCTGGGACTGGAAGCCCTCGATGTGGTCGCCGAGCCAGGCGACGTGCACGTGGCCGATGTCGAACCGTTCGCGGTACAGGGCGAGTCGGTCGGCGGCGCCGTTCAGGCAGTCGATCGTGCGCTTCAGAGTGCCGGCCGGGCCGTCTCCGTCGATCTTGCCGAACTGCATGTCGCCCAGGGCGATCACGAAGGTGTGGTCCCCGGCGACCCGAGTGTCCGCCGGTCGGCCCGGTCGGTGGGATTCGATCGCAGCCAGCAGCTCGCCGATGTCGGGGCGCTCGTGCGGAACAGCGTCTTTGGCGCGGGCGAAGGTGAACCGGGTGGACACGCCGAGGTCGCCGCTGGGCATGGTCCATTCCGAGCTTCGGAAGCCCTTCACGTCCCATTCGTTCGCGTTGAGGCCGTGGGCGCGGAGAACGTCGGCCGCGGTGCCTCGGCTATCCATCTCGGCCGGGCCGCGCACGGTGACCTCGGCCGCGTCGCCGGTCACTTCGATCTGCCGGGTGAAGTCGCGGTCCGGGTCGGCCGTCCGGGCAGGTATGGCGGGGCCGACAGGCTTGGAGAGGAGTTCGTCGAGAAGATCGCTCAAGAATTAGTCGCTTCCTGGCGCAGTCGGCGCCGGTACGTACGGATGGTGGACGCGGAGACCCGGTGCCCGAAGCGGCCCAGAATCCAGGCCAGTTCCTCGGCCGCAGTGTCGTTCATGAGGTGGCGCTCGAACGCCTCGCGCTCGGCGGCGCTGAGGGCCGCCCATATCGCCTCAAGGCGAGGGCCTGGGCGCCCAGGAAGTTCGCAGCGGGTCACCGCGCCTCCTTGTCGATGTCCTCGACGGCCGCGACCGCGAGCGCGGCAAGCCGGACCAACGCGGGCCGCGCGTGCTGCGGGTCCTTCTCGGCGAACGCGGCGAACACGGCGGCGAGGACGGTGGAGTCCCAGCCGGGGGTGTCCGCGAGGTCGCGGCGTTGTTCGATGGCCCGCCAACGGCCTGCTTCCCGCAGGTGGTAGGCGCGGCCCTTCACAGGGCGCTGCCCTCCGGCCAGCGGCATCTGGCCCTCATCGACCCGCTTCCGGGCCGCCTTCACCTCGGCGAGCACCGCAGTGCTCGGGTCGGCCCGCCGTGCCGGCCGCCTGGTGGTTGTCGCCTCGGTCATGCTGCGGCCTCCATCGCGTCGATGAGGGCCTGCTCGCCCCCGGCCATGTAGGTCTCGGTGACATCGCCTCGCCGGAGGCGGACCGGCTTCGCCGAGCGCAGCGAGCGGCAGACCTTCGTGGTCAGCTTGCTCCCGGCCTCGTCCGGATCGCTCCAGACCCAGACGCGCGAGAATCCGGCGAGCATCCGGCGATGCCGGGCGAACCACATCTCGACGCCAGGAACGGCAACCGAGTGCCAGCCGATCTTCCGGTGAATGATGCGGTCGAGCTCGCCCTCGGTGAGGTGGATCTCGTCGCCCGCCGCGTGGATCGAGTCGACCCCGTACATGCGGGGCGGGTCTCCAGCGATGGTGTTGTACTTGCCGTGGCCGTACTCGCGGTGATTGTGCTTCTGGAGGCAGCGGAACCGGATGGTCAGCGGCTGCCCCTGGTGCCCGAGGTAGGGGATGGCGAGCATCCCCCGGTAGCGCTCGTGGCCGGGTAGCGGGTCGTCAACGACGCCAAGCCGGAACGTATCCACCTCGGTCTTTCCGATGCCGCGATCCAGCAGGTACCGCGCGGCGTCCGCCGTAAGCGCTGCCTGATATGTGCTCGTCGCCTCCTCCAACATCTCGCGTTGCGAGGGCGAGAGAGGCCGCAAGGGCTCGCGCTCCGACAAAATCGGTTTCCTCTTTCTCCATGATCAGCGTGAATGAGTCCCCTCCCTTGCCGCACGAGTGGCACTTCCACAAGCCGCGGTCGGTGTTGTAGGAGAAGGACGGGGTGTTGTCCTCGTGCAGGGGGCAGTGCGTCATCCCCATGGCCCGCTGCGAGTTGATGTCGACGCCGTAGTGTTCGAGCACGGCTTCCAGCTCTGGCTTCTCGTGTTCTGGGCCGTCGTTGTCCATGCGGCGGAGCCTCACGGCAGCATCCAATCCAGGTCGCGCAGGTCGACCTCGTAGAACTCCTCGACAGCGAGGAGGAGTGGACCGTCGAAGCCGGGATCGTTGAGGCAGTCGAGGAACGCCTCGAAGGCGAACACCTCCTCGGCCGGCATCACGCGACGCGCTCCCCCCGGAAGAAGCGGGCGCCAGGGTCGTAACCGAGCTCGCCGAGGCCCTGCGGTTCGTTGAAGTCATCCAGCAAGTCGGCGAGTTCGCGGACCAGCCGGGACTGCTCCTCGGTCTCCTCGAACTGCCTCACGGCGCCGACTCCGGAGGGAGGTCGAAGAACTCCTCGACGGTGCTCAGCACGTACGCCCGGCGCCAGCTCGCTCCCCTACGCCGTACGATCACGACCACGTCCACGTCGCGCAGGTCGAGACCCCGGTGCTTCGCATAGTTGTCGCGCTCGCGCAGGGCCTCCTTGAGGAAGGTGCCCGGCTCGAACTTGGCGTTCTTCGTCTCGATGATCAGGAAGGGGCGGTGCCGAACCGGCTCGCGGCGAACCACGTGGTCGCCCTCGTCCTCGGTGCCGGTCAGCCGCAGCCGCTCGATGTCGTATCCGGCCTTGCGGAGCTCGTCGCGGAGCTCGGCCTCCCAGCGCGCCCCGGCGCGCTTGTTCCTGCGGTTCCTGGCCGCTATGTCTGTCAAGATCTCGCAATACTCTCTGGTTAAGCGGCCTTCTTCAAGGCGTCGAGGGGTGACCACTGCGGGGCCGGAGTCTGGTTGAGCGGCGTGAGCCGTTCCATCTTCGAGAAGCGCGTCACCTCCGGGTGGCACCGCAGCGTCGCGTACCGGCGCGCGGTCGGATCACACGGGCCCATCCGCTGTTTGATGACCGCGACCCTGTACTCCAAGCTGCTCGGGTCCAGCGCCACCGACAGGCTCAGCTCAGGCTTCTCGCTGAGCCCGCCCTTCACCTGGTCCCTACTGGGCGGGGCCCACGGGTCGCTCTTGGCTTCCCAGGACTTGTCCGAGGCGTGGTGCAGCACGATCACCGTCGCGCCGGTCGCACGGGCCAGCTCGGTCAGCCCGGACATGACGGCCATCTGCTCGGTGTAGTCCGACTCGGCTCCCTCGAAGTCCATGAGGTTGTCGAAGATCAGGACCTTCGGGTAGTCGTCCCACAGTTCCACCTGCGCTTCGAGCTCCTCGTCCACGGCCTTCCAAGTGATCGGGCTGCCGAAGCTGAAGGTGATGCGGGAGCCGGCAAGAGCGTTGACGTAGGTCTCGCGGTACCGCCCGCCGGCCGCCATGCCTGCCTCGACCATCTCTGTCGTGTCGCCGGTCGCCATCGAGGCGAGCCGCGACGAGGCGGTGAAGGCGCTCATGTCGGCGGAGAAGTACAAGGTGGGCAAGTTCATCTGGGCAACCCAGAACAGGGCGAGCCCGGACTTCTGGGTGCCGGATCGCCCGGCGATCATCACGACCTCGCCGTGACGCGGGCGGCAGCCGATGTTGTAAAGAGCCTCGAATGCCTCGATGCGGGGCAGTTCGCGGCCCGACTCTGAATGAAGGGTGAGGGACCGGCCAGGGGTAAGGATGCGTGCTCCAATCGCAGGGGGAGGGGGCGGCGCAGTGGCCGCCCCCATCTACCGGCTGGTGTCAGTCGAAGGACGGTGCGTCCGAGATGGACGACTGGATGGCCGCGTCACGCTGCTCGGCGTAGGCGATGACCTGATTCTTCACGCCCAGGTCGGTGACCTGCTTCCACACCCACGCGGGGTGGGCGCCCGGCTTCGAGGGCGGAACCTGGGTGACGGTTACGAGCACGGCGCCGCCGACGACCGTCTCCAGGTCGCGGGCGAGAACGGTCTGTTCGATGCGCTGGCCCTTCGAGACCTCCGGGGCCTGCCGGGAGAGCGCGTCGTGAGTCTGGAAGACCGTCACGTCGGCGACCACGCTGTCCTTCGGCCCGTTCGGGGTGGGGCGCTGTCGGTCGAACTGCTTGACCTCCAGGAGGATCGCGACTGCTTCGGCTGCTTCCTTGGGCTTGAACCAGCCGCCGTTGGCGGTCGGGATGTCCATGAGGTTCAGGGGCACTACTGATCTCCACTCTGTCGGTGAACGGGGTACGGGGTGCGGCTGGCTGGAACACGGGTCTTGAGCGAGCCAGCCGCGATGGCGACGGCGACCGCCGCGCCGAGGATTCGGCGGGGCATCATGAGCTTGCCGCCAGGGTGCGACCGCGGGCCTTCCAGGCGTCCATCACGGTCGGGTCGGAGAACGCGGCCTGGTTCTCCGCCCACAGCCGCTTGAGCTCGTCGGTACTGACACATTGGGCAATTGCCGCGAGGAGCCCTTCGTCTGAGGTGGTCACGGACGGGGCGTCCGATCCGTCGGCCTTGGTGCTGGCGTCGTCCTCTTGCAGATGGCGGTAGAGGGTGGCACGGGAGACGCCGAGCACCTGTGCGATGGCAGTCACGCTTTGCCCCTGGGACCGCTTTGCGCGGGCTTTGGCCAGCATGGCGTCGTCAACGACGGGGGGCCGGCCCGGAGGACGCGAGGGAATGACGTGTGCGTCCAGCCCGCGAACGATGTGCATCGCGCTCTGGGCGGCCTGGGCGGCCTCGACGACCAGCTCGCTTGGGGCCAGTCCAGCCAAGATCTCGCAATCGAGCCCAAAAAAAGAGGCGATGTCCTCGGAGATGCCCTCCGGGGTGCCGTGGAACGTAACCTGCGAGTCTTCGCGACTCTCGCCATACCTGATGGTCACGGCGGTGAACCGGCCGTCTTCGGTCACTCGGGGCCCTCTCTCTCGTGAAGCGGGCCGTGCGCCCGCTCGCTAGTCAAGATTACGCAATCAGAGCCGAAAGAGCAACGTCGGGCGCGAACTTGCGCAGGGCGCCCTTGGTGCCCCGCATGGCCCGGACCTCCCCGGCGAGCTTGGCGGCAGCCCAGCCCAACCGCAGGTCGGCCCAGTAGAGGGTGCACTCGCCCGTGCCGGCCGGGAGGTGCACCACGATGCCCCAGTCCTGGGAAACGGGCGGCAGCGGGCTGTACGCGGACGCGGCCTCCTCGGCCGGCACGGCGCCCTTCTTCCAGCAGGCGAGAGCCGTCGCGTCAACCTGATCGACCGGGAATCTCGTGTGGTCGTAGAACTCGCCCCGGCTGTAGACCGCGAGCTGGGACGCGATCTTCAGGTCCCCGTACGTCACGCTGCCGGTCTTGAGGTCCGCGATGAACAGGCCCTCGATGTGCTCGCCGTCCGGACCGGGGCCGCTGTATCTGACCATCCGGTCGAAGGTGCCGCCGACGCCCAGCTCGGGGACGACGACGAACATCTCCACGGACACCACGTCGAAGGCGACTGTGGAGACTTTGTACGCCGCCATGTCGGCCAGGTCCGCGGGGCTCGTGCCGGGGGGTAGCTCCTGGCCTTGGTCGACGGCTTCCGACAGCGAGTGAAGGTGGGTGCCCTTCTCTCTCTTGTCGTGGGCTCCGGCGAGCTGGACGGCTCGCTCCGCCAGGGCGTTGAGCGCGGCCTTCCCCTCACGTGACACATTGTCAAGATCTCGCGTTTGATCCAGCAGAGAAGGTTGGATGGCGGCGCCGACCAGCACCATGCGCTTGCCCCACGCAGTGAGGGCCGACTTGTCCTCGATGGCGTCGATGAAGGTCGTAGTCCTGGTCAGGGCGGTCGGTCGGCCGCCACCCCTGGGTACGACAAGGGGGCGCCCCCATCTGTCACGGGGGATGCCGGGGGTCCGGGCGGGCAGGTCTGTAAGCCGAATGGGCACTCTGTGTCGTCCTCCGTCAGATCTTGACTGTGGGGATCAGGTAGAGGCGGACCGAGCCGTCTTCCAGGATTTCTGGCTCGCGGTCGTCCTCGTCGGGAAGTTTCAGACCCAGGGATTTCGCGAGGGTCAATGTGCGACGCATTTCGCTTCCCTGGTAGCCGGGGGCTGCTGTGATATGGAAGTCGAAGTTCTCGTCGTCGATGTGCAGCGCGACCGAAGGCGTGCAGTTCTGTTCAGGGATTCCAGCCGTTTCCCCCTCGATGTCGGAGACCGCCCCTCGGCCGTGCGACATGCGCAGGCTCCTCTCCACATGAGTGCGATTCGATTTCTCTCACCTCGAACGCACAAACCGAACAGTTGTTTAGAGTTTGACCTTTTGTGTCCCCTTGGTCAAGCCCGGATCGAGCCTAGTGGAGGAAGTCCGACCGACGTTCGTAGGAGAGGTGGGACGTGACTACTCCTGAAGTAGAACAAACCCCAGGGAGTGTCATCCCTGGGGTGGAGGCGGAGGGGTATCTGTGCAGCTCAGGAAGGAGTCATCCCCTAGGGGAGCGCGTTGTCAGAGCTTGCGTGTAGCCTGCTCAGGCTGGCGGACGATGTCGGTGTCACTGTCCTCGCGGGGGACGTAGTGAAACCCCTCTTCGGTCTCTGGGTCGTAATACACGACGGCATCCGCTTCCTTCAGGAGTTCCCTCCAGGAAGCGTGGCGCTTGGCGTCCACATCCCGCAGTTTGAATCCCTCGCGAATGCGCGCCTCAATGCGCAGCATCGCCAGAGGGTAAGCGAACCAATGCTCTTCTTTGACCGCCCAAGGAATAAGGTCTTCATTCCTCGCGGTGCGCCTCTTCAGGCCCCTCCGAGAGCGGAAGGAAGCCCAGAGGGAAGGCGTCGTCTTGATTTGGTACTTCTTCTGGTACTGCTCGACGATCCAGGAATAGGGCTTCCCCTCTTCAATCCAGCGGATTGCCTCCTGTTCGTCCACGATCTTGCTCTTGGCGGGCATGTCGTCCCCTTCCAAATATGTAGCAACCCCCCGGCGCATGGACCACTGAGTCCTATGCAACCCCTAGACTGACACGCGAGACTTTGACTCGTCAAGACAAACGAATGGGGGTCACGGTTGTGCTGGTCAGCGTGCGAGTTTGCGATGTGTGCAAACGGATCGGAGTCAAGACCCGTCGCTACACCGTCACGGAAGGGGGGCGAACGCGCGACACCGACCGGTGCGGCGATCACGCGGGCGCCTTGGAAGAGATCCTCGAAGCCGAGAAACCGCAGGTAGAAGACGAGGACTGCGCTGCGGAGGACGACTCGCCTGCCGAGCCGGCCGTCGCGCCAGAGGTAACCGGGCCTGCATCAAAGGCCGTTGCTCCCGCGAAGGGCGCCGCAAGGAAGAAGGCGGCTACCAAGAAGACGGCCGCCAAGAAAGCGCAATCCCGGCGGCTCATGGTGAGGACCGTCGACCAGATCGAGCAGTCCAAGCGCAAGTAGCGCAACGACGAGAAGGCCCCGCCGACCTCAGTAAAGGTCAGCGGGGCCTTCGTCGTTACTCGACCTGATCGTCCGGCTGATCCTCGGCCGGAGCGACGACACCAAGCGCCGTCAAGATCTGGACGATCACCGCGATCTCGGGACAGTCCGCGTACGCCACGGACAGCACGCTGACCACCACGCCGAGCGCGGCCAGCACGGCACCAACCCGCGAGCGGTAGCGGACGGGGAGCAGGCTCACCAGATTCACCGGCTTGAAGCCGGGGGTCTGCATCTTGCTCATCGGCGGCCCGCCAGCTTCTGCAGAGCGACGAACCCGGACGGCCCGATGCGCGGATCACGCACCAGCCCAACCGACTTGTACTTCGGGTTGCGGTCGTGGAAACGCGCCACCGCGGCCTGGGTGTTCACCCCGTAGAAGTCGGTGACCGAGCCCTTGATCGGCCCGTATCCGGCCTTGATGAGGAGTTGCTGAAGCTCCTTCACCTGCGGGTGCCGCGCCCCCGGCTTCACGGCGGCCGACAGAGCGACGATGCTCGAAGTCGGCTTGGAGGGGGTCGGCTTCTTCGGCGGAGTGACGCCCTTGGCGTACGCGAGCACCTTCTCGATCGGGAAGTCGCCGGGGTCGCCATGGAGGTTCTCCGGCACGTGCTGGTGTCCGAGCCAGCCGTAATACCCCTGCCACGCCTTACCGCTGAGGCGCTGGCCGCCCGCAGAACCGTACGACTTCGGGTAAGACAGGAACTTGACCGAGCACTTCAGCGGGATGCCGTGCTCCTTGTCGAGCCACGCGAACAGCTCGGCCAGGTCCCGCAGTGCCCAGTCCGGGGCCTCGGGCCAGTAGATGTGCGCGTACCCGGCCTTCGTCCACTTCGCGTGTGTCGACGGGTCGCAGGTGCCGGTCAGCTCGATCTGGAAGGCGTTGAGCGTGTTCGTCTCGACGCCGCCGGAAGCGTTCACCAGGGCGCGGGCGCTCTTGTCGATGGGGAAGTGCTGACGGTAGAGAAGCTTCTTCGCCTTGAAGTCCGGCTTGGCCGTGATGGTCGGGGCCGAGGCGCCACCGTCGTACGAGGGCCAGTCGGTTCCCTCCGTCGTGTGGACGACGCCGACGTTCGCGTCCATCGTCGATCCGGGGTAACGGGTCTGGAACCACTGGGTCTTGGCGTCAGCCTTCGGGTAGGTCTGCGGTCGTGCCACTGGGTGAGGTGCTCCTTTGGACATGCAAAAGGGCCCCGCCTCGAAGGTGAGGCAGGGCCCTGCTGGGGTTGATCAGTTGGGGGGAGTGCGCGCTATGTGGTCGTCGAGCCGCTCGGCGACGGCCAGGCGCTCGCTGCGCTCGTGGGCCACGTCGGACCGCAGGGCGCTGATCTCATCGCCGTGCCGGCCGAGGGCCTCGTCGTGGCGGAGCTGGCCCGCGAGGAGCTGCTCCATGCCGTCGAGTACGCGGTCCACGTCGTCGCGCAGGTTGGTGCTGTGGGTGTTGGCGACCTGGTGGCGGGCCTCTTCGGTGTGCTCGCGAACCTCGCTCAGCGCTTGGCCCTGGCGGCGTACGAGCTCGACCAGAACACCGGCCAGAGCGACGGTCACGGTGCCGCCTGCGGAGATCAGGGCCACTTGGACGTTCGGCTCGATCACTCGGCGGACTCCGCCAGCCGGGCTTCCAGGGCCTTGATGCGCGCCTCTTGGTCTTGAACGACCGGCAGGAGCGCGACGCCAAGGAGGTCGTAGCGGAGGCCGTCGACTTGACCGTCCAAGTAGTTGACGAGCCACGGGAGGGTCTTCTCGACCTCCTCCGCGATCAGCCCGACCTCGTTCTTCCGTCCGGGCTGCCCGTCCTCCGGCTTCCGGTCGTAGACGACCGGGCGCAAGGCAAGCACGTTATCGGGGGCGATCTCGTAGTCCCGGACGTTCTCCTTGAACTTGATCGAGGAGGTGTTGCGGCAGAAGCCGCCGTCCCCGCGAACCCACACGGCGTAGTACGTGCCGGAGCCGGAGACACCGCGGCTGTGCGGCTGCTTCGAGCCGTTCGCCCAGGCGATCGTGTCCCCGGCCTCCAGATACGAGCCGTGCGAGTGAGTCGACGGGGGGAACGTGCTGGGCTTGCTCGTGATGGACGACCACGCGTGCGAGTGCGTGGCCGGGGCGAACGTCGAGGGCTTTCCGGAGATCGAGCCCCAGTCGTGCGTGTGGCTCGACGGAGGGAACGTGCCCGGCTTACCTGTCACGTCGTCCCAGCCGTGCGTGTGGCTCGCCGGGGGGAACGAGGCCGGACGTCCGGAGATGTTCGACCACGTAGCCCCAGGGGCGAGGTCTGCCCAGGACGAACCGTCCCAGTATTCCCACGCCTTCGTGGTGCGGTTCAGGCCGAGCTGCGCGACGCGCGGGGTTGCCGGCCGGGTGTTCGTCGTCCACGTGCCGATGCGCGATCCCGAGTACCGCCGCCCTTCGAGTACGGCGTCAGTCCCGATGTTCGTGGCGCCGGGAAGGACGCGCACCAGTCCGAGCGACAGCTCGAAGATGTCGGTGTCGGTCTGGGTGGGCTCGATGGCCGCTCCGCCGGGGGTGCCCTTGAGAACAGCGAAGTCGATGCGGTTCGCTGCCGGGTCGAGGCGCAGGACAACGCGGTCGCGGCGCTCCGAACTATCGGGTGCCGCGATGTTCAGGGTCTCTACTGCGGTCGAGAAGAAGGCGTGCCCCCGCAGGATCGCGAACCCCGGCTGCACGGAGACCTTCATGCCGGAGCCGTCTGCCTGGACCTTCAGGTCCATGCCGTCAGCGGTGCCGACGACTCCCGACTCCTGGAACTCGCGGAAGAGGCGGCTGTACTGGGACTCCGTCGCCGCCTGGCCATCAAAGGGGTACGAGCTTTTCGCCACTAAGCGGTCCTTCCTGTGGCATGAGAAAGGCCCCCGCTGTCACGGAGGCCGACGGTCGAAGAGGGGCGGTCAGACGGCCGCGTCCTCGGCGAAGCGCAGCGAGGGAAACATGGACTCCAGGTCGCTGGGCAAGGCGCCCTGGACGGCGGCGACCGCTGCGCGCAAGATCGCTTCCCGTTCCTCGGCGGTGAGATCCGGGAAGGTGGGCGTGGGCTCGCCGATGGAGACGTGGACCGTGCCGTAGACCTTCTGGAACTCGCCGGTCTTGTGGAACGGAATGGTGGCTTCGATGGCCTTCAGTGCTGCTTCCTTTCACGCGAGGGCGACCCAGAAGCGGTTGGACTCGTTGGCGATACCGCTCAGGGTCGCTGGTGGCGTTGTCGGCGACGTGGACAGTCGACCGAACCGCCACAGGTTGTTCAGGCCGAAGGTGTTGGCCGGGGCGCCGAAGGCGTTCTCCGCGCCGAGGACCATCGGGCCGTCGCCCGTCGTCGTGTTGTAGTTGAAGCGCCAGACCACGTAATAGACGCCCGGCGCGAGCGTCACGGTCTTGTCGAGTGCCGTGAAGGAGGCGTTGCCGCCGGACCCGTGCTGCTCGGCCGGCTCGTTGCCCGACTCGATCGTGGTGGCGACGCCGACCTGAGCCATCGACGTGTTGTAGATCGCGGCCCAGCTCCCCGAGGTCAGCCCGCCCGAATAGCCGCCGAAGTGCCACACGATCTTGGAGACGGATGTGGAGGCGGTGACCTTGACGGCCGCGAGGCGAGGAGTGGTGCCGCAGTAGATCGGCGTGGAGGAGGTCAGCGCGGGGTCGAAAGCCCACGCCTTCAGACCGAGATCGCCAGGCGTGAACTCGCCCGGTGGAACGTACGGATCGGCGAGGGGCGGGAGTTGAGCGCTCGGCACCTTCCCCGAGCTGTCCAGGGCGGCGACTCCGTTCGCGGCTCCGCGCGACGACGCGGCGAGAGCGCCGACATCGGCCGCGGTGAGTGTGACGGACGCGGCGCTGATGCCGCACACCGACTGAACGACTCCGGGAGCCCCGGCCGGCCCTTGCGCTCCGGCTGCTCCCTGCGGCCCGGCTGGTCCGGTGGGCCCGGCTGGTCCGGTGGCCCCCGTATCGCCTCGCGGTCCCGCAGGCCCTGTGTCGCCCTTCGGGCCCTGGGAGCCTGGCGCCCCGGTGGGGCCCACGACTCCCTTGTCCTCCGGGGCGGGCCACACGGTGAGGCTCATCAGACCACCTCCACGCCGCTGATGTGAATATGTGCCTGGGCGCCGCTGCCCTGGACCTCGATCGTGTCGCCAGCGGTGAGCACCTGCCGGAGATCGAGCGTGAGGACGCCGCTCGGCGCGATGCCGACACCCGAAAGGAGAGGCACTCCGCCGAGACGCGCGGTTACGCTCGCGCTCGTCGTAGACGACGGGTTGGTGGCGACGATGTTCGTCACGACGGCGAGACCGGCACCGGGGACGGTGTAGGCCGTCGCCATGCCGGTGGGCGCCGCCGCCCGGAAGAAGACCTTCGGCGTGTTGGCCACTACCACGCTCCCATGAGACTCATGACGGGATCTGCCCCGCCTCCTTCTGCGGTGCGCTCCAAGGCGGAGACGCGGTTCTCGGTGCTCTGGGCGCGCTTGGCCGCCAAAGCGTTGGGGTTGAAGCCGGTCGGGTCGCCGAGGAGTGCTCCGACCTGGAAGCCGCCGTCGTTGGCCTTGATGACCAGGCCGGTCACCGGGGCGGTCAGCTCCTGCCCGCCAGCGATCACGCTCACGCGGTCGCCGAGCCCCCAGTCGACTCCGAACTCGGCCGCGGAATCCTCAACGGGAACTGCTTGCACGGCGGTTGAGGTGAATCCTTCGTCCGCCAGGACCTCGTTGCCGGCCTGGGTGAGTTCGTCGAGATCGTCGGTGTTGCGCTGGTCGACGAACCGCTCGATCCTCCGCCCCCAATCAGCCTCGGCGCCCTCGGAGGCGTCGTTGGAGACGGGGACGAACGTCCGGTCCTCTTGCTCGCCCTGGCCCGCGACGATGACGCGGGTGGCGCCGGGCGTGGAGACCGAGACGCGCTGGCCCGCGAGGGTGCCCGCGAGGACATCGAGTCGCACCTCCTTGGTGCGGTCGGCGAGCTGGTACGTCTCGAAGACGAGGCTGTCTGCCCGCTGGACGATGCGGAAGCCCAGGTCTGCCACGACCGCGATAGCGGTCAGCAGCTCGCCGAGCGTCGGGAACCGAGCCGACTTGGACAGGACAGGCCCTCGACCCCGGTCCGGCCCCATGACCAGCCCCGCCCGGCGCCGTGAGGCCGGTGCCGCCGGTCCGCAGTTCGCCTCGACGTAGGCGTGCATCAGCGTCTCGGCCGGGCCCGTCCGCTCGTCGTGGCCGGTCGACTGCTTGGTCACGTCGGGGTTGGACGGCTCTGGCCAGGCAAGCATGTCGAGCAGCACCACCGAGTCTGACACCCCGTCGAAGACGACCGACCCGCGCCGGTCCTCCGGGGTGGCCGCGTACTCGGACGAGGTGACCGGCCCGGATATCAGCACGCCGCCGGGGCCGGTGATGATCAACCCGGCACCCGGCACCCGCAGAGCGTCGGTGAGCGGATGCTCGGTGGGCAGAGTGAGCTTCCAGGAGCCGACGTTGTTAAAGGTGTCCTGTACTTCGAGGACGAGATCCTCGGGCCGGATCAGGCCGAGGCGGGTGAGGGCCTTGTCGCGGACCTCGACCGTGAGGTCTGCCAGTTTCAGTCAGATCACCATCCATCGGCGCGGTCTCCACGAGCACACGACCTTGGAGGCCGCGGTGGTGTCGAGGAGGCTCACGCTCGCGGTCGAAGTGCCAGGGGGAACGGTCCAGAAACGGGGGGCCGGGGCGAGCTCGGCATACCGGCTGGCCCCCGTGCCGTCCTTCACGGTTCCGGCCCGCACGTCCACGATCAGCTTCTCCGTGGCGGACAGCGTGCCGTTCCACTGGAGGGACTCCCCGGTCGGGGCGGCCACGGTCAGGAGTCGGCCCGGCCCGTACACCGTCCATGTCGGGTAGGCGTCGGCGTCGCCCACGTTGTCGAGCTGCACCTCGCCGATCGCCTGGCTGGCCGCGAGGGGCAGGGAGACGAGGGAGGAGAGGAACGGCTGACTGCCGGGGTCGCCGCCCACGGTCTGAGTGGAAACGGTCCCGGCCGTGAAGTACGGGTCCGGCGCCCGGAACGAGATGACCGTTTGCAGGTCGTTGCTGTTGGCGAGCTCAATGTCTCCGCCACCTGTGCGGTACACGGGCGTTGTCCAGCGAACGCCCTCGTCGTCGACCAGGACGAGGGAGCACTCCCCGGCCACTGCCCGCGCGAGGCGGGAGACGAGTTGCCGTAGGTGCTTCCTGTCCCGGCCCACGATGTCGAGAGGCATGTCGATGTCGCGAGGGAGAACCCGCTGCCCCCGGAACCGCGCGCCGTCCCCGGCGCCCTCCAGCCACTGGGCATTGACCGAGGGGAGGCCGAGGCCGGTCAATCCGGCGGTGGCCTGGAATCCGACCCCTTGGGTCGCCACTCCGTTGAGATCGAGCGTGTCACGCTCGGTTTGCAGCAGGAGTGCAGTCACTCACCACCCCATCATTCGTGCACGGCCGGTCGCGGCGAACAGCTCCTCCTGGGAGCTGAGCGACGCCCCTGGGGCCGCGTAGTAGTTGAGAACCTTGGTCACCGCGCCGGAGGAGCCCGTACCGAGCCCATGAGCGACAGCCGCCGATACCGAACGGGCGGCGCTGGCGTAGTCCGCCGAGCCGGGCCGAGCCGTGATGGCGTCGACCGCCTTGGCCACCCGGCCGGACTCGCCTTCGATGCCTCGGGCGAAGCCGAGGCCGACGAACGAACCGAGCTTGGTGAACACGCGACTCGGACTGTGGATGCCGAGGGACTTCTTGATCGCCGCCACCATGGAGTCAGCGATCTTGAGCATCTGCTTCTCGATGGCCTTTTGGTTCGCCTCAAGGCCCTTGACCAGGCCCTCGGCGATGGCGATGCCGTTGGCATACATCGCATCCGAGGCGGTCTTGCCTGCCTGCTTGCCGTACTTGGCGAGCTCGTCTTGCAGGCGGTTGATCTCGGCGATGCCGTCCTTGCCGGCCGCCGCGATCGACTCGGCCGCCGCAAGCCCGGCCTCCGGCCCCGCACTGGCGATCTGGTCGATCGCCGTCTGGTTCAGACCCTTGGCCTTCAGATCGGCCAGGGCCTTCGCGAACCGCTTGGCCTGGTCGACCGCCGCTTGCAGGCCCGTGACGATGCCCTGGAACGAGGAGTCCTCGAAGCGGGTCACGTTGCCCGTGTCGACGATCTTGTCCACCACGCGGGACGCGTAGTCCGCGGCCTCCTCGCGGAGCTTGTCGAGCTTGTCACGGGCGGCTTCGAGCTTCTTGGCCCCGCCGTCCCACTGAGCCGCGAGCTTGAGGAGCTCGGTCCGGTCGCGGTTGATCCGGTCCTTCAGCCCCTTGCTGGCGTTCTTCGGGATCTTCGCCGTGAGGTCGGTGAGGGCCGCCTTGACGGTGTCGAACTCCGACTCCAGGCCCTTGACCAGACCCTTGATGATCAGCTTTCCGGCGTCGTAGAGGAGTACGGCGTCCTTCGGGGCCGGACCCTTCCAGTCGGTGAGCTTGGAGGTGAGCTCGCCGAGCTTCGACTTGACCGAGCCGAACATGCTCGTGATGCCGTTGATCAGGCCCCGGATCAGCGCCTTACCTGCGCCGACGAGAGTCGACCCCAGGTTGCTCAGGGCGTCCTTGGCCTTGCCGGGCAACTGCCTGACGAATCCGATCGTCTCGGTGATGCCGGTGGAGACGGCGCGGCCGAGTGCGGACATCGCCGTGCTCGCCACGTTCTTGATCGCCGACCAGCCCGCCGAGAACAGGCTGCCGAGACGGGACATCATCGAGCTGCCCAGGCTGCCGAGGAACGAGCCGAAGGAACTGAAGCCGGACTTGATCGCGTTCCACGCGGCCTCGCCGAATGCCTTGACGGCCTGCCAGCCCGACTTGAACGCCGCACCGACGGCCTTGAGACCCTTGCCGGCCGCGCCCAGGATTCCGACGCTGAGGAACGTCTTGAAGCCGCCGAGGATCGTGTCCCAGATGCCCTTGACGAAGCTCCAGATGCCGGACCAGAACTGCGACCAACCGGCCTTCAGTGTGCTGAAGTTGCCGGTGAACAGGCCCTCGATCAGACCCCAGGCGATCTTCAGGACGCCGACGATGGTGTCCCAGACACCCTTCACGATCCCGACGAGACCCTCGAAGACGAGCGCGACGCCGTTGACCGCGTCGACCAGGGTGTTGGCCAGCAGCTCGACGATGAACTGGATGACCGGCACCAAGACCGGCATCAGAATGTTGACGACCTTGAGCAGGGCATCGAACACCGGCTGGAGCGCTTCGAGCAGTCGCTGAATCGCGTCGGCCAGTGGCGGAAGAACCGCCTGGATGACCTCGCTCAGCATCGGCAACAGCGGCTTGATGACCGCCGTGATGATCTGAAGCGCTACCTGGATGATCGGCTGGAGTGCCGTCAGCACCTGCTGAAGGGCCTCCGACAGGACCGGCAGGATCGGCGCCAGCGCGGACGCCAGGGTCGACACCAGCGGCGCGAGCGCCGAGAAGATCTGAGCGAAGAGCCCCGCGATGATCGGCAGGATCGGAGCGAGCGCGCCCACGAGCTGCGCGACGACCGGCGCTACCGCCGTGACGATCTGGCCGAACGCCTCGGCGATGACCGGCAGGATGCCGCTCAACGACTGGAAGGCGCCGTTCAGCGCCTGGCCGATCACCGGGACGAGCTGAGTCAAGACCGGCGCGATGGCCTGGATCGCCTGAGTCAGCGCGCCGCCCAGGAGCTGGATGATCGGCGTGATCGACGGGGCCAGCGTCGTGAACGCGTTGGCCAGCGGGACGAGAGCGGCTGCGATCAGCGGGCCGAGCATCGCGGCGAAGGAGCCGATCACTTGCATCAGTGCGCCGAGCGCCTGGCCCAGCGGGGCCATCGCCGGAGCGAGCGCCTCGACGGCGGTCTGAATGCCGTCGAACATCGCCTTGACGCCGTCGACCACCTCCGGCTGCGCCAGCGCCGAAGCCACCGCATCCAAGGCGGTGCCGATGATTTCGCCGACCTGCGGCAGGAGCTCCGTGAGGAGGTTGCCGAGCTCGGTGAAGAGGTTCTTGACCGCCGGGCCCGACTGGGTGGCGATGGCGTTCATCGCCGTGTGGGCTGCGGCGAAGACGTTGGTCAGACCGGTCTGGAAGCCCTCGCTGTCCACGGTCTTGTGGATCTTTTCGAGGGTGTCCGCCATCATCCCGAGGGATGAGCCGCCCGCGGCTTCCGCTGCCCGCGCGATGCCGGCCAGGATGCCGCCGACGTTGTAGAGGACCGAGCCGAGATCCTGGAGGGACTGAATGCCCTCGTCGATCCAGCCCTTGAGCTTGCCGTTCCCCTCGCTCTTGGTGAGGAAGTCGGAGAAGCGCTCCGAGATGTCGACGAACCACGACGCGAGGTCCGGCAGGTAGCTCGTGCCGACCTTGCCGAGGACGGCAATGATGTTCGCGAACGCGCTCGTTCCCGTCGTCGCGATGTTGATCGACGACGACAGGTCGTTGAACATCTGGGCGAGCGCCGGATCGAGCGCGCCCTGAAGGGACTTGGCGAGACCGCCGAAGAACCCGCCGAGCTGCGTGGCGGTCTTGGAGACTCCGGCCGTGAACTCCGGGAGGAGCTCGTCGACCATCGTGCGGATCGGCGCCGCCGCCTTCGCCCAGAAGTTCTCCGAGATGGTGTCCTGGAGCGCCGAGAGCTGGGTCTTGACCTCGGGCAGAACCTTGTTGAAGTCGCGGAACGCGGCGATCGTCGTACCGAGGCCGACTGCCATGCCGCCGAGGAGGCCCGGCAGAAGCAGTGAGGTCGCGCCGATCGAGGCCAGGCTCGACGACAGGGCGGCGAGGTTGCTCGCGGCGGAGAGTCCCCACCCGGCCAGGCCCGCGATGGCCAGGGCCACGGAGCCGATGATCGGGACAGACTTGTCGAGGTTCTTGAGGGTGTTGCTCAGCCTCTCGAACATCCGGTTCAGCACGCGGGCACCCGACAGCGCGGCCAGCGCGGTGGCGACCTTCGTCACGGCGGTGCTGTCCAGCTTCGGGACGATCGGCACCGTGCGCGGACGCGTCAGCACCTGGAGCCGGGCGGAGATGCGGGCCCCGGAGCCGTTGGGGATGTCGAGCTCGACCTTGATCTTCAGCGGGCTGATGTCGTCAGCCCAGTCCTTCAGCTTGTGCTTGACCCGACGGGCCGACTCCTCGTCGAGCTCCAGCTCGACCTTGCCGGTGGCCTTGAGGTCGTCGACCTTGAAGTCGATCTTCTGCGCGTTGGCGCGGTGCTGAAGCTCGCGGGCCGCGTTTCGGACGGCGGTGGCCATGCCGTTCGTGCTGATCGTGGTGTAGAAGCGGATCTTGCGCGCGTCGAGCTGCCGGTTCCGCTTGTTGATCTTCCGGATCTCCTCGACGAGTTCGCGCGAGAGGCCGGACATGTCGAGCTTCGTGGAGACCCGGATCTTGTCGAGCTGCTGCTCGATCCGGTTGAGCTGGCGCTCCGCCTGCTTGCGGAAGTCGCTCGTGTCAGGGAGAACCTTGACGGCGACGCGGCCGATGATCTGCCCCGTTGCCAAGGGCTACCTCCGCTGGAAGTGCTGGTAGAGCGCGGCCACAGAGGTGGCCTGCTTGGTGGCCTTCGGCTTCGCCGCGGCCTGCGGGCGGGGGAACGGCGGGATCTTCGGGGCCTTGCCCTTGCCCCACTGGCCCGTGGCCCGCGTGTTCGCGTTCAGCGCGTCGAAGATGTCTGCGGCCATGTGGCGATCTACGCCCCAGCCGAAGAGCTCCCGGCCGCCGGACGCGAGGGCGACGGTCAAGGAGGTGTCGGGCAGCCTCTGCACCAGGGCGAGGACCAGCGCGGGCGAGGGCCCGCGACCCGCGATCACATCGGCGAGGTCAACGCCGAAGTGGTACAGCAGATCCGGGTACAGGCCCTCGCCGTACTCGTCGATCAGGCGGCAGAGGCCGAGGCTTCCCCCACCTGGGCGCCCTTGCCGTACCGGTCGAAGATCTCGGCGAGGACGGCGAGATCGCCGCCCACAGCTGTGAGGAGGTCATCAGCCGCCGCCGGGCGCTCGGCCACGAGGCGGATGGCCTCGGAGAGGAGCTCTTCCTGGTCGGCGTCCTCGCCACCCATGCGGTCCTGGAGCGCGGACAGGTCGTCGCGCTTGGACTTCGGCAGGCGCAGCGGGTTCAGCAGGCGGACGGTGCGGTCGGACAGCTCGATGTCAGTGCTGCCGTACTTGGCCTCGGCAGCGGAGCGGATGTCGTCGAGGGAGAAAGAAGCCATGGGGGTGCGGACCTCCGAAAGTTGAGGGGGCGGACCGAGACAGGGGGAGGCACCCGGCGCGAGCGGGTCCGCGTGCGCTCGCACCGGGAGTTGGAGAGGGATCAGGCGGCGGGGCCGGCCACCCAGTCCGAGCCGTCCCAGTGCGCCTTCGAGCTGTCGCCGAGCACGACGTGCTGACCGGCGGACCACGCGTTCGTCGGGGTGGCGATCACGGCGCCCAGGGCGGAGAGGTCGACGGGAGCGACGGCTCCGGCCGGGGTGTAGGTGCCGGGCGATCCGGCCGTGGCACCGGTCGCGACCGTGCCGCCGAGCGGCGTGACGGCGTACGTCCACGAGTTGTTGCCGAGCGTCATCGGCTTCACGCCGAGCGGCAGGCCCGCAAGGCTTTCGGTGTCCGAAATCGCCATGTCGTCGTTGCGGTAGATCTCCGCCTTCGGGGCGTAGAAAGCGAAGTGATTCTCGCCGTCAATGAAAATGGCGAGGAATGCCGACTGTGTGGGAACCGGGTCGGCAGGGACACCGACCGAACCGTCCGGCAGAATCGGCGCGTTGGCGCCGAAGTAGAGCCGCAGGCCAGTCGTGTCGAATTGCTGAAGCGTGAAAGTCATTGTCTCCGTGCGGGCCGAATACTTCGTCCGGAGACTCTTGTTCTGGAGAGTGCCGATCGTGGTGGCCTCGCCGCCTTCGGACGTGATGCCGAAAACGTCCTCAAGGCTCGTGTGGCCGACGGTCTGCCACGGCGAGGTGGGCACCAGGAGGTCATCGGGCATGGCGGTACCGACCGGGGCGGTCAGGTAATTGCCGGAGCCGACGACAAGGGTTGCGTTGTCGTTGAGCGCCAAAAACGTTCCTTCATGCGGGCATTAAAAAAGGCCCGAACCCCACAAGGGGTCGGGCCTTTCCTTTGCTGTGCTTAGTGGGGGAGAGGGTAGGGGCGAGTCCGCGGCTTCCGGATCTGGATGTCGTAGATCGACTCGTAACGCCAGATGCCTGTAGGCAGGTCTGCGTACTGCACCGGGCCCGTTGCCGTTGCCCAGTCCGATGCGCGGCGCGGCGAGGAGTTCATGTCGACGCGGGTGATGTGGCCTCGGCCTGGGATGACTTGGGGGTTGAGCCATGCGTCCCGCAGAGTGACGCGTACGGCCTCCGACAGGATCGCGGCGTCCTCGTCACCGTTCGGGTCGGGGGCGAACGCGTTGATCACGACTCGGGCGGCGTCGGTGAAACGCGTGTCGGCAGCCCATTGGCCGAAGGTCGGGTCGCGGCGGACCAGCACGAGTGGAAAAGTCTCGTGCTGGTCGATGAGTGACTTCACCTGAACTCCGGGAAGCCCCTTGCGCAGGATGGCCAGCAAGAGGTCTTCAACGGGCGACAGTTCGGCGAGGGCCTTGATGTGGTCTGGTATGCCGGCCACTAGTCGACCTTCACCTTACCCTTCCGCTTCTTGGGCAAATGCGATGCGGTGGCGAGGATATACAGGCCGTCCATCTCGGGCACGGCAACCAGGAACTTGTTTCCGTGCTTGTCCTCGCGGACAGTCACGGACGCCTGGCGGCCGTACTCGATCGACATGGCGGCCTTCTGGCCGCGATCGTCGGAGAGGACAACGTACCTGTCGATCTTTCCCCCTTCGACAACGATCTCTGAATGGCCCTCAGCGTGATGCCTTTCGAGAATCTCCTCCGCACGGACGGCGATCTCGAAAGTCCTCGCTTCGACCTCCGCCTGTACGCCCTCGTTCAGGGCGATGACCTTGGAGATCTTTCTGCCGCCCACGCTGTGGTAAACGGTCGCCATCAGGGCCGCTCCCGTATGTCGATGCTCCAGTGACGGGTACGGCGATCACCGTGGTGGTAGGCGGGCGGGGACACGATGTCCCACTCGCGTCCCTTGTACTCCACGCGGGACCACAAGGAGATGTCCGCGAGATGGGCGTCGACCACCATCGTGGTGACGTTGATCTGCTGCTGGCCCGGCACCTCCGCCTTGGAGGAACGCTGCGGAATGAAGGCCGCCCGGACCTCGATCGGCCCCTCGGGATCGGCCACAACGACCGTGTTACCTCGGTTGTCCACGACCTCCACTGTTCGCCAGACTCGCGCCCTCTGGCCGCGCCGTCGCTGCACGCTCACCATGGGCTCGTCTCGTCGGCGAACAGGGGGAACGGGTCGCCGTGGTAGTCGACGGGGACCGTGGCCCTGCCGGAGCGGAGCGTCGTACCCCAAGCCGTGACGGGGACACTGCTGAGGCCCGGCCTGCGACCGGCGAGCTCCTCCAGGAGCCGGATCTCCTCGCGCGTGAAGTAGACGGAACCCGCGTCACGGCCGATGTCCGACCAGGCGAGCGTCTCGTCGCCCGCCCTGGACTGGGTGTAGCCGTTCGGGTTGCGCATGTACCTCGCCGCGGCCTTCAGCACCAGCGTCTTCACCAGCCGGGGAGCCGTGGCCTCCGGCCACTCGCGCCCGTACATCACCGCCAGGTCGGACGAGTCCTCCAATGCGGCTGTGCCGATGCGGAGTTCATCCTCATCCAACTCCCAATCCAGACGACCCTTGAGTTCGTCGAGCGTTGCGTACGCCACGTCTCAACCTCCTTTCGGGCAGGCCAAGCAGGGGCCGGCACTCGTGGCACCGGCCCCTGCGAGGAGGGATCAGGCGTTGGCGGGGTCGTCCTCCGGCTTCGGGCCGGTCGGAGTCCAGACCTTCGTGTCGGACACACCCGTGATCTTGGCAAGCTCGGAGGCGGCCTCGGGGTATGCGCTCTTGCCGTCGAGGGAGAGCTTGATGCCGCGCACGAAGTGCTCCTTCGTCGAGATGATCTCCTTCTCGGCGGCCTCGTCCCAGCCGACCAGGATGTCCGTCACGCTCCGGAAGCCGTTGTAGACGTTCACGACCGAGCGGTCCTGGAGGTACATCGAGTCGTAGTCGCGAATCCAGCGCAGCGCGATGCCCTCGAAGCTCGTGGTAGCGCCGTACGGAACGGACTGCGGAACCGCCGGGGCCCCGGAAAGGAAGATGAACCCGCTGGACGCAAAGGCGTACGCCGCATCACTCGGAATCGTCTGGTCGACAACGATCCGGAAACCGAATCGCTCACCCAGGCTCGCGGTGCGCAGCGCGGATTCCGCCTCGGAATCGCCAACGTTCTGCGCCAAGTTCAGCTTCTCGTCATTCAGGAGCGCCGACTCGAAGTCGGAGCCGACGAGGAGATAGCGGCCCTCCTTCGGGGCGTGGAATGCGTTCAGCACTCGCCGCGCTTCGATAAGGGCAGAGCGGAGATTCTGGCTCGCGTTGCCGATGGTAACGGCGTACTCCTGGCCCGTCAGGGTCTTCACGGCCCGGCGCTGAAGACCGCGCGACACCGCCTTGACCTGTGGGCGAAGCAGCTTCGACCACTGGTCGATGTCGAAATCATTCTGTTCGTCAGTCAGCTTGACGGCCGAATAGCTGTTACCGCCGAAAGTGACGGCGATCTTGCGCTCGCTGTACTCGTCGAACTGAATGGGCTGCGAGCGGTCGTTGCGCCATGCGTAGTCGTGGAAGGGGAGGATTCCTTCGACCTTCATGGAGATGGTGTCGTTGTCGGCGCCCTTGAAGTGATCGACGCCCTGCTTCTGGAACAGGTTCGGAACGAGGAGCTCCTGCTCCAGCATTCCGACTGCGGTGTTGACGAGCTTCTGCGGCTTGACGACCTGGTGCTGATTGGTGGGGATGGAGGTCCTCCGGGAGTCGGTCCTGAAACGGCAAAACCCGCTGCAACCAGCCCGTTTGGGGCTGCGCGGTGCAGGGGGGTAGGGTTCTCCCGTCCCGCCTAGACGTCCACTGAAATGTGGCTGTTCTGGCGTGGACGGGATCAGTGCGAGCGAACTGATCCCCAACGCTCCGAAGCAGCCTGGGGAACTAAAGCTTCAGAAGGAGCGAACGAGAATGTCTAAGCATTACGTGATCACTACGCTGCTCATTGCTGCGGTGATCGGGCTGATCGTCATGAACGTGGCGCAGGCGGCCCGCAAGGGCCTGTGGGACAGCGCCTCCTGCGGCGGTATCGCCTTCGCGGCGATGGCACCCCTGACAGGCTGGGTTTTCGAGAAGCTGGGTCTGCTGCGCGACGACTAGAAGCGCCGGGACCGCCGAGCGAGTGCGCGCGGGTCCATCTCTCCGTCGCCCTCGTCGGACGGGGTCAGGCCACCACCGAGGGACTCCGGGGCGGCCGGGGCGAGCAGCGTTCGCAGGGCCTTCGCGTCGGCTTCCATCTCCTCGGGGGTCGCGCCCCGCAGTCGGCCGGCCAGTTCTTCGGGGAGGTCGTACTTCCGGGCCACCGAGCTGGTGAGCACGGAGCGCTCCAGCTCGGCGTTCTTCGCCTTGACTTCGGCGAGGGCGGCCTCGAACTCCTCCGGGGACTTCGCCTCGGACAGCTTCTCCTCGGCGTCACGCAGGCGGGTGCGGTACGAGGCGGCCTCGCCGCGCACCTTGGTCAGCTCCTTGCGCGCCCACTCGGGGAGGGCGTTCTCTGGGGCATCGGCCTGCGGCTCCGGGGACAGGGATTCGTCCTGGATCTGCTCGTTCTCGCCGGTCTGCTCGTCGGCCGGGGCAGGGGTCTGTTCGGACACGGGTCACGCCTCCTGGGCTGTGGTCGTGGATCGCCGCGCCTCCTGGGCTGCGGCCTTGTGTGCGTCGCGCTGCTTCTGGCGGATGAAGCGCCGCCAGGCGCTCACCGCGGCTTTGCCGCTGAGTCCTCGGGTGACCTTGGGCCACAGGGCCTCGTACTCGCGGGACAGGGCGAACAGCTCGGATGAGCCGTACTGCTGCCACGAGAAGACCGGCATCGCGTAGCAGTGGCAGTTGTCGTGGTAGCGGTCGCCGTCCGCGAAGGTGGCGGACTCGCGGCTCTTGTAGACCGGGCCCCGGCTGATCAGCATCGCGCACCAGCCGCACGGGGTGCCTGTACGGGACAGCCGTACGTACCCCATAGCCCGGTGGTCGCGCCGCATGTGGTTCCACGTCGTCGATCGGCCACCGTTCATCGCAACTCGGCTTGCCGCAGCGGCCTGTTGGGCGCCCGCTTGGCGGTGAGCCTCCGCGCGCTGGCGGTCTGCGTCTTTCGCGGCCTGTTCGTCGTCGACCTGGGACAGCCGTCGGTCGAGGTTCTGCGTGCCGAGCGCGTCCAGGACGGTGCGGAGTTCTTCCTCCGCCTCCCGTTCGATGCGCTCTTCCTCCTCGCGGAGTCCGTCGAGTTCCTCGACGAGCACCCTTTCCCAGTCGTCGTCCTCGTCGTCGAGCTCCGGGTCGTCGTCGGCCCTGGGTGTCTCCGGGGCGTCCTGGTCGGCGGGGCCGGGCTCGTCGTCGTGGGCGGGCGGGGCTTCCCCGGACTCGCCGGTCGCGGCCCCGCCCGCCTGATCAGGGCCGGGTGAATAGGTGCCGGCCAGTGCGGCAAACTCCCGGCGGAGGTCGCCGAGGGTCACGTGATCCGGCTCGGGGTGGTACGGGTCAGCGACGGTGCGGCCGGTCTGAAGGGCGCGGGCGAGCCGGTAGTAGGCCCGAGCGAGGTCGCGCGACATGCGCCGCCTCGACATGACCAGCGTGATCGCCCGCCGTAGCCACCCCGACGCCGTGGCCGCGCGCTGCGCGGCCGGGACCTCGTTCCACAGGGACAGGGCATCCGCGGTGGTCTTCGCGCCGATCTGGCTCAGCGCGACGTGGAAGGCCACTGACGCCCGATCGGTCTCCGCCTGGCGTGCTGCGCTGGTCATGCCGCAGTCGCCACGGGCGTAGCCGGGACGTCAGGTGTGGCGCGAGTCAGCGCGGTGGCCAACTGCCCCACAGAGTCGTCCTCTTCGAGCTTCTGCTCCCAGTCCTCCAGCTCTGTCTGTGTCACGCCGGGAACCCGTCGCCACAGGCCACGGGCCGGAATGCCGAGCTGCTCGCGGAGCTTGCCGAGCGCGTCGGCGGCCTGGGCGAGGGAGCGCTGCTCCATGTCGCGCCAGATGACCTCGCCCGCGTAGTCGTCCGAACCGGTAGATCCGGAAAGTTCGGCGGCTAGCCGGAAGACCCTCTCCCAGCTTTCGCCGAAAGCCGTGCGGAACTCGGCGATTTTGCGGCTCAGGGCCGTCTCGGCAGCGAGGAGGGCCTCGGCGCTCAGGTTGGCGATCTGGCCAAGAAGATGGTGCGGTGGGGTCTGGCTGACTGCGGCCAGGTGCCGGATGCTCATGTCGATCGAGTCGATGAACCCGCCGAGGGGAGTTTCGTCCAGCGAGCCGAATTTCACGTCCGGGTCCTCGGCGAACAAAAATCGCCTGGCGTTGTGGTTGATCGGCAGGGGAACGGGGTTGCCCTGCTCGTCGAGGACTGGTTCACCCGTCTCCGGATCGCGCTGGACGGGCGGCGCCATGCCGGTGACGGTCCGCACCTTCGTGCTGCCGTAGGACTGGGCAAGCAGCAGATCGAACACCGTCTGGTTGATGCGGTCCTGGAGAGCCGTCATCGGCTCGATCACGCCGAGCGTACGCCCCTCCAGGTCGACGCTCGCCGCGAACCGTGTCACCGGACACTCCGACGAGCCATGCCTTCGCAGCGGGGTGGTCGTGACGCTCTTCTCGTCGTCCAGGCCGCGGAACGTCACGGCGTACTCGTGCGTGGCGTCCCACATCCGCGCCTTGCCTCGGATGTCGCCCGAGGGCCAGGCCGTGACGGTGAGCGCCGCGTACGGCACGTCATCGTTCGCAGGGTCCTCGTACAGCGCGGCCGTCCGCAGCGCCGACAGCCCCTTCGTGTGGACCAGCCCGTCCGTCTCATCCCGTTCGGTGACGGTGAAGGCATGGCCGTACGCCAGGGCTCCGCGATAGACGGCGGCCTGGCGGGCGTCGAGACGCGACCGCTGCCAGTGCGCCCACTCCGGCGAGGCCGTCTCGACCTCGACCGGCATCCCCTCGTCGGTGCTGCCCGGACGGAAGCCGTCGACGTACAGCGCCTGGGCCGGAGTGCCGACGAGCAGAGGCATCCAGTTCGAGACGGCGCGGCGGGCGAGGAGCCGATACTCGTCGTCCGCCTGGGGAGGCATGTAGGGGTCGTCATGCCGGCCGTGGAGGTAGTCGTCGACCCTCTTCAGCCGGTCGCCGTCTCGGTTCAGGATGGCGAGGAGCTGTCGCGCGAGCGCGACAGGTGAAACGGGGGCAGCCAAGAAACGCAACCTTGCTAAGATCTCGCAATCGAATCAAATAAAATAGCCTCGGCCGGTCCGCTTGCGGACCTTCCGGCCACGGGCGCGTAGATCAACGAGGGCCTCGTGCGCGAGCATTAGCGCGGCGTACAGGTCCACCTTCCGCGGCGACTCGCGACTCTCCTTACCGAACGAGACTCCGTAGTTGTTCGTCCGGCGCACCGCGTTGAGAACGTGCCGACGGAGCTTGAGGTCGCCGTCGTGGACGAGTTTGCGGTCGAAGACCGATCTCATCAGCCGCTCGTTCGCGAGGGTCGACGCCTTGAGGCTGGTCCTCATGTCCCAGCCGATCGCGTCCTTGCCGGGCGCCTTCACGGCCAGGCCCTCGCCGTACGCCTCTGACCACTCAGAGATGTAGGACTCCCAGAGGGCCACGTCGGCGTACATGCCCTGGACTTCGAACGCGCGGAAGGCGTCGTGCACCGCCGAGTCGACCTGGGCGCGGGGGACCTCCCAGTCCTTGCCGGCCGGGCCGTCCGGCTTCTCCCACAGGCCGAGCACGAAGGCCGCCATGTCGGAGACGCGGAGCGCCACCAAAGCCGTGCTGTCGTCCCGGAGGCCGCCGTCGAAGCCCATGACGATCTCGTCGCCGGGCTGGAGCACCAGGGCGTCATCGCGGAGCACATCCCACTGGGCGGGCCCGTACAGAGCATCCTCGGAGGCAACGATCTGGTTCAGCCACATGCGCCGCGAGCGGCTGGGCGCGATCGTCGTGTCGAGGATCGACTGAAGGATCGTCTCGACCCGCAGCCACACCGCGTCACCGCGGATCTTCGGCAGGACGATGCGGATCGCCTCGGGCGTCAGGGGCGTTGCCGGGTGGGCCTCGATCGAGTCGTACATGAAGCCGATGTCCGAGGCCCGGCCTTCGAGGATCTTCTCGAATGCCTCGCGCATCCGCTCGGCCACGGAGTCTTCGCCAGGCAGGTAAGCGTTCGTGATCGCCAGATAGCGCGAGTCCTTCTTCGTCGCGTTACCGTCGATCGTCTCGTACATGCGGTCGCCGTTGTTGCCGGTCACCCAGTGGTGCGTCTCGTTGAGCACCGTGAACGTGACTCGGCCGCCTTCAAGGGCGCGGAACGACGAGGTGACCGCTTCGAGCCTCTGCCGGCCGCCGTTCGCACGGATCAGCTCGGCCCCGGCCTTGATGCCGTACGTCTCGATGAGCTTGTCCGACATCAGGGACGGCATCAGCGTCATCGTGTTGCGCGTCTGGTCGCGGCTGACGGCCGCGATCTGCACCCATGCCTGGGGGTGCGGGACGCCGACCGGCTGCCCGTCAGGGCCCCAGTGGGAGAACCGGCTCGGGCCGACGAACTCGGCGAGCGAGATCACCGCGAGGAGCGGGTCCTTGCCCCAGCCTTTGAGGCGTTGGAGGACTCCCTTGCGGTGGATGAAGCGGCCGTTCTCGTCGACCGCGTACCACCACAAGACGAAGCGGAGCTGCTCGCGCGTGAAGCGCCAGGGCCCGCCATCCTCGGCCTTGAGGAACTCAGCGGACCAACCCGCGATTTGCCAGCCGAGCGTGTATTCGGGGAGCTTCCAGGAACCGCCAGGCTCCTTGAGCCATGTTGGGCCGTAGAACGACGGCTCCAGCGCCTCAATCTCCGCTGCTGTGAGCTGAGTTGGCAAGCTCACCTCCGGGCGGTGTCAGTGCTTCCCGGTACCGTCGAGGAATGCCAGGTCACTACTACGGAGTCCCGTTGACGCGCGACACCTTGCACAACTGCTACGGGTGTAGCGCCACCATCACGTACAGAGGGGAAGGCCGCCTATCGGGGCATTGCCAGAGCTGTAGCCGGATGGCCAGGCAAGGCCGCCGGTACAACCTGACGGCAGCCGACGTGAGGGCAATCCTGGAGTTCCAGGGCGGCGTTTGCGCCTTGTGTGGCAAGGGGCCCGAGGGAGAGGACGTGAGCTCCTCGTACTGGCACATTGATCATGACCATGAATGCTGTGAACCGGCAGACTGGGCATGGTCCATCTGCGGAGGGTGCGTCCGAGGGTTGCTGTGCAGCGGGTGTAACGCTCGGGGCGTCGCCTGGTACGAGGACCTTCCTGCTGACCGTAGGGACTGGGGGCGCATGAACGACTACCTCACGAACCCGCCAGCCCGCCAGCTTCGCCTTGCTGGACGTCTGCGGTTCTGCCTGGAGCACCTCGTGCAGTAACTCCGTGGCCTGACTCAGGCGAGCCCCAGCTCCTGCCTATAGTCCGCGATGGCGAGCACAGCAGCGGACTGCTCCTCCGCCTCGGGCTCGTGAAGTTCGATGCGCACACGACGCCGGTCGCCCTCGGTGACGAGAAGCCGCTCAAAGGCCGAATAGATGGTCTGAAGCATCTGGCCGGAGCGCTTGCCAGCCTTCTTGTAGTAGCTGAGGTCTTCGCATAGCGAGTAGGCGAATGCCCAGTCGCTGTTCTGGTAGAAGTCGGACTGGCCGGACGACTTCAGGGAGTCCCACAGGCGCTTCGCGATCGGGTGCCAATTCCGGTCGGCATTAGGAACCTTGACGTCCCGGAGGACACCCTTGGTCACCGACTGGACATCACTGCCCTTGCGCTCTCGGGGGCGGGCGAGATCCGCCTCCCGACTCGGTACGGGGCCAGGGATCTCTCCCACCTCCTTTCAAGTCGAAGGCCCCCGAGGCAAGGGAGACCTTGGGGGCCGGCGCGGCTCGACGGGCATGGGCCCGGAGCTCTGCGCGCTTACAGCAGGCCAGGGTGTGCCTCGGTCCTGCGGAACTTGCGGTCCTGGCGCCGACGCCCGGCAGCCTTGGCCGCGGCTCCCTCGCGGGAGGACTTGATCCGGTGATGCCACCCGCAGAGCGATTGCAAGTTGGCCTCTCGATGGTCGTCACCGGGTCGAATATGGTCCACATCGGTGGCCGCCTCGGCGCACCGCACGCCGTACTGATCCCTGGCTGTGCACTGATGGCCGTCGCGGTTCAGGATGCGGTGCCGGATCTGACTCCAATTCGCGGGCAGACGCTCTCTTCGACTTGAAGTAGACCAAGCCAATTAGCCTCCCTGTTAAGTGATTTCATCAAGAGGGAAGGCAGCGGCGAAGGGCTTCTTCAAATGGCTCCGAAGGAGCCAAATGGGATGTCGCAGCGGCGAAGAGGATTCGATCCGTGGGCCCCGGAGGGGCCCCAATGAGCGAGGAGCTCAATTCGCTCAAGCCTCTACTTGTATATACGGAGCCAGGGCGTCTTTTCGGAAACGTGCGACGAGTGACGCCCGTCACACGTCATAGCGAGATCTTGGCAAGGCGGGCGATGTGCTGGACATCTAGTCAAAGCATCGCGTAGGTTGCGCAGCGTCAACGCAAACGGCCCCAGGTCATGGGTGCGGGAACACCTCGCCGGGGCCGACAACGAGAGGGGTTGTCTCTCGATGCGAGTGCATCGTACTCGGCACGACCGTGCCTTCACCGTCGTCCCCAACGCCGCCGCACGCCACCGCGGCCTGTCCCTCGCGGCCCGAGGGCTGCTCATCACCCTCCTGTCGATGCCCGATGAGGCCAAGGCGACCGTCGAAACCGTCACCGACGACGTGGAGGAAGGCCGGCACAAGGTCTCCCAGGCATATCGCCAGCTCGAAGCGGCGGGCTACCTCCGCCGCGTGCGCCACCAGGACCCCGAGACGGGCCGCTGGCACACCGAGACCCACGTGACCGACATTCCGACTGACCACATCCCGACGGTCGGTGCACCGAACACCCGGCCCGTCGGCGACTCTCCCAAGGGAGTAAAGACCCGAGGAAAGAACCTCCTCCCCGAGGCCGAGCCGCAGAGCGACGGCGAGCCGAAGGCCGAGTCCGGCGACGAGGAGGAGGGAGAAGCCTCCGGCGACGAAGACCAGGCTGCGCCGGAGGCCGCCGAGATCGGCCGGGCGGCATCCACCCTGGGCCGACTCGCCGACACGGACCACCGCCTGAAGCTCAGCGCCGCCGAAGTCCTCCGCCTGGCCCCACTCGCCGCCGCCTGGCTGGCCGAAGGCCACAGCACCATGAAGATCACCGCGTCCTTGACGGCCCGCCTTCCCGAACGCATCGACTCCGCCGCCGCACTGGTCTCCTACCGGCTCAAGAACCAGATGCCCGCCCGACCCGCGCCGAAGCCGAAGCCCGCCCCGGACACCCGCGACCGCTGCGAGGTCTGCACCGCGCCCTTCCCCCTCGGCCGCCACGGCACCGTGTGCGGCGCTTGCCGTGACGAGCTCGACCGCGCCGCCGCCTTCCTGACCGACGCGCCTGCCAGCACGCCCGCCACCGAGGCCGTTCACCACGGCATCGCCAGCCGAGGCCGCGCCCTGTGCCGTGCCGCCGTCGCCGCCTGACCTGCCAGCGCTGATCTTCGAGGGAACACTCATGTCTACGTCCATGCACATGCCCTGGTACGCCAAGGTCGTCTTCGTGGCTGGCAGGCCGCTCGTTCTGGTGGCAGCACTGGCCATGTCCGTGCCAGGTGAGATCCAGATGGCACGGGCCGCCGGATGGCACGGCTGGGTCGCCTGGCTCATGCCGGTCTGCGTCTCCACCTACGCCGCCGCAGCCGCTGTCATCGCCGAAGTGCGCCGCCGCATGGCACTGCCAGGCCGGGGCACCGCCATGATCGGCGCTGGCATCGCCCTCGGGCTGGCACTGTCAGCGCAGGTGGTGGCACACCTCATTGAGCAGAACTACATGCACACCTCCGCCGCCCTCGTCGCGCTCGTCTCCGCCGTGCCACCGCTCGTCGTGGCACACATGCTCCACATGGCGGCGACCCCGCCAACCTCCGTGACTGCCACACAGCGCATCGCCGAACTGGAGGAGTCCCTCGTCCTCATGACGGTCGACCTCGCCGAGGCCCTCGACCTCGAAGGCCGCCTCCTCGTGTCCAAGGCGCATGGTGTCAAGAACGCCGTTGAGGGGCTGACAGTGGAGGCGGAGGAGCTGGCGGACGAGGCTGATCAATTCGCGGACGAGCTGACCGGCGATCTGGCAGCGGCCGGGACGGCACAGGACAATCCGCGGCGGCAAGGTCGTGCCAGGAAGGCCGTCCCGCTGGAAGCGGTGAGGGAGACCGTTGCCGCTATGAAGGCCGAGGGGGAGAAGGTTACGGGCCCTGCGCTGGCAGAGCGCCTTGGGTGCTCGGTCCGATCGGGATACCGGTACCTGGGTGAGACCCGAGCGGCATAGGGCTACTGGTTGGTGACCCATAAAACTTGACTCATGGGGGGAAACCCCGAAAGTTATAAGAGTCAACTCGGTACAGTGAGTGCGGGTGGCGTGCTGCATATCCGGGTTTCGGTATGTACTGTCACCCGCCCCGGTGGGGCCGCCTCCTGGCCGAGACGGCCCCAGGACGGGACCTACGCAGGCCCGTTCACAGGGTTCCCGAGTCCGGCTGTGGTCAGCGCAACCACCCTTCCTCGTGAGCCAGCCAGTCAGCTACCAAGCGGCCGGCAAGCGACACGAAAAAGGTGGTGGCGATGTGCCGCAGCCGGGCCCACCCTCTTTCCTCTTTGCGGTGGCGTCCTTGTGCCACTCACGTCCTCCCGTTCTCCTGGAAGTGGCTCTGCCTGATTGACAGCGCCGGGCATGAGGCGGAAGACGTTGCAGCTTTGCGGGGACGCCCACAGGCATGACGATAGACCAACTCCCGTAGGCATTAGGGGAAAACAGGTGTTGCCTCCCTGTTGCTTCCTGCGGCCTGACGAGGCCAACGGCGCCGCACACGTGAGGGCGGCGCCGTTGTCAGTGCCTCCTCGTACGATGCCGCCGGGTTGAACGGCTGAGGGGCGGGGATGGCGGCGACCGGACAAGAAGTGCTGAGGAAAGACCGGGGGAGCCAAGATCTATGGGTGTGGATCATGGTCTTGCTGGCGAACCAGCGCCGCTGTGTGTACTGCAACGAGGCGCAGTCCGAGACGCTTGAGCACGAAGCCCCACTAGCGGGCGACCACGGGCGAGACGTCTGGTGGAATCTCGTGCCGGCCTGCGACCAGTGCAACAGGTGGAAGAGCTGGAAGAGCGCAGCCGAGTGGCAGCGAGACATGAAGTTGCAATACGCCCATCCGGAGATCCGCTTCTTCGCGAGGAACCTGCTTCCCCTCCGCACCGCGGAGGGGATCAAGGACCGCGTGGCCCAGGCGCAGCGGGAGATACAGGACCCTGCTCGACGCCAGTGGTTTCAGCACCACTATGGCCATGAGCGCACCCCTCGACGGCGACCGGAGAAGCACGCCGAAGTCCAGCGCTGTGCAGAAGAGCTGGAGCGCTACCGTTACCCGCCGTGGACATCGGAGGAGATCCGGCCCTCGAAGAACTTCTGTATGCGGGCCCTGTGCTGTGGACATCACCGGAAGGAGGCTTCCCCCGAGTACATCACGCTTGCCAAAGCCGAGCGCGAAGACCTGAAGCACATGGCATACGAGAGAGGTCTCTACCTCGGCGACCTGATTGGCACGTTGTTGAGGCCGGAGATCGAGAAGTGGCGCAAGGATCGACCTGCCGAGAACGACACCCCCGGCTCTTGACCGCTTTGACCTGGGAAGAAGCCGTCCAGCGTCAACCGAGAGCCGTCGTGGAACGACCCTGGAACCGTGGCGGAATCCGAGCTGCTAAACGGGGCGGTCCGAGAATTTTTCCACCGGGGGTCATACCCCCACCCCGTACGGTCGGACCGGGTCTCCGCTACTCTCGCGCGCCGCACACCGACGCACCCCCCCCGCACCCCCCAAGGCGGACAACCGGCCACGATTGCGAGACTTGCGCAGAGTCGCCGACGTGTGCCAAGCTCTGACCCGTCGCCAACACCGACCGGCCGCAAGGCAGGCAGGCAAGGCGGCAGGCGGACAGGCCAACGGGCAAGGCGCACAGCGCAAAGCTCAGGGCTGGACCGCTTCGAGTTCCAGCGAAAGCGAGAACTTGACTAGAACGGGAGCCGCCGACTACGGTGGGGACCACGCCGAACCGGGCAACCGAGAACGGGCCGCACGATGCGGCGCCGCCAACTGCCGGGCAGGGCGGTCAAGTTGAAGTGAATGCGAGAACTTGGCAGACCGGAGAAGATCCGCTAGGGTCGGAACCACCGCAAGGCCGACAGGCCGGGCGGAAATGACCATCACGCCAGCATCCGGGCATCGGGTGCCCCACCCCCGAGGGAGCGGGGGGCCGCTCTGCGAAGCGAGCTGTCGCAGGGAGTACGGCAAGGTCAGCGCGAGAAGCGAAGACCGCAGTGCCCGAGCGCTCCGAGTGCGCCGAACTCGGGCCTGGCTGGGTGACTGGCCAGGGGCGGCCGGACCGAGGCCACCCCGAGAGGGGTTGGTACAGAAAGGCACCGCCCGATCCTTGAGAACTCAACAGTGAACGCGAATATTCGCAGCCATCGAGCCACCTGAAATGCCCATGTGGGGCGGGTGGTTGGCGTCCTGGAATGCCCGTGTGGGGCGGGATGCCTGGCTGTACTGATCGAAGAGACGTGATGGCGCGAGTGCGCCTGACACATTGCAGAACGTGAACGTGGATGCACCCGCCGGGCCTTCGGGTCCGGTGGGGTGCTGCGACTCAAGCGCGCCGGTGTGTGGGCTTGAGTGACAGCACCCCATCAAGAGGTGGGGTGTGCATCGGGGCCGGCCGAGGGGCGACCCCTATCCGATAGGAGACACATGACGAACGCGTTCAAGATGAAGTCCGGCGTGAACCTCGCGAAGGAGACGGATGTGCTGTCCAACCCTGACTTGTGGGAGCAGAACGCCAACCTGCGCAAGCGGCTGTTCGACGTGGCACGAGAGCGTGACCTGTTCGCCGGTGCCGTGGACAACGCCTCGGGCATCGTGGGCGAACTGATCGTGGAGAACCGCGTCCTGAGTGACGCTGCGGAGTTCCTGACCGGCTTGTCCAACTCGCTGAACAGTGACATGGGTGAGCTGATGGACGATCGCGACCACTGGCGCGAGGAGGCCATCAGTGTGCGGGCTGAGTCGAACCGTCTCAAGGGGCAGGTGCGAGAGCAGTTGGCCTCGGTGTTCGAGGATGGCGAGATCGAGCGCGAAGCGGCGGATGAGGTGCTGAAGGCGCTCGGTCTGGACCCGCTTGCGCGGAAGTATCGGACCACGGTGACGGTCGAGGTCACTCTCGAAGGCTTGTGCCGTGAGGGTGGCGAGCCGATCCGGGAGGAAGACGTGCCCGAGCTCCTCGACTTCAAGGTCCGGGGAGACGGTGTGTCGTTCGAAGAGTCGGAGTGCCACGTCGAGGTGGACGACCACGACATGATCGTGGCTTATTTCTAGGCCCGATTGCAAGATCTTAGCTAAGTGGCAGCCCCTGTCATTTTGATGGGGTTGCTGTCCGCAGGCGAAACGCCCCGACCGCCATGGTGTGCGGGGCGTCGTGCCCGGAGTGGTGTCCGGGACCTGATGAGCCAGCCGCTCAACACGAAAGACGAGGCCATATGTGCCGCCAATCCGGAATCTCGAACGAGACGTACCGCGAGTACGCGGAACTGCTCGACGACTCCAACCGTGCTTATCCGTCATGGCGCACTTCCTACTGGGGTGACGAAGACCGTCCGACCCACGTCGAGATGTTCTCCTACGCCGAATACCCGGCCGACCTGGCGGCGAAGTCCAACTTCCGTGTCGCGAAGAGCCTTCTCGAAAGTGTCGCCACCAGAGACGATTACCTGACCGAGATCGACGGCAACCCGAATTGGTACGGAAGCGCCAACGCCCTCTACGTCCAGGTCTATGAGCGCAACAGGAAAAGCAAGGGATACACGGCCGCCTTTCGAGAGGCAGTCGCCTTGGCCGAGTTCGTCAAGCGCGAGTACCCGTTTCTCGACGAGATGGATCACGGTGAACTCGAAGACGAGGTGTTCAACGGGAATCTCGAAGAAGCGATCGATGAAGCCTGCCGATCGTACCCCGAGGACACCGACGCGGATCGCGAGGCAATTACTGAGCACGCTCACGACGACCTCTACGAGCTGAAGTACCAGGAATCCGAAGGTGAGGTCTCTTGGATTCGCACGGCCGAGATCTACGCCGAGCACCGAGACGCCCACTTCTGCGAACTCGCGAACGAGCACTTCAACGCGCCAATCGCCGGACAGCTCCAGTTCGCCTGATTCCCCCTGTTCTGCCGCCTCTCCCGGTGAATCCCCCCTCTGGGAGAGGCGGCCCCTATCGACTCGAAGAGGACACATGACCGAGTGCGACTTCTGCTCCATGCCCATCGCTCGATGGCTGTACGTGCCCCAACTCCGGGCACAGGTAGCCCTCCTGTGCGATAGCGGCGTACTGACTCCGCTCACCAACGATGGCCACTGGCGTGCCTGCGACCTCTGTGCCGACCTTGTCGACACGAACGACATGGAAAGGCTTGTCGCCCGCTCCCTGAGCACCCTGCGCATTCTCGGCGCACCGATGCCCAGTGGAGGTCCGGAGCTTGAGCAACTGGCCACGGTCGTCATGGCCAACTTCGCGACGGTCCTGGCCGGGCAGTCCATCAAGCAGCCGCTTTAGGTGAAAGGCGAAACCCCTTCGGGGGTCGGGGCGGGGGTGGTGCCCGCTTCCTGACGATGCCAGCCGCATCACAAGATCCAGAGGTACACATGCACAGCGACCAGCAGACTCATCCGATGCTCGCCAAGGTCCGCGCGATCCTGGCCAAGGCGGAGGACCCGGCCGCGTCGCCGGAGGAGTCCCAGGTGTACTTCGCCAAGGCCGCCGATCTCATGTCGAAGTACGGCATCGAGCGAGCCATGATCGCGGAGTCCCTGCCGGAGACCGACAAGCCCACGAAGCGTGTCGTGATCGAGAGCGGTTCCTACCTGCTCGACCGCGTGAACCTGCTGATGTCGGTCGTCGATGCGCTCGGCGGCCAGTCCGTTCGGTGGCGGGTCTACGACTGGCGGTCCGGCAAGTACGTACAGAAGGTCGAGATGCACGGCTACGAGTCTGTGCTCGACCGAGCGGAGATGCTCTACACCTCCCTCCTGCTCCAGGCGTTCAACGGCATGAAGAAGGGCCGTCCCCTGCCGGGTGAGCCGACGACCGCCTACCGCAAGACGTGGCTCGCCGGATTCCGCTCCGCCGTTACCGAACGCCTCGGCGTCGCCGAGCGGGCTGCCGTTGACGAGGCGGACCGACAGCTCGGCGGTAAGGCCGAGCTGGTACTCGCCAAGCGCGAGGACACCATCCGGGCCATCTTCAAGGCTGCGCACCCGAAGATCCGCACCGCGCCGAAGCGCCGCCTGACCGGCTCTGGCTGGCATGAGGGCATCGCGGCGGGGGAGCGCGCCGACCTCGGCACGAACACCCGTGTCGGCTCCGGCCGGCGTCAGTCCCTGGCCGCCGTATAACCACCGCTCCGTTCGGGCCGCCCTGGCTCTTGTGGGCGGGGCGGCCCCGTACCCGAAAGACGACATGGACAAGATCAAGGAGACCATCCGGGAGATCCTCAAGATCACCCGTGAGGTCAGCGAGTGGCGCGAGGACTACGACCCCGCCACCGACGAATGGCACACCCTGTGCCACCTGGCCGACATGGCAGAACAGCTCATCTTCGCGCTGCCGGTCGAGATGATTCCCGACGAAGAACTCCGCGTTCCCTCCGACGCCGAGTACGCCACCGTCGATCAGCTTCTGAAGACGCTGGGGGTGGACTGGTGACCTGGCCGTACGACCTCTACATCTGCGACGCCGAGCACGAGAAGCCCGAAGACCACGGTGACGCCTGCGACACCTGGCGGCACGGCGGCACGTGGTTCGACTACGGATTCCGGCACGCCTTCCGAACTGCCGCCCGGCAGACACACTCCTACGTGCGGTCGACCAGCCCGCACACCGGCTTCAAGACCGTGGTGTTCGAACACATCCGGGGCGGCGGCCAGTGCGAGCAGTGCGGCCCGGCAACCGGCAGGCGTGGCCCGTGGAGCCGCTCAGTCACCTTCGAAGGGTTCCTGTGCGCCGAGTGCGCCCGGAGCCTCCAGGCGAACTCCGACCGCATCAGCAAGGACATGGGCGTCACCCGCTGGCGCAGCGTCCGCCCGGTCATCGAAGACGCCGAAATCTAGTCGACCGACAAGGCGAAACCTCCGGAAGGAGGTCGAGGGGCAGTGGTGTGCCCCGCCTGATGAGCCAGCCCACATCGACAGTGAGGACCACATGATCACCCTGGGATGCCTGGACACGCCCCGCGTGTGGATCGGGTGCCTGGCCTGCTACAACGCAGGCCGCCTGGTCGGCGACTGGTACGAGGCCGACGCCGCCGACCTGGTGGACGGCGGCGACCTCCACGGTCGACCGACCGACCATGACGAGCTGTGGGTCATGGACCACGAGAACTTCCTCGGCGTGATCGAGGGGGAATGCTCACCGCATCACGCCGCGAAGATCGCCGAGACCCTGTGCGAGATCCCGCCGTACGAACGCGCGCCCTTCGCCGCGTGGTTCAGCGAGTACGGCGACCGCCGAGGCGACCTGGCCAAGGACCTCGAACACTTCCGGGACGAGTTCCGGGGCCAGCACGACAGCGAGGCCGACTTCGCCCGCGAGCGGGCCGAAGAGCGCCTCACCAGCGAGGAGCAACAGCTCCTGACCCGCTGGCCGTTCAACGGGATCGACTGGGACTGCGCAGCCGTGGAGCTGTTCACCGGCGCCTACTCCTCGATCGACGCACCTGGGGGCGGTGTCTATGTCTTCGACATCGGCTGACCTCGAAACCGCGGCCGGCCTGTATGCCCACGCCTGTGTGGAGTGCAGCGACGTGCCCGAGCTGCTCGACGAAGACCTGACCTGCGCGGCCTGCCGCATCCGAATCCACCTGGGAGCCACCGTCATGAAGAAGACCATCAAGTTCACGGTCGAAGAGATCACGCACGGCGATGTCGAGATCGAGATCGACGTACCCGAGGAGTTCCTCGACGAGGACGGCGAGGTCTCCGACGACGACGCCCTCCGGGACTTCTTGGAGGACAACGAGAACGAGTGGTACGAGCTCGTCCCTGCCTTCTCCGAGATCCAGTCGAAGGAAGTCGTCGAGGTCGTCAACACCTACTGAGGCACAAGCGCCCGACCCCTGCCATGCGAAGCGGCGGGGGTGGGCGCCCGGCGAAACCCGCTGGTGAGGCGGGTCGCGGAGGAGTGGTGTCCTCCGCCTGATGATGCCAGCCAGCATCGCTTCCAAGGATACGCACGATGAGCACTACTCATGGCGCCGTTGGCTTCAACGCCTCGGACGCCCGGTTCTTCGCGAACGACACCTATCACGTTGCCGTCACCTGGGGCGGAGGCCGAGCCGCCGCCCACATTCGACAGGCACAGCCGACCATCCACTTCTCGCACGAGATGAAGTGGGCCCGAAACCCCGAAGGTGTAGACCCGAACGCCCTTCTCGACGAGGTACTCCAGCACGCCCAGCTCGCGGGCCGGACGGAAGCCGCCGATCACCTCGCCGTCCAGGCACTCAGGAACCAGCACGAACCACTCGACTGGTTCTCGCCCGTCGCCATGCCGGCCGGAGACCGTGCCCGCTACGGCCTGCTGGGAGCTGCCGCATGAACAGCCGTAGCCATCTGGGCTGCCCCCGGTGCCGCATATCCCTGTCCGTCCGGCTCAGCGTCCGTGAGTGGGCCGTCTGCAACCTGTGCGGATACGGCGGGCTCTGGTGCGAGTTCATGTTCTGTGACTGCCTCGGCTACGACTGCCTGTTCGACGACGAGGCCGAGTGATGCTCGCCGCCCCCTTCGTCCTCGACACGGCCGGGGCGCTCGGCACGCCCGAGGAGCCGGACCTCGACTTCTTGTCGCCCGAGGAGCTGGAGGAGCTTGCGGCGCCCTGGCCGGTGCGCTGGCTCTTCCCCCCGAAGCCGGAAGAACCCGACCGAGTGGTCAACCTCTTTGCTGGTCCTGGTGGTTGGGATGCCGGAGTGCGCGACGTACTCCAGCACGACCTGGACACCGTGGGTGTCGAGGTGCACAAGGACGCGTCGGCCACCGCCCGCACGGCGGGGTTCAAGCGGATCATCGCCGACGTTCGGTCCCTGGATCCCAAGCACCCGGCACTGCGCTGGGTGAGCGGACTGATCGTCTCGGCTCCCTGCCAATGCTGGACCCCGGCCGGAAAGCGGGCCGGGCTGGAATCACGCAACCAGGACCGTCTCCTGGACGTGTTCACCACGATCTTCGAGGCGACGTTCGGGCACTGGCACGATTCCGGTCCCTGCGAGTGGGAAGACGGCGAGTGCCTCATCTGCGGCCACCCCGACTGGGACGGGTACGCCGGTTTCACTGGCCCCCTGCTCACCCTGGACAAGGCGCGGGCACCGCTGGCGGAGTTGACCGACGAACGGATCGGCCTGATCGCCGAGGTGCTGATCTGGTCGCTCAGCTTGACCGCCCAGTGGGACAACCTTCGCTGGCTCGCCATGGAGCAGAGCTCGTCCCTGCCCGAGACGATCCTCGACGGTATACGTGAAGAGCTGTGGTCGGCGGACTGGTGCAGCGCCGAGTACCGCGTCCTGGACGCTGTGGACTACGGACTCGCCAGCCGCAGGAAGCGCGCCTTCCTCATGGCCGCCAGGCACTCCTACGTCGACATGGCCGCCCTGACGCCGAAGGAACCGATCCCGACCACCACCGCGGCCGAGGCCCTGGGCTGGCCGACCGGTATCCGCGTCAACACCCGAGGCGTCCGCAAGACGGCGGGCGGGAACTGCTGGAGCGCCGACAAGCCCGCCACCGGCATCACCTCGAAGATCCGGGGCTGGTACTGGGAGCACGACAAGGACCGCCGGTTCAGCCTCGACGAGGCCGCGCTACTGGTCGGCTTCCAGCCCGGCTACCCGTGGACCGGCTCCCGGTCGAGTTGCACCCAGCAGATCGGCGATGTGGTCGCCCCACCGATGGGCGGCGTCGTGATCGGCTCCCTCCTCAAGGAGCCATGGGAGCCCAAGCTCCGCACCTACCTCAGCACCATCTACGGCCACCCGGCCGCCCCCTCATCAGCGAAGGAGAGTCACATGAACAGCAAGGCCACCGCCGAGGTGGAGACCGAGTACGGGAAGGTCACCGTCCGCCGCGTGGCGAGTGACGGAGTACCCGAGCGCGAACGCCCGTGGACCACCTCCTACGAGATCACCGGGCCACGCATGAAGGGCCTGATCCACCTCCAGCCGCAATTCACCAACGACGCGGACAAGGGCTTCGAGCTCCTGCCGAGCGACGTCAACGCGTTCGTCAGCTCCGGTAGGTACTCCAACCGGACCGCCCACCTGACCATCAACGGCATCGACCTGGACGAGACGAACCTCTTCCACATCACAAGGCCGGAGGACGCGGAACGGTTCAGCTTCCGCAGGAAGACCGACGACTGGCGCCGCTCGGAGATGTCCGACGCGGGAACCCAGCGGACGCGGGTCGCACTCCGTGCGGTGCTCGAAGTCCACTACGCCGACCCGCTCCACATGTACGACCAGGCCGTCACGTACGCGGAAGAACGCAACCCGAGCCGTACGACGAGGACGCTCCGTGCCATCGAGGAGAAGATCGCCGAGGCCGAGAAGCTGGAGCAGGTGATCGAGGAACTCCGCGAACAGCTCGGCACCCTCGGCGACCTGGAGATACTCGCCGCCGCTCAGCGGCCGGCCGCCCCCACGCCCGTAGAACCGGAGGAGCCTGTCTCCGCGGTCGAGCCGCTGGCGGCGGCCAGCACCGGGACCGTACCGATCGCCGAACTCCAGGCCGGGGAACAGGTAAGAGCCACGGGCAACAACACCATGGGCCGCACCGTGACCCGGACCGGCGTGATTCTGGTCGAACCGAAGCAGGTCACCGTTCAGGACTGGGGGCGGCGCGTAACCAAATGGCGCCTCTACATCGACGAGCCCGGTAGCGCTCCCACCCGCTCGAACTCGGTCACACTGTGGCCCCACGAGACGGCGGAACGGCTCGGTGCCCCTGCGCTCGAACTGGCCACCGCAGCGTGAAGCACGCACTCCGGAAGCGGCCTGAGCAGCGCCTTCAGTGCCTGCGCTGCCGGGCCGCCTTCCTCAACGAAGCCTCCGCCCAGCGCTCGACATTCCCGTGCCCCGGCGAGCCCCTCGTGCACGGACCCCTCGGCCGCCGCGAACACATCCTCTATCCGACGTGGGCCAAGGACCGAAGCTGCGAAGCGTGGGGCTGCCCCGACCCGGACCCATCCCACAACTGGCACGGCCCGGACCCCTACTGCGACGAGCCCGCCTGCGGCACCTGCCTGCACAACTGCGACTGCGACGTGTGCGAAGGCCGCGTGCGAGCGCCGGGTCTCTTCCAGCTCGTCGACAGCCGCGAAGTCTGATCAACCGAAGGAGCCGCATGTCCTCCAAGACCTACCGCCTGCATCTGCCGATGGACTTCGACACGAGGGCGGAGGCACTCGACTGGTTCGACGGCCTACGGCGATCCGGGGCGATACCGGCGGAAGCCGAGCTGTACGAGCCCGATGCGCTCGACAAGGAGCGCCATGGCTACACCGCGCGGGACCTCGTCGTTGCCCGTCTGGGCGACCGCGCCGACCACATGGCCATCCGCAACAAGCGTCCGAAGCGCTGAAAACCGAAAGGTCAAACCTCATGAAGACACCGCTGATCGGCTTCGCGGGCGCCGCCAGGTCCGGCAAGGACACCGCAGCCTCGTTCCTCGTTGAGCGCGGCTGGAACAGGAAGGCGTTCGCCGACCCCGTGCGCGAGATGCTGTACCAGCTCAACCCCTGGCTCCCCGACGACGAGGTGAACGGCTCCTTCCCGCTCGCCGAAGAGGTGGACCGGTACGGGTGGGAGCAGGTGAAGAAGGACAACCCGGTCGTGAGGGAGTACCTCCAGCGGCTCGGCACAGAGGCCGGCCGCCAGGTGCTCGGCGAGACCGTGTGGGTCGACGCCCTGTTCCGGGACTACGACGAGTGGACGGAGCCCACGGTCATCAGCGACGTGCGGTTCCCCAACGAGGCCGCGGCCATCCAGGAACGCGGCGGGCTGGTGGTCGAGATTCGACGGCCGGGACAGACACTGATCGCGGGCTCCGGCCACGTCAGCGAGAACGCCCTCTCCAACTGGGACTTCGACGTGACGGTCCTGAACACCGGCTCCCTGGATGGGCTCCGGGCCAGCGTCGAGGCCATTACTCGGGCCTGATTGCGATACTTGCGCAGGCTGGGCTGATTGCGTAATCTTGACTAAAGAAGGGAGGGAAAACCTCGTGAGCACCACCATCAACAGCCCAGCCGAACTTGACGAGTTGCCCGACGGCTCGGAGTTCGAGGACGCCGAGGGCGACAGCGGCCTGAAGGCGAGCGGGTTCGCCTACCTCGTCCCAGGGTTCGCACAGCCGGTGAGGGCGGACTTCTTCGCCTATCCCGTCTCGGTGAAGGGCCTGGGCGCCGCGTGAGGATCACTCCCCGCAGGGAGGAGATCGACGCGGTGAAGGCACTGCTGGAGGACCCCGGCTTCGACAGCGCCGACCAGATGGCCAAGGCGCTGATCAAGGAAGTCGGGGAGATCCTCCAGATGCGCGACTGGATCGCCCTCGTCCACACCTGGAGTGACGGGAGCCGGGGGCTGAACTTCGCGCCGTTCGGCAACGAAGCCGAAGCCCGGAGCTTCGCCTCGAAGATGGCGTTCGGCGGGGCCGGCCGCCTCGTGAAGCTCAACTCGCCTGGCCTGATGCTCGCCAACCACGACGGCAAGAAGGGCTGGAAGGGCTTCTGCCGGGACGAGCAGTGCGGCCACGCCCCGTTCACCCACTCCGCCGCAAGCGCCGCACGGGGCGCCTGCCAGATACCGACCTGCCCGTGCAACAAGTTCCGCAAGTAGACCAAGGAGTTCAGGCATGACCATCAGGGCCGTGGCGTTCAGCCGCTGCGAGTGCGGCAAGGAGCGCGGGTACGACGACGAGCGGACCGCCGCCAAGGCGCTCGGCAGGGCGCAAGCCAAGCGCGACCGCGTGGGGGAGCGCAAGGGCAACCGCCGCGGGCTCTACCGCGAGAACCGCTTCTACGAGTGCGCGTACGGCATGTACCACCTGACCTCGCTCTCCCGTGCCGAGTACGCCGGGGCCGCCGCTTGAGCCATAGCGAGAAGGCGCTCGCCAATGGATGGGGCTGGGTCCTGGGAGTCAGCGGCCGGGAGTGCCGCCAGTACAGAGGGGGGCGCCGTCCGGACCCGGACTGTGACGACCTCACCCTGATCGCCGAGGCGCTCGGCATCCGGTCGAGACCTGGCCGACCCGACGCGGACACCCTCGACGTGATCCTCACCGCAATCCAGGCCCTGAAGGACGACAAACGGCGGGCTCTTCGGAGCGCGGCCCACGCGCGGGAAGCCGCGAGCGAGTTGACCAGCTTCGGCGGGAGCGGTCTGTGACCAAGCTGCTGACCCTCGACGAAGTGGCGGCCTACCTCGACAAGCCGAGGAGCTGGGTCTACGGCAACTGGCGGCGCGCGGAGATCCCCTTCCGCCGCATCGGCAACCAGCTTCGATGCCGCCCCGCCGATCTTGAGAAGTGGATCGACCGGCAGGCCATCTGACGGCCCCGGCGTCCGCCTACCCCACCACCCAACACCGAAGGGAGAAACATGTCCGTAAGCAAGCGCTGCAAGTGCACCTGCCTCTGTGCCGAGAAGTGCAGACACAAGAATCCGGCGAAGTGCATCTGCTTGAAGCGCTGCGAGTGCGAGCGGGTGAACTGCACGCACGGATGGACGGCCCGCGTCCGAGACGCCAACGGCGAACCGGCCGACATGACGTTCGAGAAGAAGGGCGACGCCCAGGCATACGAGAGGAAGGTGCTCGAAGCCAAGGACAAGGGCGTCGCGGTGCGGCCCAAGCACCTCCGAACGACGTTCTTGACCTACTCGGAGGAGTGGCTCAGCCGCCCCGGCCGGCGTCCGGGCACGCAGGAGTCCTACGAGAGGAACATGCGAAAGCACATACAGCCGAGGTTCGGCGGCATGTTGCTCCACCGCATCGATCCGCTGGACATCCAGAAGTGGGTTGACCACGAGCTCATACCGAAGGGGCTGGCTCCTCGAACCGTCCACCTGATCTACAAGACCCTCCGCGCCTGCGTCAACAGCGCGGTGCGGAAGAGGATCATCCCCTTCACCCCCTGCGTGGACATCGTCCTTCCGGAGATCGTCCGGAAGAGAATCGTTCCTGCAACGCGCGAACAGGTCTGGGCGCTCTACCAGGCCATGCCCGAGCACAGCAGGGCGCTGATCATGCTGGGCGTCGGCTGCGGGCTCAGGTCGGGTGAAGCGTTCGGCCTATGCCGGGACGCCATCGACTTCGAGGCCGGGACGTTGACCGTCAAGCGGCAGGTGATCGTCCACAGCAACAAGAAGGTGGAACTGGTCGACTACAACAAGACGAAGACCTCGCACGGTCGCGAGGTGCCCCTCCCGGCCTTCGCCCACCGTGCCCTGCTGGATCACCTCGACACCCAGTCGGTGTTGGTCGACATGGAAGGGCGCGAGATCCTCTTCCGCTCCTCCAGGGGCAACGTCATCCGCAGGGGCTCCTTCTACAAGACCTTCAAGCGAGCCCTGGCCGTCGCCGGTCTCCCCGACGACTTCCGATTTCACGACCTCCGCCACTCCTTCGCGTCACACGCCTTGGACCAGGGTGTCGCCGAGTCGACCGTCCAGCTCTACATGGGCCACGCCTCCCCGGAGGAGCTTCGGGAGGTGTACCGCCACCAGGTGAAGGGCGCGGCGGCGCGAGACCGGAAGGCTCTGGAGGTGGTGTTCTTTGAGGAGACCGAGGATGTTGAGATCCCGCCCGAGGTGTTCGAGGATGGGGAGTCCGCCGCCGCGTAGCAGTGGCGGCGAACAGCCCCCTTCGCCGGGGTGTGGCGATGACGTGGCGATCGGCAGTTCCCGAACCACGTTTCCGCAGGTGAGAGCCCACGAGTCCACAGTTCCCGGCGTACAGCCCGACTCGTCTGCCGTTGTGGCCCTGACCTGTGGTTTCACCCGGGTCAGGGCCATTTCTTGTCGGGCGGGGATCCCCGCTTCTACCTGCGGGTTCCCACCCGTCCTTGTTGCCCCGCCCCGCAGCTCGGCAAGGCGCCCCCTTATGGGCGTCTACGACCTGGTGGCGAACACCGGCTCGTTCCGCCGCTGGTGGCATGGCCAGGGCCAGGCCGCCTATCCGAAGGCGACACGTCTGCTGATCACCACCGATGCGAGCGGCTCCAACGGCTACCGCACCCGGGCCGTCGGTGACGGCCAGCCAGAACGCGGTGAGCCAGGTGCCTGCGCAGGCAGTTGAGCGTGGGCGGGCCAGTTGCTGCGAGACTGTCAGGCCCTCCGCTCTCAGGCCTCGAACTTGCCTACCCAGGTACGTTCCAGGAGATGCTCCGGAAGACAGTTGGACTCCGCCCCAATAGGCAAGCCAGCACCATAGGCGAGGCATGTAATAGCGAGCAACCGAGGGCTGCCGAGCCGTCAGGTCGTTCGCCAGATTCCGTTTCGCCGATACGCCTTCTCAGCGTCCAGCGCGTCTAGTGCGGCGGGATCGAGGGAAGTGCATGGCTCGGATGAGAGGTGCTCTCGCCATGCCCTTACTCGCACACTCTGGATTCCAAAGTCAAACGCACGGGTCTCATCGGCGATGATCTCACCGCCTCGCTCGTACAGTGTGATCAGCGGCTCGAATGGGTCTTCCAGGTCTGGCAGCTTCAGGTTAGAGTCACGCAATGTCGCCCAACGCAATGCGGCATGGCATGCGTATTCGGTGGAAATGCCGCCTATGTTCTGTTCGATGTATGTCTGGAGTTGTGCTACAGTTCGGGCGGTACCTGCACCGATGGTGCGATGCGCTCGGCGATGTCAAAGAAGGGCCACTTTCGAGTGCCGCCGAGCTCGTTCGCCCAGAGGGCGCCCCGGCGTAGATATTCACTCATTAGCTCAACCCGAGACGGCTCGTGCTTGTAGAAGGCCTCCGCATCGTGCCATTTAATGGCGAACAGGCGTTCCAGCATGCACTCGGCGAATGTCTTACGCATCGTGAATACTGCCACTCCATGGTTGAGGGCTACCGAGGATGTTTCACGTCCGTCCCGGATGCCATGACCGCGGGAGTCGGAGGCTCCCGGTGCGACGCGAGGCTTCCGTTGACGTTGAGGACGTGGCCTTCGTGGGTGAGGTAGACGACCTTGCTGGTGGCGTCGACGTAGGGGATTGACGTGGCAGGGATCTTGGGATCGCATTGCCCGCGTCCGTCATGTTCTTCGCGAAGACGCCGCAATCCGACAGCACACCCCTCATCCCCGTAGACGGCGCGAGTCTCACCTCACGCCGCTCGTGCACGTAACTCCGCTGGTGTCAGCCGATGTTGTTGACCGCGGCCCGTGCCTTGGCGAGGGTGGACTGGGCGGTGCCGTCGTTCTTCTCCAGCGTGGAGCGCACCAACTGGATGATGTCCCGTACCTCGCCTGCCGCCTTGTTCCAGCGGACCTCCTTGCCGTGGTACTCGTCCGAGACCCCGTCGGCCTGATAGTCCGCCATCGCCGTCTTCACCGCACGGTCCCGGTCACCCAGCACCGTCTCCAGACGGCCCACGATGCCCTGCAGACCACCCTGAACCTCCGCCGAGGCACCCGTGTCATACGAACGCCGGTCCGAAGTCGCCATGATGATCAAACCCCCCGTATCTCAGCCGTGAAAGCGGGCCGCGTCGAAGTTCGCGCTGCCCATGTTCTGATGCGCGTTGTCCGACTGCTCCTGATCACCCGTACCGAACGCGCTGTCCATACCCGACTGACCACCCAGGATCGAAGACAACGAACCGTTCAACGCCGCCGTGATCTCATCCGCACGCAACTTGAACGAATCGAACGCCGCCTTCCCCTCACCGTTGAACTTCCCCTCCAACGGCTGCGCCGCAGCGATCAACTGCTGGATCAACGAACCCAGATCATCACTCGACCCACTCGTACTCTTGGCCAACGTCGACAGAGTCGTCGACCCCATGTCGAACTTCATACTCCCCGCACCCCGTCCACCAGCATCAGCCTCTATACCGTCAACTAGGCAATGCCCCTCGCAGCCCTCACAGGTTCCACAGGCATCAGACGTCTATTCGCACAGGCTTACGCAACAGGTGATGCGGGTGCAACGCAACTTCGAGGAAGGGGTCGAAATCACGCCGCAGCCGGCACCCGAACGGTGATCAGCCGCGCAGGCTCACGCTGCCCCAGCCGCGACGCTCTGCCTCCACGACCACCTCTCCCCAGTCGGTCAGAAGGTCCGTGAAGGATTCGAACGTACCGATGCGTCCGCTGGGATCGGAGGCGTGCTCGTCGAACGGGGCCCGAAGTCGATGAATCGGGCGAGTTCCTCGCGCACCCTGGGCTCGACGAAGTCCCGCATGTACTCCCAGCGGATACCTCCCCACACGTGTGGCTTGAACGAGCCACATGTGTTCCGGAAGGCGTGCCTGCCGAACCAGTCCTTACCTGGCTGTGCGGACCACGACCAGCCATGCTCGAAGAGGTCATAGATCGCACCAGAATCGCGGAGCAAGTCGACTGGGACGTTGGAGAGTTGGGTCAGGCGGCCACGCTCCCTGCAGATGATCGCGAGCCAACGCGCTGCCGGGTGTCTTCGGCGAGCAGCGGTTCTCATAGCTACTGCTTTCGCCTGCTGCCGAAGTACGCACCGGCTGGTCTGGAGATGGATCTACGACGGCCAGGCGACCGCGCCGTCGCGCGCGAGCAGCGGCTCGGGCAGGCGCGCTTCGTAGAAGCGGATCCATCCCAGATCGACGCTGCCGTCGAGGCCGTGGTGTCGTTCATCGGCCTTGGTCGCAAGCCAGTTGAGGAGTTGACCTGTGCGGTCGAAGTCGTCCGGGTGGATCTCCTGGCGGCTCGTCAGGGCCCAAGCGTCGTGCCCCCCGCCCTGCTTGCGGAGCAGTACCGAGACGAGGGCGCCCTCCACCTTGTAGCCGGCATCGTGGCAAGCCAGGAGGGGTTCGGGGTGGTCCTCGATGACGATCTCTCCGTCTTCTTCCTCCACGACTACCGGGAACTCGGTCACTATGCCCAGCGTCTCCGGCTGGGGTCCCGCCCCTAGATGCCATCGCAGTTCCGCGAGTTCCTGCTCCGTCAAGTCGTCACGGAGGTCCAGCGCGAGCGTCAGTTCATACAGGTCGGCCATAGTCGCACAGGCTACTGGGGAATCGTTTGCCCGCAGTGTGGGTGATGAACGCCGTCCAGGCGGTGGGGGACAGGGCGACTTGCGTGCCTTCCCGCTGCTTCGAGTCGCGTACGTGGTCGGGACTCTCCGCGAGGTACATCTGCCCGTCTATCCCTACGTAATCCCTTGCCGTAGCGGCACCAACTAGACCGCTACGTTGAGCAGTTGCCTTGCCTTCAACAGGTGGTCAGCAGCGCAGGCCCACGATGCCCCAGCCGCGGCGTTCCGCCTCCGTGACCTGACGTACCGCTGATCGCCGGATGGTGACGGCAAGCCGCGCCCCAACTGGAGCTACTGAGCGGCTCGTTCAATCAGCATGCGGCGGAACGGGGCCGGTCAGGAAGTCCCGCGTCGGCACCCGTGGCGTCCTCAAGGCCGTGCCAGAACAAGACATCTAGGAACCGGTCGAGTGCGTCGCGGATCTCGGGTTCGACGAAGGGTTCGACGAAGTCACGCATGTGGTCCCAGCGGAAACCCGCCCAGACATGCGGCGTGTACGAGCCGTGTCTGCTGTTCCTGAAGACATATCTGCCGAACCAGTCCTCACCCGGCAGTGTGGACCACGACCAGCCATGCTGGGACTAGTCTTCGCTGTATGCCTCGCCGAACGTGGCATCGGTCAGTAGCTCCTCGCGCTCGTCGGGCGCCGCTGCCTCCACGCGTGGCCAGTCCACGATCAGTAGCTCTATGCACACACCCATCGCGCCAATCTAGGACTGGGCCCCGCACAGTCAACTTCGGAGTGTCATAGGCGCCTCGTAGAGTCGATGAGATGAACCCGATGGACACTCCCGACCCCGCCCTGCCGATGTTGACCACCGCGCAGGCGTTACATCTGCGGGCGCTCGTCGCCCCGTACGCGCAGGACGGCCATGACTACCCCCTGACCAACCTGGCGCACATGTGCCGCAACGTGCCGCAGGACCAATGGCCTGACCTCGTCGCCGAGCACTTCGCTCGGCTGCGGCAGGCGGGTAACGGGGACGAGAGTGCCGAGGAACTGCTGCGGGGTGTACACGCCCGGCTGCTGCCCGTCGACTCGTTCACGCCTGAAACGGCCGAGGCCATGCGGTACGCGCGTATGGTGGCCGACGGGCTCGTCTTCGCCTTTGCCCTTGACCAGCCCACCACTGTGCGGATCCTCACCGACAACGACGTGGAGCGAGCGGGGCTCGAGGAGCTGGGGCAGGCGGCGTACACGAACCTGATGCGCGTACCCGTCGTGCACGAGGAAGTGCCGATCGAGGGACGGGCAAGGCTGCACTCGCTGTACGGTGACTCCCCTTTCGTCTCCAGCAAGGCGCTGTATCTGTCCGAAGCGGTCAGGCAGGCCACCGGCGAGCCGCTCCCGGACGCCGGTGCCCTCGTCGCCGTACCGAACCGGCATCTGCTGGTGTATCACCCCATCACCGATGGCACCGTGGTCGATGCCGTCAACGACCTCGGCACATGTGCGTTGGGTGCCTATGAGGACGGTCCGGGGTCGCTGTCCCCGCGGGTCTACTGGTGGTACCGCGGCAGCTTGACGTCGCTCACGGTCATCGATGACGACACACGAACCTTCTCCGTGCAGCCGCCGCCGCATCTGCTCGGGCTGATGAAGGGACTCGTCCGACTGGACGGCGCGGGGCGCCTCGCCGCGAGTAGCGCGGAGAAGTCTCCAGAGGCCAAGGAACTCGTGCGTGACACAGTCGAGTTGATAGCAGGACTTGCTGAGGCCCCCGCGGGGTGGGGTGAGGCCTTCACATCCGCCCTCGCGCTTGCCCACGCTCACTGCGCCGCGGACCCCGAGGCCGCGTACGCCGATACGTGGGGTGCGTGGGCCGCCGCACTGCAACTCGGCTGTGCCCTGTTCACCGGTGGGCAGTCACAGGAGTGCTACGTGGACGAGGACCGCGTCAGCCACCTGCCTGCCACGTCCGCCGAACCACCTGCGGACGCCCGTGCCTGGCTGGATGCCCTCTATCTCGCGATCGTGTGCCGCCAGAGGGACCGGATCGGTCGGCTGTGCGAGGTGCCGTTGGCGACGCTGCGACAGGACGACTCCGTCGACGAGTATGTCCTGCACTGGATCGAGACCCTGCGGATCTATTTCTCCGAGCGTTCCATGGACGACGTCGTGGAGAAGTTGATCGCCACCATGGACACTTCGATGCCCGACGCGGTGACCCACGCGCCGAAGGACTTCGTGAACGGTATCGACTATCAGCCGGTCGCCCTCTTCCACCGCCTGATCGCAGGCGACCACGACGCCTTCAACGAGGCGCTCTCCGAAGCCCTTACGGAGCACGGCGGTTACTGGGGTGAGTCCAGGGCACCGCGCGCCCAGGTGGCCCTCGGGCCGCTCGCGATGGCGAGCCTCGCCTATGACTTCGGGTTCCCGATCGGCGAGAAGCACCCGTACATACCGATGTATCTCCTCAACCGGGAACGGATCGAGACCATCCCCTCGGCGTGAACCGGCGACGCGCCTCCGCCTGAGGTAACTCCCGGTGTGCTTGCTGGAGGCGGTCGCCCGGTGGCAGTGGCGATGGGTGACACCCTGACACCCTGACCCCCGGGCTCCGCCTGCGGCATGAAGTCGGTCGACGGTTCTCGAAGCCTTTGAACATGAACAGGGGCGTCGGGCGCTACGTCGGCGTCTTCGTCGGATGGACCAGAGAGACGACGATCTTCGCCGGTCGTGGTTGCTCGGTGAAGTCGGCATGCCCCCTCACCAACTCGTAGTCGCCCGTTCCACCTGTGACCGCCATCTGGAATCCCGAAGTACCGGCCCTTTGGGTGACCAGTGACTCCAGCGCGATCTGCCCCTTCTTGGGCAGGTCCAGCGCGGCGTGACAGATGTTGGTGTACCCGTTGGGGGCGGTATTGACCGCAGTGATCTTGCAGTAGTACGAGAATTTGCCGTCGCCTACTCGGCGGTTCTTCTCGCTGACTTTCCCGCTGCCCCCGAATTCGTCCCCCGGCTTCTTCGATTTGAACGGATACCCATACATCGCGGTTCCGGTGAACGTCAGGTCCAGCTTCTCTGTGCCGACGTCCTTGGGGGCGGCTGTTCCTGGCGAGGCGGTGGCCGGCACGCCCATCACAGCAAGTGCCGCACTGGCGACCACTCCAACTGTTCTCGATATGTTCACGTTCTGATGCCCTAACCCTTCTGCGAGGGGTTGCAGCCATCACCCTGCCCTGTGACCAGGCGTGATGCGCACGTTCAATATCGAGCCTTGACCCTCACCCTTCGCGAGGCAAGCCGAACGTGCTGAACGTGGGATGCCGCGCTCGTGCGTCAGAGGTCGCGCTCGCCATCTGCGGTCCGGACGACCCGCCCTTCCCGCACCGGACACCTCCGGGTTACTCGGGTGGCATCGGTTGATCAGGGAGGTCATCGAACAGGTAGGCGTACATGGACTGAAGGTATTCGTAAAGGGAGTCTTCCCCAGGGAACTCGATGTCGCTCAGACCCTCATATTCCTCGACGGAGAGGCTTCTGGAATTCAGGAGTTGGGAGAGACCCTCACGTACGTGCAGAACGTAGAACTCGCTGAAGCCGAACAGGGTCGGGCGTAGATATCCACCGGTGCGGTAGGCCATCTCCATGTGGAGGTAGGTCCTGATGAACGTCTCAAGTTGTCTGTTCATCGGCTGGCCGTGCTCATCCTGCTCGCATTCTTCACTTCTCTGCGTCCAGCAGGTCCAGCTCGGTGGGGTCGAGGGAGGTGTACGGCTCGTATGAGAGATGCTCTCGCCATGGATTTATGCGCACGATGCGGATTCCAAAGTTGAACGTGCGGGTTTCATCGAATTCGATCTCACCGCCCCGCTCATACATGGTGATCAGCGGCTCGAACGGGTCCTCCAGGTCAGGTAGTTCCAGGGAGGTTTCGCGCAACGTTGCCCAGTGCAATGCCGCATAACAGGCTCTTTCGGTGGAGATTCCGCCTATGTTGGTTTCGATGTATTCCTGCAATTTGGCGGAATGGTCGGGTCGCACCCGTACTGACGGCGCGATGCACTCCGCGATGTCAAAGAAGGGCCACTTCGGGACGCCGCCGAGCTTGTTCGCCCAGAGTGCCGCACGGCGTAGATACTCTCGCATGAGCCGGGCCCTTGACGGCTCGTGCCTGTTGAAGCCTTCCATGTCCGTCCATTTGATGGCGAACAGGCGTTCCAGCACGCGATCGGCGTGGTTGCTGCTCATTTGAGTGCCGTCACTTCCCTCGTGCGTCTGCCGTGGGTGCACCTTGATCGCGCAGTTCTTGGCCTACGGCGAAGGCTACTGGGCCCGTCGGTGGCGAGTCGGGCTGTTCGTGCGGGTGAGATCTCCCTACGGTTGGTGTCCGGGAGTCCGGTGGGGCTCTGTGGGTGAAGGGGGCTGTGTGGAAGCCGAGTTGCAGGCTCTTGCCGCTTCGGGTGCTACGGCACTGGTCGGGCTGATGGTCTCGGAGGCCTGGGAGCGGGCGCGGGGTGGGCTGGTTCGGTTGTTGCGGCGGCGCGGGGCGGATCACGGTGGTGATGACGAACTGGAGGCGCGACGGGCGGAGTTGAGTCGGGCGCGGGCCGTGGGTGATGCCGATGGCGAGGCGCGGGTTCAAGGGTGGCTCAGGCAGCGGTTGGAAGGGGCCTTCCAGGCCGACCCCGGTACTGCTGAGGAACTCGCCGAGATGCTGGGCGCGTTGGCTCCGGAGGCGTCGCGTACCTTCGTCAACCTCGTCAGCGGTGGCGTGAACTATGGTCCCGCCTTTCAGGGGTCGCACATCCACGGTGGCATCACCTTTCACGTTCAGTCCGCACCACCGTCAGTCGTAACCGGTGTTGCCGCCAAGCCTGATCAAGTGCCCGCGCTCACCGTTCCGTTCAGCAACCGTACGGCCGAACTCGCCGTCCTGGACGGGGCGCTGGGCGAGGGCTCGGGTGGGGGCGGGCATGTCGACGTCGGTGTGCTGGGCGGGCTGCCGGGTGTCGGTAAGACGGCCATGGCCTGGCGGTGGGCGGCAGAGGCGCGGGAGCGCTTCCCGGACGGGCAGTTGTACGTGGACTACGGCGCCCTGCGCGACCAGGCCCCACCGATGACCGGTCCCGGCGGCGACGTCTCCGAGGCCCTGGCCATGTGTCTGAGGGCGCTGGCGGGCGGCGACAGCGGTATCCCGGACTCGTTGGTCGAGCGGACCAATCTCTTCCGGTCGCGCACGGCCGACCTGCGCATCCTGCTGGTTCTTGATGACGTCAGCCAGCCGGGGCAGGTGCGTGCGCTCATCCCCAAGGGACCCGGCAGCGCGGTTCTGGCCACGAGTCAGCGTGTGCTCGTCGAGCTGGCCGCCCAGGACGGTGCCCGGTTGATCTCCGTCAAGCCGTTGGACGCGCACGGCGGGATGGAGCTGCTCAGGAAGCGGTGCGGGGAAGCGGCGGTCGAGGCCGAACCGGAGGCCGCGAAGCGGCTGGTGGAGCTCTGCGGTGGGCTGCCGGTCGCCCTTCAGGTGGTGGCCGCGCGTCTGGTCACCGACGACGGCCTGAGCATGGCGGAACTGGCCGCCGAACTTGAGGACGAGGCCGGTCGGTTGAGCGCCCTGGCCCTGGACGGAGAGGAGTCAGCGGTGTCCGCCGTACTGGGCCCTTCCTACCGGATGCTGCCGCCCGACGCGGCCCGGCTCTACCGGCTGCTCGGCTGGCTGCCCTTCGGGGTCTTCGACGCCGGCGTGGCCGCGGTGGCCGCGGGTGTCGGCACGGGGAGCGCGAAGCGCCTGCTGCGCGCCCTGGTGAAGGCGAGCCTGGTGGAGACCATGAGTGACGGTCGCTATCGCATGCACGACCTGGTCCGCCTGCATGCCCGTGAGCGGGCGGTGGAGGAGGAACCGGCCAGTGAGCAAGCCGCGTTGACGGAACGGGTGGGCACGCACTATCTCGCCCTGACCGCGTTCGCCGACCGGGCGCTCAGGAGAGAGCGGCTGCGGATCGCAGACCTCTCGGATCTGCTGCGCGACGCCGACGACCCCTTCGGCGCGGCCGGTGGGCCCCCGCCGCTGGAATGGCTGGACACCGAGCGTCACGCCATCCTGGCGGTGCTGCGTTCGGTCGTCCGATACGAGCTGTACACCTTGGGCTGGCAACTGGCCGAATCCTTCTCGGTGTTGTTCCTGTACCACCGCTATCTCAGGGCCTGGCGGGAGTCACTCGAACTCGGCATCGAGGCGGCCGAGGCAGCGGTGGCCCGCGCGGACACGCCGGGAGAGCTGGCAGATGCCATGGCCGGAGAGGCCCGGCTGCGCAGCCTGCTGTCCCGGCCGCTGCTGGACCTCGGGGAGACGGACCGCGCGGGAGAGCACCTGGCGCGAGCCGTCACCCTCGCCGAGACGACCGATCGCCTCGATCTACGGGCCTCCGTCCAGGAGTTCCTCGGACGGTACCTGGACATCGTCGAGCCACCCCGGGCCGTCGAGGCGTATCAGCGCGCCCTCGAACTCAACCAGCGGGCCGGAGAGTCCCGCGGTGTCGCGCTCGTCACCTTCTTCCTCGGGTGCGCGCTGGACGCACGAGGGGATCACGCAGAGGCAATGGACCTCCTGCGACGGGCACTTCGGGATCTGGAGGGCCGCGAGGAGCCTGACCGGCGCATGGCCGCCCGGACCAGGGCCGCCCTCGGCGTCGTACACGATCACCTCGGCGACACCGAAGAAGCGATCCGCGAACTGCGCACCGCGGTGGCGGCCCTGGGCGCGGAAGCGAAGTGGATGCAGTACGAGGCACAGGCCCGGGAGCAGTTGGCCGACATCGCCCAAAGAGCGGGCGGTAACGCGGAGTTGGTGCGCGCCTGCCTCAGCCGGGCCGCCGACATCCACGAGGCGCTCGGCAACCGGTCCCGCACGGAGGAGTTGCGTCGGCGGGTGCGGAGCCTCGACCGCTGAGGCCTTGGCCGGGTCGGGGGCCGCTCAGCCGCGCGACGGGGTGGGGCGAAGACGGAGGACGACGTCCTCGTCCCCGATGCCGCCGATGTCCCCGGTGTCGTCGATGCTGCCGATGTCACCTGTCCGTAGGGTCACTTGGGCGTCGTCCAGCTCAAGTCCCGTACACAGGAGGGCGTGGACGACGGCCGCGGGAAGTCCCGGATCCGTGCCTCGGCCCGTGACCGTGGCCTCCACGACCCGGCCGTCCCGCAGCCCGACCAGACAGCCACCCCCGCGCACCGCCGACGTCGCGAGCAGACTCCCCGGCAGCCGGGTGAGGGTGTCCTCGATCCAGCGCAGCGCTCCCGTCGTCGTGGGAGCGGGCCGGGGTCGGACGACGACCGAGGCGCTCTCGGTCAGCCGGGGGTCGCGTTCGTCGTCCGCGCAGGCCAGGTGTGTGAAGCGGGTGGGGGAGTCCGGAGGCGTCGGGCCGTACGCGCTGACGGTCGCCGGGATGCGGCGCACGGTGACGGTGGGCGCCTCGTCGTCCCCGGTGACGTCGGTCGTCACCTGCCACGAGGTGACCGGCGCGCCGGGCGGATCCGGAACCGGGAGCACCGGAGAGATCGGTGGCGCGGTGCGCGGTTCCGGGAGCTTCAGCAACTCGTAGACGGCGGTGCGGAGTCGAGCGAGAGCGTGGCCGGGCTCAGCGAAGGCCCGCGCCGCGATCGTGGCGTAGGGCTCGGGGGCGTGCGCGCGTACGGCATCCTCCACCTGTCGGCGCAGGTCTCCGCGAGGATCCAGCCGGGGCGCGACGGCCGCCAGGTCATGACCGGCTGTCCCGGGCACGGCGTCCGCGCCGAACGCGGCCAGCAGCAAGGGCGTACCGGCCGACGCGCCGTACAGCGTCACCGAGCCATGGTCGCCCACCACGACATCCGCGGCGACGAGCGCGGGCCGCCAGGCGTGGACGGTCGGCATCAGCAGGAGCCCCGCGTCGAGAGCGGCGGCCTGATGCGTACGGAGCTGCCAACTCCCGTGGGCGGACCACACGTTGGGGTGCACGATCGCACCCACCCGGTACTCGTCGCAGGGGAGGTGGGCCAGCAGGCGGGCGACGAGGTCGGGGTGACGTCCGAGGAGTGAACTGGGCCCCCAGGTCGAGCTGACCATGACCAGCCGCTGATGTGCGGCCACGCCCAGCGCCTCGCGGTAGGCCTGCCGGTGCGTGCGGCCGGCGGCCAGTTCGTCGATGCACGGGTCGCCGACCAGCAGGGTGCGCCCGGCCGCCTTCGGGTGGGTGGCGAGCAGCTGCTCCTCCTGCGCCGGATGCGAGATCGCCAGCCAGGCGCGCCCCGACTCCAGCAAGGAGTCCGATACGACCCCGGAGAGCCGCTCGCGCCGGCTGCGCGAGTCCGGTACGTGCTTCTGGAAGCCGATGCCATGGGGCAGCACCAGCACGGGGCAGTCGCCCTCCGGTACGTCGATGTTCTCGCTGGCGGAGAGGATCAGGTCGGGGGTGATGCTCCCCAACTGCTCCCAGGGGGCCACCCGGCACCCGGCGCTGTGGAGGAGGTCGAGGACGCCGGAGTTGAACGCGGACGTGGGGTCGTAGGCGAAGACGACGCTCACTCGGGTGTCGTCGCGTACGAGTGAGGGCAGCGTCTCGAGGACCCGTACGGTCGAGGTGACCGTACGGGCGGCGACGACGAGGGTGCGTTCGCCGGGGAAGGTGCGCCAGCGGTGGGCGTCGTGCCCTATGGGCACGCGGAGCGGCCGACTATCGAACAAGGCGACCGCCCCTGACCAACCCGCGTTTACCGCCGGTCAGTTGCTCGCGG
>NZ_JBVJNF010000004.1:205824-667564 GCF_055583785.1 Streptomyces sp. NPDC104371
GCGGCTCGCGGCTCGCGGCTCGCGGCTCGCGGCTCGCGGCTCGCGGCTCGCGGCTCGCGGCTCGCGGCTCGCGGCTCGCGGCTCGCGGCTCGCGGCTCGCGGCAATGGTGTCCCTAGCGCATTTCAAGCCGGTCGGCAATCCTTCGGTCGTCCCCATGACAGGTGGCGGTGGCGGGGCGATGTCTGAACCCGTACACGGTAACGAATCACCCGGACGTCAGTCCTGCCACGGCGATTCCAGGATCGTGTCCACGAAGTCGCCCCGTTCGAAGCCGGGGACGAAGTGTTCCAGTACGTCCGCCTTCACGTTGCCGAAGGTGGTCTCCGGCTTGGGGCGGATGCCCTCGGTGAAGGCCGTGAGGATCTGTCGCTTGAAGTCGGGGCGGGGGTGCAGGGCCACGATCGCGGCGCGGTCGGCGGCGGAGATGTCGTCGTAGCCGATGCCGAGGACGTCGTACTCGACGCCCGCGGTGACCAGGGCGACCTCCGGTTCCATGAACTCCGGGATGCCGGGGGTGGTGTGCAGGGCGATCGCGGTCCACACGCGCCGGACGCTGTCGGGCGGTACGTCATGGGACTGGAGGAACTTCCTGGCCTCCTCGGCGCTGTCGACCTCGAAGCGGCGCCCGCTGCCGCGGAACTCCTCGTTCAGGCCGAGGTCGTGGAACATCGCCCCGATGTAGAGGAGTTCGGGGTCGAAGGAGAGGTCGCGGTTGCGGCCCTGGAGGCTGCCGAAGAAGTAGACCCGGCGGGAGTGGTGGTAGATCAGGTCGCTGGTGGTGTCCCGGACGAGCTGCGTCGCCTCGCGGGCCAGCGCCGTGTCGGGCACGCGGATGTCGGCCGGATCGGTTTGGGGCTGGGTCCGGGGCTTGGCCTGGGCCATGGGTCCGCCTCCTCATCGGTGGGTGGAGTGGAGTCCAGGGTCGCCGACCGCTGCCCGTGGGGCGGGCGACAGGCCCCGGCAGGTCACACCATGACCCGGCCTTTGCCGCGCCTTTAAGCAACCCTTGCCTGCTGTTACAGGCTCCCTCTGTACGGTCCCGAGGTGCGTGATTCCTCTTCCTCCTCCCCGCGTGCCGTGCGGCCGTCCCGCCGCGCCGTTCTCGGGCTCGCCGCCGCCGCGCCGCTGGCCCTGGCCGCACCCGCCTCCGCCGCCCCCGAACGCGCGGTGGCGCTCCCACGTCAGGGCGGTACCCCAAAGATCATCGGCGGTGAGCGGCTGGGGCTTCGCGGCGTCCAGGTGCGCGATGCCCACGGTCTGCCGCGGAAGCTCACCGCCCGTTCCTGGCTGGTGGCCGACCACGACAGCGGTGAGGTGCTCGCCGCGTACGACGCGCACCGCAGGCTCGCGCCCGCGTCCACGCTGAAGATGCTGTTCGCGGACACCCTGCTGAAGAAGTTCGAGCGGACCCAAACGTACCGGGTGACCGACGACGACCTCGCGGACGTGCCGGACGGCTCCAGCCTGGTCGGCGTCAAGGCCGGTATCACCTATACCGTCGAGGAGTTGTGGCTCGGGGTCTTCCTCCGCTCCGGCAACGACGCGGTGCATGTCCTCAGCCATATGAACGGCGGCCTCGCGAAGACCGTCGCCGAGATGCAGGCCCAGGCGCACGACCTCCAGGCCCTGGACACCCATGTGGTCAGCCCCGACGGCTTCGACCACAAGGGGCAGATCTGCTCCGCGTACGACCTCACGCTGTTCGCCCGCCACGGCTTGAAGAACCCCGCCTTCCGGGGCTACTGCGCCACGCGGACCGCCGACTTCCCGGCCGGGGGCAAGAAGACCTTCCAGATCCAGAACACCGACCGCCTGCTGACCGGCGCGTGGGGCCTCGACCCGTACAAGGGGCTCATCGGCGTCAAGAACGGCTTCACCAGCAACGCGGGCAACACCTTCACCGGTGCCGCCACCCGCGACGGCCGCACCCTCCTCGTGACCGTCATGCATCCGCGCTCCGGCGGCAACACCGTCTACGAGGAGACGGCCGCCCTGCTCGACTGGGGCTTCGCCCACGGCGCGACCGGTCGGGCGGTGGGCACTCTGGTCGATCCGCTCAGCGAGGGCGGGAACAGGTCGGCCTCCGCGTCGGCCAAGGGGAAGGGCCTGGAGGGCGCCCATGGCGCGGAGGCCTCGCGCGCGGGCGGCGGCGGCCCGTCCTGGGGGCTGGTCGGCGGGATCGGGGGAGCGATGGCGCTGCTGGCCGGGGGCGGGGCGGTCGCGCTGCGCGGGCGCCGACGCGGGGCCGCGAGCGCGGGGAACTCAGGGGACTTGGGTAGCCCGGCGGCTTCGGGGGCTTCGAAGGAGGAGAGCTGAGCGCACCGAGGCTCCGTACCGGCACCCCGGAGAAGGCCGGGCTCGACCCGGAGGAGCTGCGTCGGCTCGTCCAGGGGCTCCGGGACGCCGTGAGCGCCGAGCGCCCCTGGGCGGCCGGTGCCGTGGTGGTCGCCGGGCGCGGCCCGGTGGTGGCCGTGGAGGAGGCGATGGGCTGGGCGGTCCGCTACGCCGCGTACGACGCGCAGCGAGACCGGGGTGTCGAACTCCCGCTCGCGGAACAGGTCCCGATGACCGTGGACACCCCCTTCGACCTGGCCTCGCTCACCAAGCTGTTCACCACGGTCGCCGCCATGCAGCAACTGGAGCGCGGCACGCTCGGTATCGACGCCCGGGTGGCCGCGTATCTCCCGGACTTCCGGGCGGCCGGGGAGCACGGCATCACCGTGCGCCAACTCCTCACCCATACCTCCGGGTTGCGGCCCGAACTCCCGTTGTACGACTGCCCGTCACCGGCCGCGCGGCTCGCGCTGCTGCGGGCGGAGGCGCCGCTCTCGGCACCGGGGACGACGTACCGCTACTCGGATCTGAACCTGCTGCTCCTCCAGTACGTCCTGGAACGCGTCACCGGCCGCACGCTCGACGTCCTCGTCCGCGACGGGATCACCCGGCCGCTCGGGATGACCGCGACGGGCTTCGGGCCTAGGGCCTGCTGTGAAAGTCCCGTCGTTCGCCAGGCAGGCGGGACTTTCGCAGCAGGCCCTGGGCCGGGCGCGGCGGCGACGGAGGACCAGCGGCGGCCGTGGGCCAAGGTGGACCGGGGGATGCTGCGCGGAGAGGTCCATGACGAGAACGCGTGGGCGCTCGGCGGGGTGGCCGGTCACGCGGGTCTCTTCGCCACGGCCCGCGACCTTGCGGTCTTCTGCCGCACGCTGCTGGCAGGCGGCTCGTACGGGCCCGCGCGCATCCTGGGCCCCGACATCGTCGAGCTGATGTTCACCCCGCCCGGGTTCGGCTTCGCGCTCGACCAGCCGTGGTTCATGGGCGCGTTGGCGGGCCGGGGCGCGGCGGGGCATACGGGGTTCACGGGGACGTCGCTGGTGCTGGACCCGGCGACGGACACGTTCCTCGTGATCCTCGCGAACACGGTCCATCCGCGACGCCGGGAGCCGGACAGCCGGCCGCGGGCGGCGGCGGGGGACCGGCTGGCGCGGGCGGTCCGGGAGACCTGAGAGAATTCCCTGGTGAACGCCCCTGTCTCCGCCGGCTCCGCGGCCTCCGTCGCCGACCGGCTCCGTGCCGCCCTCGCCGGGTTGCTCGACGGTCTTCCGCCCCGGCAGGCCGCCCAGGCCGTGGACCGGTTGATCGCGAACTACCGGGGGCGGACCCCGACCGACGCGCCGGTGCTACGGGACCGCGCGGACGTCGTCGCGTACGCGGCCTACCGGATGCCAGCGACGTTCGAGGCGGTGTGCGCGGCGCTGGAGGCGTTCGCGGACGCGGTGCCGGGCTGGGTGCCCGCGAGCCATGTGGACATCGGGGGCGGCACCGGCGCGGCGACCTGGGCCGTGAGCGCGACCTGGGGCGGGGAGCGGCCGGTCACCGTGCTCGACTGGGCCGAGCCCGCGCTCGCGCTGGGCCGGGAGATCGCCGCCGCGAACCCGGCGCTGAGGTCGGCCGTGTGGCAGCGCTCTCGTATCGGAGCGGCGCTCAGCATCGAGAGCGCTGATCTCGTCACGGTCTCGTACGTCCTCGGGGAACTCACGGAGGCCGACCGCGCGTCCGTCGTCGACACCGCCGCCGCTGCGGCGCAGTCCGTCGTGATCATCGAGCCCGGCACCCCGGCGGGCTACGCGCGCGTCATCGAGGCCCGCGACCGGCTGATCGGCGCGGGCTTCCAGGTCGCCGCGCCCTGCCCGCACAGCGCGGCCTGCCCGATCGTCCCCGGCGAGGACTGGTGCCACTTCTCGGCCCGGGTCAGCCGTTCCTCGCTGCACCGGCAGGTCAAGGGCGGCTCGCTGGCGTACGAGGACGAGAAGTTCAGCTACGTCGCCGCGACCCGCCTCCCGGCGACCCCGGCCGCCTCCCGCGTCGTCCGCAGACCGCAGATCCGCAAGGGCCAGGTCCTCCTCGACCTGTGCGGCCCGGACGAGTCCCTGCACCGTACGACAGTGACCAAGCGCCAGGGCCCGCTGTACAAGGAGGCCAGAAACACGGACTGGGGCGACGCCTGGCCCCCACCGGGCCAGGAGTCCTGAGCCACGGCTCACACGGACCGACCTGCCCTGCCGGGCAGGCTGAACCGTCGCCCCCGCTTCGTGCGAGACGGTGCGTCTTGCTGTCTTGATAGGTTCGGCGTATGGCCAAGAAGCCCGTTCCCGATGCCAGTCGCCGTAGCGACAGGTCCCGTCGTGCCATCTACGACGCCGCGCTCTCGCTCGTCGGGGAAGTCGGTTACCCCCGGACCACCATCGAGGGCATCGCCGCCCGTGCCGGGGTCGGCAAGCAGACCATCTACCGGTGGTGGGCCTCCAAGGCCGACGTCCTGCTGGAGGCCTTCCTCGATCTCGGTGAGCGGACGGCGCGCGAGGCCGGGCAGGAGACGTACGACCTCCCCGACACCGGAAGCCTCCCCGACACCGGGGACCTCGCCGCCGACCTCAAGCACGTCCTGCGCGCCACCGTCGACGAACTGCGCGACCCCCGCTTCGAGGTCCCGGCCCGCGCGCTCGCCGCCGAGGGCCTGGTCAACCCGCAGCTCGGCGCCGAGGTCGTCGCCCACCTGCTGGAACCCCAGCTCCAGCGCTACGTCCAGCGTCTGCGCACCGCACAGCGGGCAGGCGCCGTACGCCCCGACATCGACCCGCGCATCGCCCTCGAACTCTTCGTCTCCCCGGTCGCCCAGCGCTGGCTCCAGCGCACCGCACCCCTCACCCACGCCTACACCGACACCCTCGTCGACTACGCCCTCCACGGCCTCGCACCCCGCTGAGCCCCCGCCCCCACCCCGGATGACGACTCCGGTCACAAGAGGCGCAGGATGGTGGGACCATAAGGAGTGCCGTCCGCACCACAGCAGTGAGGCGAGGGGACAGATGAACGCAGGGTTCGGCCGTCGCACCGGCGGGCAGGGCAGGATCTCCCGGTGGCTGCGCGGACACCGTCCCGCAGGCCCCGAGGACGACACCGGGGACGGCGGCCGTGAGGAGATGCTGCTGGCCGCAGCCGCCGCGGGCCTGCCGATCGCGCCCGCCGCGCACCCCGCCGGCTACCGCTGCTCCTGCGACCGCGTCGGCTGTCCGACGCCCGCCCGGCACCCCGTCTCCTTCGCCTGGCAGACGCAGTCCACCACGGACCGGGCGCAGATCGAGCGCTGGGTCAGGCACCAGCCGGAGGCGAACTTCATCACCGCGACCGGGATGGTGCACGACGTCCTCGACGTCCCCCACGAGGCCGGTCAGGAAGCCCTGGACCGGCTGCTCGCCGAGAACGTCGAGGTGGGCCCGGTCGCCACGACCGGCGACGGCCGCATGCTGTTCTTCACCCTGACCCGCGGCACACCCGAGGACGAGGACGAGTGGTGGCCGTGCGAGCTGGACTGCCACCCCGAGACCATGGACGAGCACCCCGGCCTGCGCTGGCACTGCCGGGGCTCGTACGTGCTGCTGCCGCCCGCGCGGCTGACCGGTGACCTGACGGTGGAGTGGGTCCGCGGTCCGGAGCACGCGCTGCCGGATCCGCTGAGCCTGCTGGAGGCGCTGACGGACGCCTGCGCGCGCCACGCCGGGGGCGAGAGCGAACTCGCGGCCTGGCCGCACCGGGGCTGAGCCCCGGCAGCGCACCGCCGGGGCCTTACTGCCCCTCGGCCCCCGTCAGCCCCTGCACCCGGCTGAGGAATTTCACTTCCCCCTTCACCGGGTCCAGCACCGCCTGGTTGGAGACGAACTCCCGCGTCAGGGACTGCCGTACCTCGCCCTTCAGCAGCGCGTTGGTGTTCGGATCGACGGGGATGTTCACCCCCTGCGCGGCCGTCTGCTTCTCGTAGTGGCGCGTGGCGAAGAAGACCAGCGCGCCGCCGTCCGCGGTGCGCAGCCCCACCGGGGCGAAGTCGCCGTTCGTCAGCGGCTCGTCGATGTACTGCCGGGCAAGTCCCGGCTTGCGCGCGTTCTTCAGCCGGGTCTCCCGCCACTGCGAGGTGTGCGCACCGGGCGCGAACGCGTCCCCGCCGTCCTTGAGATAGCCCGCGTACGCCGCGCCGAGCTTCTGCGGCCGTACGGCCAGCGCCGCGTCGTTCGCGGGCACCGGCTCGGCCCAGCCGTCCTTGTTCTTCTTGAACGTCGGTACGTCGGCTGCCGCGAGGATGGTCAGATACGACACCGCCCACACGTCGTTCGCCCCGGAGCGGGTGAAGACGAGCACCCAACGGGCGTCCGCGCTGCCCTTGTTGGCACGGGCGTCGACGACGAACCAGCGTGGCCAGCCCGCCTTCTCGGGGATCGTGAACCTGGCGTCGGTGAGCTTCAGCGGGACATGACTCGCGTTGCCGCCAGGGCTGTTGCGGTGTCCCGCCGCCAACTTGCCGCCGTCGATGGCGGCGAGCGGGCCGGTGACCCGGTCCTTGTCCAGGGACCGGTCGTACGCCTTGTCCGCCTTGTTGTAGGCGGTGGTGAAGTCCCCCAGCGCGCGGGCGGCTTCGGCCCGAGTCGCCGTCGGTACGACCTCCCGCTCGCCGTGCACCACCACACAACCGCTCGCCGTCACCGACACGACGACCACCGTCGCCGTGCGGGCGAACCGGCCGCGGCTACGAAGCGTTCGAGGGCTGTGATCCCCGCGATCCCTGCTCATCAGTGACCTTCACCTTCCCCTTTCCGGAGGCGAACCCTACCGGGGAGAAGAACACCGCGAGCGTCGGGACCAGGTACAGAGCCCACACCGTGACCTGAAGGACCGTCGGGTCGGGCTGGAAGTTGAAGACGCCCTTGAGCAGGGTGCCGTACCAACTGTCCGGCGGGATCGTGTCGCTGATGTCGAAGGCGAGCGTCGTCAGGCCGGGGATCAGATCGGCCTCCTGGAGGTCGTGGACGCCGTAGGCGAGCACACCCGCCGCGACGACGACCAGCATGGCGCCGGTCCAGGTGAAGAACTTCGCGAGGTTGATCTTCAGGGCGCCGCGGTAGAACAGCCAGCCCAGCAGGACCGCGGTGGCCAGACCCAGGGCGACACCGATCAGCGGGCGCGGCGTGCCGTCGCTCGCCGCGTGCACCGATGCCCACACGAACAGCGCGGTCTCCAGCCCCTCGCGGCCGACGGCCAGGAACGCGGTGGCGACCAGCGCGACCGTACCCGTCTTCAGCGCCATGTCGAGCTTGCCGTGCAGTTCGGACTTGAGGTTGCGGGCCGTGCGCCGCATCCAGAAGACCATCCAGGTCACCAGGCCCACCGCGAGGATGGACAGGGAGCCGCCGAGGGCCTCCTGCGCCTGGAACGTCAGCTCCTGGGAGCCGAATTCGAGGGCGCAGCCGAAGCCGAGCGCGATGACGACCGCGATGGCGATGCCGGTCCAGATCGGCTTCAGGGCGTCCCGGCGGCCGGTCCTGACCAGATAGGCGATCAGGATGCAGACGACGAGGCTGGCCTCCAGCCCCTCACGCAGACCGATCAGATAGTTGGAGAACACGGCCTAGGCCTCCTCGGTGAGCAGGGTCCGGCCCCACCAGTCGTTCTTGTCACGGACACCGGGCGGGACCGCGAAGACGGCTGAACCCACGTGCTGGATGTACTCGTTGAGCGCGTCGGACGCCGCGAGCTTGCGCTGGAGCGGGATGAACCCGTGGCGCGGGTCGCGCTGGTAGGCCAGGAAGAACAGGCCCGCGTCCAGGCGGCCGAGACCGTCGGTGCCGTCGGTGAAGGAGTAGCCGCGGCGCAGGATGGTGATCCCGCCGTTGGCGTCGGGGTGCGCGAGCCGGACGTGCGCGGTCGGCTTCATCGCCTTCAGGAACGGCTTGTCGTGTTCCTTCGCCTTGCCGACGGCGGCGCCCTCGCGCTTGTCCCGCCCGAAGACGTCCTCCTGCTCCTGCAGCGAGGTCCGGTCCCAGGTCTCGATGTTCATCCGGATACGCCGGGCGACGAGGTACGAACCACCGGACATCCAGTCCGGGCCGTCCCCCTCGCCGACCCATACGTACTTCTTCAGCCGGTCCGTCTCCGTACCCGCGATGTTGCTCGTGCCGTCCTTGAACCCGAAGAGGTTGCGCGGCGTCTGCGCGTCCGGGGTCGTCGACGAGGTCTTGCCGAAGCCGAGTTGGGACCAGCGGACGGCGACCTTGCCGAAGCCGATGCGGGCCAGGTTGCGGATCGCGTGCACGGCGACCTGCGGGTCGTCCGCGCAGGCCTGGACGCACAGGTCGCCGCCTGTGCGGGACTTGTCGAGGTTGTCGCCCGGGAAGTGGGGCAGGTCCACGAGCGCGGCCGGGCGCTTGTCCGCGAGGCCGAACTTCTCGAAGAACGACGGTCCGAAGCCGATGGTCAGCGTCAGCCGCGACGGGTTGAGCCCGAGGGCCTCACCGGTGTCGTCGGGCGGGGCCTCGGCGAGCCCGCCGTACGCGCCCTCGCCGACCGTCCGGCCCGCGGTCATCCGCCGCGCGGCCTCGGTCCAGTCCTTCAGCATCCGGATGAACGCGTCGCGGTCGGTGGTCTTCACGTCGAACGCGGCGAAATGCAGCCGGTCCTGCACCGCGGTCGAGATGCCCGCCTGGTGCGCGCCGTGGAAGGCGACCGCGCCGCCCGTCGAGGAGTCGGCCGACGCCGCGGCCTCGTGCGGCCGGGCCACCGCGACCGCGCCGCCCGCCACGGCGGCGCCGAGCGCGAGGCCCGCGCCGCCCCAGCCGATCAGCGCGCGCCGGGAGGGAGCCGGGGAGGAGCCCTCCGCGCCGGTCTCGTCGGGTTCGGTGGTCTCCGTCATGCTCCCTGCTCCCTGCTCCGTGCTTCCTGCTGCCCTGCCTGCTACTTCACGACCGCGGCGGCGAGCTTCGACAGCGGTTCGGCGAGCGCGTTCACCGCGTCCGAGAGTTCCTTGCGGTCCTCCTTGCCGACCTTGTCGTAGGAGACGAAGTCGTACGACGTCTTGCCGGAGCGGTACGTGTCGAGCAGCTTGTTCAGCGCGGTGAACTGCTGGTCGAGTTCCTTGGCCAGCTCCGGGTCGTTCTTCTGGGCGACCGGCTTGAGCAGCTCGTACGCCTTCTGCGCGCCCTCGACGTTGCCCTTGAAGTCGACGAGGTCGGTGTGCGCGTAGCGGTCCTCCTCGCCGGTGACCTTGCCGGTGGCGACCTCGTCCAGCAGCTCCTTGGCGCCGTTGGCCATGGAGGTCGGGGTGATCTCGGCGGTGCCGACCCGCTTCTGCCAGTCCTTCAGGTCGGTCACGAGCTGGTCGGCGAGCTTCTTCTCGGTCGCGCCGATCTTCTGGTCCGCCCACAGCGCCTTCTCCAGGCGGTGCCAGCCGGTCCACTTCTGGCCCTGCTCCAGGCCGTCGGCGCGGACGTCGACCTTCGGGTCGATGTCACCGAAGGACTCGGCGACGGGCTCGGTGCGCTCCCAGCCGAGGCGGGAGAGGGCGTACGCCTTCTTCGCGCCCGCCAGGTCGCCGTCCTTGATCGCCTTCACGAAGGTCTCGACGCGGGGCAGCGTCTCGTCGGCCTGCTCCTGGGCGTAGGCGCGGTAGTCGGCGACGGCCCTGTCCAGCTTGGGGTCCCGCTTGGCCGCCTTGTTGTCGCCGGTGACCGTGAGCTTCTGCCGTACGCCGTGGCCCTTCATGCCGGGGCGGCAGGCGATCTCGTACTCACCGGCCTTGACCTCGGCGGTCAGCGTGTACTTGGTCCCCGGGCCGATGTTCTCCTTCTCGGAGACGATCCGGTCGTCCGGGAAGACGATCTCGACCTCGGTGGCCTTCGAGCCCTTGTTCTCGATCTTCAGCGTGACCTGGCCCGCCGGGACGGACTTCGTGGAGGTCTCGCAGGTCGAGTCGGCGGCGGTCACCGTGATCGCCTCACCGTCCTTCGCGTCGCTCTTCGCGGTGCAGGCCGTGACGGCGGTCAGGGCGGCGGCGGTGACGGCAGCCACGGTGGCGAGGCGGACGGTTCGCATGCGTGCTCCACGGAAGGGGTTCGGTAAGGCATGCCTAATTTAACCGAGGCTGTCCTAAGTAGTACCCACAGGGGTCGTGATTCAGATCTCACCGACCCCGGCGGAGCGACGGGGTGGGCTTGAATGCCTGGGTGACCGACTACGACGTACTGCGTGTCTTCTGCGGGCCCGGTGGCGGATACGGCAACGAACTCGGCGTCGTCCGCGACGGTTCGGCCCTCCCCGAGCGGAGCGAGAGGCAGGCGCTGGCCCTGAAGCTGGGCTTCAGCGAGACGGTGTTCGTGGACGACCCCGAGCGTGGAGTCATCGACATCTACACGCCTACGCTCCGGCTGCCGTTCGCGGGCCACCCCTGCGTGGGCACGGCCTGGCTCCTGGACGTGCCCGAACTGACCACGCCCGCCGGGGTGGTCGGGGCCCGCCAGGACGGCGAGTTCACCTGGATCGAGGCCCGCCCGGAGTGGGCGCCCCCGCGCACCCTGCGCCAGTACGCGACGGCCACCGAGGTGGACGCCCTCACGGTCCCGCCGCCCGGCGAGTGGATCTACGCCTGGGCGTGGGAGGACGAGTCGGCGGGCCGCGTCCGAGCCCGCGCCTTCCCGGGCCGCGACGACGGAATCGACGAGGACGAGGCGACGGGCGCGGCAGCCATCCTCCTCACGACCCACCTGGGCCGCGCCCTCAACATCCGCCAGGGAGCAGGCTCCCAACTCCTCACGGCACCACAGCCGGAGGGGTGGTTGGAGGTGGGGGGCCGGGTACTCCTGGAACGCTGAATTCCGTGGCCCGCCCCGTCGCTACGGCAGCGTCAGGATCTCCGCGCCCGTCTCCGTGACCACCAGCGTGTGCTCGAACTGGGCCGTGCGCTTGCGGTCCTTCGTGACGACCGTCCAGCCGTCGTCCCACATGTCGTACTCGTAGCTGCCGAGGGTCAGCATCGGCTCGATCGTGAACGTCATGCCGGGGCGCATCACCGTCGTGGCATGCGGGCTGTCGTAGTGCGGGACGATCAGGCCGGAGTGGAACGCGGTGCTGATGCCGTGGCCCGTGAAGTCGCGGACCACGCCGTAGCCGAAGCGCTTGGCGTAGGACTCGATGACACGGCCGATGACGTTGATCTGACGGCCGGGGCGGACGGCCCTGATCGCGCGGTCGAGGGATTCGCGGGTGCGCTCGACCAGCAGCCGGGACTCCTCGTCGACCTCGCCGACGAGATACGTGGCGTTGTTGTCGCCGTGGACGCCGCCGATGTACGCCGTCACGTCGAGGTTGATGATGTCGCCGTCCCGCAGCACCGTCGAGTCCGGGATGCCGTGGCAGATCACCTCGTTGATCGACGAGCACAGCGACTTCGGGAAGCCGCGGTAGCCGAGCGTCGAGGGGTAGGCGCCGTGGTCGCACATGTACGCGTGCGCCACCCGGTCCAGCTCGTCCGTGGTCACGCCCGGCGCGATGTGCTTGGCCGCCTCGGCCATGGCCCGCGCGGCGATCCGCCCGGCGATCCGCATCGCCTCGACGGTCTCCGGGGTCTGCACCTCCGGGCCGGAGTACGGCTTCGGCGCGGGCTTGCCGACGTACTCGGGGCGGCGGATGTTCCCCGGTACGGAACGAGGCGGGGACAGCTCCCCGGGAGCGAGCAACGAGTGGCCAGACATAACCGCGAGTCTATCCACGGGTGATGGGGGATCATGTCGGTGGTGAGAGGAGCTGGTCATGCCCCTGTTCAAGAAGCAGACCGCGGGGAAGCCGGGCGAGTGGTACTACTGCCTGGAGCATCGCAAGGTCGAGGAGGGGCCCGAGTGCCCCGCCAAGAACCGGTTCGGGCCGTACGCCTCCCGCGAGGAGGCGGGCCGCGCGATGGAGACGGCCCGCGAGCGGAACCTCGAGTGGGAGACGGACCCCCGGTGGCACGACGTCCCCCCGGAGGGTGAACGGAACGACGGATGAGCAGCGGGCGGCGGCCACAGCGGTCGAGCCCCCGCGCTCACGCCGTCGCCTCCTCCCTCGTCGTCTTCTCCCGCGCCGCCTTCACCCGGGCCGCGTGCGGGCTCGTGCGGGTGTCGTAGGTCATCAGCGCGGGCAGGCACAGGGCCAGCAGGGCCACCACCCCCGTGCACAGCAGGCCGCCGGACCACACCGACGCCCGGACGCCCGTCCACGCCGCCATGCCGCCGGACCGGGCCTGGCCCATCTGCGGTCCGATCGAGTACGACAGCAGTTCGATGCCCGCCAGTCGGCCGCGCAGTTCGTCGGGGATCGTCTGGTTCCACATCGCGCCCCGGAAGATCCCGCTGATCATGTCGAAGCCGCCCGCGAGCATGAGACACAGCAGCACCAGCCAGATGTTCGGGGCGAGCCCCGCCACCGTGATCGCGAGCCCCCATCCGGCCGCGGCGAACGCCACCATCCGCCCGTGCCGGTGGATCCGCGACGTCCATCTGCTCATGAGCGACATGAGCAGCGACCCGGCCGGGATGCTCGCGTACATCAGCCCCAGCGCCCACTCCGCGTGCAGCTCGTCCGCGAGGAACGGCAGGATCGCCAGCGGCATCGCGAGGACCATCGCGACCAGGTCGACGACATAGGTGCCCAGCAGCTCCTTGCGGCCCCACGCGTACCGCGCGCCCTCGGCGATCGACCGCAGCGACGGCTTCGCAGCCTCGTGGTGCGCGGGGGAGGCGGCCAGCCTCAGGCCCAGCACCACCGACACCACGAAGGTCAGGGCATCCGCGCCGTACGCCGTGCCGAACCCGGCGTACGCGACGATCACCCCGGCCAGCGCCGGGCCCGCGACCCCGCCGATCGTCCAGCGCAGCGAGTTGAGCGAGGCGGCGGCCGGAAGGTGCTCGTGCGGCACGATCCGCGGGATCAGGGCGTCGAGCGCGGGCCGCTGGACGGCACCGAGCGCGGCGGACAGCGCCGCGACGACGTACAGCGGCCAGATCGCGGGCCGCGGCAGCAGCGCGTTGACCAGGAGCGCGAAGGACAGCACGCCCTGCCCGGCCTCGGTGAAGACGATCAGCTTCCGCTTGTCGTACGCGTCGGCGAGCGCGCCGCCGTACAGGCCGAAGACGATCAGGGGGATCACCTCGACGGCACCGACCGCGCCCACGGCCGCCGTGGAACCGGTCAGCTCCTTCAACTGCACGGGCACCGCGACGAAGGTGAGGAACGTGCCGAAGTTGGTGATCAGCCCGGCCAGCCACAGCCGCCGGAAGTCCGCCGACGCGTGCCAGGGCGCGAGGTCGGGCAGCAGCCTGCCCAGCCGGGACCGCAGGCCGCTGACGTCCGCGTCGGCGTCGACGTCCTTCCCGGCCGGTACGGAGGTCGGGGCAGGGGCGGCGGGGTCTTCGGTCACGAGGAGCCATGCTCAGATGCCCCCGAGCCCCAGGGCAACCGGTTTTCCCCCGGCCCCCGCACGCCCACGTAGAGTCGGCCCATGACCTCAACCGACAGTGCACAGAAGGCTCCTGCCAAGGACCCCTGGGACCTTCCCGACGTCTCCGGGCTCGTCGTCGGCGTGCTCGGCGGCACCGGCCCGCAGGGCAAGGGCCTCGCCTACCGCCTCGCTCGGGCCGGCCAGCAGGTGATCATCGGCTCGCGTGCCGCGGAGCGCGCGCAGGCCGCCGCCGACGAGATCGGCCACGGCGTCGAGGGCGCCGACAACGCCGAGGCCGCCCGGCGCAGCGACATCGTGATCGTCGCCGTGCCGTGGGAGGGCCACGGCAAGACCCTCGACTCCCTGCGCACGGAACTGACCGGCAAGCTCGTCGTCGACTGCGTCAACCCGCTCGGCTTCGACAAGAAGGGCGCGTACGCGATCAAGCCGGAGGAGGGCAGCGCCGCCGAGCAGGCCGCCGCCCTGCTGCCGGACTCACGCGTCACCGCCGCCTTCCACCACCTGTCCGCCGTCCTGCTCCAGGACCCGCAACTCGACCGGATCGACACCGATGTGATGGTCCTCGGCGAGGAGCGCGCCGACGTCGAGATCGTGCAGGCGCTGGCCGGGCGGATCGCGGGCATGCGGGGCGTCTTCGCGGGACGGCTGCGCAACGCCCACCAGGTGGAGTCCCTCGTGGCGAACCTGATCTCCGTGAACCGCCGCTACAAGGCGCATGCGGGGCTCCGCGTCACCGACGTATGAGCCATGGGGGACACTGGGTGCGTAGCAGGTCGCAGTGTCCCCCGACAGGAGCCGTCCCATGCCCCGCCTCGCCCTTTACGCCCTCGCCGTCTGCGTGCTCGCCGTGGTCGCCGCGGTCGTCTCGTTCGCGCAGGGCAGTTGGCCGCTGGGCATCGTCTGGGTGCTGCTCGTGGGTGTCTCGTCCAACATGGCCTGGTACTACGTGCGGCGCGGCAAGGCGGAGCCGAGCGAGTCCGCCCCGGCCTGAACCGGCCCGCACCACCCTGACCGAGGTCTCGCGACGGGGGCGGGAAACACCGGGCAGGCGATAACCCCGTGACCGCCCCTGAAGTCACCGGAGACAATGCCCCCTGTGCGCTATCGGATCCTCGGCACCACCCAGGCACTCCGCGCCGACGGCACGCCCGTACCGGTCGGCGGGGCGCGGCTGCGCTCCCTGCTGACCGTGCTCGCCCTGCGGGCCGGCCGGACCGTACCCGCCGCCCTCCTGGTGGACGAGATATGGGACGGCGCCCCGCCCGCCGACGCCACCGGCGCCCTGCAAGCACTGGTCGGACGGCTGCGCCGGACCCTCGGGCCGCATGCCGTGGAGTCCGCGGACGGCGGCTACCGCCTGGCCGCGGCCCCCGACGACATCGACCTGCACCGCTTCGAGCGGCTCACCGCCGAGGGCCTGCGCGCGCTGGCCGACGGCGACCCCGCCAAGGCCGCGGCCGTCCTCGACGACGCCCTCGCCCTGTGGCAGGGCCCCGCCCTCGCCGACCTCCCCGACCGCACCACCGAGGCGGCCCGCTGGGAGACCCGCCGCCTCGACGCGCGCCGCGCCCGGCTCACCGCGGCCCTCGCCCTCGGCCACGGCGAGCAGCACCTGCCCGAGCTGACCGCCCTGTGCGACCTCCACCCCCTGGACGAGTCCCTCCAGACCCTGCGGCTGTGCGCGCTGCGCGACGCGGGCCGCCCGGCCGAGGCACTGGCCGCGTACGAGGACGTACGAGAGCTGCTCGCGGACCGGCTCGGCTCGGACCCGGGGCCCGAACTGCGCGCCCTGCACAGGGAGTTGCTCCAGGGGCCGGAAGCGCTGCCGGACCTGGCCGCCCCCCGGCGGGCCCCGGTCGCGGACACCGCCCTCGCGCCCGCGCCGCCCGGCAACCTCCGCGCCCGGCTGACCTCCTTCGTCGGACGCGAGGCCGACATCGACACCATCCGCGGTGATCTCGCCGCCGCCCGGCTGGTCACCCTGCTCGGGCCCGGCGGCGCCGGGAAGACCCGGCTGTCGCAGGAGGCCGCCGAGGCCGTGGCGCACACCGCGCCGGACGGGGTGTGGCTGGCCGAACTCGCGCCGGTCGACGTCCCCGAGGCCGTCCCCGAGGCCGTGCTCACCGCCGTCGGGGCGCGCGAGACCGTGCTGCGCGGCGCCGGGGCCGAGGAGCTGCGCGCCGTCGCCGAACGGCACGACGCCCCGCTCGACCGGCTCGCCGAGCACTGCGCCTGGCGCCGCATGCTGCTCATCCTCGACAACTGCGAACACGTCGTGGAGGCGGCCGCCCGCCTGGTCGAGCACCTCCTCGAACGCTGCCCGGGGCTCACCGTCCTCGCCACCAGCCGCGAACCCCTCGGCGTACCGGGAGAGTTGCTGCGCCCGGTCGAGCCGCTGCCGCAGCCGTACGCGCTGAAGCTGCTCGCCGACCGCGGTGCCGCCGCCCGGCCCGGCTTCCGGGTCGACGCCGACGAGGAGACCGCCCTGGCCACCGCGGAGATCTGCCGCCGCCTCGACGGACTGCCGCTCGCCATCGAACTGGCCGCCGCCCGGCTGCGGATGCTCACCCCGCGTCAGATCGCCGACCGGCTGGACGACCGCTTCAGACTGCTCACCTCCGGCGCCCGCACCCTGCTGCCCCGGCAGCAGACCCTGCGGGCCGTGGTCGACTGGTCCTGGGACCTGCTGGACGCCGACGAACGCGCCGTACTGCGCCGTCTGTCCGTCTTCTCCGGCGGCTGCGACCTCACCGCCGCCGAGGCCGTGTGCGGGCCCGCCGCACTGGAAGGGATCGCCTCCCTGGTCGACAAGTCCCTGGTGGTGGCGGCCCCTTCGGGTGACGGGGAGATGCGCTACCGACTCCTGGAGACCGTCGCCGAGTACGCGGGCGAGCGGCTGGCGGAGTCCGGCGAGCGGCCCGAGACCGAGCGCGCCCATCTCACGTACTACCGCGAACTCGCCCGCACCACCGACCCGTTGCTGCGCTCATCCGCCCAACGCGCGGCGATCGAACGGCTCCAGGTGGAGTACGAGAACCTGCGTACCGCCCTGCGCCGCGCGGTCGCCGTCCGTGACGAGCACGAGGCGCTGTGCCTGCTGCACTCGCTGGGCTGGTACTGGCAGATGCGGGACCTGCGCACCGAGGCCCGTACCTGGGCGGCCGCCGTCATCGCCCTCGGGCCCGATCCCTTCACCGCGCCCGCCCGCGAGGTGCCCGATCTGAGCGAGGGGTGCGTCGACAGCCCGCCGCCGATGCGCCCGGAGATCCTCGAAGAGGCCCGCCGTGGCGCCCATCTCACCCATCTCGCCTGCATGGACAAGGACCTCCAGGCGTGGGAGACGGCCGAGGCCAAGCAGAAGCTGCGCGTCATCAGCGAGACGTACCGCCCCGGCCAGCCGCAGACCTGCCAGATGCCCGGCTTCATCTGGATCTTCGCCGTCATGCTCGTCGCCGATCTGGACCGGTTGCGCACGGTCCTCGACGCGGCCGTCCGTACCTGCCGGGAACGGGGCACCGCCTGGGAGCTGGCCCACACCCTTCAGATGCGCGCCAACATCCTCGCCAACCGCACCGAGTGGGCGGGCGACGCGAGCCGGGACGCCGACGAGGCGCTGGAGATCTTCCGCGGCATCGGGGACGTCTGGGGCGTGGCCGAGGCGCTGTCCGCCCGGGGCGAGGCCCATGAGCGGCGCGGTGACTACGCGCTCGCCGCCGCCGACTACGAGGCCGCCGGGGAGTACGCCGTACAGCTCGGCGCCCGTTCCCAGGAGGCGGTCCTCACCGCCCGCCTCGGCAACATCCTGCTCGACGCGGGGGACAGCGAACGGGGTGAGCGGCTGCTGCGCCAGGTCATCGAGGAGGGCCATGGCACGTTCAGCGACGTCATGCCCGCGGCCCGGACCTTCCTGGCCATGTGGCTCAGCCGCACCGACCGGGTGGCCGAGGCGCGCGAGCAGGTCCGGCTGCTGCGCAGGGACTTCGCGGCCGTGAGCTTCGTGGTCTTCGAGGGTCTCGTGCTCGGTCTGGAGGCCTGGCTGGAGACGGTGGACGGGCAGTATGCGCAGGCCCTGGTCAAGGTGCGCGCCGCGCTCACGCGGGCCGAGGACCGGATGAGCCAGATGATCGCGCCGCATATCGCCTCCGCGCATCTGACGTGCGCCGCGATCGCGCTCAGCGGGGTGGAGGGCGGCAGCCGGGCCCCGGACGCGGCCCGGTGCCTGGCCGTCGCCGACGGTCTGCTGCCGCCCGGCCACGTCAAGCCCCCGGCGGAGCGCGAGTTCCGCGCCAGGGCGGAGGCGGCGGCCCGCGCCGCGCTGGGCGACGCGGCGTACGAGGCCGCGTACGCGGAGGGCGAGGGGTCCTCCCTGGCGGAGGCCCTCGCCCTCATCTGACCCGGTGGTCCTGATCCCCGGTCAGCTCTTCGTCGTGTACTTGCGGATGGCGACGGGGGCCATGACCGCCGTGAGGACCACCGACCAGATCAGGGTCACCAGCACGTCGTGGGTGATCGGCCGGCCGCCGTTCATCAGACCGCGGGCGGCGTCCGCCAGCGACGACAGCGGGTTGTAGTCCGTGAAGGCCTGGAGCCAGCCGGGCATGGTGTCCGTCGGCGCGAAGATCGACGAGCCGAACTGCAAGGGCATCAGCACGAGGAATCCCATCGCTTGGATGGCCTGGGCGTTCTTCATCACCACGCCCATGGTCAGGAAGATCCACATGATCCCGAAGCCGAACACCGCCGCCAGACCGATGGCGGCGAACAGCCCCGGCACGTTCGAGACGGACAGGCCGAGCAGGAAGCCGACCGTGAGCAGGATCGCGATGGCGACCAGCATCCGGGCCAGCTCCACGACGATCTTCGCGATCAGGACGGAGGACCGGGCGATCGGCAGGGACCGGAAGCGGTCCATCACGCCCGTCTGGAAGTCCTGGTTGAAGCCGGTCCCGACGCCCATGGCGATGTTCATGCCCATCATCGCCATCAGACCGGGGATCACGTAGTTGACATAGGCCTCGCGGTTGTCGGTGCCCGCGATGGCTCCGCCGAAGACGAACACGAACAGCAGGGTGAAGACGATCGGCATCAGGACCGCGTCGAACATCGACTCCGGGTCCTGCCGGATCCACAGCAGATTGCGGCGGATCAGGGCGCCGATGTGGCGCAGATTGCCGCGCAGTCCGATCCGGCCCTCGCCGACGGTCACGGGGCTGGTGAGAGTGGCGGCGCTCATGCGGCGACCTCCTCGCGGGCGGGGGACGCGTCGTCCTGGTGGTTGCTGATCTTGTGACCGGTCAGGGACAGGAACACCTCGTCCAGACTGGGCAGTTCGGTGGTGATACCGGCGAGCGTGATGCCGCGGGCGGTGACCGCGCCGACCACCGCGGTCAGTTGCTCGTCGCTGAGGATCGGGACGAGCACGGTGCCGGTCTCGGTGTCCACGGTCGCCTTGCCGATCCCGGTGAGGCCGAACTCGTCGAGCGCCGTGGCCGTCGGGCGCAGTTCCTGCGGGTCGGCCGGGCGGATGCGCAGGGTACGGCCGCCGACCTTGGCCTTCAGCTCGTCGACCCGGCCGCCCGCGATGACCTTGCCGCGGTCGATGACGGTCAGCTCGGCGGCCAACTGCTCGGCCTCCTCCATGTACTGGGTGGTGAGCAGCACGGTCGCGCCCTCGGCGACCATCCGCTTGACCTCGGTCCACACCTCGTTCCTCGTGCGCGGGTCGAGGCCGGTGGTCGGCTCGTCCAGATACAGCACGGCGGGGTGCCCGATCATGGACGCGGCGAGGTCGAGGCGGCGGCGCATACCGCCGGAGTACGTGGACGCCGGGCGCTTGGCCGCCTCCGTGAGCGAGAACCGCTCCAGAAGGCCGTCGGCCCGTGCGCGGGACTCCTTGCGGGACAGGTCGAGCAGCCGGCCGATCATGTAGAGGTTCTCGTAGCCGGAGAGCTTCTCGTCCACCGACGCGTACTGGCCGGTGAGACCGATCACCCGGCGGGTCTGCCGGGGCTGGCGGACGACGTCGTAGCCCGCGACCGTCGCCTGCCCGGCGTCCGGGGTGATGAGAGTGGACAGACAGCGGACGAGGGTGGTCTTCCCGGCGCCGTTCGGCCCGAGCACCCCGAGGACCGTGCCCTCGCGGACGTCGAGGTCGACGCCGTCCAGCGCTTTGGTCTCGCCGTAGTGCTTGACCAGCCCCCGTACGGTGACGGCCGCGTCCGATGCGGCGTCGTGGGGAGTGTTGTCGATGCGTGTCATACCGAGCACGGTGCCAGCCGCCGTCGACAGACCACCGACAGGTCGCCTACAGCCGTCCGCGCCCGCCGACGGACCACCGACAGTCCGCCTGGAGCGCGACCGGCGCTCAGCCGCGCACGCTCTCCGTGGGCTCCGGGACGTGGGTCGCCACCAGGCGTTCCGGGCCCGGCCGGGGAGCGGTACGGCGGTCGACCGCGTAGGCGAGGCCCGCCACCGCCAGGCCCAGCGCCGCGAGGGCCGCGCCCGCCAGGGCGGGGGAGGTGACGGAGAAGCCCGCGGCCAGGGCGAGGCCGCCGATCCAGGCGCCGCCCGCGTTGGCGAGGTTGAACGCGGCCTGGTTCGCCGAGGACGCCAGGGACGGGGCCGCCGACGCCTTCTCCATGACCATGAGTTGCAGCGGCGAGCCGGTGACGAACGCCGCCGTGCCCAGCAGCGTCACGGCCAGCGCCGCGCTCCACGGGGCGCCCATGAGCAGCGGGAACAGGCACAGCACCGCCATCAGCGCGGTCATGCCGCCGAGCAGCGTGCCCCGCAGCGAGAGATCCGCGAGCCGCCCGCCGGCGAGGTTGCCGATCGTCGCGCCCACCCCGAACAGGGCCAGCAGCAAGGTGACGCTGCTCTCCGTGTACCCCGCCGCGTCCGTCAGCATCGGCGTCACATAGCTGTACGCCGAGAACAGCGCGCCGAACCCCGCCACCGTCGTCCCGAGCGCCAGCCAGACCGGCAGGGACCGCAGCGCCGCCAACTCGCCCCGCAGACCGCCCGCCGGGGCGGGGGCGTCGTCCCTCGGGATCAGGAGGAACAGGGAGACGATCGCGGCCACACCCACGGCGCTCACGCCCAGGAACGTGACCCGCCACCCCAGATGCTGGCCCGCCAGCGTCGCCACCGGCACACCGGCGATGTTCGCGACCGTCAGGCCCAGGAACATCAACGAGACCGAGCGGGCCTTGCGTTCGGGCGCGACCAGGTGGGTGGCGACGACCGCGCCGACGCCGAAGAACGCGCCGTGCGGCAGACCGCTCAGGAAGCGCGCGGCCAGCAGCCCGTGGTAGCCGGGGGCGAGCCCGGACAGCGCGTTGCCCAGGACGAACAGGACCATCAGGCCGATCAGGACCGTACGGCGCGGCAGCCGGGCCGTGACCGCGGCGAGCAGCGGCGCGCCGATCACCACGCCCAGCGCGTACGCCGAGACCAGATGCCCGGCGGTGGGGATGGAGATACGCAGGTCGCTCGCGACGCCGGGCAGCAGGCCCATCATCACGAACTCGGTGGTGCCGATACCGAAGGCGCCCACGGCGAGGGCGAGCAGGGCCAGGGGCATGGGGGCCTTCGTCTTTCGAGGGTCGTTCAAGGAGCGAGGGTCGATCCAGGGATGCGAGGCTCCTTCGAGGACTTGCGGGGTCGCCCGAGGAGCGCAGGACGACCCATCTTATGTTCGAACGGGGAACAAACGACCCCTCGGGGGTGAAGCGGTCAGGACGCCGTGGTGTCGACCTTCACCCGCGCCGCGACCGGCAGATGGTCGCTCCCGGTCCGCGGCAGGGTCCATGAGCTGACCGGTTCGATGCCCCGGACCATGATCTGGTCGATCCGCGCCATCGGGAACGCCGCGGGCCAGGTGAACCCGAAGCCGCTGCCCGCCGCGCCCTGCGTGGAGCGCATCTGCGCGGTGACGCCCCTGAGCGAGCGGTCGTTCATGGTGCCGTTGAGGTCGCCGAGCAGGATCACCTTGTCGAGCCGCTCGTCGGCGATGGACTCACCGAGCGCGGCCGCGCTGGTGTCCCGCTGCCGCGCGGTGAACCCGGCCGCCAGCTTCACCCGTACCGAGGGCATATGGGCGACGTAGACGGCGACCTCTCCCTTCGGCGTGGCCACGGTGGCCCGCATCGCCCGCTTCCAGCCCAGCTTGATGTCGACGGCCTTGACCCCGGTCATCGGGTACGTGCTCCACAGCCCGACCGTGCCGACGACCGCGTGGTAGCGGTACGTCGACGCGAGCGCCTTCTCGTACACCGGCACCGCGGACGGCGTCAGCTCCTCCAGGGCCAGCACCTGCGCGCCGGAGGCGGCCACGTCGCGGGCGGTGTCGGAGGGGTCGGGGTTCTCGGCGTTGACGTTGTGCGTGGCGACCGTCAACTCGCCGCCCGTGGCGGTCTTGTCGCCGACCAGCCCGCCGAAGAGGTTCAGCCAGATGACCGCGGGCAGCAGGACGGCGATCAGCGCGGTGGCCGACCTCCGCACCAGCGCGAGGATCAGCAGCAGCGGGACGAGCACCCCGATCCAGGGCAGGAACGTCTCGTTGAGGCTGCCGAGGTTGCCGACCCGGTTGGGGATACGGGCGTGCAGCAGCATCACCAGCGCGAGGATCACCGCGACGGCGGCCAGGACGACGCCGCGACGCCAGATACCGCGGTCGCCGCGCAGGGTGTCGGTCAGGCGCCGGAGCCAGGACCCCCGGCGGTCCGGTCCCTGTCCGCCGCTGCCCGTCTCCGTCATGTACGCCTGCGCCATTCCGTCGCCTCACAGCCTGCCGTGCACACCGTCGTCCCCACCGGTAGACCCTAGGGGATGATCACGTCCCATCCTGCCGTCCATGACGGCCGTACGGGCACGATGACGAAGAAGGCGGTGCACGGAGTTCCGCACACCGCCCGAGCCGGAACCATTGTGACGAAACGCGTACAACGGCCTGTTGGGACACGAAGGCTCACCGGGGGGCCAGGAGCCGCCGGGACGCTAGGAGCTGACGGGGCGTAGGCCGTCCAGGACCGTGTCGACGATCTGCTCGGCGAGGCCCTCCTCCAGCTCGGAGTCGGGGCGCAGCACGGAGCGTACGAGCATGGGGCCGACGATGATGTCGTTCATCAGCTCCACGTCCACGTCCTCGCGCAGTTCGCCGTTCTTCTGCCCGCGGCGCAGCACCTCGATCCCGAGCCGGCGCCGGGGGGCGACGACGCACGCCTGGTACGCGGCCCAGATCTTGGGGTTGCTCTTCATCTGGACGTGCGCGTTGTGCAGGAGCGCCGAGGTACGGCTGGCGAGGCCGCGCTGCCGCAGGACCTCCAGGAGGACGACGAGGTCGTCGCGCATCGAGGTGCCGGGCAGCTCCGGGTCCTCGGGCTCGGCGGAGCGCACCGCGTCGATGAAGAGGTCGTCCTTGTTGCTCCAGCGGCGGTAGATGGTGGCCTTGCCGACACCGGCGGTGCGGGCGATGCGCTCGATGGACAGGTCCGCGAGGGGTACCCCGTCCTCGATGAGCTTCATCACGCCGTCGATGATGGCCCGTTCGACGGCCTCGCTGCGGGGGCGTCCGCGTACGGGGCAGTCCTGCCGGGGGCCGCTGTCGGCAAGGCTCACGTTTCGACTCCGTCCATGCTGCACTGGGATGATTCTTGCCCCCCTGTGCCGTGCCGGACACCCCGCCCCCGGGTGCCCGGCCGAAGCCTGCCTCACTTCTCCGCGCTCACCAGCTCCGTCTCCTCCGTCTCACCCTGCTCCGTACGGCGCGCGGGCTGCTGCTTGCCGGGCAGGTACAGGGCCACCACGAGCGTGCCGAGCAGCGCGACGCCCGTGCCCCACAGGGCCGTGGTGTGCATGGCGTGCAGGAACGCGTCGTTGGCCGGGCCGACCAGGGCCTTGCCGTTCGGGCCGAGCTTCGCGGCCACCCCGAGCGTCGCCTCGATCGACTCGCCCGCGGTGTGGCGCACGTCCGCCGGGAGCGGGGCGAGCTTGTCCTGGATGCCGTTGCGGTACGCCGTCGACAGCACCGAGCCGAGGACCGCGATGCCGAGCGCGCCGCCGACCTGGCGGAAGGTGTTGCTGAGCGCCGACGCGGAGCCCGCCTTCTCGCGGGGCAGCGCCTGCATGATGACGACGCTGGTCGGGGTCATGATGTGGGCCATGCCGGTGCCCATGAGGAAGAACATGACCTCGAGGATCCAGATCGGCGTGTCCGCCTCCAGCGTGGCGAACGCGGCGAGCATCGCGGCGACGAGGATCATGCCCGCGGTGGTCGTGGCCTTGTTGCCGAACCGGTCGACCAGCAGCCGGGCGCGCGGCGCGAAGATCATCTGCGCGGCGGCCAGCGGCAGCATCAGCAGACCGGTCTGCAGCGGCGAGTAGCCGCGCACGCTCTGGGTGTAGAAGACGGAGAAGAAGGTCACGCCCATCAGCGCGAAGAAGACCAGCGCGATCGCGGTGATGGCGGCGGAGAAGACCTTGTTCTTGAAGTACGTGACGTCGATGGACGGGTGGTCGCTGCGCTTCTCGTAGATCACGAAGCCCACGAGCACGGCGAGACCGGCGGCGATGGTGGCGAGCACCGCGGCGTCGGTGAAGTCGGCGAGCTGCCCGCCCTTGATGATGCCGTAGACCAGCAGCACCAGGCCGACGACCGACAGGACGACGCCGACGGGGTCGATGTGGCCCGGATTGGGGTCGCGGGAGTCGGGGACCAGCCAGAGCATCAGGCCCAGCGCGATGACCACGATGGGCACGTTGATCAGGAAGACGGAGCCCCACCAGAAGTGGTCGAGGAGCACACCGCCGGTGATCGGGCCGATGGCGATGGCGAGGCCGACGCTGCCGGCCCAGATGCCGATGGCCTTGGGCTGCTCCTCACGCTCGAAGACGTTCATCAGGATGGCGAGCGTGGCGGGCATCACGAAGGCGGCGCCGAGGCCCATCACCGCGCGGAACGCGATGAGTTGGGCCGGTGAGCCGGACTCGGCCGCGAGCGCCGAGCCCACGCCGAAGACGAGGAGACCGGCCAGCAGCATCTTCTTGCGGCCCAGGCGGTCACCGAGCAGGCCCGCAGTGAACAGCAGTCCGGCGAAGACGAGCGTGTAGGAGTTGATGGCCCACTCCAACTCGCTCTGGGTGGCGCCGAGTCCGGTCGGTGCCGGAGTGGAGATGGTCTTGATGGCGACGTTCAGGATGGAGTTGTCGAGCACCACGATCAGCAGGCTGAGCATCAGCACACCGAGGATGGCCCACCGTCGCCGGTGTATCGCCTCGGGGACCCGGCGTTCGACAGGGGCAGCAGGAGAAGTCATGCGCTTGAGCGTAGGGGCATTACGATACGGAACCGTCTCGTATCGTAAATCCTTTACCGAGATCTTGCGAACACTTGTACGGGACCTTGTTCTCGCCGACGCTCTCGTCCCCCGCCCTGGCCCCGCCTGGCACGAGGTGCCACCATGGAGGTGATCCGGGGACACCGTCAGGGTGCCTCGAGATGACAGAAGGAGCCGTTGCGATGACGCAGCTTCCGGCTGCCCAGATGCAGCCCGCCCAGGGCGCGCTCAAGCCGTCCGACAGCAGCAAGGCGCTGTACGGAGGAAAGAGCACCCGCCGCATCACCGTACGCGACATCACCACCGCCAAGGAGCGCGGCGAGAAGTGGCCGATGCTCACGGCCTACGACGCGATGACCGCGTCCGTGTTCGACGAGGCCGGGATCCCGGTCATGCTCGTCGGCGACTCGGCGGGCAACTGCCACCTCGGCTACGAGACCACCGTGCCCGTCACCCTCGACGAGATGGCGATGATGTCCGCCGCGGTCGTCCGGGGCACCCAGCGCGCCCTGATCGTCGCCGACCTGCCCTTCGGCTCGTACCAGGAGGGCCCGGTGCAGGCGCTGCGCTCGGCCACCCGCCTGGTCAAGGAGGCCGGGGTCGGCGCCGTGAAGCTGGAGGGCGGCGAGCGTTCGCACCGCCAGATCGAGCTGCTGGTGGAGTCCGGCATCCCGGTCATGGCGCACATCGGGCTGACCCCGCAGTCGGTCAACGCCATGGGCTACCGGGTGCAGGGGCGCGGCGAGGAGGCCGCGGCGCAGCTCCTGCGGGACGCGAAGTCCGTGCAGGACGCGGGCGCGTTCGCGGTCGTCCTCGAACTGGTCCCGGCCGAGCTGGCCGCCGAGGTGACGCGCGTCCTGCAGATCCCGACGGTCGGCATCGGCGCGGGCCCGGAGACGGACGCGCAGGTCCTGGTGGGCACCGACATGCTGGGGCTGACCGGCGGCCGGGTGCCGAAGTTCGTGAAGAAGTACGCGGATCTGCGTCAGGTCATGGGTGACGCGGCGAAGGCGTTCGCCGAGGAGGTCGTGGGCGGAACGTTCCCGCTCGAGGAGCACTCGGTCCACTGAGCGGTCCACCGCCGGGCGGCTGCCGCCCGGCGGTTCCCCCGGCCCCGTACGGGGCCCGCGACAGCCCGCCGATCTTCCCCCGTCGGCGGGCTGTTCGCCGTGTCACGCGTGCTCGCGCCACCTGTTCGTGATCGGCAGACGGCGGTCCTTGCCGAAGCCCTTCGCCGAGATCTTCGTGCCCGGCGGGTACTGGCGGCGCTTGTACTCCGCGGTGTCGACCATGCGGAGCGTCTTCACCACCAGGTCGCGGTCGAAGCCCGCCGCCGTGATCGTGTCCGCGCCCTTGTCCTGGTCCACGTACAGGTCCAGGATCGCGTCCAGGACCGGGTAGTCGGGCAGCGAGTCCGTGTCGACCTGGCCCGGCCGCAGCTCCGCGCTCGGCGGCTTCGTGATCGAGTTCTCGGGGATCGGCGGGGTCTCGCCGCGCTCCTCGGCGACGCGGTTGCGCCACTGGGCGAGCTGGAAGATCGACGTCTTGTACACGTCCTTGATCGGCCCGTACGCGCCCACCGAGTCGCCGTAGAGCGTCGAATACCCCACCGCCAGCTCCGACTTGTTGCCGGGCGCCAGCACGATGTGGCCCTCCTGGTTGGAGACCGCCATCAGCAGCGTGCCGCGCAGCCGGGACTGGAGGTTCTCCTCCGCCAGCCCGGTCAGGCCGAGGGAGTCCATGTACGCGGCGAACATCGGCTCGATGGGGACGGTACGGAAGTTCAGGCCGGTACGCCGGGCCAGTTCCGCCGCGTCGTCCTTGGAGTGCTCTGAGGAGTACTTCGACGGCATCGAGATGCCGTACACGTTCTCCGCGCCCACCGCGTCGCACGCGATCGCCGCGACCAGCGCCGAGTCGATGCCGCCGGACAGGCCGATCAGGACGGACCGGAAGCCGTTCTTCGTCACATACGCGCGCAGGCCCACGACCAGCGCCGAGTAGACCTCCGCGTCGTCCTCGAGACGCTCGGCCTGCCCGCCCGTCCGCTCCGGCTCGTACGCGGGCAGCGGGTCCTCGGACAGCACCAGCCGGTCGATGCGCAGACCGTCGTCCACCACGCTCGCGGGGGCGTCCTGTGCCGCCGGCAGATCGAGGTCCAGGATCACGCACTCCTCGGCGAACTGCGGCGCCCGCGCGATCACTTCGCCGTCCGGTGCGACGACGATCGAGTCCCCGTCGAAGACCAGCTCGTCCTGCCCGCCGATCATGGCGAGGTAGGCGGTGGTGCAGCCGGCCTCCTGCGCCCGCTTGCGGACCAGGTCCAGACGCGTGTCGTCCTTGTCCCGCTCATAGGGGGAGGCGTTGATCGAGAGCAGCAGCCCGGCCCGCGCGCTGCGCGCGGCGGGGACCCGGCCGCCCTCCTGCCACAGGTCCTCGCAGATGGCGAGCGCGATGTCGACGCCGTGCAGCCGCACGACCGGCATCGTGTCACCGGGCACGAAGTAGCGGTACTCGTCGAAGACGCCGTAGTTGGGCAGGTGGTGCTTGGCGAAGGTGAGCGCGACCCGCCCGCGGTGCAGCACCGCCGCGGCGTTCTGCGGAACACCTGCGGGCTGGCCGTACTTGGGCTGGGCGCTCTCGCTGCGGTCGAGATAGCCGACGATCACCGGCAGCTCCCCGAGCCCCTCGTCGGCGAGCCGCGCGGCGAGGTCCCGCAGGGCCGTCCGCGAGGCCTCGACGAAGGAGGACCGCAGGGCCAGGTCCTCGACGGGGTATCCGGTCAGCGCCATCTCGGGGAACGCCGCCAGATGCGCTCCGCGCTCGGCGGAGTGCCGGGTCCAGCGGACGATCGCCTCGGCGTTGGCGGCAAGATCACCGACGGTCGAGTCGATCTGATTCAGGGCGAGACGTAGTTGAGGCACCCGACCAGTCTAGACGCCAGTAATCGTCAGAGCGACACAATGGGGTGTGGGGCGCCCCACGTGGGACATCCCGCGGACGCTGCCCCGAAGACGCGGGCGCCCGCCCCCCGATGACGGGGGACGGGCGCGAGCGGTACCGGTCGGCCGGTGCTCAGTGACGGCGCCACGACTCGACGTAGCCGGGAGCGGGCGAGCCCACCCCGGTGACGTCGTCGTAGCCGCGGACGGCCTTCAGGGAGCTGTCCTTGCCGAGGCCGCGCACCGAGGTGAGCAGCCCCTCGGAGGCGTCGTAGGTGTTGGCGAAGTCGACGCGGGCGACCGCGTACTCCTTGCCGTTCGGCTTGTCCACCACGTCGTGGTAGACCTTCGAGCCGTAGCGCTGGTACAGCGCCGGGTTGGCGAAGCCGATCGGCTTGCCGCGCTCCTGCTGGGCGAGCGCCTGGATGGCCGCGATCACCGGAGCGGCGAGCGAGGTGCCGCCGATGCGGTACTCGGAGTACTTCTGCGACCCGTCGGGGAAGGTCTGCGTCTGGCCGACCAGGAACCCGGTGTTCGGGTCGGCGATCGCCGCGATGTCCGGGACGACGCGGTTACCGGCCGGACGGTTCGCCTTGGCGAGCGAGTTCGGGACGACGCCCTTCTGGTACGCGGGCTGCGGTACGGTCCGGCTGGTGCCGCCGCCCGCGCCCGAGTTGAACGCGCCGGGGAAGTCCGTCCAGCTCCTGCCGTCGTCGGACAGCGCGGCCCGCGTGGTGCCCCAGCCGGTCTCGAACTGGTACTTGTCGCCCTTGCCGACCGCCAGCGAGGTGCCGCCGACCGCCGTCACCCAGGCCGAGTTGGCCGGCATGTCGACCTGCTTCGTCCCGGTGTTGGCGACCTCGTCACCGTCGTCACCGGAGGAGAAGTAGAAGCCGATGCCCTGCACCGCGCCGAGCTGGAAGATCTGGTCGTAGGCCGCGGCCAGGTCCGGGGTCTGGTTGGACTCCAGGTCGCCCCAGGAGTTGGAGACGATGTCCGCCAGGTGGCTGTCGACGACCTTGCTCAGCGAGTCGAGCAGGTCGTTGTCGTAGCAGGACGCGCCGCCGACGTACACGATGTTCGCCTGGGGGGCGACCGCGTGCACGGCCTCGACGTCGAGGGTCTCCTCGCCGTACCAGCCGGCCGCGCCGCACTCCTCGGTCTTCGTGTAGTCGTCCGGCAGGACCTGGGTCAACTGCCCCTTCTTGTACGGCGCGTCGCCGTTCTTCTTGGCGTAGGCCGCCGCGTCCCGGGCGATGGTCGGGGAGGCGTACGCGTCGGTGATCGCGACGGTCACGCCCTTGCCGGTCGCCGAGCGCGCGCCGTACGCGGCACGGAGCTGCTTGCCGGTGTAGCCCTTGACCGCGTACGGGACGTGCTGACCGTACGCCTTGGGCAGCGTGGTGGCCGTGTTCGAGCCGTAGTACGAGGAGAACGGGCCGGAGTTGCGGAACACGGCGTCCGGCGGCGGCAGCGTGTCCTTGTGGCTCGCCTTGTGCGGGGCGTTGTCCAGACCGGAGACGGTGAGGACCGCGTCGTGGAGCGCGGCCGGGACGGACGCCGCCTTCTCCGGGGCGCGGTAAGTCCGGTTGCCCTTGGTGTAGTTGTGCAGCCTGGCGGCGAACGCCTTCTGCACGGCGCTCGCGTCACCGGTGACGGTGAGGTAGTGCGCCGTGGTGCCGGTGACCTTCAGACCGGACGCCGTCAGCCAGTCGGTGACCGCGGTGACCTGCGCCTTGGCGGCGCCGAAGCGCCGCTGCGCCTCCTTGGCGCTCAAGTACTTGCCGTACTGCGGCGACTTCGGGTCGGACACGGCCGTCGCGTAGGCGGTCAGACCCGCCGCGTCGCGACCGGCGAGATAGACCCGGGCGGTGACCTTGGTGGCGTCGCTCGTGGCGCCCCGGTCCGCCGTGGCCGTCGCCCACGTGGGCTTGGTGCCCGCGAGCGTGGCCCGGCCGGGGTTGTCCGCGGCGTGGGCCGCGGGTATGCCGAGCGCCAGAGCACCGGCGAGCAGCGGCAGCGTGGCCGCCAGGCTCACTCCGGCGCGCGCCTTGGCACGATTGGATCTCATGAAACCCCCTGCGATGCGGTTCGTCGCATGTCGTGGTCCGTCGCTGATCCGCGGAGAGCGCCGCGCGACGAGGGCGCGGTGAAGAGATCACGCGGTGGGGCCACTCTGGCGATGAACGGTTCATGTCAGGGGCATGGAAAGGCCAAGGAAGGCTCAAGTGACTGTCGGTGGCGGGTGTTTGGGGTAGTTTCGACGGCTCCCTCTCGGACCCGTGTGGAGCCTGGGCGTCGGCTAACGCCGATCGCGCGGCGTCGCTCCCCGTTCCTTGAGCATGGTCGTCATCAGCTCGATCTCCGAGCGCTGGGAGTCGACCATGCCCTGGGCGAGCCGCTTCTCCACGCCGACCGTGCACCTGGTCGCGCAGCCCTCGGCCATGTGGACGCCGCCCCGGTGGTGGTCGGTCATGAGCCGGAGGTAGAGGATCTCGGCCTGCTTGCCGCTCAGTGAACCCAGCTTCCTCAGCTCGGTGTTGGTGGCCATGCCCGGCATCAGCGCGCCGTCCTTGCCGGACGCCATGCCGCCCATGCCCATCCAGGTCATCGGCGGGTCGGGGGACACCTTGGGCAGCCCCCACAGATCGAGCCAACCCAGCAGCATGCCGCGCTGGTTGGCCTGCGTCTGCGCGATGTCGTACGCGAGCCTGCGCACGTCCTCGTCGCGCGTGCGGTCGCGGACGAGGAACGACATCTCGACGGCCTGCTGATGATGGACGGCCATGTCCCGCGCGAAGCCCGCGTCCGCGGAGTCGGCGGCGGGGGCCTGACCGGCGCTCGTGGAGCGGGAGCCGGAGGTGGAGCCGCCGCCGTCCTCGGCGATCGCGTAGGTGACCGCCCCGGCCGCGACCAGCACCGCCGTCGCGGCCCCGGCGATCCAGCCGAGATGCCTCACCGGGTCACCCCGCCGCTGCACGTGGCGCCCGGCTCGGGCGTCTGGGGGCCCTGGACGAACCGGCCGAGGAACGCGTCGACGGCCGGGTCGGCCGCGCTCGCGACCGTGCGCTGATGGGCCCAGGCGGTGAGCATGAGCGGGTCCTTCTGGTCCTCGACCGGGCTCATCAGGGTGTACGGGGTCTTCCTGACCTTGGCCGCGAGCGCGTCGACGTCCGCCTTGGACGCCTTGCTCGTGTACGTGACCCAGACCGCGCCGTGCTCCAGCGCGTGCACGGCGTGCACGTTCGCCACCGGCTTCGGATAGACGTCGCCGTTGCAGTTCTGCCAGACCGGGTGGTGGTCGCCGCCGACCGGGGGCTCCATGGGGTACGTCACCGGGTGCGTGGTGTGGTTGCGGCCGAGCGTGCCCTTCCAGGTCTGCACGCCGTCGGCGCCCGTGACGAAGTGGCCCGAGGTCTTCGTGCCGCTCGCCGCCGGGTCGCCCGCCATCGAACCGGCCGGCTGCGGGGCGGCCGCTCGTGAACCGCCCGGCTCGGCATCGCTCGCGGCGGCGGCCTTGCCCCCGGACTGCGCGTCGACCAGGACGACACCGCCGACGGCGAGACCGGCGACGACGGCCATGGTGGCCCCGATCGTCAGGGTCCGGTTGCGGTGCTTGCGGGCGCGCTCGGCGGGGCCGGTCCCGGGCTGGGGGGCGCTGTCCATGGCGAGTCCTTGGGGGAAGGGAGGGACGGACGGGCCCGCCGATGGTAGTGGGAAGGGGAGAGCCGGGGGAGTGGGAGACACGTAATGGCCGAAGAAGCGGCTTACCTGTCGATAACTTGAACCACAGATGTCCATTATTTGATGCGGGCCATTAGGCTGAACGCATGCGCCTGCTGCGTTCCACCGACATCGCGCTGCGCGTCCTGATGCGGCTCGCCGTCGCCGACGGCTCGACCCCCACGACCCGTGAGGTCGCGGCGCACATGGACGTGCCGTACACGCATGCCGCGAAGGTGGTCGCCGATCTGCGGCACCGGGGGCTGCTGGAGGCCCGGCGCGGCCGCGGCGGTGGGCTGGCGCTCACCGAGGCGGGCCGTACGGCGTCGATAGGCGGGCTCGTCCGCGCCTTCGAGGGCGGCGGTGACGTGGTCGACTGCGAGGGCGTCAGCAACGCGCCCTGCCCGCTCAGCTCCGGATGCCGGTTGCGCGGTGCGCTGCGCCAGGCCCAGGAGGCGTTCTTCGTCTCCCTCGACCCGCTGACGATCGAGGACGTGGCCGCGGCGCCGACCGGCCCCCTGCTGCTGGAGATCTCCCGCAGGCAGCCCTGACCGACACCCCCTGCCGAACGAGCGACGTCCGCCGTGTCACAGGACACGGCGGACGTCGCTCGTCTCATCGGGCTCAGGGGTTACGCGAGCCAGAGGTCCGGCCCGAAGACCTCGTAGTGGATGTCGGCGGGCGCCACGCCCTTCTCGATGAGCTGGGCGCGTACCGCGCGCATGAAGGGCAGCGGACCGCACAGGTAGGCGTGCGTGCCCGAGGCCACCGGCACGGCGGTCAGGTCGACGCGGCCGGTGTGCGCGGACTCGGGGGCGTCCTGCTCGTACCAGAAGTGCACGGCGGCGTCCGGCAGCTTGGCGGCGAAGGCCTCGTGGTCGCCGCGCAGGGCGTGCGTGGCGGGGGTGCGGTCGGCGTGGACGACGGTGACCGGGGCGCGGTGATCGGAGTCGGCGAGCTGCTCCAGCATCGCGATCATCGGGGTCACGCCGATACCGGCGGAGGCGAGCAGCAGGGGCGCGTCGGTGGCGTCCAGGACCAGGTCGCCGTACGGGGCGGAGAGCTGGAGGACGTCGCCCTCGCGCACATGGGCGTGCAGGTGGTTCGAGACCTCGCCGTCGGGGGTCGTGGCGTCACCGAGCACCCGCTTGACGGCAAACTGCCGTACCGACGAGCCGGGGGCCGCGGTCAGGCTGTACTGGCGGATCTGCCGGGCACCGTCCGCGAGGTGGACGCCGACCGAGACGTACTGGCCCGCGCGGTAGTCGGGCACCGGCGCGTCGTCGACCGGGCTCAGCTTGAAGGTGGCGACGTCGGGGGTCTCCTCGATCCGCTCGACGACCTTCCACTCACGCCATTCCGTCTGCCCGCTCTGCTCGTACAGCCGCTTCTCGATGGCGATGAGGGCGTTGGCCATCAGCCAGTAGACCTCGCTCCAGGCGGCGGCGACCTCGGGGGTGACCGCGTCGCCGAGCGCCTCCGCGATGGCGGCGAACAGGTGTTCGTACACGATCGGGTACTGCTCGGGGACGATGTGCAGCGAGGCGTGCTTGTGGGCGATGCGGCTGAGCATCACGTCGGGGCGGTCGTCGGGGTGCTCGACCAGATGGGTCGCGAAGGCGGCGATGGAACCGGCGAGCGCCTGCTGCTGGGCGCCGGAGGCCTGGTTGCCGCGGTTGAACAGATCGCGCAGCAGCTCGGGGTGGGCGTCGAACATCTTGCCGTAGAACGACTTGGTGATCTCGCCGATGGCCGCGCCGACGGCGGGAAGGGTGGCGCGGACGGTCGCCGCGGACTGCTCGGACAGCATCGTCACTCCTGGAGACTCAGTCGATCGTCTGTGGTCGATCGTCTGCATCAGACGGTATGGAAAGTGGTATTTCAGATGCAACTTATGAGCGGGTGGGATCGCTCACGTGGGGAAAGTGCCGTCCGGCCCTTGCGGGGGCGCGACGGACCGTTACGGACACGGGCGAGAGGGGGCAAGATGGGCGACAGGGCACCGCAATGCGCGTGAAACGCTGGTGTGGTGTGATGCCCAGGTGCCCGGCCGGCTCCCGTGACGACGGGGACACAGGCGGTCTGACCAGCAAGGATGGGGAAGCGGAAGATGGACAAGCAGCAGGAGTTCGTGCTCCGGACGTTGGAGGAGCGCGACATCCGGTTCGTACGTCTGTGGTTCACGGACGTGCTGGGCTTCCTGAAGTCGGTGGCCGTGGCGCCCGCCGAGCTGGAGCAGGCCTTCGACGAGGGCATCGGCTTCGACGGCTCCGCCATCGAGGGCTTCGCCCGGGTCTACGAGTCCGACATGATCGCCAAGCCGGACCCCTCGACCTTCCAGATACTGCCGTGGCGCGCCGAGGCGCCGGGTACGGCCCGGATGTTCTGCGACATCCTCATGCCCGACGGCTCCCCGTCCTTCGCCGACCCGAGATACGTCCTCAAGCGCGCCCTCGCCCGCGCCTCCGACCTGGGCTTCACCTTCTACACCCACCCGGAGATCGAGTTCTTCCTGCTGAAGAACAAGCCCCTGGACGGCACCCCGCCCACCCCGGCGGACAACTCCGGCTACTTCGACTACACCCCGCAGAGCGTCGGCCAGGACTTCCGCCGCCAGGCGATCACGATGCTGGAGTCGATGGGCATCTCCGTCGAGTTCTCCCACCACGAGGGCGCCCCCGGCCAGCAGGAGATCGACCTGCGCTACGCCGACGCGCTCTCCACGGCCGACAACATCATGACCTTCCGCCTGGTCATGAAGCAGGTCGCGCTGGAGCAGGGCGTCCACGCCACGTTCATGCCCAAGCCGTTCTCGGAGCACCCGGGCAGCGGCATGCACACCCACCTGTCCCTCTTCGAGGGCGACCGGAACGCGTTCTACGAGTCCGGCGCCGAGTACCAACTCTCCAAGGTCGGCCGCTCGTTCATCGCCGGCCTGCTGCGGCACGCGGCGGAGGCCTCGGCGGTCACCAACCAGTGGGTGAACTCCTACAAGCGCATCTGGGGCGGCTCCGAGCGCACCGCGGGCGCGGGCGGCGAGGCGCCGTCGTACATCTGCTGGGGCCACAACAACCGCTCGGCGCTGGTCCGGGTGCCCATGTACAAGCCGGGCAAGACGGGTTCGGCACGGGTCGAGGTCCGCTCGATCGACTCGGGCGCCAACCCGTATCTGACCTACGCGGTCCTGCTCGCCGCCGGGCTGAAGGGCATCGAGGAGGGGTACGAACTCCCGCCGGGCGCCGAGGACGACGTCTGGGCCCTGACCAACCGCGAGCGCCGCGCGATGGGCATCGACCCGCTGCCGCAGAACCTGGGCGAGGCCCTCACGCTGATGGAACACAGCGACCTGATCGCGAGCACGCTCGGCGAGCACGTCTTCGACTTCTTCCTGCGCAACAAGCGCCAGGAGTGGGAGGAGTACCGCAGCGAGGTCACGGCGTTCGAACTGCGCAAGAACCTGCCGGTGTTGTAAGGGCGGTGTTGTCAGGGCGGAGCCGGTCCGTGCCCGGCGCGCGCCGCCGCTCGGTGCGGTGCGCGCCGGGCACGGTGCGTCACGTGGCGTTCAGCGCGACGGTGGGGTGCAGGCGCGACGCCCGCACCGCCGGGTAGAGGCCCGCCAGCACCCCGATGACCAGGGTCGCCGCGAAGCCGACCGCCAGGGACCAGGGCGGGACCACCGCGGTCCAGCCCTGGGCGAAGGCGAATCCGGCCGTGGCCGCCGCGCCGAGCACGGCGCCCGTAGCGCCACCGAGGGCCGACAACAGCAGGGATTCCGTGAGGAATTGAAGGCGGATCGCGCCCTTGGTGGCGCCGATCGCCCGGCGCAGACCGATCTCCTGGCGGCGTTCCAGCACCGAGACGACCATGGTGTTGGCCACGCCGACCCCGCCGACCAGCAGCGCCACCGCGCCCAGGCCGAGCATCAGGGTGGTCAGCCCCTTGTCGGTCGCCGCCTTCGCCGCGAGCGCGTCCGAGGGGCGCGAGACCTTGACGGAGCCCTCGGCGCCGGGGCTGACCGTACGGGCCAGGACGGCGCGTACGCTCTCGACCGTGGCGTCCGGCGAGCGTTCGAAGATCATCGAGGGGTGGCCGTCGAAGCGGAAGTACGTCTCGGCCGCGGGGAAGCCGACCAGCGCCACGCGGTCCAGGGTCGGGACCAGCTCCACGGGCCGGAGGATGCCGACCACGACGACATGTTCGTCGTTGATCGTGATCATCTCGCCCGGCTCGGTGACGCCCAGGCGCTGCGCGGCGATCGAGCCGAGGACCGTCACGGGCAGGTGTTCGTTGGCGCTGTTCAGCCAAGTCCCCTGGGCCACCCGGGCGTTGAGGGCCGTCAGAAGATCCGTACGGGCCGCCTGCGCGGTGACGCCCGCCGTCCGTTCCTCGGGCACCACATCACTGCGGCGGATCCGCGCGTCCACGTTCGCGGTCGCCGTGGCGTGCTGGACGGGGCCGATGCGCTCGACCATCGCCACCGCCGACTTCGGCAGCTTCACCTCCTGACCCTGCGCGTCCTTGCCCGCCTCGACGGTGAGGAGGTTCGTGCCGAGGCGGTCGAGCCGGGCCATCAGGTCCGACTTGCTGGACTGGGACAGGCCCACCACGGCGACCATGGTGGCGATCCCGAGCGCGATCCCGAGGGCGGACAGGACGACACGGGCGCGGCGGGCGCGCAGCCCGACCGCACCGAGGCCGAGGACATCGCGGGGCGACAGCCGGGAGGACCTGAGCCGGGGCGGCGGGCCCGCGGGGTCCGGCCGCCGGTTCGGGAGCGTCATCGTGAACTCGCCTCCTGCGCGAGGGAATCCGAGACGATCTCGCCGTCCCGGAAGCGCACGCGGCGCGGCAGCGAGTCCGCGATCTCGTTGTCATGGGTGATCACGCAGATCGTGGTGCCCGCCGCGTTCAGTTCGTGCAGCAACGCCATGACGACCTCGCCGGACGCCATGTCCAGGGCACCGGTCGGTTCGTCGGCGAGCAGCAGGTCCGGCTCGCCGACCAGCGCGCGGGCGATGGCGACGCGCTGCTTCTCACCGCCGGACAGCTCGGTGGGCCGATGGCCGAGCCGATGGCCGAGGCCGACCCGCTCCAGGGCGGCGCGGGCCCGGACCCGGCGCTCCCCGCGGGGGACACCCGCGTACAGGAGCCCGTCCGCGACGTTGTCGACGGCGTCGCGGCCCGCCGCCAGATGGAAGTGCTGGAACACGAAGCCGATGTGGCGCGCCCGCAGCGCGGACAGTTGCGCGTCCGACAGCCGGTCCACGTCGTACCCGGCCACCCGGACCGAGCCCGCCGTGGGGGCGTCGAGCGTGCCGATGACGTTGAGCATCGTCGACTTGCCGGACCCCGACGGGCCGACGATCGCGAGGAGTTCACCGGCACGGACGGTGAGGCTGACGCCGCGCAGGGCGTGCACACCGCCCGGGTACGACTTGACGACGTCCCGCAACTCGACGACGGACGCCGGGCCGGGTGCCGCGTCAATCGCCGGGCCGGGTACGGGGATCGGGTGTGTCATTCGGTGGCCGTCCCGACCTTGAGGCCCTCTTCGAGCCGCGGCCCGCTGACCTCGATCCGGCCGTCGGCCGTCATCCCCGTCTCGACCCGCACCATCCGGGACGTGCTGCCCTCCACGAGTTGCAGGCCGTAGCCGCCGTCCGCGCCGCGCAGCGCGACGACCGCCTCCACCGGCACCACGAGGACCCCTTTGCGGCTCTCGCTGACGAACTTCACGCTCGCCGTCGCCTTGGCGTCCTCCCCGGACACCGCCGAGGCGCCGCCGTCCAGGGTGATCTCGACCGTGATGTCGTTCTGGGGCGTGGTCTCCTCCGAACTCTCCGGCTGGACCGTTCCCGCGACCCGGCCGGGCTTGGTCGCACCGCTCGGCAGGGTCACCACGACACGCGTGCCCTTCGTGGTGAGCGAGGCGTCGGCCTGGTCGAGCCGCGCGCGGACGACGGGCTCGGTGGAGGCGACCGTGAGGACGGCCGCGTCCGGGCCCACCTGGTCGGCGAGCGCCGCGTCCGCACGGACCACGGCGACCTGTTCGGGCTGGAAGACGACATCTCCCTTGCCGACCCTGCCGGTCGGCGTGCGGTTGAGGGACGTCTGCCACCGCTTGACGGCGGCTTCCGTCGCCTTGTCGAAGCGCGGGTCGACATAGAGCCCCTGGCCGTAGCCGAGCGCGACGAGATTGCGCTCCAGTTGCAGCACGTCACTGCCGCGGTCGCCGACCTTCATCTCACGGAACGCGGGCACCGGGCCGTACAGCAGCGTGACCGGCTTGTCGTCCAGCTCGTAGAGGGCCTGACCGCGGGTGACCGTGGCGCCCTCCCGCGCCGGGACCGTCACCGTGCCCGCGACCGCCGACTTCACCGCGCGGCGCCGCGCGAAGTCGATCCTGCCGTCGACCGTCTTCGACTGCACCAGGTCGGTGCGGATGATCGTGGCGGTGGCGGACGGCAGGGCACCGCCGCCGTCCTTCGCACCGGCGCCGCCACCGCCGTACACGAGGGCGCCCGCGACCGACGCCATGGCGGTCACCGCGGCACCACCGATGAGGAATCCCGTACGACGCTTCATCTACTGCATCCCGTCCAGACCCTCGAGCAGCTTGCCCTTGCAGGCCTCGCGGGCCTGCTTGTACGCGGGGGACTTCAGGTCGATGGACGGGCTCGCGGGGTTCGGGTCGCCGCCCGGCATGACGTTGCCGCCGGACATGGTGGGGTTGGTGAACCGGGAGACACCGTTCTCCCGCATGCACTTGGCGTGCGCGAGCATCGACTCGTAGTCCTTCTGCGTGTCGCGCTCGGGCTCCAGCTTCATGGCCGCGGACATCTCCGGGAAGCAGACGGCGTCCTTGCCGCCCTTGTACTCCTCGCCCTTGCCGTTCGGGTCGACGACCTCGTCGATCTTCGGCCAGTCCAGATAGCCGCTCAGCCGGGGATCGGGAAAGTCCTTCACCCCGCCCTTGGTCCGCATACAGCGGACGTACGCCATCTGCGCGTCGTAGAAGGCGCTCTTGCCCTCGGCGGCGGGCTTCGAGGAGTCCTTGCCCGCGCCGGACGACCCGTCCGCGGTCGGCTCGCCGGGCACGGACGCGACCTCGTCGCCGCGGTTCGCGGCCGTGTCGTCCCCGCCGCCGCACGCGACGCAGAAGGCCAGCAGGGGAACGGCGACGGCGGCGGCCAGCCGGAGCCGCGCGGTGCCACGGGACGCGGCGCCGGGGGAAGCGCTGTGGATGCTCATGCGCTCACCGTCGGACCCGTACATGGTGGCCGGTCCATGACCACATGATGAGCGGGTAACAATGCGCGCGGTCACCCGTCCCGCCCGCCCTCCGCGCGGCTGAACAGGGCGGATCCGTGCGCATAATCGGCCTCATGGCCCATGTACTGCTGATCGAGGACGACGTGTCCGTGCGCGACGGCATGGAACTGGTACTGCGCCGGCACGGCTACGACGTCGACACGGCCGCCACGGGTGAGGACGCCCTCGCCCTGCTGGCCGGACCGGCGGGCGCGGCCGTCGAACTCGCCGTGCTCGACCTGATGCTGCCGGGCATCGACGGCTTCGAGGTCTGCCGCCGGCTGCGCGCCGCCGGGTCGACGCTGCCCGTGATCATGCTCACCGCGCGCGGCGACGACGGCGACATCGTGCGCGGCCTGGAGGCGGGCGCCGACGACTACGTGGTCAAGCCGGTGACCGCGCCGGTCCTGGAAGCCAGGATCCGGGCGGCGCTGCGCCGGGCCGAACCGGTGCGCTCGGCGCGGGGCGAGGACCACGCGGGCCTGGTCATCGACCGGGCCGGACTCACGGTCACCAAGCGCGGTGCGCCCCTCGCCCTGCCGCCCACCGAACTGCGCCTCCTGCTCGAACTCTCGGCCTCCGTGGGGCGCGTCTTCAGCCGGGAGCAGTTGCTCCGGTCCGTGTGGGAGCACGGCTTCCTCGGCGACTCGCGGCTCGTGGACGCGGCGGTCGGCCGCCTCAGGGCCAAGATCGAGGACGTCCCCGCGCGGCCGCGCTACATACAGACGGTACGAGGCTTCGGCTACCGCTTCGGACCGGTGTGAGCATGCGCCGCCCCCGCCCCCGCCCCCGTCCGCGCCGCCCGCGTTTGCGCGGTCCGGCACGGCTCGCCGGTCTGCGCACCCGGCTCGTCGTCGCGTTCGTCCTGGTCGCCCTCGTCAGCGCGGTCACCGCGACCACGCTCGCCTACCGCGAATCCCGCACCGCCGTGCTCCAGCGCAAGCAGGACGCCGTACGGACCGAACTCAGGAACCGGGTCGAACAGGCCGCCGCCGACTTCGACGTCCCGGCCGACGAGGTCTCCCTCACCCGCTTCGCCACCGGCATCGCGGACGGACTCGGCGACGGCGCCGTCGTCGTCACCCAGTACCGCTCCCTCACGGCGTCCTCCGACGCCTCCGCCGACCGCTCGCGGATCACCCCCGCCCTGCGCGAGGCCGTACGCACCCGCAACCGCATGAGCTTCCAGCGGGTCGACTGGCACGGCAGCCCCTTCCTGGTCGTGGGCACCCCCGTCACCTTCGACGGGGCGGCGCCGTCCGGCCTCGATGTCTTCGCCGTCACCTCGCTGCGGGCGGAACTCGAGGACACGGCAGGGGTGATCGACGCGGTGCGCGACGGCATCGTGCCCGTGGTGCTGCTCGCCGCCCTCCTCGCCCTCCTCGCCGCCGGTACCGTGCTGCGCCCCGTACGCGAACTGGAGCGGACCACCCGGCGTCACGCGGAAGGCGACCTCACGTCCCGCGCGCGGGTACGGGGCCGGGACGAACTGGCCGACCTGGCACGGGATGTGAACAGAACGGCGAGCGCCCTGGAGGCGTCCGTCGCCGAGCTGCGCGAGCAGGACGCGCGGGGCAAGCGCTTCGTCGCCGATGTCTCGCACGAACTGCGGACGCCGCTCGCCGCGATGACGATGGTCTCCACCGTCCTCGACGAGGACGCGGCGACCCTGCCGCCGGACGCGGCCCACGCCGCCCGCACGGTCAGCGAGGAGACCGCCCGGCTCACCCGGCTCGTGGACGACCTGATGGAGATGTCGCGCTTCGACTCCGGGGCGGCCCGGCTCGACCTGACCGACACCGACCTCACCGAAGCCGTCCGCGCGACGCTGTCGCTGCGCGGCTGGACCGACCGCGTACACGTTCAACTCACCTACGACACCTGGGCGTTGGTCGACCGGCGCCGCGTCGACGTGATCGTCGCCAACCTCGTCGGCAACGCGCTCCGCCACGGCGCCGAACCCGTGACGGTCACCCTGGACACCGACCCGGCCGGGGACCGGGTCACCATCGAGGTCGCCGACCGCGGCCCCGGACTGCCGCCCGAGTCCCTCGCCCATGTCTTCGACCGCTTCTACAAGGCGGACACCGCGCGCACCCGCTCGGAGGGAAGCGGCCTCGGCACCGCGATCGCGCTGGAGAACGCGCGCCTGCACGGCGGCACCATCGACGCGGCCAACAGACCTGACGGCGGCGCGGTGTTCACCCTCCGCCTGCCCCGGCGGCCCACCCGCGAGAGGACCCGATGAACACCGCTCACCGACGCACGAGATCCGCCGGGGCCGCACTGGCGGGCCTGACGCTCCTGCTGCTCGCCGGATGCGGGGTACGCCCCACCGGCGTCCTGGACGGCGGCGAGGCCGCGGGCGGGCTGACCAAGGGACTGCGCCTGTACTTCGTCTCCCAGACCGGACGCCTGGAGGCGGTCGCCCGCCCCGACATCCCGGCGGCCAAGGTCACCGACCCGAACGGCGTCATCAAACTCCTCATGGGCGGCCCGTCAGCGGCGGAACGTGCCGCCGGGCTCACCACCTTGGTGACGTCGGAAACCGGATACGGGGCCACGGTCGACCGGGACGAGGTCACCGTGCGCGTCCCCGATCTGGGACTCTCCCCTTCGTCCACGGGCGACCGGAACCTGATGGGCCAACTGGTGTGCAGCATCGCGCGCGCACGGGCCGCGGCCGACGGCAGCGGCACGACGCGCGCCGACGACATCCGCGTCACGGTGCGACCGCGCACCGGGACGGCGGGTACCTACGTGTGCTCGGACTTCCTGAGGTGACGCACGGCCCCGGCGACCCGGGCGGCCGGGACGTCCGAAACACGCCCTGCGCCCGCCCGGCCGGTTACCCTCTGGCCAGGACGTGTGCGGACTCGGCGGGAGGCCCAGATGACGGTGCCAGGGCGTAGGAGCAGCACCTTCACCCGGCTGCTGCGGCACGGCTTCACCGCCCCCTCCGCCGCCGAGCGGCTCCTGGACAGCGCCGAGCTGGCGCCGATAAGGACCGACCCCGTCCTGCTCGACGCCCTCGGCGCGACCGCCGACCCCGATCTCGCGCTGCACGGCCTGGTCCGGCTGCTGGAGGCGCAGCCCGGCGCCACCGCCCGGCACGAGCTGCTCGACACACTGATCTCGGCCAAGCCCCTGCGGGACCGGCTGCTCGGCATCCTCGGCGCCTCCGCCGCGCTCACCGACCACCTCACCCGCCACCCCGGCGACTGGCACGCGCTGGTCACCTACGAGCAGCGGGACCTGCACCCCGGCGTCACGGAGTTCGAACGCCAGCTCGCCCAGGCCCACGACCCCGTCTCGCTGCGTGTCGCCTACCGCCGCTGTCTGCTCTCGATCGCCGCGCGCGACGTGTGCGGCACGATCGACGTCGCCGAGACCGCCGCCGAACTGGCCGACCTCGCCACCGCCACCCTGCGCGCCGCCCTCGCCCTCGCGAGCGCCGCGGCCCCCGACGACGACGCCCGCTGCAAGCTCGCCGTGATCGCGATGGGCAAATGCGGCGGCCACGAACTGAACTACGTCTCCGACGTGGACGTCATCTTCGTCGGCGAAGCTGTCAACGGCACCGAGGAGAGCAAGGCCCTCCAGGCCGCGACCCGGCTCGCCTCGCACATGATGCGGATCTGCTCCGACGTGACGGTCGAGGGCACCATCTGGCCCGTGGACGCCAACCTGCGCCCCGAAGGCCGCAACGGCCCCCTCGTCCGCACCCTCAGCAGCCACCTCGCCTACTACCAACGCTGGGCCAAGACCTGGGAGTTCCAGGCCCTGCTCAAGGCCCGCCCGGTGGCCGGTGACCGCGACCTCGGCGAGAGTTACGTCGCCACCCTCGCGCCCCTCGTCTGGCACGCCGCCGAGCGCGACAACTTCGTCCCCGACGTCCAGGAGATGCGCCGCCGGGTCATCGCCAACATCCCCGCCGGAGAGGTCGAACGCGAACTCAAGCTCGGCCCGGGAGGCCTCCGGGACGTCGAATTCGCCGTACAACTCCTTCAGTTGGTCCACGGCCGCGCCGACACCGCACTGCGCAGCGGCACCACGCTCGACGCCCTGAAGGCCCTGGCGGCCGGTGGCTACATCGGCCGCGTCGACGCCGTCCAACTCGACGACGCCTACCGCTTCCTGCGCTCCATGGAGCACCGCCTCCAGCTCTACCGGCTGCGCCGCACCCACCTGTTGCCCAAGGACGAGGGCGATCTGCGGCGCCTCGGCCGCTCGCTCGGCCTGCGCACCGACCCGATCGGTGAACTGACCCTCGAATGGCGGCGGCACACCGGCGTCGTACGCCGCCTGCACGAGAAGCTCTTCTACCGCCCACTGCTCGACGCCGTCGCCCAACTCGCGCCCGGCGAAGCCCGGTTGAGCCCCGAGGCGGCCCGCGAACGCCTGATCGCCCTCGGCTACGAGGACCCGGCCGCCGCCCTGCGCCACCTGGAGGCGCTCGCCTCCGGCGTCACCCGCAGGGCCGCCATCCAGCGCACCCTGCTGCCCGTGCTCCTCGGCTGGTTCGCCGACTCCGCCGACCCGGACGCGGGCCTGCTCACCTTCCGCAGGGTCTCCGAGGCGCTCGGCAAGACCCCCTGGTATCTGCGGCTGCTCAGGGACGAGGGCGCCGCCGCCGAGAACCTCGCCCGCGTCCTGTCCGCGGGCCGCCTCGCCCCCGACCTGCTGATGCGCGCACCCGAGGCGGTGGCCCTGCTCGGCGACGGCGACGGCGCCGGGCTCGAACCCCGCGGACGCGCCCAGTTGGAACAGGAGATCCTCGCCGCCGTCGGCCGCGCCGAGAACGCCGAACAGGCCGTCGCGGCGGCCCGCGGCGTACGACGGCGCGAACTGTTCCGTACGGCCGCCGCCGACATCGTCGGCTCCTACGACACCGCGGACACTCCGACCGGACCCGACCAGGGCGCCCTCGTGGACCTGGTCGGCGACGCCGTCTCGGACCTCACGGCCGCGACCCTCGCGGGCACACTCCGCGCCGTCGTCCGCGCGGGCTGGGGCGACACCCTGCCCACCCGGTTCGCGGTCATCGGCATGGGCCGCCTCGGCGGGCACGAACTGGGCTACGGCTCGGACGCGGACGTGCTCTTCGTCCACCAGCCCCAGGACGGCGTCGACGAGCGGGAGGCGGCCGACGCCGCCAACAAGGTCGTCGCCGAGATGCGCCGACTGCTCCAACTCCCGAGCACCGACCCGCCGCTGCTGATCGACGCCGACCTGCGACCGGAGGGCAAGTCCGGCCCGCTCGTGCGCACCCTGACCTCGTACGCCGCCTACTACCGCCGCTGGTCGCTGGTCTGGGAGGCACAGGCGCTGCTGCGGGCCGAACCCGTCGCCGGGGACGAGGAGTTGGGCCGCCGCTTCATCGACCTGATCGACCCCCTGCGCTACCCGGCCGAAGGCATCGGTGACGACGCCGTCCTGGAGATCCGGCGGCTCAAGGCCCGGATGGAGTCCGAACGGCTGCCCCGCGGCGCCGACAAGACCCTCCACGCGAAGCTCGGCCGGGGCGGTCTGTCCGACGTCGAATGGACCGTACAACTCCTCCAACTGCGGCACGCCTGGGCCGAACCGGGCCTGCGCACCACCCGCACCCGCCCCGCCCTCGCCGCCGCCTGCGCCGCCGGACTGATCCCCGCCGAGGAGGCCGCCGTCCTCGACGAGGCCTGGATCCTGGCCACCCGGGTCCGCAACGCCGTGATGCTGGTCCGCGGGCGCGCGGGCGACACCTTCCCCTCCCAGACCAGGGAACTCGCCGCCGTGGGACGCTATCTGGGCTACGGGCCCGGACACGTGGGCGACATGCTGGAGGACTACCGGCGCACGACCCGCCGGGCCCGGACGGTCGTGGAGGAACTCTTCTACGAAGCCTGACCGCATGTCACGCCACGCGCCCCGCTCACACCTTCGCGGGCAGCAACGCGGGCGCGCCCGCCGCCCGCGGCAGCGTGTACGGCAGCGCGCCGTACCAGAGCCGCGCCGTGGCGAAGCCGAACGACAGACACAGCATGCCGCCCACCGCGTCCAGCCAGAAGTGGTTGGCCGTCGCCACGATCACCGAGAGCGTCGTCAGCGGATACAGCAGCCCGAGCACCCGCACCCACGGCACCCGCGCCAGCGCGTAGAGGGTCAGACCGCACCACAGCGACCAGCCGATGTGCATCGAGGGCATCGCCGCGTACTGGTTCGACATGTGCTTCAGATCGCCCGACGCCATCGAACCCCAGGTCTGGTGCACCACCACCGTGTCGATGAAGCCGCCGCCGTTCATCAGCCGCGGGGGCGCCAGCGGGAACAGGTAGTAGCCGAGCAACGCGACCGCCGTCGTGGCGAACAGGGCCAGCCGCGCCGCCGTGTACCGCCCCGGATGGCTGCGGTACAGCCACACCAGAACGCCCAGCGTCACCACGAAGTGCAGCGTCGCGTAGTAGTAGTTCATTCCGACGATCAGCCATGTCGCCGAGTTCAGCGTGTGGTTGACCGACTCCTCGACGGCGATCCCCAGATGGTTCTCCAGCCGCCACAGCCAGTCCGCGTTCCGCAGCGCCTCGGCCCGCTGCTCCGGCACCGCGTTGCGGATCAGCGAGTAGGTCCAGTAACTCACCGCGATCAGCAGGATCTCGAACCAGAAGCGCGGGCGACGGGGCGTGCGCAGCCGGGCGAGGAGGAACGGCCCCACGCGCCCTCGCGCCGACGTGCCCGCGCCGGGTGGGGGAGCGGCCTTCCGCTGTCGGCCCTCCCACTCCGCCACGGTCCTGTCACCCATAGGGACAGAGTCTGCCAGACAATGCTTTCCCGGCCGATCACCCCTTGGAAGGGTTCAAGCCAGATGTTCTCCACCTTACGGACGTCTCGCGGGGCCCCGCGCATCGTGCCTAGGAACGACTCCGGTTCCCGGGCGCCGAAGCCGTCGAACCCCGCACCACCAGCTCCGGCATGAACACGAACTCACTGTGCGGCGCGGGCGTCCCGCCGATCTCCTCCAGCAGCGTGCGCACCGCCGCCTGCCCCATCGCGGGCACCGGCTTGCGGATCGTCGTCAGCGGCGGGTCCGTGAACGCGATCAGCGGGGAGTCGTCGAATCCCACCACCGAGACGTCCGTGGGGACTTCGAGCCCTCGCTGACGCGCCGCGCGGATCGCGCCGAGCGCCATCATGTCGCTCGCGCACACCACCGCCGTGCACTCCCGCTCGATCAGCGCGGACGCCGCCGCCTGACCACCCTCAAGGGTGTACAGCGAATGCTGGATCAGCCGTGTCCGCACCTCCTCCGCCGACAGACCGAGCCGCTCCCGCATCGCGTGCACGAACCCCTCGATCTTCCGCTGCACCGGCACGAACCGCTCGGGCCCGAGCGCCAGTCCGATCCGGGTGTGTCCGAGGGACACCAGATGCGTGACCGCCAGCGTCATCGCGGCCCGGTCGTCGGGGGAGATGAACGGCGCCTGCACCTTCGGGGAGAAGCCGTCCACCAGGACGAAGGGCACCCCCCGCGCGCGCAGCCGCTCATAGCGCTGCATGTCGGCCTTGGTGTCCGCGTGCAGCCCGGAGACGTAGATGATGCCCGCGACCCCGCGGTCCACCAGCATCTCCGTCAGTTCGTCCTCCGTGGACCCGCCCGGCGTCTGTGTCGCCAGCACCGGCGTGTACCCCTGACGCGTCAGCGCCTGGCCTATGACCTGGGCCAGCGCCGGGAAGATCGGGTTCTCCAGCTCCGGGGTGATCAGACCCACCAGCCCCTCGCTGCGCTGCCGCAGCCGCACCGGGCGTTCGTAGCCCAGTACGTCGAGGGCGGCCAGCACGGACTGACGGGTGGTCGGGGCGACACCGGGCTTGCCGTTCAGGACCCGGCTGACGGTCGCCTCGCTGACCCCCGCCTGAGCTGCGATGTCGGCAAGCCGTGTGGTCACAGCACCGGACTGTACCGGCCGGGGTGTGGGCTGCCCACCAGAGGGACGTCGGGCCCGCCCGCTCGAACGGCCCGGTGCGGGTTGCTGCGTCATCGCGCTCCCTACGTGGTCTGGTCGACGTTCGCCTTGCCACGGATCCGCAACCGGTTCCGCGACGGGTTCCGCAACTGGTTCTGCAACGGGATGGTTCTCCCGTCCGGCACGTGTGGCAAGAGCTTGCAGAGTCTTGCACAAGTGCCGGACTTCCCGCAGAACTGCCACATCGTCAAGCCACAACCCCTTCCGACCGGATCACGGACCGATAACCGACCCGCCCTTCTTGCACAAATTTTCTGCAAGCCCTTTCGCGCAGGTTGCATCGCTGTTACGTTCACGTCGCCCGGCGGCCTCCCACCCGCCCGACCTGACACGAGCAGGCGGGAGCAGTCGGCAAGTCTGCAAGTCGGCACAGGGGCGGCGGCCAGAACGTCTCCTCGCCCCAACGGGCTTAACCCTCAAGGAGAACTCATGCGGCGTGGCATAGCGGCCACCGCGCTGGTGGCGTCCGTCGCCCTCACGGCGTCGGCCTGCGGCGGAAGCGACAGCGACAGCAGGTCCGACGGCCCGGTCACCATCACCTGGTGGGACACCTCCAACGCCACCAACGAGGCCCCGACGTACGACGCCCTGGTCAAGGACTTCGAGAAGGCCAACCCGAAGATCAAGGTCAAGTACGTCGACGTCCCCTTCGACCAGGCGCAGAACAAGTTCGACACCGCCGCCGGCTCCAAGGGCGCCCCCGACGTGCTGCGCTCCGAGGTCGGCTGGACCCCCGCCTTCGCGAAGAAGGGCTACTTCCTGCCGCTCGACGGCACCGAAGCCCTCGCGGACCAGGACAAGTTCCAGCCCAACCTCATCAAGCAGGCCCAGTACGACGGCAAGACCTACGGCGTGCCGCTGGTCACCGACACCCTCGCCCTGGTCTACAACAAGGACCTCTTCAAGAAGGCCGGCATCACCAAGGCGCCCACCACCTGGGCCGAGTTGAAGACCGCCGCCGCGAAGATCAAGGACAAGACCGGCGTCGACGGCTACTGGGGCTCCGCCACCCAGGCCTACTACGCCCAGACCGCCCTCTACGGCGAAGGCACCGACACCGTCGACGCCACCGCCAAGAAGATCACCATCAACTCGCCCGCCGCGATCAAGGGCTACGCCACCTGGCTGGGCATGTTCTCCGGCAAGGGCCTGCACAAGGCCGACACCACCGCCGACGCCTACGCCCACATCCAGGACGCCTTCGTCAACGGCAAGGTCGCCGCGATCATCCAGGGCCCCTGGGAGATCACGAACTTCTACCAGGGCAGCGCCTTCAAGGACAAGGCCAACCTCGGCATCGCCACCGTCCCCGGCGGCTCCAGCGGCAAGGCGGGTGCCCCGACCGGCGGCCACAACCTCTCGGTCTACGCCGGCTCCGACAAGGCCCACCAGGAAGCGGCCCTGAAGTTCGTCAACTTCATGACCTCCGCCAAGACCCAGGAGGCCATCGCCCTGAAGAACTCCACGCTGCCCACGCGTGACGACGCCTACACCGACAAGGTCAAGGCCGACCCCGGCATCGCCGGCTACCAGGGCGTGCTCGCCGCCGCCCAGCCGCGCCCCGAACTGCCCGAGTACAGCTCGCTGTGGGCCCCGCTCGACACCGAGCTGACCAAGATGGCCGGCGGCAAGGAATCGCTGGACAAGGGGCTGAGCAACGCGGAGACCGCGATCAGCAAGCTGGTCCCGGACTTCAGCAAGTAAGCCCGCGTGGCCGTCGGATCCTCCAGCCAAGGGGGGAAGGATCCGGCGGCCACCGGCCCGCCCGCCGTACCCGGGCCACCGGACGCCCGCGCCGAGGCCCGTGCACCCACCTCGATAAGCAGATCCTGACGAAGGTTGTCGAACATGACAGTCGCCATCGACCGCGCGACCGGCAAACGCCGAGGTGACCGCGCGCCGCGGCCGGGCCTCGGCCGGCGTCTGAAGCAGAGCTACCACAAGCATTGGTACGCGTACGCGATGATCGCGCCCGTCGTGATCGTGCTCGGCGCCCTCGTGGTCTACCCCCTGGTGTACGGCTTCTATCTCACCCTCACCGACGCCAACAGCCTCAACACCGCCCGGACGATCGGCGTCAACCACATCGACGCCACGTACCAGTTCGTCGGCCTGGACAACTACAAGGACATCCTGTTCGGGGAGACCGCGTACGACCGCTTCTGGTCGCACTTCCTCTGGACGATCGCCTGGACGGTCCTGTGCGTCGGCATGCACTACACCTTCGGGCTCGGCCTCGCCCTGCTGCTCAACCAGAGGTTCCGCGGACGCACCTTCTACCGCATGATCCTGGTGCTGCCCTGGGCCGTACCCACCTTCGTCACCGTCTTCGGCTGGCGCTTCATGCTCGCCGACAGCGGCGTTGTCAACGCCGCCCTCGACTGGCTCGGCCTGCCCGCCCCGGCCTGGCTGGAGGACACCTTCTGGCAGCGGTTCGCCGCGATCATGGTCAACACCTGGTGCGGCGTGCCGTTCATGATGCTCTCCCTGCTCGGCGGGCTCCAGGCCATCGACACCTCCCTGTACGAGGCCGCCGAGATGGACGGCGCGACCGCCTGGCAGCGCTTCCGCTACGTCACCCTGCCCGGCCTGCGCTCCGTCAGCTCCACCGTCGTCCTCCTCGGCATCATCTGGACCTTCAACCAGTTCGCCATCATCTTCCTGCTGTTCGGCAAGACCGCCCCCGACGCCCAGATCCTGGTCACCTGGGCGTACTTCCTGGGCTTCGGACAACAGCCGCGTGACTTCGCGCAGTCCGCCGCCTACGGCATCCTGCTACTGGCCATCCTGATCGTCTTCACCTCCTTCTACCGCCGCTGGCTGAACCGCAACGACCAGCAGCTCGCGATCTGAGGCAGGAGTCCCCATGAGCACCACCACCGTCGAGACCCCCGCCGCGCCGGCCCCCGAGGCCACTCCGCGCCGCCGCACGCGCCGCCGCGGCGAGCGCGGCCCGCTCGCCACCGTCGCCTCGCACGCCCTGCTGATCGTGGCCGGCCTGATCGCGTTCTTCCCGGTCGCCTGGCTGTTCTTCCTGTCCCTCGGCCCGGACAAGGACGACTATCTGCACCCCGGGCAGATCTGGCACAAGATGACGTTCGACAACTACGCGTTCGTCCTCCAGCACACCGACTTCTTCGACTGGCTGAAGAGCTCGCTCATCATCACGCTCGGCACCACCGCCATCGGCGTGATCCTCGCCGCGACCAGCGGCTACGCCGTCTCCCGGATGCGCTTCCCCGGCTACCGCAAGTTCATGTGGGTCCTGCTGGTCACCCAGATGTTCCCGGTCGCCGTCCTGATCGTGCCGATGTACCAGATCCTCTCGGACCTCGGCCTCATCGACACCTACCTCGGCCTGATCCTCGTCTACTGCACCACCGTCGTGCCCTACAGCGCCTGGCTGCTCAAGGGCTACTTCGACACCATCCCCTTCGAGATCGACGAGGCCGGACGCGTCGACGGACTCACCCCGTTCGGCACCTTCGTCCGGCTGATCCTGCCCCTGGCCCGGCCCGGTCTCGCCGTCGCCGCCTTCTACAACTTCCTCACCGCGTTCGGCGAGGTCGCCTTCGCCTCCACGTTCATGCTGAGCAGCGACAAGTACACCTTCGCCGTCGGCCTGCAGAGCTTCGTCAGCGAACACGACGCCCAGCGCAACCTCATGGCCGCCACCGCCGTGCTGGTCGCGATACCCGTCTCCGCGTTCTTCTACCTCGTACAGAAGAACCTGGTGACCGGCCTCACCGCGGGCGGCACGAAGGGCTGACGGCTTCGCCCCCCCGAAGCTCCCGTGCGCCGTTGCCGCGCCGACGACGGCGCTGCCATCCTCGGAAATCCTGCGCTTGGGGACGCCGTCCCCGTCGGCACCGTGGCCGCCTCGTCACCGCACCCGCACCGCAGCCCCACCCGACGCCCATGACCCGACATTCGCCCCGGCCCACGACACATCAGGGCGGGGGACACCCCATCGCATTGAGGACGCCATGAGCCAGCACTCCACCGACCCGGCCCCGGCCCCGGCCCCGAACACCGGCCTCGCCACCGTCTCCGGCCACCGCGACTGGTGGCGCGACGCGGTGATCTACCAGGTCTATCCGCGCAGCTTCGCCGACAGCAACGGCGACGGCATGGGCGACCTGGAGGGCGTACGTTCCCGACTCTCCCACCTGCGCGACCTCGGCGTGGACGCCGTATGGCTCAGCCCCTTCTACGCCTCGCCGCAGGCCGACGCCGGCTACGACGTCGCCGACTACCGCGCCGTGGACCCCATGTTCGGCAACCTCATGGACGCCGACGCGCTGATCCGCGACGCCCACGCACACGGCCTGCGCATCATCGTCGACCTCGTCCCGAACCACTCCTCCGACCAGCACGAGTGGTTCAAGCGCGCCCTTGCCGAAGGCCCCGGATCGCCGCTGCGGGAGCGCTACCACTTCCGGCCCGGCAAGGGCGAGAACGGCGAACTCCCGCCCAACGACTGGGAGTCCATCTTCGGCGGCCCCGCCTGGACCAGGGTCGCGGACGGCGAGTGGTACCTGCACCTGTTCGCCCCCGAGCAGCCGGACCTCAACTGGAACCACCCCGCCGTCGGCGACGAGTTCCGCTCGATCCTGCGCTTCTGGCTCGACATGGGCGTCGACGGCTTCCGCGTCGACGTCGCCCACGGCCTGGTCAAGGCCGAGGGCCTGCCCGACCTCGGCAGCCACGACCAGCTCAAGCTCCTGGGCAACGACGCGATGCCGTTCTTCGACCAGGACGGCGTCCACGCCATCTACCGCCAGTGGCGCACCATCCTCGACGAGTACGCGGGCGAGAAGATCTTCGTCGCCGAGGCCTGGACGCCGACCATCGAGCGCACCGCCCTCTACGTCCGCCCCGACGAACTGCACCAGGCCTTCAACTTCCAGTACCTGGGGACGCATTGGGACGCGGCCGAACTGCGCGCCGTCATCGACACCACCCTCGACGCGATGCGCCCCGTCGGCGCCCCCGCCACCTGGGTGCTCTCCAACCACGACGTCACCCGGCACACCACCCGCTTCGCGCACGACCGCGCCCTCGGCACGCAGATCCGCGAGGCGGGCGACCGGGAACTGGGCCTGCGCCGCGCCCGCGCCGCCACCCTGCTCATGCTGGCCCTGCCCGGCTCGGCCTACCTCTACCAGGGCGAGGAGTTGGGCCTGCCCGACGTCGTGGACCTCCCCGACGAGGTCCGCCAGGACCCCGCCTTCTCCCGCGGCGAAGGCCAGGACGGCTTCCGCGACGGCTGCCGCGTACCGATCCCGTGGACCCGTACGGGCTCCTCGTACGGCTTCGGCGACGGCGGCAGTTGGCTGCCGCAGCCCGAAGGCTGGGGCGACCTGAGCATCGAGGCCCAGCAGGGCGTGGCGGGCTCCACCCTGGAGCTGTACCGCACGGCGCTGGCAGCCCGCCGCGACCACCCCGACCTCGGCGCGGGCGAGAGCGTGGAGTGGCTCAAGGCCCCCGAGGGCGTCCTGGCCTTCCGCCGCGGCGGGTTCGTCTGCGTGGCCAACACCACGGGCGAGACGGTGACGACCCCGGCGTACGGCGACATCCTGCTCGCCAGCACGGAGCCGACGATCGCGGACGGCGAGACGAAGCTCCCGGCGGACACGACGGTGTGGTGGACGACAGGCTGACACCCACGCGCTTGACGCCAGAGGCCCGCCGTCCACGAAGGACAGCGGGCCTCACCATTGCGCGTCAGAGGCGCGTGGTCAGGTCACACGGTGGGTGCGGTCTTGGAGAGGGTCCAGCGTTCGTCCTGCGCCTCCGTGCAGGTCCACTGGATGAGCTGGCTGCCCTTCGTCGCGGCGGAGCCCAGGCCCAGGCACTTGCCCGAGTAGACGTTCCGTAGCTGGTGGGTGGTCGAGTCGTACCACCACTTCTCGTCCACCGCGCCGTTGCAGGAGTACTGGATCATGCCCTTGCCGTTGTCGAGGCTGCTGCCCGTGCCCAGGCACATGCCGGAGTGCACGTTCTGGATCTCGTAGGCGAGGTTGCCGTTGTTGTCCTTGGTCGGACCGACCACCCAGCGCTCGTCCGGGGCGTTGTTGCAGCCCCACTGGATGACCGGCTTGCTCGCCTCGTACTTGCTGCCGACGCCCGCGCACAGCTTGCTGTAGTCGTTGGACAGGTACTGGTAGTCCTCGGCTCTCCGGGGCAGCATGGAGAAGACGACGCGCTTGCCGTCCTTCTCGTTCAGGCCCCACAGGCGGCCCGAGGAGAACGAGTAGGACAGGTTCTGAGTGAGGGGCGAATCTCGGGTGAGGATCTCTACCTTGTCGTCCGGCTTGGCCCGCCAGAGGCAGTAGTAGGCGCTCGTGTCCGTGGGTACTTTGACGTCCCGGTAGCCGTTGTCGCAGAAGGCCGATATGTAGTAGTACGTGCCGTCGGTGGCCACGCCCTGCAGACCGTGGAGACGGGACATATAGGCGGCCGTCGCCTTGACGGGGGCTGTGCCGCCCTCGACGAGGTCTTCGATCGGCCAGCGGCTCACGTCCGTCATCTCCTCGCGCTTGCCATCCCCGAAGCGTCCGGAGACCAGGCGCGGCGGCGACACACTGCGGTCCAGGCTCAGGGCACTCAGGCAGACGACGGGCTTCGTGCAGTTCATGTTGCTGCGTTCGCCCTCGTCGGCGTTGTCCTGCTCGGCCTTGGTGCGGTTCGAGTAGCGAGCGACCATCGGCAGGGCCCACTGGTGGTACTCGGCCGCGGACGTGCCGCCCGAGATGCCCGAATCCCCGGAGATGGAGTTGACCTTCCACAGGTGGTTGAGGTCGTAGATCTGCAACTCGCCACCGTTGGCCACGAACAGCCGGTTCCCGTACCAGACCATGCCGTCGCCGTGGACGTCGTCGACGCTCTGGAAGTTCGGGTTGGACCGGCTGCCGGTCGGCTTCACCAGCAGCACGTGCCCGTAGGTCCAGCTCCCGCCGGCCGACTCCAGGATGGAGACGCGGGCCTTCTTGTTGCGGTCGTTGTCGCCGCCCCCGTCGCCGTAGTACCAGGTCGCCATGTACAGGTGATGGCCGTCGACCGTGCCGCTCGGGTCCGCGTCGTGCGAGGCGGTGAATCCCTGCGGGTGCCAACCCCCGCTCGTGCTCCAGGCGTTGCTCTTGTCGTCCGTCTCGTCCCAGCAGAAGCCGTTGTACTTGAACACGCCGTTGATGCCGGTCGTGTGGCACAGCGGGCGGCCGATGTGCTGTTTCGACTGGGCGACGCTCAGCGGGGAGACCCGCGTCACGACGCCCTTCGCCTCGGCCCCCTCGATCACCGACCGTGCCGTCTGCCCCTCGTCGACACCGGGCATCTCGCGCGGATGGAGAAGGAGCTTGGACAGTTCCTCGCTCTTCTTCTCGCTCTCGAACAGCTTGCCCGAGTCATGGATCTTCGGTGGAGCTTCGGCGGCGAACGCCGCCTGAGAGCCCGATGCCAGCCCCGTCAGTCCCAGAGCCGCCACCGAGGACAGAGCGACCAGTGCCGCGGTGATCCGTCCTCTGCGACGGCCCCGGCGACGGTCCCGTTTCTTCGCAATCATGAGTGAAGGGTCGGGGAGTGCCGCCGGGGAGTCGTTAGCAATCAGTGCACAGTTCAGCAATCAGCCCAGAGTTCAGCAATCAGTGCACAGTTCAGCCATCAGTCCACAGTCCGCTCAGCGGTGGGTGGACATGGCCTGGTGCCGGTGGTCCTTGGGCGTGCTGCCGTAGGCCGCGCGGTAGGCGCGGCTGAAGTCGGCCGCGCGAGGGAACCCCCAGCGGGCGGCGATGGCGTGGATGGGGGTGGCGCGCAGCGCCGGGTCGGTGAGGTCGCGGCGGGCCGCCTCCAGACGCAGCCCGCGTATCCACGCGGCGACGGTGGCGTCCTCGTCCTGGAAGAGGCGGTGCAGATAGCTGAGGGAGATGTGGTGCGCGGCGGCGATGGTGGCCGGGGTGAGGCATGGGTCGTGCAGGTGCTGGTGGATGAACGCCTGGATGCGCCAGGTGAGGGCCCGTCGGCGGGTCTCCGGGGGCAGACAGCGGCCCGCTTCGAGGAGATGGGCGAAGAGCACGGCGACCAGAGGGGTCGCGACGGCGGCGAGGCGCGGCCGGTCGGAGGGCCGGTACGCGCCCGGGTCCGAGGCCAGCCGGGTGAGGAACTGGCCCAGCAGCGCACCCACGCCGTCCCGGGCCGACACCGGCGCCCCGACGATCCGGCCCGCCAGGTCGCGGGGCAGCGGCAGCAGCGCCTTGGGGATCTCCAGGGCCACGGTCTGGAACGTGTCCCTGGCCGCATGGACATCGCTCGGCAGCGAGGTCGAGTTGATGAACAGGTCGTCCGGCCGGTACGCGGTCTCCCGGTGCCGCCACACGCCCGCCCCGTGCCCGCGTACGACGAGTGAGACGTGGTACGCCTCGGGGTCGGACTGCCGGATCAGCTTCGGCGTGCGCCGGAAGACCAGCGGCTGGGACGTGGCGGTCCATACGGTGACAGGGCCGAGGTCCAGCACGCGCTGGGAGGCCCGGAAGTCGTCCTCGTGGTCGCTGCGCAGCTCCATGGGCGCGTGAGTACGGCCCAGGAGATCGGTCCAGTAGCCGAACCGCTCCGCCGCGGACACGTCCACGCTCCGGAACACCGTCTCGTCCAACACCTGTCTCTTCACCGTTCCCGAAACCTCTGGTCACCTGCTGTTCCCGGGGAGATGACGGGGTGACCGAACGCCCCGGTTCCACTTCGCACCGGGGAGTGCTCACCACCACGACAGTGCGGCCCACCACCAACCAGCCGTCATTCCGGCCCCGTTGGGCATCTGCGACGCGAGCACGGCCGAGGTATTGACCCTCGAAGTCACGGGCTCATACGGTCTGCGCATTGCAAGAAGCTGAAACTTGCAGCAAGTCCCTTCAAGGGGCCCCACGCCCCGCAGGCCACTCCGTAAAGGACCCCCCACATGGCCAAGAGAACGCTCTCCGGTGCCCTCGCGCTCACCGCCGCCGCGGCCGTCGCCCTCGTCGTCCCCGGTGGGACCGCGCAGGCCGCGCCGCCCGGTACCAAGGACGTCACCGCCGTCCTCTTCGAGTGGAACTTCGCCTCCGTCGCCAAGGAGTGCACCACCACCCTCGGTCCCGCGGGCTACGGCTACGTCCAGGTCTCCCCGCCCGCCGAGCACATCCAGGGCTCCCAGTGGTGGACCTCGTACCAGCCGGTCAGCTACAAGATCGCGGGCCGTCTCGGTGACCGCGCCGCCTTCCAGAACATGGTCAACACCTGCCATGCCGCGGGCGTGAAGGTCGTCGCCGACACCGTCATCAACCACATGTCGGCCGGAAGCGGCACCGGCACCGGCGGCTCCTCGTACACCAAGTACGACTACCCCGGCCTCTACTCCGCCGCCGACTTCGACGACTGCACCTCCGAGATCAGCAACTACCAGGACCGCTGGAACGTCCAGCACTGCGAACTCGTAGGCCTCGCCGACCTCGACACCGGCGAGGAGTACGTCCGCAAGACCATCGCGGGCTATCTGAACGACCTGCTGAGCCTCGGCGTCGACGGCTTCCGTGTCGATGCCGCCAAGCACATCCCCGCCGAGGACCTGGCCAACATCAAGTCCCGGCTCACCAAGCCCTCCGCCTACTGGAAGCAAGAGGTCATCTACGGCGCGGGCGAGGCCGTCCAGCCGACCGAGTACACCGGCAACGGAGACGTCCAGGAGTTCCGTTACGCCTATGACCTCAAGCGGGTCTTCAGCGGTGAGAAGCTCGCCTACCTCTCCGACTTCGGTGAGTCCTGGGGGTACTTGAACGGATCCGGCGCCGGTGTCTTCGTCGACAACCACGACACCGAGCGCAACGGCTCCACCCTCAACTACAAGAGCGGCGCCGACTACACCCTGGCGAACGTCTTCATGCTCGCCTGGCCCTACGGCTCGCCCGACGTCAACTCCGGCTACGAGTGGTCCGACCCGGACGCCGGGCCGCCCAACGGCGGTCAGATGAACGCCTGTTGGCAGAACGGCTGGAAGTGCCAGCATGCCTGGCCCGAGATCAAGTCGATGGTCGCCTTCCGTAACGCCACCCGCGGCGCGGCCGTCACCGACTGGTGGGACAACGGCGACAACCTCATCGCCTTCGGCCGCGGCACCAAGGGCTACGTGGTGATCAACCACGAGAACACCACGGCCGACCGCTCGTACCGGACCTCGCTGCCCGCCGGGACGTACTGCGATGTCCAGGGCAACAGGACCGTGACGGTCGACAGCGGCGGCTGGTTCCAGGCCTCCCTCGCCCCGAACACCGCCCTCGCCCTCTACGCTGGCAAGTCAAGCTGCTGATCTCCGGGTACGCCGTACTCGGGCATGCCCTCACCACGGTGACGGGCCGCGCAAGAGAGAGTCACGGACAGATTCATGAGGATCGCCTGGTTCGTCTGGCTGGCGAGGCATTTCGGTGAATACGGCTACAGCGACGGGCCGTTGCGCGCCACGATCGGCACGACGGTGGTGCTGGTGACCGCCGTGCTGATCTGGTGCACCCTGCACCGCCATCGTCCGGCCGCCGTGGCCGCCACCGGTCTCACCTGTGCCGTGGGCATCGGGTGGCTGGCCTTCCACTGAGGGCTTCCGGGCGCCGGGGCGAGGTGTGCGAGGCGCACGCACGCCTCGCCTTCAGGACGCCAGCGTCACCAACCGCCCGACCAGCTCCCCGAACGGCCCGTCCCCCGGCTCCTCCCGCAGGATGCCGCGCAGCACCGCCGTCATCCCGTCGTCGTACGCGGCGGACACCGCCAGCAGTGCCGCGAAGTCATGCACGAGCTGCCGCTCCAGCTCGTCGCGCGGCACCCGGCGGCCGTCCAGCCAGAGCAGGGCCGTCGACTCGACCAGCGAGATCCACGACCGGATCACCAACTCGAGCCGTACCGGCGGCTCTTCGACCCGCAGATGCGCGAGGATCTGGGCGTACGCGGCCTCCCGTACCGCATCGATCAGCGCGTGCGTCCGCGACAGCGCGTCCCTGGAGCGGGTGCTGCCCGCCGAGACGGCGGGGCCGCTGCGCATCAGCGCCGCGAAGCCGGGGCCGTGGCCGTCGACGAAGTCGAAGAAGCGGCCCATCACGCGCAGCAGCCGCGCTCCCAGCGGACCCTCCTGCGGCTCCACGAACCGCGTCGCGAGATCCTCCGACGCCCGCTTCAACGCCGCCTCGTACAGGCTGAGTTTGCCGGGGAAGTAGTGATAGAGCAGCGGGCGCGAGATGCCCGCTGCGGACGCTATCTCGTCGATGGAGACCTCGTCGGGAGAGCGTCGGCTGAACAGTTCGAGCGCCACGCCGATGAGCTGCTGACGTCGCTCCTCGACTCCCATTCTGCGGCGCACCCCGGTCGTCATACGAACACCCTACCGAGCGGATCCGGCCTTCCCAGGACGCTGATCGGCCACGGCTGTTCACAGATCCAGGACGATGCGCTCCCCTTGTGCCCGCGACACACAGATCAGCATCGACTCACCGCGCTCCGCGTCCGTGAGCAGTTCGTCCCGGTGGTCGATCTCCCCTTCCAGGACCCGCTGTCGGCAGGTCCCGCAGAAGCCCTGCTCGCAGGAGTACATCGTGCCCGGCAGCTCCGCGCGCACCGCCGCGAGCAGAGAGGAGTCGGCCGGTACGGTCACCGTGCGCCCGCTGCACCGCAGTTCGGCCTCGAAGGGACGGTCACCGCCGACCGCCGTGGCAGGTGGCGCGAACCGTTCCCTGTGCAGGGTGGCGCCCTCGGGGACACGCGCCTCGACCGCCTCCATCAGCCCTTCGGGGCCGCAGCAGTACACCGCCGCGCCCGCGGGCACCTGCGTGAACAGCGCGTCCAGATCGGGCCGTTCGCCCTCGTCCGTGGCGACGACCGTGACCCTGTCCCCTCCCCACTTCTCGATCTCGTCCAGGAACGGCATCGAGGCACGGCCGCGCCCGCAGTAGAGCAACCGCCAGGGCGTGCCGGGCGGCAGCGCACGCAGCATGGGCAGGACCGGGGTGATCCCGATGCCGCCGGCCACGAAGACATACGCGGGCGCTTCCACGAGCGGGAACCGGTTGCGTGGGCCGCGCACCTCGACCTCCGCCCCCTCGCGCAGCTCCTCGTGCACCTCGCGCGAGCCGCCGCGCCCGTCCGCGAGGAGCCGGGTCGCCACCGTGTACGACGAGGTGTCCGCCGTGTCCCCGCACAGCGAGTACTGCCGTATCAGCCCCGAGGGCAGCACCAGGTCGAGATGCGCGCCCGGCTCCCAGCGCGGCACCTGCCGCCCCTCCAGGCGTAGCCGTACGACACCGTCGGCGACGATCTCGCGCCGGGCGACCCTGAGGCGCAGCGCACGGGTACGCGGCCGGCCGGAGACCGGCTCCTCCAGGGCGGGCAGCGGCCACAGCGGCGAGGCCTGGACCCGGCGGCGCAGCGCCCGCCGTACCAGCAGCGCGCCGCCCGCGACGACGGCGACGGTCCGCAGCCGGGGCATCACGCCGCCTCCTTCTCGGCGGCCGTCGCGGCGGGCGAGGCGGCGAGATACGCGACGGCCTGCGCGGTGCAGCCCTCCTGCGAGGGATGGTAGGAGCGGCTGAGATAGCGGGGCACCGAGCGGGCGAGGGCGCCGGTCGACGGCAACACGCCCTCCCGGCCCCGCCGATGGAAGTCCCGGAAGGTGGCCCGGCCCGTGACGAGCGTCGGGTCGTGCTCCAGGAAGAACCGCGTCCCGCGCTGCCACAGGAACACCAGCGCGGAGAACGCGGTCGCCCAGGTGCGCACCCGTCGCCGGTAGCCGCCGTCCAGGTGCATGAACAACTCGTAGGCCACCGACCGGTGTTCGACCTCCTCGGCGCCGTGCCAGCGCAGCAGGTCCAGCATTGTGGGGTCGGCCCCGCGCCGGTCCAGCTCCTCGGCGTTGAGCACCCAGTCGCCGAGGAACGCGGTGTAGTGCTCTATCGCCGCTATGAGCGCGACCCGCTCCAGCAGCCACCAGCGGCGCGCCTTGCCCGGCGGCAGCGTCCGGTCGCCGAGCAGCTTCTCGAAGAGCCAGTCGACCTGCGCGGTGTACGGGGTCGGGTCCAGGCCCAACTCCCGCAGGTGCGGCAGCACTTCGTCATGGGCCTGGGAGTGCGTGGCCTCCTGGCCGATGAACCCGATGACGTCCTCGCGCAGCCGCTCGTCCCGTATCTCGGGCAGGACCTGCTTGTACACATGGACGAACCAGCGCTCACCGGCGGGCAGCAGCAGATGCAGCACATTGATGGTGTGCGAGGTGAACGGATCCTCCGGCACCCAGTGCAGGGGAGTGCCCTCCCATGAGAAGGACACCCTCCGCGCCTTGAGCACCACCCGGGCCTCGTTGTTAGACATGGCGTCAATGTACTGACGGGTAGGCTCGGGGAGAACCCCTGTGCGCCCCGAATTTGCGACGCCACCGCGGCCCTGAAGGACGCCACCGCCGTCGTGAAGGCCGCCACCGCCGTCCGTGAACTCAGCGCAGCCCGGCGACCGTCTTCCCGTTCGTCAGGGTTCCCGTCAACTCGGCCCGCGCGCCCTGCTCGGCCCGCACCGTCAGCAGCCTGCCGCGCGTCGAGCCGTTCACCCCGCCACTGGCCCGGATCGAGGCGGTGTCCGCACTGCCCGCGGCGAGCAGATACCAGTTCCCCACCGCCGACTTCCACAGCACACCCGCCAGCACCTGCGGATCCTTCGCGCCGCACGCGGGGACGTCCTCGGCCTGCGCGGTCACCGCTCCCTGCGGCGCGCCCGGCGGGAGGAACTGCGCGAGCACCCGCGGCTTGCCGCCCCGCCAGGTGTCCGCCCGCGTGCACACCCACGACGCGGTGACCGTGCCCCCCGGCAGCGTCTGCCGCGCGAACTCCCAGGCGTTCACGGTCCGTACGCCCTGCCCCCGCGCCGTCGCGAGCGAGCACGCGTACGGCGACCAGGTCTGGAGCGCCATCGCCCCGGACGCCTCCCGCGGCGCGCCCGGCCGCCCCACGGTCAGATGCGCGGGGGTCAGCTCGCCGAGGTCGGTCAGCAGCCGGGTGCCCGAACTGTCCGTCAGTTGAAGGACGTTCCACGTGTCGCAGGCACCGGTCTGCTGCGCCGGGCTCGCCAAGGGCGAGGTCACGCCGTCCGACGGACCCAGGTCCATCGTCCCGGACGCGGGCTTCCGCAGGTCCCGTTCGGCCGCCTTGGTCACCCAAGGGGCCGTCAGATAGCGGACGTTGGCGGCGGCACGGGTCAGGACCACCGCCTCCGCCTCGGCGCCGCCCGCCGCGTCGACCCGGGCGAGGTCGAGCGCGGCGGGGCCCTCGCCGTTCTTCGGCTCGGCGTAGCGCACCACCCGCAGACCGTCGTAGAAGAGCACGATCCGCGCGCCGTCGACCTCGCCCGCGTACAGCAGTTGCGGCGGTCCGGCCGGGCCGCCCGAGGGCGTGCCGGGCGTCGCCGAGAACCGGACGGCACCGCCCGGCCGCGCCCATACGGCGAGCGCGCGGCGCAGCAGACCGCTGTCACCGGTCAGGGTGCCGCGCGCGGGCCATACGGAGAAGTCGGTGCGGGCCGCCGTCTTCCACGCGGCGGGCGCCACCTTGGTCACCTGCGCCGGGTCCAGGGCGGCCTGGGCGGCCGGGTTCTGCGCGTACAAGGGGGCCGCCGCGCCGTCGGGGCCCCAGCCGTCGCCCGGCAGCACGAGCAGGGCGCCGGACACCGCGACGGCCGCCGCCGCGGCGAGCGCGGCCTTCGTGTGCTGCCGTCGCCGCATCAGATCGGTGGGCCGGGCGCGCAGCGCGCACGCGTCGAACTCGGGGGAGCCGAGCAGCGCGTCGTACGCCGGTACGCCCGCGGCCTCGCGGACGGCCGCCACCGAGTCCGCGACACCCGCCGCCGTCAGCACCTTGCGGACGCCGTCCTCGGACAGCCGCTCCAGTCCCCGCAGCACATAGGCGGCGCGGGCCGGGCCGGACAGCTCGGACAACTGCTGGTCCAGGGCGAGTTCACCGGCACCGCCCGAGCGCGGCACCAGCCGCAGGCCCCACACGCGGGGGAGCAGCGGCGGCAGGGAGAACCGCTTCGACCGACGGGAACCCCTACCCGACCGGTCGGCCCGCAGCGCCGCGCGCACCACCTGGAGGCGGACGAAGGAGTACCCCGGGTCGCCGTCGCGGGCCTCCCCGCCCCCGCTCTGCGCGGGGATCACGGGCGCGGAGGCGCGCCCGCGCGGCAGCGCTCGCTGTGTGAGCGCGTGCGCGGTCAGGACCCGGCGGTCGCGGCCGAGCCCCGAGGGGAGCGTCAGATAGGCGAGCCGGACGAGCCGTGGGTAGTGCTCGACGAGCGCGGCCTCGGCCTGCTTGACGTTGACGAGACGGGAGCGTGAAGGGGGGCGCGGGGCGACATGCTGTGGCTGCACGTTCAGCAGAACGAGCGAGGGCGGCGTTGGTCACCGGGACCGCGCGTGAAGCGGGACGCGCGCCCCCTGCGAACCGGGGACGGCGTCAGCCCTCGGGTACGACCAGCAGGCGCGCGTAGTTCGCCATCGACCGCTGATAGCGCGGCAGATGAGGAGCGAGCGCACCGAGGACGAGGGACAGCCCCTCGCGGTCCCGGCCCAGGCTCGACAGGCACAGGGCCAGACAGCCGCGTACGGCGTCGTCCAACTCGTCGGAGAGCGCGTCGAGTTCGAGGGTGAGCAGCGCGACGCCCTCTTCCGCGCGGCCGATGTTCCGCAGCGAGCTGGACAGTTGGATCTTCGCGCGGCGCCCCCGGTAGCCGTCGAGACCGCGCGCCAGCGCTTCCCGGTACAGCGGGACCGCCCGGTCCGAGTGGCCCGTGGAGTCCCAGGCGCAGGCCCGCTCGAAGGGGCCGACCGGGCTGTCCTCGGGCAGTTCGGCGACGAGCGCGTCGATCACCGCCCGGAACTCGGCCGCGGCCGACTCCGAGTCGTCGTCCGAGGCCTCGAAGGCCGCCCAGGCGGCGGCCGTACGCTCGTCCCAGTCCCCAGCACTCATGGCTCCCCCTCCGCTGTGGATCTTCGGCGAGGTCCACCTTCGCACGGGAGTGCCCTTCGGGGCGCGGGAATTCGGGCGGCCCGGCGGGGGTGACGGACAGGACCCCCGCCGGACCAGGCGGTCACAGCCCGAGGACCTTCGCCTCCACCGCGGGGTCGAGGCCCGGCGCGATCCGGCCGGGGCGCTCCCGCTGCGGCGGCTCCCCGTCCAGGCTCCGCATCCACGCCCAGGTGTCCCCTACGGTCTCCGCCACCGGGCGGCAGCTCAGTCCGTCCCGGACCGCGCGGGAGACGTCGATGCTGTGCAGGGCCGCCTCCTCCTCGCTGCCCGGCGGCACCCACACCGGCAACTGCGTCCACGGCTCGATCCCCGCGTCGAGGATCGTCTCCGGCGCCGTCCACCGCAGCTCCGCGTCGCTCCCGGTGGCCTTGACGCACTCCGCCAGCAGCGCGCCCATCGTGGTGTGCCCGCGCGGCGAGACCATGTTGTACGGCCCGCTCAGCTCCCGCTCCACCGCACCGAGCATCCACTCGGCGAGGTCGCGGGCGTCGATGTACTGAAGGGGCAGCTCCCGCGGCCCCGGCGCGAGGACCGGGCCGCCCCGCGCGATCCGGCTCAGCCACCACGGCAGCCGCCCGACGTTCTCGTACGGCCCGATGATCAACCCGCACCGCACGAACACCGAGCGGTCCGCGCCGAAGGCGTCCAGTACGGCCAGCTCGCCGCCGCGCTTGTCCCGGTAGTAGTCGATGGACTCCGCGTCCGGCGACCCCTCCACGAGGCGCGCGCTCTCGTCGTAGCCGGGCTCGGGCGCCCACTCGTACACCGAGCAGGTCGACACGTACACATAGCGCGCCACGCGCCCGGCCAGCAGCCGCGCGGAGTCACGGACGGCGCGCGGCTCCTGCGACCAGGTGTCGATGACGGCGTCCCACTCCTCTTCGGCCTCCGCGAGCGCCGCGAGACCGTCGGGCGCCGTACGGTCGCCCAGCAACGACCGTGCGCCGGACGGCACTTCATGCCGGCCTCGGTGGAAGACGGTCACCTCCCAGCCGCGCCCGAGCGCCGCCTCCACCACGTTCCGCCCCACGAACTCCGTACCACCCAGCACCAGAAGTCTCATACCGGCCACTGTTCCCTCGACGGGCCTGGGGCGGAAGGAGGTTCTGCCGACAGAGAAGTCGGGAACGACGGCGGCCCAGGACGGCGACCCAGGACGGCGCGGGACAGCGACCCGAGACAGCGCGAAGGGCGCCCACCAGCGGTGAGCGCCCTTCGCGCGGAAGAGAGGGGGAGGATCAGACCTGTCCGGCCTTCTCCAGCGCGGTGCAGCACGTGTCGGTGAGCAGACGCGTGACGACGTACGGGTCGACGTTGGCGTTCGGACGGCGGTCCTCGATGTAGCCCTTGCGGTCCCGCTCGACCTGCCACGGGATACGGACCGAGGCGCCGCGGTTGCCGGCGCCGTAGGAGTACTCGTCCCACGGGGCGGTCTCGTGCAGGCCCGTCAGCCGGTCGTCGATGCCCGCGCCGTAGTTCTTGACGTGGTCCATCGGCTTGGAGCCCTCACCGAGCGATTCGCACGCGGTGATGATCGCGTCGTAGCCCTCGCGCATCGCCTTGGTGGAGAAGTTGGTGTGCGCGCCCGCGCCGTTCCAGTCGCCCTTGACCGGCTTCGGGTCGAGGGTCGCGGAGACCTTGAAGTCCTCGGCGGTGCGGTACAGCAGCCAGCGGGCGACCCAGAGCTGGTCGGAGACCACCAGCGGGGACAGCGGACCGACCTGGAACTCCCACTGGCCCGGCATGACCTCGGCGTTGATGCCCGAGATACCGAGGCCCGCCTTCAGGCAGTTGTCCAGGTGCGCCTCGACGACGTCACGGCCGAAGATCTCGTCGGCGCCGACACCGCAGTAGTAGCCGCCCTGCGGGGCCGGGAAGCCGCCCTCGGGGAAGCCGAGCGGGCGCATGCCGTCGAAGAAGGTGTACTCCTGCTCGATGCCGAAGATCGGCTCCTGCGCGGCGAACCGCTCGGCGACCTCGGCCAGTTCGGCACGCGTGTTGGAGGCGTGCGGGGTCATGTCCGTGTTGAGGACCTCGCACAGCACCAGGATGTCGCCGCCACCGCGGATCGGGTCGGGACAGGTGAAGACCGGCCGGAGCACACAGTCCGAGTAGTGGCCCTCGGCCTGGTTCGTGGAGGAACCGTCGAAGCCCCACAGCGGAAGCTGCGCACCCTGGGCGTCGCCCGCCAGGATCTTCGTCTTGGAACGAAGCTTGGCCGTCGGTTCGGTGCCGTCGATCCAGATGTACTCGGCCTTGAAGGTCACAGGTCTCAATCCTTCGGGTGGGGTGCTGCCCGCAGCCTGCCAACCGGCGATTTCCCGACCATTGCCCGAATGTGAACCCCGTGTTACATGGGGCCGGTGTGCCCGGAATCACAGGGTGAACGAGACAGGGCCGCACAGGGCCGCACGAGGGCCGCGATCACCGGGACAGAGCGTCCCGCACCGCCTCCTCCGTACGCCCGACGACGGCCGTACCGTCGTCCGCGGTGATGATCGGCCGCTGGATCAGCCGAGGATGCTCGGCGAGCGCCCGCACCCAGCGGTCACGGGTCGCGGCGTCGCGCGCCCACTCCTTCATGCCGAGGTCCTTGGCGGCGTCCTCCTGGGTGCGGGTGATGTCCCACGGTTCGAGGGCGAGCCGGTCGAGTACGGCGCGGAGTTCGTCCTCGCTCGGTACGTCCTCCAGATAGCGGCGCACGGTGTACTCGGCACCCTCGGCGTCGAGCAGCGTGAGCGCGCTGCGGCACTTCGAACAGGCCGGATTGATCCAGATCTCCATGACCCCACACGGTAGCCGAAGCCCCTGCGCACGCCCTGGTCCCACGCTGCTCAACTCCCCTCTGGCCAGCGGCTTTTGTCAGTGGTCGGCAGTAAACTGGAAGCAGTGTTCGAGGGAGTTGCCGGGGTGTCCGGTGGCTCCCTGATCGCGACAGGAGGATGCCTGTGCCCGCTGCCGCAACCCAGCCGAAACCGACCCAGTCCACCGCCCGGCGACCGGTCCCGCTGGACCTGCCGTACGCGCCGGTGGCCAACAAGCGCCCGCTCCCGCCGGGACGGCCGCGCGACTGGTACATCACGCACAACCGGCGCCTCAAGGCGATGCGTCTCGCCATCGCCCTGCTCGACTCCGGGGTGTACGTGGCGAACCAGGCGCACAACGACACGATCCGGAGCACGGCGGAGCTGATCGGGATCCATCCGCCGTCGGACACGACGTGCCACATGGTGCGGGCGCTGATCCGCTACAGCCGCTGAGAGGCCGCTGAGAGCTACGACGCCGGGCGCGCCCGTGATTCAGGGGGCGCCCGGCGTCGGGCATGGCTTGCGGGACGGACTCAGGGGGTGGGCGCGCCGCCTCCGGTCTCGGGAGACCCAGGGGGCCGCGGGGCCTGCGGAGACGCAGGGGCCTGCGGAGTCTCAGTGCCCTGAGGGGACTCAGGGGCCGCCCCGGGCGCGGGGGCCGACGTACGCGCCGCCGCCGTCGCCTCCAACGCCTCGCGCAGCGCCTCCTCGTCCGCCGTGCTGAGCGACGTCTGTACGAGGTGGCCGCCGTACTCGGCGATCCGCGGGAACACCTTGTCATGCGCGGCCGTCTTGAACAGGGCGAAGAGCGCGGCGGCGCCCGGTCGCAGGTTGTGGCTCAGCTCGCGCATGAAGTTGTCGTTGATCCCCGTGTCGGTGAGCGCACCGCCCGCCGCACCGGCCGCAGCGCCCACCGCGGCCCCCAGTAGCGGCTGGAGGAACAGCAGCCCGATCACACCGCCCCACAGGGCACCGCCCGCCGCGCCGATGGCCGGGTTGCTGGTCGCCTGGTGCAGCTTGATCTTGCCGTCCTCGCGCCGCTCGACGACCACCGCGTCCTCCAGGTCGACGAGATGCTCCCGGGACAGCTCGAACAGCTTCTCGCGCACCTGGTTGGCCGTGGCGAGGTCGTTGTACGCGACGACGACGAGATTGCTCATCCCGGACCCCTTGCCTGCTGCGGTGCCGCGGCCGTGCTCGGTCGCCGCCACGGCGTTCGTACCCTTTCGTCCGACTCTAGGTCCCGGCAACAGCAGCCGCATGCGGGGAAGGGAAGGGCTCAGAGGCCGGGCGCGCCCCAGATCGGGAACCAGCGGCCGAGATCCTGCTCGATCCGCAGATCGTCGCCGAGCGCGGCCTTGATCTGGAGCTCCAGCGGGTTGTCGCGCCGTTCGCGCCGCCCGGGGACCGGCGCGAACGGGTACCAGGTCCCGCGCTTGTACAGATACACCAGACCGAGGCGCCGCCCGCCCGGGTCCACGAAACCGGCCACCGAGCACAGCAACTGCGGTCCGAAGCCGTTGATCTCCATCGCGCTGTTCACCGCGTGCAGATCGTTGACCAGGGCGGACAGTTGGTCGGGGGTGCGCTGTGAGATCAGCCAGGAGTAGCCGTAGTCGTCCCGCCGCAGTTCGACGGGCGGCCCCTCGCGGTCGCTGTCCGCGTCCAGGAGCGCCTGGACCTCGCGGTGGGTCTGGGCGAAGGCACCGCCCTCGACCGTGGCGAAGCAGACCGCGCCGTGGCCCGTCGGCGTGAACCCGACGGCGGCCTCCAGCGTGATCGCCGCCGAGGGCAGGGCGAAGAGCTGGTCGAGGTCGGGCGCGGTCGGTTTCGTCCGGCCGAGCAGGATGTCCAGGAACCCCATCGCCCCTCAGCCCGCCTTCCCCGGCCGGGCCGCCGCGCCCAGCTCGGCGGTGATGGTGGCGAGCTGCTCCAGGCGTTGCTCCAGCGTCGGGTGCGTGGAGAAGAGGCGGGACAGGCCCGGCTCGGCGCCGAAGGCGGGGGTGAAGTAGAAGGCGTTGAACGCCTGTGCCGTGCGCAGATCCTCCGAGGGGATACGGGCGATGTCCCCGGTGAGCTTCGTCAGCGCGGACGCCAGGGCCGAGGGGCGCCCGGTGAGATGGGCGGCGGCGCGGTCGGCGGCCAGCTCGCGGTACCGGGACAGGGCCCGGATCAGCAGGAAGCTGAGCGCGTAGACGGCCGCCGAGACGACCATCACGGCGGCCAGGACTGCGACGGTGTTCTGGTCTCTGCGCCCCCGCCCGCCGAAGAGCTGCGAGTAGAACGCGAACCGTACGAGCAGCCCGGCGATCACCCCGAGGAACGACGCCACGGTGATCACGGCGACGTCCTTGTGCGCCACGTGCGACAGCTCGTGCGCCAGCACGCCCTCCATCTCGTCGGGCTCCAGGCGGCGCATCAGCCCACGGGTCACACACACCACGGCGTGATCGGGGTTGCGCCCGGTCGCGAACGCGTTCGGCATGTCCATCTCGGAGACGGCGACGAGCGGCTTGGGCATGTCGGCGACGGCACAGAGCCGGTCGATCACGCCGTGCAACTGAGGTGCCTCCTCCCGTTGCACGACCCGCCCGTGCATGGCGTACAGCGCGATGCGGTCCGAGAACCAGTACTGGGCGCCGAGCATCGCCGCCGCGATCACGACGACCAGGACCCAGGACTTCAGCAACGCGATCAACGCGGCGATGAACGCCACGTACAACAGGCCGAGCAGAAACAGCGTGACCGACATCCGTACGGTCAGACGCCGATCACTCTGGAAGCGACTCCGCATCGTGCATCACCCCGCAGTTACCCCGGGTCCGGACCGGACGGTCCGGGCGCGCGTCTCGATTCCATTGTGCGCCCGGCGCCGCCCACGAACCGGTGGGGAACGGCTCCACAACGGGCAAAGAGTTCCCGACCCCGGCAGCAAGGAACGACGGAGCCCCGTCATACACACAGCGTGAAGACTGTTGCCGCACGGTAGTTGACGTTCACCTGCGAGCCACCCGCCCCTGGGTAACTGCTTCCGGTGGTATTCCGCGGCGCTGAATTCCGGCCCGCCCCAGTTCTCATTACGCCTCCGGGGACGGTTGGCGCGCTGTTCACTTATCCGCTTCCTGTTGGTCATGTGCCGCGACAAGAGCGCAGGAATTCATGGGGGCTGCATTTCGGGCGCCGGGGGGTGCTTACGGATCAATGCGGTCAGAGAAGCCATTGATCTTTCGGGAATCGCGGCTGTTATATGTGACCGCGTGCGTGGGCAAGGTGCCAGAAGTGGTCAGGAAGTGGGGGGTTGTTGTGCCGGTGATCGGCGGGCGGAGACGAAGACCTGAACGTGGGGCCCGGGTGGCGGCCCTCTTGACGGCGGTGGTGCTTCTCGGGCCGATGCCGTCCCCGGCACAGGCGGCGCCGGCCGCCGGGCCGACAGCGGCGTCCGGCACCTCTCCCGAACAGAGCGAAGCCGCGAGGGCCTTGGCGAAGGCCGAGGAGACGGGCGAGCGGGTGGAGGTGACGGGGGAGCGGTCGGAGGAAGCGACCGTCTACGCGAACCCCGACGGCTCGACCATGACGTTGGAGGAGTCGGCCGTCCCGGTCCGGGTGCGCACCGGGGACGGCGGCTGGCGGGCTCCGGACGCGACGCTGGCGCGCCGGGCGGACGGGACGGTGGCGCCGAAGGCGGCAGCGGTCGGGATGGAGTTCTCCGGTGGCGGGTCGAAGGATCCGCTGGTGCGGATCGACGACCACGGGCGGTCGCTGGAACTGGGCTGGCCGGGTGCGTTGCCGCAGCCGGAGGTGGACGGGACGACCGCCGTGTACCGCGACGTGCTCCCCGAGGTGGATCTGAACGTCATCGCGTCCACGGAGGGCTTCCGGACCGTCCTGGTGATCAGGACGCCGGAGGCCGCCGCGCAGCCGGAACTCCAGCGGATCGACTATTCCCTGCGGACGTCCGGCCTGAGTGTCGTGGAGAACAACAGCGGAGGCTTCAACGCTGTCGACCACAACGGTAATTGGGTGTTTCGTACTCCGAGGGCCCAGATGTGGGATTCGGCGGGTTCTTCCGGAACTGCCGAGTCGGCGGCGGGGAATGCCAAACACGCGGCCGCGCTCTCGGGCGCTTCCGCGGATGACGAGAGCGCTCGGAGTCCGGGAAGCGAGCCGGCGCCCGGTGACACGGTCAAGCCGATGAAGGTGACCGCCGACGACGATTCGCTCACTGTTGTGCCGGATTCCGGAATGCTCACCGACACGCGAGCCGAGCACTTCCCGCTCTACATCGACCCGCCGGTCTCCTGGGGCGAGGCGGAGCGCACCTTGCTGCGGTCGGACGGCTACGAGTCGTACGGGTGGGGGAACGGCTCCGACAACCGGGGCGAGGGCGTCGGCAAGTGCGGTTCGTGGAACGGCTATTACTGCGGCCCGGGGTACACACAGCGGCTGTACTTCGAGTTCGCGCCGGACAAGCTCAAGGGCAAGCACGTCCTGGACGCCACGTTCCGGGTGACCGAGCCATGGGCGTTCCAGTGCAGCCCGCGGTGGGTGCAGCTCTACCGGACCAACAACATCTCCGCCTCGACCACATGGGCCTCCCGGCCCGCGAACCTGGATCTGCTGGGGGACCGGAACGTGTCCGCGGGCCGCGGCTCGACCTGCGACCCGGACACCCCGGCGGCGCCGATCGAGTTCAACGACGACCCGAACGAGAGTTACGAGAACCTGACGCCGACGGTGTCGTCGTTCGCGGCAGGCAAGTTCTCCCGGCTGACGCTGATGCTGAAGGCGAAGGACGAGACGGATCCCTCCGCGTGGAAGAGGTTCCGCAACGACGCCACGCTCGCCGTGAAGTTCGTGGCGGTGCCGGACGTACCGACCAGCCCCCTGGCCGCGGGCTCCTGCGAGACCACCGAGTCCGACCCCGCGTGGATCTCGGACCCGACGCCGTCGTTCAGCGCCCGGCCGCAGACCGCCGCCGGCGGTGAGAGCGGGGCGCAGCTCAAGGCCCACTTCTATGTGCAGCAGAAGACCTCGTCGGGCTGGTCGGTCGTGGCGACGGAACCGATCCGCCCCTCCAGCGGTTACGTCGGCGACAACGCCGTGGTGACCGTGGACTCGCCGGTCACCCTGGCGCAGAACACCCCTTACCGCATGGCGGTGTTCAGCCGTTCCTACCCCGACAGCGGGAGCGCCCTGGAGAGTCACAGCACGGTGACGACCAAGGGCTGGTGCTACTTCGAGATCGACTCGACGCGGCCCAAGGCGCCGACGGTGACCACCCCCTCCGGCGCGCTGTACACGGTGTGCCCGGACGGCGGTGACGGGTGCGGCGCGGCCACCGGCGGCCCCGGTCTCGCGGGGCAGTTCACCTTCACCAAGAACTCCGCGGACAACAACATCGCCGCCTTCGAGTACAAGCTGGCCACCGACAAGGCGTGGACGAAGGTGTCGGCGACGGGTTCGGTCACCCGCTCGGTCAAACCGGCGCTGTCGGGCGTGCAGGTGCTGTCCGTACGCGCCGTGGACAGTGTGGGGACGGGACAGGCGGGGGAGACCGCGGCGGTCCGGTTCAACGTGGCCGAGGGTGAGGGCCCTTCGGGGCTGTGGCACTTCGACGACGCGTCCGCCGGATCCGCCACGACCACCGCGAAGGACACGGGCACGGCGCCCGGGACCCGGCACAACCTGACCCTGCGCGAGAGCGGCGCCGGCTGGTCGACGTTCTCCCGCACCGGCGACGGCGGGCGTTCGCTGTGGCTGAACGACACCGCCGACAGCGGCGCGCAGACCGGGTACGCGGAGACGTCGGGCCCGGTGGTGAACACCCAGTCCTCGTTCACCGTCTCGGCGTGGGCGTACCCGGCGGACAGCACGGCCTTCCGTACGGTGCTGTCGCAGACCGGCAGTGACAACCGGGGCTTCGAGCTGTACTACTCCCCGGGCAGCGGCAAGTGGGTGTTCCTGACGCACTGGTACGACAGCACCGGTGCGCGGAAGTACATCGGCGCCAATGCCGACGCCACCCCGGGGATCACGCTGAAGGCGTGGACGCATCTGGCCGGGGTGTACGACGCCGACGCGCACACCCTGAGCCTGTTCGTGAACGGGCGTCGCCAGGGCGCCCCGGTGCCGGTGCCCCAGGAGGGCTGGGCCACGGCCGTGAACGGCAACTTCCAGATCGGCCGCGCCGGTACCACCTCCGGCAGCTACAACAACTACTGGAAGGGCCGGGTCGACGAGGTCGCCGCCTACCAGACGGCGCTGCCGGACGCCGAGGTCGCCAAGGTGGCCAAGCTCCTCACCCCGGACGGGACCGCCCGCGCCGTGGAGATGGTCGCCGCCTGGCAGCCACAGGGCAGCACCGGCACCGCCGCCCTGGCGGACCCGCTCACCCCGTACGGACGCGGTCTGCAGCTCAACAGCGGGGCGAAGGTCACCGACGGCGCGATCGTGCTCGACGGGGTGGACGACTCGGTCACCACACCGGGCCCGGTGATCGACGACCGGGAGTCCTTCACGGTGACCACGGAGGTGGAGCTGGACGCCGCCGCGGTGGCGTCGAAGGCCGACGGCTACTCGGCCCAGATCCTCGGCCAGCGCACCGCGGACGGCTCGGCGTGGGGCCTGTGGTACCAGCGCACCGGTTCCGAGGAGTACGTCGACGAGGAGTCGGGCGAGCTGCGGACCCGGCCCGTCGGGTTCTGGCGGTTCGGGCGGCTCGGCGCCGACGGTTCGTTCACCGCGGTGGACTCGGACGAGGCGGCGTCGGACGGCGCGGTGCGCCTGACCGGCGTGTACGACGCCCAGGAGGGGACCATCAGCCTCTACCTGGACGCCACGCAGAACGGCGTGGACACCCCGTACACGGCGGTCATCGGCTCCGGTGACCTCGCGGGCGGCAAGGGCTTCGTGAACAAGACATGGGGCCACTACCTGCCGGGCCGGATCACGGACATCCGGATCTGGGCCGGTGCCGCCGGAAGCAGTGACCAGGTCGCGCGGATGGTCGGCGCGACGCAGGACGCGGCCGGTGACGAGGTGACCGGCTGACTCGACGGCCGGGAAGGGGCGGTGCCGTGTCCGCGGTACCGCCCGGCCGTGCGGGAACCACGGCCGTGGGTGTTCGTGTGTGCTCTTGACGGCCCTGAGGGGGGTTGTGCGTGTTCGGCAGACAGACGTCACGTCGACGACGTTGGCATGATCGTGTCAGATTACCGCTGGTCACGGCGGTGGCGGCCGCGGTGATCGGGGGAGGACTCACTCCGGTGGCGTGGGCGGCGGACCCGTCGTACGCGTGGAAGCCGTTGTGGGAGCGGAAGAGCGTTCCGACGCACGCGGTGACCGGGCTCGGCGCCGAGAAGGAACGGAACAAGGCCGCCGCCGCGCGCAAGAGGAACGAGGGGCAGGCTCGGGCCGCCCGTGCCGAGCAGAAGGTGACATGGCCGCGCGGCGGGGAAGGCCGCGTGAGCGTGGCCGCGGCGGGGAAGCGTGCCGCCACCGAGGTGGGCGGGCTGCCGGTGGCCTTGACGGCGGCCAAGTCGGCCAGGTCCGGCGCGAGTTCATCTGCACAGAAGGCCGTGCAGGTTGACGTCCTCGGCCATTCGGCGGCAACCGCCCTGGGGATCAAGGGCGTTCTGCTGTCGACGCGGGCCACCCAGGCGGGTGCGGCCGAAGTGACCGTCGACTACGGGCAGTTCGCCTCCGCCTACGGTGGTGGCTGGTCCGGTCGGCTGGGTCTGGTGCGGTTGCCGGAGTGCGCGCTGACGACTCCGCAGAAGGCCGAGTGCCGTACGGCCGCGGAGGTGGCGTCGGCCAACGACATCGCGGCGCGGACCGTCACCGGCACGGTGGCCCTGTCGGCCGCCACGCCCACGGTGCTGGCGCTGGCCGCGACCACCTCGGGTGAGTCCGCCTCCGGCGCGGGCACCTACGCGGCCACCCAGCTCGCTCCGTCGGCCACGTGGGAGGCCGGGGGCTCCTCCGGCGCCTTCACCTGGTCCTACCCCATGGCCGTCCCCCCGGCCACCGGGCCGGTCCCCCCGCTGACCCTCGACTACGACTCCGGGTCGGTGGACGGCAGGACGGCCTCCACGAACAACCAGTCGACGCAGATCGGTGAGGGCTTCGAGCTCTCGTCCACCTCCTACGTGGAGCGCACCTACGGGTCGTGCGACGACGACGGCCAGAAGGGCAAGTTCGACGAGTGCTGGAAGATCGACAACGCCAGCCTGGTGCTGAACGGCAAGGCGTCCGAGCTGGTCAAGGACGACACGACGGGCAAGTGGCGGCTGAAGAACGACGACGCGTCGACGGTGACGCTGTCGACCGGCGCGGACAACGAGGACGACAACGGTGAGTACTGGACGGTCACCACGGGGGACGGCACCCGGTACGTGTTCGGTCTGAACAAGCTGTCCGGCGCGAACACCGAGCGCACCAACTCCGTATGGACCGTACCGGTGTTCGGCGACGACCCCGGTGAACCCGGCTACGACCGGGGGAGTTCGTTCGCGGACCGTGCGCTGACCCAGGCCTGGCGGTGGAACCTCGACTACGTCGAGGACCCGCACGGCAACGCGATGTCGTACTGGTACGCCAAGGAGACCAACTCCTACGCCAAGAACGACGCGGACAAGGCCACGGCGTCCTATGTCCGCGGCGGGTACCTCGACAAGATCCTCTACGGTCAGCGGGCCGACGCCCTGTTCTCCGGAGTGACCTCCGGGAAGGTCGACTTCACGTACGCCGAGCGCTGCACGGCCTCGGACTGTTCGAAGCTGACGGACTCCACCGCGCCGAACTGGCCGGACGTTCCCTTCGACGCGGTCTGCGCCTCCGGTGCCGACTGTGATGCCACCGGTCCGTCGTTCTTCAGCCGCAAGCGGCTCACCCGGATCGACACATCGGTGTGGTCGGCGGACAGCGACTCCTTCTCCCCGGTGGACACCTGGGACCTGACCCAGCAGTTCCTGGACGGCGGGGACATCGGTGACACCACCGACCAGACCCTGACCCTCAAGAGCCTGAGACAGACCGGGAAGAACGCGGGTCCTGACGGGGCTCCGGCGACCGGCCTGAACCCGGTCACCTTCACCTACGACATGCGGCCCAACCGGGTGGACGGCGACCGTGACGACATCCTGCCGCTGACCCGGCCGCGCATCCGCACCGTCACCTCGGAGACGGGGGCCGTCACCGATGTCACGCTCTCCGGTCAGGAGTGCGTACGCGGCAGCGGCATGCCGAAGGCCGCGGACGACAACAACACGTCCTGCTACGCGCAGTACTGGCACATCAACGGCGCCGAGGACGCGTCGCTCGACTGGTTCCACAAGTACCGCGTCACCGACGTGGTCACCAGCGACCCGACCGGACACACCGCGACCCAGGAGAGCCACTACACCTACTCCGGTCCGGGCTGGCACTACAACGACTCGCCGTTCACCCCGGCCGACGAACGCACCTGGTCGATCTGGCGCGGCTACCGCACCGTCACGGTCACGCAGGGCTCCGGCTCCGACCAGTCCAAGGTCACGTCCGTCTATCTGCAGGGCATGGACGGCGACCGGCGCCTGAAGTCCGACGGCACACTCGACCCCGACGCCCGGCGCGGCGCGACCGTGCCCGGGACGGACGTCAGCGGCCTCGACGTGCCGGACCAGAAGGACAGCGAACCGTACGCGGGCTTCCTGCGCGAGCAGATCACCTACAACGGCGGCACCCCCGTGTCGGTGACGGTCAACGACCCCTGGTCGAAGCGAACGGCGACACAGCACAAGTCCTACGCCGACACCGAGGCGTACTACGTCCGCACCGGCAGGACGACGACCAGCACCTACCTGACAGCCACCGGAACCTGGCGCTCGACGGCCACCGCCACCACGTACGACGACTACGGCATGGCCACCAAGGTCGACACCACGGGCGACACCGCCAGGTCGGGCGACGAGACCTGCACCCGAACCTGGTACGCGCGCAACGACAGCCGGGGCATCAACTCCCTTGCCTCCCGCACCCGTACGGTGGGCCGGGCGTGCTCGGTCGCGGAGGCCGACCTGTCCCTGCCGGCCACCTCGGCGTCCGCGGGCGACGTGATCTCGGACACCGCGACCGTCTACGACAACGCGAGCGCCACGGCCTGGTCGGCGTCGCAGACCCCGACCAAGGGCGAGCCGACCTGGACGGGCCGCGCGTCCGCCTACCCCGCCACGGCGACCGGTGGTGAACGCGCGCCGTCGTCCTGGCAGACCGTCGGCAGGTCCACGTTCGACACCCTGGGCCGCGTGCTGACCGCCACGGACGCGGCAGGCGACACGACCACGACCACCTACACCCCCACCGGCACGGGCCCGGTCACCCGCACCCAGGTCAAGGACCCGAAGGGATACAGCACCTACACCTATACCGACCCCGGGCGCGGTCGGCCGACCAAGGTGTTCGACCCGAACAGCCGGACCACGGAGACGCAGTACGACGCCCTCGGCCGCACCACCGCCGTCTGGCTGCCCAACCGCAGCCACTCCGGGGGGCAGAGCGCGAGCTACGTCTTCGCGTACTCCGTCTCCAGCACCGCCCCCTCCTGGGCCTCCACCGGCACTCTCAAGGCCGACGGCACCACGTACTCCACCTCGTACGCCCTCTACGACTCGCTGCTGCGCCCCTTGCAGACGCAGTCGCCGGGCGCGACCAGCGGCCGGATCCTGACCGACACCCGCTACGACAGCCGGGGTCTCGCGTACGAGGCGTACGCGGACATCTACGACGCCGCGCAGCCGTCGGGGACGTACACGCAGGCCGAGTACGGCGAGGCCCCGAGCCTGACGAAGACGGGCTATGACGCCGCCGGGCGGCCGTCGACGACCACGTTCCTGGTGGGCGGGGTGCAGAAGTGGCAGACCACCACCACGTACACCGGTGACTCCACCGCGACCACGGCCGTCCCCGGCGGTTCGGCGACCCGTACCGTCATCGACGCCCTCGGCCGCACGGTCGAGAACCGCCAGTACGCGAGCACCTCGCCCGCGGACACCGAGTACGGATCCGGGGTGGGCGCCGCACACACCGGCACCCGCTACACCTACACACCCGGCGGCAGACAGAAGACGGTCACCGGCCCGGACGGCGCGGGGTGGTCGTACACCTACGACCTCTTCGGCCGTCAGGTCTCCGCGAGCGACCCGGACAAGGGCACCACGACCACCGGATACACGGCCCTCGACCAGGTGGCCTGGGCGAAGGCGGCCACCGGCAAGGCGGTGGTCAACGGGTACGACGTGCTCGGCCGGGTCACCGACACCTGGAAGGCGGCGGCGGGCGCCGACCTCACCGACTCCGCCGCGCTCGCCGCGCAGAAGACGGACGCGAACAAGCTCACCCACCTCACCTATGACACCGTGGCCTCAGGGAAGGGCCGACTCGCCTCCTCCACCCGGTATGTGGGCGGTGTCACGGGCAAGGCGTACACCAAGAGCGTCACCGCGTACGACAGCCGCTACAACGTCACCGGATCCAGCATCACGCTGCCGTCCGACGACGCGCTGGTGACCTCCGGTGCCGTCGCCGCGAAGCTGGACTTCACCGCCTCCTACAACATCGACGGCACGCTCGACCGGACCACCGAACCGGCGGCCGGCGGTCTGGCGGCGGAGATCGTGGAGGTCGGCTACTCCGACCGGGGCCTTGCCACCACCCTCACCGGTGGCGGCAAGGGGATCGTCCTGAACACCACGTACACGGACCTGTCCCAGGTGTCCACGATGAAGCTGGGCGTCTCGGACGCCACGGGCACCGCCAAGATCGACGTCGCCAACGGCTGGGAGGACGGCACCCACCGGCTGACCCAGACGCAGGTCCACGCGTCGACACAGGCGTACGACGCGTTGAACCTGCACTACGGCTACGACACGGCGGGCAACGTCACCAGGATCTCCGACACCACGACCCTGGGCGGGACCGGCAAGGCGGACACCCAGTGCTTCGCCTACGACGGCTACCAGCGGCTGACCGAGGCGTGGACCCCGGCCGACGCCGACTGCGCGGAAGCGGGCCGTACCACCCTCAATCTCGGCGGCGCCGCCCCGTACTGGAGCAGCTACACCTACAACGCCGGTGGCCAGCGGTCCACCGAGACCACCCACGCCGTCGGCGGCACGACGACCACGACGACGTACTGCTACCAGGGAGGCACCAGCCGGCCGCACACCCTGCTCACCACCGTCACGACGGGCACCTGCACCGGCGCGAGCGCGACCTACGCCTACGACACGGACGGCAACACGACCAAGCGCCCCGACGGCAGCACGACACAGAAGCTGGACTGGAACGAAGAAGGCAAGCTGTCCCGGCTGACGGCGGACCCGAGCGGGTCGGCGCGCGCCACGGACTACGTCTACGGCGCCGACGGCAACCTCCTCATCCGCCGCGGCACCGCCGCCGACGGTGAGACCGTCCTGTACCTGGGGTCGACCGAGGTCCACCTCAAGGCGGGCAAGAAGTGGGCCGACCGCTACTACAGCTACGCCGGTTCCACCGTCGCCCTGCGCAGCAACCAGACCGGCACGGACCAGATCACCTACCTGTGCGGTGACCAGCACGGCACCAGCACCACCGCCATCACCTCCGACACCACCCAGGCCCTGACCAAGCGCTATCTCTCCCCCTTCGGCGCCGACCGGGGCGGCAGCACGGCGAGTTGGGCGGACGACAAGGGATTCCTCGGCAAGAGCACGGACAACGACACCGGACTCACCCATGTCGACGCCCGTGAATACGACGCGGGAATCGGCCAGTTCATCAGTGTCGACCCGCTCCTTCAGACCGACATCCCGCAGACCCTCAACGGTTACGGCTACGGCGCCCAGAACCCGGTGACCAGGGCCGACCCCAGTGGCATGGGCCTGATGTGCGGTCGGCCCGGCGAACCCGACTGTCCCACGCGGGCCGACGGGACCCGGGGCAACGGCCGACCCGGAGAAGCGGCGAAGCCCAGGGTCGCGTGCCCGAGTCTGATCAATCCGAGTTGCCCCGAGTACCAGGGCGGCGGCAGCAGCAAGGCGTCGGGCAAGGGGCGCGGCGGCGGCACGGGGGGCGGGGTCGCGCCGTCTCCCTCGCCCGGTCCGCCGCCGGCGGCGCCGCCCAACTCGTGCTGCACCAAGTCCCCGGGCCGCAACCCCGGACCCGCCGACCTGACGGACCCCAAGTCCGCCAACTGGAACAACGGGGCCAACCTCCTGGCCTATACCTACTGGCTGGTCAACAGTTCCAGCAACTGTGAGCGAGGAGCGGAGCAGGTGATCTGTTACAACGGCTCGCCTGCCGGTAAACGGCCCATAACGGTGGGGGACGTGCTGTTCTGGCCGAGAAGCAAGGAGGCCCTCCAGACCAGGCTCGACAACGAGAAGCTCGCCCGAGAGGAGATCGAACTAGAGGCGGGGAAGGAGACCGCGGAGCAGTACGGTCCGAACCTCCTCAAGCACGAAGCCGTCCACTCCAAGCAGTGGGCCCGTTACGACAACGCGCAGAACTACATCGTGGACTACGTCCGTGAGTCGTACTCCTCGAAGCGGGAGTGGGGTGACGCGGCGGTGAGCAACAAGTTCGAGGTGGACGCCAACATCTGGTGGGGCGGCTATGTCCGCTGGCAGGTACCGCGTCTGGACCCTGTCCCATGAGAGCCGGAAACATGAGAACCGGACAGCGGAGTCCGATGCCTGAGCGCAGGCGGGGACGGCTCGGCCGTACCTCGGTCGCCGTGGCGGGTCTGCTGACGCTGGGTCTCGGCACCGTCGGCTGCTCGCCGGCCCCCGAGCCGATCGTCGCGGTCGAGGCGGTCGGGAAGGGCGGGGTGCGGATACTGACGATGACCTGTTCGGAGTTCTCCCCGGACAACTTCGGTGTCTACCGTGAGGGCGGCCCCGACGAACTCCAGCGGTGGGCCGTCGGCCCGCGCGGCTGGAACGGGCCGGCACCGAGCGCGGTGGAGGTGTTCCAGATACCGGAGGGATGGGAGACCTACGATTCGAACATCCACAGTCTCCAGCCGGATGCGACCTACGCGGCCTCCGTCGACGGCGGCGTCAACGGATGGGGTATCTCGGGCGAGGTCCAGTTCGACCTGGGACGCCTGGCGGAACTGGGCAAGGGCGAGGTGCTGACGGAGAACGAGGACAACGAGACGGTCTCCATCAGCAAGAAGGACTTCCTCGCCCAGGCCAACGGCCACTGCCAGGACCTCGTCGAGAGAAGGGCGGCCCCGCGTCCCACGTGACGTGGAGGTGGTGTGCCCCTGTGGTCGAGGGGCACACCACCTGGGCGGATCACACGTCGAAGTACAGCTCGAACTCGTGCGGGTGCGGGCGGAGTTGGAGCGGCGCGATCTCGTTGGCGCGCTTGTAGTCGATCCACGTCTCGATCAGGTCGGGCGTGAACACATCGCCCTGGAGCAGGAATTCGTGGTCGGACTCCAGCCGGTCGAGCACGGCGTCGAGCGAGGTCGGGACCTGCGGGACGCCCGCGTGCTCCTCGGGGGCCAGCTCGTAGAGGTCCTTGTCGATCGGCTCGGCGGGCTCGATCTTGTTCTTGACGCCGTCGAGCCCGGCCAGCAGCAGCGCCGAGAACGCCAGATACGGGTTGCCGGAGGCGTCCGGGGCGCGGAACTCCACGCGCTTGGCCTTCGGGTTGGAGCCCGTGATCGGGATACGCATCGCGGCGGAGCGGTTGCGCTGCGAGTACACCAGGTTCACCGGGGCCTCGAAGCCCGGCACCAGCCGGTGGTAGGAGTTCACCGTCGGGTTGGTGAAGGCCAGCAGTGACGGAGCGTGCTTGAGGATGCCGCCGATGTAGTAGCGGGCCATGTCCGACAGCCCCGCGTAACCGGACTCGTCGTAGAACAGCGGGTCGCCGTTGCTCCACAGCGACTGGTGCACATGCATGCCCGAGCCGTTGTCGCCGAAGATCGGCTTCGGCATGAACGTCGCCGTCTTGCCGTTGCGCCAGGCGACGTTCTTCACGAGGTACTTGAAGAGCTGGAGGTCGTCGGCAGCGGCGAGCAGCGTGTTGAACTTGTAGTTGATCTCGGCCTGCCCGGCGGTGCCCACCTCGTGGTGCTGGCGCTCGACCTTCAGGCCCGCCCGGTCCAGCTCCAGGGAGATCTCGGCGCGCAGGTCGGCGAAGTGGTCGACCGGCGGGACCGGGAAGTAGCCGCCCTTGTAGCGGACCTTGTACCCGCGGTTGTCCTCCAGCGCCCCGGTGTTCCAGGCACCGGCCTCCGAGTCGATGTGGTAGAAGGACTCGTTCTCGGCGGTCTTGAAGCGGACGCTGTCGAACACGTAGAACTCGGCCTCGGGGCCGAAGTACGCGGTGTCGGCGATCCCGGTGGAGGCGAGATAGGCCTCCGCCTTGCGCGCCACGTTGCGCGGGTCACGGGAGTACTGCTCGCCCGTGATCGGGTCGTGGATGAAGAAGTTGATGTTCAGGGTCTTGTCGCGGCGGAAGGGGTCGACCCGGGAGGTCGACAGGTCCGCGCGCAGCGCCATGTCGGACTCGTGGATGGCCTGGAAGCCACGGATCGAGGAGCCGTCGAAGGCGAGCTCTTCGTCCGGGTCGAACGCCTCCACCGGCACCGTGAAGTGCTGCATCACACCCGGCAGGTCGCAGAAGCGGACATCGATGAACTTGACGTCCTCGTCCGCGATGAACTTCTTGGCCTCGTCGGCGTTCTGGAACATCCGGCTCCTCCTACTCCCGGCCCTGACCGGCCGGGTCGGTAGACAGTTCGTGCGGCAGTGTTCGTACGGCAGAAGCGAGTGGCACACGCTGGGGCCGACGATAGGGAGGGGTGATTTCTCCAGCGTGACCCGATTGTTTCTCTCAGGTTAACCAGCCCCTTCCCTCGCGACCCGCGTGTACGGCCCCCGAATCGGGCGCATGTACCGTGGACGGGTGGACAACAGGCAAGCAATCGGATCGTGGCTCTCCGGCCCCCGCGCGGCCATGGAAGAGGCCGGGGCCGACTTCGGATACCGGGGCGAGCAGCTCGGTCTGCCGGAGGAGGGGCCGGGCTCGATCGCCCGACCCGGCCGCCGGATCGGTGCCCTCGCCGTGGACTGGGGCCTGTGCCTCCTGATCGCGTACGGCCTGATCGCCGACAGCTACCACGACGCGGCCCAGGTCTGGGCGCCCCTGACCCTCTTCGTCCTGATGGTGCTCACCGTCGGGTCCCTCGGGTTCACGCCGGGCAAGCGGCTGTTCGGCCTGCGGGTGGTCGCGCTGGGCACCGGCCGCGTCAACCCGCTGCGCGCCCTGCTGCGGACGGTCCTGCTGTTCCTCGCGGTGCCCGCGCTGGTCTGGGACCGTGACGGCAGGGGCCTGCACGACCGGCTGGCGGGCACGGTCGAGGTCAGGATCTGACGCCGCGCCCCCAGCGCACGCACATACGCCGATGGGCCGTCCTGGATCTGAGGTTCCAGGACGGCCCATCGGCGTACGCATCGGAATCAGCCGGTCTAGCGGCCCTTCGGTCCGCCTCGCGGCATCCGCATCCCCTTGGGGAGCGGGCCCTTCGGCAACGGCATGTTGGTCAGCAGGTCACCCAGGGCGCGCAGCCGGTCGTTGGTGGCGGTCACCTGCGGGCCGGTCAGCACCCGGGGGTACTTCAGCATCGTCGTACGGAGCTTCTTCAGCGAGGTCTGGCCCTCGCCCGTGCCGACGATCACGTCGTGCACCGGCACGTCCGCGACGATGCGCGCCATCTTCTTCTTCTCGGCGGCCAGCAGGCTCTTGACCCGGTTCGGGTTGCCCTCGGCGACCAGCACGATGCCGGCCTTGCCGACGGCGCGGTGCACCACGTCCTGGCTGCGGTTCATGGCGACCGCGGGGGTCGTCGTCCAGCCGCGGCCGATGTTGTCCAGGACCGCCGCCGCGGCACCTGGCTGACCTTCCATCTGCCCGAAGGCGGCACGCTCGGCCCGGCGTCCGAAGACGATCGCCGTCGCGAGGAAGGCGAGCAGGAGGCCCAGGATGCCGAGATAGATGGGGTGACCGATCAAGAAGCCGATCGCGAGGAAGACACCGAGGGTGACGATTCCGACCGCCGCGAGTACAAGACCGATCTTGGGGTCGGCCTTGCGGGTCATCTTGTAGGTCAGGGCGATCTGCTTCAGTCGCCCCGCTTCAGCAGCGTCCGCTGCGGTTTCCTTCCTCGCCATGCCACGAAGTCTACGTGGCCCGGGAACCGTCTTCGACGGCAGTGCCGGATCTTCGCGGGAAGGGAGCGGCGGTCACGCGTGCGGTGCGGCGGCGTCGAGAACGCGCTGTGCCTCGACGCGGTCCTTGGCACGGCGGCGGTCCTCCAGGACGGAGGTCCAGGCGTTCTGGCGGGCGGTCCGCTGGCCGCCTCCCAGCAGGAGCGACTCGATGGCACGGAGTGCACCCGCGAAGGACGGGATCGCGGTGGCTCGAATGGGCGCGGCCTGCATGACGGGGGTCCCCCCTCGGATCGGCGGCTGTGGGCCGGAACGGCGCGTACGACCAGGCTCACGGTTCGGTGTTACCAGGGCGTGACCGACCGGTCAAACGCTGATGAAGCCTTGATACGGGGGACGAAACGCCTGACGCGGCCCTGACGGGGTCCCTCGACTGCGGGGACCGTCAGAGCCGCGTCAGGCGGCGTCTACTCGACGGTAATCACTTGTGAGTGAATTCACGGAGCCATCCGAGTGGCACGGAGTGCCAGCCTCGCGGGAGCGGTCAGACGGTGCTCGACTCGCGCTGCTCCATCGCCATCCGGTACAGGCGCCCGGCGCGGTACGAGGAGCGCACCAGCGGGCCGGACATGACGCCCGAGAAGCCGATCCGCTCGGCCTCCTCCTTAAGCTCCACGAACTCCTGCGGCTTGACCCAGCGCTCCACGGGGTGGTGGCGCACGCTCGGGCGCAGGTACTGCGTGATCGTGATCAGCTCGCAGCCCGCCTCATGGAGCTGGCGCAGCGCCTCCACGACCTCCTCGCGGGTCTCGCCCATGCCGAGGATCAGGTTCGACTTGGTCACGAGGCCGTAGTCGCGGGCGGCCGTGATGACCTTCAGCGAGCGCTCGTAGCGGAAGCCGGGGCGGATGCGCTTGAAGATCCGCGGGACCGTCTCGACGTTGTGCGCGAAGACCTCGGGCCGGGAGGCGAAGACCTCTTCGAGCTGCTCGGGGATCGCGTTGAAGTCGGGGGCGAGGAGTTCGACCTTGGTGTGGCCGCCCTCGCGCGCGGCGGTCTGCTGGTGGATCTGCCGGACCGTCTCGGCGTACAGCCAGGCCCCGCCGTCCGCCAGGTCGTCCCGGGCGACACCCGTGATCGTGGCGTAGTTCAGGTCCATGGTGACCACGGACTCGCCCACGCGGCGCGGCTCGTCTCGGTCGAGCGCCTCGGGCTTGCCGGTGTCGATCTGGCAGAAGTCGCAGCGGCGGGTGCACTGGTCGCCGCCGATGAGGAAGGTGGCCTCGCGGTCCTCCCAGCACTCGTAGATGTTCGGGCAGCCGGCTTCCTGGCACACCGTGTGCAGCCCCTCGCCCTTCACGAGGTTCTGCATCTTCGTGTACTCGGGACCCATCTTCGCCCGGGTCTTGATCCACTCGGGCTTGCGCTCGATGGGGGTCTGGCTGTTGCGGACCTCCAGGCGCAGCATCTTGCGTCCGTCGGGTGCGACTGCGGACACGTCGGCTCCCTGTAGCTTCGATTCGTCGGCGTACTTCAGGGTACGCCCTGGGCAATTCTCGGCCCGGCGTGTGAGCAACCTTCGAAGGCGGGGGTGTATTCCCCGCCTTCCGTCCGCTCGCGGCCAGGGTGCGGCGGCGTCGCTACGCGGATGCCTTCTCGGTCTCCCGCGGCTTCGGCTCGGCGCTCTCCATCACGTCCCGCAGATGCCGTTCCGCCACCGGGACCACCTCGGCGATCGTCACGTCGCGGCCCAGCTCGCTCGCCAGGGACGTGACGCCCGCGTCCCGGATCCCGCACGGGATGATCCGGTCGAACCAGGTGGTGTCGGGGTTCACGTTCAGCGCGAAGCCGTGCATCGTGACGCCCTTGGCGACCCGGATGCCGATCTGGGCGAGCTTGCGGTCCTCGCGGCGCTGACCGGCGTTGGAGGGGGCGTACTCCGGGCCGTTCAGCCGCGGGTCGAACTCCTCGTCCGTCAGGCGCGGGTCGAAGTCCAGGGAGAGGCCGCCGAGGGCGGGGCGCTGCTCCATCGGGTCCCCGAGCACCCACACGCCGCTGCGGCCCTCCACGCGCGTCGTCTCCAGGCCGAACTCCGCGCACGTGCGGATCAGGGCCTCCTCGATACGGCGGACATGGGCGACGACGTCGACCGGGCGCGGGAGCTTCTGGATGGGGTAGCCGACGAGCTGACCCGGGCCGTGCCAGGTGATCTTGCCGCCGCGGTCCACGTCGATGACCGGGGTGCCGTCCAGGGGGCGCTCGTCGTCCGCGGTGCGCCGGCCGGCCGTGTAGACCGGGGGGTGCTCCAGAAGCAGGCAGGTGTCGGGGATCTCGTCGGCGAAGCGGGCGGCGTGCACCCGGCGCTGCTCGTCCCAGGCCTGCTGGTACTCGACGGCCTCCGCCCCGAACCCCATGCGGACGAATCGGAACTCACCCACGGACGTGCCTCCCTAGACGTTCGTAAGGCGCGAAAGGCGCCCACGCCACTGTACGTCCCGCCGGGGCGCGCGATTCCGGTCGCACCCGTCAGCCGGACAGCTAATCCTCACACGATCGGATGAATAGGCCCGGAAGGCCGCAATCGGTTGCTCACTCTCCGCTACATTCACGCCGTCCACGAGGCCATCAGGGCTGTTCACAGGCGATCCGGGTAGCGAGGCCGCGTCGGGGAGGCACCTGCCTCTCCCCGAGGCCGCCGCCGAGGCCCGAAAGGCAGGAGACCGCACCGCAGATGACGGAACGACCCGCGCAGCGCCCCCCCAACCGCCAGCTCGCCGCGCTCATCGCAGAAGCGGGGTTCTCCAACGCAGGTCTCGCCCGTCGCGTCGACCAGCTCGGCCTCGAACACGGGCTCGATCTCAGATACGACAAGACGTCCGTGACCCGGTGGCTGCGCGGGCAGCAGCCGCGCGGCACCACGCCCGCGCTCATCGCCGAGGTCTTCACCCGGCGACTCGGGCGCAGGCTCACCGCGCAGGACCTCGGGCTCGACGCCTGCGCCCCGGTCTACGCGGGCCTGGAGTTCGCGGCCACCCCCGAAGAGGCCGTCGACATCGTCAGCGGGCTGTGGCGCAAGGACTCCGGCAGCCATGCCGAACTGCGCAAGATCGCCTTCACCGCGGCCGGGCTCGTCGTGCCCAGCCGGGACTGGCTGATCGGCCGGGCCGACGAGAGCGTGGCCCGCAGCGAGGCGACGGCCTCCCGCGTCCCGGCCCAGGGCCGCCCCCTGGTGCCCCGCCAGCGCAGCCAGTCCGAGCGCGGCCCCGGCCAGAAGGTGACCGGCGGCGACATCGCCGCCCTGCGCTCGGTCGCCGAACTCTTCCGCGCCCTCGACCACGCCTACGGCGGCGGCCATGCCCGCCAGGCCCTCGTGCGCTATCTGGAGCACGAGGCCGAGCCGATGCTGCGCGGTACGTACGGCGAGCAGACGGGCCGCCGCCTGTTCGCGGCGGCGGCCGATCTGACCCGGCTCGCGGGCTGGACCTCGTACGACATCGCGGCCCACGGCCTCGCCCAGCGCTACTTCGTCCAGGCGCTGCGGCTCGCGCAGGCCGCCGGGGACCGGACGTACGGGGCGTATGTGCTGGTCACCATGAGCCGCCAGGCCGTCTACCTCGGCCACGGGCGGGAAGCCGTGCAACTGGCGCGCGTGGCCCAGCAGGGCACGGGCACCTCGGCGCCGCCCGTCGTCCAGGCGCTCCAGCACGCCGTCGAGGCGCGCGGCCACGGCGTGCTCGGCGAGGTCCGCTCGTGCACGGCCTCGCTCGTGCGCGCCGAGCGGGCCCTGGAGTCCGCCCGGCCCGGCGACGACGTCCCGCACTGGGCGAAGTTCTTCGACGAGGCGCAGCTCGCCGACGAGTTCGCCCACTGCCACCGCGATCTGCAGCAGTACCGGGCCGCGGTCCAGCACGCCGAGCGCTCGCTCCGGCTGCGCGCGCCCGGCTACGCCCGCAGCAGGCTGTTCTGCCGGGTCGTGCTCGCCTCGGCCCGGCTCGGCCTCGGCGAGCTGGACCAGGCCTGCCAGCTCGCGGCCGAGGCCGCCGGGCAGGCCGCGGAGATGCGGTCGGTACGGGCGGTGGAGTACGTACGGGACTTCGAGCGCCGCCTGGAGCCGTACAAGGACGCGGCGCCCGTCCGCGGATACCGCGACCGGGTCGCCGCGTTGCAGTGACCTCCCGGTGAATCAGGCGGCGCTGGGCAGCGGGTCCGCCGCGTGCAGGGGACCCGCGCCCAGGTCCGTCAGGACGGCCGACGCCGCCCGGCGCCCGGAGCGCAGCGCGCCCTCGACCGTGCCCGTGTCGCGGTGGTCCCCGCACACATACAGCCCGGCCAGCAGACGCACCGGGCGGCGCAGATCGTACGGCGGTCGCATCGCCGGGACGGCCCGCTCGGTGCGGTGCACGGCGAGCGTCTCCCAGCGCGCGGTCGAGGTGCCGTACAGCCGCGCCAGATGGGCCCGTACGCCCTCGTCCACGTTGTCCGGGGGCGTCCCGAGCACCGTGGAGGAGACCAGCGCGCGGCCCGCCGGAGCGCGGGAGGGGTCCACCTCGCTGACGACCGCCGTGTGCGCCACCGGGCCGCCGCGCTCCGCGTCGAGGAGCAGGGAGGCGCCGATCGGCGGCGGCTCGTCCATGGTGTGGTGGACGACCGTGACGGGATGGAAGCCCGGGACGCGCAGACCGGGCAGCAGCTCGGCGGCGGCGCGCGCGTCCGTGGCCACCAGCACGGCACGGCAGCGCAGTTCACCGTGGTCGGTGGTCACCGAGGTCGTGGAGACCGCGGTCGCGCGGACCCCGGTGCGCACCGTGCCCGGCGGCAGCGCCCGCGCCAGCAGCTCCGGTACGACCTCGGCGCCGCCCTCCGGCACGCACAGCCGGCCGTTCGCGAAGGTGTGCAGCGCGAGGTCGGCGCAGCGGCTGGACGTGGTCAGCTCCGGGTCGCTCAACAGCGCGGCCAGCAGCGGGCGCAGGAACCCGTCGACGGTCCGCGCGGGGATCCCGCGCAGCGGAAGCGCGCGGTGCGCCGTCGACTCCGGCCGGGCCAGCAGCCGTTCCACGGGCGTGGCGGCGATCCGCGCGAGCGCCGCGCCGAGGCGGGCCTGGTCCATGGCGCCGCCGAGCGGGACACCGGGGCGTGGCACCCCGGCCCTCACCCGTGCGGTGCGTGGCCCGGCCGTACGGCCCCCTGGCGGCCGTACGGCCGGTGTCCCACCGTCCGTTCCCGGCGCGGAGGTCGCGCGGGGGGCGCTTGCGAGGGCGCGTACGGCGCTGAGTGCGCTCCGTGCGCTCCCCGCGCCCCCTCCCGCCGGGGCGGCCCCCGCACGGCGCTGGCGCCCCTCGCTGTGCACCAGGACTCCGGGGGCGAAGGGACGCAGCACCAGTGCGTCCAGCCCCGGGGTCAGGCGCAGTTCGGGATACGAGGTGAACAGGAACTGCCCGATCCGGTCGAGCCGGAAGCCGTCGACCTTCTCGGTCGACATGCGCCCACCGGCGCAGGAAGCCGCTTCCACCACCGTGGTCGACACTCCTGCGCTGGTGAGCTGGTGGGCCGCCGTGAGACCGGCGATCCCGGCCCCCACGATGACGACGTCCGCCTGGTACACGGGCTCTAGCACGTGCCCCTCCTTCGAGGTTGTGCGGCCGGTGGGGACGTCATGCCCCCAACAGGCTTCTGCAATACCCGAGTCGGGGTCGAGCGTAGGACCGGCGCCGCGCCGGACACGTCGCGCACGGACCGGGGCACGGTCGCACGGCGGTCGCATGCGCCCGGCCGCGGCACCCCCACGCGAAATCCGGGGGCGGATCTTCGGGCGCCTGCCCTACAGTGCCCCCCATGCACGCACCGCACATACGACACGCCACCCTCGACGACGAGGAGGCGCTCAGCCGGCTCGACCGCGCCACCTGGTCCCCGCTGCACGCGGTGCAGCCGCGCCCCGAGCCGCCCTACAAGCCCTTCTTCGACGGGCGGCGCGCGGTTCGGGACTACCTCGTCGCCGAACTCGACGGCGCCGTCGTCGGCTACATCGTGCTGGTGGTCCCGACCTCGCTGGCGTGCAACGCCCATGTCCGCCAGATCCAGGGGCTCGCGGTCGCCGAGGAGGCGCGCGGAGCCGGGGTCGGACGGGCGCTGCTGCGGGCCGCGCAGGACGAGGCCCGCAGGCTCGGCGCGCGGCGCCTCACCCTGCGCGTCCTCGGGCACAACACCCCGGCCCGCAGGCTCTACGAGTCCGAGGGCTTCGTGGTCGAGGGCGTTCTGCCCGAGGAGTTCCTGCTCGACGGCCGTTACGTCGACGACGTGATGATGGGCCGCTCCCTGTGACGCGGTGAGTCCGTGGCGGTGACGCTCAGGACGTGATGAGTTCGCCCGTGTCCACCGGGGCCGTGGCGGTCGCCGCCCGTTGCGCGTCCGCGCGGATCTCGTCCGCCGTCAGCACGTACCCCGTCTCCTCGTCGGAGGTGGAGCGGGCGAACACCATCCCGTAGACCTTGCCGTCGGTGGTCAGCAGCGGGCCGCCGGAGTTGCCGGGCAGGACGGTCGAGCGGATCGAGTAGATCTCGCGGGTGACGCTCCCGGTGTTGTAGATGTTCTGGCCCGTGGCACGGATCCGGTTCGCGACCGTGGCGGCCCGCAGCGTCAGACCGCCGTCCTGCGGATAGCCCGCGACCACTGCCGCCGAGCCGCGCGACGCGCCGTCGTAGAAGCGCAGCGCGGGCGCCTGAAGGTCGGGCACGTACAGCACGGCGACGTCCCGGCCCGGGTCGAAGAGCACCACCCGGGCCGGGTACGCGGAACCGACACCGCCCACGCGTACGGACGGGTGAGTGATGCCCGCGACCACATGGGCGTTGGTCATCACGCGCTGCGGCGCGAACACGAAGCCGCTGCCCTCGCGGCCCTCCGTGCCCACGGCGCCCTCGATCTTGACGGTGCTGCGCCGCGCCGCGGTCTCCGCGCTCGCCGTGACGCTGTCCCCGGAGGGCTTGGCCGCTGCGGTCGCCGGTTCGTTCTCGAACGGATTGAAGACCTGCGGGAAGCCCGCCTGGGTGAGCGCGGACGTGGCGCGCGAGAACCAGGTCGGGGTGGTGTCCGGCATCGCGTGCTGCACCGTGCCGAGCAGCCGGGACTCCCGGATCGACTGGGTCAGCAGCGGCGAGGAGGAGGCGCCCAGCACGCTCGCGGCCACCCAGGCGACGATCAGCACGGCCACCGTGTTCGCCGCGGCCCCGCCGATGCCGTCGGGCACGCGCAGCGGCCCGCGGTCCAGCTCCCGGCGCAGTCTGAACGCGAGGCGGCCGGCCAGGGCGTGGCCCACGACCGCCGGGACCAGCACCGTGAACACGGCGGTCACCGTCGCCGTCGTCGTCCCCCGCGTCACCAGGTTCATCACCCACGGCAGGATCCACACACCGACGACGGCACCCCCCACGAAGCCGGCCAGCGAGACACAGCCGGCCACCAGCCCGCGCCGGTAGCCGGACGCCGCGTAGGCCAGGATCACCAGCAGCAGCAGGATGTCGAGCAGGTTCACGAAGCCACCTTTCTCGGACCTCGAGGGAGAGACGTGCCGTACCCGGACGATGGTTCCACCAGGTGGCACAACGCACATCGCGGGCGCAGCGAAAGGACCGGACAGTGGGTCCATGCGTGTCATCCGACGAAGGCGCCGGGCACGGAGGAGACGTCCGGTACGGATCCCCGGAGCCGTTCTGCTGACGTTCGGCTGTCTGCCTGGACTCGCGGTCGTCCTCGCGCTGCTGCTGAGCGCCTCCGGCGCCGAGCGCAGCGTGCCGGTCCGCTCCCCGCGACCGGTCCGGGTCCAGGCCGCCGCCCTGCACCAGGCGCCGAAGCCCCGCATCGTGCCGCGCGAGGTCTGGGCGCGGGACAGCGGGCGCACCCGGCCACCGCCGCGCTACGACGACCGGGTCGTCGCGGTCTTCGTGCACCACACCGACTCGCCGGGCCGCTACCGGTGCGCCGAGGTGCCCCGCATCATCCGGGCCCTGCACGCGGGACAGACCCGCCACCGCCGCTGGGACGACATCGGCTACCACTTCCTCGTCGACCGCTGCGGCACGATCTACGAGGGCCGCGCGGGCGGCGTCGACCGCCCGGTCACCGGCGCCCACACCCAGGGCTTCAACCACCGCACCACCGGCATCGCGGCGCTCGGCACCTTCACCGCGGGCACGACGGTGCCCCGGGCGATGACCGACGCCATCAGCGCCCTGGCCGCGTGGAAGCTAGTGCCCCGGCAGGCAACGTTCGCCCCGTCGCGACGCCCGGCACGCACTCTCGCCGCACCGGACGAAAGCCCACGTACGTCCAGTACGAGGGCTTCCGCCCGGCACGCCGAGAGCACGCACCGAACGCCGCTCCTTGACGGGCAAACGTTGCCTGCCGGGGCACTAGGCCTCGCAGGCATCGACCCGCGCTCCCGTGTCCGGCTCGTCTCCAGCAACGGCCACAGTCGCTACCGGACCGGCGCCACCGCGCTGCTGCCCGCCCTCGCGGGCCACAACGACGGCTACCGCACGAGCTGTCCGGGCGCGGCCCTCACCGCCCTCCTCCCGGCGATCAGAGAGCGCGCGGCCCGGCTCCAGGGCCGACAGTGACCGGAACACGGCGAAGGGGCACGGCGCGACGCCGTGCCCCTTCGGACCGTCAGTGGCCTCAGCGGCCGTAGCGCTCCCGCGCCTCCTTCACGGTCGTGGCCTTCAGCTCGCCCCGCCGGGAGAGCTGGGCCAGGGCCGCGATCACGATCGACTCGGCGTCCACACCGAAGTGGCGGCGGGCCCCCTCACGGGTGTCGGAGAGACCGAAGCCGTCCGTGCCCAGCGAGGAGTAGTCCTGCTCGACCCACTGCGCGATCTGGTCGGGGACCTGGCGCATGTAGTCGGAGACCGCGAGGACCGGGCCCTCGGCGCCCTGGAGCGCCCGGCGGATGTACGGCACCCGCTCCTCGCCCTCCAGCAGCGCCGCGTCCGCCTCCATGGCGTCGCGCCGCAGCTCGCCCCACGACGTCGCCGACCACACGTCCGCCGCGACACCCCACTGCTCGGCGAGCATCCGCTGCGCGGCGAGCGCCCAGTGGATCGCCGTACCCGAACCCATGAGCTGGATCCGCGGGGCGTCGGCAGCGGGCGACAGGCCCGCCGACTCCGCCGTGTTGAAGCGGTACAGGCCCTTGACGATGCCCTCGTCGATACCGGCGACCACCGGCTTGACGGGCTGCGGCAGCGGCTCGTTGTAGACGGTGAGGTAGTAGAAGACGTTCTGGTCCTCGCCCTCGGCGGCCTCGCCGTACATCCGGCGCAGACCCTCCTTGACGATGACCGCGATCTCGTAGGCGAACGCCGGGTCGTACGTCAGCGCCGCCGGGTTGGTGGCCGCGATCACCGGGGAGTGGCCGTCGGCGTGCTGGAGGCCCTCACCGGTCAGCGTGGTGCGACCGGCCGTGGCGCCGACGAGGAAGCCGCGGCCGAGCTGGTCGCCGAGCTGCCACATCTGGTCGGCCGTGCGCTGCCAGCCGAACATCGAGTAGAAGATGTAGAAGGGGATCATCGTCTCGCCGTGCGTCGCGTACGACGTCGACGCGGCGATGAAGTCCGCCATCGAACCGGCCTCGGTGATCCCCTCGTTGAGGATCTGGCCGTTCTTGGCCTCCTTGTAGTACATCAACTGGTCGCGGTCGACCGGCTCGTACGTCTGGCCCTTGGGCGAGTAGATGCCGAGCGAGGGGAACAGACTCTCCATGCCGAAGGTGCGCGCCTCGTCCGGGACGATCGGCACCCAGCGCCTGCCCGTCTCCTTGTCGCGGACAAGGTCCTTGACCAGGCGGACGAAGGCCATCGTGGTCGCCACGTTCTGCGTGCCCGAGCCCTTGTCGAAGGCGGCGAACGCCTTCTCGGCCGGGGCGGGCAGCGGCGCCACCGGGTGCACCCGGCGGGCCGGGGCCGGGCCGCCGAGGGCCGCGCGGCGCTCCTGGAGGTAACGGACCTCGGGGGAGTCGGCGCCCGGGTGGCCGTAGGGCACCATGCCGTCGACGAACTGGCTGTCCGAGATGGGCAGTTCGAGCAGATCGCGCATCGTCTTGAACTCGTCCACCGTCAGCTTCTTCATCTGGTGGTTGGCGTTCTTCGACGCGAAGCCCTCGCCGAGCGTGAAGCCCTTGACGGTCTGGGCCAGGATGACGGTCGGCGCGCCCTTGTGCTCCAGCGCCGCCTTGTACGCCGCGTAGACCTTGCGGGCCTCGTGGCCGCCGCGCGAGAGGTGGAAGCACTCGAGGATCTTGTCGTCGCTCAGCAGCTTCGCCATCTCGACGAGCGCCGGGTCCGAGCCGAAGAAGTCCTCGCGGATATAGGCGGCGTCACGCGTCTGGTACGTCTGCACCTGCGCGTCCGGCACCTCGCGCAGCCGCCGGACGAGCGCGCCCGTGGTGTCGAGGGCGAACAGCTCGTCCCAGGCCGAGCCCCACAGCGACTTGATGACGTTCCAGCCGGCGCCGCGGAAGCGGCCCTCCAGCTCCTGCACGACCTTGAAGTTGGCGCGCACCGGGCCGTCGAGGCGCTGGAGGTTGCAGTTGATGACGAAGGTGAGGTTGTCCAGCTCCTCACGCGAGGCCAGCGTGATCGCCGCCGTCGACTCCGGCTCGTCCATCTCGCCGTCGCCGAGGAAGGCCCAGACATGCGAGCCCGAGACGTCCTTGATGCCGCGGTGGGTGAGATAGCGGTTGAAGCGCGCCTGGTAGATGGCGGACAGCGGGCCGAGGCCCATCGACACCGTCGGGAACTCCCACAGCCAGGGCAGCCGCCGCGGGTGCGGGTAGGACGGCAGGCCGTCGCCGTCGGACTCCCGGCGGAAGTTGTCGAGCTGCTGCTCGCTCAGCCGGCCGTCGAGGAAGGCACGGGCGTAGATACCGGGGGAGGCGTGGCCCTGGATGTAGAGCTGGTCGCCCGAGCCGTCGCCCTCCTTGCCCCGGAAGAAGTGGTTGAAGCCGGTCTCGTAGAGCCAGGCCGCCGAGGCGAAGGTGGCGATGTGGCCGCCGACGCCGTACTTGCTGCCGCGGGTCACCATCGCCGCCGCGTTCCAGCGGTTCCACGCGGTGATCCGGCGCTCCATCGCCTCGTCACCGGGCACGGCCGGTTCGGCGGCGGTGGGGATGCTGTTGACGTAGTCCGTCTCGAGCAGCTTGGGCAGCGCGACGCCGGCGCCCTCGGCACGCTCCAGTGTGCGGCGCATCAGATACGCGGCACGATGCGGCCCGGCTTCCCTCGCGACGGCGTCCAGGGAGGCCTGCCATTCGGCGGTCTCCTCGGGGTCGCGGTCCGGGAGCTGGTCGAGCTCGCTCGGCTGGATGGCGTTGGGGTCGGTCATGTCGCCGCCTTCCTCAGTCGAAGGGGGTTCCCTCATCGGTAAGGGGTGGGGTTGCCCTTGGTCTTTGGCAGGACAGGGCGTGAGGCTCGGTGAAGCCCCCGTGACTGTAACCCCCTGATCGATGATCGATCAAAGGGGGCAGGGGTAAAACCCTTTGATTTCGCGAAAGTCGGCACGCGGTGCCTTAGAAGGGGGCACCGCGTGCCGCGTCGCGACGTGGTTTTCGCAGGTGAACCCGCGTCCGGGCCTGCGTCTGAGCCTGCGGATGAGCGTCTGAGCGCTCGGCTGTCAGGCGCGCGGCGCGCACCCCAGCACATGGGCCTTCACGATCTCCGCGATCCGCGGGTCCTGGCGGCGGAACGCGGCCACCAGCTCCTCGTGCTCCTCCGCGTACGACTGCTGCACCGTGCCCAGCCAGCGGATCGACAGGGCGGTGAACACCTCGATGCCCAGACCCTCCCAGGTGTGCAGCAGCACCGAGTTCCCGGCCGCCCGTACCAGCTCACGGTGGAAGGCGACCGTGTGCCGCACCTGGGCCGTGCCGTCCGCCTTGCGGTCCGCGTCGTACAGCGCCGCCACATGCGGCTCCAGGGCCGAGCAGTCCTCCGCCAGCCGCTCGGCCGCGAGTTCGGCCGCTATGGCCTCCAGACCGGCGCGTACGGGGTAGCTCTCCTCCAGGTCGGCCGCGGTCAGATTCCGTACCCGTACACCCTTGTTGGGCGCCGACTCGATCAGCCGCAGCGACTCCAGCTCCCGCAGCGCCTCACGGACCGGGGTCTGGCTGACCTCCAGCTCGGTGGCGATCCGCCGCTCCACGATCCGCTCGCCCGGCTTCCAGCGCCCGCTGACGATCCCCTCCACGATGTGCTCGCGGATCTGTTCGCGCAGCGAGTGGACGACGGGCGCGGTCATGAGGGCTCCTTAAGGGGCGCGGTTGCCGTTTAGACAATACGGCCGCCGGACGGATCCGGTAGGGCGCGCGGGGGCGCTTCCGCGCAGGTGAGACGAGGCTTACACGCCCTGGGGAGCCCACTCACGCGGACGCCCCCGCCCGGAGCTTCCCGGGCGGGGGCGGCATGCGACCGTACAGGCCGGAAGGGGCTACAGGCCGAGCTCGACCTCGAACTCGCCCGCCTCCAGGATCGCCTTGACCGCGGTCAGGTAACGGGCCGCGTCGGCGCCGTCCACCAGACGGTGGTCGTAGGACAGCGTCAGGTACGTCATGTCGCGGACGGCGATGACCGTACCCTCCTCGGTCTCGATGACCGCCGGGCGCTTGACCGTGGCGCCGATGCCGAGGATCGCGACCTGGTTCGGGGGCACGATGATCGTGTCGAACAGCGCACCACGCGAACCGGTGTTGCTGATGGTGAAGGTCGCACCGGACAGCTCGTCCGGGGTGATCTTGCTGGACCGGACCTTGCCCGCCAGGTCGGCCGTGGCCTTGGCGATACCGGCGATGTTGAGGTCACCGGCGTACTTGATGACCGGAGTCATCAGGCCCTTCTCGGAGTCCACCGCGATACCGACGTTCTCGGTGTCGAAGTAGGTGATCGTGCCCTCGGCCTCGTTGATCCGGGCGTTGATGACCGGGTGGGCCTTCAGCGCCTGGGCCGCCGCCTTCACGAAGAACGGCATCGGGGAGAGCTTGACGCCCTCACGGGCCGCGAACGTGTCCTTGGCCTGGGCGCGCAGGCGCATCAGACGGGTCACGTCGACCTCGACCACCGAGGACAACTGGGCCTGCTCGTGCAGGGCCTTGACCATGTTGTCGCCGATGACCTTGCGGATGCGCGGCATCTTGACGGTCTGGCCGCGCAGCGGGGAGACCTCCAGGACCGGCGCCTTGCGGGCCGTCGGCACGGCGGCGGCCGGGGCGGCGGCCGGGGCGGCGGCCGGGGCCGGGGCGGGGGCCTTCGCGGCCTCGGCGGCGGTGATGACGTCCTGCTTGCGGATCCGACCGCCGACGCCGGTGCCCTTGACGGTGGCCAGGTCGACGCCGTTCTCGGCGGCGAGCTTGCGCACCAGCGGGGTCACGTACGCACCCTCGTCGGTGGCCTCCGCGGCGGGAGCCGGGGCGGCCGGGGCGACCGGCGCGGCCGGGGCCACGGGGGCCGGGGCCGGAGCAGCCGGAGCGGCGGGGGCGGCCGGGGCGGCCGGGGCGGCAGCGGCGGGGGCCGGGGTGACCGGGGCGGCGGGCGCGGCCGGGGCGGCGGGGGCCGCCGGGGCGGGCGCCGGAGCCGGAGCGGCGGGAGCGGCCGGAGCCGGGGCCGGGGCCGGGGCAGCGGGGGCGGCCGGGGCGGCCGGAGCCGGAGCGGCACCCGGAGCGCCGATGACGGCCAGCTTGGCGCCGACCTCGGCGGTCTCGTCCTCGGCGACCACGATCTCCAGCAGCACACCGGAGGCGGGCGCCGGGATCTCGGTGTCGACCTTGTCGGTCGAGACCTCGAGCAGCGGCTCGTCGGCATCGACGGTGTCGCCGACCGACTTCAGCCAGCGGGTGACGGTGCCCTCGGTGACGGACTCACCGAGCGCGGGCAGGACCACGTCCGTGCCCTGCGCGCCACCGGCCGGGGCGGCGGCAGGAGCGGCGGCGGGGGCCGGGGCGGCGGGGGCCTCGGCGACCGGGGCCGGGGCCGGGGCCGGCTCGGCCACGGGGGCGGGAGCCTCGGCGGCGGCCGGGGCCGGGGCCGCGGCGGGGGCACCCGTGCCGTCGTCGATGATGGCCAGCTCGGCGCCGACCTCGACCGTCTCGTCCTCGGCGACCTTGATGGAGGACAGCACGCCGGAGGCGGGGGCCGGGATCTCGGTGTCGACCTTGTCGGTCGAGACCTCGAGCAGCGGCTCGTCGGCCTCGACGCGCTCGCCCTCGGCCTTCAGCCAGCGGGTGACAGTGCCCTCGGTGACGCTCTCACCGAGCGCCGGAAGGGTTACGGAAACCGCCATGGTTTCGGTTTCTCCTTACGAATTGCGGAAAGTCTGTGTCGTCGCGCCCGAAGACTGAGGGTCAGTCGTGGGAGTGGAGGGGCTTGCCGGCCAGGGCCAGGTGGGCCTCGCCGAGCGCCTCGTTCTGGGTCGGGTGGGCGTGGATGAGCTGGGCCACCTCGGCCGGCAGCGCCTCCCAGTTGTAGATGAGCTGGGCCTCGCCGACCTGCTCGCCCATGCGGTCACCGACCATGTGGACGCCGACCACGGCACCGTCCTTGACCTGGACGAGCTTGATCTCGCCCGCGGTCTTCAGGATCTTGCTCTTGCCGTTGCCCGCCAGGTTGTACTTGAGCGCGACGACCTTGTCCGCGCCGTAGATCTCCTTGGCCTTGGCCTCGGTGATACCGACGGAGGCGACCTCCGGGTGGCAGTACGTCACCCGCGGGACACCGTCGTAGTCGATCGGGACGGCCTTCAGACCGGCCAGCCGCTCTGCCACCAGGATGCCCTCGGCGAAGCCGACGTGCGCGAGCTGGAGCGTCGGAACCAGGTCGCCGACCGCGGAGATGGTCGGGACGTTCGTCCGCATGTACTCGTCGACGAGGACGTAGCCGCGGTCCATGGCGACCCCGGCCTCCTCGTAGCCCAGGTTCTGCGAGACGGGGCCGCGGCCGACGGCGACGAGCAGGACCTCGGCCTCGAACTCCTTGCCGTCGGCCAGGGTGACCTTGACACCGGTCTCGGTGTACTCGGCCTTCTGGAAGAACGTGCCGAGGCTGAACTTGATCCCGCGCTTGCGGAAGGCGCGCTCGAGCAGCTTGGAGGAGTTCTCGTCCTCGACCGGCACGAGGTGCTTCAGACCCTCGATGACGGTGACGTCGGCACCGAAGGACTTCCAGGCCGAGGCGAACTCGACTCCGATGACACCGCCGCCGAGGATGATCGCGGACTGCGGCACGCGGTCCAGGACGAGGGCGTGGTCGGAGGAGATGATGCGGTTGCCGTCGATCTCCAGGCCCGGCAGCGACTTCGGCACGGAACCGGTCGCCAGGAGGACGTGGCGGCCCTGGATCCGCTGACCGTTCACGTCGACGGAGGTCGGGGAGGACAGCCGGCCCTCACCCTCGATGTAGGTCACCTTGCGGGAGGCGATCAGACCCTGAAGGCCCTTGTACAGGCCCGAGATGACCTCGTCCTTGTACTTGTGGACGGCCGGTACGTCGATGCCCTCGAAGGTGGCCTTGACACCGAACTGCTCGCTCTCGCGGGCCTGGTCGGCGACCTCGCCCGCGTGCAGCAGAGCCTTGGTGGGGATGCATCCCCGGTGCAGGCAGGTACCGCCGACCTTGTCCTTCTCGATCAGGGCGACGTCCAGGCCAAGCTGCGCCCCGCGCAGGGCCGCGGCGTAACCGCCGCTACCGCCGCCGAGGATCACTAGGTCGAAAACGGTGCTGGCGTCGTTCGCCACGTCACGTCCTCCATGCATGTGCGCCACGCCCGGTCTGCGGTGACCGGTCGGAACGGCTGTGTCCGGCCGCTTTGCTTCGGCCCTTCGGTGGGGCCCTGTCCTGCCGAGGCCCATCTTCGCACTTGTCGGCGGTGGAATGGACGCCGGGCCGGAGTCTGGGACGTCGGATCCATCACGTGCGAAGGTCGCGGGCGTGGACGTACCGACGGATTTCGTCGAGGGCGAAATCCGGAAACGGCCGGAGGGCAAGCACCTACGGATATCCGTATGCCGGAGGGGGTCACGTACGGATATCCGTACGTGACCCCCTCCTCGCGCGGGGTGTGGGGATCAGCCCAGGTCGCCCGCCGCCGTCAGCTCCGCGAGCCGGACCAGCGTGCGCACGGCCGAGCCGGTGCCGCCCTTGGGGGTGTAGCCGAAGGGGGCCTGCTCGTTGAAGGCCGGACCCGCGATGTCGAGGTGGGCCCAGGTGATGCCCTCGCCGACGAACTCCTTCAGGAACAGACCGGCGACCAGGCCGCCGCCCATCCGGTCGCCCATGTTGGCGATGTCCGCGGTGGGGGAGTCCATGCCCTTGCGCAGGTGCTCGGGCAGCGGCATCGGCCAGGCCTCCTCGCCGGCCTCCTCCGCGGCCTCGTGGATCGCGGTGCGGAACGCGTCGTCGTTCGCCATGATCCCGAAGGTGTGGTTGCCGAGCGCCACCATCATCGCGCCGGTCAGCGTCGCGACGTCGACGATCGCGTCCGGGGTCTCCTCCGAGGCGGCCCACAGCGCGTCCGCGAGGACCAGCCGGCCCTCGGCGTCCGTGTTGAGCACCTCGACGGTCTTGCCGCTGTACATGCGCAGCACGTCGCCGGGGCGGGTGGCCGAACCGGAGGGCATGTTCTCGGCCAGCGCGAGCCAGCCGGTGACATTGACCTTCAGACCGAGGCGCGCGGCGGCCACGACCGCGGCGAAGACCGCCGCCGCACCGGCCATGTCGCACTTCATGGTCTCGTTGTGACCGGCCGGCTTGAGGGAGATGCCGCCCGAGTCGTAGGTGATGCCCTTGCCGACGAGGGCCAGGTGCTTGTCCGCCTCGGGGTGCTGGTACGCCAGCTTCACCAGGCGGGGACCGGCGGCCGAGCCGGCGCCGACGCCGAGGATGCCGCCGTAGCCGCCCTTGGTCAGCGCCTTCTCGTCGAGCACCTGGACCGTGAGCCCGTGCTCCTCGCCCGCGGTCTGCGCGAGGGCCGCGAAGGCCGCCGGGTTCAGGTCGTTGGGCGGGGTGTTGACGAGGTCGCGGGCGCGGTTCAGCTCCTCCGCGACGGCGACGACGCGCTCGACGGCCGCCTTGTACTCCTTGTCGCGGGAGTTGCCGCCGAGCAGGACGACCTCGGCGAGCGGGGCCTTGCCGTTGCCGTTCTTGGCGGTCTCCTTGTACGCGTCGAAGGCGTACGCGCCGAGCAGCGCGCCCTCGCCGATGGCACCGGCGTCGGCGGCCTCGGCGAGCGGCAGGGCGAAGACGGCCTTCTGGGCACCGGCCAGCGCGCGGGCGGCGTTACCGGCGGCGCGGCGCAGCGACTCGGCGGGGTACGCCTCGTCCTCGCCGGGCTCGGCACCGAGGCCCACCGCCACCACGACGGGCGCCTTGAAGCCGGAGGGCGCGGGCAGCTTCGTCACCTCGCCCTCGGCGCCGGTGGCGCCCAGGGTCTCCAAGGTGGCGGCGAGCTTGCCGTCGTACGCCTCGTCCACGGCCTCGGCGCCCGGTGCGACGACCGGGCCCTGAGCGCCCTTCGCGACACCGACCACGATCGCGTCGGCCCGCAGGCCGGCCGCCGCGGCGGTGCTGAGAGTGAGAGCAGTCACGGTGGTGAAATCTCGCTTCCAATTGAGTTTCGGTGGCCGATTGAGTCTCGGTGGCCGAACGGATGGGGTCGACCGGCCCGGAACCGACCCTAGATCCCTCGTACGGCGCGGTTTCCACCTGGGGCAGCAGAACACCCGGCATGAGCCTACGCGGACCGGCCGGTTCTCTCATCGGTCCGGGTGCCCGTCGTGCCGTGGCGGGGTGGCCGTCGTGCCTCAGCGGCCGTGCCCGGCAAGGGACTTCAGGCCGCTGGATACGGGGGCTGCGGGGGATACGGCGGGGTCACGGCGACGGTCCCGCGCAGCCGCAGGCTCTCGACCGTCGTCCCGGCCAGCCGGTCCGCGAGCGAGCGGCGGCTGCGGGCGAGGACGGGCAGCGTGTTCAGGAAGAACACCACCACGGCCAGCGCCCACACCAGCACCGACAGCAGGAACTCGCCCTCGACCAGCAGCACACAGGCCAGGGCGTACACCGCCACGTCGGCGATCGTCGTCACGGCCGCCCGCAGCGCGGTCCGGCCGACCGAACTCGGGGTGACCTTGAAGCCGGTCAGCGCCTTGCCCAAAGTGCGCCCGGCGAGGGCGAGCGAGCCCCACTGGTAGAGGAACGTGGCGAGCGCCAGCAGGAGGAAGCCCTGCTCCACGTAGCCCAGCGCCTTGTCCCACAGGAACAGCCCGACGCTCTCGGAGGTGTCCACGACGTCGCCCCGCGAGGTGAGCAGGTCCAGGCCGCCGCGGGTGGCGAGTCCGGGCACATCGGTGAAGAGGCCGGATATGCGGTGGAAGGTCAGTACGGCGAGCGCCGAGGCCGCCGCGACGACCAGAGCGAAGTCGATGCACCACGCCAGGATGCGGCGCGTCTTCTGCACAGGTTCCCCCCGAGAACAGTGAGTGATCGGTGCGTCAGACTAGTACGTCGTCATCCGGCCAACTCGCTTGCCCACAGGCGAACTAGCCCAGCGACAGCACCACCAGCACCGCGGTGGCGGCGGTTTCGGCCACGGCGCCGCACACGTCTCCCGTCAGTCCGCCGAAGCGGCGCGTGCAGTGCCGCAGCAGGAGATGGGCGGCGGCCAGCGCGAGCAGCACCGCCGTCGCCGTACGGACCACGCCGTACGTGCCCGGCAGCGCGCCCCCGGCCGCCGCCGCCACGATGACCGCGGCGGCCACCGCCAGCGCGCCGCGCGGCGGGACCACGCCCGCGACCGCGGCGCCGAGCCCCTCCGGCCGGGCGGCCGGGACGCCCGTGCGCGTGGCCAGCGTGAGGGCCAGCCGGGCCGTGGTCGCCGAGACGACGGCGGCGAGCGCGCCGCGCGCCCAGGAGCCGCCGTAGGCCTGCGCGAGCGCCGCCACCTGCGCCAGCAGCACGAACACCAGCGTGACCACGCCGAACGGCCCGATGTCCGACCGCTTCATGACGCGCAGCGCTTCCTCGGCGGGCTTCGCGCTGCCGAGCCCGTCCGCGGTGTCCGCGAGCCCGTCCAGATGCAGCCCGCGGGTGAGGGCGGCGGGTACGGCGACGGTGGCGACGGCGGCGAGCAAGGGCCCGGCGCCCAGCAGGAGCAGGCCCGCGCCGAGCAGGGCCGCGAGCGCGCCCACCACCACCCCGGCCAGGGGTGCGCAGAGCATCCCGCCGCGTGCCGTCTCCCGGTCCCAGCGGGTCACCCGGACCGGGAGGACGGTGAGCGTGCCGAAGGCGAAGCGGAGGCCGTGCAAGGGCGGGGTCGTGAACACGGCCGAAGGGTACGCGACCGCCGTACCCGCACGTCAGGGCGCGACCGGCGGCGGATCCGGCGCGCAGTCCACCCGGGCCGTCGGCCGCAGCCGCCGCCGCAGCGCCGAGGCCCCGCACAGCACCAGCACCGCCCCGATCGCGGCGAGATGCTCCTTGCCCGCGAGGTTCGCCTTCAGCGCGACCTCACCGGCTATGGCCGCGCTCAGCACCCCCGCGGTGAGCGGGGCCCGGTAGCGCCAGCACAGGAACAGGGCGAGCCCGATCACCGCGGCCGACGGGCCGGTGTCGACGACCTGCGCGTCCGTCGCGGGCAGCCCCAGCGGATGGTGCGGGTCGAGTCCGGTGCCCACGCGCGCGTACAGCGTCCCGGCCAGCGTGGTGGCGTACGCGATGGCCAGCGTGCGCCACCAGCCCAGACAGATCTCGGCGAGGCCGAACACGGCGAGGATCTGGAGTAACGCCCCCCACACCGGCAGGTCGAGGGCCGGGACGAACAGCGACAGCGGGGTGCGCAGCAGGGCCAGCCACAGCGGCTCCTCGGCCCGTACGGACCCGATGTTCTGCACGAACTGGAAGCCCCAGGACTGGTTCTGCACGAACTGCAGGACCGAGGTCAGGCACACGGCCGCGAGCGTCATCGGGACCGCCCGCCCCCGCCGCCGCAGCAGGGCCTCGCGCACCGTCGCGTACGGCGGTCCCCACTCGGCGCGGACCCGCCGGACGAGGCGCCTCACCTGTGCGAGGCAAGGTGCTTGCGGTGCAGCCACTTCGGCAGCCCCGGAGCCTCCAGGAAGCCCTCGGCGCGCGCCGAGGCGATACCGATGCGCAGCAGGTCCGCGCTCTTCTCGAAGAGCAGGAACCGGGGCTCCCAGATCGGCCGGTACTTGGCGTTGGCCCGGTACAGCGACTCGATCTGCCACCAGCGGGAGAAGAAGCTGAGCAGGGAGCGCCAGGTCCGCAGCACCGGTCCGGCGCCCAGCCGCGCGCCCCGTTCGAAGACGGACCGGAACATCGCGAAGTTGAGGGAGACCTGGGTGATGCCGATCTCCCCGGCGCGGCGCAGCAGTTCGATCACCATGAACTCCATGAGCCCGTTCTCGGCGTCCCGGTCGCGGCGCATGAGGTCGAGCGAGAGCCCGTGCGGACCCCAGGGCACGAAGGACAGCAGCGCCCTCAACTCGCCGTTCCCGTCCGTGCAGGCGAGCATGACGCACTGCCCGTCCTCGGGGTCGCCGAGCCGTCCCAGCGCCATGCTGAAGCCGCGCTCGGTGGCCCCGTCGCGCCAGTCGTCGGCCTTCTTCACCAGGAACGCCATCTCGTCGGCGGGGATGTCCGCGTGGCGCCGGACGCTGACCGTGTACCCGGCGCGCTTCACGCGGTTGTAGGCCTGGCGGACGGTGCGCATGGCCCGTCCGTCGAGGGTGAACTCGCCGACGTCCGCGATGGCTTCGTCACCGAGTTCGAGCGCGTCCAGGCCATGGCGCGCGTACACGGTCCCGGCCTCCTCGCTCGCGCCCATCACGGCGGGGATCCAGCCGTGCGCGCGCGCCTCGGCGAGCCAGGGCTCGATGGCGCCCGGCCAGGCCTCCGGGTCGCCGAGCGGATCGCCGGAGGCGAGGGAGACCCCGCCGACGACGCGGTAGGCGACCGCCGCCTTGCCGGTCGGCGACCAGATCACGCTCTTCTCCCGGCGCAGCGCGAAGTACCCGAGCGAGTCCCGCTCGCCGTGCCCCTCCAGCAGCTCGCGCAGCCTCTTCTCGTCGTCCTCGCTGATCGGGTCGACGGCGCGCCGGGACCGGAAGGCGGCGTACAGGACGGCGAGGAAGAGCAGCGTGCTGACGACGTTGATCGTGACGTTGACCCAGCCCGGCGTGGAGATCCCCAGGTAGTGCGAGTCGTCGACGGCGACCGACACGAGCCGCAGGGCGCCGTAGCGCCAGCGCTCCAGGAAGGTCGAACGCTCCGCCAGGGACGAGGTGTTGGTGACGGTCACCAGGAGCGCGGCGAGCAGCGAGGAGACCAGCAGACCACCGGCCGCGACGGCGACGGCGAGCCGGGGGTTGGACCGGTCGCCCTTGGCGTAGAACTCCCGCCGCCCGACGAGGAGCGCGCCGACGAATCCCGCGGTCAGCAGCAGGGAGACCCAGTTCTGCGCGTACCGCCGGATCTCCGGGAACGACATGGCGAAGGCGAACAGCAGCAGGAACGACCCGCTGAGCACGAGGTTGAGGATCCAGGCGGCCCGCTTGCGCCGTCGCATGGTGACGGCCAGGAACAGGGTGAACACGCCGGAGGCGAAGCCCGCGCTCAGCAGGTACGGCGTGAAGAGGTCCTCCTGGTTGTGGCGCCGTACGTCCTGCCCGAGGGAGACCCACACGGCGGAGAGGAAGTTGACGAACATGACGGCGCGCAGGTACCAGACGGCGCACGCGGCGGCCCGCCGGGACGCGTGACCGGACGGCCGCGCTCCGTCGCCCGGCCTGGTCGTACGGTCCCGGTCCGCGGTAATTCGGGCATCTCCCATGAAGCACGATGATATGGGGCTGCCATGGGGCATGGGGGAGCGGGACAGGCCGACGGTCGGTCCACTCGGCGGCCTGTCCTCGACGAACGACGGAAGCTACTCCTGCTCGGCGGTGTCGGCGGTCTCTTCGGCCTCGGCGCCTTCGGCGGCCTCTTCGACCGGCTTCTCCGGAAGCTCCGCCGCCAGTGCCGCCGCGGCCCGCACCAGCGGGAGCGTCAGCAGCGCCCCGGTGCCCTCGCCGACGGACACCCCCTGGTCCAGCAGCGGCTCCAGCGCCAGCCGGTCCAGCGCCTTGCGCTGCGCGGGCTCCCCGCTGATCTGCCCGGCCAGCCACCAGTCCGGCGCGCGGAACGCGATCCGCTGCCCCACCAGCGCGCACGCCGCCGAGACCACGCCGTCCAGGATCACCGGGGTCTTGCGCACCGCGCACTGCAGCAGGAAGCCGGTCGTCGCGGCCAGGTCGGCGCCGCCCACCGCCGCCAGCAGCGGCAGCGGTTCGCCGAGCACCGGCCGGGCGCGCCGCAGCGAGTCCCGGATCGCGGCGCACTTGCGCATCCAGGCGAGGTCGTCGATCGCCACGCCACCGCGCCCGGTGACCACGGACGCGTCCGTCCCGCACAGCGCCGCGATCAGCACGGCCGCCGGAGTCGTACCGCCGACGCTCACATCGCCGAGGACCACCAGATCCGTCCCGGAGTCGGCCTCCTCGTCCGCGACCGCCATCCCGGCGCGGAACGCCGCCTCCGCCTCCTCGAGCGTCAGCGCGTCCTCGATGTCGACGCGCCCGCTGCCGCGCCGCACCCGGTGCCGTACGACATCCGCGGGCAGGTCGCCCGGGTCGCAGTCGAGCGCCACGTCGACCACGCGCACCGGCACGTTCGACTGCCGCGCGAGGATCGAGACCGGGCTCCCGCCCTCCAGGACCGCCCGTACCAGCGTGGTGGCGCTGCCCGCGGGGCGCGCCGAGACGTCGAGCGAGGCGATCCCGTGGTCACCGGCGAACAGCACCACGCGCGGCCGTTCGATCGGCCGCACGCACGCGGTGGACTGCGCCGCCGCCAGCCACTCACCCAGGTCGTCGAGGCGGCCCAGTGCCCCGGGTGGCACGATCTGACGCTCCCGGCGCGCCTCCGCGTCGCGGCGCACCCCGCCGTCGGGGCGCTCGATCAGATCGGTGAAGTCGTCGAGATGTAGCGAGCTCATTCGCCGAACAGTACCGGCAGGCATCGAACGCGGCGCGGCTCCCTGGGCGCCGCGTTCTTGCACCCCTGAGAGGGATCCCGTACGCCCCGATTGGTCACGTATTGTCGCGCCTGTGGTCACTGTCGTGCGCCCCGGTCACTCCGGTCACCGCGGTCGTACGGGTCACCCCGGTCACGCCGTCTCCCGTGTCAGGAGCCGCCCATGCCCGCCAGCCCGCACCCGGACGCCGCCCGCCGCACCGCCCGGTTCCACGAGCCGCGGCGCGCGGACTGCCCGTGGTGCGGCTCGCCCAGGCTGCGCAGAGCGCGCGCGTACGTCACGGCCCGTCGGCACCGGGCGGCGGCCCGCGCCCTGCTGCCCTTCCCGGAGCCGGAGAGCTGGCTCGACGTCGGCACGGGGGACGGGCTCTTCCCCGAGGCGGCCCAGGAGATCCACCCGTACACGGCCTTCGACGGTCTCGACGCCACCCCGCGCGTCGAGACCGCGCACGCCGCGGGCCGCATCGAGGAGGCCTACCTCGGGCACCTCACCGACCCGGCGATCCTGACGCGCCTGCGCTCCCGCTACGACGTCGTCAGCATGCTCCACCACCTGGAACACACCCGCCGCCCGCGCGCCGAACTGCGCGCCGCCCTCACCCTGTTGCGCCCCGGCGGCCATCTGCTCCTCGAAGTCACCGACCCCGCCCGCGTGTTCACCGCGCTGCCCGGCACCTGGTGGACCCCCTGCGACCGCCCACGCCCACGCCGCCCGATGCCGCTGCCCGACCTGCGAGCCGAACTGACCGCCCTGGGCTGCGTGATCGTCACCACACACCGCCGCGCGAACGCCTACCGCCTCATCGCGCGCCGCCACCACCACGAGAACGCCCGGCCCTGACCGTCACTCACGCAGTGCCAGCGCCTGCCCGGCCACCACCAGCAGTACCTGTTCGCACTCCGCCGCGAACGCCGCGTTCAGGCGGCCGAGTTCGTCGCGGTAGCGGCGGCCCGACGGGGTCGCCGGGACGATGCCGGAGCCGACCTCGTTCGAGACCGCCACCACCGTCCGGCGCGTGTGGCGCACCGCCGTCGCCAGCTCCGTCACCCGCGCCCGCAGCGCCCGCTCGCCGCCGCCCGCCCACTCCGCGTCGTCCCACGCGCCGACCGCGTCCATCGCGTCGGTCAGCCACAGCGACAGACAGTCGATCAGCAGCGGCGGCCCGTCCTCCGCCAGCAGCGGTACGAGGTCGCAGGTCTCGCAGGTGTGCCAGGACCCGGGCCGCCGGTCCCGGTGCGCGGCCACCCGCTCCGCCCACTCCGTGTCCCCGCTCCGCGACCCGCCCGTCGCCACGTACCGCACGTCCGGGAACGCCGCCAGCCGCCGCTCCGCCTCCACCGACTTGCCCGAGCGCGCCCCGCCCAGCACCAGCGTGCGCCGCGGCACGTCCGGTACGTCCTCGTAGCCGCCCACGATCAGCGTCGTCCCGTCCGGCACCGGCCGCGCCCCGGCCGCCGCGAGCCGCCGCCGCAGCTCGGCGCCCTGCGGCACATCGTGGTCGAGATGCACGGCCACCACGTCCGTGGTCGGCCCGAGCGCCCCCACCGCCCGCAGCTTCGCGAGCGCGTCCGGGCGCCCGAGGACATCCGCCAGCACCAGGTCGTACGGCTCCGCGGGCGCCTCCAGGCCCGCGGGCGCCGCGCCCGGCGGCAGATAGAGCAGCCGCAGCCCCTCCGGCCCGGTCACCGCGTACCCGGTGCCCGGCGCGTCCATCGCCAGCGCCCGCACCCGATGCCCGGTCAGCAGCGCCAACTCCCGTCCGTCCGGCACCCGTCCGGGCTGCGGCAGGCCCGCCGGGACCTCGACGGCGGGCCCGTCGTGCGGATGCGTCAGCAGCACCTGCCGTACGCCCGCGAGCGAGCGACCGGCGCGCGCCGCCGCGAACACCGCGCCCGGGGTGAGGTCGAGGAGCAGCGCCCCGTCCACGAGCACCGCGGTCGCCGCCCGCGCGTCCGGGCCGAGCGCACGCGCGCAGGTCGCACAGGGACAGTCGGGGCGGGGCAGGCCCGCGGGGGCACCGGTGCCGAGCAATGTCAGTTCCACGCACCCGATTTTCCCGGCTCCCCCCATCCGCCGCGCGCCCAGCCGCGCCTTCGCGCGCCGACGGACTTCTCCCCCTCGACCGGCGCAGCGCATAGGCTCGGGGCGGCAGCCGGACCAGGATCCGGGTGCCGCACTGCGTGTGTTCACATCTGGGAGGCGTACATGGCGGCATGGACGTGGCGGTTCGAGAAGGCCGACGGAGCGGAGGTCCCGCCCGCGGTCACGCCCGAGGAGTTCACCACGCAGGGGGACGCCGAGTCCTGGATCGGGGAGCACTGGCGGGACCTGTGCGACGGCGGCGCGGACCAGGTCCGGCTGTTCGAGGACGCGACGGAGATCTACGGACCGATGAGCCTGCACGCCGAGGACGCGTAGCCGGGCACCGCCCGGGGAGGGGGCGGGCGCGCCCCCTCCCACCGCTCACTGCTCGCTCAGCGTCACGTCCGCCGTCTTCCGGTCGCCGCCGCGCAGGTACGTGACCGTCGTCCGCTGCCTCGGCTTGTCGTCGGCGAGCGCCTCGGACAGGGACGTGATCGTGGTGATGTCGCGGTCGCCCAGCTTGACGATGACGTCCCCGGCCCGCAGCCCCGCCTTGTCCGCCGCGCCGCCGTGCCGGACGTCGACCACCGCGACCCCGACCGGCTGAGAGCCCACGTTCACCAGCGTGCGCCCGGTGATACCGAGCGCCGCCCGCCCCGAATGCGTGACCCGCCCCTTCGCGATGATCTGGTCGGCGATCGTCTTCACCATGTTCGCGGGGATCGCGAACCCGATACCGGGCGCCGCGCTGTTCCCGAAGCCGGGGTCGACCGCGGCGAGCGTCGGGATCCCGATGACCTCGCTGTCGAGGTTCACGAGCGCGCCCCCGCTGTTCCCGGGGTTGATCGCCGCCGAGGTCTGCACCATGTTCGCGATGGTGGCGCCCGTACCGCCGTCCGAGCTGCCCTCGCTGACCGTCCGCCCGGTCGCCGACACGATCCCCTGGGTCACGCTCGACGACAGCCCGAGCGGCGACCCCATGGCCAGCACGATCTGCCCCACCTCGACCTTGGCCGAGTCCCCGAAGGCAGCCGCCTTCAGCCCGCGCGGCACGGTGTCCAGCTTGACGACGGCGAGATCCTGGGCGGGATACGAGTAGATCAGATGCGCGGTGAGCGGATGCTCGCTGTTGGCGGTCGTCACCTGGAACGTCCGGCTGCCTCCGACCACATGCGCGTTGGTGACGATATGGCCCTGGCCGTCGTACACCACACCGGACCCGAGCCCCTCGCCCGCACGGATCTGCACGACCGACGGCAGCACGTTCTTGATGACCCGCTGGTAGTCGCTCTGGAGATCGCTGTTCGTCCTGGACGCGACGGTCCGTGTGTTCGTCGGGCCGTCCTGCTTCGCCGGGGCGGAGCCGGTGCAGCCGCCGAGCAGGACCACCAGGGAGGAGGCGACGGCGGGCGCGGACCGGCGGAGCACACGGAAACGGGAAGCGTCCATGCCCCGAGTCTCCCGTCAGGGCCGCGCTCCGGCTTGCCCGAAGCCCCCGAACGGGTGCAGGACCGGGTCCCTCAGCCGCGTACCCCGCACAGGTGCAGCAGCGCCGCCACCCGCCGGTACGGATCCGTACGCCCCGCCCGCTCCTCGGCGTCCAGCAGGAGATCCACGTCCGGGGGGATCGGTGCCCCGTCGGCGGCCGTGTCCGTGAAGACCCGCACCCCGTACCAGGTGTGCAGCGGCGCCCCGATCCCCGCGAGCGTCGCCGTCAGCGTCTCCAGCCGGTCGGCCCGTACGTCCAGGCCCAGCCGGTTCGTGTACAGCGTCGTGTCGAAGGCGGCGAGCGCTCCGCCCCAGTCCCCGGACAGGCCGGGCCGCATCGCCAGCGCGTCGCCGTTGCGGACGAGCAGCGACAGCAGGCCGCCGGGCGCGAGCATCCGCGCCAGCCCCGCCACCAGCGGATCGGGCTCCTCGACGTACATGAGCACCCCGTGGCACAGCACCACGTCGAAGCTGCCCGGCAGGAAGTGGACGCCCGTGTCCCGGCCGTCGCCCTCGATGATCCGCATCCGCTCCCGGATGCCCTCGGGCTCGGCGGCGAGCGCCGCGCGCGCCGTGGAGATCATCGTCGGATCCTGCTCGATCCCGGTGACCCGATGCCCCGCCCGCGCGAGCCGCAGGGCCTGTGTGCCCTGGCCCATGCCCACGTCGAGGATCCGCAGCCGCTGCCCGACCGGGAAGCGGCCCGCTATCTGCTCCTCGAGCTGCCGGGCCACCAGCTCCTGCCGTACGACGTCCCGCAGACCGCCCAGCTTGCTCAGCCAGGCGTCCGCGGCGCCCCCGGAGAAGGAATCCGTGCTCAGGGCCGCTCTCCGCGCTTGACCTGCGGCTTGGGCAGCCGGAGTCGGCGCATCTGCAGGGACCGCATCAGGCCGTAGGCCACCGCGCCCCTGCGGTTGTGGTCGGGGAAGCGCTCGGCGAGCCGCTTGCGCAGCCGGAACCCGGAGATGATCGCGTCGAGCACGATTGCCACGATCGCCACGAGCCACAGCAACAGCGCGAAGTTCTGCAACGGCGCCACCCGGATCATGGTCATCACGAGGATGATCACGGCCAGCGGCAGGAAGAACTCCGCGACATTGAAGCGCGAGTCGATGAAGTCACGGGCGAACTTGCGGACGGGACCCTTGTCCCGCGCCGGCAGACACCGCTCGTCACCGCTGGCCAGCGCCTGGCGCTGCTTCTCCAACTGGACGCGGCGCGCCTCGCGCTGCCGCTTCGCGGCATCCTTGCGCGTCGTGGGGGTCTGGGCGACGCTGCGGCGCTGGGACTGGGCCTCACTGCGCTTGGGCGTGGGCCTGCCCTTCGGGGCCTGCGGGTCGCGGGTCTGCTTGGAGTCGGTCACCAGCGCCTTGTCGGCGGCTTGGGCCTTCTCTTCCTTGGCACGGCTACGGAACACAGAACCCAAGGGTACGGGGTTCGCCCGCATGGACCCCAGCCGAGTGGGGAACGATCCGGCAACACCGGTCGTCTGTAGGGGACAGAGGGGCTGCGAGGCGGGGTCGGGCAGGGCATTGCCGCCGGGGCTCCTCGGGGTCGGTCGGCCGGGGGGTCCGGGCGCCTTCCCGCAGGTAGCCTTGGGGGTATACCTCCTCCCTGGGCCGGAGCGGGATCGCGGTCAGTCGTCCTTGCGGATGACCTCATCCGTTCCCGAACAGTGCGGTAATGGTGGCGGGGCCCGTACTGTGGGTTCTGTTGCAGAGCTGGAGCTGAGTCCGTCAGAAGGGGGCGCGCGAAGCCCATGAGCGGTGTCATGAAGCGTATGGGGATGATCTTCCGCGCGAAGGCGAACAAGGCCCTTGACCGGGCCGAGGACCCGCGCGAGACCCTCGATTACTCGTACCAGAAGCAGCTTGAGCTGTTGCAGAAGGTGCGCCGCGGCGTCGCCGACGTGGCGACCAGCCGCAAGCGCCTGGAACTGCAGCTCAACCAGTTGCAGAGCCAGTCCTCCAAGCTCGAGGACCAGGGCCGCAAGGCCCTCGCGCTCGGTCGCGAGGACCTGGCCCGCGAGGCGCTGTCCCGGCGCGCCGCGCTCCAGCAGCAGGTGACGGACCTGGAGACCCAGCACCAGACCCTGCAGGGCGAAGAGGAGAAGCTCACCCTGGCGGCCCAGCGCCTCCAGGCGAAGGTGGACGCCTTCCGTACGAAGAAGGAGACCATCAAGGCGACGTACACGGCCGCCCAGGCGCAGACCCGGATCGGCGAGGCCTTCTCCGGCATCTCCGAGGAGATGGGCGATGTCGGCCTGGCGATCCAGCGGGCCGAGGACAAGACGGCCCAGCTCCAGGCCCGCGCGGGCGCCATCGACGAACTGCTCGCCTCGGGCGCGCTGGACGACCCCTCCGGTATGGCCAAGGACGACATCCAGGCCGAGCTGGACCGGCTCTCCGGTGGTACCGATGTGGAGCTGGAGTTGCAGCGGATGAAGGCGGAGCTGGCCGGCGGCTCGTCCTCGCAGCAGGCCATCGAGGGCGGCACGGGCCAGGGACAGCAGTCCTCCCAGCCCCAGGACACCCCGCGCTTCGACAAGCAGTGACCCGGTAGACCCATCGGCGCCCACGCCCAGGGAGGCGACATGATCGTGCGGATCATGGGGGAGGGGCAGGTGAAGCTCGACGATGCCCACTTCCCGCAGCTCAACAAGCTGGACGACGAGCTGCTCCAGGAGATGGACAGCAACGACGAACAGGGCTTTCGCCGCACTCTGAACGCACTCCTCGACGAGGTCCGGCGGCTGGGCACCGCGCTGCCGGACGACGCCCTGGAACCGTCGGAGCTGATCCTTCCGGCGCCGGACGCCGACCTGGAGGAAGTCCGCCGGATGCTGACGGACGACGGCCTCTTCCCCGGCGGGTAGCAACGCTTTCGCCCCCGGCGAGGTTGGGCTGATGTGAGCATCCTGGAACGCACCAGGGGCGGCCTGCGGGCCCACCCCCTGGCCCTGGACGCCGTCCTCGCGGCCGGCGTCCTCATCAGCATGGTGGCGGGCTCCTTCGTGGACCCCCGCGCCGAGGCCGGACCCACCTGGGGCGTACGCACGCCGAGCGCCCTCGGCCTCACCCTCATGGCGCTCAGCGCCGCCGCGCTCGTGCTGCGCCGGCAGAGGCCGATGGCCGTCCTCGCGGTGACGACCGCGTTCTCCCTCGTGGACCTCGTCACCGCCGACCCCCGTACGCCGGTCACGATGTCCGCGGTCGTCGCCCTCTACACCGTCGCCGCCACCACCGACCGCCCGACCACCTGGCGGGTCGGCATCCTCACCATGACCGTGCTCACCGGCACGGCCATGCTGGTCGGCCCGCTGCCCTGGTACACCCAGGAGAACCTCGGGCTGTTCGCGTGGACGGGCATGGCCGCGGCCGTCGGTGACGCCGTGCGCAGCCGCCGCGCCTTCGTCGACGCCATACGGGAGCGGGCCGAGCGGGCCGAGCGCACCCGCGAGGAGGAGGCCCGCCGTCGCGTCGCCGAGGAACGGCTGCGGATCGCGCGCGATCTGCACGATGTGGTCGCGCATCACATCGCGCTGGTCAATGTGCAGGCCGGGGTCGTCGCCCATGTCATGGACAAGCGGCCCGACCAGGCGAAGGAGGCCCTCGCCCATGTCCGTGAGGCCAGCCGCACCGCGCTGGACGAACTCCGCGCCACCGTGGGCCTGCTGAGGCAGTCCGGCGACCCCGAGGCGCCCACCGAGCCCGCCCCCGGCCTCGCCCGGCTCGACGAACTCGCCGACACCTTCCGCAACGCCGGTCTCCCCGTGGAGATCGCCCGCGCCGACCACGGCACGACCCTGCCCTCCGCGCTCGACCTGGCCGCGTACCGCGTCATCCAGGAGGCCCTCACCAATGTCCGCAAGCACGCGGGACAGGAGGCGAGGGCCGAGGTGAGCGTGGTGCGGGTGGGAACGAACATGGAGATCACGGTGCTCGACGACGGGGCGGGTGACGACGACGCCGACTCCAAGGAAACGAGCGGGCACGGCGGGCACGGTCTGCTCGGGATGCGCGAGCGGGTCACCGCCGTCGGCGGCGCCCTCACCGCGGGTCCCCGCTTCGGCGGCGGCTTCCGGGTCCATGCGATCCTGCCGCTCACGAACCACGCGACGACGACCGCCGGGGGGACCGCGTGACCACCGGCCCGAAAGGACCCGTATGACCATCCGCGTCCTGCTCGCCGATGACCAGGCACTGCTCCGGAGCGCCTTTCGGGTCCTGGTCGACTCGGAGCCGGACATGGAGGTGGTGGGCGAGGCCTCGGACGGCGCGGAGGCGGTGCGGCTGGCGAGCGAGGGCGGCGCCGACGTCGTCCTCATGGACATCCGGATGCCTGGCACCGACGGTCTCGCGGCGACCCGGCTCATCAGCTCCGACCCGGCCCTGGACCATGTCCGGGTGGTCATACTGACGACCTTCGAGGTCGACGACTACGTGGTCCAGTCGCTGCGCGCCGGGGCGTCCGGCTTCCTCGGCAAGGGGGCCGAGCCCGAGGAGCTGCTGAACGCCATCCGGATCGCGCACGGCGGCGAGGCGCTGCTGTCGCCCACCGCGACGAAGGGCCTCATCACCCGCTTCCTGGCCCAGGGCGACGGGGACGACGGCCGCGACCCGGCCCGCTCCGACCGGCTCGACACGCTCACCGGGCGCGAGCGCGAGGTGCTGGTCCAGGTGGCCGGGGGGCACTCCAACGACGAGATCGCCGAGCGGCTGGAGGTCAGCCCGCTGACGGTGAAGACTCATGTCAACCGGGCCATGGCCAAGCTGGGCGCGCGCGACCGGGCCCAACTGGTCGTCATCGCCTACGAGTCCGGGCTGGTGCGGCCGAGAACGGACTGAGGCCGACGCGGGCGTACGGAAGCGGAAGCCGCAGCGCGCCGGACCTCCGGTACACCGATGGGTGGACCGGCCCCCGCTGAGCCGTACTGCGCCCGCAGTAGGCTCTGCGGCAGAAATGGACCGTGGGGCGACGGAACGGCACCTGCCGATGGACCAGGGTGTAGGGGTGGGCGCTCGTCTGCGTCCCGACCTTCCGCTCAGCCAACAGAAAGACGCCGACCCATGTCCTGGCTGTCACGCTTCAGCCTCGCGCAACGGGCCCTGATAGGTCTGATGTCGATCGTCGCGATCGTCTTCGGGGCGATCGCGATACCTCAGCTCAAGCAACAACTCCTGCCCACCATCAACCTGCCCATGGTGTCGATCCTCGCGCCGTACCAGGGCGCGTCGCCCGACGTGGTCGAGAAGCAGGTCGTCGAGCCCCTCGAGGACAACCTTCAGGCCGTCTCCGGCATCAAGGGCGTCACCGCCAAGGCGAGCGAGGGCAACGCCGTCATCATGGCGTCCTTCGACTACGGCAACGACACCAAGCAGCTCGTCGCCGACGTGCAGCAGGCCGTCAACCGCGCCCGCGTCCGGCTGCCGGACTCGGTGGACCCGCAGGTCATCGCCGGTTCCACCGACGACATGCCGACCGTGGTCCTCTCCGTCACCTCGGACAAGGACCAGCAGGCCCTGTCCGACCAGCTCGACAAGACCGTGGTGCCCGCGCTGAAGAACATCAGCGGTGTCGGCCAGGTGACCGTGAGCGGCGTACGCGACGTCCAGGTCACCGTCACGCCCGACGACGCGAAGCTCGCGCGGGCCGGGCTGACCCCGGTCGCCCTCGGCGAGGCCCTGAAGGCGGGCGGCGCGACGGTTCCCGCGGGCTCCTTCGACGAGAACGGCGGCAACCGCACGGTCCAGGTCGGCGGCGGCTTCACCTCGGTGCGGCAGATCGAGGACCTGATGGTCGCGGGGGAGCCGGGCAAGAAGCCGGCCCGCCTCGGTGACATCGCCACGGTCCGGCAGGAGGAGGCCAAGGCCGACTCGCTGACCCGGACGAACGGCAAGCCCAGCCTCGCCGTGGTCGTCACCATGGACCACGACGGCAGCGCGGTCGCCATCTCGAAGGCGGTCAAGGACAAGCTGCCCGAGCTGCGCAAGAACCTCGGCGCCGGTGCCACCCTCACGGTGGTCAGCGACCAGGGTCCGGCGGTCTCCAAGGCCATCAGCGGTCTGACGACCGAGGGCGGTCTCGGTCTGCTCTTCGCGGTCCTCGTGATCCTGGTCTTCCTGGCGTCCATCCGCTCCACCCTCGTCACCGCGGTCTCCATCCCGCTGTCGGTGGTGCTGGCCCTGATCGTGCTGTGGACGCGCGACCTGTCGCTGAACATGCTGACGCTCGGCGCGCTGACCATCGCCATCGGCCGGGTCGTCGACGACTCGATCGTGGTCCTGGAGAACATCAAGCGGCACCTCGGCTACGGCGAGGAGCGCCAGACGGCGATCCTCGCGGCGGTCCGCGAGGTGGCCGGCGCGGTGACCTCGTCCACGCTGACGACGGTCGCCGTCTTCCTGCCGATCGGTCTGGTCGGCGGCATGGTGGGCGAGCTGTTCGGCTCGTTCTCCCTCACCGTGACGGCGGCCCTGCTGGCGTCGCTGCTGGTGTCGCTGACGGTCGTCCCGGTCCTGTCGTACTGGTTCCTGCGCGCCCCCAAGGGGACGCCCGAGGACGCGGAGGAGGCCCGTCGTCTCGCGGAGGCGAAGGAGGCCAAGAGCCGGCTCCAGCGCTTCTACGTGCCCGTGCTGCGCTTCGCCACGCGCCGCCGCCTCACCAGTGTGGCCATCGCGGTGGTCGTCCTGGTCGGCACCTTCGGCATGGCGCCCCTGCTGAAGACGAACTTCTTCGACCAGGGCGAGCAGGAAGTCCTCAGCATCACGCAGAAGTTGAAGCCGGGGACGAGCCTGGCGACGACGGACGCCTCGGCGCGGAAGGTCGAGAAGCTGCTCGCCGGGGTGAAGGGCGTCAAGGACTACCAGGTCACCGTCGGCTCCTCCGGCTTCATGGCGGCCTTCGGCGGCGGTACGGACACCAACCAGGCCACGTACTCGGTCATGTTGGACGACTCGGCCGACTCCGACGCCGTACAGAAGCAGGTCGAGGACGGACTGGCGAAGCTCTCCGGGGTCGGTACGACCACGGTGTCGGCGGGCGACGGCTTCGGCAGCCAGGACCTGAGCGTGGTCGTGAAGGCGGCCGACGCGGACACCCTGCGCAAGGCCTCGGAGCAGGTCCGCGCCCAGGTCGCGAAGGTCAAGGACGTCGCGGATGTGACGAGCAACCTGTCGCAGAGCGTGCCGCGGATCTCGGTCAAGGCCAACTCCCGTGCCGCGGCGGCCGGTTTCAACGACCAGACGCTGGGCCTCGCGGTCGCGCAGGCCGTGCAGGGCACCCCGACCGGCAAGGCGATCCTGGACGACTCCGAGCGTGACATCGTCATCAAGGCGGCCAAGCCCGCGAAGACGCTGGCGCAGCTCAAGAACGTGCGCGTCGGCGCGGCGAAGCTGGGCGACATCGCGGACGTGAAGCTGGTGGACGGCCCGGTGTCCACGACCCGGATCGACGGTCAGCGCGCGGCGACCATCACGGCGCGCCCGACGGCCGACAACACGGGCGCGGTGAGCGCCGACCTCCAGTCGAAGATCGACGCGCTGAAGCTGCCCGCGGGCGCGACGGCGGAGATCGGCGGTGTCTCGCAGGACCAGAACGACGCGTTCAAGAACCTGGGCCTGGCGATGCTGGCGGCGATCGCGATCGTGTTCATGCTGCTGGTCGCGACGTTCCGCAGCCTGGCCCAGCCGCTCATCCTGCTGGTCTCCATCCCGTTCGCGGCCACGGGCGCGATCGGTCTGCTGGTCGCCACGGGCACCCCGATGGGCGTTCCGGCGATGATCGGCATGCTGATGCTGATCGGCATCGTGGTGACGAACGCGATCGTGCTGATCGACCTGATCAACCAGTACCGCAAGCAGGGCTACGGCGTCGTGGAAGCCGTCATCGAGGGCGGCAGGCACCGGCTGCGCCCGATCCTGATGACGGCCCTGGCCACGATCTTCGCGCTTCTCCCGATGGCCCTGGGCATCACGGGCGAGGGCGGCTTCATCGCCCAGCCGCTGGCGGTGGTCGTGATCGGCGGACTCATCACGTCCACCCTGCTGACCCTGCTCCTGGTCCCGACCCTCTACGCCATGCTGGAACTCCGCAAGGAGCGCCGCGCCAAGAAGAAGGCGGCGAAGAAGGCGAAGAAGACGGGCATCCCCACCCTGACCAAGGACTCGGACACGGACGAACCGGAACCGGCCGGCGTGTAGTCGGCACCCGGTAAGGGAGGAAGGGGCCGGTGGGCGAGAGCCTGCTCGGCCCCTTTCCCGTCGGCGTCAGAGGAAGTCCGAGGTCTCCAGCTCGAAGGCGAACGGCTCCGGGAGCGCGAGCGGCTTGCCGAACGGAAGCGTGCAGTGCTGGCGGTAGTCATCGCCTTTCGGGTTGCTGAACAGCGTGAGGGAGGAGTCGTCGCGGTCGATGAGCAGGTAGAGGGGGATACCGCCCCGGGCGTAGCAGCGGCGCTTCGCTTCGCGGTCCGTCTGAGGCTTGCTCGACGTCACTTCGAGCACCATGGCGACGCCCTGGCAGGGCATCCAGGGGTCCGCGCCGCGGTAGAGCCGCAGCACTCTGGGGGCGAACGTGCCATCGGGGATCAGGTGGTCCCTCGGACAGGCACCTCCACTCTGCAGCTTCAGGCCCTTGTTGCCCGAGAACTGCATGCGCGTCCGGGACCGTCCATACACCTGCTCCACGATCAACTCGATGTAGTCCTCGTGATCCCCGTCGGGCGGTGGTGTCACAACGATCTCCCCCCCGATCAGCTCCGCTCGGAAGCCTTCGGGGGTGTCGAGACCCAGAAAGGTCTCCAGCAAGCCCTCGGCCGCGGTGATCGGCTCATGCGCAACAACAGTCATGTCACGCCCCTCCTTATGTCGCTTGTCAGAGTGAGCCATCGGAAGATCACCTGCCCATGAGATCGGGACCCGTTCCCTCGATCGTGGCACAGAGCCACGGTCGTCGTCAGGAACACAACGAGGGGCGCCCCGTCGCACGACGGGGCGCCCCTCGATCTGTGGGTGCGTTACGGCAGCGCCAGCATGCGTTCCAGGGCCAGCTTCGCGAACTTCTCCGTCTCCTGGTCGACCTGGATGCGGTTGACCAGGTTGCCCTCGGCCAGGGACTCCAGTGCCCACACCAGATGCGGCAGGTCGATGCGGTTCATCGTGGAGCAGAAGCAGACCGTCTTGTCGAGGAAGACGACCTCCTTGCCCTTCGGGGCGAAACGATTCGCCAGGCGGCGGACCAGGTTCAGCTCCGTGCCGATGGCCCACTTGGAGCCCGCCGGGGCGGCCTCCAGCATCTTGATGATGTGCTCCGTCGACCCCACGTGGTCGGCCGCCGCCACCACCTCGTGCCGGCACTCGGGGTGCACTAGGACGTTCACGCCCGGGATCCGCTCGCGCACGTCGTTCACCGAGTCGAGGCTGAAGCGCCCGTGCACCGAGCAGTGGCCCCGCCACAGGATCATCTTCGCGGCGCGCAGCTCCTCGGCCGTCAGCCCGCCGTTCGGCTTGTGCGGGTTGTAGACGACGCAGTCCGCGAGGGACATGCCCATGTCCCGTACGGCCGTGTTGCGGCCCAGGTGCTGGTCCGGCAGGAACAGGACCTTCTCCCCCTGCTGGAACGCCCACTCCAGGGCGCGCTTCGCGTTCGAGGAGGTGCAGATCGTGCCACCGTGCTTGCCGGTGAACGCCTTGATGTCCGCGGAGGAGTTCATGTACGAGACCGGTACGACCTGCTCGGCGACGCCCGCCTCGGTCAGCACGTCCCAGCACTCGGCGACCTGCTCGGCCGTCGCCATGTCGGCCATCGAGCAGCCCGCGGCGAGGTCCGGCAGGACCACCTTCTGCTCGTCGGAGGTGAGGATGTCCGCGGACTCGGCCATGAAGTGCACACCGCAGAACACGATGTACTCGGCCTCCGGACGCGCCGCCGCGTCCCGCGCCAGCTTGAAGGAGTCGCCCGTGACATCCGCGAACTGGATGACCTCGTCACGCTGGTAGTGGTGCCCGAGTACGAAGACCTCGTTCCCGAGCTTCTCCTTGGCCGCGCGGGCGCGTTCGACCAGGTCCGGGTCGGACGGCGCGGGCAGTTCGCCGGGGCACTCGACGCCTCGCTCGCTCCTCGGGTCGGCCTCGCGGCCGAGCAGCAGGAGCGCCAGGGGCGTCGGCTGTACGTCGAGCTCGTGGGATTGGGCGGTGGACACGGCACCCACCCTTTCTGTTCTGCGGCTCGCCGGCCCTGATCCGGCCGGCGGGACATGCGGGACAATCCTTTTCGTCAACTTGACGCTATCTATCATATCCGGTTCACGTCAGATTGACGATGCCCGCCCGGTCGGATGTGACGTGAATCCCGCCGCGTACCGCACACAGGTGCGCCCCGCACGCCCGTCACACGTCCGTCCACACGCCGGTGTCCGCACGTCGGCGCGTGTGCGAGCATGAATGAAGGAAGAAGCGAGAAGAACGCCCTTCGGCCCGGAATGAATCCGTGGCCGCGCCGGTTGCAACCGTCGGCAAGCCGTCTCCGTACAACCCGGGAGAGATGTAGATGTCCGTACAGGACGAGAAGACCACCGTCACCGACGGCATCATCCTGACCGACGCCGCCGCGGCCAAGGTCAAGGCCCTGCTCGACCAGGAAGGCCGGGACGACCTGGCGCTGCGCGTGGCGGTCCAGCCCGGCGGCTGCTCCGGCCTGCGCTACCAGCTCTTCTTCGACGAGCGTTCCCTCGACGGCGACGTCGAGAAGGACTTCGGCGGAGTCAAGGTCGTCACCGACCGCATGAGCGCTCCGTACCTCGGCGGTGCCACGGTCGACTTCGTGGACACCATCGAGAAGCAGGGCTTCACCATCGACAACCCGAACGCGACGGGTTCCTGCGCCTGCGGCGACTCCTTCAGCTGAGCCGCACCTCCCCCGCGTAGCACGTACGTGAGGCGGCGCTCCTCCTGACGGGGGCGCCGCCTCACGCATGCCGGGTACGTCTACTGAGGCCGCACCGCCCCGAGGCCGCCGGAAGCCGCCTCGTCCGCGGTCTGCCGCGGGATCCGCTTGCCGTCCGCGCCCACCACCGGGCGGTCACCGAGCGGTGTCTTCAGACGCAGCGTGCGGTGGTAGACCTTCGCGATCATGATGCAGACCTTGTCCGGCCAGGGCGTCTCGGTCACGGTCACCGTCACCTCGCCGTCGCTCTCGCGCACGGACGCCGCGTAGTCCGCGCACACCCCGCCCTGGAAGGCGAGGGTCAGGTCCGTGCCCTCGGTGGTGTAGCCCTGCACCGCCACCTCGCCCCGCGTCGGCGCCGACGACGGCGTGCGCGGGCCCGGCTCCTCGCTCGGCGCCCCCGCCGACCGGGGCGCGGTCAGATAGCGCGGGTCGACCGCCGGACGCGCCACCGTGGCGGTGCTCCCCGCCCCCTCCTCCCGTACGTCGAACAGCCACGACGGAACGAGGACCGCCGCCCCGTTCACGGAGCGCCGGTCCAGCCCGAACACCGCGCCCGTCACGGTCGCCGACGCCCGCCCCGCCGCCGCGGCCGACGCCCCGCACGGCTTCTCGTCCCGGTCCTTCAGCGGTACGGGGCTCGCACAGCCGCCGATGCCCTTGCGGCCGTACGACGTGGACGCGCCGTTCATCAGGTCCAGGGTCCGCCGGGCATCGAGGACCGGGTACCCGGCACCCTTCACCGGCGCCTTCAGTTGGCCGTTGCCGCCGGTCACCTCGCCGTCGGCGGCCACGTGCAGGACCGTCGACCAGCCGTGGGTGGGCAGTCCGCCGACGACCGGATCGGCGGTGACCATCCGCGCGGAGCCCAGCAGACGGCCCGCGTCGACCGCCGCGCCGCCCTGGCCCAGCGCCTTCAGCACGGGCACGGCGGCCTGCTTCGCGTCGGCCTCGCTCACCGGTGAGTCCTCGGCGGACGGACACGACCCGGCATGGGCGCAGCCAGGGGCGGAACCGGGCGCGTAACGGCTGAACGTCCAGGTCCCCGGCGCCTGGACGGGCACCCGCAGGCTTGCCCCCGAACCGTCGCGCGCACCCCCGACCGTCCAGTCCCCGCCGACCCGCCTCGGCGTGCCGCTCACGTCCAGCGCCTTGGCGAGCCGGGCCACCTCGTCCCGTGTCACCTCGCCCTTCGCCGCGTACACGGGCGCGGAGGCCGGGCCGTCGGGCAGCGTCCCCTGCGCGCGGTACGTCATGCCGTACGGGTTGGGCTCACCGATCGCGATGCCCTGCGACGGGCCCGCCGCGCCGGGATCGTCCAGGGCCAGCGCCGGGGGAGCGCCGCCGCCCGGCGCCGAGCCGCCCGCGCGGCCCGAGTCGTCGGAGGCGCTCGCGGCCAGATACGCCCCGCCGCCGCCCACCAGCAGCACCGCCGCCGCGACCGAGGCGACGATCACCGGCGTACGCCGCCTCGGCGGCGCGGCCCCCTCTCTGGTCCCGGTGACTTCGGTGGTGTCCCGGGCGTCGTCGGCCGGCTCGGTGTTCACCGCATCGCTCCTTCGGCTTCGCTGCGCTACCAGCAGACCCCGCCGCCGCGGAAGTCGCGCGGGCGAGGTCGTACTCCGTATCCCCCTGACAGGGGACAGCAATGGGACGCGGCGGGGGAGCGCGCGGTTCCCTCGTGAGCGCTCCCGGAGGATGCGAAGAAACGGCTACTATTGGGTAGTTTCGCCTGCTCGGGTGGGTCGGTTCGAGCGGGTAGCGTGAACTGTCCTTCTCTCTTCCTCACTGGGAGCGTGTCCTCGCCGTGCGTATCGCAGTCACCGGCTCCATCGCCACCGACCACCTCATGACCTTCCCCGGCCGCTTCGCCGACCAGCTCGTCGCGGACCAGTTGCACACGGTCTCGCTCTCCTTCCTGGTCGACCGCCTCGACGTGCGCCGCGGCGGGGTGGGCGCGAACATCGCGTTCGGCATGGGACAGCTCGGCACGCACCCGATCCTGGTCGGCGCGGCCGGTGCGGACTTCGACGAGTACCGGGCGTGGCTGGACCGCAACGGCGTGGACACCGAGTCCGTCCGTATCTCGGAGACCCTGCACACGGCCCGGTTCGTCTGCACCACCGACGCCGACCACAACCAGATCGGCTCCTTCTACACGGGCGCGATGAGCGAGGCCCGGCTGATCGAGCTGAAGACGGTCGCCGACCGGGTGGGCGGTCTCGACCTCGTCCTGATCGGCGCGGACGACCCCGAGGCGATGCTGCGGCACACGGAGGAGTGCCACTCCCGCTCCATCCCGTTCGCCGCCGACTTCTCCCAGCAGATCGCGCGCATGAACGGCGAGGAGATCCGCATCCTGCTGGACGGCGCGACGTTCCTGTTCTCCAACGAGTACGAGAAGGGCCTCATCGAGGCCAAGACCGGCTGGTCGGACGCCGAGATCCTGTCCAAGGTGGGCCACCGCGTGACGACGCTCGGCTCGCGCGGCGTGCGCATCGAGCGCGTCGGTGAGGACACGATCGAGGTCGGCGTGCCCGAGGAGACGGCGAAGGTCGACCCCACGGGCGTGGGCGACGCCTTCCGCGCCGGCTTCCTGTCGGGCCTGGCCTGGGGCGTCTCGCTGGAGCGCGCGGCGCAGGTCGGCTGCATGCTCGCGACGCTGGTCATCGAGACGCTGGGCACGCAGGAGTACCAGTTGCGCCGCATCCACTTCATGGACCGCTTCACCGAGGCGTACGGCGACGAGGCCACGGCGGAGATCAAGGAACACCTGGTCTGACGCGCCGGGCGGCACAGGGTCCTGAGGGGTCCGTACCCTCAGGACCGCCGACTCAGGTCAGCCGCCGCACCACATAGGCCGCGCCCCGGTCCGCCGGTTCCTCCCCGACGTACTCCTGGTCCCGCATCTGGCACCACGCGGGGATGTCCCACCGCGCCGCCTCGTCATCGGACAGGACCCGCACCGTGGCGCCCACCGGGACGTCCCCGATGACCTTCGCCAGCTCGATCACCGGCAGCGGGCAGAGCTTGCCGAGGGCGTCCACGACGAGAGCGTCCTCGTCGTCGCGGCCCCCGTGCGCGGCCGTACGTACGGCCGAGGGCGCGCCCAGCTTCTCCCGCACCCCCGCCACCGCGCCCGGCAGCACCGAAAGGAACCGGTCGACTTCCGCCGCCGGGGTGCCGGACGGCAGCGACACCCGTACGTTGCCCTCGCTCAGCACGCCCATCGCCGTCAGCACATGGCTCGGGGTCAGTGTGCTGCTCGTGCAGGACGATCCGGACGACACCGAGAAGCCCGCGCGGTCCAGCTCATGGAGCAGACTCTCGCCGTCCACATAGAGACAGGAGAAGGTGACGATCCCCGGCAGGCGCCGGGCGGGGTCGCCCACCACCTCCACATCCGGGACCAGCTCCGGCACCCGCGCCCGGATCCGCTCCGTCAGCTCCCGCAGCCGTACCGCCTCCTCGGCCGCCTCCGCGCGCACCGCCCGCAGCGAGGCCGCCGCCGCCACGATCGCCGGGATGTTCTCGAACCCCGCGGCCCGCCCCGACTCCCGCTCGTCCGCCGGGCCTTGGGGCGCGAACCGCACCCCCTTACGTACTACGAGAAGTCCGACACCTGGCGGTCCACCCCATTTGTGCGCACTGGCGGTCAGCGCCGACCAGTCGCCCTCCACCGGACCCCAGCCCAGCGACTGCGCCGCGTCCACCAGCAACGGCACACCGGCCGCCCGGCACATGGCGGCCACCTCGGCCACCGGCTGCACCGTGCCCACCTCGTGGTTGGCCGACTGAAGACAGGCGAGCGCGGTGTCCTGGCGCAGCGCCTCCTCGTACGCCCCGGCGTCGACCGCGCCCGCGCGGGACACCGGCACCCGGGTCACCGTCCCGCCGTCGGCCTCGCACGCCTCCGCCGCGTGCAGGACAGAGGAGTGTTCGACCGAGGACACGATCAGGTGGCGTCCGGTCCGGCGGCGGCCCGCCAGCAGCCCCGCGATCCCGGAGTGCACCGCGCGGGTGCCGGACGCGGTGAACACCAGCTCGTCCGGGCGGCAGCCCACCGCCTCGGCGCCCGCCTCGCGCGCCGCGTCCAGCAGCAGCCGGGCCCGGCGCCCCTCGCGGTACAGCCGGGCGGGATCGGCCCACCCTTCGTCGAGCGAGGCCATGAGGGCCTGGCGGGCGACGGGGTGCAGCGGAGCGGCGGAAGCCGCGTCGAAGTAGGACACACCGCAACGCTAACTCCTGGGCACGCGCGGCCTGGTGAGGGGAGCGACGACCTGCTCGGAGGGGTCCCGCGGCCGGTGCTTCCAGGGCTCGGTCGCTCCTTCGGGGTGTCCGGCGGCGCGTTGGGTACCCTCCCCGCGCGACCCCAAATGGCGTCCAGTAGGGTTTGGTCCGCATAAACATCCAAACCCCTGCCCGACGCAGGGCGGCAGCCGACCTGCGAGAAGGCCGCAGCCAACCGCGCGGGCGAGACTCTCGGGAAGGCGCTACGTGAGTCCCAACGGCTCCGACCGCTCGCCGCGGCGCCCGATGCGGCGGAAGCTGCTGCAGGCGCTGACTGCGGGCCTGGTCCTGGCGACCGCCACCGGTTGCACTTATAAGGACTTCCCCCGGCTTGGCATGCCGACCCCGACCACGGAAGAGGCTCCGAGGATCCTCTCCCTGTGGCAGGGGTCCTGGGCGGCCGCGCTCGCCATCGGCTGCCTGGTGTGGGGCCTGATCCTGTGGAGCGTGTTCTTCCACCGGCGCAGCCGCACCAAGATCGAGGTTCCCGCGCAGACCCGGTACAACATGCCCATCGAGGCGCTGTACACCGTGGTCCCGCTCATCATCGTCTCCGTGCTCTTCTACTTCACCGCGCGTGATGAGTCGAAGCTCATGGACCTCTCCAAGAAGCCCGACGTCACCGTCAACGTCGTCGGCTATCAGTGGAGCTGGGGCTTCAACTACATCACCCCCATGGACGGGGTGACGGGCGACGCCAAGACCGATCCGAACCTCAACGCGATTCCGGACCGGTACAAGAAGGAGTTCCCGGCGAACGCCGGGGGCGTCTACGACTTCGGCACGCCCGCCACGCGGAACCCCCAGACCGGCAACCCCGGCCCGACCCTCTGGCTGCCCAAGGGCAAGACGGTCCGCTTCGTCCTCACTTCGCGTGACGTCATCCACTCCTTCTGGGTGGTGCCGTTCCTGATGAAGCAGGACGTCATCCCGGGCCACACCAACGCCTTCCAGGCGACGCCCAACAAGGAAGGCACCTTCCTGGGCAAGTGCGCCGAACTCTGCGGCGTCGACCACGCCCGCATGCTGTTCAACGTGAAGGTCGTCTCGCCCGAGCGTTACGAGCAGCACCTCAAGGACCTTGCCAAGAAGGGCCAGACCGGTTACATCCCCGCTGGTATCGCGCAGACGAGCCACGAGAAGAACCGGAAGGCGAACACACTGTGAGCATCCTCAACGAACCCCAGGGTGCCGCGGCAGCAGAAGACTCGTACGAGAACGAGCTGCCGGTCCGGCACAGGCAACCCGGCAATGTCGTCGTCAAGTGGCTGACCACCACGGACCACAAGACGATCGGCACGCTGTATCTGATCACGTCCTTCGCGATGTTCATCATCGGCGGCATCATGGCGCTCCTCATGCGCGCCGAGCTGGCCCGTCCGGGCCTGCAGGTCCTGTCGAAGGAACAGTTCAACCAGGCGTTCACCATGCATGGCACGGTCATGCTGCTGATGTTCGCCACGCCGCTGTTCGCCGGCTTCGCGAACTGGATCATGCCGCTGCAGATCGGCGCGCCCGACGTGGCGTTCCCGCGGCTGAACATGTTCGCCTACTGGCTCTACCTGTTCGGCTCGCTCATCGCCCTCGGTGGCTTCCTCACCCCGGACGGCGCGGCTGACTTCGGCTGGTTCGCCTACAGCCCGCTGACGGACGCGGTCCGTTCGCCGGGTATCGGCTCCGACCTGTGGATCATGGGTCTGGCCTTCTCCGGCTTCGGCACGATCCTCGGTGCGGTCAACTTCATCACCACGATCATCTGCATGCGTGCGCCGGGCATGACCATGTTCCGCCTGCCGATCTTCGTGTGGAACGTGCTGCTGACGGCCCTGCTCGTCCTGCTGGTCTTCCCGGTCCTCGCCGCCGCGCTGTTCGCCCTGGAGGCGGACCGCAAGTTCGGTGCGCATATCTTCGACGCGGCCAACGGCGGCGCGTTGCTATGGCAACACCTCTTCTGGTTCTTCGGCCATCCAGAGGTGTACATCATCGCCCTGCCGTTCTTCGGAATCATCTCCGAGATCATCCCGGTCTTCAGCCGCAAGCCGATGTTCGGTTACTTCGGCCTGGTCGGCGCGACCATCGCCATCGCCGGTCTCTCGGTGACGGTGTGGGCGCACCACATGTACGCCACCGGTGGTGTACTGCTCCCGTTCTTCTCCTTCATGACGTTCCTCATCGCCGTTCCGACCGGCGTGAAGTTCTTCAACTGGATCGGAACGATGTGGAAGGGCTCGCTGTCCTTCGAGACCCCGATGCTGTGGACCCTCGGCTTCCTGATCACCTTCACCTTCGGTGGTCTGACCGGTGTCATCCTGGCCTCGCCGCCGCTCGACTTCCACATCACGGACTCGTACTTCGTGGTGGCGCACTTCCACTACGTGATCTTCGGTACGGTCGTCTTCGCGATGTTCGCCGGATTCCACTTCTGGTGGCCGAAGTTCACGGGCAAGATGCTCGACGAGCGCCTCGGCAAGATCACGTTCTGGACGCTGTTCCTCGGCTTCCACGGCACCTTCCTGGTCCAGCACTGGCTGGGCGCCGAGGGCATGCCGCGTCGTTACGCGGACTACCTCGCGGCCGACGGCTTCACCGCCCTGAACATGGTCTCGACGATCAGCTCGTTCCTGCTCGGCCTGTCGATGCTGCCCTTCTTCTACAACGTGTGGAAGACGGCCAAGTACGGCAAGAAGGTCGAGGTCGACGACCCGTGGGGCTACGGCCGTTCGCTGGAGTGGGCGACCTCCTGCCCGCCGCCGCGGCACAACTTCCTCACGCTGCCGCGGATCCGTTCCGAATCGCCCGCCTTCGACCTGCACCACCCGGAGATCGCCGCGCTCGAGCAGCTCGAGACGGTCGGTGCCGGTGCCGGTAGCAGCAAGGGCATCACCGGTGGAAAGGAGGCCGGCAAGTGAAGATCCAAGGCAAGATGTTCATCTGGCTGTCCGTCTTCATCCTGGCCATGGCGATCGTCTACGCCGTGTGGTCGAAGGAACCGGCCGGCTCCACCGCGCTCTTCCTGGCCTTCGGCCTGAGCATCATGGTCGGCTACTACCTGACCTTCACGGCCAGGCGGGTCGACACGGGCGCCCAGGACAACAAGGAAGCCGATGTCGCGGACGACGCCGGTGAGCAGGGCTTCTTCAGCCCGCACAGCTGGCAGCCGCTCGCCCTCGCCTTCGGTGGCGCGCTCGCCTTCCTCGGTGTCGCGGTCGGCTGGTGGCTCATGTACTTCTCGGCTCCGATCATCCTCGTGGGTATCTGGGGCTGGGTCTTCGAGTACTACCGCGGTGAGAACCGCACCCAGTAACACGCGCTGAGCGCACGAGAGCCCGGACACTCCGCAAGGAGCGTCCGGGCTCCCTCATTTGGTCCCCGTCTCTTCCCTCGGACGGCTCACTCGGCATGCCGTGGCGGGGGGCCCTCCCTAGCGTGAGGGCATGAGCCACTCAGTGTTCTTCCGGCGCGCAGCAGCCTCCGACCCGCGACTGCCGGCGCGGGCCCCGCGGCACCGTAAAGCCGTCGGGTGCGCTCTGTTGGCGATCGCCCTGGGCGCGGGCCCCGTCGCCTGCGGGGCGGGCGACCCGCTCTCGGAGAAGCCGTACGACGCCTCCGACGACATCGACTTCAACGTGCCCGTGGGGGACGGCAAGAAGGCCGACCCCGACAAGCCCCTGGAGGTCTCCCTCGCGGGCTCCGACGGGCGCATCACGGACGTGACGACCACCGACGCCCGAGGACGCCACGTGGCGGGCGAACTCACCGCGGACGGCAGCCGTTGGCACAGCACGTCCCCGCTGGCCGCAGGCACCCGCTACACGGTGCAGGTGAGCACGGAGGACGACGACGGCGCCCCCGGCCGCAAGGTCTACGACGTCCGCACCAGCACCCCCGAGACCAAGAAGCGGCTGAACGTCAGCTTCGGCCCCAAGCCCGGTACCTACGGCGTCGGCCAGCCCGTCACCGCCGAACTCAGCGAGCCCGTCAAGGACAAGGCGTCCCGGGCCGTCGTGGAGCGTGCCCTCAAGGTGGACTCGCAGCCCGCGGCACAGGGCTCCTGGTACTGGGTCGACGACAAGACGCTCCACTACCGCCCCAAGGACTACTGGCCCGCCCACGCCACCGTCACGGTTCACAGCAACCTCGCGGACGCGAAGATCTCCGACCACCTCTGGGGCGCCGACACCAAACCCCTGAAGATCACCACGGGCGACCGCGTGGTCGCCGTCACGGACGCCGCCACGCATCTGCTGACGGTCTACAAGGACGACAAGCCGATCCGGCAGATCCCCGTCACCACGGGCAGACCGGGCTACGCCACCCGCAACGGCGTCAAGGTCATATTGGGCAAGCAGCCCACCGTACGGATGCGGGGAACCAGCATCGGCATCGCCGAGGGCTCCTCGGACTCCTACGACCTGCTGGTCCACTGGGCGGCCCAGGTCACCTACAGCGGTGAGTACGTGCACGCCGCGCCCTGGTCCGTCGGCTCCCAGGGGTACGCCAACGTCAGCCACGGCTGCACCGGGATGAGCAACGGCAACGCCCAGTGGTTCTACGACACCGTGCGGGTCGGCGACGTCGTCAAGGTCATCAACTCCGGGGGCGAGGACATGGCCCCGTTCGGCAACGGCTTCGGCGACTGGAACCTCGACTGGACGAAATGGCGCAAGGGCAGCGCCCTGGTCGGCTCGCCCGACGGCGCGAGCCCCCAGGACCGCGCACGGCTGCGTCCCGAGGCCGCCTGAGGCTCCCTGGGAGGCCCCGGGCCTCCCAGGAGCCCCGGGGGCATCCCCTAGGCGCTCACCAGGGCCTTGCGCCGCAGCAGCGTGGCCAGGGCCGAGGCGAACTCGACCGGCTCGACCGGCAGCGCCACCGCGGCGTCGGCCCGGCTCCACGTCGCCAGCCAGGCGTCCTGCGGCCGGGCGATCAGCAGCAGCACGGGCGGGCACTCGAAGATCTCGTCCTTGATCTCCCGGCAGACGCCCATCCCGCCCATCGGCACGGCCTCGCCGTCCAGGACGCACACGTCGATGCCGCCCCGGTGCAGCTCTCTGAGGACGGCGGCCGGTGTCGCGCACTCCACGAACTCGACCTCGGGAAGGTCCGCGGCGGGCCTGCGCCCGGTCGCGAGCCGCACCTGTTCTCGGGTGGTGGAGTCGTCGCTGTAGACCAGCACCGTGGCGGTCGGCTGCATGTTCCCTCCGGGACGTCTGCGTCGTACGGAACGGATCGTTGCGCCGGATCGTACTCCCTCGCGTACCGCGTCAACAGCGGGCCGGAACACCGCTTTGATGCGCCATCCGGGCAGTACACACGGTACGGAGGCCCCGAACAGCACCCCCCGGCGTGAGGGCGGGATAAGCGACCGACATAATGTCGGTCGTGGCGACAGCAACGACAGTAGAAACCGGGCACGCGCACCCGTCGGTCAATCGACCGAACCTCACCAGCGTCGGAACCATCATCTGGCTGAGTTCCGAGCTGATGTTCTTCGCGGCCCTCTTCGCGATGTACTTCACCCTGCGATCGGTGACCGGGCCCGAGCACTGGAAGGAGATGGCGAGTGCTCTCAACTTCCCGTTCTCGGCGACGAACACCACCATCCTGGTGCTTTCCTCACTGACCTGTCAGCTCGGCGTCTTCGCCGCCGAGCGCGGGGATGTGAAGAAGCTCCGGGGCTGGTTCATCCTCACCTTCATCATGGGTGCGATCTTCATCGGTGGCCAGGTCTTCGAGTACACCGAGCTGGTCAAGAAGGACGGCCTCTCGCTGTCCTCGGACCCGTACGGCTCGGTGTTCTATCTGACCACCGGATTCCACGGACTGCATGTGACCGGCGGTCTCATCGCCTTCCTGTTGGTCCTCGGACGCACCTACGCGGCGAAGAGGTTCACCCATGAGCAGGCGACCGCCGCCATCGTCGTGTCCTACTACTGGCACTTCGTCGATGTCGTTTGGATCGGCCTCTTCGCCACGATCTACATGATCAAGTAATCGGTCGGCGAAGGCGAACGGTCACCCGATCGGGGGGACCCGATCGCTCGCGACGACACGATCCATTTCCAGAAGCATCGACGCAGAAGATCCTGACACCGGGGTAATCCGTGAAAAAGCTCTCCGCACGACGACGCCATCCGCTGGCGGCTGTCGTCGTCCTACTCCTCGCGCTGGCGGCCACCGGGGGGCTGTATGCCGCGTTCGCGCCCGCGAGCAAGGCACAGGCCGATGAGACCGCGCAGTCCCTCGCCATCGAAGAGGGCAAGAAGCTCTACCAGGTGGGCTGCGCAAGCTGCCACGGCACCGGCGGTCAGGGCAGCTCCGACGGCCCGAGCCTGGTGGGCGTAGGCGCCGCGGCCGTGGACTTCCAGGTGGGTACCGGCCGTATGCCGGCCGCCACTTCCCAGGGCGCCCAGGTCCCGCGGAAGAAGACCATCTACACGCAGGCCGAGATCGACCAGCTCGCGGCCTTCGTCGCCTCCCTCGGCGCCGGTCCGGCCGTGCCGACGACGAACGAGTACAGCCCCGAGAACGCTGACCTCGGTCGGGGTGGCGAGCTCTTCCGCCAGAACTGCGCGCAGTGCCACAACTTCACCGGCAAGGGTGGCGCGCTGACGCACGGCAAGTTCGCGCCGACCCTTGAGGGTGTCTCTCCGAAGCATCTCTACGAGGCCATGCAGACCGGCCCGCAGAACATGCCGTCCTTCCCCGACACCACGCTGTCGTCGGAGAACAAGAAGGACATCATCGCGTACCTCGACGCGGTCAACAGCGATGAGACCAAGAACCCGGGCGGTCTGGAGCTGGGCGGTCTCGGCCCGGTCTCCGAGGGCCTGTTCGCCTGGATCTTCGGACTCGGTGCGCTGATCGCGGTCGCCGTCTGGGTCGCCGCTCGGACCGCAAAGGCCAAGAAGTCATGAGTAGCCAAGACATTCCCGAAGAGAACCTGCCCGCTGAGCAGGAGTCCGTGACCGGTGAGGTCGCGGACGAGAGGAACCCGTTCGCCGATCCGGGTCTCCCGCCCCACGAGCACCGGATCCAGGACATCGACGAGCGGGCCGCCAAGCGCTCCGAGCGCACGGTAGCCCTGCTGTTCACGCTGTCGATGCTGGCCGCTGTCGGCTTCATCGCCTCGTACCTCGCGATCCCGGTCGACAGGTCGATCTACGTCTTCCCGCTCGGTCACGTCAGCGCGCTCAACTTCGCGCTGGGCCTGACGCTGGGCGTGGCGCTGTTCGCGATCGGCGCGGGCGCGGTCCACTGGGCCCGCACCCTGATGTCCGACGTGGAGGTCGCCGACGAGCGTCACCCGATCGAGGCCTCGCCCGAGGTCAAGGCGAAGGTCATGGCCGACTTCCGCCAGGGTGCCAAGGAATCCGCGATCGGCCGCCGCAAGCTCATCCGCACCACGATGTTCGGTGCGCTGACCGTGGTGCCGCTCTCCAGCCTCTTCCTGCTGGGCGGCCTCGGCCCGAAGCCCGGGACGAAGCTGCGCCACACCGCCTGGCGCAACGGCAAGCTCCTCGTCAACATGAACACGAACCAGCCGATGCGTCCTTCCGACGTCGCGGTCGGCTCGCTCACCTTCGCCAAGCCCGAGGGCCTGGAGGAGCACGACGAGGAGTTCCAGAACCAGATCGCCAAGGCGGCCCTGATGCTCGTCCGGCTGGAGCCGGTCGACATCAAGGACAAGAAGGAACTCGAGTGGTCCCACGAGGGCATCGTGGCCTACTCGAAGATCTGCACCCACGTCGGTTGCCCGATCTCCCTCTACGAGCAGCAGACGCACCACGTCCTCTGCCCGTGTCACCAGTCCACCTTCGACCTCTCCGACGGCGCCCGGGTCATCTTCGGCCCGGCCGGTCACGCCCTGCCGCAGTTGCGCATCGGCGTCAACGCGGATGGTTACCTCGAAGCGCTCGGCGACTTCGAAGAGCCCGTCGGTCCTGCATTCTGGGAGCGCGGATGAGCACTATCGCGAGCAACGAGTCCGGCGCGCGACGAGAAACGCCCGCCGGCGAGCGTGTAGCGGACTGGGCCGACGGCCGCCTGGGGATCTACTCCCTGGCCAAGGCCAACATGCGCAAGATCTTCCCCGACCACTGGTCGTTCATGTTGGGCGAAGTGTGCATGTACAGCTTCATCATCATCATCCTCACGGGTGTGTATCTGACGCTGTTCTTCCACCCGTCGATGAACGAGGTGGTCTACGACGGCAGTTACGTGCCGTTGCAGGGTCAGTTGATGAGCGAGGCCTTCAACTCGACGATGCACATCAGCTTCGAGGTCCGCGGTGGTCTGCTGATCCGGCAGATCCACCACTGGGCCGCGCTGATCTTCCTCGCCGGCATGTTCGTGCACATGATGCGCGTGTTCTTCACGGGCGCGTTCCGTAAGCCGCGCGAGATCAACTGGCTGTTCGGCTTCCTGCTGTTCGTCCTCGGCATGTTCACCGGCTTCACCGGTTACTCGCTCCCGGACGACCTGCTCTCCGGCACCGGTGTCCGCTTCATGGAGGGCGCGATCCTGTCCGTGCCGATCGTCGGTACGTACATCTCGATGTTCCTCTACGGCGGCGAGTTCCCGGGGCACGACTTCGTGGCCCGCTTCTACTCGATCCACATCCTGCTGCTGCCGGGCATCATGCTCGGCCTGATGGTCGCGCACCTGATCCTGGTCTTCTACCACAAGCACACGCAGTTCGCGGGTCCCGGCAAGACGAACAACAACGTCGTCGGCATGCCGCTGCTGCCGGTGTACATGGCCAAGGCCGGAGGCTTCTTCTTCCTGGTCTTCGGTGTCATCGCGGCCATCGCGGCGATCGCCTCGATCAACCCGATCTGGGGTATCGGCCCTTACCGCGCGGACCAGGTGTCCACGGGCGCCCAGCCCGACTGGTACATGGGCTTCGCCGAGGGTCTGATCCGTGTGATGCCGGGCTGGGAGATCAACCTGTGGGGCCACACGCTCGTCCTGGGTGTGTTCATCCCGCTGGTGATCTTCCCGCTGGTCCTCGCCGCGATCGCGGTCTACCCGTTCATCGAGTCGTGGGTCACCGGCGACAAGCGCGAGCACCACATCCTGGACCGTCCGCGCAACGCCCCGACGCGTACCGCGTTCGGTGTCGCCTGGCTCACCGCCTACCTGGTGATGCTGGTCGGCGGTGGCAACGACCTGTGGGCCACGCACTTCCACCTGTCGATCAACGCGATCACCTGGTTCGTCCGGATCACGTTCTTCGTCGGACCGGTCCTCGCGTTCATCATCACCAAGCGGATCTGCCTCGGCCTCCAGCGCCGTGACCGCGACAAGGTGCTGCACGGCCGCGAGTCGGGCATCATCAAGCGGCTGCCGCACGGTGAGTTCATCGAGGTGCACGAGCCGCTCAGCCAGGAGCAGCTCCACACGCTCACCGCGCACGAGCAGTACCAGCCGGCCGAGATCGGCCCGCTCGTCGACGAGAACGGCGTCGAGCGGAAGCTCAAGGGTTCGCAGAAGCTCCGCGCCAAGCTGAGCACCGCGTACTTCGGGGAAGAGAACCAGATCCCCAAGCCCACGGCTGAGGAGTACAAGGAGATCACGAGCGGCCACGGCCACCACTGATCGCGGCACGCCACGCCACGAAGGACCCCGTCTGCACTTCGGACGGGGTCCTTCCTCGTGTCCGGAGCTGGATAGGCTGGTACCAGTTCGATTCGCGTCCCGTTCGGGACAATCACCCCAGGAGCGGCTGATGACTGCTGTGACCCCCGCTGGAGGCGACACCGCGGCGGGCCGTTCCTGGCCCGGCCTGCTGAACGGCCTGCTGGAGGGCCGGAACCTCACCGCGGACGACACCGCCTGGGCGATGAACCTGATCATGCGCGGGGAGGCGACCGACGCGCAGATCGCCGGGTTCGCGGTGTCCCTGCGCGCCAAGGGCGCGACGGTCGAGGAGATCAACGGGCTCGTCCGCACGATGTACGAGCACGCGAACGTCATAGAGGTACCGGGCGCCACCGTCGACATCGTCGGTACGGGCGGTGACGGCGCGAAGACGGTGAACATCTCCACCATGTCGTCGATCGTCGTCGCGGGTACCGGTGCGAAGGTCGTCAAGCACGGCAACCGTGCCGCGTCCTCGGCGTCCGGGGCGTCCGATGTCCTGGAGAAGCTGGGCGTCAACCTCGACCTGACCCCGAAGCGGGTGGTGGAGGTCGCCCAGGAGGCCGGGATCACCTTCTGCTTCGCGGTGAAGTTCCATCCGGCGCTGCGCCATGTGGGCGCCGCGCGCGGGCAGTTGGGGATCCGGACGGTGTTCAACCTGCTCGGCCCGCTGACCAATCCGGCGAAGGTGAGGTCGCAGGCGGTCGGTGTGGCCATCGCGCACGAGGCGCCGATCGTGGCCGGTGTCTTCGCCGAACGCGGCAACTCCTCCCTGGTGTTCCGCGGCGACGACGGCCTCGACGAGCTGACCACGACCTCCACGTCCCATGTGTGGATCGTCCGGGACGGCAAGGTGACCGAGGAGCACTTCGATCCCCGGGACGTCGGCATCGAGCTGGTGCCCCTGGAGGCGCTGCGGGGCGCGGACGCCTCGTACAACGCGGATGTCGCGCGGCGGCTGCTGGAGGGCGAGACCGGGCCGGTACGGGACGCGGTGCTGCTGAACTCGGCGGCGGCGCTGGTGGCGCTGGAGCCCACGGGGGCCTCGCTGGCCGAGCAGATCCGCGCCGGGATGGACAAGGCCGCAGAGTCGATCGACTCGGGCGCGGCCCGGCGGTCGCTGGAGCGTTGGGTGGCCGCGAGCAACGCATAGGCGGGGCGACGGCGCGGAGTCCGGCATGACGCCGGGCTCCGCGCCGTCGTGCTTCCCCGGCGTGATTCCTCAAGAGGCGCAGAGCGCCGTACATCCCGCTATCCGGACAGGAGTTGCGGCCGGGCGATCACGTCCCGTACCGTCCTGGCCAGGTCATGAGTGACAGTCGTAAGGCCCCGGCCGACTGTCCGGCAACCCTCCGTCCGTGGCGGGGTGCCCCGGGTGAAGACCAGGTCGTGAGCAGCAAGGCCCACGGCAAGCGCGGACCCCTCGCATCACCAGGGGTCCTGGTCGTACGAGGGAGCCTCCCCGTGAGCAAGCGAATGCGCTAGGGCCGGTCCGGCCCCCACCCCCGCATCCCCCTTCTCCTTCGCCCTGTGCCGCTGACGCAGGCGTGCTCTCGTGTGCGCCGCCCGGCACGGTGGTTCCGTCTGCTCTCACGGGAGTGCACCCATGCCTGTCCTCACCCCTGCCGCCGCCCCGTCCGTCTGTGCCCCGCTGCCCGTGCTGGGCCGGGACGTCACCGTCCCGCTCGCGTCCGGCGGCGAGATCACCTATGCCGCGCTCGACTACGCCGCCAGCGCCCCCGCGCTCCAGCGGGTCTGGGACGACGTGGCGGCGTACGCGCCCTACTACGGCAGCGTCCATCGCGGCGCCGGGCATCTCTCGCAGGTGTCCACCGACCTCTTCGAGAACGCCCGCCGGACCGTCGCCGACTTCCTCGACTGCGCGGACGGACATGAGGTGATCTTCACCCGGTCCACCACCGACTCGCTCAACCTGCTCGCCGCGGCCCTCCCGGCGGGCTGCCGGGTCTTCGTCTTCGAGACCGAGCACCACGCCTCCCTGCTGCCCTGGCGGAACTCCCAGGTCACCTACCTCGACGCGCCGCGCACCCCGCGCCAGGCCGTGGAGACCCTGGAGCACGCCCTGGCCGACCGGGACCCCCACGGCCCGGCCCTCGTCTGCGTCACCGGCGCCTCCAACGTCACCGGCGAGCTGTGGCCCGTACGCGAGCTGGCGGCGGCCGCTCACGCGCACGGCGCCCGGATCGTCCTGGACGCCGCCCAGCTCGCCCCGCATCACCCGGTGTCCGTGCGCGACCTGGACGTCGACTGGGTCGCCTTCTCCGGGCACAAGCTGTACGCCCCCTTCGGCTCCGGCGTCCTCGCCGGTCGCGCCGACTGGCTGCGCGCGGCCGAGCCGTATCTCGCGGGCGGCGGCGCCAGCCGCAGCGTCACCCGGCGTACGGACGGGGGAGTGGACGTCGAGTGGCACGAGGGCGCCGCGCGGCACGAGGCCGGGTCGCCCAATGTGATCGGCGCCTACGCGATCGCCGCCGCGTGCCGGGCCCTCACCGAGGCGGGGTTCGCGTCACTGGTCGACCGCGAGCAGCGTCTGGTCCGTACGGTCAGGGACGGGCTCGCCGAGGTCCCGGAGGTCAGGGTGCTCTCGCTGTTCGGCGACGAGGCGCCCCGGGTCGGCGTGCTGTCCTTCGTCGTCGAGGGCTGGGACGGCTCCCGCTTCGCCGCCGCGCTCTCCACCGAGTACGGGATCGGCGTACGGGACGGCCTGTTCTGCGCCCACCCGCTGGTGCGCACCCTGCTCGGCGGCGACCCGCGCACACCGGGGGAGTGCGGCGCCCCCGAGAGCGCCCCCGAGAGCGTGCCCGGCGAGAAGCCGCTGAACGCGATCCGCGTCAGCTTCGGCGCGGGCACCCCCGACGAGCACGTGGAGCGGTTCCTGCGCGCGGTGCGGGAACTCGTGGCCCGAGGGCCCAGGCGCTAGGGGGTGTTTCGAAAGTAGCGTCGTCCGCCCGGAGGGCGGGCCCCGCGGCGTCTGGTGCGGTGCATCGCAAGGCGGAGGGTTGCCCGCGTACTGGATGTACGCGGGTAATCCCGACAACGCGGCGAGGTGCCGTGCCAGGCGTCGCGGGGCAGACGGGACTTTCGAAACACGCCCTAGTTGTCCAGGCCGATCGCGAACGCCGCCTCCAGGTCGTGCTGCGAGTACGTGCGGAAGGCGACATGCGTGTCCGTGGCCAGGACGCCCGGGATCTTGCTGATGCGGCCGGGGATGACGTCCGCGAGGTCGTCGTGGGCCTTCACCCGGACCATGGCGATGAGGTCGTAGGTACCGGTGACGGAGAAGACCTCGCTGACGCAGTCCAGAGCGGCGATCGACTCGGCGATCTCGGGGATCCGGTCCACGCTGGTCTTGATGAGGACGATCGCGGTGATCACGGCTGGTGTTCTCCCTCGGGGGCCTTGGCTGGGGATTTCACCCTACTCGTACGTCCGTAGCGCACCCACGCGTAGAGGAAGCCCAGCGAGAACCCGATCACATGGGCGAGGTAGGCGACCCCCGGGCTCTCGGTGGCCCGGCCCGCCGCCAGCCACTGAAGGCTGGCCCAGAAGGGCAGCACCACCCAGGCCGGGAAGCGCAGCGGGAGGAAGAGCAGGAACGGGAAGAGACTGGTGACCCTGGCCTTCGGGAACAGGAAGAGGAAGGCGCCGAGGACGCCGGAGATCGCGCCCGACGCCCCGACCAGGCTCTGGGCCGAGCCGGCGTCGGCCGCCGCGTACCCGAGCAGCGCCAGACAGCCGCAGCCCAGATAGAACAGGGCGAACTCCAGGCGGCCCATCCGCTCCTCGGTCATCGCGCCGAAGACATGGAGGAAGAGCATGTTGCCGAGCAGATGCACCCAGCTCCCGTGCACGAACAGCGCCGTGGCGGGGGTGAGTACGGCCCGTGGCGCCCCGCTGAACAGCTCCGCGGGCACCACGCCCCAGTGGCCGAAGTAGGCCCGCTGGGCGGCGATCAGCGCCTCCCCGGTGCCGTACGCGGGGATCAGCCCCGCGGCCGGTCCGATCACGAAGAGGAGGCAGCACAGGGCGATCAGCCCGTGGGTCATCGGCGCCGAGGGGTCCCGCACCGCTCTGCCGACCGCCCTGTTCCAGGTGGAGCGCATGGGACAGAGCATGGCGTAACCGGACGGATACGCACAGAGTGCCTCGCCGTTCTGGACAGGCGGGCATGGGGCAGCCGCCAGGCCGTAGGGTTACGAGCCACACGCTCCAGGGAAGCTGGCGCATCACGGAGACTGGAAGAAGGAAGAGCAGCCACGATGACGGTTCCCCTGCCGACCGAGAAGACCCGCTGGCGCTGCACGCTCTGCGGCAACCTCACGCGTTTCGATGTGACCCGTTCGTCGAAGGTCGTGGAGTACGTGCATCTCGATCTGTCCGGTGAACCCGAGGTGGAGGAGCGCGAGGTGGTCAGTGAGACCATCGAGTCCGTGCGTTGCCGCTGGTGCAACGCCGTGGACCAGGTGGAACTCGTGGACAGGCCGGGCGCCGGCTCCTGACGGAGCGGCTTCCGCACAGGTAGTGGGGTGACGGATCGTGGAGACCATGGGCGGGGAGCCGGCCGACGGCACCGCTGAGGTGCTCGACCGTCCGCTGCCCGACGGCGTGCGCCGCCGGGTCGTGCAGATCGTGGCCGACGGCTTCGGCGGGCTGACGCTCGGCGAACTGCCCGCGCAACTGCGGCAGTACGCCCGGTTCACGCCCACCCGCCGGGCCAAGTTCGCGGGTAACGCGATGGCCGCGGCCGTGGAGACCGACCCGGCGTTCCGTCGGCGCATCGGGGAGAAGCTCAAAGAGGCCCAGCCGGAACTCACCGACGCCCTCGACTCCGGCGCGCCCCCGCCCGCCGCGGACCCCGTCGACGTGGCGGCGGCGGCCTATGTGCTGCGCCCCGCGGGCTGGGTGAAGCTGGTGACCGCCGCGGGTGAGGAGGTCCAGCGCGCGGACGCCGAGCGGGCCGACGAGGAGAGCCGCGCCGAGCTGGAGCGGCTGCGCGCGGAGTTGACCGCCGCCCGCGCCCACACCCGCACCGAGACCGAACGCCTGCGCGCGGAGCTGGACTCGGCGCGCAAGGAGGCCGAATCGCTTCAGCGCAAGCTGCGCGCCGCCCTCAGCGACGTCAAGCGCGGCGAGGCCGCCCTGCGCAAGGCGCGCGGCGAGATCGAGGCCGTACGGGCCGAGAGCCATACGCGCGTCTCCGCCGCCGAGAGCGAGACCCGGCGGCTCAAGGCGCGCCTCGGGGAGGCGGAGGCCGCCCTGGAGGCCACGCGCAGGGCGGCGCGCGAGGGCCGCAGCGTCGAGGACATGCGCGTACGGCTGCTGCTCGACACGGTGCTGGACGCGGCCCAGGGGCTGCGGCGTGAACTCGCGTTGCCGCCGGTGTCCGTACGCCCCGCGGACACCGTGGACGCGGTGGAGCCGGGCCGGATGACCCCGAAGGACATCGCGGCCCGCGCGCTGTCCGACAACGACCCCGCGATCCTGGACCAGTTGCTGGCGCTGCCGCAGGCGCATCTGGTCGTCGACGGCTACAACGTCACCAAGACCGGCTATCCGCAGATGCCGTTGGAGAAGCAGCGGCTGCGGATCCTCGGGCAGCTCTCGCAACTCGCCGCGCAGACCGGCGCCGAGGTCACATGTGTCTTCGACGGGGCCGAGCTGGCCGCGCCCGTCCTGCTGGCCCCGCCGCGCGGGGTGCGGGTGCTGTTCTCCAAACCGGGCGTCACGGCCGATGAGTTGATCCGCCAACTGGTGCGCGCGGAGCCGCCGGGCCGGCCGGTCATCGTCGCCTCCACCGACCGCGAGGTGGCCGACGGGGTCGCCAGGGCGGGGGCGCGCCCGGTCGCGTCCGCGGTCCTTCTCAAGCGTCTGTCCTGAAGTCGCCGGTCCCTTCCGCCCGTCCGCGGAACTGCGCGACCGGTGCCCCAAGAGTCCCGTACGCACCAACCGCAACATCCGTCGGAGATGCCCGGATTGGCGGGCCCCTCACGCAACGTAGCGTCAATCGGACATCACTGCACGTGAGTTGAGTGCAAAGAATGCACACCGTGACGGAGAATTTTCACGTCAGGATTTGAACTGATCACAGGAAGGTCACTAGGGTCTGGCCTCGAACCTTCGCTCGGGTGATCACTCATTGGGGGTGACGGCGAAGGGTCACCGCCCACCGGCGTGTCGGTAGGCGGCTGAAGGAAGAAGGAGATCGCCTTCGTGGCGTCCCACCGTCGACCCAAGCAGCCGAGCCGCACCCGCGTGACCGTGCTCACCACCGTCGCCGCGGCAGCCGTGGCCCTCAGTGCGCAGGCGGCCAACGCCGCGCCCAACGCGAAGCCGAGCAAGGACGAGGTCAAGTCCAAGGTCGACAAGCTCTACGAAGACGCGGAGAAGGCCACCGAGAAGTACAACGGGGCCAAGGAGAAGCAGGAGAAGCTGGAGAAGCAGATCTCCACGCTCCAGGACACCGTCGCGCGCGGCCAGGAAGACCTCAACAAGCTGCGCGAGGGCATCGGCACGATGGCCAGCGCCCAGTACCGCACCGGCAGCATCGACCCGTCCCTGCAGCTCTTCCTCTCCGCGAACCCGGACGACTTCCTCGACAAGGCGTCCACGCTCAACCAGCTCAGCGGCCAGCAGGTCGAGGCGCTGAAGAAGATCCAGGAGAAGCAGCGCGCGCTGGCCCAGCAGCGCAAGGAAGCCTCCGACAAGCTCAAGGATCTGTCGACCACCCGCACCGAACTGGGCAAGAAGAAGAAGGAAGTCCAGGGCAAGCTCGGCGAGGCGCAGCGGCTGCTCAACAGCCTGACGGCGCAGGAGCGCGAGGCCCTGAAGAAGGAGGAGGACCGCGCCAGCCGTGCCAGCGAGCGCAGCGCGCTGAACAACTCCACCGGCAGCACCTCGACCGGCACCGCCCCGACCGGCTCTTCCAAGCCCGCCTCCGGTCGCGCCGCCGCCGCGTTCGCCGCCGCCCAGAGCAAGATCGGCTCGCCCTATGTCTGGGGCGCCACCGGCCCGTCCTCCTTCGACTGCTCGGGCCTGACCTCCTGGGCCTACGCCCAGGCCAACGTGACGATATCCCGCCAGTCGCAGGCGCAGGCCAACGACGGCACGCGCATCTACAGCGTCAGCCAGCTCCAGGTCGGCGACCTCGTCATCTTCTACGGCGACCAGCACCACGTCGGCCTCTACGCGGGCAACGGCCAGGTGCTGCACGCCCCGCGCACCGGCACCGTCGTGCGCTACGAGTCGATCAACAACATGCCCTTCCAGTTCGGCGTACGCATCTGACGTCTCGTCAGATCCCCTGCGTCACCACGCCCGAACGAGCGAATTCCAGCGACCGTCGCTGACCCCGCGCCCCGCCGATGACCTGCGTCAGAGGCGGGGCGTCGGATTGTGTGCCCCCCGAACGGCCTTTGGTCACAGAGTGATCACCCGGCTACTGTCTGCCGCGTTTCCCCGCCGAGGGGCGGGGTGTGTCAGCGGAAGGGAGTGCGACAGCTCGTGGGGTCCCATCGCCGTTCAGGGCCTGCCCTCGCGCCGTCCGGCCTCGGCCGGGGTCGAGGCGCCACCGTGGCCGTTGTGTCCGCGGCGGCAGCCGCCGCCCTCGGTGTCGTACCGGCGAGCGCCGTGCCGCACGACGACGCCCGTGCCACGGTCGACCGGCTGTACCAGGAGGCCGAACGGGCCACCGAGGCCTACGACAAGGCCACCGAGCAGACCGGTTCGCTGCGCCGTCAGATCGGCCAGGCGCAGGACCGCATCGCACGGCAGCAGGGCCGCGTCAACGCCCTGCGGGACGCGCTCGGCGCGCTCGCCGGGGCCCAGTACCGCTCCGGCGGCCTCGACCCCACCCTCGCGCTGCTGTTCTCCGACAGCCCCGACGCCTACCTCGACCGGGCCGCCGCCCTCGACCGGATCGGCGTCCATCAGGCCTTACGGCTCAAGGAACTTCAGTCCGCGCTGCGTGAACTGGCCCAGGAACGCGCGGAAGCGGCCGGGAAGTGCGCCGCGCTGGAGAAGAGCCGCAAGGCGGTCACCCAGCACAAGAAGGCGGTCGAGCGGAAGCTCGCGGCGGCCCGACGCCTGCTCAACTCCCTGCCGACAGCGCAGCGCAGCGCCTACGAGCGGGCGTCCCGCTCCGCCGGTGACGTGCCCGACCTCAGGGGCGTGGCGGTCGCGCCCGACGGCCGCGCGGCCGCCGCCGTCGCCGCGGCCCGCTCCGTGCTCGGCCGCCCGTACGTGTGGGGCGCCACCGGGCCGGTCGGCTTCGACTGCTCGGGCCTCATGCAGTGGTCGTACGCGCACGCGGGCATCGGCCTGCCGCGCACCTCCCAGCAGCAGCGCTACGCCGGACGCCAGGTGCCGCTCTCCGCGGCCCGCCCCGGCGACCTGGTCGTCTACCGCGACGACGCCAGCCATGTGGCGATGTACGTGGGCGGCGGCATGGTCATCCACGCCCCGCACCCGGGCGCCGTGGTGCGCTACGACCCGGTCGGGATGATGCCCGTCTCGTCGGTCACCAGGCCCTGAGCCGACGCCCTGGGGCCGCTGTGGCCGCCACGTACCATCGGACGGTGGCTGGTCGAGGGCGGGCGCGGGTGCCGGGAGTCGTGGCGTGCTGTGTGCTGCTGCTCGCCGGGGCCGGGCTCGTCGGCTGCGGCGGCCCGGACAAGGACGCGCAGCAGGCCGCCGTACAGCGGGTGCTCGACCGGCGGGCGGCGGCGGTCCTGGACCGGGACCGGTCCGCGTTCCTGGCGACCGGGACGTCGTCCGCGCACGCCGCCGACTCCTTCGACCACCTCCACGACGTGCCGCTGGCCGCCTGGTCGTACCGCCTCACCGCGCTGCGCCGCACCGGCGACCGCGCCACCGCCGACGCCGAACTGCGCTACCGCGTCAAGGGATACGACCGGGAGCCCGTCACCGCCGCCCGCGTCCTGCGGCTGACCCGCGCCGACGGACGCTGGTACGTCGGCTCCGACGAGCCCGCTCCCGGCACCGGCGAGCAACTGTGGGAGCAGGGCACCGTCGAGGTCGCCCACGGGGCGCACAGCCTCGTCCTCGGGGTCGGGCAGCCGCGGTACGCCCTGCGCGCCGTGGCGCGCCTCGCGGACCGGGCGGTGCCCTCCGTCAGCGCGGCCTGGGGCAAGGACTGGCCGGGGCATGTCGTGGTCGTCGTCCCGCGGACGCTGCAAGGGATGGCGGGCCTGCTCGGCGCGCCCGCGGCCGGGTACCGGGGGATCGCCGCGGTCACCACCGCGGAGACGGGCGGGAAGGCGCCCGCGGACCGGATCGTCGTGAACCCCGAGGCGTACGGCGGCCTCAGCGGGCCGGGCAAGCAGGTCGTCCTCACGCACGAGACCACGCATGTCGCCACCCGCGCCCATACCAACGCGGCCACGCCGCTGTGGCTCTCCGAGGGGTACGCGGACTGGATCGGCTACCGCGGCAGCGGCCGTACGCCCGCCGAGGTGGCCCCCGAACTCGACCGCTTCGTGGCGCAAGGCCATCTGCCCGCCGCGCTGCCGAAGGACGCGGACTTCGCCTTCGCCGAGGACGCGGGCAAGCTGGCGCGGGCCTACGAGGGCGGCTGGCTGGCCTGCCGGATGATCGCGGACCGCTGGGGCGAGGCCCGGCTGCACGACTTCTACGAGGCCGTGGGCGCCCACTCCCGGCGCGCGGGGGCGGTCGAGGGCGCGCTGAAGAAGGTTCTCGGGACGACCTCGCCGGAGTTCACCCGGCAGTGGCGGGCGTATCTGACGGAGCGGTTGGGCTGAGGCGCCGCGCGGCGGTGCGGGCGGCGCCCCGGCCCGCGGCGGTCAGGAGGGCGCCAGGCTCTCGTGGGTGCGGCTGGCCTGGGGCGGCACGGTCGGGGCGGGCTGGGTGACGGTGCCGAGCCAGAGCTGGCGGGCGGCGGTCACCGTGGCGGCCACCAGCAGGCCGTTGCGGACGAAGAGGAGGGTGACCCCGAGCGGGTCACTGGCGACGACGTCGCCGAAGTACACCGGGAACTCCAGGACCGTGGCCAGACAGGCGGCCAGGATCAGCCCGGCGGGCACCGTCATCCGGCTGCCGCGGAAGCACAGGCAGACCGCCGCGAGCCCGACCAGCCACACCATGTACTGCGGGCTGATCACCCGGCTGGTGACCGTGAACACCAGCACGGCCACGAAGGCCGCGTCCGCGATCGCGGGCGGCGTCATGTGCCGTACGCGCAGCCGCCACAGCAGCAGCCAGCCGAAGGCGATCACGCTCAGGAAGAGGGCGGCACCGCTGACCCAGTCGACATAGGGGCCGAGGAACTCCACCGAGCCGTAGTTGAGCCTGACCTCGCCCTCCCAGCCGTAGCGGCGGGCCACATGGAAGACCAGCGAGCCGAGCGACTCGACCTCCGTGCCCCGGTCGCGCTGGAAGGTCAGGAAGGAGAAGGCGCCGGGCATCGTCAGCGCGAACGCCAGGGCGAGCCCGCCCGCCGTCACCGCCGCCGCGACCCAGGCCTTGCTCCGCAGGGCGCCCGCCAGCAGCAGCACCGGCCACACCTTCACCATCGCGCCGAAGCCCGCGAGCACGCCCATCACCCGGGGGTGGCGGGTGCCGGCCAGCAGCGCCGCGACCGCCACCGCCGTCACCATCACGTCGTAGCGCGCGTACACGGTCGGGCCGAGCAGGGCCACCCCGACCGTCCACATCCAGGCGCCCCGCAGCGACCTGCCGGGACGCAGGCCCGCGTACTGGAGCAGGCAGAAGACCGCGAGGTCGGCGAGGAAGACCAGGTCGAAGAAGGCGTGCGCGTAGTCGGCGAACGGCAGCAGCGCCGGGGAGAGGATCGCGAGCGCGGCGGCGGGCGGGTACTGCCAGGTGACGTCGTGATGCGGGAAGGAACCGGTGCGCAAGGCCTCGTACCAGCCGTGGTAGATCACGGAGACGTCGGTGGTGACGTCCGGGCCGGGGAAGACCCACACCTTGAAGACGAAGAGCAGCAGGGCCAGTCTGGTCACACCCCAGGTGACGAGCAGCCAGACCGGGAACCGCCGTGTGCTCGAAATTTCCACCAGAGCCCCTGTTTCAGCACGTCTTGTCTGTAATTCCGCCGTGAGGGGCCATGATCCCCTCAGGAGCGTGCGAGGGCCATGAAGCGCGGCCGTACGGAGCTGTGAGAACGGCGGCTCACCGTATTCGGTACTGTCGACGGCGATGCACAAGACCTTGATCGTAACGAACGACTTCCCCCCGCGTCCCGGTGGCATCCAGGCGTTCCTGCACAACATGGCGCTGCGGCTGGACCCGGAACAGGTCGTCGTCTACGCCTCCACCTGGAAGCGGAGCCGGGAGGGGGTCGCGGCCACCGCAGCCTTCGACGCCGCGCAGCCCTTCACGGTCGTACGGGACCGTACGACGATGCTGCTGCCGACGCCCGGTGCGACCCGGCGGGCCGTGGGTCTGCTGCGCGAGCACGGCTGTACGTCGGTGTGGTTCGGGGCGGCGGCGCCGCTCGGTCTGATGGCCCCGGCGCTGCGGCGCGCGGGCGCTGAACGGCTGGTGGCGACCACCCACGGCCATGAGGCGGGGTGGGCTCAACTGCCCGCCGCGCGCGGCCTGTTGCGCAAGATCGGCGAGTCGACCGACACGCTCACCTACCTCGGCGAGTACACCCGCTCGCGCATCGCCTCCGCGCTGACCCCCGAGGCGGCCGGGCGGATGGTGCAGTTGCCGCCGGGGGTCGACGAGAAGACCTTCCACCCGGGCTCGGGCGGCGCCGAGATCCGCGAACGGCTGGGGCTCACCGACCGGCCCGTGGTGGTCTGTGTGTCCCGGCTGGTCCCGCGCAAGGGCCAGGACACGCTGATCCGCGCGATACCGCACATCCGCGGCAAGGAGCCGGACGCCGTGCTGCTGATCGTCGGGGGCGGGCCGTACGAGAAGGAGCTGCGCAGGCTCGCCCAGGAGACAGGGGTCGCCGACGCGGTCCGCTTCACGGGCGCGGTCCCCTGGGCGGAGCTGCCCGCGCACTACGGGGCGGGTGACGTCTTCGCCATGCCGTGCCGTACCCGCCGGGGCGGCCTGGACGTCGAGGGTCTCGGCATCGTCTACCTGGAGGCGTCCGCGACGGGCCTGCCGGTGGTCGCGGGTGACTCGGGCGGCGCGCCCGACGCGGTGCTGGACGGCGAGACCGGCTGGGTGGTCCGGGGCGGCAGCGTCGAGGACACCGCCGAGCGCATCATCACCCTGCTCGGCGACCCCGGGCTGCGCCGCCGGATGGGCGAGCGGGGCCGGCAGTGGGTCGAGGAGCGGTGGCGCTGGGACCTGCTGGCGGAGCGGCTGAAGGATCTGCTGTAGCGGACCCTGCGGGGTCCGGACACGGATCGGCCGGGCGGCGCAGGGCCGCCCGGCTTCTCACCGGTGAGGGACTACTTCCGGTAGAGAGCCTCGATCTCCTCCGCGAAGTCCTTCGCCACCACATTGCGCTTGAGCTTCAGGGACGGCGTGAGGTGGCCCGACTCCTCGGTGAACTGCGAGGGGATGATGCGGAACTTGCGCACCGACTCCGCCTTCGACACGGCCGCGTTGCCGTCGTTCACCGCCTCCTGGACCGCCGCGTTCAGCTCGGGGTCCTCGCGCAGCGACTCGACGGTGGCGCCCGCGGGCTTGCCGTGCTCGGTCACCCAGCGGCGGAAGAACTCCTCGTCCAGCGTGATCAGCGCGCCCACGAAGGGCCGCTTGTCGCCGACCACCATGCACTCCTGGACCAGGGCGTGCGCCCGGATGCGGTCCTCGATCACGGCCGGGGCGACGTTCTTGCCGCCCGCGGTGACGATGATCTCCTTCTTGCGGCCGGTGATCCTGAGGTAGCCGTCCTCGTCGAGGGTGCCGACATCGCCCGTGTGGAACCAGCCGTCGGCCAGCGCCTCCGCGGTCGCGGCCTCGTTGTTCCAGTACTCCTTGAACAGATGCTCGCCGTGCAGCAGCACCTCGCCGTCGTCCGCGATCCGGATCACGGAGCCCGGCAGCGGCTGCCCGACCGTACCGATCTTCTGCCGGTCCCAGGGGTTGAACGCGGTGGCCGCGCAGGACTCGGTCAGGCCGTAGCCCTCCAGGACCGTGAAGCCGATGCCGCGGAAGAAGTGCCCGAGGCGCTCGCCCAGCGGGGCGCCGCCGGAGATCGCGTACTCGCCCCGGCCGCCCAGCACCGTGCGCAGCTTGCCGTAGACGAGCTTGTCGAAGATCTTGTGCTTGATCTTCAGGCCGAGGGACGGCCCGGCGGGGGTGTCCTTGGCGCGGCTGTAGGCGATCGCGGTGTCCGCCGCCTTGTCGAAGATCTTGCCCTTGCCGTCCGCCTGCGCCTTGGCGCGCGCCGCGTTGTAGACCTTCTCGAAGACGCGCGGCACCCCGAGGATCAACGTCGGCCGGAACGCGGCGAGTTCGTCCGTGAGGTGCTTGATGTCCGGGAGGTTGCCCAGCTTGATCGGCGCCATCATCGGCGCGATCTGCACCAGCCGCCCGAAGACATGCGCGAGCGGGAGGAAGAGGAGGATGGAGCACTCGCCGGTACGGAAGAGGGGGCGCAGCCGCTCCACGACGTTGCCGCACTCGGCGAAGAAGTTGCGGTGGGTGAGCACACAGCCCTTGGGGCGGCCGGTGGTCCCGCTGGTGTAGACGATGGTGGCCGGGTCGTCGGCCTTCGCGAGCGAGCTGCGCTCCTCCACCGTCTCGTCGCTGACGTCCTGGCCCGCGCGGCCCAGCTCCGCCACGCCGTCGGCCTCGATCTGCCAGACGTGCTTGAGCGCGGGCAGGCGGTCGCGCACGGACTCGACGGACGCCGCGTGCGTGTCCAGCTCCACGACGCAGGCGGTCGCGCCCGAGTCGCTGAGGATCCACTGCACCTGCTCGGGCGAACTGGTCTCGTACACCGGCACGGTGATCGCGCCCGCGCTCCAGATCGCGAAGTCGAGCAGCGTCCACTCGTAGCGCGTCCGGGACATGAGGGCCACGCGGTCGCCCGGCTGCACACCGGAGGCGATGAGTCCCTTGGCGGCGGCCCGCACCTCGGCGAGGAAGGCCGTGGCGGTGACGTCCTGCCAGATACCGTTCACCTTGCGGGCGATGACGGCGACATCGGGGTGCTGCGCGGCGTTTCGCCGGACGATGTCGGTCAGGTTCCCGTCCGTCGGCACCTCGTACAAGGCCGGAAGGCTGAACTCGCGCAAGACTGCTGCTCCTCATAAGGCGCCGACGCCACGACTCTGTGTGCTGCGACGGTGCGGTCCAAGGTTCGTACTCGTGCTCAGGGCTCCTGTGGGTGATGGGACCTGGGCATGACGGACTGCCCGGACGTTACCCCTCGGTAGCCCCTTCCGACAGGGGGTCACGGCGAGATGTTCCGCGTGTCACATGTGGCGGCGTTCCTTCGCGCACAGTAGTCCACACCCCTTCTGACGTGCCAGTAAGCCGAAATCGGACCGTCCTCTGTTCCCCCTCGCGCGCCCCACCTACGCTTGATCGTTATGGCACCCACACCGGGCGGTAATCCGCGTACGCGCGTTCATGTGGTCAGCGACGTCCATGGCAACGCGCGGGACCTGGTCACCGCGGGCGAGGGGGCGGACGCCCTGATCTGCCTGGGGGACCTGGTCCTCTTCCTCGACTACCACGACCACTCGCGCGGGATCTTCCCGGAGCTGTTCGGCCGCGAGAACACCGACCGGCTGGTGGCGCTGCGCGACGCCCGCCGCTTCGAGGAGGCGCGGACGTTCGGCGCCGGGCTGTGGGCCGGTATCGGCTCCAACCGCGCCGCCGTGATCGAGGAGGCGGTCCGCCGCCAGTACGCGGAGCTGTTCGGCGCGTTCCCCACGCCCACGTACGCCACCTACGGCAACGTCGACATACCGGGGCTGTGGAAGGAGTTCGCCGGACCCGGGACGCGGGTGCTCGACGGCGAGCGGGTGGAGATCGGCGGCTGGACCTTCGGCTTCGTCGGCGGCGGCCTGCGCACCCCCATGCGGACCCCGTTCGAGATCAGCGACGAGGAGTACGCGGCGAAGATCGAGGCGGTCGGGGAGGTCGACGTGCTGTGCACGCACATCCCGCCCGAGGTGCCCGAGCTGGTCTACGACACGGTGGCGCGCCGGTTCGAGCGCGGCAGCCGGGCCCTGCTGGACGCGATCCGGCGGACGAAGCCGCGGTACTCCCTGTTCGGCCATGTGCACCAGCCGCTGGTGCGGCGGATGCGGATCGGGGCGACGGAGTGTGTGAACGTGGGCCACTTCGCGGGCAGCGGGAGGCCCTGGGCGCTGGAGTGGTGAAAGCGGCACGGCCGCTGCGCGGTAGCCTTCACGCTGCACACACGTGCGCACGTGCGCACCCTCACCGGACCGCATCTGGAGGAGCCACGGCGATGGCGGAACACACCAGCTCGAGCATCACGATCGAGGCGGCGCCGGCCGACGTCATGCGGGTGATCGCCGACTTCACGCGCTACCCCGACTGGACCGGCGAGGTGAAGGAGGCGGAGGTCCTCGCGAGCGACGCGCAGGGCCGCGCCGAACAGGTGCGCCTCGTCATGGACGCGGGCGCGATCAAGGACGACCAGACGCTCGCGTACACCTGGACCGGCGACCACGAGGTCTCCTGGACGCTCGTCAAGTCCCAGATGCTGCGCTCCCTGGACGGCTCCTACCTGCTGAAGCCGACGGGCGCGGGCGCGACCGAGGTGACCTACCGGCTCACGGTCGACGTCAAGATCCCCATGCTCGGCATGATCAAGCGCAAGGCGGAGAAGGTCATCATCGACCGCGCGCTGGCCGGGCTGAAGAAGCGCGTGGAGTCGAAGGAGCAGTAGCCGCGGCCGACCGGGGCCACGTCCTGGTCGGTCCCACGGCGGGGCGCGGGTAGCGTTCACCGACATGCGCACCATCCTGATCACCGGCCCCGGCGGCTGTGGCCGCACCACCGTCGCCGCGGCCACCGCGCTGCGCGCGGCCCGTGAGGGCAGCCGCACTGTCGTGCTCAGCGCCGACCGCGCGGACACCCTCGGCGCCGCGCTCGGCGTCCCCACCGGAGCCGCGCCCGTCGAGGCGGCCCCCGGTCTGACGGCCTGGCGCCCGGACGCCACCGCCCGCTTCCGCGAGGACCTCGTCGCCTTCCAGGAGCGCGCGACCGGCGCGCTCGACCTCCTCGGCGCCGTCCCGCTGGACGCCGAGGAGGTCACCCCGCTGCCCGGCGCCGAGGAACTGGCCCTGCTGCGCGCCCTGCGCGACACCACGCTCTCGGAGGCGTACGACCTCCTCGTCGTCGACCTGCCCCCCACCCCGCGGGCGCTCGCGCTGCTCGCCCTCCCCGAGGAGCTGCGCCGCTATCTGCGCCGCCTGCTCCCGCAGGAACGGCAGGCCGCCCGTGCCCTGCGCCCCGTCCTCGGGCGGCTGGCGGGCGTCTCGATGCCCGGTGACTGGCTGTACGAGACCGCCGCCCGCTGGGATGTGGAACTGGCCGCCGTCGAGGCCGTCCTCGCCGACCGCGCCACGACGGTGTGGCTGGTCGCCGAGCCGGGCCCGGCCGGTGCCGACGCCGTACGGCCCGCCGTCACCACGCTCGCGCTGCGGGCCCTCGGCACGGAGAAGCTCGTCGCCAACCGCGTCCTGCCCGACGACACCCAGGACACCTGGCTCGCGGCCCTCGCCGCCCAGCAGCGCAAGGCCCTGGTGGAGTGGCACGACACGTACGACGTCCACCGCGTGCCGCATCTGGGCGGCGACCCGCGCGGGGCCGACGACCTCGCCCGGCTCGCCGCGCCCGCGGTCAACCCGGCGCCCGTCCCGGTCGAGTGGCCCGTCACCGACGCCCGGTCCGGCGCGCCCGGGGACACCTCCGCCGACGCGGACGGCGTGCTCGTCTGGCACCTCCCGCTGCCCGGCGCGATACGCGAGGAACTGGACCTGGTGCGGCGCGGTGACGAACTCGTCGTGACCGCCGGACCGTTCCGCCGGATCGTCCCGCTCCCGTCGGCCCTGCGGCGCTGCACCGTGGCCGGCGCGTCCCTGCGCGAGGGCGAGCTGCGCATCCGGTTCACGCCGGATCCGCAGGTGTGGCCGCGCGGACTGTGACCGGGCCCGCGCGCCCCCGCGAGGGCCGCCCCGCGCACGAGGAACCGCCGATACCTCCGTTCGGGTAACGTCGGGAGTACGAACCGCAGTCAGGAGTCCGTCATGAGCGAAGAGCGCCCCAGGACCGACGCCGCTCAGCAGGAAGCCGCCGACGAAGTGCGGGTGACCCACGCCGACGCCTGGGCGACGGCGTGCGCCGAGGACCTCGCCGCGGAGAAGGCCCGCCGTCGCGCCGAGCACGGCCCGCCGCCCGGCTCGGCCGCCGAGGAGCTGCGCAAGCTCTTCGACGCCGTCGGCGAGAAGCTGTCCGGCCTCCAGAACCCGCTGCTGGGCGCCGCCGCCTCGGGCACGGCCCAGCAAGTGGTGCAGCAGGTGGTGGAGCAGGCCAAGGCCGCCGTGGAACCGGTCGTCGAGCGCCACCCCGAGGTCTTCGACCATCTCGCCGCGGCCGGATCGGAGCTGCTCGCGGCCTACCGCTCCGCCGTCGAGGCCCAGGAACGACGCTGGACGAACCGCGCCTCCCAGGACTGGGGCACCGGCCGCGACGACGGGGAGCCGGGGCCCGGGGAGCACATCGATCTCGACTAGGGCCTGTTGCGAAAGTCGCGTCGTTCGCCCGGAGGGCGGGCCTGGCGGCGTCCGGTGCGGTGCATCGCAAGGCGGAGGGTCGCCCGCGTACTGGATGTACGCGGGCGATCCCGACAACGCGGCGAGGTGCCGTGCCGGGCGTCGCCAGGCAGGCGGGACTTTCGCAACAGGCCCTAGCCCGTACGGGATCGAAGAGATCGAAACCGGTCTCGGCGAGCGGGTCGTATCGGTCTCGACGCGGCCGAAAGGAGCCGCGAACCAGGGCGTCGCGAGGCCTCGGAATGCGGCCCGACACGCCAGGTTCCCTCGGGTACGGTGGGCCGTAGCGGGGCTCGACCGAAACTGAGGGATTCATGGGACTCACCATCGGCGTCGACATCGGCGGCACGAAGATCGCGGCCGGTGTGGTCGACGAGGACGGCAAGATCCTCTCGACCTACAAGGTGCCGACCCCGGGTACGCCCGAGGGCATCGTGGACGCCATCGCCGCCGCCGTCGAGGGTGCCCGCAGCGGGCACGAGATCGTCGGCGTGGGTATCGGAGCCGCCGGGTACGTCAACCGCCAGCGGTCCGAGGTCTACTTCGCGCCGAACATCGACTGGCGCCAGGAGCCGCTGAAGGAGAAGGTCGAGGCCCGTGTGGGCCTCCCGGTGGTCGTCGAGAACGACGCCAACGCCGCGGCCTGGGGCGAGTACAAGTTCGGTGCGGGCAAGGGCCACCGCAACGTCATCTGCATCACGCTGGGCACGGGCCTCGGCGGCGGGATCATCATCGGGAACAAGCTCCGCCGCGGCCACTTCGGGGTGGCCGCCGAGTTCGGGCACATCCGGGTGGTCCCGGACGGCCTGCTGTGCGGCTGCGGTTCGCAGGGCTGCTGGGAGCAGTACGCGTCGGGCAGCGCCCTCGTCCGCTACGCCAAGCAGCGCGCCAACGCCACCCCGGAGAGCGCCCAGTTGCTGCTCTCGCTCGGCGACGGCACACCGCAGGGCATCGAGGGCAAGCACATCTCCATGGCCGCCCGCCAGGGCGACCCGGTCGCCGTCGACTCCTACCGCGAGCTGGCCCGCTGGGCCGGTGCCGGTCTCGCCGACCTGGCCTCGCTCTTCGACCCCTCCGCGTTCATCGTCGGTGGCGGTCTCTCGGACGAGGGCGAACTGGTCCTCGACCCGATCCGCAAGTCGTACAAGCGCTGGCTCGTCGGCGGCAACTGGCGTCCGGTCGCGGAGGTCATCGGCGCCCAGCTCGGCAACAAGGCCGGTCTGGTCGGCGCGGCCGACCTGGCCAGGGAGCCCGACCCGATCATGTAGCCCACGACACGGCGCCGCCCCCGTTTTGAGCCGTCGAGACGGGGGCGGCGCGCTGTCCCGGCGTATCTTGAGCGGCATGGTGACGACCTTCACGCTGCCCAACTCCTGTACCGAGCCCGATGGTTCGGCCGTCATCCGGGTCCTCGGCTACAACATCCGCTCGATGCGCGACGACACCGACGCACTCGCCCGGGTGATCGCCGCCTGCGCGCCGGACCTGGTGCTGATCCAGGAGGCTCCCCGCTTCTTCCGCTGGCGCAAGAAGCTCGCCCGGCTCGCGGCGGCCTCCGGGCTCGTGATCCTCTCGGGCGGTGCCACCGCCGCCGGACCGGCGCTGCTGTGTTCCCTGCGCGCCACGGTCGAGCGCGCCGAGGACGTGCTGCTGCCGCTCACCCCCGGGCTGCACCGCCGGGGTCTCGCGACCGCGGTCGTACGGTTCGGCGGTGCCCGGCTCGGCGTCGTGAGCTGCCATCTCTCGCTCCAGGACGAGGAGCGGTTCACGCAGGGCGGACTGCTTCTCGACCGGCTCGCCGGGATGGGGGTGGAGCACGCCGTCGTGGGCGGCGACCTCAACGAACGCCCCGACGGGCCCACCTTCCAGCGGCTGGCCGGGCATCTTCAGGACGCCTGGGCCAAGGCCCCCTGGGGCGCCGAGTACACCTGGACGCCGTCCGACCCGTACCAGCGGATCGACGCGATCTTCGCGACGCCGGGCATCGAGATCCTCGGCTGCGGGGTGCCGATCGGCCATCCGGGAGTGACGGAGAGCGACCTGAGGGCGGCCACGGACCACCTCCCGGTCCTGGCCGCCCTCAAGATCCCGGCCGCCTAGGCGACGGCCTCGGGCGCACGGCTCACACCACCGCGCCGCGCCCCGGATCGTCGTCGTCCTCGTCGTCCGTCCGCATCCGCGTCACCAGCGTCACGAAGCCGCCCAGGAAGCCGCCGATGCCGAGCAGCGTCAGCCACCAGGTCATCTCCCAGCCGAGCAGCACCGCCACCAGGAGCAGGATCGGACCGCCGATCACCCCGAGCCAGGCGAACTTCGCCGTGGTGTCGGCCGCGGGCAGGGGCGGCGGCTCCGGCGGGACGAAGTGGCCCTCGTCGGCCGCGTCGAAGTCGCCGTCGGAGGGCTCCTTCGGCGTGTAGTCCCGGGGTCCGGCCATTCCCACGCCGGGGGCGAAGGAGACCGAACTGCCCAGCGGCTGCCCGCCCTTCGCCCCGTCGTCCGTCTTCTCGCCCGGCTCCGGCTCCAGCAGCGCCAGGTCCTCCACCGAGCGGAACGGCTTCGCGCCGGGCGGGTCCGGCGGCTCCTCGCCGTACCCCGCGACGATCGCCGCCCAGACGGCGTCCTCGTCGGCGGGAACGTCCTTCTCGTCCGGCTCGCGGTCCTCGCGACCGGAGTCGTGCTCAGCCACCTGCGGCCGTCCCTTCCTCGACACCGGGTGCGAGCCGGCCGATGAACGCGTAGCTCGCGTCGAAGATCCGGTCCGCGTCATGGTCCAACGTCGCCACGTGATAGCTCTGTTCCAGCAGGACCTCCGTGACGTCCGTCGAGGAGACCCGGCTCAGGACCCGGGCCGAGTCGGCCGGTGGCACCACATGGTCCTGGGCGCTGTGCAGAAGCAGCAGGGGCTGGGTGACCTGGGGCAGGTCACCGTCGACCAACTGGAAGAAGGTGCGCAGGGAGTGCGCCGCGTGCAGCGGGATCCGGTCGTACCCGACCTCCTCGCTGCCCTGCTTCGCGATGTCGCTGGTGATCCCCTTCGTCGAGCGGACGAAGTGACGGGACACCGGGAGCGTGCGGGCCGCGAGGCCGTGCACCTTGTTGCCCGGGTTGACGACGACGACGCCGCTCACCGCCTCCCCGTGCCTGGCGGCGAGCCGCAGGGCCAGCGCACCGCCCATGGACAGGCCGCAGACGAACACCCGGGAGCAGCGGTCGCGCAACGCGCGCAGCTCGCGGTCCACCTCCGCGTACCAGTCCTGCCAGCCCGTGATCTGCATGTCCTCCCAGCGCGTGCCGTGACCGGGCAGCAGCGGCAGCGAGACGGTCAGACCACGCGTCGCGAGATACTCCGCCCAGGGGCGCAGCGACTGGGGGGAACCGGTGAAGCCATGGCAGAGAAGGACGCCGACCTCCCCGCCCTCATGGCGGTACGGCTCGGCTCCAGGCAGGACCGGCACGTCGGTCTCCTGTTCATGGGAAAGGGCTGGGCACTGGGGATTGCAGACACTTCACGGTACGCGACGGCACCGACACCGACCAGGGCCGTCGGTCTCATTCCCTTGGGGACCGCGTTAAGGTCTGTTCGACAGAAACAGGAGGCAGTCGGTTGTTGTACGGCGCGATGAAGGTAACCATCGGGGGGTCGCTGAAGCTCGCCTTCAGGCCCTGGGTGGAAGGCCTCGAGAACATTCCCGCCGAGGGCCCCGCGATATTGGCGAGCAATCACCTGTCCTTCTCGGACTCGCTCTTCCTGCCCGCGGTCCTCCCTCGCAAGGTGACCTTCATTGCGAAGGCCGAGTACTTCACGACGCCCGGCGTGAAGGGCCGGATGAAGGCCGCCTTCTTCAAGGGCGCGGGCCAGCTCCCCGTGGACCGCTCCGGCGCGCGCGGCGCCGGTGAGGCCGCCATCAGGAGCGGCATCGAGGTGGTGGAGCGCGGCGAGCTGTTCGGTATCTACCCCGAGGGCACCCGCTCGCCCGACGGCCGCCTCTACCGGGGCAAGCCCGGCGGTCTGGCGCGCGTCACGCTGGCCACCGGCGCGCCCGTGATCCCGATCGCCATGATCGACACGGAGAAGATCCAGCCGCCGGGGAAGGTCGTCCCCAAGCTGATGCGCCCCGGCATCCGGATCGGCAAGCCGATGGACTTCAGCCGCTACCAGGGCATGGAGAACGACCGGTTCGTGCTGCGCGCGCTCACCGACCAGGTCATGTACGAGATCATGAAGCTCTCCGGCCAGGAGTACGTCGACATCTACGCCTCCGTCGCCAAGCGGCAGATCGCGGAGGCCGCGAAGGCCGAGAAGCAGGCGCAGAAGCAGGCCGAACAGGCGCAGAAGGACGCGCAGCGGGAGGCGTTGGAGGCGGAGAAGGAGTCCGCGGGCTCGTAGCGGCCGACGGCCGGTGGCGCGGCACGGTCCGTACGGCGGGGGGTAGGGGGACATGGCCAAGCGCGAGCGGGTCATCAGGATGTCGGTCGAGCAGCCGCTGTGGCGTGCGCTCACCGCGTACCGCGTCCTGACGATGCTCTACGCGATCGGCCTCTTCTCGGCCGCCTACGGGCAGTTCACCCGGCCCTGGCTGGCCATCGCGTACTACGGGGTGCTGGGCGTGTGGACCCTCGCCACGCTCCCCAAGGTGGCGGGCGCCGCGAGCTGCACCAGGCCGTTCCTGGGCGCCGACCTCGCCATCGCGCTCCTCGGCATCCTCCTCACCCCGCTCGCCGACAGCCATGAGCGCGTCCTGTCGGGCGGCCCCACCCTGCCCTCGGTCTGGACCGCCGGTTCCGTCCTCGCGTACGCCATCAGGGGCGGCTGGCGCTGGGCGGCCTTCGCGTCCACCGCGGTCGCCGTGGCGAACCTGGTCGAGCGCGGCACCCCGGCCCGCGACACCGTGCACAACGTGGTCCTCGTCTGGGTCGCCTCCATCGCGATCGGCTACGTCGTCGAGGTCGCCCGCGCCTCCGAGCGCACCCTCGCCCGCGCCCTGGAGATCGAGGCCGCCACCCGCGAGCGGGAGCGGCTGGCCCGGGACATCCATGACGGTGTGCTCCAGGTCCTGGCCATGGTGAAGCGGCGCGCGTCCGCGCTCGGCGGCGAGGCCGCGGAGCTGGGGAGGCTGGCCGGGGAGCAGGAGGTCGCGCTGCGCACGCTGGTGTCGGGCGGTCTGGTGCCTCCCTCCCGGGTCTCGGAGGACGCGACGCTCGGCGCGGTCGTCCGCGCGGTCGAGGAGCCGGAGCCCGGTGACGACGGCCCGGTGGATCTGCGCCTGCTGCTCGCCCCGTACGCCGGTGACCGGGTCACGCTGTCCGGGCCCGGCTCCCCGGTGCCGCTCGCGTCGGCCGCCGCGCGGGAGCTGACCGCCGCGGTCGGGGCCGCGCTGGACAACGTACGCCGCCATGTGGGGGAGGAGGCCCGCGCCTGGATCCTGGTCGAGGACGAGCCGGACGGGATCGTCGTGACCGTACGGGACGACGGGCCCGGCATCCCCGAGGGGCGGCTCGTGGAGGCCGAGAGCGAGGGGCGGCTGGGGGTGGCCCAGTCGATCCGCGGCAGGCTGCGCGACATCGGCGGCTCGGCCGAGTTCTCCTCGGTCCCGGGCCAGGGCACGGAAGTGGAACTGACGGTACCGAAGGACGTGACGGACCCGAGGGCCGCACGCGGGAGGGCGTAGACAGCGATGACCGGAGCGAGGCCGTACGCGGGTCCCGGCGGCGGGTACGAGGAGAACGGGTCCGGCGGCACCGCGCGGGCCCCGATCAGGGTCATGGTGGTGGACGACCACCCCATGTGGCGCGACGCCGTCGCCCGCGACCTGACCGAGTCCGGCTTCGACGTGGTCGCCACGGCGGGCGACGGCGAGCAGGCGGTGCGCCGCGCCAGGGCCGCCGGGCCCGATGTGCTCGTCCTGGATCTGAACCTGCCGGCGAAACCGGGCGTCCAGGTCTGCAAGGAACTCGTGAGCGGCGACCCCGAGTTGCGGGTCCTGGTGCTGTCCGCGAGCGGTGAGCACACGGACGTGCTGGAGGCGGTGAAGTCCGGCGCGACCGGCTATCTGCTGAAGTCTGCCTCCACGGAGGAACTCCTCGACGCGGTGCGCCGTACGGCGGCCGGTGACCCGGTGTTCACCCCCGGCCTCGCGGGGCTGGTCCTCGGTGAGTACCGCCGTCTCGCCGCCGAACCGGCCCCCGCCGCGGACACCGGCAAGCCCACGGCGCCGCGGCTGACCGAGCGTGAGCGCGAGGTGCTGCGGCTGGTCGCCAAGGGGCTGAGCTACAAGCAGATCGCCGAGCGCCTGGTCATCTCGCACCGCACCGTGCAGAACCACGTCCAGAACACCCTGGGCAAGCTCCAGTTGCACAACCGGGTGGAGCTCGTGCGGTACGCGATCGAACGGGGACTGGACGAGGAGTGAGGCCGGGCGGGCGCTTGCCGGGGGTCAAGCGCGACCCCTCGCGCCCCGTGCCCCCCTTCGAGTGAAGTCCGACTCGTCCGTAACGGTCAACTACCCGATGATTCACGGGAATTGACCCTCTGTGTCCTGCCGTGGCAGTGTGTGTCGCCATTAGCGTGACCCGCATCAGGCAATCCCGGCGAAGGGACATTTCCATGCGGGTCGGAGTACTGACCGGAGGCGGCGACTGCCCCGGGCTCAACGCCGTCATCCGGGGCGTCGTCCGCAAGGGCGCGCAGGACTACGGGTACGCATTCGTCGGCTTCCGGGACGGCTGGCGCGGACCCCTCGAAGGCGACACCGTCCGGCTCGACATCGCGGCCGTGCGCGGCATCCTGCCGCGCGGCGGCACCATCCTCGGCTCCTCGCGCACCAATCCGCTGCAGCAGGAGAACGGCATCCGCCGGATCAAGGAGAGCCTCGCCAAGGAGGAGATCGACGCGCTCGTCGCGATCGGCGGCGAGGACACGCTCGGGGTCGCGGCACGGCTGGCCGACGAGTACGGGGTGCGGGTCGTCGGGGTGCCGAAGACCATCGACAACGACCTGTCCGCCACGGACTACACCTTCGGCTTCGACACCGCCGTCAACATCGCCACCGAGGCGATCGACCGGCTGCACACCACCGCGGAGTCACACATGCGGGTGCTGGTGGTCGAGGTGATGGGGCGCCACGCGGGCTGGATCGCGCTGCACTCGGGGCTGGCCGGCGGGGCGAACGTCATCCTCATCCCCGAGCAGCGCTTCGACGTCGACCAGGTGTGCGCCTGGGTGACGTCCCGGTTCAAGGCGTCGTACGCGCCGATCGTGGTCGTCGCCGAGGGGGCGATGCCGAAGGACGGCGACCTGGTCCTGAAGGACGAGTCCCTGGATTCCTTCGGGCATGTCCGCCTGTCGGGCGTCGGCGAATGGCTGGCGAAGCAGATCGAGCGGCGCACGGGCAAGGAGGCCCGTACGACCGTGCTCGGACACATCCAGCGCGGCGGCACACCGAGCGCCTTCGACCGCTGGCTCGCCACCCGCTTCGGCCTGCACGCCATCGAGGCGGTCCACGACGGCGACTTCGGCACGATGGTCGCCCTGCGCGGCACGGACATCGTCCGTGTCCCGCTCTCGGAGGCCACAGCCAGACTGAAGACGGTCGACCCCCGGCTGTACGCGGAGGTCGGCGTCTTCTTCGGCTGACACCGGTCACCGGGCCGGGCACAGGGCCGCGACCTGCCGGGCCGTCAGGTTCGGTACGGTCGCCGCGCCCGCCTACCGACGGCTCGGTTGTCCTGTTCGGCTGGTAGCGGGTTCTGGGCGGGTTCGTGTCGCGTGGCGGCCCGCCCGGTGCCCCGTCGCGCGGTCGCTATCCGGCCCGGTGTCGCTCCGGGGCCGCGGGCTGTCGGGTCAGCAGGTTCCGTACGGTCGTCGCGCCGTTCACCGACAGCACCGACTCCGGGTGGAACTGGACGCCCGCGAAGCCGGGGCCGCGCAGTGCGTGTACCTCTCCGTCGGCGTCCCGGCTGATCTCGATCCCGTGGGCGGCCAGTTCGGTCGCCGCCTCGTCGTCGCAGCGGGCCACGAAGCTGTTGTAGAAGCCGACGGTCTCGCTCCGCCCGAACAGGTCGATCTCGCTCTGCGCGCCCTGGTACGGCACCCGCTTGCGGACGATCTCCAGGCCCAGCTCGGCCGCGATCAGCTCATGGCCCAGGCAGACGCCCAGCACCCCGTGCCGGTGGCCGCGGAGGACGTCCGCCGTCAGGTGGCGCAGGAACCGCATCTTCGGGTCATTCGTGTCCGACGGGTCGCCCGGTCCGGGGCCGAGGACCACCGGGCCCTCGTGCGCGAGCACCGCCTCCCGCAGCCCCGGCTCGTCGTAGCGCCGTACGGTCACGTCGAGCCCCGACGACGTGAGGACGTGCGCGAGCATCGCGGTGAACGTGTCCTCGGCGTCCACGACGAACGCGTGCCCGGTGAGGTCCGCGCCCCGCTCCTGCATCCGCAGCCAGAACGGCGCGAGCCGGGCCCGCCGCCCGTCCAGCGCCGCCCGCACCCGCGGGTCGTCCGCCAGCCGGGGCCGGGCCCCCTCCGTCCGGGGCCGCGCCGGACGCACGCCCAGCGCCGCCAGGACGCCCGCCGCCTTGGCATGCGTCTCCGCGACCTCGCCCGCCGGATCCGAGCCCCGTACGAGCGTGGCCCCGACCGGCACCCGCAGCCGCCCCCGCGCGTCGATGTCCGCGGTGCGGATGAGGATGGGGGAGTCCAGGGTCTGCGCGCCCCCGGCGTCCCGGCCGAGCAGCGCGAGCGCGCCCGCGTAGTAGCCGCGGCCCCCGACCTCGTGCCGCTCGATCACCCGGCAGGCGTTCTGCACCGGCGAGCCGGTCACCGTCGCCGCGAACATGGTCTCCTTGAGCACCTCCCGCACATCGAGGGTGGACCTGCCGCGCAGCTCGTACTCGGTGTGCGCGAGGTGGGCCATCTCCTTCAGCCGGGGGCCGACGACGACCCCGCCCATGTCGCCGACCGTGCACATCATCTTGAGTTCCTCGTCGACGACCATCGACAGCTCCTCGATCTCCTTGCCGTCGGCGAGGAACGCGAGCAGATCCTCGGGCGTCGGCCCGCCCGCGGGATAGCGGTACGTACCGCTGATCGGGTTCATCACGACCGTCCCGCCCGACATCCGCACATGCACCTCGGGGCTGGCCCCGACCAGCGTCCGCTCTCCCGTATGCACGACGAAGGTCCAGTACGCGCCCCGCTCACCGACCAGCAGCCGCCGCAGCAGCGCGAGCGCGTCGGCGCGGCCGAAGTCCGGGACGTGCCCCTCGTAGGTCCGCCGGATCACGAAGTTCGCGCCCTCGCCCCGGCCGATCTCCTCCTCGAGCACCCGCCCGACGATCCGCGCGTACTCCTCGTCGGCGACGTCGAAACCGCCCGCCTCGACCCGGACGCCGTGTTGCGGAAGCTGATCGAGCGCCCGCTCCAGGGGGATCTCGAAGGACTCCTCGGGCGTCAGCGCCAGCAGCGGCGTGCCGTCGTCACGGACGTCGAAGCCGCGCTCGCGCAACTGCCGGAACGGGACGAGGGCGAGGCACTCCTCGGGCAGGTCGGCGAGACACTCGTACGGGTGGACCGGGCCGAGCAGCACCTCGACGGAGTCTTCGGCACGGCCGGGCGTGCGGCGGCGCAGTACGGCGAACGGGCGGGGATCGTCCAGCAAGTCGAGCAGGTTCATGGGGGCGGGTTCCTTCTGTGCGGACGGGAGGAGTGTCTGCGGGAGAGGAACGGCCGGGTCGCGAAACGCCGAAGGCCGCCCCTCGGGCGGCCTTCGCGATGTCGTGGGTACGTGCAGTCAGTGGGCCGCCGAAGGAGCGGTCCACCACCAGTTCTGGGTGAGGGTCGAGTGCGCGAACATGCCCCGGACCCTACACCACCGGGGCCCCGCGGCCGGGAGAACCGCGGGGCGGACCGGCGGCCCCGCGGCCCGGACCGGAGGGCGGAAGGTGTCTCACTGGATGAGCGGTGACGGGGGAGCCCCACGTGACCCCGTAATGTTGACGAGGTGACCGTGAACGCTAAGACCAGCGCCAACGCTGGCAACACCTGGCGAGACCTGCCCGCGGCGCAGCAGCCCGAGTACCCCGACACCGAGGCTCTGCGCGCAGCTATCGCGGACCTCGAGTCGTATCCGCCGCTCGTCTTCGCGGGCGAGTGCGATGAGCTGCGCGCCCGGATGGGAGCCGTCGCCCGGGGCGAGGCGTTCCTGCTTCAGGGCGGCGACTGCGCGGAGGCCTTCGACGGCGTGTCCGCCGACCACATCCGCAACAAGCTCAAGACGCTGCTCCAGATGGGCGCCGTGCTCACGTACGCGGCCTCGGTGCCGGTCGTGAAGGTCGGCCGGATCGCCGGCCAGTACTCCAAGCCGCGCTCCAAGCCGACCGAGACCCGCGACGGCGTGACCCTGCCCACCTACCGGGGCGACTCCGTCAACGGCTTCGACTTCACCGAGAAGGCCCGCGTCCCGGACCCCGAGCGCCTGAAGCGGATGTACAACGCCTCAGCCTCGACGCTGAACCTGGTGCGCGCCTTCACCACCGGCGGCTATGCCGACCTGCGCCAGGTGCACGCCTGGAACCAGGACTTCGTCCGCTCCTCGCCCTCCGGGCAGCGCTACGAGCGGCTCGCGCGGGAGATCGACAACGCGCTGAACTTCATGCGGGCCTGCGGCACGGACCCCGAGGAGTTCAAGACCGTCGAGTTCTTCTCCTCGCACGAGGCCCTGCTGCTCGACTACGAGTCGGCGCTCACCCGCGTGGACTCACGCACCGGGAACCTCTACGACGTCTCCGGGCACATGGTGTGGATCGGTGAGCGCACGCGTCAGCTCGACGGCGCGCACATCGAGTTCGCCTCGAAGATCCGCAACCCCATCGGGATCAAGCTCGGCCCGACGACGACGCCCGAGGAGGCGTTGCAGTACATCGACCGGCTCGACCCGGAGCGCGAGCCGGGGCGGCTGACCTTCATCGTCCGGATGGGCGCGGACAAGATCCGCGACCGGCTCCCCGACCTGGTGGAGAAGGTCACGGCGTCGGGCGCGGTCGTCGCCTGGGTCACCGACCCGATGCACGGCAACACCTTCGAGGCGGCCTCCGGGCACAAGACCCGCCGCTTCGACGACGTGCTGGACGAGGTCAAGGGCTTCTTCGAGGTCCACAAGGCGCTGGGCACGCACCCCGGCGGCATCCATGTGGAGCTGACGGGCGACGACGTCACCGAGTGCGTGGGCGGCGGCGACGAGATCTTCGTCGACGATCTGCACCAGCGCTACGAGACGGCCTGCGACCCGCGGCTGAACCGCAGCCAGTCCCTGGACCTGGCGTTCCTGGTCGCCGAGATGTACCGCAACCAGTAGCCGCAGCGGCAGTCAGGAGTGGGGCGCGGATCACAGGATCCGCGCCCCACTTCACTTCTGCAACTCCGGCACGGCGGGTAAGGTTAGGTTTGCCTCACCGAACGATCGGGACGGCGCCCAGCTATCCCGTCGGGAGGTGGATCCGCGTGTACGTGTGCAGTTGCTTCGGTGTCACCGAGGAGCAGGTCAAGCAGCACGCGGAGAACGGGGCGTGCACGCCCCGGAAGATCGCCTCGGAGTGCAAGGCGGGCACGGACTGCGGGTCGTGCGTACGGCGCATCCAGGCGCTGCTGGGCCGGGGGACCTGCCCGCGCCGCGAGGCGGCGGACCAGGGCAGGCCGGTGCTCGCCCGACTGGACGGCCTGAAGAACGCGGACGCGGACGCGGCCTGAGCCCCGCGAGCCCGGCATGATCCAAACGAGAGGCCCTAGCTGTCCGGCTGCTTGATGACCTGCGCGAGGTAGAGCGCCTCCCCGAGCTTCTCGACCAGCTCGAGCTGTGTGTCCAGGTAGTCGATGTGGTGCTCCTCGTCCTCGAGGATCGACTCGAAGATGTTCGCGGACGTGATGTCGCCCTTCTGCCGCATGATCTCGATACCGCGCCGGAGCCGGTCGATCGCCTCGATCTCGACCTGCCGGTCGGCCTCGAACATCTCCTTGACCGTCTGCCCCACCCGTACATGGAACAGCCGCTGGTAGTTCGGCAGCCCCTCCAGGAAGAGGATGCGGTCGGTGAGCACCTCCGCGTGCTTCATCTCGTCGAACGACTCGCGCCGCGTGTACTCGGCGAGCTTGTACCAGCCGAAGTTCTCCTGCATCTTCGCGTGCAGGAAGTACTGGTTGATCGCGGTCAGCTCGCCGGTGAGCTGCTCATTGAGGAATTCGATGACCTCGGGGTCGCCCTGCATCGCGCGGGCTCCTTCCAGGCGGGGGACTGGCGGATTGCGCCGCCCCGCATGATCGCACCGGCAAATCCAGAACGTCCAGTAAGTTCACACTCAGTGCGAATTGTCATCATTCTGTACGGGCCGGTCCGGGGCACCCTGTGAGGTCTGTCAGGATGGAGCCATGGGTCATCCGGTGGAGCGAGCATCTGGAGAAGCGGGCCGGGAGGAGCTTCCGCCGGGACAGCGACTCCAGCGAGGCTGGCCGGTCACGCACTACGGACCCGTACCCAAGTTCCGCCCCGAACGCTGGGAGTTCAGGGTCTTCGGCGCCACCGCGGACGGCGAGAAGCACTGCTGGACCCACGAGGAGTTCACGGCCCTGCCGTACGCGACCGTCGTCGCCGATCTGCACTGCGTGACGAAGTACAGCATGCTCGGGGCCGAATGGGGCGGCATCCCGGCCCGTACGGTCCTGGAGCTGGCCCCGCCCGCGCCCACCGCCACCCATGTCATGGTCTGGGCCGAGTACGGCTACAGCTCGAATCTGCGCCTCGCCGACTTCGCCTCGGACCGGGCGATCTTCGCCACCCACAAGGACGGCGAACTGCTCACCGCCGAACACGGCTTCCCGCTACGGCTGATCGTGCCGCACCTGTACGCCTGGAAGGGCCCCAAGTGGGTGCGTGGCATCGAGTACATGACCGCCGACCGGCGCGGCTTCTGGGAGGAGCGCGGGTACCACAACATCGGCGACCCGTGGAAGGAACAGCGCTACTCCTACCAGGAGGAACTCGGGGACGGCCCCGAGCTGTGAATCTCTAGCCGCCCCACAGCACCTCTAGCCGTCCCGCAGCCGCTTCAGCCGCTCCACGTCCGCCGCGTGCCCCTCCTTGCCGCCGGGCGTCTCGATGATCAGCGGCACGCCCGCGGTGGCCGGATGCCTCATCAGCGCGCGGAACGGCTCCTCGCCGATATGGCCGGACCCGATGTTCTCGTGGCGGTCCTTGTGGGCGCCGACCACATCCTTGGAGTCGTTGGCGTGGATCAGCTTGAGCCGCCCCTCCCCGACGGTGTCCACCAGCAGATCCAGCGTCTGACGCATCCCGTCCGGGCCGGTCAGATCGTGCCCGGCGGCGAAGATGTGGCAGGTGTCGAGGCAGACGCCCAGCTTGGGGTGGGCGTCGAGGGCATCGAAGTACGGTCCGAAGTCCCAGGTCCGTGAGCACAGCGAGGCGCCCTGGCCGGCGGTCGACTCCAGCAGCAGACACGGGTCGTCGTCGTGCGTCAGCTCGTCGAGGAGGGGCAGCAGACGCGCGCGTACCTGCTTCAGCGTCACGGCCCGGTCCCGGCCGCCGGTGGCGCTCCCGGTGTGGACGACGACACCGAGCGCCCCGATCTCACGGCCCCGGCGCAGCGAGTGCCGCAAGGACTCCACGGACTTCTCGACGGTCGCCTCGGTGTGCGAACCGAAGTTGATCAGATAGGGCGCGTGTACGTACGCCGGGATCGACTCGGCGGCACACGCGGCCCGGAACGCCTCGTCCTGCCGCGGATTGCCCACGGGCGTCGCCCAGCCGCGCGGATTGGCGACGAAGACCTGCACGGTCTCGGCCCCCAGCTCACGGGCGTAGGTCAGCCCGACGGAGTTCAGGCCGCCGGCCACGGGGATGTGACCGCCGATGGGGTTGCGAAGGACGCCGGAGGCGGCGCGGGACTGCTGAGTGCTCACCCGTCAAGGGTGTCATGCGGTCCCGCGCGCCCCACCGGCCGGTCCGCCGCCGGGGCGGTGGCCCTCAGCGGATCTTCAGCGTGATCGTGGACCCCTTGGGCGCCTTGTCGCCGCCGTCCACCGACTGGCCCTTGACCGTGTCGCCGAACAGACCCAGCAGGCCCCGGTCCTCCTCGACCTTGAACCCGGCCTTCTCCAGCTCCTGCTTCGCGTCGTCCACGTTGTCGCCGACCACGTCCGGGACCTCGACCATCTCCGGGCCCTTGGAGAGCGTCAGCGTCACCGTGTCGCCCTCGCCCAGCTCCGCGCCCGCCTCCGGCGACTGCCCGGCGACGTCGCCCGCGTCGACGTCCGACGACGTGACCCGCGTCGCGGCGATCTTCACCTTCAGGCCCGCCTCGCGCAGCGTCTGCGTGGCGTCCTCGACCGAGCCGCCCGTCACGTCGTCCAGCTCCACCGGGGCGCCCCTGCTGACGGTGAGGGTGATCGCCGAACCGCCGTGCCGCCGGGTGCCTGCCGCGGGCTGCGTACCGACCACGGAGTCCTTGGGCACGTCCTCGCTGAACGCGCGCGTGACCATGCCGGCCGCCAGACCGGCCTCCTTGAGCTCGGCCCGCGCCTTGTCCAGCGTGTAGCCCTTCAGATCGGGCACCTTCACGGTCTCGGGACCGTCGGAGAGGGTCAGCGTCACCGAGTCGTTGGTACGGATCCGCTCGCCCGTCGCCGGTTCGCTGCTGATCACCGTGCCGCGTGTGACCGTGTCGCTGTACGCGTGCCTGACGTCCTTGACGTCGAGCCCGGCCTTCTCCAGCCGCTCCCGCGCCTGCGCCTCGGTCTTGGCGAGCAGCGGCGGGACCTTGGTGAACTGCCCGGAGTTGATGTACCAGAGGCCGGCGCCCGCGCCGAGCACCACCAGCGCGGCCACGACGAGCCCGAGCAGCCCCCGCCGGGGGAGCCCGAAGCGGCGCGACGGCCGAGCGGGCGGGGTCTCCAGCCGACTCGTCCGGTTCAGTGCCGCCTTGTCGTCCTCGCCGATGGGCAGCAGCCGGGGGATCACGCTCGTCCGGTCCTCGGCGTTGTCGTGCTCCGCGGTGCGGGCCTGCGGCGGGACGGCGTCCAACTGCTCGTCGGTGAGCGTGCCGCGCGTCTGGAGCACCTGGGCGAGCAGCGCCACCGCGTCGTGCGGGCGCAGTTCGGCGTTGCGCGCGGTCGCCGCGACGACCAGGTCGTCGAGTTCGGGGGCCAGCCCCGGCACGGCGGCGGACGGCAGCGGCACGTCCTCGTGCAGATGCTGGTAGAGCACCTGGGCGGGGGAGTCGCCGTGGTGCGGCTTGGCGCCCGTGAGCATCTCGTAGAGCACGACCCCGCACGCGTACACATCGACCCGGGGGTCGGCGATGCCGTGCTCGATCTGCTCGGGGGCGAGGTAGGACACCGTGCCGAGGACGGCGCCTGTGGTGTTGTCGGTGACCGTGTCCACGGCCCGGACCAGGCCGAAGTCCGCCACCTTGACCCGGCCGTCGTCCCCTATCAGGACGTTCTCCGGCTTCATGTCGCGGTGTACGAACCCGGCGCGGTGCGCGGCGCCCAGCGCGGCGAGCACGGGCTCCAGGATGCCGAGGGCCGCGCGCGGCTGGAGCGCCCCGCGCTCGCGGAGGACGTCGCGCAGGGTGCACCCGGCGATGTACTCCATGGCGAGGTAGACGTACGACCCGTCCGTGCCCTGGTCGAAGACCTGCACCACGTTCGGGTGCGCGAGCCGCGCGACCGACTTGGCCTCGCGGATGAAGCGCTCCACGAACGAGCCGTCGGCGGCCAGCGTCGGGTGCATCACCTTCAGCGCGAGGACACGGTCGAGGCGGGTGTCCACGGCCCGGTAGACCGTGGCCATGCCGCCGACCGCGATCCGCGCGTCGACGCGGTAGCGGCCGTCGAGCACCTGCCCGACGAGGGGGTCCTTAAGGGTCGTATCCACGCAGGTGAGTTTACGAGGGCGCACCGTCACCCCCGTCCGCTTCGACGGCCTCAGGCCTGGTCTGAAGCCGACCTGTGACGCACCTCGCAGTCCCGCGCCCGTCGACGGGGCTCAGAACGCCGGCCGCTCGGGGTCGAGGCGGGCCATGCCGCGCGTGGGGGAGGACGCCTCGGCGAAGCGCCGGCGCGGGATACGGCCCGCCCGCCGGGCCAGTCGGCCGGCCGCCACCGCGTACCGCATGGCCCGCGCCATCGACACCGGCTCCTGCGCCCGGGTCACCGCCGAGGCGAGCATCACACCCGCGCACCCCAGCTCCATGGCGAACGCCGCGTCCGACGCCGTCCCCGCGCCGGCGTCCAGAATCACCGGCACGCGCGCGTGCTCCACGATCAGCTCGAAGTTGTGCGGGTTGCGGATGCCGAGCCCGGAGCCGATCGGCGAGCCGAGCGGCATGATCGCGGCACAGCCGACGTCCTCCAGCCTGCGGGCGAGCACCGGGTCGTCGTTGGTGTACGGCAGCACGGTGAAGCCGTCGTCGACCAGCGTCTCGGCCGCGTCCAGCAGTTCGACGGGGTCGGGCAGCAGGGTCCGCTCGTCGGCGACGACCTCCAGCTTGACGAGGCCCGTGCCGAGCGCCTCGCGCGCGAGCCGGGCGGTGAGCACCGCCTCGCCCGCGGTGAAGCAGCCCGCCGTGTTGGGCAGCACCCCGATGCCGAGGCGGTCGAGCACCGAGAGGACCGAGCCGTGCGCCGAGGCGTCGACGCGCCGCATCGCGACCGTCGTCAGCTCCGTACCGGAGGCCACCAGCGCCCGCTCCAGCACATCGAGGCTCGGCGCCCCGCCGGTGCCCATGATCAGCCGGGAGGCGAGGGTCGTGGTGCCGAGCACGAGGGGATCGTCGGCCATGGGTTCAGCCTCCTTGTACGGCGGTCAGGATCTCGACGCGATCCCCGTCGGCCAGGGGCGTCGACGGCCACTGCGCGCGCGGGACGACGGTTTCGTTGAGGGCGGCGGCCACCCCGGAGGGGGCCGCGGTGAGGTCCCGCACCACGGCGTCGAGCGCGGTGCCCGGGGCGACCTGCCGGGGCCGCCCGTTGACGGAGATGGTCACGCGGGTGACGGGGATGTTCACGCGGGCTGCTCCGTACGGGCGGCGGCGGTGAAGCGCCGGGGGGTGAACGGGCGCGCCTCGGCGGGGAGTTCGCCGGTGGTCAGGGCGTGCGCCAGGGCGTCGCCGGTGACCGGGGTGAGCAGGACGCCGTTGCGGTGGTGCCCGGTGGCCAGCAGCAGCCCCGCGAGGTCCGTCGGGCCGAGCAGCGGCGCGTTGTCCGGGGAGCCGGGCCGCAGCCCCGCACAGGTCTCGGTGAGCGGCAGTTCGGTGATCCCCGGGACCAGTTCGTGCGCGTCCCGCAGCAGGGCGTACACCCCGCCCGCGGTGACCGTCGTGTCCCAGCCCAGCTCCTCGCTGGTCGCGCCGATCACCAACTCGCCGTTCTCCCGTGGCACCAGATAGACCTGGCTGCCGCGGACCACGGCGCGCACGGTGCGGCTCAGGAACGGCGCCCACCGGCCGGGCACGGTCAGCCGCAGCACCTGCCCCTTCACCGGGCGTACGGGCGGCAGGACGCCGTCCGGGACGCCCGCGAGCCGCCCGCTGAGACTGCCTGCCGCGAGGACGACCTGGCCCGCGGCGAGGTCGGTGCCCTCGGCGGTCCTGACCCCGGTGGCCCGCTCCCGTGCGACCGAGAGCCGTTCGGCCCGCACCCGGTGGAAGACCACTCCGGTGCGTTCGCAGGCCGCCACCAGGGTGTCGGCCAGGCGCCGCGGGTCGATCTGGTGGTCGCCGTCGACCCGCAGCCCGCCGCGCACGCCCGGCGCGAGCATCGGTTCCAGGCGTCGGCACTCGCGCCCGTTCAGCCACTGCGACGCGAGGCCCGAGCGCTCGTGCAGGGCGTGCAGTTCGCGCAGTTGGGCGCGGTCGTCGGCGTCGAGCGCGGCGATGAGCGTGCCGCATCTGCGGTAGCCGAGGTCGTGGCCGGTGGCCTCGGTCAGTTCGGCGGCGAAGTCCGGATAGCGGCGCGCCGAGGCCAGATTGAGGCCGAGCAGGCTCTCCTCGCCGTAGTGCAGCTCGCTGACCGCGGCGAGCATCCCGGCGGCCACCCGCGCCGCCCCGCCCCCCGGCTCGGGGTCCACGACGGCCGTGGCCAGCCCGCGCTGCGCGGCGCGCCAGGCCGTGACCAGGCCGATGATCCCGCCCCCGATGACGAGGACGTCTGAGGTACGTGGAGACGACATGGGCGTCCAGCCCCTCCCTTCGCCGGCATGACCCGGATCAGGTTCCTACGGTCGGAGGCCGTCCAGCCTCCCTCTCAGCCCGGTACGTCCGGGCTCCCGCGTGTGCTTGTACGGTGGCCACCCTATTGCCCCCGCGGACCGGGGGACGAGCGAGGTGGAGCAGGTCACCCCGCACGCCCCCGCACTGACGGGCCGTCAGATGTCTAAGGTGATCAGGTGAGCGAGCAGACGCAGGCACGGGGCGGATCGGCACGGCGCGTCGTCGTCGTGGGCGCGGGCATGGCCGGGGTGCAGACCGCGGTCGCCCTGCGGGAACAGGGGTTCTCGGGCACGGTGACGCTGATCGGCGCGGAGCCGCACCAGCCGTACGACAGGCCGCCGCTGTCCAAGGCCGTGCTGCTCGGCAAGGCCGAGGGCTCCGCCTTCGACGTCGACTTCGAGTCCCTGGACATCGAACTCCGCCTGGGCTGTGAGGCGCTCGGCGTGCGCCCCGGCGACCATGAACTGGACACCGCCGAGGGCCCCGTCCCGTACGACGTCCTGGTCCTCGCCACGGGCGCGGAGCCGATCCGGCTGCCGAGCGCGGAAGGCGTTCCCGCCGTGCATCTGCTGCGGACGCTGGACGACGCGGAGCGGCTGCGGCCGGTCCTCGCCGAGCAGCACGACATCGTGGTGGTGGGCGCGGGCTGGATCGGCGCCGAGTTCGCCACCGCCGCGCGCGAGGCGGGGTGCGCGGTGACCGTGGTGGAGGCCGCGGACCGGCCGCTCGCGGGGGCGCTGCCCGCCGAGGTGGCCGCGCCGATGGTGGCCTGGTACGCGGAGAGCGGGGCCGAGCTGCGCGTGGACGCGCGCGTGGAGCGCGTCGAGGCGGGGGCCGTGGTGCTCGACGACGGCTCCCGGGTGCCCGCGGGCGCGGTGGTCGTGGGGGTCGGGGCCCGGCCGGCCACGGCGTGGCTCGCCGGTTCGGGGATCGCGCTCGGCGACCGGGGCGAGGTGCTGGCGGACGCGTGTCTGCGCACATCGGCGCCGGACGTGTACGCGGTCGGGGACTGCGCGTCCTTCCCGTCGGGGCGCTACGCGGAACGCCTGCTGGTCCACCACTGGGACAACGCGCTCCAGGGCCCGCGCACGGTGGCCGCGAACGTCATGGGCGAGGTACCGGCGGTCTACGACCCGGTGCCGTACTTCTGGTCGGAGCAGTTCGGCCGCTTCGTGCAGTACGCGGGCCACCACACCGCCGCCGACACGCTGGTGTGGCGCGGGGACCCGGCGGGAGCTGCCTGGACGGTGTGCTGGCTGCGCGAGGGCCGTCTCGCGGCGCTGCTGGCGGTGAGCCGCCCCCGGGACCTGGCCCAGGGCCGCCGTCTGATCGAAGCGGGCGCCACCATGGACCCGGCGCTGCTCGCGGACCCCTCCCGCCCGCTGAAGGAGGCGACGGCGTGACCCACGCGGGCCGTCGCGGCGCCATGCGGACCCGGAACACGCCCACGACCGGAGGTACCCCGCACCCCGCCTGGAGGTGCCCGGCTTCCGACTGTCGGTCCGGGATGGCACCCTTGATCCCGTGACCGAGATTGACGCAAAGATCGATGCTCTCGTCCCCGCCTGGCTCACCGTCCCCGACATCGCCGAAGCGCTCGGCGTCGAGGTGACGCGTGTGCGGCAGTTGGTCAAGGAGGGCCAGCTCATCGCCGTACGCCGTGGTGAGAACCGGGCGCTGCACATCCCCGCCGCCTTCATCGACGGGGACAAGGTCGTCAGGGGCCTGTCCGGCACCCTGACGCTCCTTCGGGACGACGGCTTCACGGTCGAAGAGATGCTGGAGTGGCTCTTCACTCCCGACCCGACCCTGCCTGGCACCCCCGCCCAGGCCCTCAGTGAGAATCGCGGCACGGAGGTGAAGCGGCGCGCCCAGGCGCTCGCCGTCTGATCCGACCCGAGACATCCGAGAACGACCGTCCGGCGTACGGGGCGCGGTCCGGGGCCCCGGCCCCGGCCGACCGTGCCCGCCGCGGCCCGTACGCCACCGACCACGGGGGACCTTGTGCCCGACAGCCGTCGCAGCCGCCTCGCCGACGCGCGCCTCTATCTGTGCACGGACGCCCGCAGGCGCCAGGGCGACCTCGCCGAGTTCCTCGACGCCGTCCTCGCGGGCGGCGTCGACATCGTGCAACTGCGCGACAAGGGCATGGAGGCCGCCGAGGAGCTGGAACATCTCCAGGTCTTCGCCGACGCCTGCGCCCGCCACGGCAAGCTGCTGGCGGTCAACGACCGCGCGGACGTCGCCCATGCCGCCGCCTCCGACGTCCTGCATCTGGGCCAGGGTGACCTCCCGGTCCCCGCGGCCCGCGCCCTGCTCGGCGACGACGTGCTGATCGGCCGCTCCACGCACTCCGCGGCGGAGGCCGAGGCCGCCGCCGTCCAGGAGGGCGTGGACTACTTCTGTACGGGCCCCTGCTGGCCCACCCCCACCAAGCCCGGCCGCCCGGCGCCGGGCCTCGATCTGGTCCGTCACACGGCGGCCCTCGGCACCGACCGCCCCTGGTTCGCCATCGGCGGCATCGACCTCGCCCGGCTGGACGAGGTGCTCGACGCGGGCGCCCGCCGGGTGGTCGTCGTCCGCGCGATCACCGAGGCGGACGACCCGGGCACGGCCGCCGCGGAGTTCGCCAAGCGCGTGCGCACGGCCTGAAGGACGTCCCTGAGCGCGTTCGGCCGGACACGTACCGTGAGCCTTCTGCGCGCCTGTGTCCGATAGATGGACAACAACCAGGCAAATTCGGACGAATAGCCCCCGTCCGGTTGGGTGACCGTCACCCCCTGGCTAACCTGCGACTATGGCCCTCGGAACCGCATCCACCAGGACTGATCGCGCACGCACGGTGCGCGACATCCTCGCGTCCCGCAGGACGACGTACTCCTTCGAGTTCTCGGCGCCGAAGACCCCCAAGGGTGAGCGGAACCTGTGGAGCGCGCTGCGAAGAGTCGAGGCGGTCGCCCCCGACTTCGTCTCCGTGACGTACGGCGCGGGCGGCTCCACCCGCGCGGGCACGGTCAAGGAGACCGAGCAGATCGTCGCCGACACGACGCTCACCCCGGTCGCCCACCTCACCGCGGTCAACCACTCCGTCGCCGAACTGCGCAACATCATCGGCCAGTACGCCGACGCCGGGATCCGCAACATGCTGGCCGTCCGCGGCGACCCGCCCGGCGACCCGATGGGCGAGTGGGTGGCGCATCCCCAAGGCCTGACCTACGCGGCCGAACTGGTCCGGCTCATCAAGGAGTCGGGCGACTTCTGCGTCGGCGTCGCCGCCTTCCCCGAGATGCATCCGCGCTCCCGCGACTGGGACGGCGACGTCACGCACTTCGTCGACAAGTGCCGGGCCGGCGCCGACTACGCGATCACCCAGATGTTCTTCCAGCCGGAGTCCTATCTGCGCCTGCGCGACCGGGTCGCCGCGGCGGGCTGCGACACCCCGGTCATCCCCGAGGTCATGCCCGTCACCAGCGTGCGGATGCTGGAGCGACTGCCCCAGCTCAGCAACGCCGCCATCCCGGACGACCTGAAAGAACGGATCCTCGCGGTCAAGGACGACGCGACGGCGGTACGCTCCATGGGCATCGAGTTCGCGACGGAGTTCTGCGCGAGGCTGCTGGCCGAGGGAGTGCCCGGACTGCACTTCATCACGCTGAACAACTCCACGGCGACGCTGGAAATCTACGAGAACCTGGGCCTGCACCGTCCGCGGGGGGCCTAGGCCGCCGCACCGGCGTACGACACGGCGGCGTAGCGGCCCACTTGAGAGGGGCGTACATGGGCTGGACGGCCCTCTACATTGCGTTCGGCATCGTCGCGCTGTGGCTGCTCGGGGAGGTGCTGCTGCAGTACAAGGCGCGCCTGCGCTGGCGGTTGCTCGCGTTCGTCGGCTTCCTGGGGGTCGTGCTCGGTGTCCTGATCCCGTCCGTGCTGGTCATCGGGGTGGGCGCGATCGCGTTCGCGATCGGGCAGACCTATGTGACCCTGTCGTTCCGGCGCGGTTTCGCCGAGGGCTGGGCGGTCCGCAACCGTCCGAAGGCCGGCGGCGGCAGTGGCGGCGGCAGCAAGCGCCGCCGGGGCGGGGCGGCCCGCAAGGACCCGGCCCCGGCACCGGAGGTCCACGAGGACCCCTTCCCCGGTCCGCAGCCTCCCCAGGTCAAGGCCGAGACCGAGGCCGAGGAGACCACCGTCTTCGACCCGCAGCCCCTGCCCGACGAGACCGGTTCCTACGGCGTCTACACCAACGCGGCGCACTCCGCCGGACCCGCACCGACCACCCCGCCCGCACCGTCCGCCGCCCCGTACGACGGCTACTCGTACGAGCAGCAACAGCAGTACGGCTACGGCGAGAACGCGCAGCAGTACGCCGACTACTACGACCCGTACGCGGGCGCGCAGCCCTACGGCGGTCAGGCCTACGACCCCGCGCAGGGCGGCGACGGGCAGCAGGGTTACGGACAACAGGCGTACGGCCAGGACGCGTTCGCGGGCGGCGGCTACGCGGAGACCCCGCCCGGTGGCGTCTGGGTTCCCCAACAGCGCGCCGCCGACGGCACGTTCAACGGCGAACCCCCCGCGGAGCAGCCGTACCCCCACCAGGGCAACGGCACGGCGCAGCACGGCAACGGCTACGACGGGCAGTACCGCTACTGAGCGGGCGCGTCCCTCACTGCGAGCCCCGGAAGTCCGGTCCCTCCACGATGAGTCCGGCCACCAGCGCGCCCGACATACCGGCGTGGGGGAGGCCGCCTCCGGGGTGGGACCAGCCGCCGACCAGATACAGGCCGGGCAGCCGGGTCGAGTTGGCCGGGAGCAGACCGCGTCCGGCGCCGCCCGCGAGGACGGGATGCGGCACCGCCCCGCCGTCGGCGCCCGTCTCCTCGGCGTTCGCGCGCGGAGTGCGCACCTCACGCCACAGGAGCCGGTCCCGTATCCCGGGGACGGCGGCGTCGGCCGCACGCACCATCAGGTCGGCGAAGCGCTCGGCCGTCTCACCGGCGCTCCAGTCCAGGTCCGTCGGCACCGTGGCCGTCAGCACCACCGACTCGTGCGCGTCGTCCGGGCGCAGCGCCGGGTCGTCCGGGCGCAGCACGGTCACCGTGGGCGTCGCCCATTGCGTCGTACGGCCGGACAGGAAGTCCAGTTCGGCCGTGCGGTCGGGGGTGTGCACGAGCGTGCGGTGCGCGGTGTCCGCCTCGCGGGCGCCGCGCAGCGCCAGCAGCACCGTGAAGCGCCCCGCGCGCCGGGTCCCCGGATCCGGCCGGACATCGTCCTCGCCCTGAAGCGCGCGCTCCGTCAGGCGGCGCAGGCACGCCGGGTCCACGCCCGCCACCACATGGTCGGCCTCCGCGACCGTGGAGCCGGAGGCCGAGGAGGCGCCCCCCGCCAGCTCCACCCCGGCCGCCCGGCCGTCCTTCTCGACGATCCCGGCGACCTCCGCGCCGAACACGAACTCCACCTTCCGGGCCACGCACCGCTCGTACACGGCGCGCGCCAACTCCCGTATGCCGCCGCGCACATACCAGGTGCCGAAGGCGTACTCCATGTACGGAAGGACCGCCGCGCTCGCCGCTGTGGCGCGCGGGTCCAGACCGTACGCCACGGCGTGGCTCTCCAGGAGGGCCACGAGCCGGGGGTCTCGCAGCTCCCAGGCGCCGACCTCGGCGAGCGTCTCGGCGCGCCGTGTGCGCAGCAGCCTGCGCCGCGCCACCGCCGGGTAGGGGTCACGCTCGGCCAGCACCTGCCAGTTGGGCCACAGCGGCTCTTCCAGGAGCGGTCGGCGCGTACGGTCCCAGGCCTCGCGGGCGCGCACCAGGAAGTCGCCCCAGCGTTCGCCCGCGCCGTCGCCGAGCGCCGCGTCCAGAGCCGAAACGACGCCCGCGCGCGACGCGTTCGGCAGCGAGACCGCCGTGCCGTCCGCGAAGACATGCCGCGCCGACGGGTCCATCTGGACCAACTCGACGCAGTCCTCCAGCGGTTCCCTGCCCGTCTTGACGAACAGATCGCGGTAGACGGCGGGCAGCGGCAGCAGGCCAGGACCCGTGTCGAAGGAGAAGCCGTCGCGGGTGAAGCGGCGCACCGCGCCGCCGTACGTCTCCGTACGCTCGTACACCACCACCCGGTGGCCCGCGACGGCCAGCCGGGCGGCGGCTGCCATCGCGCCCATCCCGGCGCCGATCACCGCAATCCGTGCCATGCCAGGGACTCTATCGGCCCCCACCGACAATCCGGACACTGAGTATCCGTACCTAGTCGGTGAGATGAGTAGGTGCGCGGATGGGGGCCGGGCCGTCCGGAGGAGAGAGTGGGGACACGGAAGAGGGGCGCGGCTCCGGCACCGCCGACACGGGGCGGCGGAACGGCGCGTGTCCCTGGCCGCTCTCTTCGTCGGTCCGGTCGCGCGGCAGCGGGACACGGGGACACGGGGGACAGGTCCCCACGGGCCCGACGGAGGTACGACGGAGCGCCGGTCCAAGGCCGTCCGCACAGGCGGAGGCCTCGCACCGGCGCTTTGGCGTCCCCGAACTACCTGCCGCCGCTCACGCGCCCCTGGAGCAGCCGCGACAACGACGCGTGGACGTCGTCGAGGGAGCGCTCCGGCTGGAACGACTGCCAGTCCAGGGCCGCCACCAGCACCATGCCGACCAGCGCGGCGGCCGTCAGCGGGACGTCGATGTCATCGCTGAACTCGCCGCCCGCCACGCCCTCGCGCAGCACCCCCTCGATGACCGCGACGACCTCCTGCCGGACCACCATGAGCGTGGACTGCCAGGCGCGGTTGGTGCGCCACAACTCGGCCACGTACAACTGCGTGAAGGCCGGGTAGCGGGCGATGAAGCCGAGCCCCGCGCGGATCATCGCGTCCAGGGCGTCCACCTTGGTGCCACCGGACACCTCGGTCCGCTCGGCGGCCTCCCGCAGGGAGGCGGTGAGGAGCCCCACGCCGTGCCGCAGCAACTCCTCGAAGAGGCCGGACTTGCTCGCGAAGTTGTAGTAGACCGTGCCCTTCGCGACACCGGCCCGCTCGGCGATCTCGTCGACGGTGGTCGCGGAGAACCCCTGCTCCGCGATGAGGGTGACGGCCGCCTCGTAGAGCTTCTGCCGGGTCGCCGCGCGACGGCTCGACGACCCGCCCGACGCGGCGGCACTGCGGTGTTCCATCGGTCTCCTAGCGAAATGAGCACGGCCTTGCTGGTCGCGGGCCGTGGGGGAGGGCAGGGGCCCACCGGCTGTCACCGGGTCACAGGCTCAGCTCCGGGTGCAGCCGGTCGAGGGTCCACACCTGCTTGCGACGGGCCGACAGGGCGGTGAGCGCGAGGGCGCCCACGGTGAACGCCGTCAGCACGGCGCACGCCTGCCACACCGGTCCCAGACCGCCGCCGGTGATCAGCCTCCTGAGAGCCTCGACAACGTAACTCATCGGCAGGTAGGGGTGGAGCGCGTTGAAGAAGCCCGGACTGGTCTGCACGGGGTAGGTGCCGCCCGCGGACGTCAACTGGAGCATCAGCAGGGCGAGGACGAGGATCCGGCCCGCCGCTCCGAAGCGCGCGTTCAGCCACTGCACGAGGGCCGCGAAGCACGCCGACACCAGGAACAGGAAGCCGACCGTCCCGGCCGCCCGCGCCATCTGCAGGCCGACCGCCCAGTGCAGCACCGCCATGAGGGCGGCGGTCTGCGACACGCCTATGGCGGCCACCGGCAGCCAGCCCGCCAGCGCGATCCGCCAGGCCGGGGCGCCCGCCGCGAGCGCGCGCCGGTTCATCGGCGCGATCAGCATGTACGCCACCATCGCGCCCACCCACAGGGACAGCGGGATGAAGTACGGGGCGAAACCGGTGCCGTAGTTGGGCGCCTTGTGCAGGTCCCGGGAGGCCAGTTGCACCGGGTCGGCCATCACCTGGGTGCGCTGGTCGCGGTCCTTCTTGTCGTAGTCGGGGATCGCGCCCGCGCCGTCGTGCAGGCCGTCGGCGAGCTTCCCGGAGCCGTCGACGAGCTTGTAGATACCGCCGTCGAGGTCGACCGCGCCCGTCTTCAGCTTGCCGATGCCCGTGTGGAGGTCCGTCGCTCCCGTACTCGCCTTGCCGAGGCCGGTGTTCAGCGTGTCCGCCCCCTTGGCGACCGCCGCGGCGCCCTTGTCGAGCGCTTCCACCTTGGTGACCGCGTCGTCGAGGTCCTCGGACAGATGCGGTGCCGCCTCGGCGAGCGCCCGCGCCTGCTTCTGAAGGGTCTTCAGGTCCTTCTGGAGGGAGGCCGTGTCGTCGTGGTAGTCCGTCACCACCGTGTTGACGTCCGTGGCCAGGCGTGCCGCGTCCGCCGCGGCGTCCTTCGCCTTCTCGAGGTCGCCGCAGGCCGGGTCGGGCGTGGCGGCGGCGTCTTCGGCGCAGCGCCGCGCGTAGACCGCGGCCAGGGTCTCGGAGGCCTCGGTGGTGCCGGTCTCGGCGAGGGGCGCCGTGGTGACGAACGCGTCGAGGTGGTCGCTGATCACACCCGCGGAATCGGCCACCAGGGTCGCGGTGTCGGCGATCTGCTTGCTGTTCTCCTTCAGGAAGGGCCGCACCTGGTCGGCCGCGCCGCCGACCCGCTCGGCCAGCGCCCGGGTGCCGTCCGCGACCTGCCGCGTACCGTCCTTGAGGTCCCCCGCGCCCGTGTCGAGCTTCCGCAGACCGGTCGCCAGCTTCCCGCTGCTCTCCTTGGCGTTCGTGAGCCCGTCGACGAGGTTCTTGGAGCCCTTCTCCGCCTTGCCGATGCCACCGGCGAGTCGGTCGGCCCCGTCGGCGGCCTTCACGGTCGCCCCGTGGATATCCGAGAACGAGACGAAGATCCGGTCCAGGAACGAGCGCGACGCCTTGGTGGAGGCCGCCGTGCGCACCTCGCTGAACACCGTGCGGGAGATCTGCCCGACGATGTAGTTGTTGGCGTCGTTGGTCCGCACCTGTAGGGCGCCGGTCTCGGGGGAGTTCCCGGAGCTGGACGCGATCCGCTCGCTGAAGTCGGACGGCATGGTCAGCGACAGGTAGTACGTGCCGTCCTCGACGCCCTTCCTGGCCTCGGCGGCGCTCACGTCGTGCCACTCGAAGGTGTCGCTCTTGTGCAGCCCCTTGACGATGTCGTCGCCGACGGCGATGTGCTGGTCCCCGGCCGTCGCCCCCTTGTCGTCGTTGACGAGCGCCACGGGGATGCGGTCGAGGCGCCCGTAGGGGTCCCAGAACGACCACAGGTACAGGGCGCCGTACAGCAGCGGCAGCAGCAGGAGCGCGACCAGGGCCGCACGCGGCAGCCTCCCCCTGCTGAACCGCCTGAACTCAAGCGCGGCCAGCCTCGGCGTGCGCATACGCCGTCTCCTTGTCGTCGTCGTCCGGGGTGCTGTCCGCCGTGGCGGTGCCGGGCGCCGTGGTCACCACGACCGCGCCCTCGGGGGCCTCGCCGCACACCGCGAGGACCGTGGTCCCGGCCTCGGTGAGCGACCTCAACAGGCCCCAGACGTCCGCTCGTTCGGCGGCGGAGAGCTTGAGGTCGGTGTCGTCGACGGCCAGCAGACGCGGACGGCCGATCAGAGCCAGGGCCACGGACAGCCGCAGCGCCTCCAGCCGCTCCAGATCGCGTACGGCCGTACGGAGCCCCTTGGGCAGCGTCTCCGGATCGAGTCCCGCGGCGGCCAGCGCGCTGTCGATCCGTGCCCGCGCCTCGGCCGCCCTCCGCGCGCGTGGCCGCAGCAACGCGCGCAGGGAGTCGCCGAACCGGCTTGCCAGCAGGGCCCGTTCCCGCAGGTGCTCGCCCACGGTGAGCGCCGGGTCGAGGTCGGTGACGCCGGGAACGTGCGCGAGCGCGCTGATCCCGCGTACCGCCGACAGACGCTTGGGCAGCCGGTTCCCGTCGACCTCCGCGTGCCCCTCGCTCGGCTTCATCCGACCGGTGAGGGCGAGCAGCAGACAGGTGCGGCCGGTGCCCGAGGGGCCCTCGACGGCGATCAGCGAGCCCGGTTCCGCCGTGAAGGAGACGTTCCGGAAGGCCCAGCCGCGCGGCCCCTTCACCCCGAAGTCCACGGCGTGGACCGCGGCTCCGGCCGCTGTCCGTGGCAGATCCATGTCCCCCTCGCTCCCCTGGACGGTCATGTACCGGCCCTCCCCAGGAAGTTGTACTGACTGGTCAGTGCAAAACTAGCGCTGGATCTTCGGGTGAGGCAAAACCCCAGATCAGAATGGATTGTCAGTGCCATATCGCACGATGGGTACATACGGCCACAGTGCCGTCACCCAGACGACAGGAGGCTCGTCATGGCCAGCCACCACGCAGCCGCCGCCCCCCGGCGCCGCGGCATCGGCCCTGCCCCCTCACTGACCGGCCCGGCGGGAGACGTGCACCCCGTGCCGCGCCGGGCCACGGCCCCGCCCGCCGCGCTCGACCTGCTCGCCAAGGCCCGCGCCGGACTCGACGAGGCCGCCGTCCTCGACACCCCCAACGAGCGCTATGCGACGGCCCATCTGGCGGCCCTGCGCACCGCCGCCGCGGTGCTCGCCGCCCGCGGACGCCCGGAACCCACGGCGCGGCGCCGCGCGAGGATCAGGAGCGCCTGGGACGTGCTGCCGGAGACAGCCCCCGAGCTGACCGAGTGGAGCGCGCTGTTCGCCTCCGGGGCCGCCCGCCGCGCCCGCGCCGAGGCGGACATCCCGGGCGCGGCCAGCGCCCGCGACGCGGACGACCTGATCCGGGACGTGGCGATGTTCCTGCGCCTGGTCGAGCGGATGCTGACGGCCCAGCCGGTCCTGCCGAGGCCGCGGTGGGAGGAGAGCGAGGAGATACCGGACGCGGGGTGAGCGGGGCCGCGGGCGCTCGGGAGCGGTGCGAGGTGCTGCGGGCGCGCCGCGGTGGGGCCGCGGGGCGGTGCGGTGCGTGCCGCGGGGCCGCGAGGTGGTGCCGCGGGTCCGCGAGGCGCTGTGCGGGGGCCGTGACGTGGCGCGGGGGGTGCCGTGACGTGGTGCGGGCCGGGATCCGGGCAGGTCGCCGGAGGCAATAGGGTGGAGTGGCCTGAAGCCTTTCGCCCTGGTCGGGACCGGAAGGCCGTCCGATCGCTCCGCCGCACAGCAGGCGGTGCCGCGCCGAGGAGTCAACTGCCGTGTCGGACCCCATGCGCCCGCCCGTCTCCCACCACCACGCTCAGACGTCGCTGGGCTCCGATCCCTCGCGTCCCCGCGCCTCCCTGCGCACCGCGGTCGTCTGGGAGGTCCTCCAGGACGCCCTCGACCGCCGCGCCAAGGCCACGGGGCGCGAGGCGCTGGACGTCCTCGACGCCGGCGGCGGCAGCGGCAACTTCGCGGTGCCCGCCGCCCGCCTCGGCCACCGCGTCACCGTCGTCGACCCCAGCCCGAACGCGCTGTTCGCGCTGGAGCGCCGGGCTGCCGAGGCCGGGGTCGCCGACCGGGTGCGAGGCGTCCAGGGCGATGCCCACGGCCTCTTCGACGTGGTCGAGCGGGGTGGCTACGACGTGGTGCTGTGCCACGGCGTCCTGGAGTACGTGGACGACCCGGCCGAGGGCCTGCGCAACGTGGTCGCCGCGCTGCGCCCCGACGGCGTCCTCAGCCTGCTCGCGGCCGGTCTCGGCGGCGCCGTGCTCGCGCGGGCCCTGGCCGGGCACTTCACGGAGGCCAAGCAGGCGCTGGAGGACCCGGACGGCCGCTGGGGCGAGAACGACCCCGTACCGCACCGCTTCACGGCCGAGCAGCTCAGCGCGCTCGTCGAGGACGCCGGGCTGAGCGTCGCGGCCGTACACGGCGTCCGGGTCTTCGCCGACCTCGTGCCCGGCGTGCTGGTCGACACCGAGCCCGGCGCCCTGGAGGCGCTGCTCAAGCTGGAGGCCGCGGCGGCCGAGTCGCCCGCGTTCCACTCCGTGGCCACCCAGCTCCATGTCCTCGGCGAGACGCGGGGGACCGCCGGGTCCTGAGCGTTGCCGGGACGGCGCCGCTGATCAGGGGCGCGGCGGCAGATGGTGTACGCCACAGCCCGCCCGATCGGGAGCTGTGAGCCGTATGATCGAGGGACACCGCCCGGCATGACGGGTCGGCTGCTGGGGAATGGAAGCTTCAGCGAGCCGGGACGGGTCATGGCGGATTCCGGTTGGCCAATTGGCGTAGAGGGGCGGGTTTCAAGGGGGCGATTCCCTGCCTATCCTGAAGGGGACCCCCGGTCGCCCCGGCGACTGCACGATGAGGAGGACTCCGTGCCGCTCTCGGAGCACGAGCAGCGAATGCTCGAGCAGATGGAGCGAGCGCTGTACGCCGAAGATCCCAAGTTCGCGACAGCGCTTGAGGGAAGCGGGCTGCGTACGTACACCCGGCGACGGGTCTACCAGGCGGTCGTGGGCTTCCTGGTGGGTATCGCGCTCCTCATGGCCGGAATGGTCGCTCAGCAGATCTGGGTCAGCGTGGTCGGGTTCCTGGTCATGCTGGGCTGCGCCGTACTCGCCGTGACCGGCTGGCGCAAGGCCCCGAAGCCCGGTGAGCAGGGCACGCCACCCGGTGTCGGCGCCCGCGGCGGGCAGTCCCGCCAGCGCCGCTCCATGATGGACCGCATCGAACAGCGCTGGCAGCGACGCCGGGACGAACAGGGCCACTAGGCCTCAGCAGTCCAAGACACGACGAACAGGGGCGACCACTCATCAGTGGTCGCCCCTGTTCGTCGTCCCAGCCGCTTGTCGGGCGGGCGTGTCTCGTACGTCAGCCGCTCTGCTGCTGCCCGGAGGGGCGCCGTACCAAGGCCGTCCAGCGCGCCGCCAGGCGGGACCTGCGCGCCGCCCAGCGGTCGGTGAACGCCCACACGGCCCGGACGGCCGAGCGCGGCGCCAGCACCGCCCGGACCCGGGTCCGCCGGTCGGCCACGGCCCGCAGCCCGGCCCGCACCTTGCGCACGTCCCCGACCAGCCCGGCCTGGACACGCGGTCGCGGGGCGAAGAGCACCTGCTCCACGGCACCGGCCACCCGGTGCACCGCCTCGGCCGCCGCCGGGTCCAGCCGCCCGAGCCGTACGATCCGCTCCGCGGCCTTCCGCGGGGTCAGCGCGTCGTCCGGGACGATGCCGTGGTCCCACGCCGTGTCCGTCAGCTCACGCCACACGGCAAGGGTGTGCTCGACAGCCACCTCTTGCGACGGGACGGACACCTCGCTGTCGTCCGGGGAGGGCGGGGAGGCGGGCTGACCGGCCCGCCGATCGCGTCCCGACCGCCGGGACGAGGCCGCGTGCCGGGCGGAGGCCAGCCGCACCGACCGGCGTCTGAGCCGCCACAGCAGAGGCGACAGCGGCAGCGCCGCCACGATCAGGCCCAGGAGGGTCCACGCCAGGATCTGGTACCAGCGCGGGCCCCCGCCGGACGAGCCGATCGACGGCGGCGGCAGCGCGGTGTCGCACGCCTGCTCCCGCTTCAGCACCGCCGAGCAGCTCTCACTCGCCGACGGAGCGGCCGAGGGCGCCGTGGACGACTGCGTCGACGGCCGCGGCATGACCGGGTCCTGCACACCCGGCGCGTCCGGCTGCGTGTACGCCGGGCTGGAGCCACGGGTCGGCGTCGGCTCGAACCGGGTCCAGCCCGCGCCCTCGAAGTACAGTTCCGGCCAGGCGTGCGCGTCCCGCAGCCCCACGGCCATGGAGCCGTCCGCCTGCTGAGTGCCCGGGGTGAAGCCCACCGCCACCCGTGCCGGTATCCCGAGCGTGCGCGCCATCGCCGCCATGGCGAAGGAGAAGTGCACGCAGAAGCCCTGCCTGTCCCTGAGGAACCGGGCGATCGCCCCCGGACCGCTGCCGACCTTCACCTCGGTGCTGTAGGTGAACCCGCCGTCGGAGGCGAAGTAGTCCTGGAGCTTGACCGCCTCCTCGTAGTGGTTCGACGCCCCGGCGGTGACCTCGCGAGCCGTCTTCGCGACCATCGCCGGCAGGGAGCCCGGCACCTTCGTGAACGCGCTCTTCACCGACGGCGGCGGCTCCGGCGCCGCGGCCAACTGCTCCGCCGTGGGCTGCACGACCAGGCTTCTGACCTCGTAGCGCGCGCCGCGTGTGTTCTGCCCGTGGTCGCCCACCAGCGTGCGGCCCACCGGCTCGTAGCGCCAACTGCCCTTGATCTTCACCTGCGTCGCGGGGTACGGCAGCGGCAGCCAGTCCTGCGCGTACCAGTCCGCCGCCGAGATCCTCGTGTCGACCTCGGTCCGCCGTACGCTCCCCGCGAGACCGCTGGGGGTGGGCAGGGTGTCCGGGACGGAGCTGATGTGCCGCCGGGCCGGCTTCCAGGTGGTCCCGTCGAAGTCGTCCAGGGCGACGATCCGCAGATACATGTCCTGGGTGGTCCGGGAGTTGGTGCGGTACGCCATGACCTGGCGGTCCTCGTCCGCGTTGAGGCTGTCGCGCAGGGACACCAGAGGGTTGACCGCGGAGACCGTACCCCCGTCGCCCGTGCCCGCGCCGCTGCCGCCGCGGGCGCTGTCCAGCAGACCGCCGTCGAGCGTGGGCAGGGCGATCGGCACCACCAGGGCGATGCCCAGCGCGACCGCGCCGATACGCCGTCCGGCGCGGACGGGGGCGACGGCGCCACCGGAGGCGGCGCCCTGGGAACGGGGCGCGCCCGTGAAGATCCGCCCCCACCGGGAGAGCCGGTCCCGGCCCTCGGTCAGCAGCAGCATCAGATAGCCGCCCGCGGCGATGAGGAACCACAGCCAGTCGGCACCGCCCTCGGACAGGCCCGCGGCCACCGAGTACAGCGCGAGCAGCGGGAGTCCGGCCGGGGCCGCCGCGCGGAACGTCACCGCGAGCGCGTCCACCAGCAGGCCGATCACCAGGACCCCGCCGACCGTCATCAGCCGGATCCCCGGGGTCAGCGGCGCCGGGGTCGCGTACCGCCCGACGTCTTCCGCGCCCTGCTGCAACAGCACCCCGAAGTGATTGAAGGCGTCGGGACCCGGAACGAACCCGGCGAGGGCCTGTTCGCGCGCGAAGACCAGCGTGAGCAGCAGCAGGCCGACCACCAGTTGGCAGGCGATGGTCAGCGGACGGGCCAACGGGACCCGCCGGGTCAGCGCGCCCACCCCGGTCTGCGCCGCCACCAGGAACGCCGCCTGGAAGAGCCAGGTCGCCGGGGACACCAGCGGCAGCAGGGCGCACGACGTCATCAGGGTCGCCGCCGCCGCGCACAGGGCCAGCCGGGCCCGCCCGCTCATGACCGTCCGCCCGTACCGCTCAGGGCACCCACGCCCGTACGCTGCCGGTCCGCCTCGTGCCACAGCTCCGTCAGCGACCTCCCCCGCGGCACCGGCACCGCCGTCCAGCCCGCCTCGCGCAGCAGCCGCAGCCTCTCCTCGCCCGGCTCGCCCGGGTCCGGTTCCTCGGACGGCTGCCGCCCCCAGGCCGCGCTGTCCAGCAGGAAGGCGAGCGCGCCTCCGCTGCGTCGGCTCATCTTCGCGGCCACCGCGGCCTGTTCGTCGTCGAGATCGCCGAAGAAGGCCACCAGCAACCCCTCGTTGCCGCCGCGCAGCACCTCGTACGCCCGCGACAGACCCACTCCCTCCGAGTGGTCGATGACGGCGAGCGTGTCCAGCATCAGCCCGGCCGCGTCCGCGGACTCCTGGCTCGCGCCCGCGAACCCCTCCGCGCCCTCGCCCGGCACCGAACTGCCCGTGTCGGTCAACAGCCTTACGGAGAAGCCTCGTTCGAGCATGTGCGTCAGCACGGACGCCGCGCCCGAGACCGCCCACTCGAAGGCGGAGTCGGGGCCCGCGCCCTCGAAGGCGATGCCCCGGGTGTCGAGCAGCACCGTGCACCGGGCGCGCTGCGGCTGCTCCTCGCGGCGCACCATCAACTCGCCGTAGCGCGCGGTCGAACGCCAGTGGACCCGGCGCAGGTCGTCACCGTGGCGGTACCCGCGCGGGATCACGTCGTCCTCACCCGCCAGCGCCACCGAGCGCTGCCGCCCGTCGCCGTACCCCTTCGCCTCGCCCGCGAGCCGTACCGGCGGCAGCGGCTCCACGCGCGGGATGACCGTCAGCGTGTCGTACGTGGAGAAGGCGCGGGTCAGTTCGCACATCCCGAAGGGGTCGGTCAGCCGCAACTGGAGCGGGCCGAGCGGATAGCGTCCGCGCAGATCCGAGCGCACGCGGTACGACACCTCGCGCCGGCCGCCGCCCTCCACCTGGTCCAGGACGAACCGGGGGCGCGGCCCGAGGACGTAGGGCACCCGGTCCTGGAGCATCAGCAGCCCGGTGGGCAGCCGCGAGACGTTGTCCATCCGCAGATGGACGCGGGCCTCGGAGCCGACGGGCACACGGGAGGGCGACAGACCGCGGCTGCCCGCGACCCGGTAGCGCGTGCGGTACAGCACGATCGCGCACACCACGGGCAGCGCCGCCAGCAGTAGTCCCACCCGGAGCAGATCGCCCTGGCCGAGGACGAAGGCGCAGATCGCGGCCGCGATACCGGCGGCGAGGAAGGACCGCCCGCGGGTGGTCAGTCCCGCGAACGCGGCCCCGAAGCCGCCCTGGTCCTCACCGGTGGCCGGGGCCGTCCCCCCGTGTGTCATCACAGCCCCCGGGGCGGCTCGTGGGCGTAGCCGCGGTCCATCGCGAGACCGGCCTGCCGCTGGGACGCCGCGGGCACCGGGGTCTGCTGGAGGATCTCCTGGACGACCTGCTCCGCCGTACGGCGGTTGAGCTGCGCCTGGGCCGTGGGCAGCAGCCGGTGGGCCAGCACCGCCACGGCGAGGCCCTGTACGTCGTCCGGCAGCGCGTAGTCCCGCCCGTCGAGGGCGGCGGAGGCCTTCGCCGCGCGCAGCAGATGCAGCGTGGCGCGCGGCGAGGCGCCGAGTCTGAGGTCGGGGTGCGTGCGCGTGGCGGCGACCAGGTCCACCGCGTAGCGCCGGATGGCCTCCGCGACATACACGCCCCGGACGGCCTCGACCAGCTTCACGATCTCGTGCGCGTGCGCCACCGGCTGGAGGTCGTCCAGCGGGTTGACCCCGCCGTGGACGTCGAGCATCTGCAACTCCGCGTCCGGGCTGGGGTAGCCGATGGAGACACGGGCCATGAAGCGGTCGCGCTGGGCTTCGGGCAGCGGGTAGGTGCCCTCCATCTCCACCGGGTTCTGGGTGGCCACCACCATGAACGGGCTGGGCAGTCCGTGCGTCTGGCCGTCGATGGTGACCTGCCGCTCCTCCATCGACTCCAGGAGCGCGGACTGGGTCTTGGGCGAGGCGCGGTTGATCTCGTCGCCGATGACGATCTGGGCGAAGATCGCGCCCGGCTTGAACTCGAAGTCCCGGCGCTGCTGGTCCCAGATGGACACACCCGTGATGTCCGAGGGCAGCAGGTCGGGCGTGAACTGGATGCGCCGCACCGAGCAGTCGATGGAGCGGGCCAGCGCCTTGGCGAGCATCGTCTTGCCGACGCCGGGCACATCCTCGATCAGGAGATGACCCTCGGCGAGCAGCACCGTCAGCGACAGCCGTACGACGTCGGGCTTGCCCTCGATCACTCCCTCCACCGACCTGCGGACACGCTCCACAGTGGTGGTCAGATCGTCGCCCGCACCCGACCCCGCTCGAGCGGGGAGACCCCCCCGGCTCGCACGATCGTCATAGGTCGTCACCCGGCCCTCCTCGCCCGTTCTTCCTCCGGGCCGACGCTCTGCGATGCGGCCCACCCCGAAACACGCCACACCGCGCGGGAATGTTCCGCGGTTCCGCGTGACGTCACACCCGCATTCTTGTTGCGTTGCCGGTTCGTGTCACTCGCCTGTGGATAACTGGCCGCGGTATGTCGGCCTTACGACCGTTTCGGCACAGCGGTCCCGGGACCTTTGCCCGAATGCGTGTTCGTCGTCCAGTAGGGCGAGGCGGGGCGGGGCGAGCGGCCGGGGGCGCCGCCGCGGCGACCCGTTACGCGGGGTCGATCTCCCGCAGCAGTCCCGACCGCACATCGAAGACGAAGCCGCGCACGTCGTCGGTGTGCAACAGGAACGGGGAGGTCCGCACGCGCTGCATCGACTGCCGTACGTCCTGGTCCACGTCGCGGAACGCCTCGACCGCCCACGGCGGACGCTGGCCGACCTCCATCTCCAGCTCGTGCCGGAAGTCCTCGGTCAGCGACTCCAGGCCGCAGTCGGTGTGATGGATGAGGACGACGCTGCGGGTGCCGAGCGCGCGCTGGCTGACGGTCAGGGAGCGGATCACGTCGTCCGTGACGACACCGCCCGCGTTGCGGATGGTGTGGCAGTCGCCCAGCTCCAGGCCGAGCGCGGCGTGCAGGTCCAGCCGGGCGTCCATGCAGGCCACGACGGCGACCCGGAGCACGGGGTGCGCGTCCATCCCGGGGTCGGCGAACGCGGCGGCGTAGCCCTCGTTGGCCGACACGAGGCGGTCGGTGACGGTGCCGACCATGGTGCCCTCGGGACCGGCGGGTGCGGATGCGGAAGTCGTCATACCCAAGACGTTACTGGGCGCGGATGATCCAGGCCTGCTGTGAGACAGGACAAAGAACACGGGCGCGGCTTGTTGTGAGGGACCCCACACGGACGGTGAAACGCCGCCGCGCGGGCGGATCCTCGCGGATCATGGGGCCGTGACCGGCGGGGGTGCGACGCGCAGGCCGGTTGATTGACCGCAAGACAGGGTGGACTAAAGTGACGCGAAGCGGGAGGCGTGAGGCTCTCCCTGCGGACTGTTCACCCGAAGATCCCGGCAGTGTGCCGGTTTCTCCCCGCGTGCGCGGCGCGTACGTACGGCTCGGCCTCCTCCCGCTCCTGGTCGGCTGACGCATCTGGCGCCGGCTCGCCTCCCCTTCGTGAGCGGGCGGGGACCCGGCGGTGCGTACCGTCGCGCAGGAATCTGAGAGGCCCCGGAATTGGCAAGGCGCGAAGCGCTTCCGCAGCAGGGCGGCGGCGGGCGACAGCAGGACCGACACGTGCCGGTCATGCTCCGGCCGTGCCTGGACATGCTGGCCCCGGCCCTCACCGAACCGGGCGCCGTGGTGGTCGACTGCACCCTGGGCCTCGGCGGCCACAGTGAAGCCCTGCTGACGCGGTTCCCCGAGGCCCGCCTCGTGGCGCTCGACCGCGACACGGAGGCACTGCGCCTGTCCGGCGAGCGGCTCGCCCCCTTCAAGGACCGCGCCGACCTGGTGCACGCTGTCTACGACGAACTCCCCGACGTCCTCGACCGGCTGGGCATCCCGCGGGTCCAGGGCGTGCTGTTCGACCTCGGTGTCTCCTCGATGCAACTCGACGAGGCCGAGCGCGGGTTCGCCTACGCGCAGGACGCCCCGCTCGACATGCGCATGGACCAGACGACCGGCGTCAGCGCCGCCGAGGTCCTCAACACCTACCCGCCGGGCGAACTCGTCCGGATCCTGCGGGCGTACGGCGAGGAGAAGCAGGCCAAGCGGATCGTGTCCGCGATCGTGCGCGAGCGCGAGAAGGAGCCGTTCAGCAACAGCGCGCGGCTCGTGGAGCTGATCCGCGACGCGCTGCCGCAGGCGGCCAAGCGGACCGGCGGCAACCCCGCCAAGCGCACGTTCCAGGCGCTGCGGATCGAGGTCAACGGCGAACTCACCGTCCTGGAGCGGGCGATCCCCGCGGCCGTGAAGGCGCTCGCGGTCGGCGGCCGGATCGCCGTGCTGTCCTACCACTCGCTCGAAGACCGTCTGGTCAAGCACGTGTTCGCGGCGGGCGCCACCTCCACCGCGCCGCCCGGACTGCCCGTCGTGCCCGAGCGCTACCAGCCCCGGCTCAAGCTCCTGACCCGTGGTGCCGAACTCCCCACCGAGGAGGAGGTCGCCGAGAACCGCAGAGCGGCTCCGGCCCGCCTGCGGGGCGCCGAGCGCATCCGCGAGGACGTCGAGTGAACCGGACGAGAGGGGTGGGCGAGTGAGCGGCGGACACCGGGCGCGCGGGGACGCGACGGCCCTCCAGGGGCGGGAGGGCGCGTGAGCAGGAAACCTCGGCTCCGAGGGCGGGCCGCCCGGCTCGCGCGGCTCATTCCGGCAGGAGCGGGCGGCGCCGCCCGTACCCCCTTCGTCCTGCTCGTCGTCGCGCTGCTCGGCGGCGGACTCATCGGGCTCCTGGTGCTGAACTCCGCACTCAGCGAAGGCGCGTTCAAGCTCTCCGACCTCCAGCGGGAGACCAAGAACCTCACCGACGAGGAGCAGGCCCTCCAGCGGGACGTGGACGCCTACGCGGCCCCGGACGCCCTGCGGCACCGCGCCGACACGCTCGGCATGGTCCCCGGCGGCGACCCGGCCTTCCTCGGCCCCGACGGCACCGTCAAGGGCGTCCCCCGCCCCGCCGCGCAGCCCTCGGCGAGCCCCGCGTCCCTGTCCGCGCCCGCGTCGCCCGGCCCCTCCCCGAGCACCACGGCGGCACCGTCCCCGAGCCGCACGGCCTCGGCCTCGGCGTCGCCGTCGCCGTCCTGGGCGACGCCCTCGGCGACCGGCTCCACCCCGTCCGCAGCACCCTCTCCGACTCCCGGCAGGTGACGGAAGTGTCCGACAGGGAACCGCCGCGACGCCGCGTGCCCGGCCCGGCCCGGCCCGTGCGCCCCGACGCCCGGCGCCGACCGGGCCCCGGTGCCCGCCCCGCACGCCGCCCGGCGCCGACCCGCGGTGCCGCCCGAGGCCCCCTCCGGCTCGGCAGCCCCCGCCCCCGGCTGCGCCTGATCGGCCTCGCCCTCACCCTGGTGATGCTCACGTTCGTCGGACGGCTGCTCCAGGTGCAGGCCGTGGACGCGAGCGCGTACACCGCCAAGGCCGACCAGAACCGGTACGTCGGCCGCACCCTGGCCGCCGAGCGCGGCAAGATCACGGACCGCAACGGCGTCGAGCTGGCGACCAGCGTGGACGCGTACGACATCACGGCCGATCCCACGATGTTCGCCCCGCAGGCCGCCAAGCGGCCGGACGCCCCGGAGCAGGCCGCCGCGCTCCTCGCCCCGATCCTCGGCCAGGACGCCGCCGCGCTCACGCGGAAGCTCAAGACCCCGCACACCCGCTATGTGCTCCTGGCCCAGCGCCGTACCCCCCAGGTCTGGAACCAGATCAAGGATCTGAAGAACACGCTCGCCACGAAGGCCGCGCCCGGCACGGTCAGCGTGCTCGCCGGGGTTCTCGCGGTCCCCACCAGCAAGCGCGTGTACCCGAACGGCGATCTCGCCGCCGGGATACTGGGCTGGGTCAGCGCCGACGGCCGGGGCGGCGGCGGCATCGAGCAGCAGTTGAACAAGGAGCTGGCGGGCAAGGACGGCAGCATCCGCTACGCCCAGTCCGGCGGGCGGCTCGTACCGACCGCGGGCTCCGCCGAGACGCCCGCCGTGGCCGGGTCCGACATCGAGCTGACCATCGACCGCGACATCCAGTGGGCCGCCCAGAACGCCATCACCGAGCAGGTGAAGGAGTCCAAGGCGGACGGCGGGTACGTGGTGGTGCAGGACACCCGGACCGGGCAGATCCTGGCCCTCGCGAACGCGCCCGGCTTCGACCCCAACGACCTCTCCAAGGCCGATCCTGCGGCTCTGGGCAACGCGGCCCTCCAGGACACGTACGAGCCGGGCTCCACCGCCAAGGTCATGTCGATGGCCGCGGTGCTCGAGGAGAACGCCGCGACCCCGACGACCCATGTCACGGTGCCCAACCGGCTGCACCGCGGCGACCGGCTCTTCCAGGACGACATCAACCACAAGACCTGGTACCTGACGCTCAACGGCGTCCTCGCCAAGTCCAGCAACATCGGCACCATCCTGGCGACCGGCCAGCTCGGCAAGACGCAGCCGGAGGCCAACAAGACCCTCTACTCGTATCTGCGCAAGTTCGGCATCGGCAGCCCCACCGGGCTCGGGTTCCCGGGCGAGACGCGCGGCATCCTCGCGCCGCCCGACGCCTGGTCCACCTCGCAGCAGTACACGATCCCTTTCGGCCAGGGCGTGTCGATCAGCGCGATGCAGGCCGCGTCGGTCTACTCGACCATCGCCAACGGCGGCGTCCGCGTCGAACCCACCCTGGTGCGCGGCACGAAGGGACCGGACGGAGACTTCGCACCGGCCCAGAAGCCAAAGGAGACAAGGGTCGTCAGCGAGAAGACCGCCAAGACGCTGTCCCAGATGCTGGAGTCCGTGGTGGACGACGAGCAGGGCACCGGCAGCAAGGCGCGCATCCCCGGCTACCGCGTCGCGGGCAAGACGGGCACGGCGAACCGCGTGGATCCGGCCACCGGCAGATACCGCGGCTACACCTCGTCCTTCGCCGGTTTCGCCCCCGCGGACAAGCCCCGCGTCACCGTCTACTGCGCGATCCAGAACGCCACCAAGGGCAACTACTTCGGCGGCCAGATCTGCGGACCCATCTTCAAGCAGGTGATGGAGTTCGCCCTCAAGACCCTCCAGGTCCCGCCCACCGGGGCGCGGGCCGCGAACCTTCCCGTCGAGTTCACGCCATGATCAGCACCACTGGAACGACCCACCAGGAACCAGCTCGTGACAACGATCACCCCCGATCCCGGGAACCAGCAGCCCTCCGCGCCCTCACTTCGCTCCGGCGGGGGTGTGCCCGGTACGCTCACCGCCGTGCCATACGCTGATCAGTCCCAAACCACCCAGAAGGGCGCTTCCGTGACATACCCGGGACCGCCGCGACCGGCTCACGTCTCCGCCACCCCCCTCGCGGAGCTCGCTGATCAGTTGGAGGCCGCCAGGCCGGACGAGCCGGACGGAGCGGCCGAGGTCACGGGCATCACCCACGACTCGCGCGCCGTCCGTCCCGGTGACCTGTACGCCGCCCTGCCCGGCGCCCGCCTGCACGGCGCGGACTTCGTCACGCAGGCGGCCGGTCTCGGTGCCGTCGCCGTGCTGACCGACCCGACCGGCGCCGAACGCGCCGCCGCGACGGGGCTGCCGGTCCTGGTCGTCGACGACCCGCGCGGCCGGATGGGCGAGTCGGCCGCCACGATCTACGGCCGTCCTGGACGCGACCTGCTCCAGATCGGGATCACCGGCACCTCCGGCAAGACCACGACCGCCTACCTCGTCGAGGGCGGCCTGCGGGCCACCCACGGCGGCGACGGCGACCCGCGCGTGGGCCTGATCGGCACGGTCGAGACGCGCATCGGCGACGAGCGCATCAAGTCCGAGCGCACCACGCCCGAGGCCACCGACCTCCAGTCCCTGTTCGCGGTCATGCGTGAGCGCGGGGTCGAGGCGGTCGCCATGGAGGTCTCCAGCCACGCGCTGGTCCTCGGCCGCGTCGACGGCTGTGTCTTCGACATCGCCGTCTTCACCAACCTCAGCCCGGAACACATGGAGTTCCACTCCGACATGGAGGACTACTACCGGGCCAAGGCGCAGTTGTTCACCGAGCGGCGCAGCCGGGCCGGTGTCGTCAACTACGACGACGAGTGGGGCCGCAGGCTCGTGGCGGACTCCGGTGTCCCGGTCGTCACGTTCTCCGCCGAGGGCCACCCCGACGCCGACTGGCGTGCCGAGGACGTCGAGATCGGCCCGCTGGACTCGACGTTCACCGCGGTCGGCCCCGACGGGCTGCGCATCGCCGCGAAGTCCCCCCTGCCCGGCCCCTTCAACGTGGCCAACACGCTCGCCGCCGTCGTCGCCCTCGCCCAGGCCGGGCTCGACCCGCAGACCGCCGCCGACGGCATCGCCGCGGTGCCGGGCGTCCCGGGCCGGCTGGAGCGCGTCGACGCCGGACAGCCGTATCTCGCGGTCGTCGACTACGCCCACAAGACCGCCGCCGTCGAGTCCGTGCTGCGGGCTCTGCGCAAGGTCACCGAGGGCGAGTTGCACGCCGTGCTCGGCTGCGGCGGCGACCGGGACACGACCAAGCGCGCCCCGATGGGCGCCGCCGTGGCCCGGTTCGCCGACACGGCCGTACTGACCTCCGACAACCCCCGCTCCGAGGACCCCCTCGCGATCCTCGCCATGATGCTCGAGGGCGCGGCCTCCGTACCCGCCCACGAGCGCGGCGAGGTGCAGGTCTTCGAGGACCGGGCCGCCGCCATCGCCGCCGCCGTCGCCCGCGCGCGACCCGGCGACACGGTGCTGGTCGCGGGCAAGGGACACGAGCAGGGCCAGGACATCGCCGGAGTGGTCCGTCCCTTCGACGACCGCGACGTGCTTCGCGAAGCTATCCAGAAGAACCAGGGATGAACTTGTGATCGCCCTCTCTCTCGCCGAGATCGCCAGAGTCGTCGGCGGGCAGACGCACGACATACCGGATCCGTCCGTCCACGTCACCGGACCGGTCGTCCGGGACTCCCGTGAGGTGGAGCCCGGCAGCCTCTTCGTCGCCTTCGTGGGCGAGCGCGTGGACGGACACGACTTCGCCCCGGCCGTCGTCGAGGCGGGCGCCGTCGCCGTACTGGCGTCCCGCCCCGTCGGCGTGCCCGCGATCGTCGTGGACGACGTCCAGGCCGCCCTCGGCGCCCTCGCCCGCCATGTCGTCGAGCGGCTGGGGGCGACCCTCGTCGCCCTCACCGGCTCCGCGGGCAAGACCAGCACCAAGGACCTCGTCGCCCAGGTGCTCGGGCGCAAGGCGCCGACCGTGTTCACGCCCGGCTCGCTCAACAACGAGATCGGGCTGCCCCTCACCGCCCTCAGCGCCACCGAGGAGACGAGGTTCCTCGTCCTGGAGATGGGCGCCCGCGGCATCGGCCACATCCGCTACCTCGCCGGGCTGACCCCGCCGAGCGTCGGGCTCGTGCTCAACGTCGGCACCGCGCACATCGGCGAGTTCGGCGGCCGTGAGCAGATCGCGCTGGCCAAGGGCGAGCTCGTCGAGGGCCTGCCCGCCGCGGACGCGGGCGGCGTCGCGATCCTCAATGCGGACGATCCGCTGGTACGGGCCATGGCCTCCCGTACGAAGGCGAAGGTGACCCTTTTCGGAGAGTCCGACGAAGCGGACGTACGCGCCGAGAACGTGAGACTCACGGACACCGGGCAGCCCGTCTTCAGGCTTCACACACCCTCCGGTGCAAGCGATGTGACGATGCGCCTGTACGGTGAGCACCACGTGTCGAACGCGCTCGCCGCGGCCGCCGTCGCCCATGAGCTGGGCATGTCCGCAGACGAGATCGCCGTGGCGCTCTCCGAGGCGGGCTCCCTCTCCCGCTGGCGGATGGAGGTCACCGAGCGCCCGGACGGCGTGACGATCGTCAACGACGCCTACAACGCGAACCCCGAGTCCATGAGGGCCGCCCTGCGCGCGCTCGTCGCCATGGGCGAGGCCTCACGGGCCCAGGGGGGACGCACCTGGGCAGTGCTCGGCGAGATGGCCGAGCTCGGGGACGAGGCGCTCGCCGAGCACGACGCGATCGGACGGCTCGCCGTCCGACTCAACGTCAGCAAGCTCGTCGCGGTCGGGGGCAGGGAAGCGTCCTGGCTGCAATTGGGCGCATATAACGAGGGTTCGTGGGGTGAGGAGTCGGTGCACGTGTCCGACGCACAGGCGGCGGTCCACCTGTTGCGCAGTCAGTTGCGCCCGGGAGACGTCGTACTCGTGAAGGCGTCCCGGTCGGTCGGTCTGGAGAGTGTGGCGCAGGCGCTGCTCGAGACCGGTGCCGAGGGTGAGGTTGCCGCCCGATGATGAAGCAGATCCTGTTCGCGGGTGTCATTGGCCTCTTCCTGACCCTGGTCGGCACTCCGCTGCTGATCAAGCTGCTGGCCCGCAAGGGCTACGGTCAGTACATCCGTGACGACGGCCCGCGCGAGCACGCCAGCAAGCGCGGTACGCCGACGATGGGCGGTATCGCCTTCATCCTGGCGACGGTCGCCGCCTACTTCCTGTCCAAGGTGATCACCGGTTACCCCCCGACCTACTCGGGACTGCTGGTGCTCGGCCTGATGGTGGGCATGGGCATGGTCGGCTTCCTCGACGACTACATCAAGATCGTCAAGCGGCGCTCGCTGGGTCTGCGGGCCAAGGCGAAGATGGCCGGACAGTTGCTCGGCGGTATCGCCTTCGCGGTGCTGGCGCTCCAGTTCGCCGACAACCGCGGCAACACCCCGGCCTCCACCAAGCTCTCCTTCGTGCAGGACTTCGGCTGGTCCATCGGCCCGGTGCTCTTCGTGATCTGGGCGCTGTTCATGATCCTCGCGATGTCGAACGGCGTGAACCTCACCGACGGTCTCGACGGCCTGGCCACGGGCGCCTCCGTCCTGGTCTTCGCCGCCTACACGTTCATCGGTGTCTGGCAGTTCCAGGAGTCCTGCGCCAACGCGATGACCCTGACCAACCCCGCGGCCTGCTACCAGGTACGCGACCCGCTCGACCTCGCCATCGTGGCCTCGGCGCTGATGGGTGCCTGCCTGGGCTTCCTGTGGTGGAACACCTCGCCCGCCAAGATCTTCATGGGTGACACCGGCTCGCTCGCGCTGGGCGGCGCCCTCGCGGGCCTCGCGATCTGCTCCCGCACCGAGCTGCTGCTCGCGCTGCTGGGCGGTCTGTTCGTCCTGATCACCATGTCCGTCGTGATCCAGGTCGGCTCGTTCCGGCTCACCGGCAAGCGCGTCTTCCGGATGGCCCCGCTCCAGCACCACTTCGAGCTCAAGGGCTGGTCCGAGGTGCTCGTGGTCGTCCGGTTCTGGATCATCCAGGGCATCTGTGTGGTCGTCGGACTGGGCATCTTCTACGCAGGATGGGCAGCGGACAAGTGACCGACTGGCAGGGGAAACACGTCACCGTCGCGGGACTCGGCGTCTCGGGTGTCCCGGCGGCCAAGGTGCTGCACGGGCTCGGCGCGCTCGTCACCGTCGTCAACGACGGCGACGACGAGCGGGCCAGGGCGCAGGCCGCGGAACTCGAAGCGCTCGGCATCACCGTCCGCCTCGGTGACGGGTCGACCCTGCCCGAGGGCACCGAGCTGATCGTCACCGCGCCCGGCTGGCGGCCCGACAAGCCGCTGTTCGCCGCGGCGGCCGAGGCGGGCGTCCCGGTCTGGGGCGACGTCGAGCTGGCCTGGCAGTTGCGCGGCCCCGACGCGGCCCCCTGGCTCGCGGTCACGGGCACCAACGGCAAGACCACGACCGTGCAGATGCTCGCCTCCATCCTGAAGGCGGCGGGCCTGCGCACGGCGGCCGTCGGCAACATCGGCGTCTCGCTCCTCGACGTCGTCCTCGGTGAGGAGCAGTACGACGTCCTCGCCGTGGAGCTGTCGAGCTACCAGCTCCACTGGGCGCCGTCGCTGCGCGCGCACTCCGCCGTCGTGCTCAACCTGGCGCCCGACCACCTCGACTGGCACGGCTCCATGGAGGCGTACGCCGCCGACAAGGGCCGTGCCTACGAGGGCAATCGCGTCGCCTGTGTCTACAACGCCGCCGACAAGGCGACCGAGGACCTGGTCCGCGAGGCCGACGTCGAGGAGGGCTGCCGGGCCGTCGGCTTCACGCTGGGTACGCCCGCGCCCTCCCAACTCGGCGTCGTGGACGGCATCCTGGTCGACCGCGCCTTCGTCGAGAACCGGCACAAGAACGCGCAGGAGCTGGCGGAGGTCTCCGACATCCACCCGCCGGCCCCGCACAACATCGCCAACGCCCTTGCCGCGGCGGCCCTCGCGCGCGCCTTCGGCGTCCCCGCCCAGGCCGTGCGCGACGGCCTGCGGGCCTTCACCCCGGACGCCCACCGCATCGCCCACGTCGCGGACCACGACGGCGTCGCGTACGTCGACGACTCCAAGGCCACCAACACCCACGCGGCACAAGCCTCGTTGGCGGCCTACGGGTCGATCGTGTGGATCGCGGGCGGGCTCGCCAAGGGCGCGACCTTCGACGAACTGGTCGCCGCCTCAGCACCGCGCCTGCGGGGCGCCGTGCTGATCGGCAAGGATCGTGCGCTGATCCGCGAAGCCCTGGCGCGACACGCGCCAGAAGTACCCGTCGTCGACCTCGAACGGACCGACACTGGGGCGATGCGCGCGGCGGTCCAGGAGGCGCGGGGGCTCGCCCGGCCGGGCGACACGGTGCTGCTGGCGCCGGCCTGTGCCTCCATGGACATGTTCGTGAACTACAACAAGCGCGGGGACGCGTTCGCGGAGGCCGTTCGTGAGCTCGGCTCCGCCGACGACTGACCCGGCCCCGCCCTGCCCGGCGGCGACCGGGCGAGTGCGGGAGGGACGCGTGACTCGGATGTGGCCGGTGCCCGGACAGCGCTGCGGCGCTGTGCGGGCCGACGGCGTTCTCGCACGGCGGGGCGGGGTGAGCGCCGGTGCCCGCCAGCCGTAGCGTGCCGCGCGCGCCCAGGCGTCCCGCCGCCTCGGCCCGCCCCCCGCGCGACAACCCCGTCACCCGGCTCGTCCTGCGGGCCCGGCGCGCCTGGGACCGGCCGCTGACCGCCTACTACCTGATCGTCGGCGGCAGTCTGCTGATCACCGTGCTGGGCCTCGTGATGGTCTACTCGGCCTCGCAGGTCACCGCGCTCCAGATGGCGCTGCCGGGCTCGTACTTCTTCCGCAAGCAGTTCCTCGCGGCCTCCATCGGCGGCGTGCTGATGCTCGTGGCCGCGCGGATGCCCGTGAAGCTGCACCGGGCGCTGGCGTACCCGATGCTGGCGGGTTCCGTCGTCCTGATGGCCCTGGTGCAGGTGCCGGGCATAGGGATGTCGATCAACGGCAACCAGAACTGGATCGCCCTCGGCGGCTCCTTCCAGATCCAGCCCAGTGAGTTCGGCAAGCTCGCGCTCGTGCTGTGGGGAGCCGACCTGATCGCCCGCAAGCAGGAGAAGCGGCTGCTGACGCAGTGGAAGCACATGCTGGTGCCGCTCGTCCCCATGGCGTTCATGCTGCTCGGGCTGATCATGCTGGGCGGCGACATGGGCACCGCGATCATCCTGACCGCCATCCTGTTCGGGCTGCTGTGGCTGGCGGGCGCGCCCACGCGGCTCTTCGTGGGGGTGCTGTCGATCGCCGTCACGATCGGCGTGTTCCTCATCAAGACCAGCCCCAACCGGATGGACCGGCTCGCCTGCATCGGCGCCACGGACCTCGGACCCGAGGGCACCTGCTGGCAGGCCGTGCACGGAATCTACGCTCTGGCGTCCGGCGGGTTCTTCGGATCCGGGCTGGGGGCGAGCGTGGAAAAATGGGGTCAACTGCCGGAGTCTCACACCGACTTCATCTTCGCCGTCACCGGTGAGGAACTGGGCCTCGCGGGGACGCTGTCGGTCCTCGCCCTCTTCGCGGCTCTAGGCTATGCGGGTATCCGCGTGGCCGGACGCACGAAGGACCCCTTCGTCAGGTATGCCGCGGGAGGCGTGACCACCTGGATCACCACGCAAGCGGTGATCAACATCGGTGCGGTGCTCGGCCTGTTGCCGATCGCCGGTGTGCCCCTCCCGCTGTTCTCCTACGGGGGCTCCGCCCTGCTGCCGACCATGTTCGCCATCGGACTGCTCATCGCCTTCGCGCGCGAGGAGCCCGGTGCGCGAGCGGCGCTTGCGAGGCGGCAACCCCGCTTTGGTAGAAAGCGAGCGGGAGGCGCCGTACTCACACGGGGGCCTCGGAGATGGAACACGATGCGACGGCGCGCCTCGGCGGCGCGCTCGTCCGGAGAGCGGTGAATTTCGGTGCATGTCGTACTCGCCGGTGGGGGGACCGCCGGCCACATCGAGCCCGCGCTCGCCCTCGCGGACGCCCTGCGCAGGCAGGATCCGACCGTGGGGATCACGGCCCTGGGCACGGAGCGCGGCCTGGAGACCCGACTCGTACCCGAGCGCGGCTATGAACTCGCGCTCATCCCGGCCGTACCCCTGCCGCGCAAGCCGACCCCCGAACTGATCACGGTCCCCGGGCGGCTGCGCGGCACGATCAAGGCGGCCGAGCAGATCCTGGAGCGCACCAGGGCGGACGCCGTCGTCGGCTTCGGCGGCTATGTCGCCCTGCCCGGCTATCTCGCGGCCAAGCGCCTCGGCGTCCCGATCGTCATCCACGAGGCCAACGCCCGCCCCGGCCTGGCCAACAAGATCGGTTCGCGGTACGCGGCCCAGGTCGCCGTCTCCACCCCGGACAGCAAGCTGCGCGGCGCCCGCTACATCGGCATCCCGCTGCGCCGCGCCATCGCCACCCTGGATCGCGCCGCCGTACGCCCTGAGGCGCGCGCCGCGTTCGGGCTCGACCCGAACCTGCCGACGCTGCTGGTCTCCGGCGGCTCGCAGGGCGCCCGGCGGCTCAACGAGGTGGTGCAGCAGGTCGCCCCGTACCTCCAGCAGTCCGGGATCCAGATCCTGCACGCGGTCGGCCCGAAGAACGAACTGCCGCGCGTACAGCAGATGCCGGGGATGCCCCCCTACATCCCGGTACCGTACGTGGACCGGATGGACCTCGCGTACGCCGCGGCCGACATGATGCTCTGCCGGGCCGGCGCGATGACCGTCGCCGAACTCTCCGCCGTCGGGCTCCCGGCCGCCTATGTCCCGCTGCCCATCGGCAACGGCGAACAGCGGCTGAACGCCCAGCCGGTGGTGAAGGCCGGTGGTGGACTGCTGGTCGACGACGCGGAACTGACGCCGGAGTGGATCCAGCAGAACGTCCTGCCCGTGCTCGCCGATCCGCACCGGCTGTACCAGATGTCCCGCGCCGCCGGTGAGTTCGGCCGCCGGGACGCCGACGACCTGCTCGTCGGCATGGTGTACGAGGCGATCGCCGCACGCCACCGTTAGGGACATGAGGGAGGGCAGGGAGCGTGGCCGGACCGAAGGCCGCCGAGCGCGGCGTACGGCAGAAGCAGAAGTCCGGCCCGCCCCGGCCGCCCGTCCCCGGACGGTGGGCCCGCCGCCGTATGCTCATCATCCTTTTGCTGGCAGTGGTGTTGGCGAGCGGCGGCGTCATCTGGCTGCTGTACGGCTCCTCCTGGCTGCGTGTGGAGCGGGTGACCGTGTCCGGTACGCGTGTTCTGACCCCGGCTCAGGTGCGTACGGCGGCCGGGGTACGGACCGGAACGCCGCTGGCGTCCCTCGACACCGATGCGATCGAGGCGCGGCTGCGACGGAAGTTGCCCCGTGTCGACACGGTCGAGGCCGTCCGCTCGTGGCCCCATGGCATCACCCTGAACGTGACCGAGCGGACCCCCGTCCTGCTCCTCGCGAGCGGCGGCCGGTTCGTCGAAGTCGACCGCGAGGGCGTGCGGTTCGCCACGGTGGCGCACGCTCCCGAGGGTGTTCCCGTACTGGAGTGGGCGCTGCCCCGCGCGGGCGGCCCGCGCCGCTTCGGCACCGACCGGCTGCTGCGTGAGGCGGTGCGCGTGGCCGAGGCCGTGCCGACCGCCGTCGCGCGGGACACACGGACCGTCAAGGTCCGTTCCTACGACTCCATCTCGCTCCAGTTGCGCGGCGGTCGGAGCGTGATGTGGGGAAGTGGTGAGAAAGGCAAGGCGAAGGCGGTCACGCTGACGGCACTGATGAAAGCGGCCCCGGACGCCCGGCACTTCGACGTCAGCGTGCCCACCTCCCCTGCGTCATCAGGGAGTTGACGTGCATCCGTGCAGGCCACCACCCTGGTTGGGCACTGCTACGGCTGATCACATAGGGTGAAAAGAAAAACGGGAGGTTCGGCGTGTTCGTTGAACGTGCGCCACTTGTCGACTTAGTGTCCTGTCCGGAAGAGTCCAGGGAACAGGCACACTGGTAACCCTAAACTTCAGCGTTAGGGTTCGGGTCGGCGTTCGGACCGTCCCATTCGGCATCCGCCGTCGGACCACGGGGCCACCCGAGGGCGACGGCAACGTAATTCGAGGCGAGAGGCCTTCGACGTGGCAGCACCGCAGAACTACCTCGCAGTCATCAAGGTCATCGGTGTCGGCGGCGGTGGTGTCAATGCCATCAACCGGATGATCGAGGTCGGTCTCAAGGGCGTCGAGTTCATCGCCATCAACACCGACGCGCAAGCTCTGTTGATGAGCGACGCCGACGTCAAGCTCGACGTCGGCCGTGAACTCACCCGCGGTCTCGGCGCCGGCGCCAACCCGGCCGTCGGACGCAAGGCCGCAGAGGATCACCGTGAGGAGATCGAGGAGGTCCTCAAGGGGGCCGACATGGTCTTCGTCACGGCCGGTGAAGGCGGCGGCACCGGCACGGGCGGAGCGCCCGTCGTGGCCAACATCGCGCGCTCGCTGGGCGCCCTGACGATCGGTGTGGTCACCCGCCCGTTCACCTTCGAGGGACGGCGCCGCGCCAACCAGGCCGAGGACGGTATCGCCGAACTCCGCGAAGAGGTCGACACCCTCATCGTCATCCCGAACGACCGGCTGCTGTCGATCTCGGACCGTCAGGTCTCCGTGCTCGACGCCTTCAAGTCGGCGGACCAGGTGCTGCTCTCCGGTGTCCAGGGCATCACCGACCTCATCACCACCCCCGGCCTCATCAACCTCGACTTCGCCGACGTCAAGTCCGTGATGTCCGAGGCCGGTTCGGCCCTCATGGGCATCGGCTCGGCCCGCGGCGACGACCGCGCGGTGGCCGCCGCCGAGATGGCGATCTCCTCGCCGCTGCTGGAGGCGTCCATCGACGGCGCCCGCGGGGTGCTCCTGTCCATCTCGGGCGGCTCCGACCTCGGCTTGTTCGAGATCAACGAGGCCGCCCAACTCGTCAGCGAGGCCGCGCATCCCGAGGCCAACATCATCTTCGGCGCGGTCATCGACGACGCCCTCGGGGACGAGGTGCGGGTCACCGTGATCGCCGCCGGCTTCGACGGCGGCCAGCCTCCGGCCAAGCGGGACAACGTGATCAGCTCGTCCTCGGTCAAGCGCGAGGAGCCGGTCCGTCCCGCCGCGGAGAGCCGTCCGGCCTTCGGCTCGCTCGGCAGTGTCACGCCGAAGGAGACGCCGGAGCCCGCGCCCGCCCCGGAGCCGGTGACCGAGATCCCCGTCACCCCGTCGCCGATCCCGCCGTCGCGGACCTACTCGGACAGCGCGGCCGAGGAGCTGGACGTCCCGGACTTCCTCAAGTGATAGGACAGCGCGACACCGTGAGCGGCGCGCACTTCGCCTTCACCGACCGGTGGGGCGGGGTGAGCGCCGCTCCGTACGAGGAGCTCAATCTCGGCGGAGCGGTCGGCGACGACCCCGAGGCCGTCCGCACCAACCGCGAACTGGCCGCCAAGTCCCTGGGCCTTGACCCGGCCGACGTGGTCTGGATGAACCAGGTGCACGGGGCGGACGTGGCCGTGGTGGACGCCCCGTGGGGTGAAATGCGGGTGCCCGAGGTGGACGCGATCGTCACCGTACGACGCGGACTCGCCCTCGCGGTACTCACCGCCGACTGCACGCCTGTTCTGCTCGCCGACCCCGTCGCCGGGGTCGTGGCGGCCGCCCACGCGGGCCGTCCCGGCATGGTCGCCGGGGTGGTGCCCGCCGCCGTCCGCGCGATGACGGAACTGGGTGCCGATCCCGCCCGGATCGTCGCCCGCACGGGACCCGCCGTCTGCGGCCGGTGCTACGAGGTACCGGAAGCGATGCGCGCGGAGGTGTCCGCCGCCGAACCGGCGGCGCACGCCGAGACGAGTTGGGGCACTCCCGCGGTCGATGTGACCGCCGGTGTGCACGCCCAACTCGAACGACTCGGGGTGTGCGACCGGGCGCAGTCGCCGGTGTGCACCCTTGAATCGGGCGACCACTTCTCGTACCGCCGCGACCGGACCACCGGACGGCTCGCTGGCTATGTCTGGCTGGACTGATGGGACATGACGGACCGTAAGACTCAACTCGCCGCGAATCTGGCGCAGGTGGAGGACCGTATCGCGGCCGCGTGCCGGGCCGCCGGGCGCGCGCGGGACGAGGTGACCCTCATCGTGGTCACCAAGACCTACCCCGCCAGTGATGTGCGCCTTCTCTCCGAACTCGGCGTGCGGCACGTCGCGGAGAACCGCGACCAGGACGCGGCGCCCAAGGCCGCCGCGTGCGCGGATCTGCCCCTCACTTGGCACTTCGTCGGTCAGTTGCAGACCAACAAGGTGCGCTCCGTGGTCGGTTATGCCGATCTCGTGCAGTCCGTGGATCGTTCCCGGCTGGTCACGGCGCTGTCGAAGGAGGCCGTGCGGGCCGGGCGCGAACTGGGCTGTCTGATCCAGGTGGCACTGGACGCGGGGGCGAACGAACGGGGTGAGCGCGGCGGCGTCGCGCCTTCGGGAATCGAAGAGTTGGCCGGTCTTCTCGCGAACGCTCCGGGTCTGCGGCTGGACGGTCTGATGACCGTCGCGCCGCTCATAGGAGAGTATGCGGGGCGTCAACAGGCGGCATTCGAGCGGTTGATGGTTTTGTCGACCGACCTGCGCCGAACCCATCCGACTGCAACCATGGTGTCGGCAGGGATGAGTGCGGACCTCGAGCAGGCCGTGGCGGCCGGGGCGACACATGTGCGCGTCGGTACTGCGGTACTCGGAGTCCGCCCGAGGCTCGGGTAACGTCGCCAAGAAGTCGGACCACAGCAGAAAATATGGTCAATTCCGCCGATCGGCGGGCATGACGACCACGTGGATCGCGGGCACTTGGCAGTCGTCAGTCGATCCACCACAGAGCGGAGGACTCAGGAAATGGCCGGCGCGATGCGCAAGATGGCGGTCTACCTCGGCCTCGTGGAGGACGATGGGTACGACGGCAGGGGGTTCGACCCCGACGACGACTTCGAGCCCGAACTCGACCCGGAGCCGGAGCGGGACCGCAGGCGGCATGAGTCGTCGCATCAGGCACTTCAGCCCCAACGGGACGAATCGGTGCGAGTGGTTCAGCCTCCGGCGCAGCGCGATCCGGTGTCCCATTCGGCTTCGCTAGCCGCGGAATCGGGGCGTCCGGCCCGCATCGCCCCCGTGGCATCCATCACACAAGAACGCCAGAGCCTGGAGAAGAGCGCCCCGGTGATCATGCCCAAGGTCGTGTCCGAGCGAGAGCCCTACCGGATCACCACGCTCCACCCGCGGACCTACAACGAGGCCCGTACCATCGGGGAACACTTCCGTGAGGGCACTCCGGTGATCATGAATCTGACGGAGATGGACGACACGGACGCGAAGCGACTTGTCGACTTTGCGGCAGGTTTGGTCTTCGGCCTGCATGGAAGTATCGAGCGGGTGACGCAGAAGGTGTTCCTGTTGTCGCCTGCTAACGTCGATGTCACGGCGGAGGACAAGGCCCGCATCGCAGAGGGCGGGTTCTTCAACCAGAGCTGAGACGCACAATCGGAAAGCCGCACGGGAACAGGGGAGAGGGAAGCACGGATCATGAGCGTGTTCCTGGAGGTCGTCTACATCGCGCTGATGTGCTTCCTCGTCGTGCTGATTTTCCGGCTGGTCATGGACTACGTCTTCCAGTTCGCCCGCTCATGGCAACCCGGCAAGGCGATGGTGGTCATTCTGGAGGCCACCTACACCGTCACGGATCCACCGCTGAAGCTTCTGCGGCGGTTCATCCCGCCGCTGCGTCTCGGAGGCGTGGCGCTCGACCTGTCCTTCTTCGTACTGATGATCATCGTCTACATCCTGATCTCCATCGTGGGCAACCTCGCGAGGTGACTGTGGACGATACGGTCTTGCCGACTGCCGATGACTACGTTGAGGTGAAGAGATGCCGTTGACCCCCGAGGACGTGCGGAACAAGCAGTTCACGACCGTCCGCCTCCGAGAAGGCTATGACGAGGACGAGGTCGATGCCTTCCTCGATGAGGTCGAAGCCGAACTGACCCGTCTCCTTAGGGAGAACGAGGATCTGCGCGCCAAGCTGGCCGCCGCCACGCGTGCCGCGGCGCAGAACCAGCAGAACATGCGCAAGCCCCCGGAGGGCCAGCAGGACCAGCAACAGCAGCCTCCGCAGCCACCGCAGGGCATGCGAGGTCCGGGGGCTCCGGTGCCCGCTGGGATATCGGGCCCGCCGCAGCAGCAGATGGGTGGCCCCATGGGTGGTCCGCCCCAGCTGCCGAGCGGTGCCCCGCAGCTGCCTGCCGGCCCCGGCGGCGGTCAGGGTGGTCCCCAGGGTCCCGGTCCGATGGGCCAGGGTCCGATGGGGCAGGGTCCGATGGGTCAAGGACCCATGGGCCAGGGGGCGATGGGCCAAGGCTCCATGGGTCAAGGGTCCATGGGGCAGGGGTCCATGGGTCAGGGGCCGATGGGTCAGGGGCCGATGGGCGGCCAGCCTCCGATGCAGCAGCAGATGGGTGGCCCCATGGGCGGCCCCGGTCCCATGGGCGGTGGCCCGATGGGCGGTCCGGGAGGTCCCGGCGGTCCGGGCATGCCCGGTCAGGGTCCCGGTGGCGACAGCGCCGCGCGTGTCCTGTCGCTGGCTCAGCAGACCGCCGACCAGGCGATCGCCGAGGCCCGTTCCGAGGCCAACAAGATCGTCGGTGAGGCCCGCAGCCGCGCCGAGGGTCTGGAGCGCGACGCCCGTGCCAAGGCCGACGCGCTGGAGCGGGACGCGCAGGAGAAGCACCGCGTCGCGATGGGCTCTCTGGAGTCCGCGCGCGCCACGCTGGAGCGCAAGGTCGAGGACCTGCGCGGCTTCGAGCGCGAGTACCGCACGCGGCTGAAGTCGTACCTGGAGTCGCAGCTCCGTCAGTTGGAGACCCAGGCCGACGACTCGCTGGCGCCGCCGCGCTCTCCGGCCGCGGCCTCGCTGCCCGCGCCGTCGGCGCCGTCGATGGCTCCGGCGGGTGCGAGTGGCCCGTCGTACGGCGGCAACCAGTCGATGGGTGGTCCCCCGGCTCCCTCTGCTCCGTCCTTCGGCGGTCAGCAGCAGATGTCCCCGGCGATGACCCAGCCGATGGCGCCGGTGCGTCCGCAGGGCCCGTCGCCGATGGGCCAGGCGCCCTCGCCGATGCGCGGGTTCCTCATCGACGAGGACGACAACTGACGGTCGTACAGGCGCCGTAGACAGCGGCAGCATTCAGGGCGGGGCCCCGGATTCTCGATCCGGGGCCCCGCCCTTGTGTCCACCCTCCGCACGTGTGTCCCCATGCCGCGACGCCGAAGGCCCGGACCCGCCGAGGGAGTTGGCGGATCCGGGCCTTCGTGGCCGTCGTTACGCCTTGCGCAGGCGGAACGTCAGGCTCAGGGGCTCGTCGGTGAACGGGGTGCCGTAGCTCCCGTCCGCCTCGCCCTGGGCGAAGTCCGTGGCCAGGACCTCGTCGGCGATCAGACCGGAGTGCTCGGACAGGGCCGCGATGACCGCCGGGTCCGTCGCGGTCCAGCGGAGCGCGATCCGGTCGGCGACGTCCAGGCCGCTGTTCTTGCGCGCCTCCTGGATCAGCCGGATCGCGTCACGCGCGAGGCCCGCCTGCCGCAACTCCTCGGTGATCTCCAGGTCGAGAGCGACCGTCGCGCCGGAGTCGGACGCCACCGACCAGCCCTCGCGCGGGGTCTCCGTGATGATCACCTCGTCGGGAGCGAGGGTGACGGTCTCGCCGTCGACCTCCACCGACGCCGTGCCCTCGCGCAGGGCCAGGGACAGGGCCGCCGCGTCCGCTTGGGCGATGGCCTTGGCGACGTCCTGGACGCGCTTGCCGAAACGCTTGCCCAGCGCACGGAAGTTCGCCTTCGCCGTCGTGTCGACCAGCGAGCCGCCGACCTCGCTCAGCGAGGCGAGCGCCTCGACGTTCAGCTCCTCCGTGATCTGCGTGTGCAGCGCCGGGTCCAGCGTCTCGAAGCCGCTCACCGCTACCAGCGCGCGGGACAGCGGCTGACGCGTCTTGACGCCCGACTCCGCGCGTGTGGCACGGCCCAGTTCGACGAGACGGCGCACCAGCACCATCTGCTTCGACAGCTCCGGGTCGATCGCGGACAGGTCCGCCTCGGGCCAGGACGACAGGTGCACCGACTCCGGGGCGCCCGGGGTCACCGGCACCACCAGGTCCTGCCACACCCGCTCGGTGACGAACGGGGTCAGCGGAGCCATCAGCTTGGTGACCGTCTCCAGGACCTCGTGCAGCGTGCGCAGCGCCGCCTTGTCGCCCTGCCAGAAGCGGCGCCGCGAGCGGCGGACGTACCAGTTCGACAGGTCGTCGACGAACGCGGACAGGAGCTTGCCGGCGCGCTGGGTGTCGTATCCCTCCAGGGACTTCGTCACCTGGTCGGTGAGCGCGTGGAGTTCCGACAGCAGCCAGCGGTCGAGGACCGGGCGGTCGGCCGGGGCCGGATCGGCCTCGCTCGGCGCCCAGTTCGACGTACGCGCGTACAGCGCCTGGAAGGCGACCGTGTTCCAGTACGTCAGGAGCGTCTTGCGGACGACCTCCTGGATGGTGCCGTGGCCCACGCGCCGGGCCGCCCAGGGGGAGCCGCCCGCCGCCATGAACCAGCGGACCGCGTCGGCGCCGTGCTGGTCCATCAACGGGATCGGCTGGAGGATGTTGCCCAGGTGCTTGGACATCTTGCGGCCGTCCTCGGCGAGGATGTGGCCGAGACAGACCACGTTCTCGTACGAGGACTTGTCGAAGACCAGGGTGCCGACGGCCATCAGCGTGTAGAACCAGCCGCGGGTCTGGTCGATCGCCTCGGAGATGAACTGCGCCGGGTAGCGGCTCTCGAACAGCTCCTTGTTCTTGTACGGGTAGCCCCACTGCGCGAACGGCATCGAACCCGAGTCGTACCAGGCGTCGATGACCTCCGGCACGCGCGTGGCCGTCGCGCCGCAGCCCTCGTGCGGGCAGGCGAAGGTGACCTCGTCGATGTACGGCCGGTGCGGATCCAGGTCAGACTGGTCGGTGCCGGTCAGCTCGGTCAGCTCCGCGCGGGAGCCGACGCAGGTGAGGTGGTCCTCCGCGCAGCGCCAGATGGGCAGCGGGGTGCCCCAGTAGCGGTTGCGGGACAGCGCCCAGTCGATGTTGTTGTTCAGCCAGTCGCCGAAGCGGCCGTGCTTGACCGTGTCCGGGAACCAGTTGGTCTTCTCGTTCTCCTGGATCAGCCGGTCCTTGACGGCCGTCGTACGGATGTACCAGGAGGGCTGGGCGTAGTAGAGCAGCGCGGTGTGGCAGCGCCAGCAGTGCGGGTAGCTGTGCTCGTACGGCAGGTGCCGGAAGAGGAGGCCGCGCTGCTTCAGGTCCTCGGTGAGCTGTTCGTCGGCCTTCTTGAAGAAGACGCCGCCGACCAGCGGCAGGTCCTCCTCGAAGGTGCCGTCGGGGCGGACCGGGTTGACCACGGGCAGGCCGTAGGAGCGGCAGACCCTGAGGTCGTCCTCACCGAAGGCGGGGGACTGGTGGACCAGACCCGTACCGTCCTCGGTGGTCACGTAGTCCGCGTTGACCACGTAGTGGGCGGGCTCCGTGAACTCGACCAGCTCGAACGGGCGCTGGTAGGTCCAGCGCTCCATCTCGGCGCCGGTGAAGGTCTGTCCGGTGGGCTCCCAGCCCTCGCCGAGCGCCTTGGCGAGCAGCGGCTCGGCGACGACGACCTTCTCCTCGCCGTCGGTGGCGACGACGTAGGTGACCTCGGGGTGCGCGGCGACCGCCGTGTTGGAGACCAGGGTCCAGGGGGTGGTCGTCCACACCAGGAGCGCGGCCTCGCCCGCGAGCGGTCCCGAGGTCAGCGGGAAGCGGACGTAGACCGACGGGTCGACGACCGTCTCGTAGCCCTGCGCCAGCTCGTGGTCCGACAGGCCGGTGCCGCAGCGCGGGCACCAGGGGGCGACGCGGTGGTCCTGGACCAGCAGGCCCTTGGAGAAGATCTCCTTCAGCGACCACCAGACCGACTCGACGTACTCCGGGTCCATGGTGCGGTACGCGTCGTCCAGGTCGACCCAGTAGCCCATGCGGGTCGTCAGCTCGGCGAAGGCGTCGGTGTGGCGGGTGACCGACTCGCGGCACTTGGCGTTGAACTCGGCGATGCCGTACGCCTCGATGTCCTGCTTGCCGGAGAAGCCCAGCTCCTTCTCGACGGCCAGCTCCACGGGCAGACCGTGGCAGTCCCAGCCCGCCTTGCGGGCCACGTGGTAGCCGCGCATGGTGCGGAAGCGAGGGAAGACGTCCTTGAAGACGCGGGCCTCGATGTGGTGGGCGCCCGGCATGCCGTTGGCGGTGGGCGGGCCCTCGTAGAACACCCATTCGGGGCGGCCCTCGGACTGCTCCAGGGTCTTGGCAAAGATCTTCTGCTCGCGCCAGAAGTCGAGCACGGCGTGCTCGAGTGCGGGCAGGTCGACCTGGGCGGGCACCTGGCGGTACTGCGTCATTGATCTTCCTCCGGCGGACGTGCTGCCTTCCGTCGGAGGGACGAGAGCCTCGGATTCCGTGAATCCTGCGTACGCCGTGTGCGGCGCGCTCCCGCGGTACCACCCTCCTTGGCTCCTCGGTGCGCCGTACGCATCGATGAGCCCCCTCATTGGGGTCGCGATACCGGGTCTACCGGCCCTGGGCGGACCCAGGGCGTTCTTCCGGCGGCTCCGGGGTGATCTTCACGTCGCGCGGGCCTCCGGGCTTCCACCGTCCCCGGATCGCTCATGGCTGCGTACGCCGCTACTCGTCCCCATCCACGCTGTTCGCTCCGCCCAGTGTACGGCGCCCCACGGACAGCGGCCGACCGGATTTCGCCCGCTCCGTGACCTGGGGCGCCGCAGCGTGCGCGGTGACCCGAATGGCCAGGCGCGGGCCGTCCGGGACGCCGGGATGTCGGGCCCGGCGGATTACCGGCCGGGTAGCTGGGCACAACGGATGGAGGCTCGGCGCGCGGCCCGCGTGCGACGGGCGCCTCGTGAGCGTGCCCCGTTGCCGCGGGCCAGAAGTCGATTTATCGTCCCAGCACGATCTGCGCGCGAGATCACGGAAGCTAAGGGGCCGCGGCCATGGTGGCGAAGAAGACCGCCGTACAGCGACCGCCGGGTGGATCCGGCGGCGCGCGTGCGTCCACCGGCACGACCGCACAGGGCGCACATCTGCCCACAGAGGTGAACGGAACGGCTGTCGCCGGGGCCGTGCGCGGGCGGAGCCCGGCGGCAGCCGAGAAGGCTCCGGCCAGGAAGGCGGCGGCCATGGAGGCATCGGGTGCCGCGCGGAAGAAGACGGCGGCGCGACCCGCGACGAAGAAGACGGCGGCCTCGAAGACGGCCGGGTCTGCGGGTTCGGTCAAGGAGGCGGTTGCCGGGAAGGTTGCTGGTTCTGCGGGTCCGGCCAAGAGGGCGGCGGCCTCGAAGACGGCTGGTTCTGCGGGCTCGATCGAGAGGGCGGTTGCCGGGAAGACGGCTGGTTCTGCGGGTCCGGCCAAGAGGGCGGCGGCCTCGAAGACGGCCGGGTCTGCGGGCTCGGCCAAGGAGGCAGTTGCCGGGAAGGCGGCCGGGTCTGCGACACCCGTCAAGAAGGCAGTCGCCAAGAAGGCGGCCGGATCTGCGGGCCCCGTCAAGAAGGCAGGCGCCAAGAAGGCGGCCGGTGAGAAGGCCGTCGCCGGGCAGGCGGTCGGCAAGGAGGAGGTCGGTGGGAAGAGGGGCGGCACGAAGGCAGCGGCGACAGGCGCCGCGGCCGACAAGGCGACGGCGAAGAAGGCCGCCGCCGGGAAGGCAGCGGTGAAGAAGACGGTCACGCAGGAGGCGGCGGCGAAGCAGGCCGGCGCCGAGGACGCAGGGGCGAAGAAGGCCGCCGCCGGGAAGACGGCGGTGAAGAAGACGGTCACGAAGGAGGCCGCCGCGAAGAAGGTCAGCGCCAAGGAGGTGGCGGCGAAGAAGGTCGACGCGAAGGACGCGGTGGCCAAGAAGACCGGTGCCAAGAAGACGGCCCCGGTCGCCGCCAAGGGCGGCAAGAGCGCGGCGAAGAAGAAGGCGGGTGCGGTCGAGGCCGCCCAGCAGACGGGAGCCACGACAGTGGTTGCGAAGAAGACTCCTGGCACGGCCACCGCGGTCCCCAAGGCCCGGACGGTGGAGCCCGGCGAACTCGCGGTGCGCCCCGGTGAGACCCCGTGGACCCCCGAGGAGGTGACCGACGCGCGCGCCGAGCTGCAGGGCGACGCGCTCCGGCTGCGCGCCGAGATCGAGGCCTCCGAGCAGGCGCTGGTCGGCCTCATGCGCGACTCCGGGGACGGCGCCGGTGACGACCAGGCCGACGCCGGTACCAAGAACATCACGCGTGAGCACGAGCTGGCCCTCGCCGCCAACGCGCGCGAGATGCTCGACCAGACCGAGCGCGCCCTGGAGCGCCTCGACGCCGGTACCTACGGCTTGTGCGAGAACTGCGGCAACCCCATCGGGAAGGCCCGTATGCAGGCCTTCCCGCGCGCCACGCTGTGCGTCGAGTGCAAGCAGAAGCAGGAACGCCACTGACGAGTCCCGCCTGGCGGCATGGCAGGGCGAGCCGGTGTCGTAGTCTCGTCCACAGTCAGGCACCTAGGTTGAGGGACTCACGTGGCAGAGGCGGAGCGCATGATCGGTACGCCGGATACCCCAGACGCGGCAGGGGCCGGGCCGGAGCAGTCCGGTGAACGACCCCGCTCGGACTCCGCCGCGGCGACCGTCGAGGCCCCGGCCGAGGCCTCCGGCGTGGCGCAGGCGGTGTCCGGTGCGGCCGAGGGCCGGGGCAAGCGGCGGATCGCCGTCCTGTTCGCCGTCGCCGCCGTCGCCTACGCGCTCGACCTGGCCAGCAAGCTGATCGTGGTCGCCAAGCTGGAGCACCACGCGCCGGTCCAGGTCATCGGCGACTGGCTGCGCCTCGAGGTGATCCGTAACGCGGGAGCCGCCTTCAGCATCGGTGAGGCCTTCACCGTGATCTTCACGCTGATCGCGGCCACCGTGATCGTCGTGATCATCCGGCTCGCGCGTAAGCTCTACAGCCTGCCCTGGGCGATCGCGCTCGGCATGCTGCTCGGCGGCGCGCTGGGCAACCTCACCGACCGGATCTTCCGCGCGCCGAGCCTCTTCAAGGGCGCGGTCGTCGACTTCATCTCGCCGAAGCACTTCGCCGTCTTCAACCTCGGCGACTCGGCGATCGTCTGCGGCGGCATCCTGATCGTGCTGCTGTCCTTCCTCGGCCGGGACCCCGACGGCACCGTCCACAAGGACTGAGCACCGGTTGTCCACAGCCCCTGTCCGGGGTGCCGGCGCCGTCCGGCATACTCGACGGGTGAGCACGCTTCCCGAGATCCGTACCCTGCCCGTGCCCGACGGCCTGGAGGGCGAGCGCGTCGACGCCGCCATCTCCCGCATGTTCGGCTTCTCCCGTACGAAGGCGGCCGAGCTGGCCGCGGCGGGCAAGGTGCTGGTCGACGGCACGGTGGTCGGCAAGTCCGAGCGCGTGCACGGCGGCGCCTGGCTCGAGGTGGAGATGCCGCAGGCGCCCGCGCCGGTGCAGGTGGTCGCCGAGCCCGTCGAGGGCATGGAGATCGTGCATGACGACGACGACGTGGTCGTGATCGTCAAGCCGGTCGGCGTCGCCGCGCACCCGTCGCCCGGCTGGTCGGGCCCCACCGTGATCGGCGGTCTCGCCGCCGCCGGGTACCGCATCTCGACCTCCGGCGCCGCCGAGCGCCAGGGCATCGTGCACCGCCTCGACGTGGGCACGTCCGGCCTGATGGTCGTGGCCAAGTCGGAGTACGCGTACACGTCGCTCAAGCGCCAGTTCAAGGAGCGCACGGTCGACAAGCGGTACCACACGCTCGTCCAGGGCCACCCCGACCCGACGAGCGGCACCATCGACGCGCCCATCGGACGTCACCCGAACCACGACTACAAGTGGGCGGTCACGGCCGAGGGCAAGCCCTCCGTCACGCACTACGACCTGATCGAGGCGTTCCGCGCGGCCTCCCTGCTCGACGTCAAGCTGGAGACGGGCCGCACCCACCAGATCCGCGTCCACATGTCCGCGCACCGCCACCCGTGCGTCGGCGACCTGACCTACGGCGCCGACCCGACGCTCGCCAAGCGGCTCGGCCTGACCCGCCAGTGGCTGCATGCCGTCCGGCTCGGCTTCGAGCACCCGGGAGACGGGCAGTGGGTCGAGTTCGAGAGCACCTACCCCGCCGACCTCCAGAAGGCGCTGGACACGGTGCGCGAGGAGAGCTGGCGGTAAGCCGCCGTACGCGCGGCGGCCAGAGCGCCGAAGGGCCGGTGGGGCGGGGTGACGTGGCAGTCTTGAGCTCCCTCGTGTGATCGTCCGACCTCGCGGAGCTGACCGTGGCTCAGTTGGCGCTGTTGCTTCTGATGCTGCTCGGGGCCGTGGTGAGCGTCCCGGTGGGGGACCGGTTCGGGTTACCGGCACCGGTGCTGATGACCCTGCTCGGGATGGCACTCGCGCTGATGGAGTTCGTCCCGAACGTCAACATCCCGCCCGAGCTGATCCTGCCCGCCCTGCTGCCGCCGCTGCTGTACGCCGCGGTGCGCCGGACCTCATGGCGGCAGTTCGCGGCCAACCGGCGTCCGATCTTCCTGCTGGCCGTGGCGCTGGTGTTCGTCACCACCGTGTGCGTGGCCGCCGTCGCGCACACGATCGTGCCAGGGCTGCCGGTCGCGGCGGCGATCACGCTCGGCGCGCTGGTCGCGCCGCCCGACCCGGTCGCGGCGACCGCCGTCGCGGGCCAGCTCGGGCTGCCCCGGCGCCTGGTGTCGATCCTGGCGGGCGAGGGCCTGTTCAACGACGTGACGGCGATCGTGCTGTACCACGTCGCGATCGCCGCCGTCGCGAGCGGGACGTTCTCCCTGCCGCACGCCGCGCTCGAACTGGCGCTCTCCGCGGTGGTCGCCCTCGCCATCGGGCTGGCCCTCGGCTGGGCCGCCAACCGGCTCCTCGACCTGCTCGGCGACGCCACCCTGCAGATCAGCCTGACGCTCCTGGTGCCGTACGCGTCGTACGTCCTGGCCGAGGCGCTGCACGGTTCCGGTGTGCTGTCCGTGCTCGTCACCGCGCTGTTCCTGGCGGAGTACGCCTCCGACCCGGACGACGTGATGATGCGGCTCGCCGGGCACACGTTCTGGGACGTGGTGGACACCCTGGTCACCGGCGTCGCGTTCGGGCTGATCGGGCTGGAGCTGCACAACGCGACCCGCACCGCGGCCGGGCGCTGGGGCGAGATGCTCGGCTGGGCCGCCGCGGTGGTCGCCGTCGTGGTGCTCGTACGGCTGCTGTGGCTGCTCCCGGCGGCCTGGCTGACCAAACGGCTGCACGCCCGCCGGGACTACGACGAGGACATCCCGATGACCTGGCGCGAGTCCGTCGTGATGTGGTGGTCGGGGATGCGGGGCGTGGCGTCGGTGGCGCTGGTCCTGGCCATCCCCCTGACGACGAACGACGGGGCGCCCTTCCCGGACCGCGACGAGATCGTCTTCATCGCGTTCGGGGTGATCATGTCGACGCTCGTCCTCCAGGGGCTCACCCTGCCGTGGCTGGTGAAGCTGCTCCGGGTGCGGGGCGACGCGGAGAGCGAGAAGGAGTTCGAACGGGCGCTGGCCCTCCGCGCGGCCAAGGCGGCACGGCACCGGCTGCGGGAGATCGAGGAGGTCGAGGAGCTGCCGGAGGAGCTGACCGAGCAACTGGTGCGGCGGGCCTTCGACATCGGCGCGCGGATCAGCCCCGACCTGGGCGAGGAGGAACGGCGCGAGGCGTACGAGCAGCGCGCCCGGCGCATCAAGCGGCTGCGCGGGATCCAGCAGGAGATGCTGAGCGCGGCACGGCACGAGGTGCTGGCGGCGCGCAGCGAGCCGGGGGCCGACCCGGAGGTCGTCGACCGGGTGCTGCGCCATCTGGACGTACGCAGCCTGCGCTGACACCGCGTCCGCGCCGCCCGGGACCGCTCCGGGGGCGGGCGAATGCGGCCGTCCGGCCGGGACTCCTCAGTACGATCGGCCCGTGGCGCGCAATGTGGTGATCAGTGGCGGCGGTACGGGCATCGGGCTCGCGGCGGCGCGGGCCTTCGCCGCGGACGGGGACCAGGTGCTGCTGGTCGGGCGGCGGGCGGAGGTGCTGGAGAAGGCCGCGGTGCCGGGCTCGCTCTCCTACGCGGCCGATCTGAGCGATCCGCACGCCGTGGGCGGGCTCGCCCGGTTCGTGGCCCGGGAGCTGGGCACCGTGGACGTCCTCGTCAACAACGCGGGCGGCAGCGGACGGCTGGAGCCGCAGGCCGACACCGAGGACCCGCTCGAAGCCGTCGCGCACGCGTGGTCCCTCGCCTTCCGGCAGAACGTGCTGACCTCGGTCCTGCTCACCCAGGCCCTGCGGGAGCGGCTCGCCTGCCCCGGCGGGCGCGTGCTCTTCCTCAGCTCCATCGCGGCCTACCGCGGCTCCGGCAGCGCGGCGTACGGCGCGGCCAAGGCCGCGTTGCACCCGTATGTCTTCGCGCTGGCACGGGAGTTGGGGCCGCGCGGCATCACGGTGAACGCGGTCGCGCCCGGCTATGTCGAGGACACCGGGTTCTTCGGCGGTCCGATGGACCCGGCGCGGCGCGAGCAGCGCGTCGCGGAGACGTCCACCGGCCGCGCCGGGACGCCCGGCGACATCGCCCGGACCCTGCACTGGCTGGCGTCCCCCGGCGCCGGGCACATCACCGCGCAGGTGATCCAGGTCAACGGCGGGGCGGAACGCGGGCACTGAGCACGTCGAGCACACCGGCGGAGCACGGTGACCGCGGCGTCCGCGGGCCGGGCTGGCACCATGGCCTCATGAACATCATGCTCTTCCACTCGACGTACGGACTGCGGCCTGCCGTCCGGGCCGCCGCCGACCGGCTCCGCGCCGCTGGGCACGAGGTGTGGACCCCCGACCTGTTCGAGGGCCACACCTTCGAGACGGTCGAGGAGGGCATGGCCTTCAAGGACGGGATCGGCAAGGACGAGCTGCTCAAGCGCGCCGTCCTGGCGGCGGCGCCGTACTCGGAGCGCGGGCTGGTCTACGCCGGGTTCTCGTTCGGTGCCGCCACCGCGCAGACGCTGGCGCTCGGCGACGACAAGGCGCGCGGACTCCTGCTGCTGCACGGCACGTCGGACATCGCGGCGAACGCCTCGGTGGACGGCCTGCCGGTGCAACTGCACGTCGCCGAGCCGGACCCCTTCGAGACGGACGACTGGCTGAGCGCCTGGTACCTCCAGATGCGCAGGGCGGGCGCGGACGTGGAGGTCTACCGGTACGCGGGCGCCGGTCACCTCTACACCGACCCGGATCTGCCGGACTACGACGAGGAGGCGGCGGAGGCCACCTGGCGGGTGGCGCTCGGCTTCCTCGAGAGCCTGTAACGGACGATCAGTCTGTGACAGGCGAACCGCCTGTGACAGACGAAGAGAAGAGCGGGCGAACCGGAGGGGTTCGCCCGCTCTTTCGGCCAGGGGACCGCTCAGTCCCGCACGGCGCCGGTCAGCCCTTGAGGGCCTTCTCGATCGCCGTGTTGAACTCGGGCACGGTCATCGGCGCGTTCTGTCCGTCCCCGCCCGTCAGCGTCTTGCCGTCCATCTTCAGGGTCGGCGTGCCCCGCACCCCGCTCTTGTCGAACTTCTTGGACATCTCCAGCGCCCACCGGTCGAAGGTGCCGCCCTTCACGGCCTTCTCGAACGAGGCGTTGCCCTTGAGGGCGGGCACGGTGTTCGCGATCTTGATCAGGTAGGAGTCGTCCTTGAACTTGTCGTCGGTCTCCTCGGGGTGCCACTTGGTCGAGTAGAGCGCCTCCTTGTAGGCGAGGAAGGCCTCGGGGCTCACGTTCAGCGCGGCACCCAGGGAGCTGAGCGCGTTCTTGGAGCCCTCGCCGTTGGAGGCGTTGTCGATGAACGTGGCGCCTATGAACTCGACCTTGTACTTGCCGTCGTCGATGTCCTTCTTCATGGTCGGGCCGACCGCTTGCTCGAGGTGGGCGCAGATCGGGCAGCGCGGGTCCTCGTAGATCGTCAGGGTCTTCTTGGCCTCGTCCTTGCCGATGACGACCGAGGTGCCGTCCTTGCCGGTGGTGTTGGCCGGCTTGACGAGCTTCTGGTCCTTCACGCCGTCCCAGTAGCCGGGCTTGCCGCTCTGCATGACGGCGTAGCTGATGCCGCCCACGGCGCCCACTACGGCGACGACCGCCCCGACGACGACGAGCTGGCGCTTGGCCCGGTCGCGCTTGGCCTGCCGCTCGCGCTCCTCGCGCAGCCGCTCACGGGCCGCCGTCTTCGCCGTCTGGCTGTTCCGCTTGCTCATGATGATCTCCATGGGGACGCGCACACGGGTGCGCGGGAAGTGGGGGTCCTGCGTACGGGTGACGCAGGGGGATGTCCGGTGCTCGGTGCCTCAGCCGGAGGCGACCGAGGACGGCGGACCCCGTAGCCCCAGGGAGTGCGCGAACAGACGGGGGCGGACGACGGCGACGCGGTACGTGGGACGCGGCATCCGGCGGACCGGGGCGAGCAGTCGTACCGTCACCGCGGCGACCGCGACCAGCAGCGGCCGGAACGTGGTCGCCGCCGCCGCGCGCAGCAGTTGGGCCAGCGCGCGCTCGCCCCGGCGCAGCCAGGCGGTCGCGAGGAGCCCCACGCCCACATGGGCGGCGAGCAGCAGCCAGGCGGTGGCCGGGTCGGCGTCCGCGAGCAGCGCCGCGACGCGGTCGGTGCCGGGGCTGGCGGCGAACGGGGTGCCCACGCTTCCGCCGCTGCACAGGACGTCCAGGCCGACCGAGCGCAGCGGGCCGGTGACCGGGCCGCCCGCGCTGCCGTAGCAGGTGTGCTGGCCCGTGGTGAACACCGTGTCGGCGGCCAGCTCCAGCGGGATCAGCAGGGCGGCGATGCGGCCGAAGCCGCGCTCACGGCCGGCCAGCGCGTACGCGACGGCGAAGACGGCGGCGGCGACCGCGGCCACCGTCCCCAGCGGCAACGGGACCTCGGACAGCAGCACATGCGACGCGGTGCTGAGCGTCACGACCACGGTCGTGAACAGCGCCGCGCGCACGGCTCTGAGCTGGATCCCGGAGATGTCCATAGCGGCACGAGTGTCCCACGTGTCGCCGTAAGAGCCCCCTAAAGGGTTGCTATGTGTTATGGGAGCGTTGTGGTCGTGGGGGAGTGGTCCGGTGCGGCGGCTTGCAGACCGGGGCGCAACGGCTCACAGACCGGGGATACGGCCGCCCCGGACCAGGTCGACGAAGATCTGGTGGTCCTCGCGCACCTGGGCCGCGTACGTGTGCGCGAAGTCCACGAGGCGGCCCGCGAAGCCGGCCTCGTCGGCGGCGATCGCGGCGTCGATGGCCCGTTCCGTGGAGAAGGGCACCGGTGAGTCGCCGCAGCGGTCGTCGGCCGCCGCGTGCAGAGCCGCGGTGGCCCGGCCCAGGTCGGCGACCACCGAGGCGATCTCCTCGGGGTCGTCGAGGCCGCTCCAGTCGAGGTCCACGCGGTAGGGCGAGACCTCGGTGACCACGCGGCCCGTGCCGTCCAGTTCGGTCCAGCCGAGCCAGGGGTCGGGGTGGGGCTGGAGGGCGCGCTGGGCGGTGACCGTGCGGTGGCCCTCGTGCGCGAAGTGGTCGCGGATCGCCGGGTCCGTGATGTGCCGGGAGACGGCCGGGACGGCGGCCTGCCGGATGGAGATCACCACGTCGTGCTCCAGGGCGTCGCTCTCGCCCTCCAGCAGGATGTCGTACGAGGGGAGCCCCGCCGGGCCGAGACCGCGGCGGCCGACGACGTCCTTCACGCGGTAGGACTCCGGGCGCGCGAGCGACGCGTCCGGGAGCGTCTCCAGATAGCCGTCGAAGGCCGCGAGGACCTTGTAGCGCGTGGCCGCGTCCAGCTCGATGGAGTCGGCGTCCGCGGTGAAGCGGCGCTCGTCGCGGACCTCGGTCAGCGCGTCCAGGAGGGAGGAGCGGGTCAGCGTGCGGGCCACGCGCAGCGTGTCCAGCAGCGGCCCCTGGGCGGTGTCCAGCGTGAAGGGCGGCACCTCGTCGCTCTTGGCGCCCGTCGCCACGGCGTGGACCCGCTCGCGGTAGGCCGTCGCGTAGGCCTCGACCAGGCCGCCGATCCGCTCGTCGCCGAGCGCCTTCGCGTACCCGAGCAGGGCGAGCGAGGCGGCGAACCGCTTGAGGTCCCAGGTGAAGGGGCCGATGTAGGCCTCGTCGAAGGCGGTCGCGCCGAAGACCAGGCGGCCCGTGGCGTCCAGAGAGCTGCCGAAGCTCTCCGTGTGCAGGTCGCCGTGGACCCACACGCGCGAGGTGCGGTCGTCCAGGTAGGGTCCGCCGCGCTTCTCGGCGTCGAGGTCGTGGTAGAAGAGGCAGGCCGTGCCCCGGTAGAACGCGAGGGGCGAGGCCGCCATCCCGCGGAGCCGCGCGCCGCCCGCGGCGGGGTCGGTGGCGAGCAGCTCACCGAAGGCGGTGTCGAGGACGGCGCGGATCTCCTCGCCGCGTTGCCCGGCGCTGCGCTGCGGAACCGACATCGCTCTGCCTCCAGATGCGGTGGTGCTGTGACGATGGATATGGGTGGTGCGTGACGATCGGAACGATCTTCCGCCCCCTTCCAACGGACGACGGTACGCGCGAGTGCCCCGGACCCCGGCGCGCGGACACGGGGACGGCGCGCGTGTCCGGCGGACGAAGGCGCGTACGACGGCAGGGGCGACGGGTCCCCTCGATCCGACCGCCGATCCGACCACAACCGTCACGGTCTTCGCATCGGACCACTCGCGTCGGCATAGACTTCGGGGCTGTCCCCCTCTGGCTGTCCGCAGCCCGCGGGACCCCCGTCGAGGTACGCCCGCGCGGCGCCCGACCCCGTCCTGTGCCTGACCTACCTGGAGGCTCCAGCCGTGTCAAAGCCGCCGTTCACGCACCTGCACGTCCACACCCAGTACTCGCTGCTGGACGGTGCCGCGCGGCTGAAGGACATGTTCAATGCCTGCAATGAGATGGGCATGACACACATCGCCATGTCCGACCACGGCAACCTCCATGGCGCGTACGACTTCTTCCACTCCGCGAAGAAGGCCGGGATCACCCCGATCATCGGCATCGAGGCGTACGTCGCCCCCGAGTCGCGGCGCAACAAGCGCAAGATCCGGTGGGGCCAGCCGCATCAGAAGCGGGACGACATCTCGGGTTCGGGTGGATACACGCACAAAACGATCTGGGCGGCGGACAAGACGGGGCTGCACAACCTCTTCCGGCTCTCCTCGGACGCGTACGCCGAGGGCTGGCTCCAGAAGTGGCCCCGGATGGACAAGGAGACCATCGCCCAGTGGTCCGAGGGGCTCATCGCCTCCACCGGCTGCCCCTCCGGCGAGTTGCAGACCCGGCTGCGCCTCGGCCAGTTCGACGAGGCGCTCAAGGCCGCCTCCGACTACCAGGACATCTTCGGCAAGGACCGCTACTTCCTGGAGCTGATGGACCACGGCATCGACATCGAGCACCGGGTCCGTGACGGTCTGCTGGAGATCGGCAAGAAGCTCGGCATCCCCCCGCTGGTCACGAACGACTCGCACTACACCTACGCCCACGAGGCCGGGGCCCACGACGCCCTGCTGTGCATCCAGACCGGCAAGAACCTCTCCGACCCGGACCGCTTCAAGTTCGACGGCACCGGCTACTACCTGAAGTCCACGGACGAGATGTACGCCGTCGACTCCTCGGACGCCTGGCAGGAGGGCTGCCGCAACACCCTCCTGGTGGCCGAGCAGATCGACACCTCGGGCATGTTCGAGAAGCGCGACCTCATGCCCAAGTTCGACATCCCCGAGGGCTACACCGAGGTCACCTGGTTCAAGGAGGAGGTCCGCCGCGGCATGGAGCGCCGCTTCCCGGGCGGCATCCCCGAGGACCGCCAGAAGCAGGCGGACTACGAGATGGACGTCATCATCTCGATGGGCTTCCCGGGCTACTTCCTCGTGGTCGCCGACTTCATCATGTGGGCCAAGAACAACGGCATCGCGGTCGGCCCCGGCCGAGGCTCCGCGGCGGGCTCGATCGTCGCCTACGCCATGGGCATCACCGACCTCGACCCGATCCCGCACGGTCTGATCTTCGAGCGGTTCCTCAACCCCGAGCGCATCTCGATGCCCGACGTCGACATCGACTTCGACGAGCGTCGGCGCGTCGAGGTCATCCGGTACGTGACGGAGAAGTACGGCGCCGACAAGGTCGCCATGATCGGCACGTACGGCACCATCAAGGCCAAGAACGCGATCAAGGACTCCGCGCGCGTGCTGGGCTACCCGTACGCGATGGGCGACCGCATCACCAAGGCCATGCCCGCCGACGTCCTCGGCAAGGGCATCCCGCTCTCCGGCATCACCGACCCGAACCACCCGCGCTACTCGGAGGCGGGCGAGGTGCGCGGGATGTACGAGAACGAGCCGGACGTGAAGAAGGTCATCGACACCGCCAAGGGCGTCGAGGGCCTGGTGCGGCAGATGGGCGTGCACGCGGCCGGCGTGATCATGTCCAGCGAGACGATCACCGACCATGTGCCGGTCTGGGTCCGGCACACCGACGGTGTCACCATCACCCAGTGGGACTACCCGAGCTGTGAGTCGCTCGGCCTGCTGAAGATGGACTTCCTCGGCCTGCGCAACCTGACGATCATGGACGACGCCGTCAAGATGGTGAAGTCCAACAAGGGGATCGACATCGATCTCCTCGGCCTCCCGCTGGACGACCCCAAGACCTTCGATCTGCTCCAGCGCGGCGACACGCTCGGCGTCTTCCAGTTCGACGGCGGCCCCATGCGCTCGCTGCTGCGGCTGATGAAGCCGGACAACTTCGAAGACATCTCCGCCGTGTCGGCCCTGTACCGGCCGGGCCCGATGGGCATGAACTCCCACACCAACTACGCGCTGCGCAAGAACGGCCAGCAGGAGATCACGCCGATCCACCCGGAGCTGGAGGAGCCGCTCAAGGAGGTCCTGGACGTCACCTACGGCCTGATCGTCTACCAGGAGCAGGTGCAGAAGGCCGCCCAGATCGTCGCGGGCTACACGCTCGGCGAGGCCGACGTGCTGCGGCGTGTGATGGGCAAGAAGAAGCCCGAGGAACTGGCGAAGAACTTCACCATCTTCCAGTCCGGCGCCCGCGGCAAGGGCTTCAGCGACGAGGCGATCCAGGCCCTGTGGGACGTGCTGGTCCCGTTCGCGGGCTACGCCTTCAACAAGGCGCACTCCGCCGCGTACGGACTGGTCTCGTACTGGACCGCCTATCTGAAGGCGAACCACCCCGCCGAGTACATGGCCGGTCTGCTGACCTCGGTCAAGGACGACAAGGACAAGTCGGCCGTCTACCTCAACGAGTGCCGCCGTATGGGCATCAAGGTGCTCCCGCCGAACGTCAACGAGTCCGAGCAGAACTTCGCCGCCCAGGGCGACGACGTGATCCTCTTCGGCCTCTCCGCCGTCCGCAACGTCGGCACCAACGTCGTCGAGTCGATCATCAAGTGCCGCAAGGCCAAGGGACGGTACACGTCCTTCCCGGACTACCTCGACAAGGTCGAGGCGGTGGTCTGCAACAAGCGCACCACGGAGTCGCTGATCAAGGCCGGCGCCTTCGACACCATGGGTCACACCCGCAAGGGGCTGACCGCGCAGTACGAGCCGATGATCGACAACGTGGTCGCGGTCAAGCGCAAGGAGGCCGAGGGCCAGTTCGACCTCTTCGGCGGCATGGGCGACGAGCAGAACGACGAGCCCGGCTTCGGTCTCGACGTCGTCTTCACCGACGAGGAGTGGGACAAGACGTATCTGCTCGCCCAGGAGCGGGAGATGCTCGGCCTCTACGTCTCCGACCATCCGCTCTTCGGTCTGGAGCACGTGCTGTCCGACAAGGCCGACGCGGGCATCTCCCAGCTCACCGGCGGCGAGCACGCGGACGGCGCGGTCGTGACCATCGGCGGCATCATCTCGGGCCTCCAGCGCAAGATGACCAAGCAGGGCAACGCGTGGGCGATCGCCACCGTGGAGGACCTGGCCGGCTCCATCGAGTGCATGTTCTTCCCGGCGACCTACCAACTGGTGTCCACCCAACTCGTCGAGGACGCCGTGGTGTTCGTCAAGGGCCGCCTCGACAAGCGCGAGGACGTCCCGCGGCTCGTCGCGATGGAGCTGATGGTCCCGGACCTGTCGACCGCGGGCACCAACGCGCCCGTCGTGCTCACGATCCCGGCCATGAAGGTCACCCCGCCGATGGTGAGCCGCCTCGGCGAGATCCTCAGCCAGCACAAGGGCGACAGCGAAGTACGGATCAAGCTCCAGGGACCGAGCAGGACGACCGTCCTGCGGCTGGACCGGCACCGGGTGAAGCCGGACCCCGCGCTCTACGGCGACCTCAAGGTCCTGCTCGGCCCGTCCTGCCTGGCGGGGTGAACGCCGGGAGACCGCCCGCCGGGTGATCTCCGGGAGCGGCAACGCGCGTGAGGGGCGCACCCGTTACGGGTGCGCCCCCGCGTGTGTCCGGGGAGCAGCGCCCCGCCGACGCGTCACGCGCCTGTGTCCGGGCCTCAGTTGTGGCCGAAGCGCTTCCCCTGCTTACGGGAGACATCCGACGAACCGCCCGGCTGCGTGACCGAGGGCTGGTGCCCCTCCGGCGCGGACCTCTCGGCCTGCTCCTGGCTCTTCTCGCTCTGCGTGGAGCGGCTCTGCGAGGCGGGCTGCTTGCGGTTCTTGTTCTTGGCCATGGTGATGCCTCCTGTGTGGGGTCTAGGGGCCAGGGCCGGGACCAGATTCACACAAGCCGACAACAGGCGCATGTCGGACAATTACCGTGCGTGACAAGGCTCGTCGAGGCGATCTGTCCCGATACGCCACGCCGAAGATCGAGTTCGGGCCGTTAACCTCGCCGCGGTCGGGCAGACTCGAAGCAAGCCCGAAGCAAACCTCCCGGAAAGAGGGTGGATCGCGTGGACCGCTGCATCGTCCTGGTGGACGCCGGGTATCTGCTAGGGGCCGCCGCCAGCCTGCTCGCCGGGGAGCCCTCCAGATCGCGCATCACTGTCGATCACGCCGCCCTCATCCAGGCCCTGCGCGAGCGCGCCGAGTCCGAGACGCAGCGCCCCCTGCTGCGTATCTACTGGTTCGACGGCGCCCCCGACCGGCTGCCCCAGCCCGAACACCGCAGGCTGCGCGTGATGCCCCGAGTCACCGTGCGCCTGGGCGCCCTGACCCGTACCGACGGGCGGTGGGCGCAGAAGGGCGTCGACGCCGCCATGCACGCCGAACTGACCGAACTGGCCCGCAATCGCGCCTGTTCGGACATCGTGCTCGTCACCGGCGACGGGGATCTGCTCCCCGGCATGATGGCCGCGAAGGAGCACGGCGTCGCCGTCCATCTGTGGGCCGTCCAGGCCGCGGACGGCGACTACAACCAGTCCGAGGACCTCGTCGCCGAGGCCGACGAGCGCAGGGTGCTCGACCGCGTCTGGATCACCAGAGCCGTCCGGGCCAAGGAGTTGGGCGGCGTGTGCGCGCCCCCGCCCGCACCGCGCCCGGAGATCGCCGCGATCCTCTCGGCCCCGCTGCCCGAGGCGGGCCTCGCGGCCACCACGGAACGGCCCGCCGAGGAGCCGGAGCGCGTCGCCTCGGCCACCGAGCGCAACGGCACGCAGGAGCGGCTGCCCGCCGCCAAGGGCGTACCGACCCCGAAGGACCTGGCCGCCCTGCGGGCCCCCGGCGCGCAGACCGCGCAGCAGCCCGCCGGGGCGACCCTGCGCTGGTCCTCCGACAAGGGCTGGGTGGACCGGCCCGCGACGGCCGAGTCGCCCGAGGCCGCCTTCCTGCCGACGCTGGCCCAGTTGACGAGCGCCGAGCAGCGGTGGGCCGACCGCGAGGAGGACATCACGACGGTCGGCGGTGATCCGTACGAGGTCGGGCAGGTCTTCGCGCGCCGCTGGATCGAGCGGCTCACCGACCCCCCGCATCTGACGAAGCTGTCGGGCATGTACCCGCGCATCCCGCACCGCATCGACGGCGAACTGCTGCGCTACGCCGCCCGGTTCGGGCTGCTCGCGCACAAGGACGACCAGATCGACGAGCACGACCGGTACGCGATCAGGGCGGGCTTCTGGCGGGAGATCGACCAGCGCACGGCCGCGGAGCACGCGCCCGTCGGCGAGTAGGGCCTGTCGTCGCGCCCGGCATGATCCGCACGACAGGCCCTGGGGGACCGGCCCCGCGAATCGCCGACCCCGCGGCACCCCGTACCCTCGTCCCTTGTGAGTACGCGCCCCGCACCGACGAATCCGCACCATCGCGAGGTCGTGTGCGTACGCGGACTGACCAAGACCTATCCGGCGGTACGGGGTCGGCGCGGCGCGCCCGGGACGCCCGAGGTACGGGCCACCGACGACGTACGGCTGGACATCCGGCGCGGTGAGATCTTCGGGCTGCTCGGGCCGAACGGCGCCGGCAAGTCCACCCTCGTACGGCAGCTCACCGGGCTGATGCGGCCCGACCGCGGCAGCGTCGAGATCCTCGGCCACGACATCGTGCGCCACCCCGAGCGGGCCGCGCGCATCCTCGCCTACCTCGGGCAGGAGTCCACGGCCCTCGACGAACTGACCGTCTCGCTCGCGGCCGAGACCACCGGGCGGCTGCGCGGGCTCGAACTGCGGCGGGCGCGCGAGGAGCGGGACGCCGTGCTCGACGAACTCGGGCTCGCGCCGCTCGCCTCGCGGCCGCTCAAGAAGCTCTCCGGCGGGCAGCGCCGGCTCGCCTGCTTCGCCGCCGCGCTGGTGGGGGAGCGATCGCTGCTCGTGCTGGACGAGCCGACCACCGGGATGGACCCCGTCGCCCGGCGGGCCGTCTGGGCCGCCGTGGACCGGCGCCGGGCCGAGCGCGGGACGACCGTCCTGCTGGTCACCCACAACGTCATCGAGGCGGAGACCGTCCTCGACCGGGTCGCCGTCCTCGACCGGGGCCGTGTCATCGCCTGCGACACCCCCGCCGGGCTCAAGGAGCGGGTCGCGGGCGAGGTGCGGGTCGAACTCGTGTGGCGCGAGCGCGCGCCGCTGGAGGTACCCGAGATCGCGGCGCTGCGCGACCGCGCCGCCGAACACGGGCGCCGCTGGTCGCTGCGGATGGCTCCCGAGGAGGCGCGGGCGACCGTCGCCGCCGTCACCGGGGGCGCCGCCTTCGCCGCGCTGGACGACTTCACGCTGGCCACGCCGAGCCTGGAGGATGTCTATCTGTTGCTCGGCGGCAGCGGACGGGGGCTGGTGAAGGCATGAGCGCGCCGGGATCCTCGGATCCGCGGGGGAGTGGAAGGGGCGCCGTGCCCGGGGGAGACGCGGCGGTGGCAGACGTGAAGAGGAGCAGCACGACGTGAGTGTCGTACCCGCGAAGGCTCTGCCCAGGCCCGTGGCGGCGGCGGGCGGCGCCGGGCACGAGGCCCCGCTCGGGCCGCGGGCGCGACTGTGGCCGTCGCTCGCCGCCGTGTACCGGGCGCAGTTGTCCCGGGCGCGGGTCGCGCGGATCCCGTTGCTGTTCGTGGCGACCTTCCAGTCGATCGGCATCATGGTCATGATGCGCGGCGTCGTGGACGGCGGCGGCGACGCGCGGTCCGTGGTCGCCGGGTCGTCCGTGCTGGTCGTCGCCTTCGTCGGACTGAACCTGCTGGCGCAGTACTTCGGCCAACTGCGGGGCAGCGGCGGGCTCGACCACTACGCCACGCTTCCGGCGCCGGCCGCCGCGGTGGTGCTGGGAGCGGCGGGGGCGTACGCGTCCTTCACCGTGCCCGGAACGGTCGTCACCGCCGTCTTCGGCAGCGTGCTGTTCGGGCTGCCGATGGGCCACCTGTGGGTGCTGGCGGCGGTGATCCCGCTCGCCGGGGCCGCGCTGTCCGGACTCGGGGCCGCCCTCGGTCTGCTCGCGCCCCGGCCCGAACTGGCCACGCTGCTGGGGCAGTTGGGCATGTCGGCGGCGCTGCTGCTCGGGGTCCTGCCGGCCCATCGGATGCCGGAGAGCGTCCAACTCCTGCGCGATCTGCTGCCGTCCACCTACGGCGTCGAGGCGTTCGCCCGGACCTTCGACCACGACCCGGCCTGGGCGTCCGTCCTCGGTGACCTCACCGTGTGCGGCGCGGTCGGGGTGGCCTCGCTGGCCCTGGCGACCTGGGCGTACCGCAGGGCGGCCGTCCGATGACGCAACTGACAGCCGTGCCTGGCAGGATGTGAAGGTGACCGCTCCGTTGACTCCGCCTCCGCCGCCGCACGAACAGCGCCCGCCGTCCGCTCCGGACACCTGGCAAGAGGCGCCCGCCCCGTCGGTCCTGGGGCCCGCTCCGCACGGTGCCACGGCGCTGTATCCGCACGACGGTCCCGGGATGGGGACCGAGCTGCGGGAGGCGGCCGTCATCACGGTGGTCTCCGCGGTCGCCGGGGCGCTCCTCGGGCTGCTGTGGGCATGGCTCGCGCCGCGCGTGCCGCTCGTGGGCGCGGTGGTCGACAAGAACTGGGTCGTCTATCTGAAGGACGCCGAGGGCGAACAGGCCATCGGGGGCGACGGCACGTTCGTGCTGCTCGCGCTCGGCTTCGGACTGGTCGCCGCGCTGGTCGTCTTCCTGGTCCGCAGGCGCGGCGGGGTGCCGCTGGTGGCGGGGCTCGCCCTGGGCGGACTGCTCGGGTCGCTGCTCGCCTGGCGGCTGGGGATCCTGCTGGGCCCCCCGAAGGACGTGCTCGCGCACGCGAAGGCCGTGGGCAAGGGCGTGACGTTCCCCGCGCCGCTGAAGCTGGGGGCGAAGGGGGCGCTGCTCGCCTGGCCGGTGGCCGCGCTGGTGGTCCACCTGGGCCTGACGGCCCTGTTCGGCCCGCGGGACCCGGACCCGTACGCGAAGCCGTACGACCACGGGGCGCCGCCTGCCTGACACCGCGCCTCCTCCGAGGGCGCCGGAGCGGCCGAGGGGCCGCTCGGCGCCGGGATGAGGGGCGTGATCACGCCGGACGGTGGCCGTGGTTCGAGTGGCCCTTCTTCGAGCGCCATGCGCGCTTGCGTGTCCTCTTCGACATATCTCCGTAGTAGCCGAGGACGGCCCGTCCGTCGAACGCTGGGGTCTGCCGAGGTGCTAGCCCCGGCCGATCGGTGCCAGTGCCGCCTGGGTGAGGTGGGTCAGGTCCGACGGGGACAGTTCCACCTCCAGGCCCCGGCGGCCCGCCGAGACGCAGATCGTGGCGTGCGCCGAGGCCGACGCGTCCAGGACCGTACGCAGCTTCTTGCGCTGGCCCAGCGGGGAGATGCCGCCGCGCACATACCCCGTCGTGCGTTCCGCGAGCGCCGGGTCCGCCATCGCGGCCCGCTTGCCGCCCACCGCGGTCGCCAGCGCCTTCAGGTCCAGCGAGCCCGCCACCGGGACCACACCGACCACCAGCGCGCCGTCCACGTCCGCCACCAGGGTCTTGAAGACCCGGTCCGGGGACACGCCCATCGCCTCGGCCGCCTCCTCGCCGTAGGAGGGGTGCGACGGGTCGTGGTCGTAGGAGTGCACCGTGAACTCCACGCCCGCCGCGGTCAGCGCCACCGTCGCCGGGGTGCCGCCCGCGTTCTCCCGCTGCTTCTTCGCCTTCTTGGCCATGGGCCCGCTTCCTCTCCAACGGCTCGATCGGCTCCGTCGGCCGATCGGCCCCGCCTCAGTTGAGGCTCGTCGGCCCGCGCGTCAGGTCCGCCGCGGGCAACGACGGCAGACTACGGATGATCGACGTCTCCGTGCGCAGGAGTTTCAGCTCGTCCCGCAGCCGGGAGGACGTGTCGGGCGCCTGGAGCAGCCGCTGCCGTGTCGGCGTGTCCAGCATCACCGCCGCGGCCACCAGATACGACACCACCGACGGTTCGTCCGGCAGCTCCATACCGGACGCCAGGGTCCGCTCCCGCGCCCCCGCCAGCCGCTTCTGGTACTGGCGGAACGACCGCAGCACCCCCTCGGCCAGCGCGCCCGCCTCGTCGCCCGGCTCCTCCGCCAACTCCTCGACCTCGGCCGTCAGATACGCGCCCGAGGTGTCCACCGACAGCAGACGGATCCGTGTCGTGCCCGTCGCCAGCGCCTCGAAGGTGCCGTCGGTCCGCTCCCGGATCGTCGCCGCGTCCGCGATACAGCCCACCGCGTGGAACGCCTTGGCCGGATCGGGGCCGAAGCCCGCCGCGGGCCCGCGGGCGGGCAGCGCCGTCGTGTCCGGCATACCGGGCTCGCTCGGCGCGACCTCGTGGCCGTCGCGGATGGCGACGACGGCGAAGCGGCGCGGTTCGTCCTCGGGGGTCTTCAGCAGATCGCGCATCAGGGCGCGATAGCGCTCCTCGAAGATGTTCAGCGGGAGCACGAGCCCGGGGAACAGCACCGAGTTCAGGGGGAAGAGCGGGAGCCGGACGGTGGTCACGACCCGAAAGCCTAATGGTCCCGGACGGGACTGCGTCCGGTGTGGTCGCCGCGCGCACGCCGTGTGAAGCCGGTGGGCCGCCCGAGGAGCAGGTCCGGACGGCCTTCCCGGCGCCGTTCTCAGCCGCGCCGCAGCAGCCGCGTCGCGCCCGCCGCGACCGTCGTCGCGAGGGTCCAGCCGAGCAGGATCATCGCCGCCGACACCCACTGCCAGCCCTTGCTCAGCCGCCACTCGCCCGCCTGGCCGAGATCAATGACCGGCAGCAGCAGGTCCAGGGCGAGCAGGGCGGGGTTCCACGCGGGATGCCCGCCCTTGTCGACCGGCGGATGGCTCGCGTGCGAGAACGCGACCGACGACGCCGCCCACAGCACCGCCATCCACACCGCCGCCCGGCCGGGCCGATAGCCGTAGGCGACGGTCCAGTCCTGCGCGTACCCCCACAGCTTCGCCGCGAGCGGAAGCGTCTCGCGCCGCCGCCGCTGCTTGGCCAGCAGCACCTCGCGCGCGTCCTCGTCCTCCCCGCAGGCGCGCAGCACGCTCGCGAGCCGCTCGTAGGGCTCCGGGTTGTACTCGGCGGTCGCCGCCGCCACCCACGCGAGCCGCCGGGCCAGCGGGAAGGCGTCCTGCGGCACGAGGTTCTCGTAGGCGAAGCCGCCCATGTGCAGATTGCCGAGGCCCGGCCAGCTCGCCCACCGGTCGACCAGGTTCACCGTCCGCGCACCCGACATGATCACCTTGCCGTGCTCGGGCCGGTCACCGAGGAAGCGCAGCTCGGGCGTCTGGACCCGGCGCAGCGACAGCTCCTGGTCGTCGTCGAGGAAGAACCGGGCCCGGTCCAGGTCGACGGCGTCCCCGAACCGCCCGTCGTCCAGGCGGACGCCGCCCCGGCACTCGAAGTACTGCACCCGGGTCCCGCGCGCCGGTGTGGTGCCGCTGGTCAGCAGCGGATTGCCGACGGCCGCCGGGGTCAGATACAGGGTCCGCTCGACGGTCAACTGGGGGGCGTTGAGCGCCAGCCGGGTGTACGGGTTGTCCAGCCGGGCGCCGCGCAGGCTCAGCGAGACGCCGACGGTGGCGCTGCGCAGGCTCATCTCGCCGTACGACTCCAGCATCTCGGCCTGGAGGTCCTGCCCGACCGTCATCCCGTCCGCGGTGATCGACCGCCCGCGCCGGTCGCGGTGGACCACGGCCTGGTTGAGCAGGAGATCGGTGCCGATATGGGCGTCGGTGAGCCGGACGCCGCCCTGGAACCGGCAGCGCGGCAGATGCAGATCGCCCTCCGTGTGCACCCGCGCCGCCTCCAGACGCGGCACCGAGCAGTTCACCAGCCGCAGCGTGGTGAAGCGGGCCTCCGGCAGCAGGACCTCCTTCTCGAACCGGCAGCCCTTCAGCTCCACGTACGGCAGGATCGTGCCGCCCGCGAGGTCGAGCGTGTCGGCGATCCGCACCCCGGTCAGCTTCAGCGACGAGACCCGGCCCGCCAGCGCGGGCGGCCCGTCCAGCAGCAGCCAGGCCACGATCCGCGCCCGTACGGTGCGCTCGGGCCCCCAGGGGTGGCGGCCGTGCGGATCGTCCACGGCCGAGTCCCCGGCGCGCAGGTCGTACACGGTGCCGTTGCGGAAGGCCTGCCACATCCCGGCCTCGGCGGCGGTCAGCTCGTCCGGCAGGTCCCCCCTGCTGAAGGCGGAACTCTCGGTCACGGCGGTTCCCTCCTCCCTGGCTACCGGTGGGGGTGTACGACCGTGATGCCCGTTGTGTGACGGGCCGAACGCCCTGCGTGAAGGGGATCTTCCGGGTGCCGTACGGGGCCGGTGGGATTCGGCCACGGCGCTCGCGGCGCCCGCCGCCGGATTCCGGCCGCACAGGCCACCGGATCCGGTCATCGTGTCCGGCGACACACCCGCGCGGCCCCGGCCGCGGCACACGCGGGCCGCCACCGGTCGCCGCCGGGCCGAGCGCGGTGCGGCCCGTGTCCTGCCCGGTCGCGCGGGCGCGCCGCCCGGACCGTGGACGCCGCCGGTGCGTCCGCGTCACGTATCAGCCACTGATACGGCCGTCCGGCCTTTCCACGCCGTCTGAGAGAATTGGCCCTGTGATCTCCCGAATCGATCTGCGCGGCGACGCCCTCCCCGAGGGCCGCGCCCTGCGTGACCTGCTGCCCCGAGCCGACTTCGACGTTCAGGCCGCCCTGGAGAAGGTGCGTCCGATCTGCGAGGACGTGCATCATCGCGGCGACGCGGCACTGATCGACTTCGCGGAGCGGTTCGACGGCGTACGGCTCACATCCGTCCGGGTCCCGGCCGAGGCGCTCGGCAAGGCGCTCGACGAGCTCGACCCCGCCGTGCGCGCGGCCCTGGAGGAGTCCATCCGCCGCGCCCGCGCCGTCCACCGCGAGCAGCGCCGCACCACACACACCACCCAGGTCGTCCCCGGCGGGTCGGTCACGGAGAAGTGGGTCCCGGTCGAGCGTGTCGGGCTGTACGCGCCCGGCGGCCGGTCCGTCTACCCGTCCTCCGTGATCATGAACGTCGTGCCCGCGCAGGAGGCCGGTGTCGAGTCGATCGCGCTCGCCTCCCCGGCCCAGGCCGAGTTCGACGGCCTGCCGCACCCGACGATCCTCGCCGCCTGCGCCCTGCTCGGCGTGGACGAGGTGTACGCGGCGGGCGGCGCGACCGCCGTCGCGATGTTCGCGTACGGCACGGAGTCCTGCCCGCCCGCCCCCATGGTCACCGGCCCCGGCAACATCTGGGTCGCGGCGGCCAAGCGCTACTTCACCGGCCGGATCGGCATCGACGCGGAGGCCGGTCCCACCGAGATCGCGGTCCTCGCGGACGACACCGCCGACCCGGTGCACGTGGCGTCGGACCTGATCAGCCAGGCCGAGCACGACCCGCTGGCGGCGGCCGTCCTCGTCACCGACTCGGCCGAGCTGGCCGACGCGGTGGAGAAGGAACTCAAGCCGCAGGTCGAGGCCACCAAGCACGTCGAGGACCGGATCCGCCCCGCGCTCGCGGGCGAGCAGTCCGCGATCGTGCTCGTGGACGGCATCGACGAGGGCCTGCGGGTGGTCGACGCCTACGGCGCGGAGCACCTGGAGATCCACACGGCCGACGCCGCGGCGGTGGCGCACCGCGTACGGAACGCGGGCGCGATCTTCGTCGGCCCCTGGGCGCCGGTCTCGCTCGGTGACTACGCGGCCGGTTCCAACCACGTGCTGCCGACGGGCGGTTGCGCCTGTCACTCCTCGGGCCTGTCCGTGCAGTCCTTCCTGCGCGGCATCCACATCGTCGACTACACGCGTGACGCGCTCGCCGACGTCGCAGCCCATGTGGTGACGCTGGCGGAGGCGGAGGACCTGCCCGCGCACGGCGCGGCGATCAAGGCAAGGTTCGGTTGGAAGGTGCCTGAGAGCAAGTGAGCTTCGGAATCGACGATCTTCCCGTACGGGACGAGCTGCGCGGCAAGTCCCCCTACGGCGCCCCTCAACTGGACGTCCCCGTACGGCTGAACACCAACGAGAACCCGTACCCGCTGCCCGAGCCGCTGGTCGAGCGGATCGCCGAGCGTGTGCGCGAGGCCGCCCGTGGCCTGAACCGCTACCCGGACCGGGACGCGGTCGAGCTGCGCACCCAGCTCGCCGAGTACCTCACGAAGACCGGCAAGTACCCGGTCACGGCCGAGAACGTGTGGGCGGCCAACGGCTCCAACGAGGTCATCCAGCAACTGCTGCAGACCTTCGGCGGACCGGGCCGCAGCGCGATCGGCTTCGAGCCGTCGTACTCGATGCACGCGCTCATCGCGCGCGGCACGGGCACGCGCTGGATCTCCGGCCCGCGCAGCGCGGACTTCACGCTCGACGTGGCCGCCGCCGGGCAGGCGATCGCCGAGCACCGGCCGGATGTCGTCTTCCTCACGACCCCCAACAACCCCACGGGGAACGCGCTTCCCGCCGAGACGGTCCTCGCCCTGTACGACGCGGCGCAGGCGGCGAAGCCGTCCATGGTCATCGTGGACGAGGCGTACGTCGAGTTCAGCCACGGCGACTCGCTGCTGCCGCTCCTCGAAGGTCGGCCGAATCTCGTCGTCTCGCGGACCATGTCCAAGGCGTTCGGGGCCGCCGGTCTGCGCCTCGGCTATCTCGCCGCGCACCCCGCGGTCGTGGCCGCCGTCCAGCTCGTACGGCTGCCCTACCACCTGTCGGCCGTCACCCAGGCGACCGCGCTGGCCGCCCTGGAGCACACCGACACGCTGCTGAAGTACGTCGAGCAGCTCAAGTCCGAACGGGACCGGCTGGTCACGGAGTTGCGGGCGCTCGGCTGCGAGGTCACCGCGTCCGACGCGAACTTCGTCCAGTTCGGGCGGTTCGCCGACACCCAGGAAGCCTGGCGGAAGATCCTCGACCGGGGCGTCCTGGTCCGGGACAACGGAGTACCGGGGTGGCTGCGGGTGTCCGCGGGCACCCCCGAGGAGAACGACGCGTTCCTCGACGCGGTTCGTGAGCTGAAGAAGGAGCAGAACGCATGACGCGCGAGGGTCGCTTCGGAAGAGTCGAGCGCACGACCAAGGAGACGTCGGTCGTCGTGGAGATCGACCTCGACGGCACCGGCAGGACCGAGATCTCCACGGGCGTCGGCTTCTTCGACCACATGCTGGACCAGCTCGGCCGCCACGGTCTGTTCGACCTGACCGTCAAGACCGAGGGCGATCTGCACATCGACACGCACCACACCATCGAGGACACCGCCCTCGCGCTGGGCGCCGCCTTCAAGCAGGCGCTCGGCGACAAGGTGGGGATCTACCGCTTCGGCAACTGCACGGTCCCGCTGGACGAGTCGCTCGCCCAGGTCACCGTCGACCTGTCGGGCCGCCCCTATCTCGTGCACACCGAGCCCGAGAACCTGGCGCCGATGATCGGCTCGTACGACACCACGATGACCCGGCACATCCTGGAGTCCTTCGTCGCCCAGGCCCAGGTCGCCCTGCATGTCCACGTGCCCTACGGGCGCAACGCGCACCACGTCGTGGAGTGCCAGTTCAAGGCCCTCGCGCGCGCCCTGCGCTACGCGAGCGAGCGCGACCCGCGCGCTGTCGGAATCCTCCCCTCCACGAAGGGTGCCCTGTAGAGCCATGAACGGTTTGTCGACCGTCCTGATCGTCGTCGGTCTCTTCTTCGTCGGCGGCATCATCTCCTTCGCCAAGCAGAAGATGCCCAAGAGCCTCATCGTGCTGCTGTCCATCGGTGCGGCGATGTGCCTCGTCTCGGGCGTCCTGCGGCTGGAGGTATGGAATTGAGCAGCCCGCTGACCAAGCGGGTCGTGGTCTTCGACTACGGCTTCGGCAACGTCCGCTCCGCCGAGCGCGCCCTCGCGCGCGCGGGAGCCGAGGTCGAGATCACCCGCGACTACGACAAGGCGATGGCCGCCGACGGCCTGCTGGTGCCGGGCGTCGGTGCCTTCGCCGCCTGTATGCAGGGCCTGAAGCGGGCGCGCGGTGACTGGATCATCGAGCGGCGGCTGGCCGGCGGGCGCCCGGTGATGGGCATCTGCGTCGGCATGCAGATCCTGTTCGCGCGCGGCATCGAGCACGGCGTGGAGAGCGAGGGCCTCGACGAGTGGCCCGGCACGGTCGCGCCGCTCGAGGCCGACGTCGTGCCGCACATGGGCTGGAACACCGTCGAGGCACCGGCGGGCTCCGACCTGTTCGCCGGTCTGGACACGGACGCCCGCTATTACTTCGTCCACTCCTACGCCGTCCACGACTGGCAGTTGGAGACCCACAGCCCGCTGATGCGGGCCCCCAAGGTGACCTGGGCGACGCACGGCAAGCCCTTCGTGGCGGCCGTGGAGAACGGCGCCCTGTGGGCCACGCAGTTCCACCCCGAGAAGTCCGGCGACGCCGGAGCGCAGCTCCTCACCAACTGGATCGGAACCCTGTAGACCATGGCCAAGCTCGAACTCCTCCCCGCCGTCGACGTCCGTGACGGTCAGGCCGTCCGCCTCGTCCACGGCGAGTCCGGCACGGAGACCTCGTACGGCTCTCCGCTGGAAGCCGCCCTCGCCTGGCAGCGGGCGGGCGCCGAGTGGCTGCATCTGGTCGACCTAGACGCCGCGTTCGGCACCGGGGACAACCGCGCGCTGGTCGCGGAGGTCGCGCAGGCGATGGACGTCAAGGTGGAGCTGTCCGGCGGCATCCGCGACGACGACACCCTGGCCGCCGCGCTGGCCACCGGCTGCACGCGCGTGAACCTCGGCACGGCCGCCCTGGAGAGCCCCGAGTGGGTGGCCCGGGTCATCGCCGAGCACGGCGACAAGATCGCGGTCGGTCTCGACGTACGCGGCACGACGCTGCGCGGCCGCGGCTGGACCCGGGACGGCGGCGACCTCTACGAGACGCTGGAGCGCCTCGACAAGGAGGGCTGCGCGCGGTACGTCGTCACGGACATCGCCAAGGACGGCACGCTCCAGGGCCCGAACCTCGCGTTGCTGAAGAACGTCTGCGCGGCCACGGACCGGCCGGTGGTCGCCTCCGGCGGCGTCTCCTCGCTCGCCGACCTGCGGGCACTCGCCGACCTGGTGCCGCTCGGTGTCGAGGGCGCCATCGTCGGGAAGGCCCTCTACGCGAAGGCGTTCACGCTGGAAGAGGCCCTGGAGGTCGTATCTTGACGAAGGACACGGTGTCATGACGTCCGAAGCCGTACGGCGCGTGCAGAGCGGAAGTCCCTGGGAAGAGAACTTCGGATACGCGCGCGCCGTCGCGGCGGGCGACCACGTGCTGGTGGGCGGCACCAGCGCCTTCAAGGGCCCCGTGCTGTACGGCGAGGGGGACCCGTACGAGCAGGCCAAGGTGGCCTTCGCGAGCGCGGTCGAGGCGCTCGGCGCGTTCGGGCTCGGCGTCGAGTCCGTGGTCCGTACCCGGATGTATCTGGCGCACCCCCGGGACGTGGACGAGGTGGGCCGGGCCCACAAGGAACTGTTCGACTCGGTGCGCCCCGCCTCGACCCTGCTGGTCGTGGAGGGATTCGTCGACCCGCGCATCCTGGTCGAAGTGGAACTGGAAGCCTTCCGGGGTCGGCACCCCGAAGACTGAGAGCGTGTGAAGGAGCCGTGGATTCATGACCCTGGCGGTCCGAGTCATCCCCTGCCTGGACGTGGACAACGGCCGGGTCGTCAAGGGTGTCAACTTCCAGAACCTGCGCGACGCGGGCGACCCCGTCGAGATGGCCAAGGTGTACGACGCCGAGGGCGCCGACGAGTTGACGTTCCTGGACATCACCGCGTCCTCGGGCAACCGTGAGACGACGTACGACGTGGTGCGCCGCACCGCCGAGCAGGTGTTCATCCCGCTCACGGTCGGCGGCGGCGTCCGTACGGCCGAGGACGTGGACAAGCTGCTGCGGGCGGGCGCCGACAAGGTGGGCGTCAACACGGCCGCGATCGCCCGCCCGGACCTGATCCGGGAGATCGCCGAGCGCTTCGGCCGCCAGGTGCTGGTGCTGTCGGTGGACGCGCGCCGCACGGACGCCGGCTCCTTCGAGGTGACCACCCACGGCGGTCGCCGCGGCACGGGCCTCGACGCGGTCGAGTGGGCGCACCGGGCGGCCGAGCTGGGCGCGGGCGAGATCCTGCTCAACTCCATGGACGCGGACGGCACCAAGGACGGCTACGACCTGGAGATGATCACGGCCGTACGCAAGCACGTGACGGTCCCGGTCATCGCGTCCGGCGGCGCGGGCAAGCTGACCGACTTCCCCCCGGCGATCGAGGCGGGCGCGGACGCGGTGCTGGCGGCGTCGGTGTTCCACTTCGGCGATCTGCGCATCGATCAGGTGAAGCGGACGCTGCGGGAGGCGGGTCACCCGGTGCGGTGACGCTTCGCTCGACCTGAGCCCCGGTCATCCCTGGTGGGGGACCGGGGCTCTCTTGTCGGCAGATACGAAAGAGAAGTTGCGCAAACTCTATTGCGCAACTTCTCTTTCGTATCTAGGGTCGTGGTCATGGCAAGCAAGGAGAAACGCCGGATCGCCGATGTGGGCACGCTCAAGGCGCTGGCCCATCCGCTTCGTATGAAGCTCTACCGACTGCTGTTCGTGGCCGAGGTGGCGACCGCCTCGCAGCTCGCCGAGCAGGTGGACGAGGCCGTCTCCCTGGTCAGTTACCACCTGCGCAAGCTCGCCGAGCACGGGCTGATCGAGGAGGCCGCGCCGCAGAGCGGGGACGGCCGGGAGCGCTGGTGGCAGCCCGCCTCGGAAGGGGTGAGCATCCGGGGCGAGGCCTTCCGGGACGCGCCGGAGATGGTGGCGGCCCACCTCGCCGCCACCCGGCTCTTCCTCGACCAGCGCTCCGACATGTACCGCGCCTATCTCGACGAACGCGCGGACTGGGGAGTCGAGTGGCACGACGCCGCGTACGACTCCGAGGCGCTGCTCCGGCTGACCGCTCCGGAACTGGCCTCGCTGAAGCGGGAGTTGATCGCCCTGCTGATGCGCTACGACGAAGAGGGGCGGGCCCGCGAGGCCGCCGGCGACACCGAGGGGCGCGAGAACGTCGCCTTTCACACTTACGGATTCCCGTTCCGCGTCTGACCCCCGTACCGCACCTGACCTCCGCACCGCGCCCGAGAGGACCGACCACCATGACCGCCACGCCCGCGACCGCCGGCACCTTAACTCCGACCGCCGAGCGCCCCGCGCACCGTGACGGCAACGTCCTGCGCTGGCTCTCCGCCTACACCGCCTCGATGGTCGGCGACAACATCTACTACCTCGCCCTCTCCTGGGCGGCCGTCCGGGCCGGAACGCCCACCGAGGCCGGGATCGTGACGGCGATCAGCGCCCTGCCGAGGGCCGTGCTGATGCTGGGCGGCGGCGTGGTCGCCGACCGGTTCGGGCCGCGCAAGGTCGTCATCGGCAGCGACGCGGTGCGCTGCGTGGCCGTCCTCGCGGTGTCGGCCCTGCTGTTCCTGACCGGCCCGACGCTGTGGCCGCTGGCCCTGCTGGCGCTGCTCTTCGGCACGGTCGACGCCGTGTTCGTGCCCGCCGTGGGCGCCCTGCCCTCGCGGGTCACGAGCCGGGACCAGCTCACCCGGGTCCAGGGCATGCGAGGCCTGTCCATCCGGTTCGCGAGCGTCGTCGGCGCCCCGCTCGGCGGCCTCGGCGTCGCGCTGGGCGGCGCCGCAGCCGCCTTCGCGATCGCCGGAGCGCTGATCGCCGTGTCGGTGCCGCTGCTGATGTCCCTGCGCCTGCGCGAACTGCCCGAGGACGAGACGGCCTCCAAGGCTCGCGAGAAGACCGCCTGGCGCGACCTCGCGGCGGGCCTGGGATACATCCGGCACCACCGCGTCCTCGCCCCGCTGATGCTGGCCATCGCCCTGGGCGACCTCGGCTTCGTCGGCCCGCTCAACGTCGGCCTGACCCTGCTGGCCGACGAGCGCGGCTGGGGCGCCTCCGGCATGGGCTGGGTCCTCGCGGGCTTCGGCACCGGCGCGGGCATCGCCTCCCTGCTGCTCGCCGTACGCGGCCGGATGCCGCACGCGGGACGGCTGCTGGCGCCCACGATCATCACGGGCTCCGTCGCGATCGGCGGCCTCGCCTACGCCCCGGGAGTCATCACGGCCGTCGCGCTGGCCCTGGCCGTCGGCCTCCTCGTCGGCCTGAGCGGCGCCCTGTGCGGGGCCCTGCTCCAGACCCAGACCGACCCCGCCTACCTGGGCCGCGTGACCGCCGTCTCGAGCCTCGTCAGCCTCGGCTTCGCACCGCTCAGCATGCCGCTGTCCGCCGCCGCCATCGGCGCCTGGGGCACCGGCCCGGTGTTCGTCGTCAGCGCGACGGTGTGCGGGCTCGGCGGGGTCGTCGCCCTCGTCTTCCGCGACCTGCGCCGCGCCGAGCTTCCGCGATGAACCGCCGCGCCGGGCGGACGGCTCAGAGCCCCAGCTCCTTGGTGTCGGAGACCGTGGCGATGGCGTCCTTGTCGCCCTCCAGCTCCACGTCCGCCGTGCGCTGCCGCCCGAACGCGAACATCAGCAGCTCCGAGGGCTCACCGGTCACCGTCACCACCGGAGTGCCCCGGTGCGCCACCACCGTCCGGCCGTCCGGGCGGCGCAGCACCAGGCCCGTCGGAGCGCTGCGGCCGGTCAGCCGGGCCATCCGCTCCAGCCGCGCCCACAGCGCGTCCTGGAACACCGGGTCCAGCGGGCGCGGCGTCCAGTCGGGCTGCGCCCGGCGCACGTCCTCCGTGTGGACGTAGAACTCGACGGTGTTCGACATCTCGTCGATCTGCTTCAGCGCGAACGGCGAGAACCGCGGGGGGCCCGTACGGATGAGCTGGATCAGCTCCTCGTACGGCTTCGCGGCGAACTCGGTCATCACCCGCTCAAGACGCGCCGCCAGCGGTTTGACGAGGATGCCTCCGGCCGCGTCCGGGCGGCGCTCCCGCACCACCACATGCGCGGCGAGGTCCCGGGTGGTCCAGCCCTCGCACAGGGTGCGGGCGTCCGGCCCGGTGGACTCCAACAGATCGGCGAGAAGAAGCCGTTCACGCTTGGCATGGGTCGACATGCAGTCAGCGTACGGCCACGCGGAGCGTCCGCCCACCGGACGGCGACGAGGCAGGCCACCGCGGCGCGGCACAATGGTCCGCATGACCGGCACGCCCCCACCCAGCAGCCTGGCCCCCGAGATCGCGGCACGCCTCAAGCGCGGCCCCGACGGGCTGATCCCCGCGATCGCCCAGCAGTACGACACCGGGGAGGTGCTGATGCTCGGCTGGATGGACGACGAGGCGCTGCACCGCACGCTCACCACCGGCCGCTGCACCTACTGGTCGCGCAGCCGTCAGGAGTACTGGGTCAAGGGCGACACCTCCGGCCATGTCCAGCACGTGAGGTCCGTCGCCCTGGACTGCGACGCCGACACCCTCCTCGTCAAGGTCGACCAGGTCGGCGCCGCCTGCCACACCGGCGACCGCACGTGCTTCGACGCCGACGTACTGCTCGCGGACACCGCGTCCGCCGCGCCCGCCGTGGATCAGTAGGGTCGGCGGCCATGGATCTCGAGACGTTCCGCAAGCTCGCCACCGACCGCCGCGTCATCCCGGTCACGCGCAAGCTCCTCGCCGACGGCGACACCCCGGTCGCGCTCTACCGCAAGCTCGCCGCCGAGCGCCCGGGCACCTTCCTGCTGGAGTCCGCGGAGAACGGCCGCTCCTGGTCCCGCTACTCCTTCGTCGGCGTCCGCAGCTCCGCCACCCTCACCGCGAAGGACGGCCGCACCCACTGGCTCGGCGTCCCGCCCGTCGGCGTCCCCGTCGACGGCGACCCCCTGGCCACGCTCCGCGCGACCATCGAGGCCCTGCACACCCCCCACCAGGAGGGCATGCCGCCCTTCACCGGCGGCATGGTCGGCTATCTGGGCTACGACATCGTGCGCCGCCTGGAGAAGATCGGCCCCGGCGAGCGCGACGATCTGCGGCTGCCCGAGCTGACCATGCTCCTCACCAGCGACCTCGCGGTCATGGACCACTGGGAGGGCTCCGTCCTGCTGATCGCCAACGCGATCAACCACAACGACCTCGACACGGGCGTCGACGAGGCCTACGCGGACGCCGTGGCCCGCCTGGACGCGATGGAGGCCGACCTGTCCCGCGCGGTCGCCCAGCCGCCCGCCGTGCTCCCGCCCTCCGCGCTGCCCGAGTACACCGCCCGCTGGGGCGGCCCGGACTACCAGGAGGCCGTCGAGGACATCAAGGAGCGCATCCGCGCGGGCGAGGCCTTCCAGGTCGTCCCCTCGCAGCGCTTCGAAACGCCGTGCACGGCGAGCGCGTTGGATGTCTACCGGGTCCTGCGGGCCACCAACCCGTCGCCGTACATGTACCTGTTCCGCTTCCCCTGCGCCGACGGCGACGCCTTCGACGTCGTCGGCTCCAGCCCGGAGGCGCTGGTGAAGGTCGAGGACGGCCGCGCGATGGTCCACCCCATCGCGGGCACCCGGCACCGCGGCGCGACCCCGCAGGAGGACCAGGCCCTCGCCGAGGAACTGCTCGCCGACCCCAAAGAGCGCGCCGAGCACCTCATGCTGGTCGACCTGGGCCGCAACGACCTCGGCCGGGTCTGCACCCCCGGCTCGGTCGAGGTGGTCGACTTCATGTCCGTCGAGCGGTACTCGCACGTCATGCACATCGTCTCGACCGTGACCGGCCAGGTCGCCCCGGACCGCACCGCCTTCGACGTCCTCACCTCCTGCTTCCCGGCGGGCACGCTCTCCGGCGCGCCCAAGCCGCGCGCGATGCAGATCATCGACGAACTCGAGCCGTCCCGGCGGGGGTTGTACGGCGGCTGCGTCGGCTATCTCGACTTCGCGGGCGACTCCGACACCGCCATCGCCATCCGTACGGCACTGCTGCGCGACGGCACCGCCTACGTCCAGGCCGGTGCCGGTGTCGTCGCGGACTCCGACCCGGTCGCCGAGGACACCGAGTGCCGCAGCAAGGCGGCGGCGGTGCTGCGGGCGGTGCACACGGCCAACCGGCTGGGCCGCTGACCGCCGATGAGTCGTATCTCGCAGGGGCCCCGGGTGAAGGTTCGCCCGTGGTCCGGGCGATAGTGGAGTACGTGACTGCCGTACCCCACCCCCGACCCGAGGCCGCCGCACCCGCGCGCTCCGGCCGCCGCAGCCTCGCCCTCGCCCTGCTGTGCGGTGCGGCCGGTGCCGCCGTGGCACTGCTGTCCTCCCGGCAGGACTGGGCGGCGGGCACCGTGCCGTTGGCCGGTGGCGACTTCCCGCTCAGCGCCAAGGGCAGCGATGTCACGGGCGTGCCCGCGGCCCTGGCCATAGTGGGCCTCGCCGCGCTCGTCGCCGTCTTCGCCGTCCGCAGAACCGGCCGCTACCTCGTCGCCGGGCTCCTCGCGCTCTCCGGCCTCGGCACCATCACCGCCGCGTTCCAAGGCCTCACCGACAACTCGGCGCTGGACGAGAAGGCGGCGCGGACGGCCGGTGACACCGCCGCGACCGCCTCCGCGCTCACCCACACCGCCTGGCCGTACGTCGCGGTCCTCGGCGGCGCCCTCATCCTGCTGGCCGGACTGCTCGCCCTGCGCTACGGCCGGCTGTGGCCCACGATGTCCGGCCGCTACGAACGCGACGGCACTCCCCGGCCGCGCCGCCGCGCGGCGCCCGTCGACCCGGAGCGCCCCGAGGAGCTGTGGAAGGCGCTGGACCGGGGTGAGGACCCCACCGGCTGACATCCACCGGCCGATCGCCCGGTCGACGCGCGACGGTGACCCCGCGCTCACCCGCTGCTCGCGGGTACGGGACAATGACGCCGAGCCTTGGACTCACACACGTACAGCCAGCTAACGAGGAGCAAGTCATGGCGGGCACAACCCACCACGGTCACACCCCGGCCGCCTGGACCGGTGTCATCATCGCCTTCATCGGTTTCTGCGCCGCGGGCGCTTTCACCGTGATGGCTCAGCCCGTCGGCTTCTGGGCGAGCGTCGCGGTCACCCTCCTCGGCGCTGTCGTCGGCGGCATCATGCGCATGATGGGCCACGGCCAGGAGAACGTCGGCGACCTGATGAAGCGGCACGCGATCACGGAGCACTGAGCCCTCCGCAACAACCACACGTGAGGCGGCCAGGCGCGCGCAGCGCGCGGGCCGCCTCACGCGTACCCGGGCCGGGGTGGGCGGGCCGGGGCGCGGGCGGGCAGAATGCGAGGCGTGAACACCGCATCCCGCTGCGTGAGTCCGTCCCCGCCGCACGCCCCGGCCGCCCGCGGCCTGCTGCGGCGCACCGCCCCTCCCGTCGGGGTCCTCGCGGGCGTCCTCGCGGCCTTCGCCTACGTCGGCGCGGTGGACCCCAACCAGCCGGGCCACTACCCGGTCTGCCCGCTGCTGCGCTTCGCCGGGGTGTACTGCCCCGGCTGCGGCGGACTGCGCGGCGCGCACGCGTTCGTCCACGGGGACGTCCTCGCGGCGCTCCAGGACAACGCCCTGGCCGTCGGCGGCTATCTGCTCTTCGCGGTGGTGTGGAGCGTGTGGCTGGTCCGCGCGGTGCGGGGACGGCCGCTGCGGCTCGACCTCGGGCCGGTACACCTGTGGTGCCTGGGCACCCTGCTGGTGGCCTTCACCGTGGTCCGGAACCTGCCCTTCGGCGGGTGGCTGCATCCCTGATCGATCCGGGCATCCCCCGGTGGGCCGACCCGTGAACCCCCAGGTAGGAGGGTCGCCGCTCCACCGGATGCGAGGCCCGGCCCATCCTCCGGATACCATCACAGTGACCGCCGGTTCCGTCCGTCCGGACTCGCCCGGCGACCCAGGCTCAGCCCGACTGAGCCGCTGGAATCCTCAACCGTCAGGAAGGGGGCCGCTCGCGTGAGTGTGCTCGACGAGATCATCGACGGAGTCCGTGCCGACCTTGCGGAGCGGCAGGCGCGCGTCAGCCTCGACGAGCTCAAGGAGCGTGCGGCGAAGGCCCCCGCGGCCAAGGACGGCCTCGCCGCCCTGCGCGGGGACGGCGTCAAGGTGATCTGCGAGGTCAAGCGGTCCAGCCCCTCCAAGGGCGCGCTCGCCGCGATCGCCGACCCGGCCGGGCTCGCCGCGGACTACGAGGCGGGCGGCGCGGCCGTCATCTCCGTCCTGACCGAGCAGCGCCGCTTCGGCGGCTCGCTGGCCGACCTGGAGGCCGTCCGGGCCCGGGTCGACATCCCGGTGCTGCGCAAGGACTTCATCGTCACCTCCTACCAGCTCTGGGAGGCGCGGGCCTACGGCGCCGACCTCGCGCTGCTGATCGTCGCCGCCCTGGACCAGCCCGCCCTGGAGTCCCTCATCGAGCGCGCCGAGTCCATCGGGCTCACGCCGCTCGTCGAGGTGCACGACGAGGACGAGGTCGAGCGGGCGGTGGACGCCGGGGCGAAGGTCATCGGGATCAACGCGCGCAACCTCAAGACCCTGGAGGTCGACCGCTCCACGTTCGAGCGGGTCGCCCCCGAGGTCCCCGGGTCGGTCGTCACGGTCGCCGAGTCCGGCGTCCGCGGACCGCACGACCTGATCGCGTACGCCGAACACGGCGCCGACGCCGTGCTGGTGGGCGAGTCGCTGGTGACCGGACGCGACCCGAAGACGGCGGTCGCCGACCTCGTCGCCGCCGGTGCGCACCCCGCGCTGCGGCACGGCCGGGACTGACGCCTCACCGGATGACGTCGATGATGCCTCCGCTCGCCGTGGCCACCAGGACCTGTCTCAGGACAGGCCCCGGTGACCCGTACGCCCGCCTCGCGCGCGGCTGCCGCCCGCGTGGCTGCCGCGCGCCCGCGCGCCGGGTGCACGGGCGACGGGTGCGGTACGTCATCGGGGACGAGCCCGGCCAGGTCAACGGGATGCGATGGCGCTGCCCGCGTGCGCGCCTGCGGTGAACCAGAACCGAGTGAACCGAACCGAGTGAACTGAACCGCGACTGCCGTCGGTTGTCGCCGGTTCACCACCGGTCCGTCGGTTCGCCGCAGGGTCGCGCGTGTACGCATCGACGTCACCCACCGTCCGACCTACCCGGGGCGTACGCCCCTGCGAGGTAACCGCATGCCCAGCGAATTCTTCGTTCCCGACCCGGAGGGCCAGGTGCCCGACGCGGCCGGCTACTTCGGCGCGTTCGGCGGCACGTTCATCCCGGAGGCCCTCGTGGCCGCCGTGGACGAGGTCGCCGCCGAGTACGAGAAGGCGAAGACCGACCCCGAGTTCGCCCGTGAACTCGGCGACCTGCTCGTCCACTACACCGGCCGGCCCAGCGCCCTCACCGAGGTGCCGCGGTTCGCCGAACACGCCGGTGGCGCCCGGGTCTTCCTCAAGCGGGAGGACCTCAACCACACCGGCTCCCACAAGATCAACAACGTGCTCGGCCAGGCGCTGCTCACCCGGCGCATGGGCAAGACCCGGGTCATCGCGGAGACCGGCGCCGGACAGCACGGCGTCGCCACCGCCACCGCCTGCGCCCTGTTCGGCCTCGACTGCACCATCTACATGGGCGAGATCGACACCGAGCGACAGGCCCTCAACGTCGCGCGTATGCGCATGCTCGGCGCCGAGGTCGTCGCGGTGAAGTCAGGCAGTCGCACGCTGAAGGACGCGATCAACGAGGCGTTCCGCGACTGGGTCGCCAACGTCGACCACACCCACTACCTGTTCGGCACGGTGGCCGGTCCCCACCCCTTCCCGGCCATGGTGCGCGACTTCCACCGGGTGATCGGCGTCGAGGCACGGCGGCAGATCCTGGAGCGCGCCGGGCGGCTGCCCGACGCCGCCGTCGCCTGTGTGGGCGGCGGCTCCAACGCCATCGGGCTCTTCCACGCCTTCATCCCCGACAGCTCCGTCCGCCTCATCGGCTGCGAGCCCGCGGGCCACGGCATCGAGACCGGCGAGCACGCCGCCACCCTCACCGCCGGTGAGCCGGGCATCCTGCACGGCTCGCGGTCCTACGTCCTCCAGGACGACGAGGGGCAGATCACCGAGCCGTACTCGATCTCGGCGGGCCTGGACTACCCCGGCATCGGCCCCGAGCACGCGTACCTCAAGGACAGCGGTCGCGGCGAGTACCGCGCGGTCACCGACGACGCGGCCATGCAGGCCCTGCGCCTGCTCTCCCGCACCGAGGGCATCATCCCGGCCATCGAGAGCGCCCACGCGCTCGCCGGGGCCCTGGAGGTGGGCAAGGAGCTGGGCAAGGACGGGCTGATCATCGTCAACCTGTCCGGGCGCGGCGACAAGGACATGGACACGGCCGCCCGCTACTTCGGCCTGTACGAGACCGACGCGTCCGTCGCCGCGGACGCCGACAGCGAGACCGCCGAGATCGAGGGGGACGCCCAGTGAGCGCAGAAGTGACCGGCGGACAGGCCCAGTTGCTGGCCGACACGCTCGCCGCCGCGAAGGCGGAGGACCGTGCCGCCCTCATCGCGTACCTCCCGGCCGGGTTCCCGACCGTCGACGGCGGCATCGCCGCGATCAAGGCCGTCTTCGACGGCGGCGCCGACGTCGTGGAGGTGGGCCTGCCGCACAGCGACCCCGTCCTCGACGGCCCCGTCATCCAGACCGCCGACGACATCGCGCTGCGCGGTGGCGTCCGGATCGCCGACGTCCTGCGCACGGTCCGCGAGGCGCACGCGGCGACCGGCAAGCCGGTGCTCGTGATGACGTACTGGAACCCGATCGACCGCTACGGCGTGGAGCGCTTCACGACCGAGCTGGCGGAGGCGGGCGGCGCGGGCTGCATCCTGCCGGACCTGCCCGTGCAGGAGTCGGCCCTGTGGCGCGAGCACGCGGAGAAGCAGGGGCTCGCGACGGTCTTCGTGGTCGCGCCGAGCAGCAAGGACGAGCGGCTCGCCGAGATCACCGCGGCGGGTTCCGGCTTCGTCTACGCGGCCTCGCTCATGGGCGTCACCGGTACGCGTGAATCGGTCGGTACGCAGGCCCAGGAACTGGTCCGGCGCACCCGCGCGACCACCGAGCTGCCGGTCTGCGTCGGCCTCGGCGTCTCCAACCCGGCCCAGGCCGCCGAGGTCGCCGGGTTCGCCGACGGCGTGATCGTCGGCTCGGCGTTCGTGAAGCGGATGCTGGACGCGCCGGACGAGCAGGCCGGTCTCGAGGCCGTACGGGCCCTGGCGGGGGAGCTGGCCGAGGGCGTCCGCCGCAGGGCGTGACACCCGTCGCCCCGCACCGTCACCGGTGAAGCCCCGCAACCGTCGCGGGTGAATCGGGCAACGAAGGACAATTGGCTCACTCGAACGGGTGGACCTGAGGCCGGGGAGGCGCGCAGCGCCTCCCCGGTTCGTTCTGCCGGATGTGAGCGAGAAGAACCGTGAGGGAAAGCGCGCCGCCCGGGACCGGCTGGCGGCGCAGCGCGAGAAGCAGAAGTCCGCGGAGAAGCGTCGGCGCGGGATGATCGTGGGCGCCGCGATCATCTGCGTGCTGGCCCTGGCGACGGTGGGGGGCCTCCTGGCGGCGAACAGCGGCAAGAAGAGCAGCGCCTCGGGCCCCACCATCGGGCCCTCGGGGGCGACGGGCAAGGACGGCCTCGCGATCCCCGTCGGCAAGGACGCCGCCCGGTCGACCCTCACGGTCTGGGAGGACTTCCGCTGCCCGGCCTGCAAGGTCTTCGAGACGGTCTACCGCCCGACGCTCCGCGAACTGGTCGACGCGGGCAAGCTGAAGGTCGAGTACCACCTGGTCACGCTCATCGACGGGAACATGGGCGGCAGCGGCTCGCTCCACGCGGCCAACGCGGCGGCGTGCGCGCAGGACGCCGGGAAGTTCAAGGCGTACCACGACGTGCTGTACGACAACCAGCCCAAGGAGACCGAGGACACCTTCGCGGACCACGCGAAGCTGATCGGGCTGGCGGGCAAGGTGAGCGGCCTCGACACACCGACGTTCCAGAAGTGCGTCAAGGACGGTACGCACAACGGCTGGGTGAAGAAGTCCAACGACGCCTTCGAGAAGGGTCACTTCACGGGGACGCCGACCGTGCTCCTCGGTGACAAGAACATCATCGAGGACCGGACGATGACCCCGGCGAAGCTCAAGCAGTTGGTGGAGGCGGCGCACAGGTCCTGAGGAAGTCCTGAGGAGCACCATGATCAGCGGGCCCCCGGTGCCGATCCGCCGGGGGGCTACGTTATGGAGCCGTAGCCGGGATGGTTGCCATGCCACCTGCCCGGCACGGTAGCGTCGGACCTGCCATGGAACTTGCCTATATCCCCAGCCCGTCGCGCGGAGTGCTGCATCTCGGCCCCGTTCCGCTGCGCGGCTACGCGTTCTGCATCATCATCGGTGTCTTCGTGGCCGTGTGGCTCGGCAACAAGCGCTGGATCGCCCGGGGCGGGCGCGCCGGCACGGTGGCCGACATCGCGGTCTGGGCGGTGCCCTTCGGCCTCGTCGGCGGCCGGCTCTACCACGTGATCACGGACTACGAGCTGTACTTCAGCGAGGGCCGTGACTGGGTGGACGCCTTCAAGGTCTGGCAGGGCGGGCTCGGCATCTGGGGCGCGATCGCGCTCGGTGCGCTCGGCGCGTGGATCGGCTGCCGCCGCCGGGGCATCCCCCTGCCCGCGTACGCCGACGCCCTCGCCCCCGGCATCGTCTTCGCCCAGGCGATCGGCCGCTGGGGCAACTGGTTCAACCAGGAGCTGTACGGCCGGGCGACGGACCTGCCCTGGGCGCTGCACATCACGGCGGCGACGGACGGCCGGGCCCCCGGCTACTACCACCCGACCTTCCTGTACGAGTCGCTGTGGTGCGTCGGCGTCGGATTCCTGGTGATCTGGGCGGACCGCCGCTTCCAACTCGGCCATGGACGGGCCTTCGCGCTGTACGTGGCCGCGTACTGCGCGGGCCGCTGCTGGACCGAGTATCTGCGGGTCGATGACGCGCATCACATCCTGGGCGTGCGGCTGAACGTCTGGACCGCGATCCTGGTGTTCCTGCTGGCTGTGTCCTACCTCGTGGTGTCGGCACGGCTGCGGCCGGGCCGGGAGGCGGTCGTGGAACCGGGCGCGTCCGAGACGGCGGTCGAGGCCGCGGCCGACACCAAGGCCGATTCCAAGGTCGACACCAAGGCTGATTCCAAGACCGACGCCAAGGCCGACTCCACGGGCGGTCAGGGCCCGAAGGACGAGAAGCAGGCCGAGAAGGCCCCTGATGAGGCCACCAAGGCCGCCGGGGCCACGGGGGACGGCGAAGCCGCCGAGGATGCCGAGGCCCCTGAGGACGCCGAGGCCGCAGCGGACGAGGTCAAGTCGGCGAAGAAGGTCTGAGCAAGGGCTTCACGTACGCCGGGATCGAGGGCGCGGCCTTCGATCCCGGCGTACGTGTGTGCGGGCCCAGATGGGCATGCGAAGGTAAAACCGCAGGTTAGCCCAGCCTTTCCTTGCTGGCGGGATCCAGAGATTCGGCGTACTTTCGGGTTAGTCGAAAAGTGGAAACAGTCCAATCAAGCACTTGGGGGCTGGGGCATGGCCATCATCGAGACCAAAGCGACGCTGCACGAGGCGCACCGGAACAACCACACCCACCGCGATGTCAACGGTGGCTGGCTGCGCCCGGCCGTCTTCGGTGCGATGGACGGGCTGGTGTCCAATCTGGCGCTGATGACGGGCGTCGCCGGGGGAGCCGTCAGTCAGCAGACCATCATCATCACCGGCCTGGCGGGCCTGGCCGCGGGCGCCTTCTCCATGGCCGCCGGCGAGTACACCTCCGTCGCCTCGCAGCGCGAACTGGTCGAGGCCGAACTCGACGTCGAGCGGCGCGAGCTGAAGAAGCACCCGGAGGGCGAGGAGGAAGAGCTGGCGGCGCTCTACGAAGCCCGCGGCGTCGAGCCGGGACTGGCCCGCGAGGTCGCCCGGCAGCTCTCCCGCGACCCCGAGCAGGCCCTGGAGATACACGCGCGCGAGGAGCTGGGCATCGACCCGGGTGACCTGCCCTCGCCGACGGTCGCCGCCTTCTCCAGCTTCGGGTCCTTCGCGCTCGGCGCCCTGCTGCCGGTCCTCCCGTATCTGCTGGGCGCCAGCGCCCTGTGGCCCGCCGTGCTGCTCGCGCTCGCCGGGCTCTTCCTGTGCGGCGCGGTCGTGGCCAAGGTCACCGCGCGGAGCTGGTGGTACAGCGGGCTGCGGCAGCTCGCCCTCGGTGGCGCCGCCGCGGGCGTGACCTTCCTTCTGGGCACCCTGTTCGGCACGGCCGTAGGATGACGCGTGCGACTCCTTGTGCGAGGAGCCTCGCACAAGGAGTTGTTACCCGGCGGTTTCGACCGGGTTACCGCCGGGCATGACCCGTAAGCAGCGCGGGCAATGACGCCTGCTTCGCAAGAGATCGCGGCGGGCGACGAGGCCCACCGCACCCCGGGCCGACGGACACCGATCTGTTCCCCCGCGCCCCCTCGTAAGTCCCCACACCGTGCAGCAGTGGACCTCCCGTGCCGTAGCACCCCAGCGATGTCCGCATGGTGGAACGAGCTATCCGTCTCCCGGAATAGGCTCCATCATCTGAACTGCACGGAATCACGCACTCCACGCAGAGGGCCAACGTCGTCCCTCGGCACCAGCACATGCCACGACGACGACGGGAGAGCCGATGCGTACGCCGCGCCAGCCGTCCCAGCACTCCGCGACGGACCGCACGACCTGGTCCTTCATGGATGCCCGCCCTGCCGCGCAGGGTATGTACGACCCCCGCGACGAGCACGACGCCTGTGGTGTCGGTTTCGTAGCGACCCTCACCGGTGAGGCGAGCCACACGCTGGTCGAGCAGGCGCTCACCGTGCTGCGCAACCTCGAGCACCGCGGCGCCACGGGCAGCGAGCCCGACTCCGGTGACGGCGCAGGCATCCTCTCCCAGGTCCCCGACGCCTTCTTCCGCGAGGTGGCCGGATGCGAGCTGCCCGAGGCGGGCGCCTACGCGGTCGGCATCGCCTTCCTGCCCACGTCCGGCACCGACGAGGCCGTCGCCCGGATCGAGGCCATCGCCGCGGACGAGGGCCTGACCGTCCTCGGCTGGCGCACGGTCCCCGTCGCCCCCGAGCTGCTCGGCGCCACCGCCCGCTCGACGATGCCCCACCTGCGCCAGCTCTTCGTGAGCGACGGTGTGCGCACCGGCATCGACCTGGACCGCAAGGCGTTCGCGCTGCGCAAGCGCGCCGAGCGCGAGGCCGGCGTGTACTTCCCGTCGCTGTCCGCCCGCACGATCGTCTACAAGGGCATGCTGACCACCGGCCAGCTCGAACCCTTCTTCCCGGACCTGTCCGACCGCCGCTTCGCCACCGCGATCGCGCTGGTCCACTCGCGCTTCTCGACCAACACCTTCCCGAGCTGGCCGCTCGCCCACCCGTACCGCTTCGTCGCACACAACGGCGAGATCAACACGGTCAAGGGCAACCGCAACTGGATGCGCGCCCGCGAGTCACAACTGCTGTCCGAGCTGTTCGGGCCGGGGGAGAGGCTGGCGCGGCTCTTCCCGATCTGCACCCCCGACGCCTCCGACTCCGCGTCCTTCGACGAGGTCCTGGAACTCCTGCACCTCGGCGGACGCTCCCTGCCGCACTCCGTGCTGATGATGATCCCGGAGGCCTGGGAGAACCACGCCTCCATGGACCCGGCCCGGCGCGCGTTCTACGAGTTCCACTCCACGATGATGGAGCCCTGGGACGGCCCGGCCTGCGTCACCTTCACCGACGGCACCCAGGTCGGCGCCGTACTGGACCGCAACGGGCTGCGCCCCGGCCGCTACTGGGTCACCGACGACGGTCTGGTCGTCCTCGGCTCCGAGGTCGGCATCCTGGACATCGAGCCGTCCCGGGTCGTCCGCAAGGGGCGGTTGCAGCCCGGCCGGATGTTCCTCGTCGACACCGCCGAGCACCGCATCATCGAGGACGAGGAGATCAAGGCGACCCTCGCCGCCCAGCAGCCCTACCAGGAGTGGCTCCAGGCCGGGGAGATCGAGCTGGGCGACCTGCCCGAGCGCGAGCACATCGTCCACACCCACGCCTCGGTCACCCGCCGCCAGCAGACCTTCGGCTACACCGAGGAGGAGCTGCGTGTCCTCCTCGCGCCGATGGCCAAGACCGGCGCCGAGCCCATCGGCTCCATGGGCACGGACTCGCCGATCGCCGCGCTGTCCGAGCGCCCCCGGCTGCTCTTCGACTACTTCACCCAGCTCTTCGCGCAGGTCACCAACCCGCCGCTGGACGCGATCCGCGAGGAGCTGGTCACCTCGCTGCGCTCGTCGCTGGGCCCGCAGGGCAATCTGCTGGAGCCGACCGCCGCGTCCTGCCGCAGCGTCGTCCTGCCCTTCCCGGTCATCGACAACGACGAGCTGGCCAAGCTGATCCACATCAACGCCGACGGCGACATGCCCGGGATGAAGGCCGCCACGCTCTCCGGTCTCTACCGGGTCTTCGGCGGCGGTGCCGCCCTCGCCGCGCGCATCGAGACGATCTGCGCCGAGGCCGACGCCGCGATCGACAACGGCGCCCGGCTGATCGTCCTCTCCGACCGCCACTCGGACGCCGAGCACGCGCCGATCCCGTCGCTGCTGCTCACCGCGGCCGTCCACCACCACCTCATCCGCACCAAGCAGCGCACCCAGGTGGGCCTGCTGGTCGAGGCCGGTGACGTCCGCGAGGTCCACCATGTCGCCCTGCTCATCGGCTACGGCGCCGCCGCCGTCAACCCGTACCTCGCGATGGAGTCCGTCGAGGACCTGGTCCGCGCGGGCACGTTCCTGCCGGGCATCGAGTCCGAGAAGGCCCTGCGCAACCTGATCCACGCCCTCGGCAAGGGCGTGCTGAAGGTCATGTCCAAGATGGGCATCTCGACCGTCGCCTCCTACCGCGGCGCCCAGGTCTTCGAGGCCGTCGGCCTGGCGGACGGCTTCGTCGCCACGTACTTCGACGGCACGGCCACCAAGATCGGCGGTGTCGGCCTCGACGTCATCGCCCAGGAGGTCGCCGCCCGCCACGCCAAGGCCTACCCCGCCTCCGGTATCGCCCCCGCGCACCGCGCGCTGGAGATCGGCGGCGAGTACCAGTGGCGCCGCGAGGGCGAACCGCACCTCTTCGACCCCGAGACGGTCTTCCGCCTCCAGCACGCCACCCGCACCGGCCGCTACGACGTCTTCCGCCAGTACACCTCGCGCGTGAACGAGCAGTCCGAGCGGCTGATGACCCTGCGCGGTCTGTTCGGCTTCGCCTCCGGACGCGAGCCGATCCCGCTCGACGAGGTCGAGCCCGTCTCCGAGATCGTCCGGCGCTTCTCCACGGGCGCCATGTCGTACGGCTCCATCTCCCAGGAGGCGCACGAGACGCTCGCGCTCGCCATGAACCGGCTGGGCGCCAAGTCCAACACCGGCGAGGGCGGCGAGGACGCCGAGCGCCTGTACGACCCTGCGCGCCGCTCGGCGATCAAGCAGGTGGCCTCCGGCCGCTTCGGTGTGACCTCCGAGTACCTGGTCAACGCGGACGACATCCAGATCAAGATGGCCCAGGGCGCCAAGCCCGGCGAGGGCGGCCAACTGCCCGGCCACAAGGTGTACCCCTGGGTGGCCAGGACCCGGCACTCGACGCCGGGCGTGGGGCTCATCTCCCCGCCGCCGCACCACGACATCTACTCCATCGAGGACCTCGCCCAGCTCATCCATGACCTCAAGAACGCCAACCCCGCGGCCCGCATCCATGTGAAGCTGGTCTCCGAGGTCGGGGTCGGCACGGTCGCCGCGGGCGTCTCCAAGGCGCACGCCGACGTCGTCCTGATCTCCGGGCACGACGGCGGCACCGGCGCCTCCCCGCTGACCTCCCTCAAGCACGCGGGCGGACCCTGGGAACTCGGCCTCGCCGAGACCCAGCAGACGCTGCTGCTCAACGGGTTGCGCGACCGTATCGTCGTCCAGACCGACGGCCAGTTGAAGACCGGCCGCGACGTCGTCATCGCCGCCCTGCTCGGCGCCGAGGAGTTCGGTTTCGCGACCGCGCCGCTCGTCGTCTCCGGCTGCGTCATGATGCGCGTCTGCCATCTGGACACCTGCCCGGTCGGCATCGCCACCCAGAACCCGGTGCTGCGCGAGCGCTTCACCGGCAAGGCCGACCACATCGTGAACTTCTTCCAGTTCATCGCCGAGGAGGTCCGCGAGCTGCTGGCCGAACTGGGCTTCCGCTCCCTGGAGGAGGCCGTCGGCCACGCCGAGGTCCTCGACGTACGGCGGGCCGTCGACCACTGGAAGGCGCAAGGGCTGGACCTGGAGCCGCTGTTCCACGTGCCCGACCTGCCGAAGGGCGCCGTACGCCACCAGGTCATCGCCCAGGACCACGGACTCCAGAAGGCGCTCGACAACGAGCTGATCAAGCTCGCCGCCGACGCCCTGGCCGCGGGCTCGGCGGCCGAGGCCCAGCCGGTGCGCGCCCACGTCCCGATCCGCAACATCAACCGCACGGTCGGCACCATGCTCGGCCACGAGGTGACGAAGAAGTTCGGCGGCGCGGGTCTGCCCGACGACACGATCGACATCACCTTCACCGGCTCGGCGGGCCAGTCCTTCGGCGCGTTCCTGCCGCGCGGCATCACGCTGCGCCTGGAGGGCGACGCCAACGACTACGTCGCCAAGGGCCTGTCCGGCGGCCGGGTCGTCGTCCGCCCGGACCGCGGCGCCGAGCACCTCGCCGAGTACGCGACGATCGCGGGCAACACCATCGCCTACGGCGCGACCGGCGGCGAGCTGTTCCTGCGCGGCAGCACGGGCGAGCGGTTCTGTGTCCGCAACTCCGGTGCGCTGGTGGTCGCGGAGGGCGTGGGCGACCACGGCTGCGAGTACATGACCGGCGGGCACGCGGTCGTGCTCGGCGAGACCGGCCGCAACTTCGCGGCCGGGATGTCCGGCGGCATCGCCTACGTCCTCGATCTGGACCGCGACCACGTCAACGTCGGCAACCAGGACGCCGTCGAGGCCCTGGACGACACCGACCGGCAGTGGCTGCACGACGTGGTGCGCCGCCACGCCGAGGAGACCGGCTCCACGGTCGCCGGGAAGCTCCTGGCCGAGTGGCCCGTGGCCGCGGGCCGCTTCAGCAAGATCATCCCCCGTACGTACAAGGCAGTGCTCGCCGCCAAGGACGCCGCCGAGCGAGCCGGTCTCTCCGAGACCGAGATCACCGAGAAGATGATGGAGGCGGCGACCCATGGCTGATCCCAAGGGCTTCCTGACGCACGGCCGCGAGGTCGCCGTGTCCCGTCCGGTGGACGAGCGCGTCAAGGACTGGAACGAGGTCTATGTCCCCGGCTCCCTGCTGCCGATCATCAGCACGCAGGCGAGCCGCTGCATGGACTGCGGTATCCCGTTCTGCCACAACGGCTGCCCGCTCGGGAACCTGATCCCCGAGTGGAACGACTTCGCCTACCGCGGCGACTGGTCGGCCGCCGCGGAACGGCTGCACGCGACCAACAACTTCCCCGAGTTCACCGGCCGGCTGTGCCCGGCTCCCTGTGAGTCGGCGTGTGTGCTCGGCATCGGGCGGCAGCCGGTCACCATCAAGAACGTCGAGGTCTCGATCATCGACAGGGCGTGGGACAGCGGTGCCGTGCGGCCGCGCGTGCCCGAGCGGCTGTCGGGCAAGACGGTCGCGGTCATCGGCTCGGGCCCGGCCGGTCTCGCCGCCGCCCAGCAGTTGACCCGGGCGGGCCACACGGTCGCGGTGTACGAGCGCGCGGACCGCGTCGGCGGTCTGCTGCGCTACGGCATCCCCGAGTTCAAGATGGAGAAGCGGCACATCAACCGCCGTATCGAGCAGATGCGCGCGGAGGGCACCCGGTTCCGTACGGGCGTCGAGATCGGCCGCGACATCACGGCGACGGACCTGCGCAAGCGCTACGACGCGGTGGTGATCGCGGCGGGCGCGACGACGGCCCGCGATCTGCCGGTCCCCGGCCGTGAACTCATGGGCGTGTACCAGGCGATGGAGTATCTGCCGCTGTCCAACAAGGTCCAGGAGGGCGACTACGTCACCGCGCCCGTCTCGGCCGAGGGCAAGCATGTCGTCGTGATCGGCGGCGGTGACACGGGCGCCGACTGCGTGGGCACCGCCCACCGCCAAGGCGCGGCCTCCGTCACGCAGTTGGAGATCATGCCCCGCCCGAACGACGAGCGGCACCCGGTCGACCAGCCCTGGCCGACCTTCCCGATCCTCTACAAGGTGACCTCGGCCCACGAGGAGGGCGGCGAGCGCGTCTACGCGGCGGCCACCACCCACTTCGAGGGCGACGAGGACGGGCAGGTGCAGTGGCTGCATCTGGCCGAGGTCGAGTTCGTGGACGGCAGGCCGGTCCACAAGCCCGGCACCGAGCGGAAGATCCCGGCCCAACTGGTCACCCTGGCCATGGGGTTCACCGGCACCGACCAGCACAACGGACTGGTCGACCAGTTCGGCCTGGAGCTGGACGCGCGCGGCAACATCGCGCGCGACGCGGACTTCGCGACGAACGTCCCCGGCGTGTTCGTGGCGGGCGACGCCGGCCGCGGCCAGTCCCTCATCGTGTGGGCCATCGCCGAGGGCCGCTCGGCGGCGCGCGGCGTCGACCGCTTCCTCACCGGCGCGAGCGACCTGCCGGCCCCGATCCGCCCGACGGACCGCTCGCTCATGGTCTGACGCATCCTGACGGCGCCTGCCCACCCGGTCCCCGACCGGACCACCGGGCAGGCGCCGCCGCGCGTGCCGGACCGCCGCTCAAGGGTGACCGGATCCCGCCGTCCCCCCTCTTGGTCCGCGCCGCCCGCCGTGCCACTCTGAAGTGAAGCGTGGGGGAGGCGTTCCATGGACGACGGCCTACGAACGGTGAACGACCCGGCGGGCAGCGGGAGTTCGCGACGCGGACGCCCGGTGGGCAAGGGCGAGCGGCTCGCCGACTGGACCGACGGCCGCCTCGGCACACACCGGTCCGCCAACTACCTGATGCGCAAGGTGTTCCCGGACCACTGGTCCTTCATGCTGGGCGAGGTCTGTCTCTACAGCTTCCTCGTCCTCATCCTCACCGGCATCTATCTCACACTGTTCTTCGAACCGAGCAGCGCCGAGGTCGTCTACCACGGCTCCTACAACCCGCTGGGCGGCGTCCTCATGACCCGGGCGTACGAGTCGACGCTGCACATCAGCTTCGACGTACGCGGCGGGCTGCTCATCCGGCAGATCCACCACTGGGCGGCCCTCGTCTTCGTCGCCGGGATGCTCATCCACATGATGCGGGTGTTCTTCACCGGCGCCTTCCGCAAGCCCCGCGAGGTGAACTGGCTGTTCGGCTGGACCCTGCTGTTCCTCGCCCTGATCACCGGCCTCACCGGCTACTCGCTGCCCGACGACCTGCTCTCCGGCACCGGCGTCCGCTTCGCCCAGGGCGCCATCCTGTCCGTACCGGTCATCGGCACGTATCTCGCGTTCTTCCTCTTCGGCGGCGAGTTCCCGGGCCACGACATCATCCCGCGGTTCTTCCCGATCCATGTGCTGCTGCTGCCCGGGATCATGCTCGGCCTGGTCGTCGCCCATCTGATCCTGGTCTTCTACCACAAGCACACCCAGTACCCCGGGCCCGGACGCGACGAGAAGAGCGTGGTGGGCATGCCGCTCATGCCCGTCTACACCGCCAAGGCCGGTGGGTTCTTCTTCCTCGTCTTCGGTGTGCTGGCGCTTCTCGGCGGGATCGCCACCATCAACCCCGTCTGGTCCTTCGGGCCCTACCGGCCCGATCTGGTCACCACCGGAGCGCAGCCCGACTGGTATCTCGGCTTCTCCGAGGGCCTGATCCGGGTGATGCCGGGATGGGAGATCAACGCCTGGGGACACACCCTCCAACTGGGCGTCTTCATCCCCTTCATGCTCTTCCCGCTCATCATGCTCGCCATCGGCGTCTACCCCTTCGTCGAGGCATGGGTGACCGGGGACAAGCGCGAACACCACATCCTGGACCGGCCGCGCAACGTCCCCGTGCGCACCGCCCTCGGCGTGGCCTGGCTCTCGCTGTACGCGGTACTGCTCGTGGGCGGCGGCAACGACCTGTGGGCCACCCACTTCCACCTCTCCATCAACGCGATCACCTGGTTCGTCCGCATCGCGTTCTTCGTCGTACCCGTCCTCGCGTTCGTCCTCACCAAACGGATCTGCCTCGGGCTCCAACGCCGCGACCACGACAAGGTGATGCACGGCCGGGAGACCGGCGTCATCAAGCGGCTCCCGAACGGCGGGTACGTCGAGGTCCATGAACGCCTCACCCCGGAGCGGCTGTTCACCCTCACCCAGCACGAGCAGGCACCGCCGTACGAGATCGGACCGCTCGTCGACGCGAACGGGGTCACCCGGCAGGTCGGGCGCGCCCACCGGCTGCGCGCCCGCCTCGCCAGGGCGCTGTACGGACCGCGGGCCCGCATCCCCAAGCCGACGGTGGAGGAGTACCGCGAACTCACGACCAAGGGCGACCACCACTGAACGTCAGGTGTCGCACTCCAGCACCGTCCGGCACAGCCCGCACCGCGCCCGCACCCGCCCGCGCACCGGCACCCTGATCCGCTGCCCGCACGTCGGGCACGGGAAGGAGACGCTCAGCGGGCCGTCGCCGTCGGCCCGCGTGAAGGCGTACGGGACATCGGGACGCGGGCCGGAGCCGGAGTACTCCTGGGCATGGCGGCGGTCCCTGGCATAGCGGCGGCGGCCCGCCCACCCGGCCGCCGTCAGCGGCGGCTGCTGCTCGTCGCGGCGGGCCAGCGCCAGGCCCTTCGTGTACGCCGTGTACGCCTGCGGGCTCGTGAACCAGATCGCCGGGTCCTCGTCGAACAGCAGCGCCCGCTTGGCCAGGACGTAACCGAACTCCTCCGGGGTGAGATAGCCCAGCTTCTGCGACGTCAGCGCGTCCTCGCGGAAGGCGTCCAGCAGCAGCCAGCCCGCGCCCAGATACGTCGTCGCCGTGTCGGTCAGGATCTCGTTGTCGCGCGTCCCGGGGAACGACAGGTCCAGGCGGTGCAGGTAGACATGCATCACCTCGTGCGCGAGAGCCGCGCCGATGTCCCGCCGATGCGTACGGAACCGGTCGTTCAGTTCGATGAAGTACTCGGGCCCCGCGGCGAGTTCGACGTTCGCCGCATGGGTCATCTCACGGAAGCTCACGATCATCCGGGCGTCCGGCAGCCGGTAGTGCCGCACCAGCTCCCGCGCCACCCGCTGGGTGCCCAGATACAGATCGTCCTGATCGCAGAACGCCACATCGGCCGGGGCCACACTCGTCGCGAAGGTCCGCACCGTGTCGTACGAGAGCCGCCTGTACAACGCCGTGATCGCCGCCCGCACCGTGTCCAGATGCGGAAACCCGTGCTCGACCGGACCGCCGTTCGCCACGCCCGCACCCCCAAAGACGCCCGCACTGCCTCCCACTGTAGACGCGCCCGCACCCGAGAGCCGGGCGCACACGGCCACCACGGACAACGGCACCACCCACGGACGATCCGGACTGTGGACACCGAGGATCAGGGCGCCCCGCACACCCTAAGCTGGTCCCTCATGACCCCCCGCGACACCGCCGCCCCGGACGCCGACCCCGCCGTCCGTGCCGAACTCGCCCGGCTGCGCGACAGCATCGACAACATCGACGCCGCCCTCGTCCATATGCTCGCCGAACGCTTCAAGTGCACCCAGCAGGTCGGCCACCTCAAGGCCGCGCACCAGTTGCCGCCCGCCGACCCCGCGCGCGAGGCCGCCCAGATCGCCCGGCTGCGCAGGCTCGCCGAGAGCGCCAAGCTCGACCCCGCCTTCGCCGAGAAGCTGCTCAACTTCATCATCGCCGAGGTGATCCGGCACCATGAGCGGATCGCGGAGGACACCGCCGACGGGAAGTGACCCCCCGCGCTCCCGGACCCCGCGCCCTCGTGCCCCGTCCGACGCATCGGCGCGGACGGCGGCCGCAGGCCGTGTACCGGACCGCCCCTGTGCCCCGCGGGCGGCGTCAGGCAGCATGTCCCCATGTCCGTACTGACGCGCGATGAAGCGCAGACCCGTGCCCGGCTCCTCGACGTCCACCGTTACGAGATCGCCCTCGACCTGACCCGAGGCGACGAGACCTTCGACTCCCGTACCCTCATCCAGTTCACGGTGCGCGGGGACCGGGCCGCGGACACCTTCGTGGAGTTCAAGCCCGCCGAACTGCGCAGCGCCACCCTCGACGGCGCACCACTGGACCCCGCCACCCTCACCGACAACCGGCTGCCGCTGAAGGACCTCACGCCGGGCCCGCACGAACTGCGCGTCGACGTGGCCATGCACTACTCGCGCACCGGCGAGGGCATGCACCGCTTCACCGACCCCACCGACGGCGAGACGTACGCCTACACCCAGTTGTTCATGCACGACGTCCAACGCGTCTTCGCCGCCTTCGACCAGCCCGACCTCAAGGCCGTCTTCGACCTGACCGTGACCGCGCCCGACGGCTGGAGCGTCCTCGCCAACGGCATCACCACCCACCAGGGCGACGGCACCTGGCGCGCCGCGACCACCCCGCCCCTGTCCACCTACCTCATCGCCGTCGCCGCCGGACCCTGGCACTCCGTCCGTACCGAACACCGCGGCCTGCCCTTCGGCATCCACTGCCGCCGCTCCCTCGCCCCCCACCTCGACGCCGACGCGGACGAACTCTTCGAGATCACCCGCCAGTGCTACGACCGCTACCACGAGAAGTTCCAGGAGCCCTACCCCTTCGACTCCTACGACCAGGCGTTCGTCCCCGAGTTCAACTCCGGCGCCATGGAGAACCCCGGACTCGTCACCTTCCGCGACGAGTTCGTCTACCGCTCCGCCGTCACCGACACCGAGCGCCAGACCCGCGCCATGGTCATCGCCCACGAGATGGCCCACATGTGGTTCGGCGACCTCGTCACCCTGCGCTGGTGGGACGACATCTGGCTGAACGAGTCCTTCGCCGAGTACATGGGCTACCAGACCCTCACCGAAGCCACCCGCTTCACCGACACCTGGACCGACTTCGCCGTCGCCCGCAAGTCCTGGGGATACGACGCCGACCAGCGCGTCTCCACCCACCCCGTCGCCCCCGAAGCCGTCGAGGACACCGCCGCCGCGCTCCTCAACTTCGACGGCATCTCCTACGCCAAGGGCGCCTCCGCGCTGCGTCAACTCGTCGCCTGGCTCGGCGAGAAGGACTTCCTCGCGGGGATCAACACCCACTTCGCGCGCCACCGCTTCGGCAACGCCGCCCTCGCCGACTTCATCGACTCCCTCGCGAGCGTCACCGACCGCGACGTCCACGCCTGGGCCGACGCCTGGCTGCGCACCACCGGCGTCGACACCCTCACCCCGCGGCTCACCCAGGCCGCCGACGGCACCTGCGCCCTCACCGTCGACCACGACGGCAGCCGCCCGCACCGCATCACCGTAGGCCTCTACGACCGCCACCTCCCCGACGGCGCCCTCACCCTGCGCGAACGCCTCGACCTCGACATCCCGCAGACCGCACCGCTCCGCCTCGGCAAGCGCCCCGCCCTGCTCCTCCTCAACGACGGCGACCTCACCTACGCCAAGATCCGCTTCGACCCCGACTCCTTCACCGCCGTCCGCGGGGCCCTGTCCACCCTGCCCGACCCCCTCACCCGGGCCGTCATCTGGAACGCCCTGCGCGACGCCGTCCGCGACGGCGACCTCCCCGCCACCACCTACCTGGAGACGGCCCGCGCCCACCTGCCCCACGAGAGCGACCTCGCCGTCGTCAACGGCGTCCTCGCCTTCGCCCGCGCCCACGTCGCCGACCGCTACCTCACCCCCGACCAGCGGCCCGCCGCCCTCGCCACCCTCACCGACCTGTGCCGCGACCTCATCCGCCGCACCGAGGACGGCTCCCACCCCGGGCTGCGCCTGATCGCCGTACGCCACTTCATCGACGACGCCGCCCACCCCGACACCCTCGCCGCCTGGCTCGCCGACGGCACCGTCCCCGGCGGCCCCGAACTCGACCCCGAACTGCGCTGGCGCACCCTCGCCCGCCTCGCCGTCCTCGGCGCCGTGGACGAGAGCGCGATCGCCGAGGAACTCGAGCGCGACCCCAGCGCCACCGGCCAGGAGGGCGCCGCCCGCTGCCGCGCCGCCCTGCCCGACCCCGCGAGCAAGCGGCGCGCCTGGGACGCGATGTTCACCACCGACGACCTGTCCAACTACCTGTTCACCGCCACCGCCGAGGGCTTCTGGCAGCCCGAACAGGCCGAACTCCTCGGGGAGTACGCCGACCGCTTCTGGGCCGACGCCCCCGCCCTCGCCGCCCGACGCGGCCCCGCCATGGCCGCCGCCGCGGGCCGTTGGGCCTTCCCCCGCCACGCCGCCCGCCCTGACATGCTCCGCCAGGGCGAACAGTGCCTGAGCGAAGCCGACCCGATCCCCGCCCTGCGCCGTCGCCTCGTCGACGAACTGGACGACCTGGCACGGGTGTTGCGCGTACGCGAGGCGTAGACACCGTGAGCCGGCCGGGCCCCGGAGGCCCGGCCGGCCCCTCTGCGCCGCCTGGGGAGTACCTCCTTCGGGTCTGATCATGGCTGCCGTCTGGCGATCCGAACTCCCCGCCGTGCAGGCTTGGTTCTCCCGTCGCGCGCCAGGGAGGACCACCCCCCATGAGCCTTCCGTCTCTCGCCTCCGGACCCGAAGGGCCGGACGCACTACGCCCGTTGCTCGCCACCGTCCTCGACGCCCTGGCCGAAGGCGCCCGCGCGCGCGGCGGACCACTGCCCGCGGGCGGGCCGCGGGCCGTCGCCGCGCGGCTGCGCTCCGCCGTCGGCGAGGTCCTCCCGGCCGAGGGCGACCCGGACGCCGTCCACACCCTCGTCCGCGCCCTCGCCGAAGGCGCCGCCGACCCCGCCGACCCCCTGTGCGCGGCCCATCTGCACGGCCCGCCCCTCGCCGTCGCCACCGCCGCCGACCTCGCCGCCTCGGCCCTCAACCCCTCCCTGGACTCCTGGGACCAGGCCCCGGCCGCCTCGGAGTTGGAGGCCCTCGTCACCCAGGCCCTCGCCCAGGAGACCGGCGCCGCCGACGCCCTCGTCACCACCGGCGGCACCGAATCCAACCTCCTGGCCCTTCTCCTCGCCCGCGAGACCCTCGGCCCCGTCCGCCTCGTCTGCTCGACCGCCGCCCACCACTCCCTGCCCCGCGCCGCCTGGCTCCTCGGCCTGCCCGCACCCGTCCTCGTCCCCGCCCCGCACGGCACCCTCGACCCCGCCGCCCTCGACCACACCCTCACCACCCTGACCGGGCCCGTCCTCGTCGCCGCCACCGCAGGCACCACCGACGCCGGACTCATCGACCCGCTGCCCGCCCTCGCCGACCTCTGCGCCACCCACGGCGCCCGCCTCCACATCGACGCCGCCTACGGAGGCGGACTCCTCTTCAGCGACCGCCACCGCCCCGCGCTCACCGGCCTCGACCGCGCCCACACCGTCACCCTCGACCTGCACAAGCTCGGCTGGCAGCCCGTCGCCGCCGGACTCCTCACCGTCCGCGACCCCCACGACCTGCGCGCCCTCCACCACCGCGCCGACTACCTCAGCGCCGCCGACGACACCGAAGCGGGCCTCCCCGACCTCCTCGGCCGCTCCCTGCGCACCACCCGCCGCCCCGACATCCTCAAGATCGCCGTCACCCTCAAGACCCTCGGCCGCAGCGGACTCGGCGCCCTCGTCGACCAGGTCTGCGCCCGCGCACACGAACTCGCCGACCTCATCGAGGCCCACCCCACCCTCGAACTCCACGCCCGACCCGCCATCAGCACCGTCCTGTTCCGACCCACCGGCGCCCCCGACGACACCGTCGCCGCCCTCCGCCGCACCCTCCTGCACGACGGCCGCGCCGTCCTCGGCCGCGCCCGGCTCGACGGCCGCCTCTGGCTCAAGGCCACCCTCCTCAACCCCCACACCCGCCCCGGCGACCTGGCCGCCCTCCTGAAACTGGCAGAAGGAAGCACCCCCCGATGACCAACCCCCCACCGCACCACCCCGCACCACCCCACGACCTCATCGGCATCGGCGTCGGCCCGTTCAACCTCTCCCTCGCCGCCCTCGCCCACCCCCTCACCCACCTCTCCACCGCCTTCTACGAACAACGCCCCCGCTTCGACTGGCACCCCGGCCTCCTCATCGACGGCGCCACCCTCCAAGTCCCCTTCCTCGCCGACCTGGTGACCCTCGCCGACCCCACCAGCCCCTGGACCTTCCTCAACCACCTCAAGACCCGCGAACGCCTCTTCCCCTTCTACTTCGCCGAGCGCTTCCACATCCCCCGCGCCGAATACGACGCCTACTGCCGCTGGGTCGCCGACAGCCTCCCCTCGCTCCACTTCGGCCACCAGGTCGAGGCCGTCCGCTGGAACCCCCGAAGCGCCCTGTTCGACGTCGACTTCACCCAGCTCGACATCGACGGCACCGCCACCTCCCTCGGCCGCGCCCACGCCCGCAACATCGTCCTCGGTATCGGCACCGCACCCCATGTGCCCGAACCCCTGCGGCCCCTCGTCGACGCCCCCGACGCCCTCGTCCTCCACGCCGCCGACTACCTCAGGCACCGCGAGAGCCTCCTGGCCGCCGAGCACATCACCGTCGTCGGCGCCGGACAGTCGGGCGCCGAGATCTTCCTCGACCTGCTGCGCCACCGGCCCACCGGCCACGAGAAGATGCACTGGCTCGCCCGCACCGAGGCCTTCGCCCCCATGGAGTACTCCAAGCTCGGCCTGGAGCACTTCACCCCCGACTACACCCGCTATTTCCACGGCCTCGCCGAATCCGTACGCGACCGCCTCGTCCCCGCGCAATGGCAGCTCCACAAGGGCATCGACGCGGGCACCCTCGCCGCCCTCCACGACGAGCTGTACCGCCGCACCCTGCACGGCAGTTGGCCCGACACCGTCCTCACCCCGGGCGTCCGCGTGCACACCGCCGAGCGCACCCCCGGCGGAGCGATCCGACTCGACCTGGAACACAGCCAGCAGGGCACCCGCTCCCGCCTCACCACCCACGCCGTCGTCCTCGCCACCGGCTACCGCCAACGGCCCCCGGACCGCGTCCTCGCCGGGCTCGCCCCCCACCTGCACCGCGACCGCAGCCGACGCCCGCGCATCGACGAGCGGTTCCGCCTGGTCCTCGACCCCGCCATCACCGGGTCCGTCTACGTCCAGAACGCCGAACTCCACACCCACGGCGTCGGCGCCCCCGACCTCGGCCTCGCCGCCTGGCGCAGCGCCACCATCCTCAACTCCCTCACCGGCACGGAGCATTACCCCCAGCCCCGGCGAACCGCCTTCACCACCTTCGGACTTCACCAGGAGGCCGTACCCGACGCACCCGACCACACCACCGAAGCCCTCATCGACCAGACCTGAACACCCCCGAACACGCCGAGGGTCCGGCCGAACCCGGCCGGACCCTCGACAGCTCATCAGAACCTTGGGACTAGAACATCGGCGTACCGTTCCGCGTCAGCTTCCAGTCCACCGACGCGAAGTCCTTCGGGTCCAGCACGCCCTTCGCGGTCACCCACTCCGCGATCCGCGTCCGGATCTCCGTCGACTCCGACCACAGCTCCTTCGCCGACGCCACGTACGGGAACGCGCCACCACCGTTCGCCCGGTAGTTGTTCACCGCGAACACGAACTCCTGCGCGTCGTCCAGCGGCGCGCCGTCGAAGGTCAGGTTCTTGATCCGCGAACCCGCCGGCTGCGCCACGTCGATGTCGTACGCAAGCCCCGACACATAGTCGTAGTTGTAGTCGGGCCGGTTGTTCGCGTTCGTCAGCTTCTCCACGTCCACCGGCGCGTCCGCCGCCGTCTGCACGAAGTACTCCGCCGAGTACTCCAGGTACGCGCGCACCTGCGCACCCGTCATCAACTTCGCGACCAGCGTGTTGTCGTACACATACAGGCTCGACAGATCCCGGATCGTCACATCACCGGCCGGGATCTCCGACGTACGCGAGAACGGCGACGCCTGCGAGAGCACCGGCAGCGACGCGTACGCGCCACCCGCCAACGCCTCCGTGACCACGTCCTCCTGGACCTTGTTGATCAGATCGATGATCGAGGCGTCCTGGTAGCGGGCGTCGACCGTCGTCAGCGTCTCCGTCGCCTGGCCCACGACCTGGTTGACGTACGTCACCACGGCCTCGTGCTGCTTCGCCAACAGCCGGGTGATCTGCGGGTCGTCGGCCACCGTCTTGGAGTCGCGCAGCGACGCCGCCACCGACTCCACCCGCCAACTGCCCTTCTCGAAGACCAGGTCGATGTCGAACAGCGCCAACCGCTCGGCGAAGCACAGCGGTTCCGACAGCACGACCGTCTTCCCCGTCGCCTCGTTGGTGACCTTCAGCTCCGGGATCTCCAGATGCGCGTGGCCGACCAGGATCGCGTCGATCCCGGGCACCTGCCGGGCCACGTTCGCCGCGGCGTTCTCGACGTACGGGACCTGGTCGCCGTACGAGGACGTCCCGTCCGTACCCGAGTGCGCCGACACGATGACCACGTCCGCACCCATCGACCGCAGCTTCGGCACCCACTTCGCCGCCTGCTCCTCCAGCCCCGGGAACGTCAACTTCCCCTGTACGTACGCCTTGTCCCAGATCGCGATACCCGGGTTCGTCAGCCCCAGCACCGCGACGGTCACCGGCGCCCCGCCCTTCACATGGAACTTCTTCATGAAGTACGGCGCGAAGGCGGGCTTCAGCGTCTTCGCGTCCAGCGCGTTCGCGCCGAGCAGCGGGAAGTCGCACTGCGACTCGAACTTCCGCAGCGTCTCGATGCCGTAGTTGAACTCGTGGTTGCCGAGCGCCACCGCGTCATAGCCGATCGCGTTCATCGCCCGCGCCATCGGGTGCACCGGGCCGCCCTTGGCCGTGATCGGGTCGACCTTCGCGTAGTAGTACGTCAGCGGGGTGCCCTGGATCGTGTCACCCGCGTCCAGCAGCAGGGTGTTCTCCCGGCCCTTCTCCGCGCGGACCTGCTTGACCAGCGTCGAGATCCGCGACAGGCCCGTCGCGTTGCCCGCCGCGTCCGTGTACTCGGCGTCCTTGAAGTAGTCCCAGTTGACCGCGTGGCCATGGAGGTCGGTGGTGCCCATCACGGTCAGCGAGTGCCGCTTGGGGCCCTTCTTCGGCGCGGCCTGCGCGGCCGGAGCCGCCACGGCACCGGTCAGCGCCACCCCCGCCCCGGTCACGGCGGAACTCTTCAGGAACGTACGGCGGTTGAACGGCATACTGGTGACTCCTTGCGGAAACGGTCAATGACGCGCGTAGATTGTGGTCCCGTCACCACCACGCGCAACAGCCCCAGAAGGTTGCGATCTGGTGACCACCAGACGAGCAGTGACGGACCATCAGCGCGCGAGCGCCAACTCCCCGTCCACTACCAGTCGGTAAGGCCTAGGGTCGAACCATGCGCCGAGCGAAGATCGTCTGTACCCTGGGGCCCGCCACCGACTCGTACCACCAGATCAAGGACCTGGTCGAAGCCGGAATGGACATCGCCCGCTTCAACCTCAGCCACGGCAGCCATGCCGACCATGAGGAGCGCTACCGGCACGTCCGCCAGGCCTCCGAGGAGACCGGCCGCACCGTCGGCGTCCTCGCCGACCTCCAGGGCCCCAAGATCCGACTCGGCCGCTTCACCGAAGGCCCCGTCCTCCTCGAACGCGGCGACACCTTCACCATCACCGTCGAAGAAGGCGCCGAGGGCGACCGCCACACCTGCGGAACCACCTACCCAGGACTCGCCACCGACGTCAGCCCCGGCGAACGCATCCTCGTCGACGACGGCAAGGTCGCCCTCGACGTCACCTCCGTCGACGGCCCCCTCGTCCACACCACCGTCGTCGAAGGCGGCATGGTCTCCGACCACAAGGGCCTCAACCTCCCCGGCGTCGCCGTCTCCGTCCCCGCGCTCTCCAAGAAGGACGAGGACGACCTGCGGTGGGCGCTGCGCACCGGCTGCGACGCCATCGCCCTCTCCTTCGTCCGCACCGGCAGGGACATCAAGGACGTCCACCGCGTCATGGACGAGGAGGGCCTGCGGCTCCCCGTGATCGCCAAGATCGAGAAGCCCCAGGCGGTCCAGAACATCGACGACATCGTGGCCGCGTTCGACGGCATCATGGTGGCGCGCGGTGACCTCGGCGTCGAAATGCCCCTGGAACAGGTCCCGATCGTCCAGAAGCGGGCCATCAAGCTCGCCCGGCGCAACGCCAAACCGGTCATCGTCGCCACGCAGATGCTCGACTCGATGATCGACAACTCCCGCCCCACCCGCGCCGAGGCCTCGGACGTGGCCAACGCGGTGATCGACGGCACGGACGCCGTGATGCTCTCCGGCGAGACCAGCGTCGGCAAGTACCCCGTGGAGACGGTCGCCACGATGGCCCGCATCGTCGAAGCGGCGGAGGAGGACATCCTCGCGGGCGGGCTGCCGCCCCTGACCGGCAACGACAAGCCCCGCACCCAGGGCGGCGCGGTCGCCCGCGCGGCGGCCGAGATCGGCGACTTCCTCGGCGCGAGGTTCCTCGTCGCCTTCACTCAGTCCGGCGACACCGCCCGCCGCCTGTCCCGCTACCGCTCCCCGATCCCCCTCCTCGCCTTCACCCCCACCCCGGCCACCCGCTCCCAACTCAACCTCACCTGGGGCGTGGAGACGTTCCTCGGCCCGCATGTCGACTCCACGGACGCGATGGTGGACCAGGTCGACGAACTGCTCCTGAAGCACGGCCGCTGCCGCCGAGGCGACGTGGTGATCATCACGGCAGGCTCCCCGCCCGGAGTATCAGGCTCCACGAACATGGTCCGCGTCCACCACATCGGCGAGGACGACGCTCCTCGATAGACCGCCGCGTCGTGGCGTCAGCACTTGGGGCCCACGTGGGTGTCCAGGAGGGCTACGGAGGCTCTGCGGGCGATGGAGACGTTGAAAGGATCGCTGCCGCGGGCGAGCACGGTCCACTCGACGCCGACCTTGTCGAGGGTGTTCGTGAAGAGCTTGCGGATGTCGTCCGACTTGTTGGAGAAGAAATACCGAGGGTATTCGTAGCGCTTGCGCTCTCCGGCGACCAGGCGGGTCGTCCAGTTGATGATGCGACAGCCGTCGGAGTGGATGAGCCCCCGGATGAACTCCCAGGGGTACGCGTCGACGATCTCCTGCTGCCAGCGTTCGAGAACGATCCGACGCTCATGCTTCTTGCCGGGGCCGTGCTGGGGGAACAGGCACGGCCAGTGTTTGCTGAAACAGGAGACCGCGTAGGACCCCCGCTTCTTCACACGGCATACGCGGTTGTCCGGGCGCACGGCGTACAACGCTGCTTCGCAGGCGTCGATGATGCCCGGCCACGCCTGGTCCAGCGCGATACGCATGACGTAGACGCCTCGGTGGTGAGCGCTGATGCAGCCGTCGCCGAGATAGAGGCCCAGGAGGTAGGCATACGCTGCCGGTTCTTCGGGCGGGGCGGGCTCGTCCTGGCATCTGGGGCAGGCGCGGCGAGTGCCGATGTCGTACATGCGGCACACTCTGTGCGACTGAATGGGGTCGCGTGCAGCAAAGAGCGGAGGTTCACGAGAACGTGAACCTCCGATGATCTCGCCCTTGGAATCCAAGGAAAAGTGCCCCAGGTGGGATTCGAACCCACACTGTCCGCTGTTTGAGAGCGGCCTCTCTAACCAGTTGGAGTACTGGGGCCTTGGAAATCAAGGGGGAACGGGCCCCCTTGGGTCACCACCATATCGTAGCTAGGTACGCTTCTGGGAGCAGTAACCTGCCTGCCCTGAACGAGGAGTCCCCGTGACCGCCCCCGAGCCGCCCCAGCCTGTCGATGATGACGACAAGTCGCATGTGCCTCCGCTGACGACCCGTGTCGTCATCGCCGAGGACGAGGCGCTCATCCGGCTCGATCTCAAGGAGATGCTGGAGGAGGAGGGCTATCACGTCGTCGGTGAGGCCGGTGACGGTGAGCGGGCCGTCGAGCTGGCGCGGGAGCACCGGCCCGACCTGGTCATCCTCGATGTGAAGATGCCGAAGCTGGACGGTATCTCGGCGGCCGAGAAGATCGCCGAGGAGTGCATCGCCCCGGTGCTCATGCTGACGGCGTTCTCGCAGCGTGACCTGGTCGAGCGGGCGCGGGACGCGGGCGCGATGGCGTATCTGGTGAAGCCGTTCAGCAAGAGCGATGTCGTACCGGCGATCGAGATGGCCGTCTCGCGGTTCACGGAGCTGAAGACGCTGGAGAAGGAGGTCGTGGACCTCACCCAGCGGCTGGAGACCCGCAAGCTGGTGGACCGGGCGAAGTCGGTGCTGCAGACGGAGTACGGGCTGACCGAGCCCGCGGCCTTCCGCTGGATCCAGAAGACGTCGATGGACCGCCGGATGTCGATGCGGCAGGTCGCCGAGGCCGTCATCCAGGACGGCGAGGAGAAGAAGGCCGCCAAGGGCTGAGGCCCCGCGACGGCACAGCGTGCGCAGAGAGGCCCGCGCCCCGGTGATCGATCCGGGGTGCGGGCCTCTTGCCTGCCCGGCGCTCAGTCTTCGCCGAGGTAGGCCTTCCGTACGGATTCGTCGTGCAGCAGGTCCTGGCCCGTGCCGGACAGCACGATGGAGCCGACTTCCATGACGTGGCCCTGGTCGGCCAGGGAGAGCGCGGCCTGGGCGTTCTGCTCGACGAGCAGGATCGTCGTGCCCTGGGACTTCAGCTCGGCGATCGTGGACATGATCTTCTGCATCATGATCGGCGAGAGCCCCATGGAGGGTTCGTCGAGCATGAGGAGCTTGGGCTGGGACATGAGGGCGCGGCCCATGGCGAGCATCTGCTGTTCGCCGCCGGAGAGGGTGCCCGCGGCCTGCTTGCGGCGTTCGCCGAGGATGGGGAAGAGGTCGTAGGCCCGTTGGATGTCCTTCTCGATGCCGTCCTTGTCCTTGCGGAGGAAGGCGCCGAGCTGGAGGTTCTCCGCGATGGACAGGCGGGGGAAGATGTGCCGCCCTTCGGGGGAGTGGGCGAGCCCGAGGGCGACGATCTTGTGCGCGGGCGTGCCGGTGAGCGGCTTGCCGTCGAAGGTGATGGTGCCGGAGGTGGGCTTGAGCAGGCCGGACAGGGTGCGCAGGGTGGTGGTCTTGCCGGCGCCGTTGGTGCCGATGAGGGTGACGACCTGGCCGGCTTCGACGCTGAAGGAGATGCCTTTGACGGCTTCGATCTTGCCGTAGGCCACCCTGAGGTCCTGGACCTCGAGCAGTGCGGTCACTGGGAGTCTCCCTCGGTGCTGCCGGTGGTGCTGTCTGCGGGGGCGTCGGCGGCGGCTTCGGCGGCGGCGACCTCGGCGGCCTCCTCTTCTCCGGGTTCGCCTTCGAAGGGCGTGCCGAGGTAGGCGGCGATGACGCGTTCGTCGGCCTGGACGACGTCGGAGGTGCCTTCGACGAGCTTCTCGCCCTGGACGAGGACGGCGACGCGGTCGCAGAGGTTGAAGATGAAGCGCATGTCGTGCTCGATGACGAGGACGGCGATGCCCTGGTCGCGGATGGCGAAGATGAGTTCTTCGGTGACGCGGGTTTCCTGCGGGTTCATGCCGGCGGTCGGCTCGTCGAGGAGCAGGAGTCCGGGGTCGCTGGCCAGCGCGCGGGCGATTTCGAGCTTGCGCTGGTCTCCGTAGGGGAGGTTGCGCGCGAGGTGGTTGGCCTTGTCCTGGAGGCCGATGAACTCGAGGAGTTCCATGGCGCGTTCGCGGCTGGCGTGTTCGGCCTTGGTGAAGCCGGGGAGGCGCAGGAGGGCGGACCAGAGGCCTTCCTTGGTCCTGGTGTGGCGTCCGACGAGGACGTTCTCCAGGACGGTCATGTTGGCGAAGAGCCGGATGTTCTGGAAGGTGCGGGCGATGCCTGCCTGGGTGACGAGGTGAGGCTTGGGCGGCAGGACGGTGCCCTTGTAGCTGACCTTGCCCTCGGTGGGGACGTACAGGCCGGTGAGGCAGTTGAAGAAGGTGGTCTTGCCGGCGCCGTTGGGGCCGATGAGGCCGACGATTTCGCCCGCGTTGACGGTGAGGTCGACGTCGCGTACGGCGGTGAGGCCGCCGAAGCGCATGGTGACGCCGCTCGCGTCGAGGACGGTGGTGGCGGTCTTCGTGGTGGTGGTCATGGTGGTCACGCCCCCGCCTTGGCGGTGCCGACGCCGGTCTCTTCGGACTGTCGTGGCTCCGGTACGTCGAGCTGGTCGTCCTCGTGGAATTCGAGCTGCTTCCTGCGGTCGGCGACCAGGCCTTCGGGGCGCAGGCGCATCAGGAGGATGAGTGCGACGCCGAAGAGGAAGAGCTGGTAGTCCTGCATGAACTGCAGTTTGGCCGGGATGAGGTAGAGCAGTGCGGCGCCGACGAGGGGTCCGCTGAGGGTTCCCATGCCGCCGAGGATGACCGCGGCGAGGAGGAACGCGGAGTTGGGGGGTACGGAGCCGGCGAACTGGTACTGCTCGGGGGTCACGGTGTAGTTGACGTGTGCCTGGACGGTTCCGGCGAGTCCGGCGAGGGTGGCGCCGAGGGCGAAGGCGACCAGTTTGAGCCGGAAGGCGTTGATGCCCATGGCGGTGGCCGCGGTCTCGTCCTCGCGGATGGCGACCCAGGCGCGGCCGATACGGGACTCTCCGGAGCGGCGGAAGACGAGGACGACGGCGGCGGTGAAGACGAGCATCAGCAGGTAGTAGTTGGCGGACCTGCCGAGGCTGAAGCCGAGGATGTCGTGCTTGAGCCCGAAGTCGAATCCGAAGAACTTCAGGTCGGGGATGCTGGGGATGCCCTGGGAGCCGTTGGTGAGGTCGGGTCCGCTGTTGCCGTTGAGGTTGTTCACGGTCAGGCGGAAGATCTCACCGAAGCCGAGGGTGACGATGGCGAGGTAGTCGCCGCGCAGTCGCAGGGTGGGGGCGCCGATGAGGACGCCGAAGACGAGCGAGGCCGCGGCGCCGGTCACGACGGCGGCCCAGAAGGGGAATTGGACGCCGACGGACGAGAATGTGGAGCCGGAGACGAGGGCGGCGGCGTAGGCGCCGACGCCGAGGAAGGCGACGTATCCGAGGTCGAGGAGACCGGCGAGGCCGACGACGACGTTGAGGCCGAGTGCCACGGTGGCGAAGATGAGGATGTTGGCGCCGATGAGCGCGTACTCCTCCTTCTGCTGGGTGAACGGGAAGCAGACGGCTACGACGAGGGCGGCGATGAGGGTGATGTTGCGGTGCTTCGTGGTCAGCGCGGTGAGACGGGAGACGAGTCCGGCGCGGCGGAGTGCGGTGAAGGCGAAGCCGACGGTGATGAGGAAGCCGATGAAGAGTTCGGTGTAGTCGGTGTCGATGCCGTAGGAGAAGACGTAGAGGCCGATGCCGAACGAGGCGACGATGATGAGGATTTCGGCCCAGTCGGGGAGGGCTTTGGCCCGGGGGGCCGACGGCGCGCGGAGGCTGTCGCGGAAGCGTTCCCAGGCGCCGGCCGCGGCGGCGTCGGAGGTGGGCTGGTCGCCGGGGAGTCCGAGTGCGGCGACGACGGCGATGAGTGCGCCGATGCCGCTGACCCAGGCGCCGGGTTCCAGGTTGACGGCTCCGCCGAGGTCGTAGGCGATGGCGCCGATGGCGTAGCCGGTGGTGCCGAGGGTGCCGAGGGCCAGGAGGCGGACGGGGCTGTTGGTGCCGCCGGGGGTGAGCCAGCGGAGCCCTCGGATGCCGTATCCGGACAGGGCGAGGAGCACGGTGAGCGCGGCGCTGACGAGGGTGAGGACCTGGAGGCCGCCGGGGTAGCCGGTGACGGTGAGGTCTCCGGGGAACTTGCTGGTCCAGGTCCAGGCGAGGAAGGTGCCGGCGAACGCGACGGCCGCGCCTGCGAGGGTGCCGAGTCGGGCCGCGGCCGTGGGGATGGCGAGGAAGGGTGCGGCGCCGGGCGTGGTGGTGTGGTGGGTGGTCATCGGTATCACGCCCGATCCGTGACGCGTTCGCCGAGCAGGCCCTGGGGGCGGAGCAGCAGGACGATGATGAGGAGGACGAAGGCCCATACGTCCTTCCAGGCGCCGCCGCCGAAGAGTTCCATGCCGGGGACGTCGCTCATGTAGCCGGTGGCGAGGGATTCGGCGACACCGAGTACGACGCCGCCGAGCATGGCGCCGTAGATGTTGCCGATGCCGCCGAGTACGGCCGCGGTGAACGCTTTGAGGCCCATGATGAAGCCCATGCGGAAGCCGATCTGGCCGTTCTTGAGCCCGTAGGCGACGGCGGCGACGGCGGCGAACGCGGCACCGATGGCGAAGGCCATGACGATGATGCGGTCGGTGTTGATGCCCATGAGTTTCGCGGTGTCGGGGTCCTGGCTGGTGGCCTGCATGCCGCGGCCGGAGCGGGTCTTGGAGACGAAGAGCCCGAGGGCGAGCATGCAGATGGGCGCCGTGATGAGGACGAAGAGGTCACCGCGCTGGATGTGGGCGCCGAGGACGTCGATCGCTTCGCCCTTGAACTGGGGGAAGGAACGGTCCTTCTTGGAGTCGGGGTACCACTTCCAGATGGCCTGCTGGAGTGCGAGGGAGAGTCCGATCGCGGTGATCAGCGGGGCCAGTCGGGGAGCGTTGCGCAGGGGCCGGTAGGCGAAGCGTTCGGCTGCCGTGCTGACGGCGACGGAGCATATGACGCCGCCGATGATCATGAGTGGGATGATCGCGAGGAGGGAGACACCGGCCGGCATCCAGAGGTACACGGTGAGAGCTCCGAAGCCTCCGATCATGAAGATCTCGCCGTGGGCGAAGTTGATGAGCTGGATGATTCCGTAGACCATCGTGTAGCCGATCGCGATGAGACCGTACATCGCGCCGAGGATGAGTCCATTGGCCAGCTGTTGCGGCAGTTCGTTCACCGCAGGGCCTCCGTGGAGTGGTTCGGATATGGCAGCGCGCGGGAGCGCTGGTAGCGCCCCCGCGCGGTCTGGTGTCAGTCAGTGCGTTGCCCGGGAGGGCTCCGCCGGGGTCAGGGCTTGTAGACCTCGCTGAGCTTGGACTTCCACTTGCCGCCGTCGACCTGGTAGGCGGTCATCATGGTGTTGGTGGTGTCGCCGAACTGGTCGAAGGAGACGGGGCCGGTGACGCCGTCGAACTTGACCTTGCTCATGGCGTCGAGGACCTTGGCGCGGGCGTTGTCAGGGAGCTTGCCGCGGTTGTCGGCGACGGCGATCTTGACGGCCTCGATGATCGCCCAGGTGGCGTCGTAGGTGCCGCCGCCGTACGCCTCGTAGGCGTCCTTGTATCCGGCCGTCTTGTAGTCCGCGATGAACTTCTTGGCGGAGTCGAGTTCCTCGACGGGCTTGCCGACGGAGGTGGCGATGTCGCCCTGGGCCTTCTTGTTGAGCTTGATGAAGTCGGCGCTGTACATGCCGTCGCCGCCCATGAGGGGGATCTGGACGCTGTCCTTGAGCTGCTGGCTCAGGGGCGCGCCGGCGGGGTATTCACCGCCGTAGTAGACAGCCTTGGCACCGGACCTCTTGACCTTGGTGACGACGGCGTTGAAGTCGCGGTCGTCGGGGTTGACGTGGTCGGAGCCGACGATCTTGCCGCCGAGGGTGGTGAAGGTCGCCTTGAAGGAGGCCGCGAGACCGGCGCCGTACGGCTTCTGGTCGTCGATGAGGTAGACCTGCTTGATCTTCGCGTCGTTGAAGAGGTACTTCGCCGCGAAGGCGCCCTGGATCTGGTCCGTGGTGGCAGTGCGGAAGTAGGTCTTGTAGGGGCGCTTCTTGTCGCCGGTCTTCCAGTGTTCGCCCTGGGTGAGCTCGGTGCCGGTGTTGGCGGGGGAGACCTGGGTGAGACCGGCGTCGTTGAGCGGCTTCTGCATCGACTGGGAGACGCCGGAGTTCAGCGGGCCGACGACGCCGACGACGGTGTCGTCGTCGATGAACTTCTGGGCGTTCTGCTGTCCGACGGAAGGCTGTGCCTGGTCGTCGAGCGGCTTGACCTGGAACGTCACGCCGGGGACGGTCTTTTCCTTGTTCGCCGTCTTGACGGCGAGATCGGCGGAGTTCTTGATGCCGAGGCCGAGAGCGGACAGGTCGCCCGTGATGGGCGCGTCGACGCCGATGGTGACGGTGATGTCGTTCTTGTCACCGCTGTTGTCGCTCTTGTCGTCGCGGGAGCCGCACGCGGTGAGAGTCAGAGCTCCGGTCGTGAGAACGGAGGTGAGTATCACCAGAGAACGCTGTCGCACAATCAGTCCTTTCCGCAAGCGTGGCTGACCCGGGGTGAGGGCGGGCGGGGGCCGCGCTGGTACCGAACTCCCGATGGAGCGGTGACTGGCCGTGACTCTAGGCCCGGTCTCACGAAATGGGCATCTCGTGCGCTGGCTTGTGACTTTCTTGTTATGACGTGCAGGTTGTCTGGCTTCCGCAGGGGTGGATCTTGGCCGGTTTGGCGGAAATTCCATGTACTCCACACGTTTATCGAACGATCAATTCCGTTTCGTCGTGGGGGAGTTGAGTGCGCGTGCGTCGCAGGCCGAGTCGCGCTTCCTGAATGATCAAGGAAGCGGATGTCGGCGAAGAGGGTGTTGATGTCGAATTGCGCGCGAGTTACGCAGTGTTACATCAGGAAATGGGGGCCAGGATTCCGCGGTAAATCCCGGGAACAGGCGGTAATCCGGAACAGTCGGATGACGGTCGGATACGGATGTCTCGCGCTGTCTCGCGCCGTCTCGAGCGCGATGCGGTGTGTTGTCCCGGCGCGCACGGCAAGGGGCGCGTTTGGGCCCGGTCGGGGCGCGGCGTCCGGTGAGTCCGGAGAAGGGCGGGTCCGGAGAAGTGCGGGGACGGCAGGGGGTGTCCGTACGGCCGGGCCACCCCCTGGCGGTCAGCCCGCGGCGGGGATCAGGTCGGCGTCGCCCTGTCGTACGTCACGCAGCAGGCAGGTGAGACGGGCGCTGCAGACGCGCTTGCCGTCCTCGTCGCTGATCACGATCTCGTACGTGGCGGTCGAGCGGCCCCGGTGGACGGGGGTGGCGACCCCGGTGACCAGGCCGGAGCGCACCCCGCGGTGATGGGTGCAGTTGAGGTCGACCCCGACGGCGATCTTGGTGGCGCCGCCGTGGAGCATGGCGCCGATCGAGCCGAGCGTCTCGGCGAGGACGGCCGAGGCGCCGCCGTGCAGCAGGCCGTAGGGCTGGGTGTTGCCCTCCACGGGCATGGTGCCGACGACGCGCTCCGCGGCGGCCTCGATGATCTGGACGCCCATACGGGTGCCGAGATGCCCGGCGGAGAAGAGGGCGGGCAGGTCGACCCCGAGCGCGGCGTACTCGTCGAGGACTTCCTGCGGGAACTTCACGGTGTGCTGCTCGCCCATGGGTACGGCTCCGTTCGGCGGTGATCGGTCACGCGGCTGGTGGCTGAGCAAACGCTCAGTCGGCCGCCGATTGTTCCAGGCGGATCACGACGGACTTGCTCGCGGGGGTGTTGCTGGTGTCCGCGGTGGCGTCGAGGGGGACCAGGACGTTCGTCTCCGGGTAGTAGGCGGCGGCGCAGCCGCGGGCGGTGGGGTAGTGCACGACGCGGAAGCCGGGCGCGCGGCGTTCGACGCCGTCCTTCCACTCGCTGACGAGGTCGACGTACGAACCGTCCGCCACGCCCAGCGCGCGGGCGTCCTCGGGGCGGACGAGGACGACCCGGCGGCCGTTCCTGATGCCGCGGTAGCGGTCGTCCAGGCCGTAGACGGTGGTGTTGTACTGGTCGTGCGAGCGCAGGGTCTGGAGCAGCAGTCGGCCTTCGGGCAGCGTCGGGTACTCCACGGGTGCGGCGGTGAAATTGGCCTTGCCGGTGGCGGTGGGGAAGCGGCGCTCGTCGCGAGGGGCGTGCGGGAGCGCGAAGCCGCCGGGGCGGGCCACGCGCGCGTTGAAGTCCTCGAAGCCGGGGATCACGCGCGCGATGCGGTCGCGGATGGTCGCGTAGTCCTTCTCGAACGTCTCCCAGGGCGTCGTGCTGCCGCTGCCGAGGACGCGGCGGGCCAGGCGGCAGACGATGGCGGGCTCGGACAGCAGATGCGGGCTCGCGGGCTTCAGTCGTCCCCGCGAGGCGTGGACCATGCCCATGGAGTCCTCGACGGTCACGAACTGCTCACCGCTGCCCTGGAGATCGCGTTCCGTACGGCCGAGGGTCGGCAGGATCAGGGCGCGGGTGCCGGTGACGGCGTGCGAGCGGTTCAGCTTGGTCGAGACATGCACGGTGAGGCGGGCGCGGCGCATGGCGGCCTCGGTCACCTCGGTGTCGGGCGAGGCGGAGACGAAGTTGCCGCCCATCGCGAAGAAGACCTTGGCCGCGCCGTCGCGCAGGGCGCGGATGGCGCGTACGACGTCGTAGCCGTGCTCGCGCGGGGGCGCGAACCCGAACTCCTTCTCCAGCGCGTCCAGGAAGGCGGGCGCGGGGCGTTCGAAGATGCCCATGGTGCGGTCGCCCTGGACGTTCGAGTGGCCGCGCACGGGGCACACGCCCGCGCCGGGGCGGCCGATGTTGCCGCGCAGCAGCAGGAAGTTGACGACTTCGCGGATGGTGGGGACGGAGTGCTTGTGCTGGGTGAGGCCCATGGCCCAGCACACGATGGTGCGCTTCGAGGCGAGGACCATGCGCAGGGCCTGCTCGATCTCCTCGCGCGCGAGACCGGTCGCGGTGAGGGTCTCGGCCCAGTCGGCGGCGCGGGCGGCTGCCGCGAACTCCTCGAAGCCGTGGGTGTGTTCGCGGACGAACTCCTCGTCGACCGCGCCCTCGGTGTCGAGGATCAACTGGTTGAGGAGGCGGAAGAGGGCCTGGTCGCCGCCGATACGGATCTGGAGGAACAGATCGGTGAGGGCGGCGCCCTTGAGGATGCCCTGCGGGGTCTGCGGGTTCTTGAAGCGCTCCAGGCCCGCTTCGGGCAGCGGGTTGACGCTGATGATCCGCGCGCCGTTCGCCTTGGCCTTCTCCAGGGCCGAGAGCATCCGGGGGTGGTTCGTGCCGGGGTTCTGCCCGGCGACGATGATCAGGTCCGCCCGGTGGAGGTCCTCCAGCAGGACGCTGCCCTTGCCGATGCCGATCGTCTCGGAGAGTGCGGAGCCGGAGGACTCGTGGCACATGTTCGAGCAGTCGGGCAGGTTGTTGGTGCCCAGCTCGCGGGCGAAGAGCTGGTAGAGGAACGCGGCCTCGTTGCTGGTGCGGCCCGAGGTGTAGAAGACGGCCTCGTCGGGGGAGGAGAGCCCGGAGATCTCCTCGGCGATGATGTCGAAGGCGCGCTCCCAGGTGACGGGCTCGTAGTGGTCCGCGCCGTCGGGGAGGTACACGGGGTGGGTCAGGCGTCCTTGCTGGCCCAGCCAGTAGCCGCTGCGGCCGGCGAGGTCGGCCACCGGGTGCGCGGCGAAGAACGCCGGGGTGACCCGGCGCAGCGTGGCTTCCTCGGCGACCGCCTTCGCGCCGTTCTCGCAGAACTCGGCGGTGTGCCGGTGCTCGGGCTCGGGCCAGGCGCAGCCGGGGCAGTCGAAGCCGTCCTTCTGGTTGACCCGCAGCAGCGTGAGCGCCGTGCGCCGCACGCCCATCTGCTGCTGGGCCATGCGCAGGGTGTGCCTGACGGCGGGCAGCCCCGCGGCGGCGTGCTGCGCCCCGGCCACCTGCGGCGCGTCCTGGACCGGGTCACCCTTGGGCGGCTTGCTGGCCATCGCGGCCCTCCCCTTCGTTCACACCTGCGCGTTCCCACCGGCCGATCGCACCGGCGTTCCCACCGGTCGATTCCCGCCGGTCGTTCCCGTCGGCTGATTCCACCGACCGTCCCTGACCGTCCCCACCGGTCGCTCCCACCTGTGAGGTAGCTCTCCGATCCTCGCACGCGCCTGTGACAGAGCCACCGGCCGGGACCGGACAGCTCCGGCTGTCGGTCCGGGCGGCTCTCGCTGTCAGTGGGGCGTGGCAGGATCGAGGGCGTGGCGAAGACAGCATCGAAGAAGACCGAGAAGACCTCCGGCGGCAGCCGTCCCCGGCTGATGCTCATGGACGGGCACTCCCTCGCGTACCGCGCGTTCTTCGCGCTGCCCGCGGAGAACTTCACGACCGCGACGGGCCAGCCGACGAACGCGATCTACGGCTTCGCGTCGATGCTGGCCAACACCCTGCGTGACGAGGCGCCCACGCACTTCGCGGTGGCGTTCGACGTCTCCCGCAAGACCTGGCGCTCGGCGGAGTTCGCGGAGTACAAGGCGAACCGTTCGAAGACCCCGGACGAGTTCAAGGGCCAGGTCGAGCTGATCGGCGAGCTGCTGGACGCGATGCGCGCCCCGCGCTTCGCGGTCGAGGGCTTCGAGGCGGACGACGTGATCGCCACGCTCGCCACCCAGGCCGAGGCCGAGGGCTTCGACGTGCTGATCGTCACGGGCGACCGCGACTCCTTCCAACTGGTCACCGAGCACACGACGGTGCTGTATCCGACGAAGGGCGTCTCGGAGCTGACCCGGTTCACCCCGGAGAAGGTGTTCGAGAAGTACGGGCTGACGCCGGTGCAGTATCCGGACTTCGCGGCGCTGCGCGGTGACCCGTCGGACAACCTGCCGGGCATCCCGGGCGTCGGCGAGAAGACGGCCGCGAAGTGGATCAACCAGTTCGGTTCGTTCGCGGAGTTGGTCGAGCGGGTCGAGGAGGTCAAGGGCAAGGTCGGGCAGAACCTGCGCGACCATCTGGAGTCGGTGAAGCTCAACCGCCGCCTCACGGAGCTGGAGCGGCAGGTCGAACTGCCGAAGGCGGTCACAGACCTTGAGCGCGCGCCCTACGACCGTACGGGCGTCGCCATGATCCTGGACACCCTGGAGATCAGGAACCCGTCGCTGCGCGAGCGGCTGTTCGCCGTCGACCCGGGCGCCGAGGTGGCCGAGACGACACCGGTCGCGGCGAGCGGCGTCGAGCTGGACGGCGCGGTGCTCGGGGCGGGCGAGCTGAAGCCGTGGCTCGCCGAGCACGGCGACAAGCCCCTGGGCGTGGCCACGGTGGACGCGTGGGCGCTGGGCACGGGCGCGGTGGCCGAGATCGCGCTGGCCGCGGCCGACGGGGCGGCGGCGTGGTTCGACCCGGCGCAGTTGGACGAGGCCGACGAGCAGGCGTTCGCGCAGTGGCTCGCCGACCCGGCCAGGCCCAAGGTGCTGCACAACGCCAAGGGCGCGATGCGGGTCGTGCCCGAGCACGGCTGGTCGCTGGACGGCGTGACGATGGACACGGCGCTGGCCGCGTATCTGGTCAAGCCGGGCCGCCGTTCCTTCGCGCTGGACGCGCTGTCGCTGGAGTATCTGGGCCGGGAGCTGGAGCCCGCGGCCCTGGCGGACGGGCAGCTCGCGTTCGGGGCGGACGAGGGCGCCGAGGCCGAGGCGCTGATGATCCAGGCCCGCGCGATCCTCGATCTGGGCGAGGCGTTCGAGCAGAAGCTGCGCGAGGTCGGCGCGGCGGACCTGCTGCGCGACATGGAACTGCCGGTCTCCGCGCTGCTGGCCCGCATGGAGCGCCACGGCATCGCCGCGGACCGTACGCATCTGCAGGCCATGGAGCAGATGTTCGCGGGCGCCGTGCAGCAGGCGGTGAAGGAGGCGCACGCGGCGGCGGGGCGTGAGTTCAACCTCGGCTCGCCCAAGCAGCTTCAGGAAGTCCTCTTCGGCGAGCTGGGCCTGCCCAAGACCAAGAAGACCAAGACGGGTTACACGACGGACGCGGACGCGCTGGCCTGGCTCGCGACACAGACGGACAACGAACTCCCGGTGATCATGCTGCGCCACCGTGAGCAGGCGAAGCTGCGCGTCACGGTCGAGGGCCTGATCAAGACGATCGCGGCGGACGGCCGGATCCACACGACGTTCAACCAGACGGTCGCGGCGACGGGCCGCCTGTCCTCGACGGACCCGAACCTCCAGAACATCCCGGTGCGGACGGACGAGGGCCGGGCGATCCGCCGCGGCTTCATGGTGGGCGAGGGCTTCGACTCCCTGCTGACGGCGGACTACAGCCAGATCGAACTGCGCGTGATGGCCCATCTGTCGGAGGACGAGGGCCTGATCGAGGCGTTCACCTCCGGCGAGGACCTGCACACCACGGTCGCCTCCCATGTGTTCGGGGTCGACCGCTCGGCGGTGGACGCCGAGATGCGACGCAAGATCAAGGCGATGTCGTACGGCCTGGCGTACGGCCTGTCGGCGTTCGGCCTGTCCCAGCAGTTGAACATCGAGGCGGCCGAGGCCCGCGGCCTCATGGACACGTACTTCGAGCGCTTCGGCGGGGTACGGGACTATCTGCGCCGCGTGGTCGACGAGGCGCGCGCCACCGGCTACACGGAGACGCTGTTCGGCCGCCGCCGCTATCTGCCGGACCTGAACAGCGACAACCGCCAGCGCCGGGAGACGGCGGAGCGCATGGCGCTGAACGCCCCGATCCAGGGCACGGCCGCCGACATCGTCAAGATCGCCATGCTGAACGTGGACCGCGCCCTGCGCGAGGCGGGCCTCACCTCCCGCATGCTCCTCCAGGTCCACGACGAAATCGTCCTGGAAGTCGCCCCGGGCGAGCGGGACCGGGTCGAGGAACTGGTCCGCCGCGAGATGGCGGACGCGGTGCGGTTGCGGGCGCCGCTGGATGTCTCGGTGGGCCACGGCGGCGACTGGGAGTCCGCGGCGCACTAGAGCGACAGTGCCCCAACAGGCAATGTCCTGCTCATGAATGAGACCGGCCGGGCGCAACCATACGGCGATCACGGGTGTCCCTAGGGAGGACGCGTGAAAGGGTGTGGTGGCCCGGCCGGTCCGCGTGCCGGTCGCGGCGGGTATGACCGAAGGGGAAGTGTCGGGCGCCAACGGGTGCCCGCGCGACGGAAGTTGTCGTAGGGTCAATTGGTTGCCACGCCGGGGGTGTGGCCGTACCACGCACCACCACAACAGCACAGGCATGGTCGTCGACGGGAGGGGTTCACTCAATGGCGGCGCATTTCGGCAAGAGGCTGCGCAGGGGAGCGGCCACCACAGCCGTGGCCGCGGCCGCGGTCGCGGCGCTCACCGCGTCCCAGGCTTCGGGAGTGACCACCGACGACCAGGGCAGACTGACCAGCGGTGCGCAGCCGACGCCCGACGCGGGCGGCAACGGCGACGACGGCGGCACGGCCACCGGCAACAGCCGCTACTTCACGGACCTGCCGCCGCTCAACAGCCCCACCGAGTCGCCCGGCCCGACCACGGACCCCACCACCGGCGGTTCCGGCTCCCCCGGGGCCTCCGAGGCCGGTATCCCGGCCACCGTCCTCGACGCCTACAAGAAGGCGGCGGACGAACTGCAGCGGTCCAAGCCGGGCTGCAACCTCCCCTGGCAACTCCTCGCCGCCATCGGCAAGGTGGAGTCCGGCCACGCGCGCGGCGGCCAGGTCGACGCCAATGGCAAGACCCTCTCGCCGATCCTCGGCCCCGAACTCGACGGCAGCAGCGGCTTCGCCCGGATCCTGAACCACGACGGCACCTACGCCCGTGCCATCGGCCCCATGCAGTTCCTCTCCACCACGTGGGACTGGGCGGGCCGCGACGGCAACGGCGACGGCGTCAAGGACCCCAACAACATCTACGACGCCGCCCTCGCCGCCGGGCACTACCTCTGCCGTCTCGACCGCGACATGTCGGTCCGGTCGGGCATGGACGCGGCGATCCTGAGCTACAACAACTCGCGGGACTACCTGAACACCGTTCTGTCCTGGTACGAGTACTACCGCAAGGGCAGCCACTCCATCCCGGACGGCACGGGCTCGCTGCCCTCGCACCGCAGCGACGACCACTCCGGCGTGGGCCCGACCCCGACCCCCACGCCGCGGGAGACCACGGGGCCGAAGCCCACGAAGCCCGCCACCCACAAGCCCGGCGGCGGCGACCACACCGGCTCCGGCTCGACCCCGTCGACGCCGCCGGCCGACCCCACCCCGCCGTCGAAGCCGACGCCGCCGTCCACGCCTCCGGCGACACCGGCGCCCACGCCGACCGACACCGTGGACCACCTGGCCGACAGCGGCACGGGCACGCTCTCGGCCATGACGGGCGACACGTTCGACCAGAAGGTCGCGGTCAAGGCCGTGACCACGGCGGGCAAGGCCGTGCCGAAGGTCCGCGTGCGGTTCACGATCACCGGGGACACGGACGCCGCGTTCACCGGCGGGGAGAACGTCGCGACGGTGGTCACCGACGGCTCCGGCAAGGCCACCGCGCCCGCGCTCGTCGCCGGGACGAAGACCGGCACGTTCACGGTCCGCGCCCTCGTCGTCGGCCGCCTGGTCCCCGGCGTCGACTACACGGCCACGGTCACCGAACGGCAGGCCGACAGCCTCACCCGCACCGGCGACACCGAGCTGACCTCCACCCCGGGCGGCGAGTTCGCGACCCAGGTCGGTGTGCAGGCCACGTACCAGGGCGCCGCCGCGCGCGGCGTCACGGCCACCGCCACCGTGGTCAAGTCCGTCCTCGACCCGACCGCGAACGACAAGGGCCCCTACTTCAAGGACGCGAACGGCAAGGCCGTACGCACCCTCTCGGGCCTCGAGACCGACGCGAACGGCCGGATCGAGCTGCCGAAGCTGTACGCCGACGACACGACCGGCACGTTCCTGCTCCGCATCGAGATCGCGGGCGGCAAGACCCTCACGGTCGAACTGACGGTGGCCGAGGCGGCCTCGTAGACCAGGCACGTACGAAGGCGGCGCTCCTCCCCTCAGGGTGGGGCGCCGCCTTCGTGTGCGACGTGTCCGCGCCGCTCAGCGCCTGAGCCGCGCGTTGGTGTGCCGGGTCGGCTCCGCGCCGGCCGGGTCCTCGGGCCAGGGGTGCTTGGGATAGCGGCCCCGCAGCTCCGCCCGTACGGCCTTGTACCCCTCCCGCCAGAAGGACGCGAGGTCGGCGGTGACGGCGGCGGGCCGCCCGGCGGGGGAGAGCAGATGCACCAGGACGGGCACCCCCGCGAGCGCGGGCGACTCCTGAAGCCCGAACATCTCCTGCAACTTGACGGCGAGGACGGGTCGTTCGGGGTCCGCGTAGTCGATCCGGACCCTGGAGCCGCTCGGCACGGCGATCCGCTCGGGAGCCAGCTCGTCCAGGCGCGCCGCCTCCCCGGTGGACCAGGGCAGCAACCGGGCGAGAGCCTGCCCCGCGTCGATCCGCGCGAGGTCGGCACGCCGCCGGGCACGGCCCAGCTCGGGCTCCAGCCACTCGTCCACGCGCGCGTGGAGCGCGTCGTCACGGACGTCCGGCCAGGGCTCACCCAGATGCAGCCGCAGGAACGCGAGCCGCTGCCGCAGGGCGCGCGCCTCCGCGGACCACCGCAGCAGACCGAACCCCTCCTCCCGCAGCCCGTCCAGCAGGGCTCCCCGTACGAGGGCGGGTGCCGGGTCCCGCAGCGGCCGTACCGTCAGCTCCACGGCCCCGAGCCGTGCGACGCTCCGGGCCACCACGTCCCCCTCGGCCCACCGGACCTCGTCCCCCTCGGCGTACAGGGCCCCGGCGGCCCGCCGCGCCACGTCCTCGTCGACCGCCGCGGCGAGCCTCACGCGCGCGTGCCCGGCGCCGACGGGCCGGTCCGCGACAGCGACGGCGAGCCACGGCGCGCCGCACAGCCCCGACCCGTCGCCCGGCGTGGCGCGGGTGCCGTTGACCATGAGATACGAACCCCCGTCGGCCCGCGCGAGACGCTCGGGAAAGGCAAGAGCCGCGACAAGCCCGACCACCTGATCGTCCCGAGCCCCGGCCGCGCCTGCCCCGGCGCCGCGAGAGATCCCGGCCGCGCCTGCCCCGGCGCCGTGAGGGTCCCCAGCCGTGCCTGTCCTCGTGCCGTGAGGGTTCCCGGCTGTGCCTGTTCCGGTGCCGTGAAGGTCCCGGGCTGCGCCTGTTCCGGCGCCGCGAGAGTTCCAGGCCGCACCTGTACCGGTGCCGCGGGAGTCCCCGGACGGCCCGCTCAGCGCGGCACGCAGTCGGCGCGCCTCGTCCCGCCAGCGCGCCGCGTAGGCGTCGCCGCCGCGCCGGGCCGTCCGCCATGCCGCCGCCAGGTCGTCGCCGTACTCCCGCGGCGGCTCCTCGCTCAGCAGGGCGACCACCTCGGCCGCCCGGTCCGCGCCGATCTCCCGGGCGGCGTCCAGCAGCGCCCGCGCCAGCCGAGGATGCAGACCCAGCCGGGCCAGCTCCTGGCCGCGCGGCGTGGCCCGACCCGTCGGGTCCACCGCGCCGATCGCCGTCAGCACCGAGCGCGCCGCCGCCATCGCCCCGCCCGGAGGCGCGTCGAGGAGCGCCAGATGGGAGGCGTCCGGATCACCCCAGCACGCCGCCTGCAACGCGAACGCCGTCAGATCGGCGAGCCTGATCTCCGGCGCCGGGAAGCGCGGCAGCCGTGTGTCCTCCGCCTCGGACCAGCAGCGGTAGACCCGGCCGGGCGCCTCGCGCCCCGCGCGGCCCGCGCGCTGCCGTCCCGCCGCCTGCGAGGCCCGCACCGTCGTCAGCGCGCTCAGCCCGCGCGCGTGGTCCACGCGCGGCTCCCGCGCGAGCCCGGAGTCGACGACCGCGCGTACGCCCGGCACGGTCAGCGACGACTCCGCGACGGCCGTCGCCAGCACCACCCGCCTGCCGGTGCCGGCCGACAGCACCGCGTCCTGCACCGCGGCGGGCGCCCGCCCGTGCACCTGGAGCACCTCGACGTCCCCGAGGCCCCCCAGCTGTCCCGCCACCCGCGCGATCTCCCCGACGCCGGGCAGGAAGCACAGCACGTCCCCCGCGCACTCTGCGAGCGCCCGCCGCACCACCGACGCCACATGCGCCAGCAGCGCCGGGTCCACCCGCGTCCCGTGCGGCGGCCGTACGGGACGCGTGGGCGGCGCCCACACCACGTCGACGGGATGCGAGACACCCGCCGCCTCGACCACCGGCGCCCCGCCCAGCAGCCGGGCCCAGCCCTCGGCGTCCGTCGTCGCGGACGCCGCCACCAGCCGCAGCTCGGGCCGCAGCGCCTCCCGTACGTCCAGCAGGAACGCGGCGACCGTGTCGGCGTCCAGATGCCGCTCATGGCACTCGTCCAGCACGACCACGTCGACGCCCGCCAGCTCCTGGTCGCGCTGGAGCCGTTGCAGCAGCACGCCGGTCGTGACGACCTCCACGCGTGTGTGCCGCCCCACCACGCGCTCGCCGCGCACCGTGTACCCGACGCTCTCGCCGGGCCGCTGCCCGAGCAGCCACGCCATCCGCCGGGCCGCCGCCCGCGCCGCGATCCGCCGCGGCTCGGCGACGATCACCCGGCGCGCGGGCCCGCCGCCGACGAGCCCCGCGAGGACCAGCGGCACCAGCGTCGTCTTGCCGGTACCGGGCGGCGCGCACAGCACCGCTACGCCGCGCTCGTCCAGCGCGCCCTGGAGCGCGGGGACGGCACGGCGGACGGGAAGGCGGTCGAGGGCGTCGTGGCGGATCACCCGCACCAGTGTTCCAGGCGCCCCCGACCGGCCGGACCGCCGTCCGTCCCGCTCCGCGTCAGTCCCGCTCGCACACGAAGATCGCCGTGCCCGGGATCAGGCCACCGCGCAGCGGCGACCACCCGCCCCACTCGGCGGTGTTCCAGGAAGGCCACTCCGGCTCGACCAGATCGACGAGCCGGAAGCCGCCCGCCACGATGTCCCGGACGCGGTCACCGAGCGTGCGGTGGTGCTCGACGTACACCGCCCGCCCCTGCTCGTCCTGCTCGACGTACGGCGTGCGGTCGAAGTACGACGCGGCGACCGAGAGGCCCTCGGGCCCCGGCTCGTCGGGGAACGCCCAGCGCAGGGGGTGGGTCACCGAGAAGACGAAACGGCCGCCGGGCCGCAGCACCCGGCGCACCTCGCGCAGGACCACGACCGGATCGGCGACGAACGGCAGCGCCCCGTACGCGGAGCACGCGAGGTCGAAGGACCCGTCACGGAAGGGCAGGGCGCCCGCGTCGGCCTCGACCAGGGGGAAGGCGACGCCGATGCGCAGGGCGTGCTGGAGCTGGCGGTGGGAGAGGTCCAGCGCCACCGGCCGCGCGCCCTGGGCGGCGAGCCAGCGCGAGCACTGCGCCGCGCCGGAGCCGATCTCCAGGACGTCCCGGCCCTTGAGGTCCTGCGCGGGCCCGAGCAGCTCGGCCTCCACCTCGTCGAGCCCCTCGGGGCCCCATACGAAGCGGTCGTCGCCGAGGAACGTGCCGTGCTCGATCTGGTACTCGTCCGCGTTCCGGTCCCACCAGCCCCGGTTGGCGCGGGAACTCTCCACGTCGCCGGCCGCGCGTCGGGTGGCTTCGGGCTCGAACGGTTCGGGCTCTTGGATGATGGGCTCCCTCGTCGTACTCTTCCGTGCAACCGCCTCGGCGGTGTCGCGAAAGCGGCTGTCCCAGGCCTGCGTGGCCTGTCGTGTCAGCCGAACGCGGCGGGGTGTCGCACGGGTCTTGTGCCGGAATTGCGGCGATCCGCCCCGGGTGTGCGCTTCGCGCATTGACCCTGTCCGGCTGCCCCCGTATGCTACAAGTTGCGCTGCGAGCCTGCGTGCCTCAGACGTAGCAGGCTGCGCTCGCATCTGTATGTATGTCCCCTCGGTTGTCGAGGCTCCACAGCGATTCTGTGTGGCGCTTCCTTGGCTGTCCGGCTTCTGCAGAGCGAAACGGGCTCCCGGCGTAAGCAGTGCCTACGACTTCAATGTCCGTACCGGAGCCCTTTCCCACATGACGAGCAGCACCGAGACCACCGCCACCACCCCGCAGGTAGCGGTCAACGACATCGGTAACGAGGAAGCCTTCCTCGCCGCGATCGACGAGACGATCAAGTACTTCAACGACGGCGACATCGTCGACGGCGTCATCGTGAAGGTCGACCGGGACGAGGTCCTGCTCGACATCGGTTACAAGACCGAAGGTGTCATCCCGAGCCGCGAGCTCTCGATCAAGCACGACGTCGACCCGAACGAGGTCGTCGCCGTCGGTGACGAGATCGAGGCCCTGGTCCTCCAGAAGGAGGACAAGGAAGGCCGCCTGATCCTCTCGAAGAAGCGCGCCCAGTACGAGCGTGCCTGGGGCACCATCGAGAAGATCAAGGAAGAGGACGGCATCGTCACCGGTACCGTCATCGAGGTCGTCAAGGGTGGTCTCATCCTCGACATCGGCCTCCGTGGCTTCCTGCCGGCCTCCCTCGTCGAGATGCGCCGCGTCCGCGACCTCCAGCCGTACGTCGGCAAGGAGCTCGAGGCGAAGATCATCGAGCTGGACAAGAACCGCAACAACGTGGTCCTGTCCCGCCGTGCCTGGCTGGAGCAGACCCAGTCCGAGGTCCGCCAGACGTTCCTCACGACCCTCCAGAAGGGTCAGGTCCGCTCCGGTGTGGTCTCCTCGATCGTCAACTTCGGTGCCTTCGTGGACCTGGGTGGCGTCGACGGTCTGGTCCACGTCTCCGAGCTGTCCTGGAAGCACATCGACCACCCCTCCGAGGTTGTCGAGGTCGGCCAGGAAGTCACCGTCGAGGTCCTCGACGTGGACATGGACCGCGAGCGCGTCTCCCTGTCGCTGAAGGCGACCCAGGAAGACCCGTGGCAGCAGTTCGCCCGCACCCACCAGATCGGCCAGGTCGTGCCCGGCAAGGTCACGAAGCTGGTTCCGTTCGGTGCGTTCGTCCGCGTGGACGAGGGCATCGAGGGTCTGGTCCACATCTCCGAGCTGGCCGAGCGCCACGTGGAGATCCCGGAGCAGGTCGTCCAGGTCAACGACGAGATCTTCGTCAAGGTCATCGACATCGACCTCGAGCGTCGCCGGATCTCGCTGTCCCTCAAGCAGGCCAACGAGTCCTTCGGTGCCGACCCGATGGCGGTCGAGTTCGACCCGACCCTGTACGGCATGGCCGCGTCCTACGACGACCAGGGCAACTACATCTACCCCGAGGGCTTCGACCCCGAGACCAACGACTGGCTCGAGGGCTACGAGAAGCAGCGCGAGGAGTGGGAGCGCCAGTACGCCGAGGCGCAGTCCCGCTTCGAGCAGCACCAGCAGCAGGTCGTCAAGTCCCGCGAGGCGGACGCTGCGGCTGCCGCCGAGGGTGGCGAGGCTGCCGCTCCGGCCGCGTCCGGTGGCGGTTCGTACTCCTCCGAGGGTGGCGACACCTCCGGTGCGCTGGCCTCGGACGAGGCCCTGGCGGCCCTGCGCGAGAAGCTGGCCGGCGGCCAGAGCTGATCGCTGGCCACTGAGGCCTGGCTATAGCCAATGACTGTGGGCCCGTCCCTCCTGTGGGGGCGGGCCCACAGTCGTGTCCACGCCGCCCGAGTCACCTGGGGCGGCGCCTGACGCGTCACGCGGGCCCCTGGCGGCCCGTACGCGAGCACCCGACAGGGCCGGTGTACGCGAGCACCCCGACGGCCGGTACGTGGGCGCCTGACGGACGGCCCGTACGCGGGCACCTGACGGGCCGTAACCGGGCAGCGGCAGACGGGAATGACCAGGCCCTGGCCTCTGTTGTGCAGTACGACACGAGGAGGCGGGGTCTACAGTGCTTGATCCGCAGGGTTTGTACACATGGGAGCCGAAGGGCCTGGCCGCCGTCGACATGGCGCTCGCCCAGGAGTCGGCCGGACTGGTCATGCTCTACCACTTCGACGGGTACATCGACGCGGGCGAGACCGGCGACCAGATCGTCGACCGGCTGCTCGACGCCCTGCCCCACCAGGCCGTGGCGCGTTTCGACCACGACCGGCTCGTCGACTACCGGGCCCGCCGTCCCCTGCTCACCTTCCGGCAGGACCGCTGGACCGGCTACGAGGTGCCCCGCATCGAGGTGCGGCTGGTCCAGGACGTCACCGGGGCGCCCTTCCTGCTGCTCTCCGGGCCCGAGCCGGACGTGGAGTGGGAGTGCTTCGCCGCGGCCGTCCGGCAGATCGTGAAGCGCCTCGGGGTCCGGCTGGCGGTGAACTTCCACGGCATCCCCATGGGCGTGCCGCACACCCGGCCCGTGGGCCTCACCCCGCACGGCAACCGCAGCGACCTGGTGCCGGGCCACCGCAGCCCCTTCGAGGAGGCCCAGGTCCCCGGCAGCGCCGCGTCCCTGGTCGAGTACCGCCTCATGGAAGCCGGGCATGACGTCCTCGGCGTCGCCGCGCACGTCCCGCACTACATCGCCCGCTCGCCGTATCCGGACGCCGCGCTGACCGTCCTGGAGGCCATCACGGCCGCGACGGGGCTCGTCCTGCCCGATATCGTGCACTCCCTGCGCACGGACGCGTACCGCACTCAGACGGAGATCGACCGGCAGATCCGGGAGGGCGACGAGGAACTCGTCACGCTCGTACAGGGCCTCGAGCACCAGTACGACGCCGCCGCGGGCGCGGAGACGCGCGGCAACATGCTCGCCGAGCCCGTCGAGATCCCGTCCGCGGACGAGATCGGCCAGGAGTTCGAGCGCTTCCTGGCGGAACGGGAGCGGGACAGTTGATCCGATAGGCTGCCGAGCCAGGGATCCCCGCCGCTGCGGGGTTCAGGAGAGGGAGGCGCGGTCATGCTGTCCGTGGGCCTGACCGGCGGGATCGGGGCCGGCAAGAGCGAGGTGTCGCGGCTCCTCGTGGAGTACGGGGCCGTACTGATCGACGCGGACCGCATCGCGCGCGAGGTCGTCGCGCCCGGAACTCCCGGGCTCGCGGCGGTCGTCGAGGCCTTCGGGCCGGACGTCCTCGGGCCGGACGGCGGCCTGGACCGCCCCAAGCTGGGCGCCATCGTCTTCGCCGACCCGGAGAAGCTCGCCGTCCTCAACTCGATCGTGCACCCCCTGGTGGGCGCCCGCTCCCGCGCGCTCGAGACCGCCGCCGCCGAGGACGCCGTGGTCGTCCACGACGTCCCCCTCCTCACCGAGAACGGTCTCGCCCCGCTCTACGACGTCGTGGTCGTCGTCGACGCCGCCCCGAAGACGCAGCTCGACCGCCTCGTCCGCCTGCGCGGCATGACCGAGGAGGACGCACGCGCGCGCATGGCCGCCCAGGCGACGCGTGAGAAGCGCCTGGAGATCGCGGACATCGTCATCGACAACGACGTCCCGCTGGAGCGGCTGCGGCAGCGCGTGAGGGACGTATGGGACGACCTCACGCGCAGGGCGCGGCGTGTATCGGAGCAGCGGTCGACGCGGGAATAGCGGTCGGTGCCGCGGGCGTTGAACCGGTGCAGCCAGGGAAGGACTCCGCTGTGCCCGAGACCAGAGAACCGACCGGACCCACACCCCGGACGCATGTCATCGACTTCCGCGCCGCGGAGCAGTTGCTCGCCGCACGGGACCCGCGCGGCGCGGTGAAGCTGCTCGACGGGGTCGTAGCCGCGCACCCCGAGAACACGGCCGCGCGGCTGCTGCGTGCCCGCGCCTTCTTCGCCGCGGCGCAACTGCGGGCCGCGGAGCTGGAGTTCGGCATCGTGCTGGAGCGCGAGCCGGACAACGCGTTCGCGCACTTCGCGCTGGGCCGCACCTACGAACGCCAGGGGCGCCCGGAGCAGGCCACGCGCCACTTCCGGCTGGCGGCGGCGCTGGATCCGAACCCCGAGTACGTGAAGGCGGCGCGCTTCGAGTCGTAGCGCTTCTGCCCGCTAGTGGCGGCGGTCGCTCGGTGGGAGGTACGGCGGGACGTCGCGGCCCGGCTGCCAGTGCGGACCCTGGCGTATGTGCCGCACGATCATGATCATGTCCACGGTGACGACCAGCCACAGGACGCCGCACGCGATGGCCCAGCCGGTCTGCCCGATGAGCGCGAACGCGATCGTTCCGAAACTCGCCCAGGCCAGACCCCACACACTCAGCCAGAAGCGCACCCGCAGGGCACTGCGTGCTGTCGTCGGTTCACTGCCTGTACGCATCATCATCACTGCTCCTCCTGTGTGAGTACCCCCCTGGCAGGGGTTCACCAGGTCGGGGCCACCGGATCGGGGAGAGCCGCCGTGATCGGCATTCGCTGTCGGTCGAGCAGGAGTTCCCTCGTCGAACGTTTCACTCCATCGAGTGAGGGGTGAGGGGGAACGAGGCGCCGTGGCCCGGCCGTTGGACGGGCATGAGGCAGAACATGCGAGAGGGATACGAGGGAACGGGCCCCGGCGCGATCACGCCGGACGGCTGCGCGGTCGACCTGTATACGCGGCTGCCGGTCAGGGATGAGCCGGACATCATCGCCGCAGCGGTGCCGCCCAGCGCGCGCATCCTGGAGCTGGGCTGCGGCGTCGGGAGGGTGACCCACGCACTGCTGGATCGCGGCTTCACAGTCACGGCGGTGGACGAGTCGCCGCAGATGCTGGAGCGGGTGCGGGGCGCGCGCACGATATGCAGCCCGATCGAGGACCTCGACCTGGGCGAGACCTTCGACGTCGTGATGCTCGCGTCGTTCCTGGTGCACGCGGGGGACGTCGAGGTGCGGCGAGGCCTGCTGAGGACGTGCGCACGGCATGTGGCGGACGGCGGCTGTGTGCTGATCCAGCGGGAGGGCGAGGACTACCACACGAACCTGCCGCGCGAGCGAGTCGACCCGAGCGGCTTCACGCTACGGATGGTCTCGGCGCAGCCGGTGGGCGACGGCGTCGACTCGGTGCGCGCGGAGTATGTGTTCCCCGATGTCACATGGACACAGACGTTCCTGTCCCGACCGCTGAGCCGGGAGCAGTTCGAAGAGGCGCTGGGGGAGGCCGGGTTGGAGGTGGACCGGTATCTGACGGAGGACAGGATCTGGGTGCGGGCGGTGCCGATGACGTAGTCGGCCGAGCGGAGGGGCGGGAAGGTGATAAGGGTGGGAAATCCTGCTCGGGACCGATGAGTTGAGGGGCGCGGGCGGGTCTACCCCTGCGTCAGCACAACCCCCTGGAACCACTGCTCACAGGAGGACCGCGTGTCCGAGACCACCGCTCCCGTCGCCCCTGCCGCCCCCGCTTCTGTGGCGGAGAGCCGCGGTCGCCGAAGGAGCCGTCGCGCCGAGATCTCTCTGCGCACGGTGCAGATCGCGCTCGCGTTCTTCTTCGCGGTCGCGAGCGCACTGCCCAAGCTGATCGCGCACCCGTCGGCTGTGGAGTCCTTCGACAAGATGGGCTGGGGGAGCGGAGGGATGTACACCATCGGTCTGCTCGAACTGGCTGGTGCGGTAGGGCTGTTGATCCCCGCGCTGGCATCGGTCGCGGCGGTGGCGCTGTCCGCGCTGATGGTGGGCGCGTTCATCATGCAGCTCACGGCCTTCGACGGCGAGAACGCGGCGACCCCGCTGATCCTGATGCTCCCGTTGCTCCTGATCGCGGTCACCCGCCGGGACGGGGCAGCGGAGCTGATACGACTGACACACCACCGAGCCTGACTCCACCCACCGGTAGGAGTTTCCCGGCGGGGCCGGTACGGGCTTCCGGCGGGGCTGCCGGGCGGGTCGCCAGGCCGTGACTGTGGGTCCCCGTGCTCAGGGCCCGCCGGTTCGCCCCCGTCCCTGGGACTGGACCTTGGCGCCGGATCCGTCGTCCGCTGGTAGGTACTTGCCGTCGGGACCGGTGCGGGCTTCCGGTAGAGCTGCCTGGGTGGGGCGACCCACGCCGTGGCTGCGGGCCCCGTGCTTCAGGGCCCGCCGGTTCGCCCCCGTCCCCGGGACTGGCCCTCGGCGCCGGATTCGTCGTCCGCCGGTACGGGCTTCCCGTAGGGCTGCCCGGTGGGGCGGCCAGGCCCTGGTTGCGGGCCCCGTGCTCAGAACCCGTCGGTTCGACCCCGTCGCCGGGACCGGGACCGGTCGCCGGACCGGGCGCGTCCCTCGGAGCGGCTCCGTGTCTCGGGCTGGCCCCGTCCCTCGGTGTCGGAGTCGGCGTCCGGTGGCGTGCCCAGGCCGCGTAGGCGTTCCATGTCGCGGCGGTCCCGCTTGGTGGGGCGGCCCGCGCCGCGGTCGCGGATGCCCGCCGGGGCGACGGCCTCGCGGGGCGGCGGGGGCGGACTGTTGTCGATGTAGCACTGCACGGCCACCGGGGCGCCCACCCGCTTGCGGATCACGCGCTTGACGACCACGATCCGCTCCCGGCCCTCGTGCCGCAGACGTACCTCGTCGCCCACGCGCACGGAGTGGGCGGGCTTCACCCGCTCGCCGTTCAGCCGTACATGCCCGCCCCGGCAGGCGGTGGCCCCCATCGAGCGGGTCTTCACGAGCCGCACGGACCAGATCCAACTGTCGATGCGCACGCTCTCGCCGCTCGACGGCCCCGCCGCCTCGGCGGCTGCCACCGGGTCGCCAGAGCCCTGAGATGCGCCCTGCGGTGCGGTCTCCCGGACCGCGCCGTCCCCGTCCGTACCGGACCGCCCGTCCGCCCTGTCGTCGTGCGCACCTTCGAAAGCCATGGTCCGACCTTAGCTCTCGGCGCCAGGCCGATCCGACGGGTTTTGCCGCGGCCCGGCCTACCGTGGAGGCATGGACAGCAGCCTCGCCGCATTGGACGAGCGGATCACGGGATGCCGTGCCTGCCCGCGCCTGGTCGCGTGGCGCGAGGAGGTGGCCCGTACCAAGCGCCCCGCGTTCGCCGACTGGACGTACTGGGGGCGGCCGGTTCCGGGCTTCGGACCGCCCGATGCCCGGCTGCTCGTCATCGGTCTCGCGCCCGCGGCCCACGGCGGCAACCGGACCGGGCGGATGTTCACCGGAGACCGCTCCGGGGACGTGCTGTACGCGGCACTGCACGCCGTGGGCCTGGCGTCACAGCCGACTTCGGTCTCCGCCGACGACGGTCTGGAGCTGTACGGCGTGCGCGTGACCGCGCCCGTGCACTGCGCTCCGCCCGCCAACAAGCCGACGCCCGAGGAGCGGGGCACCTGCCGACCGTGGCTCGTGCAGGAGTTGCGGCTGATGCGACCGACGCTCAGGTGCGTGGTCGCGCTCGGCGGCTTCGGCTGGCAGGCCGCGCTGACCGCGCTGGACGAGGCGGGCTGGTCGATCCCCCGGCCACGCCCCGCGTTCGGCCACGGCGCCCGGGTCGCGCTGGAGGGCCTGGACCTCTTCGGCTGCTTCCACGTCAGCCAGCGCAACACCTTCACCGGCCGACTCACCTCGGAGATGCTGCGGGAGGTCCTGCGCACGGCGGCGATCACGGCGGGGCTGCCCACCGCCGAGCTACCGTGAGCCTTCGTAACCGCGAGGCGGAGGACGGGCGATGGGCGGGACGACGAGTACGGATGACGAGGTGTTCCTGGCGGGCGTCAGGGACCGGCTTGCCGCTCTTCCCGGGGTGTGCGCCGTCGCTCTCGGCGGCTCCCGGGCGCAGGGCACGCACGGCCCGGACAGCGACTGGGATCTGGCCGTCTACTACCGGGGCCCGGAGTTCGACCCCGCCGACCTGCGGGCCGTCGGCTGGCCCGGCGAGGTCTCGGAGATCGGCGGCTGGGGCGGCGGAGTCTTCAACGGCGGCGCCTGGCTGACCGTCGAGGACCGCCGCGTCGACGTCCACTACCGCGATCTCGACGTCGTGGAACACCAGATGGCGGAGGCGGCGGAAGGCCGCTTCCAGGTGGAGCCGCTGCTCTTCCACCTCGCCGGTATCCCCACGTATCTGCTGGTGGCCGAACTCGCCGTCAACCGCGTACTGCGAGGCACGCTCCCGCGCCCGCGGACGTACCCGGAGAAGCTGCGCGCCTCCGCGCCCGAACGCTGGTACGGCACGGCCCGCGCCACCCTCGCGTACGCGAAGGCCCAGCACGCCCCGCAGGGCCGCCTCACCGAGGTCGCCGGAGCCCTTGCCACGGCCGCCACGCACGCAGGCCACGCCGTGCTCGCGGCGCGCGGGGAATGGGTGACCAACGAGAAGCGGCTGCTGGAGCGGGCGGGGCTGCGGCGCGTCGACGGGATCGTGACGGAGCTGACGGCCCGCCCCGAGACGCTCGCGCGGGCGCTCGCGTCGGCGGAGGACCTCTTCGAGGACGCCCTCTCCGCCACACGCGCGATCGCGGACCGATAATCGTTCGAAACCTCGGCCTTCGCATTGCTACGGTCTGCGACGTGGCGAAACTCAATCAGATCATCGCAGTCGAGAAGGGCATCAAGTCCAAGAGCCATCAGGACCTGACGGCCGCCCACCACGGCTTGCAGAAGCCCGCGTTGCTCGCCGGGATCTCGCGGACGTACCAGCCGAAGGACGAGGAGGGCGAGCAACTACCGTCCGAATCCACGCGGGTTCAGGTACAGGCCGAGGACGTACTGCGGCAGACCGCGGCGACGCTCACGCGGCTGTTCGACGTGACCGCCACGAAGGACTGGGCCAACTGCACGGCGAAGGCGGATGTGAAGGTGGACGGGCGCGTGCTCGTCGCCGATGTCCCCGTGGCGTATCTGCTCTTCCTGGAGAAGCAGCTCGTCGACCTCAACACCTTCGTCCGCAAGCTGCCGATCCTCGACGCCTCCGAGTCCTGGACGCAGGACCCGTCCACCGACGCGTGGAAGACCGAGCCGGTGCGGACGCTGCGGACGAAGAAGGTGCCCCGCAACCATGTGAAGGCGGAGGCCACCGAGAAGCACCCGGCCCAGGTCGAGGTGTACTACGAGGACGTGCCTGTCGGGTACTGGACCACGGTGAAGTTCTCCGGTGCCCTGCCCGCGCGGCGTGTGAACGAGCTGCTCGACCGGGTCGAGAAGCTCCAGCAGGCCGTCAAGTTCGCCCGTGAGGAGGCGAACGGCGCGGACGTCGTCGACCAGCGGGTCGGGGACGCCGTGTTCGGCTACCTGTTCGGGTAGCCTCAAGAACTCCCCGGCCGCCACAAGGCCGGCCGGGGTGCGCGAGGAGCGCAAGCTGAAGCTGAAGCTTGTCGTGACGACGCGGTTCCAGTGGAGGTTCGACCCCTCCCCGCGGCACATCTTCCGGCCGCGGTAGCCCAATGGCAGAGGCAGACCGCGATCAATCTCAGACTATTGCTCCAGACTCAGTATTCGCCGCCGAGCGCCGGATCGACCGGGCCCAGGCCCCAGTACGCCGAGATGCTGGTTCAAGTCCAGCCCGCGCAGCTCGATGCGCGGTGGTCCAAAGGCAGGACGCGGCGGCATAACGACTGACCTGGGTTCTCAAGCGTGCCGGCGTGCCACATGGCGGCACTCCTGGGGCCCGGGGGCCGGCTACGCCCTCGGGCCCGCTCCCGTTCCGGGAGCACCCCCGCCGGACCCGAGCAGGGGCCCACGGCATCGCGCGGTGTGAAATCCCGCGCGCGAGCGATGAGTTCTACTTCCCCTGGCAGTCCACCCCTGAGAACGGACTTCCATGGAGGGGTGATGAAGCTTCCGGAGATCGTCTCGCGCGAGGAGTGGCGGGCCGAGCGCGAGGCACTGCTCGCCAAGGAGAAGGCGGCCACACACGCGCGTGACGCGATCAACGCCGAGCGGCGGCGGCTGCCGATGGTCGAGGTCGACACGGAGTACGTGTTCGAGGGCGGCGACGGCAAGGCCACTCTCCTCGACGCCTTCGAGGGGCGGCACCAACTCGTGGTGTACCACTACATGTTCGCGCCCGAATGGGACGAGGGCTGCCGCAGTTGCGCGGCGTTCCTGGACCAGATCGGGCATCTCGCGCATCTGCACGCGCGCGGGACGTCGTTCGCCGTCGTGTCACGCGCCCCGTACACCCGGATCCTGCCCTTCAAGGCACGTCTGGGCTGGACGATGCCCTGGTACTCGTCCCACGGCACCCCCTTCAACCACGACTTCCAGGTGACCGTGGACCGCGCGGGCGAGTCGGTCGAGCGTCCCGGTGTGAGCTGCTTCGTACGGGACCACGACCGGGTCTTCCACACCTACTCGACGTACGAGCGCGGCCTCGACGGACTCGGCTCCACCACCAGCCTGCTCGACCTCACGGCCCTGGGACGGCAGGAGGAGTGGGAGCAGCCCCGAGGACGGGCGTCGACCCTGGGCGCACCCGCGGGCAGCGCGTCGATCCGCTTCCACGACGAGTACTAGGACGGGTGACGAGTATTAGTACGGGTTTTGAGTACGGGGGGGCTGGGCGCATCCCGGAACCGAGACGCTCAGGCGCTGATCGGGCGCGACCACGTCGGCGGTGTGCCCGTGATCCGGCACAGGGTGAGATAGAGCGGGATCGGCGGGGTGTACGGCATGGTGTCGTGCGGCCGGTGGATGAGCCCGGGAAGGATCGGCGTGTCCGGGACGAGGGCACCGGGGGCGTACCGCGCGGGCTCGGGCCAGTCGAGGGCCATGTCCGAGTCGGACGGCACGATCCACCACCACTCGGCCCGGTCGGCGAACACACACCCGACCCGTGGCAGCCGGGGCAGCAGCAGCGGCCCGTAGTCCGCGGGCACGGCCACCGCGTCGCAGCCGAGCGGCACCGCCATGTCCTCGGGCAGAGGGAGCCGCCGGGCCGGTCCGGACGCCCGGCGGGTCCGGCCGAGACGGACCAGTGAGTTCAGGGTCACGGCCGTGGTGCCGGGGACTCCTGTGGCCGACCGCATGTCCCTCACACCCATTCGGTTCCGGTCCAGGACGCGTCGGTCCGGGATCCCTGGCCGTCCGCCGGGGGCTTCTTCGCGCTCCAGCCGAGGTCGTAGCGTGCCGGGGCGGCCTCGATCGCCCGGGACCTGTCGCCGGAACACGACAGGTCCCGGGACGGCTGCGCCGGGATGGAACACTCGCCGGTCGCCCGCTGGTCGGTAGTCCGTTGGCCGGTTGCCCGCTGATCGGCCGTCCGTCGGTCGGTTGCCCGCTGGTCAGTAGCCCGTAGCCCAGTCGTCCGGTGCTCGGTTGCCCGCTGGTCGGTAGTCCGTTGGCCGGTTGTCCGCTGATCGGCCGTTCGTCGGTCGGTTGCCCGCTGGTCAGTAGCCCGTAGCCCAGTCGTCCGGTGCTCGGTTGCCCGCTGGTCGGTCGTCCGTTGGCCGGTCGTCTGCCGATCGGTCGTCTGCTGGTCGGTGGTCCGTAGACCAGGCGTCCGCTGGCCGGTCGTCCGTTGATCGGTCGCCCGCGCCAGCTCCGCCCAGACCAGCAGTCCGACCCCCGCCTTCTGGGTTCCCCAGGCCAGGGACAGGGCCTCGACGAGAAGCAGCCCTCGGCCGTGTTCCTCCTCGCATCGCTGCGGTACGGGGTGCGGCTCGCCCGGAGCGCATCCCTCGTCACGTACCGCTATGCGCACCACGTCCCCCTCGTCCTGCAACTCGCAGACGACGGAGGCTCCGGCGGTGTGCACGATCGCGTTGGTGACCAGTTCGGACACGATCAGGGTCGCCGTGTCGCACGCGTCCTCGCCTACCGACCATCCGGTCAGCCGGGCACGCGTCAGTTGCCGGGCCCGTGCGACGGACTGCGGGTGGGCGGCCAGCTCGAAGCGGAATCGACGCAGTGCGACGCCAGGGCGCAGCCCTGTGGCGCCGGCCGGGTCGAACCGGTCTGCGGCGGCATCTGTTCCTAACGGCGCGGACGGAATCACGCTTGCCACTATCGCCCCGGCGTGGACACTTGGCAAGAGTCACTCTGAAAATTGCAGAGTGCAGTGTGACTTCGAGAATCGCCGTGGCACACTGCTCGCAACAGCACGCCGAGCGGCGCCAGTTGGGATCTGAGGTACGGACTTCGCGTCCGGGGCCCCGTCGAGGGCCCGCCGGTCGAAATCGAACGCGGACGCGGAACGGTGCGAAAAGGGTTCGAACGGCGCCGTCTTGGCTGCCGGGGCGCCGGAGGTTGGTCAGGCAACGGAGGAAGGGAGGAGGCGCGAGATGAGTGAGCCGCGGTCGGCGCCGACGGTCGGCCAGGTCGTTCTCGGACGGCGCCTGCTGGACCTGCGTGAACGTGCCGGACTCAAGCGTGAGGAGGCCGCGCGCGTCCTGCGGGTCGCCCCCGCCACGGTGCGCCGTATGGAGATGGCCGAGGTCGCCCTCAAGATCCCCTACCTTCAACTCCTGTTGAAGTCGTACGGGGTGGGCGAGGAGGAGGCGGAGGCCTTCGTCCAGCTCGCCGAGGACGCCAACAAGCCGGGCTGGTGGCAGCGGTTCCACGACATCCTGCCGGGCTGGTTCTCGATGTACGTCAGCCTGGAGGGCGCCGCCACGCTCATCCGCCAGTACGAGCCCCACTTCGTGCCCGGCATCATGCAGACCGACGCGTACGCCAGGGGTGTCCTGACGTCGGGTGCCATCGGGCAGACCAGGCCCGAGGACATCGAGCGGCATGTCGCGCTGCGCATGCAGCGCCAGGAGTTGCTCACGCGTGCGGACGCGCCCCGTATCTGGGCCGTGATGGACGAGACCGTGCTGCGCCGCCCCGTTGTCGGCCCAGAGGTCATGCGCGCCCAGGTCGAACGGCTGCTGGAAGTCACCGAACTGCCCCATGTGACGCTCCAGGTACTCGAGTTCTCCTCGGGTCCGCATCCGGGCACCTACGGACCTTTCGTCCTGTTTCGATTTGCCATGTCAGAACTGCCGGACATGGTCTACAGCGAGTACCTGACCGGTGCCGTCTATCTGGACGCGCGCGCCGAGGTGGCGACCCACCTCGAGGTCATGGACCGCATGGCGGCTCAGGCCGCTACGGCACAACGCACGAAGGAGATCCTGGAGGATCTCCGCAAGGAGCTGTAAATGGATCGCATCACGCCGCGCAAACGCGTCTACAACGGCATGCCCGCCCGTGAACTGGGCAGCGAGGGCTGGCACAAGCCGTGGAGCGGGGGCAACGGCGGCAACTGCCTGGAGGCGATGAAGCTCGCCGACGGACGGATCGCCGTCCGCCAGTCCACCGACCCGGACGGGCCCGCGCTGATCTACACCTCCGACGAGATGACCGCGTTCATCCAGGGGGCCAAGGCAGGGGAGGCCGACTTCCTGCTCTCGTAACTCCCTTGCTGCTGAGCGAACTTGTTATCCGCACCATCACCTTGGCTTTGACTTGATCATCGACTTCCTCGACTTCCCCAGAGGATTACGGAGTTCTCTATGACCGGGCAGGGTTCCGACCAGGACGCGGTCGTCATCGACACGAGTACACCGCACCCCGCACGGATGTATGACTGGTACCTCGGCGGTAAGGACAACTACCCCGTCGACGAGGAGATGGGTCGGCAGATGCTGGCCCTCGACCCGAGGGTGCCGGTGATGGCGCGGGTCAACCGCGCGTTCATGCACCGGGCCACGCGCTGGCTGGCCCGGAACGGAGTGCGTCAGTTCCTCGACATCGGCACGGGCATCCCGACCGAGCCGAACCTTCACCAGATCGCCCAGGAGGTCGCCCCCGACGCGCGCGTCGTCTACTGCGACAACGACCCGATCGTGCTGGCTCATGCGGAGGCCCTGCTGCGCGGTACCCCCGAGGGTGCGACCGAGTATCTACAGGCCGACGTGCGCGACCCGGCCGCCGTGGTCGAGGGGGCCAAGCGGGTCCTGGACTTCGGTCGCCCCGTGGCGCTCTCCCTCGTCGCGCTGCTGCACTTCGTCTCCGACGAGGAGGGCGCGCACGAACTGGTCGAGCGGCTGCTGGCCGAACTGCCCTCCGGCAGCTATCTGGTGATGACCCACGCCACGGCCGACTTCACCCCCGAGGTGTCCGCGGCGGCGACCGAGAAGCTCAGGGCGGCGGGGATCACGCTGGCGCTGCGCTCCCGCGACGAGTTCGCCCGCTTCTTCCACGGACTCGACCTCGTCGCACCCGGCGTCGAGGTGGTCCACCGGTGGCACCCGGAGCTAGGCGAGCCGGTTCCCGGCCAGGACGACGGAGTCATTCCCGGCTACGGGGCGGTGGCCCGCACGCCGTAGTTCCCGGACAGCGAAAGCTCGAAGGCCCGAAAGCTCGAAGGCCCATAGTGACGGGTCCCGCACGACCGCGTGACGGGTCCCGTACGGCCGCGCCACGTTCTCCGGCCGGTCATACGGTCGCGCCACACGCTCTTCGCCCGGCTGTACGGCCGTGCTACACCCTCATCGGCCGGTCGTACGGCCCGATCGGCGCAGGCAGGTGCGAGACCCCGCCCATCAGCCGTCGGTCCACCGCCGCGGCCGCGGCCCGCCCCTCCGCGATCGCCCAGACGATCAGCGACTGCCCGCGCGCGGCATCCCCGGCGGCGTACACACCCGGGACGTTCGTCCCGAAGTCCTCGTCGCGCGCGATCGTTCCGCGCGGGTCGAGCGCGAGCCCGAGCTGGTCGATCAGACCGTCCGCGCGGTCCGGCCCGGAGAACCCGAGCGCGAGCAGCACGAGGTCGGCGGGAAGTGTCCGCGCGGAGCCCGGCAGCGGCCGACGCCGTTCGTCCACCTCCACCAGATGCAGCTCCCGCACATGCCCGTCCGCGTCCCCCGTGAAGCGGAGCGTGGACGCCGCGAAGAGCCTGGCGTCCGCGTCCGCCGCGGGCGCCGTCCGCAGATCACGCGCCTCCTCGTGCGCGGCGGAGAGCCGGTAGACCTTCGGATACGTCGGCCACGGCTCGCCGACCTCGTCCCGTTCCGCCTCCGGCTGCGGGTAGATGTCGAGCTGGGTCACGGACGCGGCGCCCTCGCGCACCGCGGTGCCCAGACAGTCCGCGCCGGTGTCCCCGCCGCCCACGATCACGACATGCTTGCCGACCGCCGACAACGGCGAGACCTCCAGGTCCCCCTCGCACACCCGGTCGGCCAGCGGCAGATACTCCATCGCCTGCTGGATCCCGGCCAACTCCCGCCCCGGCACGTCCAGGTCACGCCAGGCGGTGGCGCCCGTCGCGATCACCACGGCGTCGTAGCGCGCCCGCAGTTCCTCGGCTCCTATGTCCCTTCCGATGGTCGTCGACGTACGGAACTTCGTCCCCTCGGCACGCATCTGCCGCAGCCGCCGGTCGAGATGCCGCTTCTCCATCTTGAACGCCGGTATCCCGTAGCGCAGGAGGCCCCCGAGGCGGTCCGCGCGCTCGTACACCGCCACCGTGTGCCCGGCGCGCGTGAGCTGCTGGGCCGCCGCGAGCCCGGCCGGACCCGACCCGACGACGGCGACGGTCCGCCCCGACAGCCGCTCCGGCGCACACGGCGGCGCGAACCCCTCCTCCCAGGCCCGGTCCGCGATCGCCACCTCGACGTTCTTGATGGTGACCGCGGGCTGGTCGATGGCCAGCACGCACCCCGCCTCGCACGGCGCGGGGCACAACCGCCCCGTGAACTCCGGGAAGTTGTTCGTGGCGTGCAGCCGCTCGCTCGCCGCCCGCCAGTCCTCACGCGAGACCAGGCCGTTCCACTCGGGGATCAGGTTCCCGAGCGGGCAGGCCGCGTGGCAGAAGGGAACCCCGCAGTCCATGCACCGGTTCGCCTGACGGCTGATGATCGGCAGCAGCGCACCCGGGACGTACACCTCGTCCCAGTCGTGCACCCGTTCCTCGACGGGGCGGCGGGGCCATTCCTCGCGGGGTGTGGTCAGGAAACCCTTGGGATCGGCCATGGCCTTCCCCTTGCGTACGCGTAGGGGTCTGTTCGTGCCACGATACGACTCGTGCCGCGCTACGACGCGAGCGCGAGCGCGAGTGCGACCACGACCGCGCGCGACTGCGGCTCAGCGGCTCAGGTGAGGGCGAGGACGTAGGACAGCGTCGCACCCGCCGACGCGACCATGCGGACGTGGTTCCACACCGTCCACTCGCGCAGGTACGTGCGCCAGTAGGCGTTCGCCTCCTCGGAACCGGGCTCCAGCTTCAGCAGCGCGGCGTTGCGGGGCACGTTCGCCGTGACGGTGACCCCGAAGGCGCCTATCAGATACAGGCCGCTCCCCACGAGCAGTTCGACCGTGGCGCCCTCGGGCCACACCACGAACGTCACCACCGCGAGCACGGCGCACAGCACCGCCGACCCCACGAACACGATCATGAACGCCGGTCTCGGCGCCGCTCGGTTGATCGCGTTCATCGCCGCGACCGCCTTGGTCGGCGGCAACGAACCGAGCCCCCTCATCACGAACGTCGAGAACGCGCAGAACACCCCCGCCATCAGCCCCGTTCCGAGTGCCCCCAGCACGGTCAGCGTGAAGTACGGCCCTTCGATCATCTGAACCCCCGTTTCGATCCTTCGACCCCCGAGATCCTTCCGGTCTCAGCGCACGATCACCAGCGAAGCCGCGTACGGGGCCGATGTCCATGCGCGCGCCGGAGGAACGCATGCGCACAGCATGTCCGCCGTGCCCGCGCGGCCCGGCCTCACGACGCCTCATGGAGCCTCCACTCCCGCATCACGCTCTCCACCCCCTCCGCGATGCGCCGCCGCGCCGCCGGCCGTGGCACCCCGTCCATGAGCAGCCGGTCGTACGGCGTCTCCAGGTGCCGTACGGACGCCCGCACCGCCGCGCTCACCGCTTCCGGCGACAGCGCCCGGCCCGCCGCGCTGCGCCCGACCCGCCCGCTGCCGCGCACCGACGTATGCGCCGCGATCGCCCGCGCCCGCTCCGCCGGGCACCCGGGAAACAGCCGCCGGACCTCGCGCGCGAACGCCTCCGTGAACCGCGTGTCCTGCGCCGCCCGCCGCCGGGCGTCCCGTATCCGTCGTCCGCGTCGCGCCTCCGCGTCCGCCTGGCACTGCTCCTCGGCCAGCGCGAGCGCCGCCTCCTCGACGAGAACCCCCTGCCGTTCGTACCGGCCGCGGCGCCGGTCGAACCGCACCACCACCGCCCACAACGCACTCGCCTGCTGCGAGCGCCGGGTCAGCGCGGTGTCGCCCCGCGGCAGGAACACCAGATGACCGAGGTCCGCGCAGTCCAGACACCGCGGTGCTCCCTGCTCCCGTACCAGCAGGGACAACGGCCCCCTCCGGCACGCGGCGCAGTGCCGCCGCCGGATCGGCCGGTACACGAGAAGTCCGCGGAGCGGAGAGGGAGTTGGGGCCGGTGTCATGACCGCTTCCTTCCCGTTCCACGGCGCGACGACCGCGGCGGCCCCGGCCGGACCGTCCGTGCCGCCTGCTCCGCCGCACGTCGGCCTTCCCGCGCGCAGCCTCACCGGCCGCGCCGCGGGTCCGCCGTCGGGGCACGGCATCATGGGCCGTGTGCGACTCGAAGCGATCACCTGGGAACGGCTCGGCGACCTCCTCGCCGACCGGCTGCTCGACCTGAGCCCCGACGACGGCAGCCCCTGGCCGCGCATCGCCTTCGACGGCGCCCCGGCCGCACGCCCCGGCGACCTCGCCCGGCGCGTGTCCGACGCACTGCGGATACGGGGCCGCTCCTCTCTCGTCGTCGGCGCCGAGGGCTTCCTGCGCCCGGCCTCCCTGCGCTTCGAGCACGGCCATCGCGACCCCGACGCCTACTACGACGGATGGCTCGACACCAGCGCCCTGTGGCGCGAGGTCTTCGGCCCCCTCGAACCAGGCGGCGACGGCCGTGTCCTGCCCGACCTCCGGGACCCGCTCACCGACCGCGCCACCCGCAGCCCCTACGTCCAACTCCCGCCCAGCGGCCTCCTGTTGCTCCATGGTCCTCTCCTGCTGCGACATTGGTTCCCCTTTGATCTGAGCGTCCATGTACGGCTCTCGCCCGGCGCCCTGCGCCGACACGCCCCCGAGCCCGAGCACTGGACCCTCCCCGCCTTCGAGCGCTACGAGACCGAGACGGATCCGGGCGCCACCGCCGACGTACTGATCCGCGCGGACGACCCGCGCCACCCCGCCTGGAGCGGCTGAGCCCGCGAGGCTCCCGTCCCGCAGCGCTCCGGGTGCGTTCCCCTCATGACACGGAGAGAATGAAGGGCGTCGGGACATGCGGTGCGTCCCGTGCCGCGCCGGCCTTCCGGGCCCAGGAGGTAGTTCATGACCACCGCCGGAGAAATCATGCACCGCGGTGCCCAGTGGATCCCCGCTCACGAGACCCTGGACCGCGCCGCCCAACTGATGCGCGAACTCAACGTCGGTGCGCTGCCCATCAGTGACGAGAACGAACGGCTCTGTGGCATCCTCACCGACCGGGACATCGTGGTGGGCTGTGTGGCCATGGGCCACGACCCCTCGCGTATCACCGCGGGCGAGATGGCCCAGGGCACGCCGCGCTGGATCGACTCGGACGCCGACATCGGCGAGGTGCTCACGGAAATGGAAGGGCACCAGATCCGCAGGCTTCCCGTCATCGAGAACAAGCGCCTCGTCGGCATGATCAGCGAAGCCGACCTGGCGGAGCATCTGACGGAGGGTCAGATCGCCGAATGGGTCGAAAGCGTCTACGCGAAGAGCGCCACGCGCTGACCGCGTCCGCTTGCCGACCGCTCCCTGCCCGGCCGGACGCGCGACCGCCCGCCCGGCCCGGCAGCCGTCGACACCGCCCCGCCCGGCCGGCAGCCGTCGACCACCACAGGCCAGGAGCGCCGTACGCACCCGGGGAGGGGCGCGCCGGGATCACAACCAGCCGTTGCGCTTGAACCCCCGGTACAGAACGAGACAGGCGACGGCTATCACGCCCAGAACCAGCGGGTAGCCGAACCTCCAACGCAGCTCCGGCATGTGGTCGAAGTTCATGCCGTACATGCCGGTGACCATGGTGGGTACCGCGATCAGCGAGGCCCAGGCCGTGATCTTCCGCATGTCCTCGTTCTGCGCGACGCTCACCTGCGCGAGGTGCGCTTGCAGGATCGAGTTGAGCAGCTCGTCGAAGGCGGCTATCTGCTCGATGGCCCGTTGCAGATGGTCGGAGACATCGCGGAAGTACGCCTGTATCTCCGGGGCGATCCCCCGGATCGGCCGGGTCGCCAGCTCCTGGACAGGGCGATCCAGCGGCACCACCGCCCGCTTCAGCTCCAGCAGTTCACGCTTGAGCTGGTAGATGCGGCCCGGATCCAGGCGCGCGCCGTTCTCCGTGAACACATCCGTCTCGACCTGGTCGATGTCCGCCTGCATGGCGTCCGTGACGCTCAGATACTCGTCCACCACGCGGTCGGCGATCGCGTGCAGCACCGCGGCGGGCCCTTTGGCCAACTGGCGCGGGACGGCCTCCAGTTCCTCCCGCAGCGGACCGAGCGACCCATGCCGGCCGTGCCGCACCGTGACGACGAAGTCGGCGCCGAGGAACACCATGATCTCGCCGGTGTTCACCACTTCGCTCGTCGCGGTCAACTCCTTGTGCTCCACGTAGCAGACGGTCTTGAGGACCGCGAACAGCGTGTCTCCGTAACGCTCCAGCTTCGGGCGCTGGTGCGCCTCCACCGCGTCCTCGACCGCCAGCGGATGCAGGTCGAGGAGTTCGGCGATGTCCGCGAACTCGTGCTGCGTCGGCTCGTTCAACCCGAGCCAGACGAAGCCCTCGCCACTCCTGCGGACCCGCTCGATCGCCCTGACCAGATCACCGCCGCCGACGCGCACACCGTCCTGGTACGTCACGCAGTTGACCACCGCGGAGCCCAGCGGTGACCGGGCGGGGTGGCTCAGGTCGACGCGTGTGCGACGCCGCGCCAACCGTGCCACCTTGCGGAGGCCGCCGACCGTGCCGAGGCCCGCGACCTTCCGCAGATTCCCTGCCATGGACATCTGGATCTCCTTGCGTGGATCTCCTCGCGCCGCGTTCCGCGCCGCCGCAAATCAGTCTGCCAGCCCGGCCCGAGCCTCGGGAAAGCCTGTGGGAACGGAAGGTTCCGCTCCGCTGTGCGAGGTCGTACGGGCGTGGAGAGACCCTCTCCTTGGGCCGCGCGACGATTCCTGGGATGATCCCCATATGACACGATCCGACGGGTATCTCCTCGACAACCAGCAGACCGAGGCGGGCAACCGGTTCGACGCGCTGTCCACGCTCTTCGACGCCACGACGTTCCGCCACATCGAGGATCTCGGCATCGGACCCGGCGGGCGCTGCTGGGAAGTCGGCGCCGGTGGCACCTCCGTCATCTCCTGGCTGGCCGAGAAGGTCGGACCGACCGGCACGGTCCTCGCGACCGACATCGACACCTCGTGGGCCGTGGCCGCCGCCCGCCCTCCGATCGATATCCGCACCCATGACGTGGGAGCGGAGGAACCGCCGGAGGAGGGGTTCGACCTCGTCCACGCCCGGCTCGTCCTCGTCCACGTACCGGACCGGGAGCGGGCGCTGCGATCGATGATCAAGGCACTGCGGCCCGGCGGTCGGCTGCTGATCGAGGACGCCGACCCGGCACTCCAGCCGCTCGCCTGCCCGGACGAGTACGGCCCCGAGCAGCGGCTCGCCAACCGCCTGCGCACCGGCTTCCGCAAGCTCCTCGCCGACCGCGGCGCCGACCTCTCGTACGGCCGCAGGCTCCCGCGTCTGCTCCGCGAGGCGGGCCTGCGCGACGTGGCGGCCGACGCTTCCTTCCCCGTCGCCTCACCGGCTTGTTCGGCCCTCGAGGCCGCCACGATCCGTCAGGTCCGGGACCGGCTCGTCGCCGCGGGCCTTACCACGGACGAGGAGATCGACCAGCACTTGTCCCATGTCGCCTCCGGCACCATGGACTTGGCGATGGCGCCGATGATCTCGGCATGGGGGCGCAAGGAGTAGCGGGGCACGGCAGCGGCCGGGCGGGAGCAGGGCGCTTCGGCGCGACCCCGGCGACCTTGCGCGCCCGGGGAAGACGGCATCAGCCTGGAGGCATGACCAACACCACGCCACGCCTCGTTCTCGATCATGTCGTCCTGTGGGTGCGGGACCCGGTCGCCGCCGCGGGCTTCTACGAGGAGACGGTCGGCCTGGAGCCCCTCCGGGTCGATGAATTCGCCGCGGGCAAGGCGCCGTTCCCCTCGGTCCGGATCAACGAGGAGTCCATCCTCGACCTCGCCCCGCGCTCCCTCATGGAGGGCATGAGGATGCTTCCCGGAGCCGCCGAGAGCGCCGGGCACCCGGTCAACCATGTGTGTCTGGCCCTGAGCGGAGATGGCTTCGAGGCCCTCAGAACCCGCCTTGAGGACCGGGCCGTTCCCGTCTCGGACCTCTCGTACGACTCCTTCGGCGCCCGTGGTCCGGCCCGGCGCAGCTTCTACTTCCGCGACCCGGACGGGAACGTCATCGAGGCACGCCACTACGCGTAACGGGCCTCCGCGGCGCCGGCCGTACCCGGGCGGTGAGCGGCGAGGACCTGCGGCTAAGGTGGCCGGCCATGACGACACACACGCAGACCGCCCCGTCCTTCGCCGTGCACATCCCTGACGCCGAACTGGAGCCGGAGCCGCTCGACCCGGCGCAGATCGTCTCCGGGGACCCGGTCGTGACCGGCAAGGTGCTCTGGGAGTCCGCCGACGGCAAGCAGGTGCGCGGCATCTGGCAGATCACGCCCGGTGTCGTCACCGACACCGAGGCGAACGAACTCTTCGTGGTGGTCAGCGGTCGCGCCACCGTCGAGGTCGAGGGTGGTGACGTCCTGGAGGTCGGTCCGGGTGACGTGGCGATCCTGCGTGAGGGCGACCGTACGACCTGGACGGTCCACGAGACGCTCCGCAAGGCGTACCACATCAGTCTCTGAGCGCCCCGGGCCCGCGGGCTCAGAACAGCGGCTCCGGCAGCACCCCTTCCAGCGCCAGCAGCCTCCGCTTGGTCTCCAGCCCGCCCCCGAACCCGCCGATGCCACCGTCGCTCTCGACCACCCGGTGGCACGGCACCACCACCGGCAGCGGGTTCGCGCCCATCGCCGCGCCCACGGCCTGAGCCGCGCCCGGCTGCCCGACCCGGTCGGCCAGGTCGCCGTACCCCACCACCGTGCCGTAGGGCACTCCGGACGCCAGTTCGCGCAGCACCTGGCGGTTGAACCCGGCGATCAGGGACCAGTCCAGCGGGAGCGTGAAGTCGCGGCGCTCACCTGCGAAGTACGCCACCACCTGACGTATCCCCTCGGCCAGCAGCGGGGACCCCGGGTCCTCCACGGGCTCCGCGCCGAGCCGGGACGCCAGCCGCTCCAGCGCTCTGTCGCGCACGGCGTCCGTCGCGTGGAACACCACGTTCACCAGGCCGTCGCGCGTGGCGGCCAGCAGCAGCGGACCGATGTCCGTGGCGGTGACGGTCCACACCACCTGCTGCTCGTACTGCCCATGACTGTCCATGCGCCCACCGTACGGCGCGGCACTGACAACGCCGTCGGTGCTGTGCGTCCGCACCCCGCTGCGCACGCCCGGCTCAAGGGGAACTGACGGCCGCGCGCACCACATCGGGGGCGTTCGTGATGATGCCGTCCACCCCGAACCCGGCCACGCGGCGGGCGTCGTTCGCGGTGTTGACGGTCCAGGCGCAGACCTTCAGCGGTTTGCCGTGCGGGCCGCGGACCGCGTGCAGCGCGGAGACGTAGCGGGCCGAGAGCTTCGGGTACGCCGCGTTGATCTGATCGGCGAACCGTGCGTATGCCGGGAGTTCCGCCGCCTTGGGCGTACCCAGGAACGCGGTCCTGATCCCCGGCCGGAGGGCGTGGACCCTCCGCACACTGGCGGCGCTGAAGCTCTGGACGACCAGCCGGTTCCTGAGGTGTTCGGCGTCGAGCCAGCCCTCGTCGGCCAGCAGCTTGAGGGTGTCGCGCTCGATACCCGGATACAGCTCGGGGCTCTTGATCTCCAGGACGAGCTTCTGATGGTGGCGCGACAACCGCTCCATGTACTGCCGCAGCGTCGGTACGCGCGTGCGTGCGTACCGGGTGCCGAACCAGCGGCCGGCGTCCAGGCGGGCGATCTCCGCGGCGGTGAAGTCCTTCACCCGCCAGGGCGCCCGGTGCGGGAACACGCGCTTGACGTCGGTCGTGCGCTCCAGCGTGTCGTCGTGCATGACGACGAGCCGACCGTCCTTGGTGCGCTGCACGTCGTTCTCGACCCAGCCGATCCCCATGGCGGCGGCCCGGTCGACGGCGGCCAGGGTGTTCTCGGGCGCGTACGCGGAGGCGCCGCGATGGGCGACGACCACCAGACCGTCACCGCCCGCGGCACCCGCGGGGGGCGTCGGCAGCAGGCCGACACCGAGCCCGAAGACCGCGATGGTCGCGACGACGACAACGCGCGCGTGCATGCGTACTCCTTGCGTCAGAACGATGACGTTCAGCATCAGGGTGACAGCAGAGAGTCAAACGGAGCCGGGGAGAAGCGGCCACGGATTTGCCCGGAGTTACCCAAAACTGCGCACAGGCGCCGCACGTGTGGGGCGGGGGCGTGATTCTTTGCCGGAAAATCATTCGACCATTCCGGTGGGGGTCATACTCTCTCGACAACCCTGACCGTCCTCACGGTCCTGGGGACGGGGGCAGTTCCGGAATGCAGAGACGCATCAGGGTGGGAAGGGCGCCGCGCATGCAAGGCACGGTCGACGGCTTCAGATACGGACTCGTCACACCGGTGGTGGCGTACCTCATGGCCTGTCTCGGCGGCGCGCTCGGTCTGCGCTGCGTCACCAGATCGATGCTGGTCACCCACTCCTGGCGGGCCGGCTGGCTCGCCCTCGGCTCGGCCGCGATCGGGTCCGGCATATGGACCACGCACTTCGTCGCCATGGCGGGGTTCAGCGTCGAACAGACCGCTGTCCACTACGACCGGGCGATCATGTTCGCCGGTCTCGGCGTCGCCGTCCTCATGGTCGGTATCGGCGTCTTCATCGTCGGCTACCGGGGAGCCACCGGGGTGGCGCTCTTCACCGGCGGCACGATCACCGGACTGGGGATCGCCTCGATGCACTACCTGGGCATGGCCGGGATGCGCCTGAACGGTGTACTCGAGTACAACACCGCCACCGTCGCCGTCTCCGTGGCCGTCGCGGTCGCGTGCGCCACCGCCGCTCTGTGGGCGGCCGGGCAGATCCGCGGGTTCCTGTGGAGCGTCGGCGCGAGCCTCCTCATGGGCCTTGCCGTCAGCGGGATGCACTACACGGGCATGGCCGCCGTCAGCGTCCACCTGCACACCGTCGCCGCCGACGCCCCCGGCGGCGACTCGCCCGCCGCCCTGCTCGCCCCGCTGATGATCGGCCCGCTCGCCTTCCTGTGCCTGGCCGGCGTCGTCGTGCTGTTCGACCCGCTGATGGTCATGGGCAAGCCCGCCTGGACCCCCGTGGAGCGCAAGCCCGGTGTCCCGGCCCATCCCGAGGCCACCCACGGCGGACGGCGCCCGGTGTCCCGAGCCCGTCGGCGCACTGCGCCCCGGCGCGTGCGCACCCCGCAGAGCCGGTGATCCGTCCCCGTTGTCAGTGCGGCGCCGTACGGTGGATGACATGCGGCCCGTTTCACAGATCGAACGCACGGTGGCGCCCTTCGAGGTCGTCAGTCCCTATCGGCCGAGCGGTGACCAGCCCACGGCCATCGCCGAGCTGGAGCAGCGCATCCGCGCGGGAGAGAAGGACGTCGTCCTGCTCGGCGCGACCGGCACCGGCAAGTCCGCCACCACCGCGTGGATGATCGAGAAGCTCCAGCGCCCCACCCTGGTGATGGCGCCGAACAAGACGCTGGCCGCCCAGTTGGCCAACGAGTTCCGCGAGCTGTTGCCGAACAACGCCGTCGAGTACTTCGTCTCGTACTACGACTACTACCAACCCGAGGCATACGTCCCGCAGTCGGACACCTACATCGAGAAGGACTCCTCGATCAACGAGGAGGTGGAGCGGCTGCGCCACTCCGCGACCAACTCGCTGCTCACCCGCCGGGACGTCGTCGTGGTCGCCTCGGTCTCCTGCATCTACGGCCTCGGTACTCCCCAGGAGTACGTGGACCGTATGGTCAACCTCAACGTCGGCGACGAGATCGACCGCGACGAGCTGCTGCGCCGCTTCGTCGACATCCAGTACACGCGCAACGACGTGGCGTTCGCGCGCGGAACGTTCCGGGTGCGCGGCGACACCATCGAGATCTTCCCGGTCTACGAGGAGCTGGCCGTCCGCATCGAGATGTTCGGTGACGAGATCGAGGCCCTCTCCACGCTCCACCCGCTCACCGGCGAGGTCATCAGCGACGACCAGCAGCTCTACGTCTTCCCGGCCTCCCACTACATCGCGGGACCCGAGCGCATGGACCGAGCCGTCAGAGGCATCGAGCAGGAGCTGGACCAGCGCCTGGCCGAGCTGAAGAAGCAGGGCAAGCTCCTGGAGGAGCAGCGCCTGAGGATGCGGACGACCTACGACATCGAGATGCTCCGCCAGATCGGCACGTGCTCGGGCGTGGAGAACTACTCGATGCACTTCGACGACCGTGCGCCCGGCTCCCCGCCGAACACCCTGCTCGACTACTTCCCGGACGACTTCCTGCTCGTCATCGACGAGTCGCACGTGACCGTGCCCCAGATCGGCGCGATGTACGAGGGCGACGCCTCCCGTAAGCGCACCCTCGTGGAGCACGGCTTCCGGTTGCCCTCCGCCCTGGACAACCGTCCGCTGAAGTGGGAGGAGTTCCAGGAGCGCATCGGTCAGACGGTGTACCTCTCGGCGACCCCCGGACAGTACGAACTCTCGCGCTCGGACGGCCAGGTCGAGCAGATCATCCGCCCCACCGGCCTGATCGATCCCGAGGTCGTGGTCAAGCCCACCGAGGGCCAGATCGACGACCTGGTGCACGAGATCCGCAAGCGCACCGAGAAGGACGAGCGCGTCCTGGTCACCACCCTCACCAAGAAGATGGCCGAGGACCTCACCGACTACTTCCTCGAACTGGGCATCCAGGTGCGCTATCTGCACAGCGACGTGGACACCCTGCGCCGCGTGGAGCTGCTGCGTGAGCTGCGCTCCGGTGAGTACGACGTCCTGGTCGGCATCAACCTCCTCCGCGAGGGCCTCGACCTGCCCGAGGTCTCCCTCGTGGCGATCCTCGACGCCGACAAGGAAGGCTTCCTGCGCTCGGGCACCTCGCTGATCCAGACCATCGGCCGGGCCGCGCGCAATGTCTCCGGGCAGGTCCACATGTACGCCGACAAGATCACCCCGGCGATGGAGAAGGCCATCGACGAGACCAACCGCCGCCGTGAGAAGCAGGTCGCGTACAACACCGCGAACGGCATCGATCCGCAGCCGCTCCGCAAGAAGATCAACGACATCGTGGCGCAGATCGCCCGCGAGGACATCGACACGGAGCAATTGCTCGGTACCGGGTACCGCAAGGCGAAGGACACCAAGGGCGCCAAGGCCCCCGTGCCCGCGGGCAGCGGCAGGGCGGCCAAGGGCGGCAAGGACACGAAGGCCAAGGAGACGGTCCCGACCGACCGTCCGGCGGCCGAACTCGCCGGGCAGATCGAGGAGTTGACGGAACGGATGCGCGCCGCCGCGGCGGACCTGCAGTTCGAGATCGCGGCACGGCTGCGCGACGAGGTCTCCGAGATGAAGAAGGAACTGCGCCAGATGAAGGAAGCGGGCCTGGCCTGACGACGCGGCCGGATCCCGAAGGCGCATGCGGTGTGTTGCAAGAACGCCACAATGCACGGGCCGGGGTTCGGCACTGTCAGTGCCGCTGCGTAGGGTTCTGATAGCCGCGGAGTCCGCGACCAACTGGGGACCGCTCGAGAGGGGAACAGCGCGTGACCGTCAACTTGACCAAGGGTCAGGCCATCAGTCTGCAGAAGAACGACGGGGGCACGCTGAGCGCGGTGCGCATGGGGCTCGGCTGGCAAGCCGCCCCCCGGCGCGGCCTGTTCGGCTCGCGCACCCGTGAGATCGACCTCGACGCCTCCGCCGTGCTGTTCGCGGACAAGCAGCCCGTGGACGTGGTCTTCTTCCGTCATCTGGTCAGCGACGACGGCTCGGTGCGCCACACCGGGGACAACCTCGTCGGCGGCGTGGGCCAGGGCGGCGACGACGAGGCGATCCTCGTCGACCTCCAGCGCATCCCGGTCCACATCGACCAGATCGTCTTCACCGTGAACTCCTTCACGGGCCAGACGTTCCAGGAGGTGCAGAACGCGTTCTGCCGCCTCGTCGACGAGACCAACGGCCAGGAGCTGGCCCGCTACACGCTGGCGGGCGGCGGTCCGTACACGGCGCAGATCATGGCCAAGGTGCACCGCACGGGCACGGGATGGACGATGACGGCCCTGGGCACCGCCGCCAACGGCCGTACCTTCCAGGACCTGATGCCGGCGATCCTGCCCCATCTGTAGGAGGCCGGGTACACCAGAGCGACGCAGGGGGGACGAGACGATGACGGCCGAGCTGGTCCGGGGGCAGAACCATCCGCTGCCCCGGACCCGACTCGAGATCCGGGTGTCGGCCGGCGAGCCGGTCGTGGCGGGGGCCACGCTCAGCGACGACCGGGGCGCGGTGCGCGGTGTCGATTGGGTGGCCCATCCGGGTACGCCCGTACTGCCGGGCCTGGAGGTGTCCAGGCAGGCCGCGGCCGATCACCGGCTGGCGTTCGATCTGGACGCCCTGCCGCAGGGCGTCGACCGGGTCACGGTGCTGCTCGCCCTGCCGCAGGGGACCGGCGGCCCGGTCCGGTTCGGCGTCCTCGCCGCGCCCTTCGTCGCGGTCACCGGCCTGGACGGCTCGGAGGTGGCCAGCTACACCATCACCGGCCTGGACTCCGAGTCCGCCGTCATCGCGCTCGAGCTCTACCGCAGACAGGACGCCTGGAAGGTGCGCGCGGTCGGCCAGGGCTATGCGGGAGGCCTCGCCGCGCTCCTCGCCGACCAGGGCCTGCCCGAGGCCGCGCACCTCGCGGACAGCATCCATGAAGCGGTGGTCCAGGGCCTGGCCCGCTCGGTCGCCCCGCCCCCGCCACGCGTACCCGAAGCCGACCGCGCGCGGCAGGCGGCGGCCCCCGGCGCACCCCAGGGATCCCTGGACCCCGAACCGCCGCGCCAGGAGCCGCCCGTCGCGCCGCAGCAGGCATCTCCCTACGACGTCGGCGCGCCGGACGTCGGTGCGTCACTCACCTCCGGCGGCCCGATCGACTACACCCACCCCGGCCGACGGGGCGCCGCGCCGCCGCCCCCGCCGACCGCCGCCCCGGCCCCGCCCGGAGCGCCCGTCCAGCCCGTCGCGGGCGACGCGACTGGGTGGTCCATGGAGGAGCGGCTCTACAACCAGGTCTGGGGCATGTTCGAGGATCTGGCGCGCACGGTGGCGGCGTACCGCAGCGCCGTGGACTTCGCGGACTCGCGCAGGGAACAGGAGCTGGACAAGATCCTGTCCGACCCGCGCAGCCGTATCGGCGGGCAGGGCGACGCCGCCCGCGAGGCGGCCGAGGCCAAGCACGACCAACTCGTCAATCAGGCCAGGGCCGCGCTCGACCGGGACCTCACCCAGCTCATCGCCGAGGCCGAGGTCGTCGAGCCCGCGCTGTCCCCGGCCGTCGCGCGCTGGGACAACCCCGTCTGGCACAGCTATCGGGTGCCGATGGAGATCCCCATGGCCGTGCGCCTCGGTGATCTGCATCTGCCCGAGAGCGAGAGCCTGCGCGTCCCCATGCTGGTCAGGCTGCCGCTGGAGCGCGGACTGTGGATCGACAGCGGTCGCTCGCCTGTCACGGGCGCGCTCGTCGACTCCGATGAGTCACGCCGTCTCGCGCTGACCACGGCCGTGGCGCATGCGGCGCGGCTGCTCGCCGTCTACCCGCCCGGCGAGTTCTCGGTCCACGTCATCGACGCCTCCGGCTCTGGCGCCCCGGCGCTCGCACCCCTGGTGCAGTCCGGTGTGCTCGCCGCCGCGCCCGCTGTCGGGGCCGCGGGGGTGGCCGATGCGCTGACCCGGCTCACGCGGCGCGTCGACCTGGTGCAGATGGCGGTGCGCGCCGGCGCACCCGACTCGTTGCCACCCGACCTCGACACGGCGGAACACCTCCTGATCGTCAACGACTTCCCGCACGGCTTCGACGACCGGGCGGTCACTCAGTTGCGCTACCTCGCGGACGAGGGCCCGGCCGTCGGTGTCCATCTGATGATGGTCGCCGACCGGGAGGACGCGGCTGCCTACGGACCGCTGCTGGACCCGCTCTGGCGCTCGCTGCTGCGCCTCACCCCCGTGCCCGACGATCACCTCGCGGACCCCTGGGTGGGGCATGCCTGGACGTACGAGCCGCCGCAGGTTCCGCCGGGCAGCCAGGTGCTTCAGCAGGTGCTCACCCAGGTCGGTCAGGCCCGGCGCTCCTGGAACCGCTGACCGAGCAAGGTCAACCTCAAGGGTGAGTAAAGCGTTCTGAACAGGGGACTTGGTATTTCCTTTGCCAAGCTCTTTACCTTCTCTTGGTGATTCGGGTAGTCTTGTGCGCACGGAGGGGAGCCATGAGCCGCCCGCGCCGTGCGTTCGGCGCGGGCGGGAGAAGCCTCCAGTGGAAACGACCGTGACGTACTGCCGGAGGCAAACCGTGGATGTTCCCGTGACCCTGTGGGCCCCGATGACCGTGGACCCTGCCGCCCTGATCGCCGACCATGACCGGCCCGGAATGCGGCCCGGAATGCGGTCTGGAATGCGTTGGCTGTCCGTGTCTGTCAGGATCGCAACATGATCGTTCGGCTCTGGTCACTCGCTTCGCGGTGGACAGCCGTGGTGCCGGTGGTCGCGGTCGTCATGCTGATCTTCACCTGGGGGAGGGAACTGCCGGGCGCGCTGGTCGCTGTGGTGACGGTGCTCCTCGCAGGAGCCGTGCTGTCGGCGGTGCACCACGCCGAAGTGGTCGCGCACCGCGTGGGTGAGCCCTTCGGCTCGCTCGTGCTCGCCATCGCCGTCACGATCATCGAGGTGGCGCTCATCGTCACCCTCATGCTGGACGGCGGCGACAAGAGCGCGACGCTGGCCCGCGACACGGTCTTCGCGGCCGTGATGATCACGTGCAACGGCGTCGTCGGCTTCAGCCTGCTGGTCGCCTCCCTGCGCCACAAGACCGCGGTCTTCAACCCCGAGGGCACCGGCGCCGCCCTCGCCACCGTCGCGACGCTGGCCTCCCTCAGCCTGGTACTGCCGACCTTCACCACGAGCAAGCCCGGCCCGGAGTTCTCCCCGGCGCAACTGACCTTCGCCGCCATCTCCTCACTGGTGCTGTACGGCCTCTTCGTGACGACCCAGACCGTGCGCCACCGTGACTACTTCCTCCCGATCACCCGGCAGGGCGAGGTGATCCGCGCGGACGACCATGCCGAGGCACCGTCCACGCGCACCGCGGTAGCCAGTCTGGCCCTGCTCGCCATCGCCCTCGTCGGAGTCGTCGGACTCGCCAAAGGCGTCTCACCCACCATCGAGAGCGGGGTGATAGCCGCCGGTATGCCGCCCGCGGTCGTCGGTGTGATCATCGCGCTGCTGGTGCTGCTGCCCGAGACGATCGCCGCCGTGCGAGCGGCGCGCCGCGACCGGGTGCAGACGAGCCTCAACCTCGCCCTCGGCTCCGCGATGGCCAGCATCGGCCTGACCATCCCCGCCGTCGCGCTGGCGTCCCTGTGGCTGTCCGGACCGCTCGTGCTCGGCCTCGGCCCGCTGCATATGGTGCTGCTCGCCCTGACCATCGTCGTCAGCTCCCTGACGGTGGTGCCAGGACGCGCGACCCCCCTTCAGGGAGGCGTTCATATGGTGCTGTTCGCGGCCTACCTGGAGCTGGCCGTCAACCCGTAGACGGCGTGGCCTCCGGGACCGCGGCGGCAGCGGGGCGGGTCTCCGGCAGCAGTGCGAAGCAGCCCAGGCTGAGCAGGGCCATGGCCGTCAGATAGGCGCCGACACCCCAGGGCACCCGGCCGCCGTGCGCGGCCAGGGTGGTGGCCACGATCGGAGTGAGGGCGCCGCCGAGCACCCCGCCGAGGTTGTAGCCCACGGCCGCGCCCGTGCAGCGCAGCCGAGGCTCGTACAGCTCCGGCAGATACGCGGCGATCACGGCGAACATCATGAGGAGGGCGAGCATGGCTCCGAGGAAGCCCAGGAACATCAGCAGGGGCTCACCCGTCGCGAACAGCGCGATCATCGGGAACGTCCACAGGACGACACCGGCACAGCCCGCCAGACACAGGGGCCGCCGCCCGTAGCGGTCGCCGAGGAGCGCCGGCAGCGGGGTCAGGGCTCCCGTCACGACGACGGTGGCCATGACGCAGGTCAGCATGACCGGACGGCTCACCCCGAGCCGCTCCGTCGCGTACGCCAGGGACCAGGTCGTCACGGTGTAGAAGACCGCGTACCCGACCGCGAGGGCACCTGCCGTCAGCAGGACCAGCCGCCAGTGGCCGCGCACGACCTCGGCGAGCGGCACGCGCGCGTGGTCGTCGATCTCCAGGAAGCGCGGGCTCTCAGTGAGCGAGCTGCGCAGCCACAGTCCCGCCGCCGCGAGCACACCCGCCCCCCAGAACGGAACACGCCATCCCCAGGAGGCGAACTGTGCGTCCGACAGCGTCGCCGACAGCCCCAGCACCACGCTGTTGGCCAGCAGGAAGCCGAGCGGCGGGCCGATCTGCGGAAAGCTCGACCACAGCACGCGCCGTCCGGGCGGGGCGTGCTCCGTGGCCAGCAGGACCGCGCCGCCCCACTCGCCGCCCAGCCCGAGCCCCTGGAGGAAGCGCAGGACGAGCAGGAGGACGGGAGCGGCCACGCCGATCGTGTCGTACGTCGGTACACAGCCGACCGCCACGGTCGCGGTGCCGGTCAGCAGCAGGGAGGCGACGAGGACCGGTCGGCGCCCCCGCCGGTCCCCGATGTGGCCGAAGAGTGCCGAGCCGAGCGGGCGCGCGACGAACCCGACCGCGAAGGTCCCGAAGGCCGCCAGCGTGCCGGCCACCGGCGAGACCGTCGGGAAGAACAGCGGGCCGAGGACCAGAGCGGCAGCGGTCCCGTAGACGTAGAAGTCGTAGAACTCGATGGCCGTCCCGGTGAGCGAGGCGGCGGCGAGCCGGAGCAAGGAAGGAGTCCTTACGGTGCGTACATCGTGCATGCCGCGTCAACTACCCACCGTGATCGGCGATTACGGGGGCGTGCGGAGGCTCGGCGCGGGCGAGTCGGCGGGCGGGCGTGCGCCCGGATCAGTACGTCACGGTGATACGCCGGGCGGGACCGTCCACGCGTACGGTGCCGCCATAGGGGATGACGACCTGGGGATCGGTGTGTCCGAGGTCCACGTCGAAGACGACCATGGTGTCGGGAGCGTAGGTCTTCAGGGCGCGCAGGACGGCCTCCCGCTGCTCCGCCGCGTAACGGGCGCCCTCCTCCGGGCTGGTGGGCCGGTCGAACGACGAGGTCTTCGGGCGGCCCATAAGCAGGGCGGGGAAGCGCTGGAGCAGCCCGCGCTCGCCCATGCCGCGCAGGGTGCGGAAGACGTCCTCGCCGCTCGGCATCTCCTCGGACGTCTCCAGGAAGAGCACGGCGCCGTCGTAGACGGCCGTATCGCGGGCGATCTCCCGGTCAGCCATGAGCAGCATGCCGAGGACCTCCAGACAGCCGCCCCAACTGCGGCCCTCGACCACCCGGTTCGCGTTCAGCCAGGTCCAGCCCGAGCCGGGCCGGGTCTCCGGCTCCACGTCGAAGGTGGCCGGATCTCTCCAGTCCCGGTCCATGTCGCGCCAGCGGTCGGCCGGCCTCACCTCGTACTCCCCGGAGGTGAAGAGCGCGGCCCGCAGGGACTCGGCGGAGAGCGGCGCCATGGCGCCGGGGCGGCCGAACTCGCACATGACGCTGCCGCCGTGATAGCTCACCATGCCCGTGTTCCACAGGAAGGCGTGCAGGTTGGTGTTGTCGCTGTACCCGAAGAACGGCTTGGGGTGGGCGCGTATAAACTCCCGGTCCAGCAGCGGCAGTACGGTGATCTGGTCGTCCCCGCCGATCGAGGCGATCACGGCCTTGACGGTCGGGTCGGCGAACGCCGCGTGCAGATCGTCCGCCCGCTCCTGCGGGGTCGCCCCCATCTTCCGTGTCGTCGGATACTCGACGACCTCGAGGCCGAACTCGGTGCGCAGGCGATCGAGGCCCAACTCGTAGGGGAGCGGCAGGATGCCGGGGAGTCCGGCGGCGGGTGAGACGACGGCGACCTGGTCGCCGGGCACGGGCTTGGGCGGGTACGTGAGGTGCGTCATGGCCAGAGGCTAGTGGCCGTCAACTTGTCGACGCATCGTGATAAACCAGGGGCTGTTGTGCAGCGGTCCGCCCCGGGCCGGCAGACCCGAACGGACCGGAGGAACCGTGCCCCGCACCCTCGCCGATGCCCCGATCATGATTCTCAACGGCCCCAATCTGAACCTCCTCGGGCAGCGTCAGCCGGACATCTACGGCTCCGACACGCTCGCGGACATCGAGGCCCTGTGTGTGAAGGCGGTGGCTGCGTACGGAGGTTCGGTGGACTTCCGGCAGTCCAACCACGAGGGCGAGTTGGTGGACTGGATCCACGAAGCGCGGCTGCACCACGCCGGGATCGTGATCAACCCGGCCGCCTACTCGCACACATCCGTCGCGATCCTCGACGCGCTCAACACCTGTGACGGACTGCCGGTGGTGGAGGTCCACATCTCCAACATCCATCAGCGTGAGCAGTTCCGGCACCACTCGTACGTCTCCCTGCGCGCCGACGGGGTCATCGCCGGGTGCGGGGTGCAGGGGTACGCGTTCGCGGTGGAGCGGGTCGCGACGCTGGCGGGCGCGGCGCGGACGGAGGCGTGAGGTCCGAGGTGTGAGGACCGAGGCGTGAAACCCGGGGCGTGCGGCCCCGGGGTGCTCACCACCCTCGCGCGCGCCACTCCGGCAGATGCGGTCGCTCCGCGCCCAGCGTGGTGTCGTTGCCGTGTCCGGGATAGACCCAGGTCTCGTCCGGAAGCACGTCGAAGATCTTCGTCTCGACGTCACGGATCAGGCTGGCGAAGGCCTCGGGGTCCTTGTGTGTGTTGCCCACACCGCCCGGGAAGAGGCAGTCCCCGGTGAACACATGGGCGTGGCCGTGCGGGTCGTCGTAGACGAGGGCGATCGAACCCGGGGTGTGGCCCACCAGATGGCGCGCGATGAGTTCCACGCGCCCCACGCGGATCGTGTCGCCGTCGTCGACCGGGACATCGGTCGGTACGGGGATGCCCGCGGCGTCGTCGCGTCCGGCGTACGTACGCGCGTGGGTGGCCGCCACGACCTCGGCGAGTGCCTGCCAGTGGTCGCCGTGCCGATGGGTGGTGACGACGGACGCGATGCCGTCGTCACCGATCATGCCCAGCAGCGTCCCCGCGTCGTTGGCCGCGTCGATCAGCAACTGCTCGTCGGTGGCCCGACAGCGCAGCAGATAGGCGTTGTTGTCCATCGGGCCGACCGCGATCTTCGTGATCATCAGGTCTTGCAGCTCGTGCACATCGGCAGGGCCGCCGACCTTCACCGCTCCGCTGTACGTCATGACGGCAGCCTATAGCGGGGGACGGGGCGCCCGTCGGCTAGAGCGGGGGAAGCGTCGGCAGCGGTCCGCCCCCGGCCTTCAGCGCGGTTCCGTCGCGGCGGCCCGCGAGCCAGCCGAGCAGCTCGGGCGCGGCCCCGCGCACGGCGACCGAGCCGCCCTCGGCGCCGCCGCCGGTCGTCCAGACCTGGTCGCCGGTGGCGGCCAGTCCGATCGTGGGCAGGTCCTTGTGCCCGCTGAACCGCGCGGCCAGGAAGTCGATCTCCCGCAGGACGAACTCCTCGGGAAGATCCTCCAGCTCGTATCCGATCCCGAGATCGACGTGGTGCAGCGCGACCTCGGCCCACCGCCGGAACGGCACGCGGGCCGCCGCGTCCGTGATGCCGTTGCGCAGCTCCACCGTGCGCGTCCAGTCCGCGGGAGCCGCCCCCGCCGCCTGGAACCGCGCCGCGCTCTCGCGCAGGTCGGCGAGCTGGACGTCCAGGGGGCGCGAGGCGTCCCGCTCGATGTCCGCGTCGCGGGCCTGCGCGGAGGTGTACATGGGACGTCCCTCGAGGACGTTCACGAGCGCGTCCGCGTTACGCGCGAGGTGAGCGAGGACATGGCCGCGGGTCCAGCCGGGCAGCCGTGACGATTCGGCCGACGCCGCGTTGTCCAGTTCGCCGACTGCGAGGAGCAGTCGTTCGGTCGCGGCATGTACAGAGGCCAGGTCGCGCGCGTGATCAATCATGACGCCGACCCTAGCCTCACCACTCCTTCGGGTGAAGGATTCCGAGCAGGCCCGCAAATCGAATGCACGTGCTATATGGTCGGGTCCGGCGTCGGGCATGCTGGATGGCCGGGGAGTGTTGTGAACCTCAGGAATCCGACCGGCGTTGTCAGTGGCTCCCCCTAGTCTGGGAAAGACGGGGGCCTCGCCCCTGTCGCTTCTCTCAAGAAAGGTGCGGACCGGCGTGGCCGACCGTCTCATCATCCGTGGCGCGCGCGAGCACAATCTGAAGAATGTCTCGCTCGACCTGCCACGTGACTCGCTCATCGTCTTCACGGGCCTGTCGGGGTCGGGCAAGTCCTCGCTGGCTTTCGACACGATCTTCGCCGAGGGCCAGCGGCGTTACGTCGAGTCGCTGTCCTCGTACGCGCGGCAGTTCCTCGGACAGATGGACAAGCCGGACGTCGACTTCATCGAGGGTCTCTCCCCGGCGGTCTCCATCGACCAGAAGTCGACCTCGCGCAACCCGCGCTCGACGGTCGGCACGATCACCGAGGTCTACGACTACCTGCGGCTGCTCTTCGCGCGCATCGGCAAGCCGCACTGCCCCGAGTGCGCTCGCCCGATCTCGCGCCAGTCGCCGCAGGCCATCGTGGACAGGGTGCTGGAACTGCCGGAGGGCAGCCGCTTCCAGGTGCTCTCGCCGCTCGTGCGGGAGCGCAAGGGCGAGTTCGTCGACCTCTTCGCCGACCTCCAGACCAAGGGCTACAGCCGCGCGCGGGTGGACGGCGAGACGATCCAGCTCTCCCATCCGCCCACGCTGAAGAAGCAGGAGAAGCACACCATCGAGGTGGTCATCGACCGCCTCACGGTCAAGGACTCCGCCAAGCGCCGTCTGACCGACTCCGTGGAGACCGCGCTCGGCCTGTCCGGCGGCATGGTCGTGCTCGACTTCGTCGACCTCCCCGAGGACGACCCCGAGCGCGAGCGCATGTACTCCGAGCATCTCTACTGCCCGTACGACGATCTGTCCTTCGAGGAGCTGGAGCCCCGCTCCTTCTCCTTCAACTCGCCCTTCGGCGCCTGCCCCGACTGCACGGGTATCGGCACGCGCATGGAGGTCGACCCCGAACTGATCGTGCCCGACGAGGAGAAGAGCCTCGACGAGGGCGCCATCCACCCCTGGTCGCACGGACACACCAAGGACTACTTCGGCCGCCTCGTCGGCGCTCTCGCGGACGCGCTGGGGTTCCGTACCGACATCCCCTTCGCGGGACTGCCGCAGCGCGCCAAGAAGGCGCTGCTCCAGGGCCACAAGACGCAGATCGAGGTCCGCTACCGCAACCGGTACGGGCGCGAGCGCGTCTACACGACGGCCTTCGAAGGCGCCGTCCCCTTCGTGAAGCGGCGGCACAGCGAGGCCGAGAGCGACGCCAGCCGGGAGCGCTTCGAGGGCTATATGCGCGAGGTCCCCTGCCCCACGTGCGAGGGCACGCGCCTCAAGCCGATCGTCCTCGCGGTCACGCTCATGGAGAAGTCGATCGCCGAGATCTCCGCGATGTCGATCAGCGACTGCGCGGACTTCCTGCGGGGGCTGAAGCTCGACGCCCGGGACAAGAAGATCGCCGAGCGGGTCCTGAAGGAGGTCAACGAACGGCTGCGGTTCCTGGTCGACGTCGGCCTGGACTATCTGTCGCTGAACCGCGCGGCGGGCACGCTCTCCGGCGGTGAGGCCCAGCGCATCCGCCTGGCCACACAGATCGGCTCGGGCCTCGTCGGTGTGCTCTACGTCCTCGACGAGCCGTCCATCGGCCTGCACCAGCGGGACAACCACCGGCTGATCGAGACCCTGGTCCGGCTGCGCGACATGGGCAACACGCTCATCGTCGTGGAGCACGACGAGGACACCATCAAGGTCGCCGACTGGGTGGTCGACATCGGCCCCGGCGCGGGCGAGCACGGCGGCAAGGTCGTGCACAGCGGCTCCATGAAGGGGCTGCTCGCCAACAGCGAGTCGCAGACCGGTCAGTATCTGTCGGGCAAGAAGTCGATCCCGCTGCCGGACATCCGGCGCCCGCGCGACGCCTCCCGGCAGCTCACCGTGCACGGCGCGCGCGAGAACAACCTCCAGGACATCGACGTGTCCTTCCCGCTGGGCTTGTTCACGGCCGTCACCGGCGTGTCCGGATCCGGCAAGTCGACGCTGGTCAACGACATCCTGTACACGCACCTGGCCCGAGAGCTGAACGGCGCGAGGAACGTTCCCGGGCGGCACACGCGCGTGGACGGCGACGACCTGGTCGACAAGGTCGTGCATGTCGACCAGTCGCCCATCGGCCGCACGCCCCGGTCCAACCCGGCGACGTACACGGGCGTGTTCGACCATGTCCGCAGGCTGTTCGCGGAGACGACCGAGGCGAAGGTCCGGGGCTATCTGCCCGGCCGCTTCTCCTTCAACGTCAAGGGCGGTCGCTGCGAGAACTGCGCGGGCGACGGCACGATCAAGATCGAGATGAACTTCCTCCCGGACGTGTACGTCCCGTGCGAGGTCTGCCACGGCGCCCGCTACAACCGGGAGACGCTGGAGGTCCACTACAAGGGCAAGTCCATCGCCGAGGTCCTGAACATGCCGATCGAGGAGGCGATGCACTTCTTCGAGGCCGTTCCGGCGATCGCCCGCCATCTGCGGACGCTCAACGACGTCGGCCTCGGCTATGTCCGCCTCGGCCAGGCCGCGACCACGCTCTCCGGTGGTGAGGCCCAGCGCGTCAAGCTCGCCAGCGAGTTGCAGAAGCGCTCCACCGGCCGCACGGTCTACGTGCTGGACGAGCCGACCACCGGTCTGCACTTCGAGGACATCAGCAAGCTCCTCAAGGTGCTCGCCGGCCTGGTCGACAAGGGCAACACGGTCATCGTCATCGAGCACAACCTCGACGTCATCAAGGTCGCCGACTGGGTCGTCGACATGGGACCCGAGGGCGGTGCGGGCGGCGGCCTCGTGGTCGCCGAGGGCACGCCCGAGGAGGTGGCCGCGGTCCCGACCAGCCACACGGGCAAGTTCCTGCGCGAGATCCTCGGCGCCGATCGCGTCAGCGACGCGGCCCCGGTGAAGTCCCCGCGCGGGACGACGGCCCGCAAGGCGGTCGCGGCCGCGTCGACGGCGAAGAAGACGGCCACGGTGAAGACCACCGCGGTGAAGACGGCCGCGGCGAAGAAGACCGCCGTGAAGAAGGCCGCGGTGAAGAAGACCGAGGTGAAGACCGCCAACAACACGGCGACCAAGAAGGCTGCCGGTACGACGAAGAAGGCGGCAGCCGCGAAGACCACGCGGGCGCGCAAGGCCTGACGCCGGAAGAACCGTCGAGCGAGCGGCGTCCCAGGGGGAACTCCCCGTGGGGCGCCGCTCGTCGCTGTGTCAGCCGCCCTGCCCCTGCGCGTCGGTGAACTGAAGATCCAGTTGGACCTTGACCACATCACCGAGCAGCCCGGCCCCGAAGTCCAGCCCGAAGTCACTGCGCCGGATCTCGCCCGTCGCCTCGAACCCGGCACGCCTCCTCCCGTCCACGGGAGAGTCCACCAGCCCGCCGAACCCGACGGCGAACGTCACCGGACGCGTCACGCCCCCGAGGGTCATCTCCCCTTCCATCGACCAGTCCGCGCCCTCACCGCGGATCCTGGTCGAGCGGAACGTCATCGTCGGACGCCGCTCGACATCGAGGAGTCCGGTGCCGCGGAGGTGCGCGTCACGGTCGGGGTTCCCGGTGTCGAGGGAGGCGAGAGCGATCTCCGCGCTCACCACCACGTCGGCGGCTGTCCCCCCGACGTACAGGTCCGCGGTCGCCACGGTGAAGCGCCCCCGCACCTTGGCGATCCCGAGATGGCGGACGGTGAAGCCGACGGACGAACAGAGCGGGTCGAGCGCCCAGACGCCGGGGGACAGGGGGAGCGCGGGGGCGGCGGTGGTCTCCGGGGAGATGTCCTGAGTCATGCGTCCACCGTCCGGGAAGCGGGGAACGGCGGGGGAGACCACGCCGACGCCGGGAGCGACACGGCCACGATCAGCCCACAGCGCGTTGGTACGTTCGATTCAGAGCGTGTCCTCGGACCGGCCGGGCCACCCCTGGGTGGCGCGCGGCGTCACGGGCCCGTCAGCTCGGCCGCGTACGGCGGCTCCGCACCGGCCCGGGAACAGGTGATCGCCGCGGCGCTGGCGGCGAAGCGCAGCAGATCCGTCCAGCCGTCGGCGCCCAGACCGGCCATCGCCGCCAGGGAGAGCGCGCCGCGGGCGGCCAGTCCGTGCAGCAGGGCCGCGTTCACCGTGTCCCCGGCTCCGATCGTGTCCACGACCTCGACCCGCACCCCCGGTACGGAGTACTCCGCCCCGTCACGGGTGAAGGCCGTCAGCCCGTCGCCGCCATGGGTGATCACCACGGCCGAGGGGCCTGCCTCCAGCCACGCGCGCGGGGTGCCGCCCAGCCACTCCGCGTCCTCCGCGGAGAGCTTGAGCAGGGACACCGAGGGCAGCCAGCGCCTGAAGCGGGCCCGATAGGCGTCGGCGTCCGGGATCAGCCCCGCGCGGATGTTCGGGTCGAGCGCCGTGAACACGCCCTGTGCGGCGGCGTCGCGCATCAGCTCCTCGTACGCGCCGGCCCCCGGTTCCAGGACGAGCGAGCAGGTGCCGAAGGACACCGCGCGGGTGCCGTCGGGAAGGCCCGCGGGGGCGGTGAACAGCCGGTCGGCGGTGCCCTCGACGTAGAAGGAGTACGCGGCCGAGCCGTTCTCGTCGAGCGTGGCGAGGGCCAGGGTGGTCGGCTCGGGGCCCCGCTGCACGGCCGAGACGTCCACGCCCGCCTCGCGCAGCCCGGCGAGCAGGGCCTCCCCGAAGGCGTCGCAGGAGGTGCGGGAGCAGAAGGCGGTGGGGGAGCCGAGGCGGCCGAGCGCGACGGCGGTGTTGTACGGGCCGCCGCCCGGCACCGGCCGCAGCGGCGCGAGGGCGCCCGTGCCCTGGGGGACCAGGTCGATCAGGGCCTCACCGGCGACGACGATCACGAGACGGGTCCCTTCTCGAGAGGGGGCCGGGTGCAGCCGCGGACAGGCCCGCCCTGCTCCTCGACGGGTGGTCGACTCTACGTCCCCGCAGGTGCCCCGCGGCCCCCTGCCCCGGCCCCCGGCGGCGAATGCGCCCCCGGTATCGTCGCTGTACGCCGCCGCTTCGGCGAGCACCGGACCCGACCAGTGGAGACCTCATGTCCACCCGACCCTCCGCGACCCGTCGTACCGTCCTGCGTGGGGCGGCGCTCGCCCCGGTCGCCGGGCTCGCCATCACGGCCTGCTCGCCCGGTGAGAGCGGCGCGCCCGCCCTGCCGACCGCCCCGGTCGACCTGGGCGCCGAGAACGAGGTGCCCAAGGGCGGGGCCAAGCTCTACGAGGACGCGAACGTCGTCGTGAGCCGGGCCGCGGACGGCTCCCTGAAGGCGTACAGCACCATCTGCACGCACGGTGGCTGCCCCATCAACAAGCTGTCGGGCACGACCCTTGTCTGCCCCTGCCACCACAGCCGCTTCGAGGCCACCACGGGCAAGGTCCTCCAGACACCGGCCACGGTGCCGCTGACCGAGCTGACCGTAGCGGTGAAGAACGGCAAGATCATGGCGGGCCCGGCGGCCTGACGTCCCGGGAGCGCGCCCCGCAGAGCGCTCCCACCCCTCGGCCGACGAACGCCCTGGTGACGAACGCCCTGGTCGAGACGAGCGCGTCCCCTCGACTTGTCCACAGGCCCGCGCAGGCCCGCTCATGCCTTGTCCACAGGCTCGCCGCGCTGTCGGCCCCCGCCAGTAGGGTGTGAGACATGGCCGATCCCTCCAGCTACCGCCCCGCCTCGGGACAGATCCCGGACTCCCCCGGGGTCTACAAGTTCCGGGACGAGCACCGCCGGGTGATCTACGTCGGAAAGGCGAAGAGCCTGCGCCAGCGGCTGGCGAACTACTTCCAGGACCTGGCGAACCTCCACCCGCGCACGCGCACCATGGTCACCACGGCCGCGTCCGTGGAGTGGACCGTGGTGTCCACGGAGGTCGAGGCGCTCCAGCTCGAGTACACCTGGATCAAGGAGTTCGACCCCCGGTTCAACGTCAAGTACCGCGACGACAAGAGCTACCCGTACCTCGCGGTGACGATGAACGAGGAGATCCCGCGGGTCCAGGTGATGCGCGGTCACAAGCGCAAGGGCGTGCGGTACTTCGGGCCGTACGGACACGCCTGGGCCATCCGCGACACGGTCGACCTGCTCCTGCGTGTGTTCCCCGTGCGCACGTGCTCCGCCGGTGTCCTCAAGAACGCCGCCCGCACCGGCCGCCCCTGTCTGCTCGGCTACATCGGCAAGTGCTCCGCGCCCTGCGTCGGCCGTATCTCCCCCGAGGACCACCGCGAACTGGCCGAGGACTTCTGCGCCTTCATGGCCGGCCGTACGGGAACGTACCTGCGCCGCCTGGAGCACCGGATGCGCGAGGCGGCCGAGGAGATGGAGTACGAGCGGGCCGCCCGGCTGCGCGACGACATCGAGGCCCTGAAGAAGGCCATGGAGAAGAGCGCGGTCGTGCTCACCGACGCGACCGACGCCGACTTCATCGCCGTCGCCGAGGACGAGCTGGAAGCGGCCGTACAGATCTTCCACGTGCGCGGCGGACGCATCCGCGGCCAGCGCGGCTGGGTCACCGACAAGGTGGAGGACGTCACCACGGGCGCCCTCGTCGAGCACGCCCTCCAGCAGCTCTACGGCGAGGAGACCGGCGACTCCGTGCCCAGGGAGGTCCTCGTCCCGGCCCTGCCCGACCCCATAGAGCCCGTACAGGACTGGCTCACCGGCCGCCGCGGGGCGGGCGTGTCGCTGCGCATCCCGCAGCGCGGTGACAAGAAGGCCCTGATGGAGACCGTGCAGCGCAACGCCCAGCAGGCCCTCGCGCTGCACAAGACCAAGCGCGCCTCCGACCTGACCACGCGCTCGCGCGCCCTGGAGGAGATCGCCGGGGCCCTGGACCTGGACAGCGTCCCGCTCCGGATCGAGTGCTACGACATCTCGCATCTCCAGGGCGAGGACGTGGTGGCCTCCATGGTCGTCTTCGAGGACGGGCTCCAGCGCAAGAGCGAGTACCGCCGCTTCCAGATCAAGGGCTTCGAGGGCCAGGACGACGTCCGGTCTATGCGCGAGGTGATCACCCGCCGCTTCAAGCGCTACCTCGCCGAGAAGGAGAAGACGGGGGAGTGGGCGCAGGAGCAGGCCCTGACGGAGGACGACGGGCGGCCCAAGCGGTTCGCCTACCCGCCGCAGCTCGTCGTGGTGGACGGCGGCCAGCCGCAGGTCGCGGCGGCCAAGCGGGCGCTGGACGAGCTGGGCCTCGACGACATCGCCGTCTGCGGTCTCGCCAAGCGCCTGGAGGAGGTCTGGCTGCCGGACGACGACGACCCGGTGGTCCTGCCCCGCACCAGTGAGGGCCTGTATCTGCTCCAGCGGGTCCGGGACGAGGCCCACCGCTTCGCGATCACCTACCAGCGGGCCAAGCGCGCCAAGCGCATCCGTACGAGCCCGCTGGACGACGTCCCCGGCCTCGGTGACACGCGCAAACAGGCGTTGATCAAGCACTTCGGCTCGGTGCGCAAGCTGCGATCCGCGACAATCGACCAGATCCAGGAGGTTCCCGGCATCGGCCGCAAGACGGCCGAGACCATCGCCGTGGCCCTCGCCCAAGCGGCCCCGGCCGCACCCGCCGTGAACACGGCGACCGGAGAGATCATGGAAGAGGAGGAGCCCGGGGCGACGCCGGGTTCCTCAGGGGAGCCCGTGACCGCGGGCGTCCCGGACGAACGACGGGGGCAGGACACATGACCGAGCACGACCGGAGCGCGGAACAACGCTCAGCACAGGACCGGCCGCCCGAGCAGGAAGCGGGCGAGGACCGTACACAGCAGGCGGTCCAGGAAAACGGAGAACAGGTGAGTATCGAAGCACCCGGGGTTCCTGAATCGGCCATCCCCGAGTTGGTGATCATCTCCGGCATGTCCGGGGCCGGCCGCTCGACGGCCGCCAAGTGCCTGGAGGACCTCGGCTGGTTCGTCGTCGACAACCTGCCACCCGCGCTGATCCCCACCATGGTGGAGCTGGGCGCGCGGTCGCAGGGCAATGTCGCCCGGATCGCGGTCGTCGTCGACGTGCGCGGCCGGCGCTTCTTCGACAACCTGCGCGAGTCCCTCGCCGACCTGGAGGCGAAGCACGTCACCCGGCGGATCGTCTTCCTGGAGTCCTCCGAGGAAGCCCTGGTACGCCGCTTCGAGTCCGTCCGCCGTCCGCACCCCCTCCAGGGCGACGGCCGGATCGTCGACGGCATCGCCGCCGAGCGGGAACTCCTGCGCGAGCTGCGCGGCGACGCCGACCTCGTGATCGACACCTCCAGCCTCAACGTGCACGAACTGCGCGCCAAGATGGACGCCCAGTTCGCCGGTGAGGAGGAGCCGGAGCTGCGGGCCACCGTCATGTCCTTCGGCTTCAAGTACGGCCTCCCGGTCGACGCCGACCTGGTCGCCGACATGCGCTTCCTGCCCAACCCGCACTGGGTCCCGGAGCTGCGCCCCTACACCGGCCTCAACGAGGAGGTGGCGGCGTACGTCTTCAACCAGCCCGGCGCCAAGGAGTTCCTCGACCGGTACGCCGAGCTGCTCCGGCTCGTCGCGGCCGGCTACCGCCGCGAGGGCAAGCGCTATGTGACCATCGCCATCGGCTGCACGGGCGGCAAGCACCGCTCGGTGGCCACCTCGGAGAAGCTCGCCGCGCGCCTGGCCGCGGAGGGCGTGGAGACCGTGGTCGTGCACCGGGACATGGGGCGCGAGTGACCGGAAGAACGCTGCGGCTGCGGCGGCTGCGCCGGGCGGTGCCCGAGGGATGCGGCGGCCGGCCCGCCGAGGCCCGCGGCGGCCGGGTGCGCCGCCGCGGCACCCAGCCCAAGGTGGTCGCCCTCGGCGGCGGCAGGGGCCTGTCCTCCTCGCTCGCCGCGCTGCGCCGTATCACCGGCGACCTCACCGCCGTCGTCACCGTGGCGGACGACGGCGGCTCCAGCGGACGCCTGCGCGACGAGCTGGGCGTGCTCCCGCCGGGCGACCTGCGCAAGGCGCTGGCCGCACTGTGCGGTGACGACGACTGGGGCCAGACCTGGGCCCGGGTCATCCAGCACCGCTTCCAGTCCCAGGGCGATCTGCACGACCACGCGGTCGGCAATCTGCTGATCGTCGCCCTGTGGGAGCAGCTCGGCGACCCCGTCCAGGCCCTCGACCTGGTCGGCAGGCTGCTCGGCGCCCATGGCCGGGTCCTGCCCATGTCCGCCGTGCCGCTGGAGCTCCAGGCGCTGGTCAAGGGCCACGACCCGGAGCACCCGGAGGAGACCAGCACGGTACGCGGCCAGGCGACGGTCGCGCTCACCCCCGGCGAGGTGCAGTCCGTGCACGTCGTGCCGCACGACCCGCCCGCCGTCCCCGAGGCCGTCGCCGCGGTCCTGGACGCCGACTGGGTGGTCCTCGGACCCGGCTCCTGGTTCTCCTCGGTGATCCCGCATCTGCTCGTGCCCGAACTGCTCGACGCCCTCATGGAGACGAAGGCGCGCCGGGTGCTGTCCTTGAACCTCGCCCCTCAGCCCGGAGAGACGGACGGCTTCTCCCCGCAGCGTCATTTGGAGGTTTTGGGACGACACGCCCCTAAACTCGCCCTGGACGTGGTGCTGGCCGATCAGGCCGCCGTGCCCGACGGCGCCTTGCTGGAAGAGGCCGCCAAGCGGTTCGGAGCCGCGGTCGAGCTGGCGCCGGTGGCCCGTACCGACGGAACCCCGCGGCACGACCCAGAGCTGTTGGCCGCCGCGTACGACCGTATTTTTCGGATGCATGGAAGGATCGGCCCATGGCGATGACGGCAGCGGTGAAGGACGAGATCTCCCGGCTTCCCGTCACCCGGACCTGCTGCAGAAAGGCGGAGGTCTCGGCGATCCTGCGGTTCGCGGGCGGGCTGCACCTGGTCAGCGGCCGCATCGTGATCGAGGCGGAGCTGGACACGGCGATGGCGGCCCGGCGGCTCAAGCGGGACATCCTGGAGATCTTCGGCCACAGCTCCGAACTGATCGTGATGGCGCCCGGCGGTCTGCGCCGCGGCTCGCGCTATGTGGTGCGCGTGGTCGCGGGCGGTGACCAACTGGCTCGCCAGACCGGTCTGGTCGACGGACGGGGCCGTCCGATCCGCGGCCTGCCCCCGCAGGTGGTCTCGGGGGCCACCTGTGACGCCGAGGCGGCCTGGCGCGGCGCGTTCCTGGCGCACGGCTCGCTGACGGAGCCCGGCCGCTCGTCCTCCCTCGAAGTCACCTGCCCCGGCCCCGAGGCCGCGCTCGCCCTGGTCGGCGCCGCCCGTCGGCTGTCGATCGCCGCGAAGGCCCGCGAGGTACGGGGCGTGGACCGCGTCGTCGTGCGGGACGGGGACGCGATCGGCGCCCTGCTCACCCGCCTGGGCGCGCACGAGTCCGTGCTGGCCTGGGAGGAGCGGCGGATGCGCCGCGAGGTCCGCGCCACGGCGAACCGCCTCGCCAACTTCGACGACGCCAATCTGCGCCGCTCGGCCCGCGCGGCCGTCGCCGCCGGAGCCCGGGTCGCGCGCGCCCTGGAGATCCTCGGCGAGGACGTGCCCGAGCATCTCGCGGCGGCCGGGCGGCTGCGCATGGAGCACAAGCAGGCCTCCCTGGAGGAGCTGGGCGCCCTCGCCGACCCACCGCTGACGAAGGACGCGGTCGCGGGCCGTATCCGCCGACTGCTGGCGATGGCCGACAAGCGGGCCACGGACCTCGGCATCCCGGGCACGGAGTCCAACCTCACCGAGGAGATGGCGGACAACCTGGCGGGATGACGCGCCGGACCCGCGCGGAACGCGGCGCGCGCCCGGCCTCCGGGCCCGTGGAGTCGGCGGCGGTCAACGGCGGTTGTCCGGTGTCGCCGGATCGGGTGGCAAGGCCTCCACCTGTGCGGTCCGTACCCCTACCGGCGGGTACGGGCCGCACTGTTGTGTATGACCGTCTACGTCACCTCGTGAGCTTCAGAAGAGTAGGGTCGTAGGCGGTCGGGGACATCCCATACACCTCGCCGGCGTCGATCACCGGCGTACCTAACGAGGAGATCGGTTTCGTGACGATCCGCGTAGGCATCAACGGCTTTGGCCGCATCGGTCGCAACTACTTCCGCGCACTGCTGGAGCAGGGCGCGGACATCGAGATCGTGGCTGTCAACGACCTGGGTGACACCGCGACCACCGCTCATCTGCTGAAGTACGACACCATCCTGGGGCGGCTGAAGCAGGAGGTCTCCCACACCGCCGACACGATCACCGTGGACGGCCACACCATCAAGGTGCTGTCCGAGCGCGACCCGGCCCAAATCCCCTGGGGCGAGCTGGGAGTTGACATCGTTGTCGAGTCGACCGGTGTCTTCACCAAGCGCGAGGACGCCGCGAAGCATCTCGCGGGCGGCGCGAAGAAGGTCCTCATCTCGGCCCCGGGCAAGAACGAGGACATCACCGTCGTGATGGGTGTCAACCAGGACCAGTACGACCCGGCGAAGCACCACGTCATCTCCAACGCCTCGTGCACCACCAACTGCGTGGCGCCGCTGGCCAAGGTGCTCGACGAGAACTTCGGCATCGTCAGGGGCCTGATGACGACGGTGCACGCGTACACCAACGACCAGCGCATCCTGGACTTCCCGCACCGGGACCTGCGTCGCGCCCGCGCCGCCGCCGAGAACATCATCCCGACCACCACCGGCGCCGCCAAGGCCACCGCCCTGGTCCTGCCGCAGCTCAAGGGCAAGCTGGACGGCATGGCCATGCGCGTCCCGGTCCCGACCGGCTCGGTCACCGACCTGGTCGTCGAACTCAGCCGCGAGGTCACCAAGGAAGAGGTCAACGCCGCCTTCCAGAAGGCCTCCGAGGGTGAGCTGAAGGGCCTTCTCGACTACACCGAGGACCCGATCGTCTCCTCGGACATCGTCAGCAGCCCGATGTCCTGCACCTTCGACTCCTCCCTGACCATGGTCCAGGAAGGCAAGAACGTGAAGGTCATCGGCTGGTACGACAACGAATGGGGCTACTCCCACCGCCTCGTCGACCTGACGGTCTTCGTCGGCAACCACCTCTGATCACCGAACCGGGCACGTCGATGTGAGGCAGGGCTCGGGCAGCGCGCGACCGCGTTGTCCGAGCCCTGCCTCACATGCGGACCGACCGCCCCTCGTACGATCAAGAGCCCCCTCCCCAGGAGCCCCTCCCCCAGGAGTCCCCTCTATGAAGACGATCGATGAACTTCTCGCCGAAGGCGTGGACGGCAAGCGGGTCTTCGTCCGCGCCGATCTGAACGTCCCGCTGGCGGACGGCCGGATCACCGACGACGGCCGTATCCGCGCCGTCCTGCCCACGGTCAAGGCGCTCGCCGACGCGGGCGCCAAGGTGATCGTCGCCTCGCATCTGGGCCGCCCCAAGGGCGCGCCGGACCCGGCGTTCTCGCTGCTGACCGCCGCCGAGCGCCTCGGTGAACTCCTCGGCGCGCCCGTGGCGTTCGCCGAGGACACCGTCGGCCCCGCCGCGCAGGCCACGGTCGACGGCCTGCGGCCCGGTCAGGTCGCGGTCATCGAGAACCTGCGCTTCAACCCGGGCGAGACCTCGAAGGACGACGGCGCGCGCGGCGAGTTCGCCGACCGGCTCGCCGCCCTGGCGGACGTCTACGTCGGCGACGGCTTCGGCGCGGTGCACCGCATGCATGCCTCCGTGTACGACCTCCCGGCCCGGCTGCCGCACTACGCCGGCTACCTCATCGCCACCGAGGTCGGTGTCCTGCAGAAGCTCACCGAGGACGTCAAGCGGCCGTACGCCGTCGTGCTCGGCGGCGCCAAGGTCTCCGACAAGCTCGCCGTCATCGACCAGTTGCTCGGCAAGGCCGACCGGCTGCTCATCGGCGGCGGGATGGCGTACACCTTCCTCAAGGCCAAGGGCTACGAGGTCGGCATCTCGCTCCTCCAGGAGGACCAGCTCCCGGCCGTGACCGAGTACATCGAGCGGGCCGAGAAGCAGGGCGTCGAACTGCTGCTCCCGGTCGATGTGCTGGTCGCCCCCGCGTTCCCGGACCTCAAGGAGAAGGCCCCGACGCACCCCGACACCGTCGCCGCGGACGCGATCCCGGCCGACCGACTGGGACTGGACATCGGTCCCGAGACCTGCAATCTGTACGCCTCGAAGCTCGCCGACGCGGCCACCGTCTTCTGGAACGGCCCGATGGGCGTCTTCGAACACCCCGACTACGCCGAGGGCACCAAGGCGGTTGCCCAGGCCCTCGTCGACACCCCGGGCTTCACGGTGGTCGGCGGCGGCGACTCCGCCGCGGCCGTCCGCACCCTGGGCTTCGACGAGTCGGCATTCGGCCATATCTCGACCGGCGGCGGCGCCTCTCTCGAATACCTCGAGGGCAAGACGCTCCCCGGCCTCGCCGCACTGGAGGACTGAACCTGATGAGCACACGTACGCCGCTGATGGCGGGCAACTGGAAGATGAACCTCAACCACCTGCAGGCCATCGCGCACGTGCAGAAGCTCGCCTTCGCCCTGGCGGACAAGGACTACGAGGCCGTCGAGGTGGTCGTCCTGCCGCCCTTCACCGATCTGCGCTCCGTGCAGACCCTGGTCGAAGGCGACCAGTTCAAGATCAAGTACGGCGCCCAGGACATCTCGGTGCACGACACCGGTGCGTACACCGGGGAGATCGGCGGGCCGTTGCTGGCCAAGCTGAGGTGCACCTATGTGGTGATCGGCCACTCCGAGCGACGGCAGTACCACAACGAGACCGACGAACTGGTGAACGCCAAGGTCAAGGCCGCCTTCAAGCACGGCGTGACGCCGATCCTGTGTGTCGGCGAGGAACTGGCCGTCCGCGAGGCGGGCAACCACGTCGCGCACACGCTCGCGCAGGTCGAGGGCGGCCTGAAGGACATCCCGGCCGAGCAGGCCGAGACCATCGTGATCGCCTACGAGCCCGTCTGGGCCATCGGCACCGGCAAGGTCTGCGGCTCCGATGACGCCCAGGAGGTCTGTGCGGCGATCCGCGGCAAGATCGCCGAGCTGTACTCGCAGGAGGTGGCCGACCAGGTCCGCATCCAGTACGGCGGCTCCGTGAAGTCGGGCAACGTGGCCGAGATCATGTCGAAGCCGGACATCGACGGCGCTCTGGTCGGTGGCGCCTCGCTGGACGCGGACGAGTTCGTCAAGATCATCCGCTTCCGGGACCAGTGAGAACCCCGGCGACGGTGATCCGACACGTCGCGAGTATGCGGTAGGGGCGATCCGTCGTACCCTTGCGGGGCCGAGACTGTGCTGCGGAACGTTACGTTTCACCACACGACGTTTCACAGACGGTGTCGGCCCCGTCGTCCATCCGAATCCGAGGAAGTTGGTCCAGCCGTGGTTTTGGGGTTCTCGATCGCCCTGATCGTCTTCAGCCTGTTGCTGATGCTGCTGGTGCTGATGCACAAGGGGAAGGGCGGCGGCCTCTCCGATATGTTCGGCGGCGGCATGCAGTCCTCCGTCGGCGGCTCCTCGGTCGCCGAGCGCAACCTCGACCGGATCACCGTGGTGATCGGTCTGCTCTGGCTCGCCTGCATCGTGGTGCTCGGCCTCCTCATGAAGACCGGCCACTAGCGCCTCTCGCATCAGTCCCTGGCAAGCGGGGAACCGTACATCACGCAACGCCCCATGATGGGTACGCGTCTTCGGACGCGGCCTATCATGGGGCTTGCGTCTGGAGGCGGGGGTAACTCCCATCGCTGGACGCGCGTTGGGCCTTACGTAGACTGAGGCGCTCGCAGCGAAGCGGAACGCCGACTCGCTTCGCGGCACCATCACGCAGGGAGTTACGACCGTGGCAAGTGGCAACGCGATCCGAGGAAGCCGGGTCGGGGCGGGGCCGATGGGCGAGGCCGAGCGTGGCGAGTCCGCGCCGCGTCTGCGCATCTCCTTCTGGTGCTCCAACGGACACGAGACCCAGCCGAGCTTCGCCAGTGACGCGCAGGTTCCCGAGACCTGGGACTGTCCTCGCTGCGGCTTTCCGGCCGGCCAGGACCAGGACAACCCGCCGGACCCGCCGCGTACCGAGCCCTACAAGACGCACCTCGCCTATGTGCGGGAACGGCGCAGCGACGCGGACGGCGAGGCGATCCTCGCCGAGGCGCTCGCCAAACTGCGGGGCGAGATCTAAGAGTTGACTCCGTGACCCAGGGGTCGTATGTCCGATGACTCCTGCCCGGATCGGCGTGGTCGGCCCCGGCCGGACGGCGCTTCATCAGTGGTGCACCGCAGCCGCAACGGCGTGACGTTGCGTCACCACGCCTGCCCATGAACTAGTTTGGGGGCGGCAGTGGGACGAGTACGCAGCAGCCCAGGCCAGGAAGAAGGCGGAAGTCCGAGATGAACGCAGACAGCCGTACCAGGCTCGACCAGACCCCCGAGTGGACCGCGCTGGCCCAGCACCGCGAGCAGCTCGGCGAGGTGCGGATGCGGGACCTGTTCGCGGCCGACGCCGGACGCGGCAGCGGGTACACGCTCCAGGTCGGCGATCTGTACGTCGACTACTCCAAGCATCTGGTCACCGACGAGACGCTGCGGCTGCTGCGCGAACTGGCCGCGGCCCGCGACGTCTTCGGCCTCCGGGACGCCATGTTCCGCGGCGAGAAGATCAACACCACCGAGAACCGCGCGGTCCTGCACACCGCGCTGCGCGCCCCGCGCGACGCGGTGGTCGAGGTCGACGGGGAGAACGTCGTGCCGCGGGTGCACGCCGTGCTCGACAAGATGGCCGAGTTCGCGGACCGGGTCCGCTCCGGCGCGTGGACCGGGCACACCGGCAAGCCCATCAAGAACGTCGTCAACGTCGGCATCGGCGGCTCCGATCTCGGCCCGGCGATGGCGTACGACGTCCTGCGCGCCTTCACCGACCGTGGCATCACGGTCCGCTTCGTGTCCAACGTGGACGGCGCCGATCTGCACGAGGCGACCAGGGACCTGGACGCGGCCGAGACGCTGTTCGTCATCGCCTCCAAGACGTTCACCACCATCGAGACGATCACCAACGCGACCTCGGCCCGCGACTGGCTGCTCGGCGAGCTGAAGGCCGGTCAGGAAGCGGTCGCCCGGCACTTCGTGGCCCTGTCGACGAACACCGGCAAGGTCGCCGAGTTCGGCATCGACCCGGCCAACATGTTCGAGTTCTGGGACTGGGTCGGCGGCCGGTACTCCTATGACTCCGCGATCGGCCTCTCGCTGATGATCGCCATCGGCCCGGACCGCTTCCGCGAGATGCTCGACGGCTTCCACCTCGTCGACGAGCACTTCCGCACCGCGCCCGCCGAGTCCAATGTCCCCTTGCTGCTCGGCCTGTTGGGCATCTGGTACGGCAACTTCCACGACGCCCAGTCGCACGCCGTCCTCCCGTACTCGCACTACCTGTCCAAGTTCACCGCCTACCTCCAGCAGCTCGACATGGAGTCCAACGGCAAGTCCGTCGGCCGGGACGGGCGCGAGGTCGACTGGCAGACCGGACCCGTCGTCTGGGGCACCCCGGGCACCAACGGGCAGCACGCCTACTACCAGCTCATCCACCAGGGCACCAAGCTGATCCCGGCGGACTTCATCGGTTTCGCCGAGCCGGTCGCCGAACTGAGCGACGGGCTGAAGGCGCAACACGACCTGCTGATGGCCAACTTCTTCGCCCAGACCCAGGCGCTGGCCTTCGGCAAGACCCCGGACGAAGTACGCGCGGAAGGCGTGCCCGAGGACCTGGTCGCGCACAAGACGTTCCAGGGCGACCACCCCACCACCACCCTCCTCGCCCGCGCCCTCACCCCGTCGGTGCTCGGTCAACTCGTCGCCCTCTACGAGCACAAGGTGTTCGTGCAGGGCGCGATCTGGAACATCGACTCCTTCGACCAGTGGGGCGTCGAGCTGGGCAAGGTCCTCGCCAAGCGCGTCGAACCCGCCCTCACCGAGGGCGCCGACGTACCGGGCCTCGATCCCTCCACCCGGGCCCTGGTCGCCAAGTACCGCGAGCTGCGGGGCCGTTAGGCCCGGCCCTGCCTGGCCGGGGAGGGGCGCGGCACTGTCGTACCCCTCCCGTAGACTCTTCGGCGATCATGAACGGCGAGGGGTAGGGGGCGGCATTGGCCGAGGCGCGCAGAGGATGGCTCAGTGAGCAACTGACCGCGAGGACGTGTCTCCAACCCAAGCTAGTGGCACGCGCGGTCTTCCATCCGGCATGGGTTCCCGCGGCCCTCGACCCCACGGTGGAAGGGCTCAAGCGGGTCCGGATCATCTTCGGCACGGTCGCGGCGGTCGGCGTCTACACCGTCGTGCAGGGCGGGTTCGCCTTCGACGCGCTGCTGAAGAACATGCTGACGGCGTGTCTCGTCGTACTGGGCGTCACGCCGTTGACCGTCGGTGCCATGCTCTGCGTCTGGCGGCGTACCGGAACCGTCCGCCAGTTGCGGACCTCGTTGGCGAACTCGCTCAAACTGCTGCTGCTCTTCATCGGCTCGGTCGTCGTGACGGTGACGCTGTGGTCGACGCAGAACGGATCGATCAGCCTGTTCGTGATGATGCCGATCGGGTTCGCGGCGATCTGGCTCACCTGGTTCGTGGGCGTCGGGGCCGTCCATGTGTGCGGCAACTTCTTCGGCACCGCGGGAGTGCACCGCTGTCTGCCGCCGCTGCTCGCCACCGTGACGAGCTGGCTGATGGCGCTCCCGGATCTGCTCACCGGCGATCTGCACGGCCTCGGTCTCGCCCTGGGCATCGTCTTCATCCTGGGCGCGCCCGTGACGGTCACGGCGATAGCGCTGATGGAGATGAACCGGCTGCGCCGCCGGTACGGCATACGGCTGAGCGCGCACCCGGCGACCCTGCCCCCGCTCGGGCCGCTGCCTCCGCAGGGCAACCCCTTCGGCGACAACCCGTACGCGGGTAACCCGTACGCGGGCAACCCGTACGCGCCGGGCCCTGCGTCGCCGTATCAGCCGCAGCGGTGAAGACGAACGCCGGACGGGCCGGGAGGAAGTCCCGGCCCGTCCGGCGTTCGACGGTGCGCTCGATCCGGGTCGCCCCTCAGGGGGACGCCGGGGGATACAGCGACCTCGGCAGCGCGGAGGCCGCCGCCGCGTCCAGCAGCCACAGCGTGCGCGACCGGCCGTAGGCGCCCGCCGCCGGGGCCTGGACCTCGCCCGCGCCGGACAGCGCCATCGCCGCGGCCTGCGCCTTGTCCTCACCGGCCGCCAGCAGCCACACCTCGCGCGCCGCGCGGATCGCGGGCAGCGTGAGCGTGACGCGGGTCGGCGGCGGCTTGGGCGCGCCGTGCACGCCGACCACGCTCCGCTCGGTCTCCCGTACCGCGGGCAGTTCGGGGAAGAGCGAGGCCACGTGCGTGTCCGGGCCGACGCCCAGCATCAGGACGTCGAAGGACGGCACCGCGCCGTGGTTCTCCGGCCCCGCGGCCCGTGCCAGCTCCGCCGCGTACGCCTCGGCCGCCGCCTCCACGTCCGTGCCGTACGGGCCGTCGGAGGCGGGCATGGCGTGCACGCGCTTCGGGTCCAGGGGCACGGCGTCGAGCAGCGCCTCACGGGCCTGGGTGACATTGCGCTCCGGATGGCCCTCCGGCAGGTAGCGCTCGTCGCCCCACCACAGGTCGATCCGGCCCCAGTCGACGGCGTCGCGGGCGGGTGCCGCCGCGAGCGCGGCGAGCACGCCGTTGCCGTTGCGGCCCCCGGTGAGCACGACCGACGCGGAGCCGCGCGAACTCTGTGCGTCCACGACCTTCGTGATCAGCCGGGCCGCGGCGGCCTGGGCCATCAGCTCCTTGTCGCGGTGCACGACGAGCTGGGGCGCGCTCACTTCGTGGCCGCCTTCTTCGCCGAGGCCTTCTTGGTGGCCTTCTTCGCCGGCGCCGCGGCGTCCTGCTCGGGCGCCTCGGCAGGAACGGCGTCGTCGTCCGCGCTCTCCTCGACCGGGGACTCCGCCGCCGGGGCCGCCGCCGCGGCGGTCAGCCGGTCCACGCCGTAGCGCAGCGCCGAGGCGTAGGTGTCGTCCGGGTCGAGCCGGCGCAGCTCCTCCGCGATCAGCTCGGCCGTCTCGCGGCGCTTGAGCGCCACCGCGCGGTCGGGCTGGCCCTCGATCGACAGCGTGGCCAGGGCGCCGTCCGCACGGTCCAGGGCGATCGAGCCGCAGCTCGTGCCCATCCGTACGGCGGTGAGGCCGGGGCCCGCCGACAGCGTGCGCTTGACCGGCACGTCGAGGCGGTCCGCGAGCCACATCGCCAGCAGCTCACAGCTCGGGTTGAACTCCTCGCCCTCCACCTCGACCGCGTCGACCTCGCAGGTGACCTGGTCCAGGGCCGCGGCCAGCATCGAGCGCCAGGGCGTGATGCGGGTCCACGACAGGTCCGTGTCGCCGGGGGTGTAGGCCTGGGCGAGCGCGTTCAGCTCCCGCACCGGCTCCTCGGCCGCGTAGGTGTCGGTGACCCTGCGCTGCGCGAGGGCGCCGAGCGGGTCGTTGGCCGGGTCGAGCGGCGCGTTCACCGGCCACCAGACGACGACCGGGGCGTCGGGCAGCAGCAGCGGCAGCACCACCGACTGGGCGTGGTCGACGACCTCGCCGTACAGCCGGAGGACCACCGTCTCGCCGGTGCCCGCCTCCACGCCCACCCGCACCTCGGCGTCCAGACGCGAGGTGGTGCGGTTGCGCGCGGAACGCGAGACGCGCTTGATGACCACCAGCGTGCGCGAGGGGTGCTCGCGCGACGCGTCGTTGGCCGCCTTCAGGGCGTCGTACGCGTTCTCCTCGTCGGTGACGATGACGAGGGTGAGCACCATGCCGACGGCCGGGGTGCCGACGGCGCGGCGCCCGCGCACCAGCGCCTTGTTGATCTTGCTGGCAGTGGTGTCCGTAAGGTCTATCTTCATGGCCTGCGCCAGCTCCGTCCGTCTCGCCGCAGCATCTCGTCCGCCTCGACGGGGCCCCACGTGCCGGCCGGGTACTGCGCGGGCTTGCCGTGCCTGTCCCAGTACTCCTCGATCGGGTCGAGGATCTTCCAGGACAGCTCGACCTCCTCGGTGCGCGGGAACAGGTTCGAGTCACCGAGCAGGACGTCCAGGATCAGCCGCTCGTACGCCTCCGGGCTGGACTCCGTGAAGGACTCGCCGTAGGCGAAGTCCATGGACACGTCCCGGATCTCCATCGATGTACCCGGCACCTTGGAACCGAAGCGGACGGTGACGCCCTCGTCGGGCTGGACCCGGATGACGACCGCGTTCTGCCCGAGTTCCTCGGTGGCGGAGGTGTCGAAGGGGGAGTGCGGGGCGCGCTGGAAGACCACCGCGATCTCCGTGACCCGGCGGCCGAGCCGCTTGCCGGTCCGCAGATAGAACGGGACGCCCGCCCAGCGGCGGTTGTCGATCCCGAGCTTGATCGCGGCGTAGGTGTCGGTCTTGGAGTGGGGGTCGATGCCCTCCTCCTGGAGGTAGCCGACCGCCTTCTCGCCGCCCTGCCAGCCGGCCGCGTACTGCGCGAACACCGTGCCCCGGCCCAGGTCCTTGGGCAGCCGGACCGCCCCGAGCACCTTGGTCTTCTCGGCGGCCAGCGCGTCCGCGCCGAAGGAGGCGGGCTCCTCCATGGCGGTGAGCGCCATGAGCTGGAGCAGGTGGTTCTGGATGACGTCCCGGGCGGCGCCGATGCCGTCGTAGTAGCCGGCCCGGCCGCCGATGCCGATGTCCTCGGCCATGGTGATCTGCACATGGTCGACATAGGACCGGTTCCAGATCGGCTCGAACATCTGGTTGGCGAAGCGCAGTGCCAGGATGTTCTGGACGGTCTCCTTGCCGAGGTAGTGGTCGATCCGGAAGACCTGGTCGGGGGCGAAGACCTCGTGCACGATCGCGTTGAGCTGCTCGGCCGACTTCAGGTCGTGTCCGAACGGCTTCTCGATGACCGCGCGCCGCCAGGCGCCCTCGGTCTGCTCGGCCAGGCCGTGCTTCTTGAGCTGCTGGATGACCACGGGGAAGGAGCTCGGCGGGACCGAGAGGTAGAACGCGAAGTTGCCGCCCGTGCCCTGCGCCTTGTTCAGCTCCTCGATCGTGCCGCGCAGCCGGTCGAACGCGTCGTCGTCGTCGAAGGTGCCCTGCACGAAGCGCATCCCCTGGATGAGCTGCTGCCAGACCTCCTCGCGGAACGGCGTACGGGCGTGCTCCTTGACGGCGTCGTGGACGACCTGGGTGAAGTCCTCGTCCTGCCACTCACGCCGGGCGAAGCCGACGAGGGAGAAGCCCGGCGGCAGCAGACCGCGGTTCGCCAGGTCATAGACGGCAGGCATCAGCTTCTTACGTGACAAATCGCCCGTGACGCCGAAGATGACCAGGCCCGACGGCCCCGCGATGCGCGGGAGCCGTCGGTCCGCGGCGTCACGGAGCGGATTCGCTCCGTGTACGGATGTCACGGGTTCAGCCCTCCGTGGGGGCGAGGCGCTCGAGAACCGCCTCGGTCGACTTGAGCAGGTCGTTCCAGGAGGCCTCGAACTTCTCGACGCCCTCGTCCTCCAGGAGCTGGACCACGTCGTCGTACGAGATACCGAGCCGCTCGACGGCGGCCAGGTCGGCGCGGGCCTGCTCGTAGGTGCCGGTGATGGTGTCACCGGTGATCTCGCCGTGGTCCTCGGTGGCCGTCAAGGTGGCCTCCGGCATGGTGTTCACCGTGTTCGGCGCCACCAGGTCGTCCACGTACAGCGTGTCCTTGTACGCCTTGTCCTTGACGCCGGTCGAGGCCCACAGCGGACGCTGCTTGTTGGCGTGCTCCTTGTCGAGGGCCAGCCAGCGGTCACCGCTGAAGACCTCCTCGTACGCCTCGTAGGCCAGGCGCGCGTTGGCGAGCGCCGCCTTGCCGCGCAGCGCCTTCGCCTCGGGCGTGCCGAGCGCGTCGATCCGCTTGTCGATCTCCGTGTCCACCCGGGAGACGAAGAAGGACGCCACCGAGTGGATCTTCGACAGGTCCAGGCCGCGCTCCTTGGCCTTCTCCAGGCCGGTGAGGTAGGCGTCCATGACCTCGCGGTAGCGCTCCAGCGAGAAGATCAGCGTGACGTTGACGCTGATGCCGTTCCCGATGGTCTCGGTGATCGCCGGGAGGCCCGCCTTGGTGGCCGGGATCTTGATGAGGGTGTTGGGGCGGTCGACCAGCCAGGCGAGCTGCTTGGCCTCGGCGACCGTGGCCCGCGTGTTGTGGGCCAGGCGCGGGTCGACCTCGATCGAGACCCGGCCGTCCTGGCCGTCGGTGGCCTCGAACACCGGGTGCAGGATGTCGGCCGCGTCCCGGACGTCCGCCGTGGTGATCATGCGGACCGCCTCCTCGACGGTCACCTTGCGGGCCGCGAGGTCGGCGAGCTGGCGCTCGTATCCGTCGCCCGACGAGATCGCCTTCTGGAAGATCGTCGGGTTGGTGGTCACACCCACCACGTGCTGCTGGTCGATCAGTTCGGCGAGGTTGCCGGACGTGATCCGCTTGCGCGACAGGTCGTCCAGCCAGATCGCGACGCCCTGTTCGGAGAGGCGCTTGAGTGCGTCTGTCATGGAAATTGCATCTCCTACGTGTCGTATATGAGCGTCAGCGCCGGGCCGCGGCGAGGGATTCCCGTGCGGCGGTCGCGATGTTCTCGGCCGTGAAGCCGAACTCGCGGAAGAGGACCTTGCCGTCGGCGGACGCGCCGAAGTGCTCCAGGGACACGATGCGTCCCGCGTCCCCGACGAACCGGTACCAGGTCAGGCCGATCCCGGCCTCGACGGCCACGCGGGCCTTCACCGACGGCGGCAGGACGCTGTCCCGGTACCCCTGGTCCTGCTCCTCGAACCACTCGACGCACGGCATCGACACCACGCGGGTGGGCACGCCCTCCGCCTGGAGCCGCTCGCGGGCCTCGACGGCGAGGTGCACCTCGGAGCCGGTGGCGATCAGGATCGCCTGCGGCTCGCCGCCCTCGGCCTCGGCCAGCACGTAACCACCGCGCGCGGTGTCCTCGTTGGGCTCGTACGTGGGCACGCCCTGGCGGGTGAGCGCCAGACCGTGCGGGGCGCCCTTGCCGAACTCCTTGGTGTACCGCTTGAAGATCTCGCGCCAGGCGATCGCGGTCTCGTTCGCGTCGGCCGGGCGTACGACGTTCAGGCCGGGGATGGCGCGCAGCGCGGCGAGGTGCTCGACGGGCTGGTGGGTCGGGCCGTCCTCGCCCAGGCCGATGGAGTCGTGCGTCCACACATACGTGACCGGCAGATGCATCAGCGCGGACAGCCGTACCGCGTTGCGCATGTAGTCGGAGAAGACCAGGAAGGTGCCGCCGTAGATCCGGGTGTTGCCGTGCAGCGCGATGCCGTTGATCTCCGCGCCCATGGAGTGCTCGCGGATACCGAAGTGGATCGTGCGCCCGTACGGGTCGGCGCCCGGGAGCGGGTTGCCCTTCGGCAGGAACGAGCTGTTCTTGTCGATGGTGGTGTTGTTGGAGCCGGCGAGGTCGGCCGAGCCGCCCCACAGCTCCGGGATCACCGCGCCGAGGGCCTGGAGCACCTTGCCGGAGGCGGCACGCGTCGCGACGCCCTTGCCCGCCTCGAAGACCGGGAGCTTCTCCTCCCAGCCCGTGGGCAGCTCGCCCTTGGCGACGCGGTCGAACTCGGCGGCCCGCTCGGGCTGCCCGGCGCGCCACTCCTCGAAGGTCTTCTCCCAGCCGGCCCTGGCCTCACGACCGCGGTCCACGGCGGCGCGGGTGTGCGCGATGACCTCGTCGGCGACCTCGAAGCTCTGCTCCGGGTCGAAGCCGAGGACGCGCTTGGTGGCCGCGACCTCCTCCTCGCCCAGGGCCGAGCCGTGCGCCGCCTCGGTGTTCTGCGCGTGCGGGGCGGGCCAGGCGATGATCGAGCGCATCGCGATGAACGACGGCCGGTCGGTGACCTGCTTCGCCGCCTCGATCGCGTTGTAGAGGGCGTGCGGGTCCAGGTCGCCGTCCGGCTTGGGGGCGACGCGCTGGACGTGCCAGCCGTAGGCCTCGTACCGCTTGACGGTGTCCTCGGAGACCGCGGTCTCGGTGTCGCCCTCGATCGAGATGTGGTTGTCGTCCCACAGCAGGATGAGGTTGCCGAGCTTCTGGTGCCCCGCGAGGGAGGACGCCTCGGCGGAGATGCCCTCCTGGAGGCAGCCGTCACCGGCGACGCAGTAGACGAAGTGGTCGAAGGGGGAGGTGCCCTGCGCGGCGTCCGGGTCGAACAGGCCGCGCTCGTAGCGGGCGGCCATGGCCATGCCCACGGCGTTGGCGACACCCTGGCCGAGCGGCCCGGTCGTGGTCTCCACGCCCTTGGTGTGCCCGTACTCGGGGTGGCCCGGGGTCTTGGAGCCCCAGGTGCGGAACGCCTTCAGATCGTCCAGCTCCAGGCCGAAGCCGGCCAGGTAGAGCTGAGTGTAGAGGGTCAGGGACGAGTGTCCGGCGGACAGGACGAACCGGTCACGGCCCACCCAGTCGGGATCCGCCGGGTCATGGCGCATCACCTTCTGGAAGAGGGTGTAAGCGGCCGGAGCCAGGCTCATCGCCGTACCCGGATGGCCGTTACCGACCTTCTGTACGGCATCGGCGGCCAGGAGGCGGGCGGTGTCCACGGCCCGCTGGTCCAACGCGGTCCACTCGAGGTCTGTGGTGGTCGGCATGGTGCTCACCCTGGGTCAGGGCTCCTCTCCACATTTGGGACGCCGGTGCACTGGGCGCCCACCGGCCGCTCTGAGCCTACCCTCGTCGGTGCGGGCGTCCTTTCGAGTTGTGCCGGGTCTGTCAGGACGGTCGGGATCCCCCTTTCGTGTGTGCTCGTAAGAGCTTCGAGTCGCCCCTAGGAGCAGGCCACGGGGCCGCCGCCAACACGGCCACCCCCGCGAAGGGCGGGACGGAGGCTACGTCTACAGTTGCGTGGGTACGCGCGAGCCTTTATTGGGCGTTCACAACGGGGCTCGCTCACATGTCTCTGTCAGGGGTGTACGTGACGGCCGTCGAATCCCGTCCGCCGGGGGTGCTCGGGAGCAGCAGCAGCCGGGGCCAGCGGCCGCTTGGGGCCCGGGTGAAGGCATTCGTGGCGCTGACCAAGCCGCGGATCATCGAGCTGCTGCTGATCACCACGGTCCCGGTGATGTTCCTTGCCCAGCAAGGGGTGCCGAGTCTCAGGCTCGTGCTGCTCACCTGCCTGGGCGGCTACCTCTCCGCGGGCGGCGCCAACGCGCTGAACATGTACATCGACCGCGACATCGACGCGCTGATGGACCGCACCGCGCAGCGACCGCTGGTCACCGGCATGGTCAGCCCGCGGGAGTGTCTCGCCTTCGGCATCACGCTGGGGATCGTCTCGACGCTGCTGTTCGGCTTCACCGTCAACTGGCTGTCCGCCTGGCTGTCGCTCGGAGCGCTCCTCTTCTACGTCGTCGTCTACACGATGATCCTCAAGCGGCGCACGTCGCAGAACATCGTGTGGGGCGGCATCGCCGGCTGTCTGCCGGTTCTCATCGGCTGGTCCTCCGTGACCAACTCGATGTCCTGGGCGCCGGTCATCCTCTTCCTCGTCATGTTCTTCTGGACGCCGCCGCACTACTGGCCGCTGTCCATGAAGGTCAAGGAGGACTACGCGCGCGTGGGCGTGCCGATGCTTCCGGTCATCGCCTCCAACAAGGTCGTCGCCCGGCAGATCGTCATCTACAGCTGGGTGATGGTCCTGTGCTCGCTGCTGCTGACCCCGCTCGGTTACACGGGCTGGTTCTACACCGCGGTCGCCGTCGCGGCGGGCGGCTGGTGGCTGTGGGAGGCGCACGCGCTGCAGAACCGCGCGAAGGGGGAGGCGACGGGCGTGAAGCTGAAGGAGATGCGGCTGTTCCACTGGAGCATCACCTATGTCTCCCTGCTGTTCGTCGCGGTGGCCGTGGACCCGTTCCTGCGCTGAGCCGCTGAGCCGCTGAGGCCTCGCGAGGCTTGAAGCCCCGCACCCGGTACCGGGTGCGGGGCTTCGTCGTGCAGCAGGTCCGTGTCGTAGGCCACGGGACCCTCCCGTCGCCGATCCCTCTACTCGTCGGTAGCATCCTGACCATGGGAGACACCAAGCAGGTTGACGAGGGCACCGACGCCAAGCAGGCCGCGAAGGCCGAGCGCAAGGCGGCCCGGTTCGCCAAGGAGATCAGCGCCTTCGCCAAGGCGCACGGCGGTGCCGAGGGCCAGATCGCGTACATCGGACAGCGCGGCGCCCGGATCGTGCTCGTCGGCGAGGACGGCGTGTGGGGCGACCTCGTCGCACCGACCTACGCGATCGCCGAGCAGGCGGTGCGGCGGGCGGGCATCACCGTCCACGAGACGTTCGACGGCGAGTTCGCGGGCAAGGTGAAGACCGGCCCGTACGAATGGACGCGCATGGCGGGCATCCAGGTCGGCGGCCGGGCGGCCTGAACCGACCGGGGCGACCGGCCCGCGAGCGCCGAAGTGCCCGGTGAGATCACCGGGCACTTCAAGGGCTGTGGAGCGGCGGGTCAGCTCGACGCGTGCTCGACCGGCCGGTCCGAGAGGGCGGGAGCATCGAGGCCGACCTCGGCGACGGGGCGTTCCCGCAGCGACAGCAGGACGCGCAGCACCCAGATCCACATCACGCACGAGCCGAACAGATGCGCGCCCACCAGGACCTCGGGCAGATGCGTGAAGTACTGGACGTAGCCCAGCGCCCCCTGCGCCAGCAGGATCAGGAACAGCTCGCGGGTGCGCAGCAGCGGTCCGCGCGGCGCGTCGACGGCCTTGAGGATGAACCACAGGGCGAAGGTCAGCGTCACCACGACCCAGGCGAGCACGGCGTGCAGCTTGGCGACCGTCTCCCAGTCGATGGGGATGCGGTAGACCTCCGAGGAGTCGCCCGCGTGCGGGCCCGCGCCGGTCACCACCGTGCCCACCAGGATCAGCAGCGCGCTCGCCGCGACCAGGAACCACACCAACTGCACGACGGCCTTGCCGACCAGCGGCCGGGGCGCGCCATCGCCCTCGCGGGTGCGCTGCCACATCACCGTGGCCACGGCGATCAGCGCCGTGGTGAGCAGGAAGTGCGCGGCGACGGTGTAGGGGTTCAGGCCGACGAGGACCACGATGCCGCCGAGGACCGCGTTGCCCATGACGACCCAGAACTGCACCCAGCCGAGCCGGGTGAGGCTGCGTCGCCACGGCTTCTGCGCGCGCGCGGCGATGATCGCCCAGCCGACCGCCGCGCACAGCACGTACGTCAGCAGGCGGTTGCCGAACTCGATCACACCGTGGAAGCCCATGGCCCGTGTGGTGGCGAGTGAGTCGTCGGTACAGGTGGGCCAGGTCGGGCAGCCGAGGCCCGAACCGGTCAGGCGGACCGCGCCGCCCGTGACGACGATGATGACCGCCATGACGAGCGCGATGAGGGCCGCCCGCTGGACGGTCTTCTGCTGCGGGGTCCAGCGATCGGCGATGAAGGCGAGCGGGTTGCGCACGGCGGCTTCCGCGTCGGCACGGGTCACGTTTGGCACGCCTCTCATCGTAGGGGGCCGCTTGTGCACGGTTTCACGAGGGTCCCCGCCGAGCGCGTCTCCGCTGTACGAGGGGCCCGCCGACCGCGCCTCCGGCTACTCCCAGCGGAAGAACTTCCCGGCCGCCGCGAGCCCGACGACCGCCCACACCGCGAGGATCCCGAGGTTGCCCCAGGGCATCCCGGCCCCGTGCTGGAGCACGTCCCGCAGGCCCTCGGACAGCGCCGAGATGGGCAGCAGCCCGAGGACGTCCTGCGCGCCGGAGGGGAACTTGTCCAGCGGGACGACGACCCCGCCGCCGACGAGCAGCAGCAGGAAGACCAGGTTGGCGGCGGCCAGGGTCGCCTCCGCCTTCAGCGTGCCCGCCATCAGCAGGCCGAGGCCGGAGAACGCGGCCGTGCCCAGGACCATCAGCAGCAGGACCGCGAGCGGGTTGCCCTGCGGCGACCAGCCCAGCGCGAAGGCGATCACGGTCAGCAGGACGACCTGGAACACCTCCGTCACCAGCACCGACACCGTCTTCGCCGCCATCAGGCCCCAGCGGGGCAGCGGGGAGGCGGCGAGCCGCTTCAGTACGCCGTAGCGGCGCTCGAAGCCCGTGGCGATCGCCTGTCCGGTGAACGCGGTCGACATCACGGCGAGGGCCAGGATGCCGGGGGCGAGGAAGTCGACCGACTTGCCGGAGCCGGTGTCCACGACGTCCACCGAGCTGAACAGCACCAGCAGCAGCGTCGGGATCACGACCGTCAGCAGGAGCTGCTCGCCGTTGCGCAGCAGCATCTTCGTCTCCAGCGCCGCCTGCGCCCCGATCATGCGGAACAGGGGCGCGGCGCCCGGCTTCGGCGCGTAGGTACTGATGGCCGTCACGAGCGCAGCTCCTTACCGGTGAGCTCCAGGAATACGTCTTCGAGGGTGTGCCGTTCGACGGAGATCCGGTCCGGCATCACGCCGTGCTGGGCGCACCAGGAGGTGACCGTCGCGAGCAGTTGCGGGTCGACCTTGCCGACCACGCGGTACGAGCCCGGCGTCAGCTCCGCCGCGGTGCAGTCCTCCGGGAGCGCCTTCAGCAGGGACGCCACGTCGAGACCCGGCCGCCCCGTGAAGCGCAGCGTGTTCTCGGCGCCGCCGCGGCACAGCTCCTCGGGGGAACCCTGGGCTATGACCCGCCCGGCGTCGATGATCGCGACGTCGTCGGCGAGCTGCTCGGCCTCGTCCATGTAGTGCGTGGTCAGGATCACGGAGACGCCGTCGGCGCGCAGATCCCGTACGAGGTCCCAGGTGGCGCGGCGGGCCTGGGGGTCGAGCCCGGCCGTCGGCTCGTCCAGGAACACCAGCTCCGGGCGGCCCACCACGGCCATGGCGAGCGCGAGCCGCTGCTGCTGGCCGCCCGAGAGGCGGCGGTAGGCCGTCCGCCCGCAGCTCCCGAGGCCGAGCCGCTCGATGAGCGCGTCCACGTCGAGCGGGTGGGCGTGCAGCTTGGCGACATGGCGCAGCATCTCGTCCGCCCGCGCGCCCGAGTACACCCCGCCGGACTGAAGCATCACGCCGATCCGGGGGCGCAGCGCCGTGGCCTCGCGGATCGGGTCGAGGCCCAGCACGCGCACGGTGCCGCCGTCCGGCTTCCGGTACCCCTCGCAGGTCTCTATGGTGCTCGTCTTGCCCGCGCCGTTGGGGCCGAGCACGGCGGTCACACCCGCCTGGGCCACCAGGTCGAGGCCGTTGACCGCGGTCTTCGTGCCGTACCGCTTCACCAGGGCCTGGACCTGGACGACGGGCTCACTTCGCATGGTTCAAGAGTCTAAGGAGCGACCGGGGGCCTCAGGAGGGCGGGTTCCGGAACTACTCCTCGCGGGGACGGTGCAGGGCCAGCCATCGCTCCGCGTAGGCCACCGCGTCCGCCAGCGGGAACAGCCGTACGTCGGCCGCGCCCGCCGTTCCCCGGGCGACGGGGCGGTCCCGTTCGAAGTCGTGCCCGAGGTCGTCGAACCGCTCGGAGGTGATGGACACCTCGGTGACCTTCTCCCAGCCGTCCGGCCCAGGACGGCCCACCTCTGTCGACGGCGCCGGTATGCGGTATTCGGCGAGGTGGAAGGCGGTGCAACTGTCGTAGCCCGCGCCGAGCAGCAGGACGCGGGCGCCCAGCGCCTCCAGCCGGGCCGGCGGGCCGTGCTCGCCGAGGCGGCAGTCGCGCGCGTGGCCGTCGGTGATCTGCGCCGCGCGCGGGCCGAGGGCCGCGAAGGAGGTCTGCGGGTGGGCGCTGCGCAGGGCGCCCGGCCAATTGCGGACCGTCTCCGGGATCACGCCGACCCCGCGTGAGGGGGTGAGCAGCGGGTCGTAGGCGGGCATCGCGGCGCGGATCGGCTCCCACCACTCCTCGGGGACCGGCGGATTGCCCCACAGCGCCGGGTCGGAGAGATCGCCGGAGTGGGTGGGGACGACCAGGGTGCCGTCCGGGCCGAGGGCGTCGAGCAGCGCCTGGACGACCGCGACGGCGCCGCCGCACACCCAGCCGAGCGAGCGGAGCGAGGAGTGCACCAGGAGCGTCTCGCCGGGGTGCACGCCCAGCGTGCGCAGCTCGGCCGCCAGCGTGGCGCGGGTGACAAGAGGGCCGGTCACAGGGGGTGTGGACATGGTCGAGGAGTCTGCCGCGCGGGCCCCGCGGGCCGCCAGCGATTTGCCCGACCGTAGATCGTTTCCGCAGGTCAGGTTAGGTGTACCTAAGTGATGCACGGCACCGCCGCCCGCCCGGACGGCGCTTGTCAGGGTCCGCGGAATTACGCAACAATGGCGTTGTGAAAAACGTCGGCGAGGCTCGGGAGACCCCCGTGGGGCCCCCGCAGGAGGAGTTCGCGACCGGTGAGCGCTCCACGCGCAACCGCGTCGCGCGATCCATCCTGGATCACGGGCCGTCGACCGTCGCCGAGCTGGCCGGGCGGTTGGGCCTCACTCAGGCGGCCGTACGGCGGCATCTGGACGCACTGGTCGCCGACGACGTCGTGGAAGCCCGTGAGCAGCGTGTCTACGGGGCGCGGACGCGTGGTCGTCCCGCCAAGGTCTTCGCGCTCACCGACTGCGGCCGCGACGCCTTCGACCAGTCCTACGACAAGCTGGCCGCGGACGCCCTGCGCTGGATCCAGCAGCAGTGCGGCGGGGACGAGGCCGTCGTCGCCTTCGCGCGTGCCCGGCTCGCCGAGCAGGCGACCGCGTACCGCCGGGCGATGGAGGAAGCCGCCCCCGAGGAACGCACCGAAGCGCTGGCCAAGGCCTTGAGCGTGGACGGGTACGCTGCTACGGCGCGCAGCGCACCGGTCGGCGAGCAGCTCTGTCAGCACCACTGCCCGGTCGTCCATGTCGCGGAGGAGTTCCCGCAGCTCTGCGAGGTCGAGACGGAGGTCTTCTCCGAACTGCTCGGCACGCACGTCCAGCGACTCGCGACGATCGCGCACGGCGACGGCGTCTGTACGACGTTCATCCCCAAGGCGCCGCACAGCGCCGAGAACGCCAAGCACGCCAAGCACCCCAAGAAGACCACTCACAACGCATCTGCCAGCACGGCCGGGAGGAACCCCGCATGACTCTCCCCACGGAGACTGCCCACCCCGAACTCGAGGGTCTGGGCAACTACGAATACGGCTGGGCCGACTCCGACGAGGCCGGAGCCGCGGCGAAGCGCGGTCTGAATGAGGACGTCGTCCGCGACATCTCGGGGAAGAAGTCCGAGCCGGAGTGGATGACCAAGCTGCGTCTGAAGGGCCTGAAGCTCTTCGAGAAGAAGCCGCTCCCCAACTGGGGCTCGGACCTGTCGGGCATCGACTTCGACAACATCAAGTACTTCGTGCGCTCCACGGAGAAGCAGGCGGAGTCCTGGGAGGACCTGCCCGAGGACATCAAGAACACGTACGACAAGCTCGGCATCCCGGAGGCGGAGAAGCAGCGCCTCGTGGCCGGTGTCGCCGCGCAGTACGAGTCCGAGGTCGTCTACCACCAGATCCGCGAGGACCTGGAGGAGCAGGGCGTCATCTTCCTGGACACCGACACCGCGCTGAAGGAGCACCCGGAGCTCTTCAAGGAGTACTTCGGGACGGTCATCCCCGCCGGTGACAACAAGTTCGCCTCGCTGAACACCGCCGTGTGGTCCGGTGGCTCCTTCATCTACGTGCCGCCGGGCGTGCACGTGGAGATCCCGCTCCAGGCCTACTTCCGGATCAACACGGAGAACATGGGCCAGTTCGAGCGGACCCTGATCATCGTAGACGAGGGTGCCTATGTGCACTACGTCGAGGGCTGTACGGCCCCGATCTACAAGTCGGACTCGCTGCACTCCGCGGTCGTCGAGATCATCGTCAAGAAGAACGCCCGCTGCCGTTACACGACCATCCAGAACTGGTCGAACAACGTCTACAACCTGGTCACCAAGCGCGCCGTCGCCTACGAGGGCGCGACCATGGAGTGGATCGACGGCAACATCGGCTCCAAGGTGACGATGAAGTACCCCGCCGTCTACCTGATGGGCGAGCACGCCAGGGGCGAGACCCTGTCCATCGCCTTCGCGGGCGAGGGCCAGCACCAGGACGCCGGTTCCAAGATGGTCCACATGGCGCCCAACACCTCGTCCAACATCGTCTCCAAGTCGGTGGCGCGCGGCGGTGGCCGCACCTCGTACCGCGGCCTGGTCGAGATCGGCGAGGGCGCCCCGGGCTCCAAGTCCAACGTGCTCTGTGACGCGCTGCTGGTCGACACGATCTCGCGGTCCGACACCTACCCGTACGTCGACGTCCGCGAGGACGACGTGTCCATGGGCCACGAGGCGACCGTCTCCAAGGTCTCCGAGGACCAGCTCTTCTACCTGATGAGCCGCGGTCTGAGCGAGTTCGAGGCGATGGCGATGATCGTGCGCGGCTTCGTCGAGCCGATCGCCAAGGAGCTGCCCATGGAGTACGCCCTCGAGCTGAACCGGCTGATCGAGCTGCAGATGGAGGGCGCGGTCGGCTGACCGGCCCCCTTCCTGGCGGCAATGGCCGCCGCGGCATGGCCCGCCCGTACGGGGCGGGCCGAAGATCACAACTGACGTAGGAAGAGAGCACAACGACAGCCATGGCTGAGGCTCAGAAGAACCCGGTCCCGGTGGGCTCCACCACCGCCGGCCAGATCGCGGTGGCGGCCGAGTCGACCGTCGCGACCCGTATGAGCGCGCCGCCGTCCTTCGACGTCGCGGACTTCCCCGTGCCCCACGGCCGCGAGGAGGAGTGGCGCTTCACGCCGCTGGAGCGGCTGCGCGGTCTGCACGACGGCACCGCCGTCGCCAACGGCACGGGCGTGAAGATCACCGTCGAGGCCCCCGAGGGCGTCCTCGTGGAGACCGTCGGCCGCGACGACGCACGGCTCGGCAAGGCGGGCGTCCCCGTGGACCGCGTCGCCGCCCAGGCCTACTCGGCCTTCGAGACGGCCTCGGTCGTGACCGTCCCCAAGGAGACCGTCCTCACCGAACCGGTCCGTATCGCGGTGCACGGCGAGGGCGGGGTCGCCTACGGCCACCAGGTGATCGAGCTGGGCGCCTTCGCCGAGGCGGTCGTCGTCCTCGACCACACCGGTGACGCGGTCTTCGCCGCGAACGTCGACTTCGTCGTGGGCGACGGCGCCAAGCTGACCGTCGTCTCGGTCCAGGACTGGGCCGCGAAGGCCGTGCACGCGGGCCAGCACAACGCCCGTATCGGCCGGGACGCCCACTTCAAGTCGGTCGTCGTGACCTTCGGCGGCGACCTGGTCCGGCTCTACCCCCGCGTGGAGTACGCCGCCACCGGCGGCGAGGCCGAGCTGTACGGCCTGTACTTCACCGACCAGGGCCAGCACCAGGAGCACCGCCTCTTCGTCGACCACAACACCCCGCACTGCAAGTCGAACGTCGCCTACAAGGGCGCGCTCCAGGGCGACGACGCGCACGCCGTGTGGATCGGTGACGTGCTCATCGAGGCCAAGGCCGAGGGCACCGACACCTACGAGATGAACCGCAACCTCGTCCTCACGGACGGCGCGCGCGTCGACTCGGTCCCCAACCTGGAGATCGAGACCGGCGAGATCGTCGGCGCCGGCCACGCCTCCGCGACCGGCCGCTTCGACGACGAGCAGCTCTTCTACCTGATGGCCCGCGGCATCCCGGAGCACGAGGCCCGCCGACTGGTGGTCCGCGGCTTCTTCGCCGAGCTGGTCCAGCAGATCGGCGTCCAGGACATCGAGGAGCGCCTGATCGCCAGGATCGAAGAGGAGCTGGAGGCGTCGGTCGCATGACGGACTCGACCTTCGTACGCGTCTGCGGACTGAGCGAGCTGGAGGAGGGCACCCCGAAGCGGGTGGAACTCGACGGCACGCCGGTCTCGATCGTGCGGACCGAGGGAGAGGTGTTCGCCATCTACGACATCTGCTCCCACGCGAACGTCTCGCTCTCCGAGGGCGAGGTGGAGGACTGTCAGATCGAGTGCTGGCTGCACGGCTCCAGCTTCGACCTCCGCACCGGCAAGCCGTCCGGCCTTCCCGCGACGCGCCCCGTCCCCGTATACCCCGTAAAGATCGAAGGGGACGATGTGCTCGTCTCCCTCACCCAGGAGTCCTGAGGCCCCATGGCAACGCTTGAAATCCGAGACCTGCACGTCACCGTCGAGGCCGACAACGCCACGAAGGAGATCCTCAAGGGCGTCGACCTCACCGTGAAGCAGGGCGAGACGCACGCCATCATGGGCCCCAACGGCTCCGGCAAGTCGACGCTCGCCTACTCGCTCGCGGGTCACCCGAAGTACACGATCACCAGCGGCACCGTGCTGCTCGACGGCGAGGACGTCCTCGCGATGTCCGTCGACGAGCGCGCCCGCGCGGGCCTGTTCCTCGCCATGCAGTACCCGGTCGAGGTCCCCGGTGTCTCCGTCTCCAACTTCCTGCGCACCTCCGCCACCGCCGTCCGCGGCGAGGCGCCGAAGCTGCGTACCTGGGTCAAGGAGGTCAAGGGGGCCATGGAGCGCCTCCACATGGACCCCTCCTTCGCCGAGCGCAACGTGAACGAGGGCTTCTCCGGCGGTGAGAAGAAGCGCCACGAGATCCTCCAGCTCGAACTGCTCAAGCCGAAGGTCGCGATCCTGGACGAGACGGACTCCGGTCTGGACGTCGACGCGCTGCGCATCGTCTCCGAGGGCGTCAACCGCGTCCGCGAGTCCGGCGAGGTCGGCACGCTGCTGATCACGCACTACACGCGCATCCTGCGCTACATCAAGCCCGACTACGTCCATGTGTTCGCCGGTGGCCGCATCGTCGAGTCCGGCGGTCCGGAGCTCGCGGACAAGCTGGAGAACGAGGGCTACGAGGCTTACGTGAAGGGGGGCGCGTCCGCGTGACACAGTTGCCGGGCCTCCTCGACACCGAGGCGATCCGCAAGGACTTCCCCATCCTGGACCGGCAGGTCCACGACGGGAAGAAGCTGGTGTACCTGGACAACGCGGCGACCTCGCAGACGCCGCGCCAGGTGCTCGATGTTCTCTCCGAGTACTACGAAGAGCACAACGCCAATGTCCACCGCGGTGTGCATGTGCTCGCCGAGGAGGCCACGGCGCTGTACGAGGGCGCGCGCGACAAGGTCGCCGCGTTCATCAACGCGCCGAGCCGCGACGAGGTGGTCTTCACCAAGAACGCCTCCGAATCGCTCAACCTCGTGGCGAACATGCTCGGTTGGGCCGACGAGCCCTACCGGGTGGACCGCGACACCGAGATCGTCATCACGGAGATGGAGCACCACTCCAACATCGTGCCGTGGCAGTTGCTCGCGCAGCGCACGGGCGCGAAGCTGAAGTGGTTCGGTCTCACGGACGACGGCCGCCTCGACCTGTCGAACATCGACGAGGTCATCACGGAGAAGACGAAGATCGTCTCCTTCGTGCTGGTGTCCAACATCCTGGGCACGGTGAACCCCGTCGAGGCGATCGTGCGCCGGGCGCAGGAGGTCGGCGCGCTGGTGTGCGTCGACGCCTCGCAGGCCGCGCCGCACATGCCGCTGGACGTCCAGGCCCTCCAGGCCGACTTCGTGGCCTTCACCGGCCACAAGATGTGCGGCCCGACGGGTATCGGCGTGCTGTGGGGCCGCCAGGAGCTGCTCGAGGACCTGCCTCCGTTCCTCGGCGGTGGCGAGATGATCGAGACGGTGTCGATGCACTCCTCGACCTACGCCCCCGCGCCCCACAAGTTCGAGGCGGGCACGCCGCCGATCGCCCAGGCGGTCGGTCTCGGCGCGGCGATCGACTATCTGAACTCCATCGGCATGGACCGCGTCCTCGCGCATGAGCACGCGCTCACCGAGTACGCGGTGAAGCGGCTGCTGGAGGTCCCCGACCTGCGGATCATCGGTCCGGCCACGGCCGAGGACCGGGGCGCGGCGATCTCCTTCACGCTGGGCGACATCCACCCGCACGACGTGGGCCAGGTCCTCGACGAGCAGGGCATCGCCGTCCGGGTCGGCCACCACTGCGCCCGCCCCGTCTGCCTGCGCTACGGAATTCCTGCGACCACCCGAGCGTCGTTCTATCTGTACTCCACGCCCGCCGAGATCGACGCCCTGGTCGACGGCCTGGAGCACGTACGGAACTTCTTCGGATGAGGGGCTGAGGCGTGAAGCTGGACTCCATGTACCAGGACGTCATCCTGGACCACTACAAGAACCCGCACGGGCGTGGTCTTCGGGACGGCGACGCCGAGGTGCACCATGTGAACCCGACGTGCGGCGACGAGATCACCCTTCGCGTGAAGTACGACGGAACGACGATCAAGGACGTCTCCTACGAGGGCCAGGGCTGCTCCATCAGCCAGGCCTCGGCGTCCGTACTGAACGATCTCCTCGTCGGCAAGGACCTGGCCGAGGCGCAGCGGATCCAGGAGACCTTCCTGGAGCTGATGCAGTCCCGGGGCCGGGTCGAGCCCGACGACGAGATGGAGGAGATCCTGGAGGACGCGGTGGCGTTCGCGGGGGTCTCCAAGTACCCGGCGCGGGTGAAGTGCGCCCTCCTGAGCTGGATGGCGTGGAAGGACGCGACGGCCCAGGTGCTGGGCGGAGCCGACGCCGAAAGGAAGACGGCATGAGCGACACCGTGGAGATGAAGCCGGTCTCGGAGGAGGAGCTCCGCGAGGCCCTGATGGACGTCGTCGACCCCGAGCTGGGCATCGACGTCGTCAACCTCGGCCTCATCTACGGCATCCACGTCGACGCGGAGGCGAACATCGCCACCGTCGACATGACTCTGACCTCGGCGGCCTGCCCGCTGACGGATGTCATCGAGGACCAGGCCAAGTCCGCCACGGACGGTCTGGTCGGCGAGTTGCGCATCAACTGGGTCTGGATGCCGCCGTGGGGCCCCGACAAGATCACGGACGAGGGCCGCGAGCAGCTTCGGGCGCTGGGGTTCAACGTCTGAGACGTCGACCGCCACGATCGTGCGAGGACCCCCGGCAGTGCGCCGGGGGTCCTCGTCGTTCATCGTCGCAGGCCAGCCGTTGTGTACGGGCGTACACAACGATGCGTACACTCGTACACATGGGATTCGCCTTCCTCGCCGGGGCCATAGCCTCCGAAGTCGTCGCCACGACCGCCATGAAGTACAGCGAGGGATTCAGCAGGCCGTGGCCCTCGCTGGTCACCCTGCTCGGCTATGTCCTCGCGTTCCTGCTGCTCGCGCAGACCCTGAAGACGCTGTCGATCGGCACGGCCTATGCGATCTGGTCGGGGATCGGCACGGCCGCCGTGGCCGGGATCGGACTGGTGCTCTTCGGAGAGGGCATGAGCTTTGCGAAGATCGTCGGACTCACGCTGATCGTCGTCGGCGTGGTGGTCCTCAACCTGGGAGGCGCGCACTGATGTCACGGCGCTACGACCCCGAGCGACGGCAGCGGATCATCGACGCCGCGATCCGGGTGGTCGGCCGCAAGGGCATCGCCGGGCTGAGCCACCGCTCCGTCGCCGTCGAGGCCGACGTACCGCTCGGCTCCACCACCTACCACTTCACGACCCTCGACGAACTGCTGGTCGCCGCGTTGCGGCAGGCCAACGAGGGCTTCGGCCGGGTCCTCACCGACAGCGGCCTGCTGGACGGCACGGGCGGCGGCGACCTCGCGGAAGGGCTCGCCCGCGTGCTCGGCACCTGGCTGGGCGGCGACCACACCGGCGTCGAGCTGGAGTACGAGCTGTATCTCGCGGCCCTGCGGCGCCCCGCCCTGCGCCCCGTCGCCGCCGAGTGGACCGAGGAGACCGCCGAGCGGCTGGCCCGGCGGACCGACCCGGTCACCGCGCGCGCCCTGCTCGCGCTGATGGACGGCATCTGTCTGCAAGTACTGCTGACCGGGGCGCCGTACGACGAGGCGTACGCGCGCGAGATGCTCGGGCGCGTCCTGGGCAGTGCCCCCTGACCTGGGCGTGGTTTCGCCGCACGCCCCGCGCCACGTTAGGTTTCCCCTATGACCGACACGACTGCTCCCCGCACCACCGGTGCCGTGGCCGCCGGCCTCGCCACGCTCGCCGCCGACGGCACCGTTCTCGACACCTGGTTCCCCGCGCCCGAACTCGTCACGGCGAGTGCCGAGGGCCCTGGTCCCTCCGGCACCGAGCGGCTGTCCGCCGCGCGCGCCGTGGAGCTGCTCGGTTCCGGCGCCGCGAAGGCCGTCGGCAGGGACGCCCGCCGGGGCGTCGAGGTGATCGCGGTCCGTACGGTCATCGCCTCGCTGGAGGAGAAGCCGCTGGACGCGCACGACGTGTACCTGCGCCTCCACCTGCTCTCGCACCGCCTGGTCAAGCCGCACGGCCAGAACCTGGACGGCATGTTCGGCTTCCTGGCCAACGTCGCCTGGACCTCGCTCGGCCCGGTCGCCGTGGACACCGTCGAGACGGTACGGCTCAACGCCCGCGCCGAGGGCATGCACCTCCAGGTGACCTCGATCGACAAGTTCCCGCGCATGACGGACTACGTCGCCCCCAAGGGCGTCCGTATCGCCGACGCCGACCGGGTGCGCCTCGGCGCGCACCTGGCCGAGGGCACCACGGTCATGCACGAGGGCTTCGTCAACTTCAACGCGGGCACGCTCGGCTCCTCCATGGTCGAGGGCCGTATCTCCGCGGGCGTCGTCGTCGGCGACGGCTCGGACATCGGCGGTGGCGCCTCCACCATGGGCACGCTCTCGGGCGGCGGCAACGTGGTCATCTCCATCGGCGAGCGCTGCCTGATCGGCGCCGAGGCGGGTGTGGGCATCGCCCTGGGCGACGAGTGCGTCGTGGAGGCGGGCCTGTACGTCACCGCCGGTACGCGGGTCACCATGCCCGACGGTGAGATCGTCAAGGCCCGTGAGCTGTCCGGCGCCTCGAACATCCTCTTCCGCCGCAACTCCGTGACGGGCGCGGTCGAGGCCCGTCCGAACAACGCGGTGTGGGACGGTCTGAACGAGATCCTGCACAGCCACAACTGACCACCGGCTGAGCGCACTTCCCTCACGAGCGCCCTTCCGCGGCCCCTGGCGGCCCGGGAGGGCGCTCGTGCGTATCCAGTCCTCGCACGCCCCCGGCTCAACATTTGAACATGTTCAGAAATGCTGGAAGGATGACCGGCCAGGGTGGACGAGTGGCCGTGTCGCGGTCGCTTCGGTGCTGCTTCTTCGGGGAGGGAAAGCGTGCCGCTCTACACATCAGGCCTGGTCAGAGTGCAGCGTGCGATGTTCGTCGCCTGTCTGCTCGCGCTCGTGGGATGCAATCCGCACATGTACGACTCCGTGCCCGCGCTGTACGACGCGAAGCGGTCGGAGGTGCCGGGGACCTGGCTCTGCTACGACCGGACGACCGTCGTCCTGCGGCCCGACGGAACGGCTGACATCCGTCTCCTGGACGGACAGGAGTTCGACTTCGATCACCGGTGGCGGCTGTCGGGCAAGGGGCGCTGGAAGCTGACCGATCAGCGGGCCGGGTGGAACGACGGCCAGCATGTCCGGCTGTCCCTCACCGCACGCACCGGGGTGGCGACGCGCGAGCCGGAGCCCGGGGAGACGTCCGACGCGGCGGACGCTCCTCCGCCGCCCAGGACCTATACGTGGACCTTCGAGCTGGAGCGCGACGACGAGGACGCGCTCAGGCTCTACTTCTTCTTCGGCGACCCGGACTCACGCAGCACCTACGTCCTCGTCAGGCAAGACGCTTAGCCCACTGCCTCGTCGGCGCTCAGTCGCTCGTGTACATCAGCCGCTCGTACTCGTCCAGCAGCGCGTCGACCGTCTCCGGGTCCGCGGGGCGCAGCGGCGCGCGGACCGGGCCCGAGGGCAGGCCGAGTCCGTCGAGCAGGGCCTTCGCGGTGACCGTGCCGGGCAGACCGGAGGCCATCATCAACTCGACCAGCCGTACGACGCGTTGCTGAAGCCGGGCGGCCTCGGCCGTCCTGCCCGCGTCGAACGCGTCCAGGATCGCGCGGAACCAGTGAGGCATGACATTGGCGACCGTGCTCACATATCCGGTGCCGCCGACCGCGTACAGCGCGAGCACCTGCTCGTCGCAGCCCGCGTAGTACGCCAACTCGGTGCGCCCCAGCACCTTCTGGCTGCCGAGCAGGTCGTACGCGCAGTCCTTGACCGCCACGATCCGGGGATGTCCGGCGAGCCGGATCATCGTGTCGGGTTCGATCCGGGTGCCGGTGCGGCCCGGGATGTCGTACAGCATGACCGGCAGCCCGGAGGCGTCCGCGACCTCGCGGAAGTGGGCCTCCACCGCGTCCTGCGGGGGGCGGCTGTAGTACGGAGTTACCACCAGCAGGCCGTCCGCGCCCGCCTTCTCCGCCGCCCGCGCCAGCTCCACGGTGTGCAGGGTGTCCGACGTGCCGACCCCCGCCACGATCGACGCCCGCCCGTCGACCGCCTCGCGCACCGCCCGCACCAGCGCGGACTTCTCGGCGTCGGACGTGGTCGGTGACTCGCCCGTGGTCCCCGAGAGCACGAGGCCGTCGCAGCCGTGGGTGATCAGCCGGTCGGCGAGCGACTGCGCTCCGTCCAGGTCGAGGGCGCCCGCGTCGGTGAAGGGCGTGATCATCGCGCACAGGGCGCGACCGAAGGGAGGGGCGGGAAGGGCCGGTGTCGTCATGGCAGTAGTCTCGGCAACGCGACCGTGAAGCGCTACTTACATCTTCTGCACAGTATTGATCAGCAACGCTGAATCGAGGGTGCGCCGGGTCAAGCCGGATCGACGCGATCCCGCCGTCGCCGCGGGCGTCAACCGCCGCTGCGGTCAGGCCTGTTGCCAACGCCACGGCCGCTGCGGCGCCGGTTCTGGAGGGGAACCGGGCGGCATGGGCGGAAATCCGTCTAGGCTGACCTGTGTGCTTCGGGGCGCCGCCCCCGTGACTCCGTATGGCCCGAGGAGATCCCGCAGATGTCAGACAGCTCGCCCTTGCCGCCGGTTCGGCTGCGCTCCGAAGCGGAGCTCGCGCGGGACGCGCTTGCCGCACCGCTGCTCTCCCGCGCCGCCCTGCTCGCCCGCTGGGCCGGTCCGGACACCCGTGTCGACGCCGGGGGTGAACTGGTGGAGGAGCAGGTGCCCGCCGCGGCCGAGACGCTCGGGCTGAGCGGCGAGGACGCCGCCGCCTGGACCGCCGAGGCCTGGCGCGTCGCCATCGACACCGGACTCGTCGAGGTCGTCGACGAGGAGGAGGGGACGGTCGCCCAGGGCGCCGACCTCGCGTTGCTGACCAGCGGCAGCCCCGGCGAGGTGCTCGGCGTGTGGCTCGGCGCGCTGGAGACCGTGCTCGCCGACGCGAGCGTGCCCGACCTCGACGACCTGGTCGACGCCGTGGACGAGGACGGGGAGATCGACCTCTCCTCCCTCGACTGGGACCTGGAGGCGGAGGCCGAGTTCCTCGACGGCGTCCTCGCCAACCTCTATCTGCTGACCGTCAGCGAGGACGGCCCCGGCGACGGTCCGGTGCCGCTGCCCGTCCTCGCCGCGTCGATGATCGTGCCCGACGACATGGGCGAGCCCACCGACGACGTCCTGGAGCAGGTGTCGGACGCCATGATGCGTCTCGACGACCAGTTCCGGCTGCTGGAGCCGACCGGGCTCGTGGACTTCCAGCCGGTGGACGAGGCGCTGATGGCCGACATCGACGAGGAGCCCGCGGCCCCCGTGGACGACACCGATGTCAGCCGGTACGGGATGGTGCGGCTGACCCCGCTCGGGCTGTACGGGGTGCGGACCCGGCTGGAGGAGGCCGGAGTGAGCGCGCCGATGGTCGGCGAGCTGGCGGACAAGGGCGCGGACGCGCTGCTCGACAGCACGTCCGTCTTCCCGGCCGCCGCGGCGCAGGCGGAGACGGAGCAGTGGCTGGCGCGGCGCGAACCGCTCGCCGCGGCCCGGGAGTTGCTCGCGGCGGCCCGCGGGTCGGACCTGGGCGCGCCGCTGCGTCGGCTGCGCTGTCAGCAGGCGCTCTCGCTGGTCGGCGCGGAGGCCGAGCCCGCGCTGCGCGAGGTGCTGGACGACCAGGAGTTGGGCGGTCTCGCGCGGGTCTGGCTCACCGAGAACGGCGCGGCGGACGTGCCCGCGCCCTCCGAGGCGATGGTCTTCTGGCTGACCGTCGACACGGTGGCCGCGCAACTGGCCGCCGAGGGCAACTCCGAGGAACTACAGGCCCTGGTCGAGGGGTTGGCGGCCCAGCACAGCGGCTTCTTCGCGACGGCCTGGCGGGTGGACCACCCGGCCACCGCGGAGGTCCTGGAGGCGATGGGGCGGCTGCACCCCGACAAGAAGGTGGCGAAGGCGGCCCGGAAGGCCGCGTTCAAGGCGCGCTCCCAGCACGGGAGTTGAGCGACCGACCGCTGAAAGGGCCCGCACCACGACGATGGTGCGGGCCCCTTCGCGTCGACGCTCGATGATGGCGGGTTACCGCGGACGGCCGGTCACAGCGCCTGCGACGCGGGCTTCACCATGTTCCGTACCGTACGGGCCTTGAGGTAGTCGCCCATGGCCGTCATCTCCCACTCGCCGGTGAACGTGCGGATGAGCTTGGCCATCATCACGCCGGTCTGGGGCTCGGTCCGCGTGAGGTCGAAGCGGACGAGCTCCTCGTCGGAGGCGGCGTCGACCAGGCGGCAGTAGGCCTTGGCGACCTCCGTGAACTTCTGTCCGGAGAACGAGTTCACGGTGAAGACCAGGCCCGTGACGTCCTGCGGCACGCGGCCGAGGTCGACCACGATCACCTCGTCGTCACCGCCGCCCTCGCCCGTGAGGTTGTCGCCGGAGTGCTTGATCGCGCCGTTCAGGATCGACAGCTTGCCGAAGTAGCAACTGTCGATGTGGTTGCGCTGCGGGCCGTACGCGATGACGGAGGCGTCCAGGTCGATGTCCTTGCCGCGGAACGCAGGCTCCCAGCCGAGGCCCATGCGCACCTGGGAGAGCAGCGGCCGGCCGCCCTTGACGAGGGACACCGTCTGGTTCTTCTGGAGGCTGACCCGGCCCTTGTCGAGGTTGATCTTCCCGGCGCCGGAGCCGGTGCCGGTACCGACCGTGGGCGGGGCGGACGGCGGCGGGGGAGCGGTCACCGGCATCTGCGGCACGGCCGGCGGGGGCGCCATCGGCTGCGGCGCGGGGGTGGGTTCCTCCACCGTGACGCCGAAGTCCGTGGCGATGCCCGCCAGTCCGTCGGCATACCCCTGGCCGACGGCGCGGGCCTTCCACTGGCCGTTGCGCCGGTAGATCTCCACGACCACCAGGGCCGTCTCCGGGCCGAGCCGGGGCGGGGTGAACGTGGCCAGCACGCCGTGGTCGTCCGCGCTGCGGATCGTGGCCGTCGGCTCGATGCCCTGGAAGGTCTGGCCCGCGGCGTCAGGGCTCGCCGTGACGACGATCTTCTCGATGTCCGGGGGCAGGGCGGCCGTGTCGACGGTGATCGCGTCGGGGGCGGTGCCGCCGCCCGAGCGGTAGGTCACCCCCGGTCCTGACGGTTGGTTGTAGAAGATGAAGTCGTCGTCCGAGCGCACCTTGCCGTCGGCGGTGAGCAGCAGGCCCGACACGTCGAGCCGTACCGGGGCGGCGACGTCCACCGTCACGCGGGCGACGGCGAGAGGGATGTTCGAGCCGGGGGTCATAGCGGTCATGCCGGGTCAACGAGCGACACCCCTTTGCCGTTCCCTTACCCAAGCCGGGCGTTGACGCAGCGGGAGCGCGGCCCAGGGCAGAAGCAGTCCCAGCACCACGAGCACCACCCGGTGGCCGAGCGGATCGACCGACCCCGCGCCCAGCGCGAGCCCGACCGCGTTCGGCGCGAAGACCAGCGTGCTCGCCGTGGCGGCCGTACGGCCCAGCAGAGGGCCGGGCGTCTCGCGCTGCACCGTGGTGAACACCGCGATCAGGGCGCAGGGCAGGCCCACTCCGATCGCCGCGCTGCACACCAGCGCCACCGGGTCGGACGGGATCGCCCGCAGCGCCACCCCGGCGGCCACCACGGCGATGCCCAAGGCCGCGAAGCGGCGTGCGCCGAGGCGGCGCAGCGCGGCGCCCGAGGCCAGCCCCACCGCCACCGAGCCGAGGCCCTGGACGGCGGCGAGCACACCGGCGTACGAGGGGGCGTGCCCGAGCCCGTCGACGACGGCGTAGACCAGCGCGCCGTTGACGCCCGCGCAGAGCATCGTGATGCCGCCCGCCAGCACCAGGGGCCGCAGCCGGGGGTGCGCCCACAGGTAGCGGGCGCCCTCGGCCGTCTGCGCGCGCCAGCCCGCGGTCGGCGGCTCCGGGCGGCTCTCGCGGACACGCAGCGCCGCGTACAGGCCGGTGGCCAGGACGAACGTGACCGCGTCCAGGAGCGCCACGGCCGGGCCGCCGTAGACCGCGTACACCCCCGCCCCCGCCAGCGGCGCCACGAGCTTCATGCCCTCGGTGGCCGTCATCCGCAGCCCGTTGAAGTCGCCGAGCAGGGAGCTGTCGACGGCGGCGGCGACCAGCGCCGACTCGGCCGCGTCGTGCACGATGCCCGCCGCGCCGTACAGGAACAGCACCGCGTACACGAGCCACACCCGGCCCGGGGAGTCGACGGCGAAGAGGGCGAGCAGGACGGCCGCCAGGGCCAGGTTCGTCCAGATCAGCAGCGGCTTGCGGCGGGTGCGGTCGGCGAGGGTGCCGAGGGCGGGGCCGAGCAGGGACGGCGCCCACATGGCGAGCAGACACAGGGCGGCCAGGCCGTTCGAGCCCGTGAGGTCCTTGACCCACACCCCGGCCGCCAGCCACATCGCCGAGGTGCCGAAGCCGGAGACCACCACCCCGCCCAGATAGAGCCCCGCGTTGCGGTCGCGCAGCACACGCGCACCGGTCCATGTCCTCGTCATCGTCATGGCCGAAAGCGTGGTGCTGAGGCCCCGGGGCGCGGATCGGGAAGATGCCCTAGAAGTCGGGTCGGTGACGGCGCGTCGGCTGAGTCGCCGTCACCGTCGTGAACGGCCCCGTACGTACGGGTGAACGAGCCTGTGAATCCCCGGTCCGGAGATATCGATCGGGCAACAGGGCTCGCGTGCGTGGGGGTGACGCGCGTAGAAATCCAGTCATGCAGAAGCCACTTCGTCTCGTGTCCCTCGCCGCCGCCTGTGCCGTGGCCGGTGCCGCCCTGTACGGCGCGGGTGCCGCCACCGCCGGTCAGTCGACGGCGAACTCGACCAAGGAGCCTTACAACATCGGCGTCCTGGTCCAGGACATCGACACCTACTACGGCACCACGCTCGACAGCGACGGCGTGTACCAGCCGTCCGCGAACAGCCAGTACGTCAAGGACCTCACCGGTATCGAGGCGGACGCCAAGAAGTACATCGACCAGGCGTCCCGCAAGGCGCAGCACAAGGGGCAGAAGCCCGCGGTCGTCTTCGACATCGACGACACCCTGCTGCTCAGCCTCGACTACGAGAAGAGGACCAACTACACCTACAACTCGGCCACCTGGGCCGACTACGTGGCCAAGGCCGACCGCCCGGCCGTCCCCGGCACCCCGGACCTGATCAACTACGCCAAGGCCAAGGGCGTCGAGGTCTTCTACAACTCCGGCCTGAACGAGTCGCAGCGCGCCTCCGCGGTCGAGAACCTGAAGAAGGTCGGCGCGGACGTCAACCTCGACGCCGCGCACATCTTCCTCAAGGACGCCGCCAACCCGCCGGCCTACCTGAAGTCCTGCGCCACGCCGGGCACGTGGAAGTGCACGACCGTGGAGTACAAGTCGGGTACCCGCGCGCACATCGAGTCCCTCGGGTACAACATCATCGCCAACTTCGGCGACCAGTACTCCGACCTCGACGGCGGCCACGCCGACAAGCGCTACAAGCTCCCGAACCCGACGTACTTCGTCGGCTGACCCGACCGCACCGCGGGCCGACCCGGCGGTCGGCCCGCGGCCCCGGCCTCGCTCCTGACAACGGCCGCTCGGGCGGGAACCCCGCGGAATGAAACCGTTCGCCCGAACGTTTCCACAGGTCGCGGCGGAAACCCCCGCACCACCGTACGAACCGGAGAGAAGCCGAAGACATGCGCGTCGAGATCTGGAGCGATATCGCCTGCCCCTGGTGCTACGTCGGCAAGGCCCGCTTCGAGAAGGCGCTTCGGGCCTTCCCGCACCGTGACGAGGTCGAGGTGGTGCACCGCTCCTTCGAGCTGGACCCGTCCCGTGCCAAGGGCGACGTGGAGCCGGTGCTCGCCATGCTCACCAGGAAGTACGGGATGAGCGAGGCGCAGGCCCAGGCCGGGGAGGACAACCTGGGCGCGCAGGCCGCCGCCGAGGGGCTTCGGTACCGCAGCACGGGCCGCGACCACGGCAACACCTTCGACCTGCACCGCCTGCTGCACCTCGCCAAGGAGCGGGGCAGGCAGGACGAGCTGATCGGGATCTTCTACCGGGCGAACTTCGCCGAGGAGCGGTCCGTCTTCGCCGAGGGCGAGGAGCGGCTGGTGGAACTGGCCGTCGAGGCCGGGCTCGACGCCGAGGAGGTCCGCGGGGTCCTCGCCGACCCCGCCGCGTACGCCGACGCCGTGCGCGCCGATGAGCGTGAGGCCGCTGAGCTGGGTGCGAACGGCGTGCCGTTCTTCGTCCTCGACCGCGCCTACGGTGTCTCCGGCGCTCAGCCCGCGGAGGTCTTCACCCAGGCGCTGACGCGGGCCTGGGACGAGCGGTCGGCGGCGAAGTCGGTCGAGTCGGTCGAGCCGGGAGACGCGGACGCGTGCGGCCCGGACGGGTGTGCCGTGTCGTAGCGCTGCCGTAGGGCCGTAGGCGCTGCTGCGCTGGACGTATAAGCGTCTCTTGGGGGAATGGTGTAGCAGTAGGTGATGGACTTTGGGCTCGGTGGGTCGCAGAGTGGACCCATGGAGACCTTCGAGACCCTCGTCCAGGCCGAGTTCGCTCCGAAGAACACCTATCTGAACACCGCGAGCACCGGGCTGCTTCCGGCGCGCACCGTGGAGAGCATGCGGGGCGCGCTGGAGTCGGCCGCCGCCGGGCAGCCCACCGACATGTCCACCGACGTCGAGGCCGCCCGCGCCTCCTTCGCCCGGCTGGCGGGGGTTCCCGTCCGGCGGGTGGCGGCGGGGGCCTCGGTCGCCGTCTACACCGGGCTGATCGCCGCCTCGCTGCCCAAGGGCGCCGAAGTGCTCACCGCCGAGGGCGACTTCAGCTCCCTGGTGAACCCCTTCCATGTACGCGGCGACCTCACGGTCCGTACGGTCCCGCTGGAGCGGATCGCCGAGTCCGTACGGCCCGGTACGGCGCTCGTCGCGGTCAGCGCGGCGCAGTCCGCCGACGGCCGTGTCGCCGACCTGACCGCGCTGCGCGCGTCCGCCCGCGAGCACGGCGCCCGGACGTATGTGGACGCGTCCCAGGCCGCCGGATGGCTGGAGTTCGACGCGGGCGCGTACGACTACGTCTCCGCCGTCGCCTTCAAGTGGCTGCTGTGCCCGCGCGGTGTGACCTTCCTGGTGGTCCCGGACGACCTCGGATCCCTCACGCCGCTCTTCGCGGGCTGGGTGGCCGGTGCGGAACCCTGGGACAGTTGCTACGGGCCGATCACCGAACTCGCCCAATCCGCCCGCCGGTTCGACGAGAGCCCCGCCCCCTTCGCGTACGCGGGCGCCCGCCGCTCCCTCGAACTGCTGGAGCACCTCGGCGTGGAGCGGGTCCGCGCGCATGACCTCGCCCTCGCCGACCGCTTCCGGGACGGGCTGCGCACCCTGGAGGTCGCACCGGTACCCGCCCCGGGCTCCCCGATCGTCTCCGTCCCCGGACTGGGGCATCGGCAGGGCGAGTTGAGTCAGGCGGGCGTCGAGGTCTCGGACCGCGCGGGCAACCTGCGGGTCGCCTTCCACCTCTACAACACCCCGACGGACGTCGACCGGCTCCTTGACGTCCTGGCCAACTGAGCCGTGCGCACAGCCGAGCGGGCCGCCGGTCCCCGTCAGGGACGGACGGCCCGCTCACCGCGTGCCCGCCTCAGCGCACCGGCGTGAAGTCCCTCGCCCCGATGAACTCCGGCCTGCGCACCGGCGCCGCGAACGGTTCCACCGCCGCGTTCTCCACGCTGTTGAACACGATGAAGACGTTGCTGCGCGGGAACGGGGTGATGTTGTCCCCGGAGCCGTGCATGCAGTTGCAGTCGAACCAGGTCGCCGAACCCGCCCTGCCCGTGAACAAGTTGACGCCGTGGCTGCTCGCCACCGCGGTCAGGGCCGCGTCCGACGGCGTACCCGCGTCCTGCATCCGCAGCGACCTCTTGTAGTTGTCCTTCGGTGTGGCCCCGGCACACCCCAGGAACGTCCGGTGCGAACCCGGCATGATCATGAGGCTGCCGTTGGTTTCGTGGTTCTCGGTCAGCGCGATCGAGACGGACACCGTCCGCATGTGCGGCAGGCCGTCCTCGGCGTGCCAGGTCTCGAAGTCGGAGTGCCAGTAGAAGCCACTGGCCCCGAAGCCGGGCTTGACGTTGATCCGCGACTGGTGGACGTACACGTCCGAGCCGAGGATCTGCCGCGCCCGGCCGGCCACGCGCTCGTCGCGCACCAGCTCCGCGAACACCTCGCTGATCCGGTGCACTTCGAAGACGGACCGGATGTCCTTCGACCTCGGCTCCAGCACCGCCCGCTCGTCCGCGCGCACCGCCGGGTCGGTGACGAGTCGCTGCAACTCCCGGTGGTAGTGGGCGACTTCGTCATCCGTGAGCAGTGCGTCGACACCGAAGAAGCCGTCGCGTTCGTACGCCTGGAGGTCGGCGACGGAGAACGGCCCCGGGGTGCCCGGCGCGCCCCAGACCACCGGGTCCTGGCGCGGGACGGACACCTCGGCGGTGCCGCGGGTGGGGTACAGATCGGCGGTCACGGCGCGCTCACACCTCCTCGGTGAGCAGGGGGTAGACGCCCCGCTCGTCGTGGTCCTCCCGTCCGGTCACGGGCGGGTTGAAGACGCACAGACAGCGGAAGTCCCGCGCGACCCGCAGTGTGTGCCGCTCGTGGCCGTTGAGGAGGTACATGGTCCCCGGGGTGATCGTGTATGTCTTCCCGGTCTCGTGGTCGGTGAGTTCGGCCTCACCCTCGACGCAGACGACGGCCTCGATGTGGTTCGCGTACCACATCGTCGTCTCCGTGCCCGCGTACAGGATCGTCTCGTGCAGGGAGAAGCCGACCTTCTCCTTGGCGAGGACGATGCGCTTGCTCTCCCAGGTGCCGGACGCGGCCTTCACATGCCGGTCGGTGCCTTCGATCTCCTTGAACGAACGGACGATCACGGTGCTGCGACGCCTCCTACTCGGTACTTGTCCTGCTCGGTTCTTGTCCTGTTCGGTGCTGCCTGCCGCTCCTTGACGGTGCGTCAGGCGGTCTCGCGGACGGCGCGGGCGAGGACGGCGAGGCCCTCGTCCAGCTCGTCGGGGGTGATGGTCAGGGCCGGGAGCAGCTTGACGACCTCGCTCTCCGGGCCCGAGGTCTCGATCAGCAGCCCGAGGTCGAAGGCGCGCCGCGCGACCCGCTCGGCCCGCGTCCGGTCGTGGAACTCCAGGCCCCAGACCAGCCCGCGCCCGCGGTACTCCCTGACGTCGGCGAGGTTCTCCTCGGTGATCGAGATCAGCTCCTGCTCGACCTGCTCACCGCGCGCCCGGGTCTGCTTCTCCATGGCCGACCCGTCGCTCCAGTAGGTCTCCAGCGCGGCGGTGGCCGTGACGAACGCGGGGTTGTTGCCGCGGAAGGTGCCGTTGTGCTCGCCCGGCTCCCAGAGGTCCAGCTCCGGCTTGAACAGGCACAGCGACATGGGCAGTCCGTAGCCGCTGATGGACTTGGACACGGTGACGATGTCCGGCACGATCCCCGCCTCCTCGAAGGAGAAGAACGCGCCGGTCCGGCCGCAGCCCATCTGGATGTCGTCGACGATCAGCAGCATGTCGCGCCGTGCGCACAGGTCGGCGAGGGAGCGCAGCCACTCGGGCCGGGCGACGTTGATGCCGCCCTCGCCCTGGACGGTCTCCACGATGACGGCGGCGGGCCGGTTCAGCCCGGACCCCTGATCCTCCAACAGCCGCTCGAACCACAGGAAGTCCGGGACCGCGCCGTCGAGGTACTGGTCGAAGGGCATGGGGGTCCCATGGACGAGCGGGATCCCGGCGCCCGCGCGCTTGAAGGCGTTGCCGGTGACGGCGAGGGACCCGAGGGACATCCCGTGGAAGGCGTTGGTGAAGGACACGATGGACTCGCGGCCCTTCACCTTGCGGGCCAGCTTGAGGGCGGACTCGACGGCGTTGGTGCCGGTGGGGCCCGGGAACATGACCTTGTACGGCAACTCGCGCGGGGCCAGGACCAGTTCCTTGAAGGCGCGCAGGAACGAGCGCTTGGCGACGGTGGACATGTCGAGCCCGTGGGTGACGCCGTCCCGCTCCAGGTAGTCGATCAACGCCCGTTTCAGTACGGGGTTGTTGTGGCCGTAGTTGAGTGATCCGGCGCCGGCGAAGAAGTCGAGGTACTCGTGCCCGTCCTCGTCGTACATGCGGCTGCCCCGCGCATGGTCGAAGACGGTGGGCCAGCCGCGGCAGTAGCTGCGCACCTCCGACTCCAGGGTCTCGAAGACGCTGAGGTCTGGCTGGGTGATGGTCACGCGGAAACGCTCCTCGGTATGTGGGGGAGGTACGGAGTGCGTGGGACGGGGGGCGTGGGATGGGGCGGGGCGGGGGTCGGGCCCGCGGGGCTAGGCGGTCGCGGCGGCGGTGGCCGCGGGCAGGCCTATGCGGTAGAGGACCTCGGGGTCGTGGGGTCCGTCGGGGAACTGGCGCGCCTCGAACAGGACATCGCGCTCCAGCCGTGCGCCGTGCCGGGTGGCGAAGGAGGTGAAGAGCCGTTCGGAGGCGGTGTTGCCGGGGGTGATCGTCGTCTCCATCCCGGTCACCCCGTGCTCGGACCCCACCCGTGCCATGAGCGCGTCGAGCATGCGCGCCGCGAGCCCGTGGCCGCGGTGGGCCGCGTCGACCGCGACCTGCCACACCAGCAGGGTGTGGGGGCGGTCGGGCCGCAGATACGCGGTGACGAATCCGACGGGTCGCCCGTCGCCGGTCCGTGCCACCGCCGAGGTGCCGGCGAAGTCACGGCACCACAGCAGATAGCTGTAGGAGGAGTTGAGGTCGAGGGCTTCGGAGTCCTTGGCGAGGCGCCAGAGCGCGGCCCCGTCCGATACCTCCGGACGGTCGATCCGTACGTCCCCCGGCAATTCCAGGAATTCCGCTTGCAGGTCTGCTTGTGCGGCGGTCATGTGAATGGAATTTACCGAGGTAAATGCGAGATCGCATCGTCGGGCGGGGTTACGGGCAAAGGGGTCGTGTGTTATCACGCGGGCGCGTACGGCCACGCGAGAGCCCGGGGATTGATGGTGATTTGTCCGGTAGATAACCGGCAATCAGGGCGTGCTGTGGTATCGGTCACACCTTGGGGGCGGGTGTGGCGGCTGCCCGGATAACGCTGTTCGGAGCGTCTGAAATCTCTGTGTTTAGGGCACGGGAAAGCGGGCAGAAGAATGCGGGGAGCTACGCTGAAGGGAATTCGAGAATTACGGGAAAGGGGCTCGCCGGGTAATGCCGATTTCAGACGCCGGTCGCTCCGTCGATGCGTTCCCGCACGATGTCCGCGTGGCCGTTGTGGCGGGCGTACTCCTCGATCATGTGCACGTACACCCAGCGGAGGCTGACCTCCGTCCCGGCCCAGGGGTTGTGGTCGGGGATCCGCCCCACGTCGTCGAGCGAGCGGTCCGCGCAGACCTCGCGCCCCCGGGCGATCTCACGCCGCCACACGGCGAGCGTCTCCTCGATCCCGCGCTCCGGGCTGAGCCGGTAGCCCGTCTGCTCCTCGAACACCGGGGGCATCCTGGTGTCCCCGAACGCCCGCTGGAACCAGTTGCGTTCGACCTCGGTGAGGTGCTGGAGGAGCCCCAGCAGGCTCAACGTCGAGGGCTCGGCCGAAGCGCACCGAAGCTGGGCGTCGTCGAGCCCCGCACACTTCAACTCCAGCGTGGCCCGCTGAAAGTCGAGCCAACTCTCGAGCATGGGCCGCTCACCACCGGTCAGCAGGGGGAATCGACGGCCGTCGGGAAGCGTCATGGGCGTGGGGGTACTCATGGGCCGAGCATGGCATCCGGAGGCGCCGGGCATGCGAGTTCAGCGCGCGGCGAACTCACCTGCGGCGGGCTGCGGGGCGGCGAGGTTCCGCCCGGCGAGCGTCCGCGCCGCGAACTCCCGTGCACCGCAGGGTTTTCCGGGGGCGAGGGCCCGTTGGTCCCGCCCCCGTGTACCGCAGGGGTTCCCAGGGGCGGGAACCCTTCGGTCCCGCCCCCGCGTGTTCTACTTCCAGGCTGCCGCGGCGGCCTCCTGGGCCGCCTCCGCGTTCACCGTCACCCCGTACGCGCCCAGTGCGGTGCCCAGGGCGGTCAGGCATGCCTGTACGGTCTTCGGCGTCGCGTCGGGGCCGTAGTGGTTGACGCGGATCATCTCCTGTGCGAGCGCGCCTCCGCCCGCGGCCAGGGGCAGCGCCGGGTCCGTCTTCAGGGCGCTCGCGACCAGCTCCGAGGCGACCACGCCGGACAGCGTCCGCAGCGTCGTGGCGACCGGTGCCGCCTCCGTCGCCTCGTACACGTACGGCTCCAGGCCCCCGCCCAGCGCGAGCGCACCGGCCCGTGTCGCCGCCGCGGCGGACCGGTGCCGGGCCATCACGGTCTCCAGGCCCTCCGCCTCGATCCGCTCCACGCACGCCTCCAGCGCCAGCATCTCCAACTGCGCCGGAGCGTGCAGCAGGACCTTGCGACCGCCGTCGACCCAGCGCTCCTTCCAGTCGAGGAGCGACAGGTACGAGCGGCGCGGCGCCTTCGGGTTCGCGGCCATCCGGGCCCAGGCCCGCTCGCTCACCGACACCGCCGACACACCCGCCGGGCCGCCCATCGCCTTCTGCCCGCCGATCACGCACAGGTCCACGCCCCAGGCGTCCGGCAGCACCGGCTCGGCGCCGATCGAGGCGACCGCGTCCAGGTAGAACAGCACACCGTGCTCCCGTACGACCGCGCCGATCTCCGCCACCGGGTTGGTGTTCCCGGTCGCGGCCTCCGCGTGCACCAGGGAGACGAAGTCGATCTCCGGGTGCGCGGCCAGCGCCTCGCGGACCTGGTCCGCGGTGACCGCCGTGTGGAACGGCACCGCAAGGTCGTGGACCGTGGCGCCGCAGTCGCGCAGCCAGTCGCCGAAGGTCTGCCCGTACGGACCGGTGATCACGTTCAGCGCGGTCGTACCGGGCCCGGCGCACCCGCGGATGGCGCCCTCCAGCGGCAGCAGCGCCTCGCCCTGCATGATCACGACGTCCTGCGTGGTGGAGAGCAGCCGGGCCACGCGGTCCTCGATCGAGGCGAAGCGGGCGGCGCTCAGCGGTGCGAGGTCCAGGAAGGGGTGGGTCACGACGGTGCTCTCTTCAGTCATGGGTTCGACGGAGTCGAGGGTATCCGGCGCCCGTCCCGCCGCCGAGAAGAGGCCTCCGACGGGTGGACGGGACCGGCGGGGGCGGAACTAGGGTGCGATACATGAGCGATCACGTGGTGCTGCAGGTGAAGGGGCGGGTGCTCGTCGGGCCCGAGGACGTCCGCGACGAACTGTGGGTGGTCGGCGGCCGGATCGCCTACGAACGCCCGGTCGGCGCCCGCGACGTCCGTACCGTCGAGGGCTGGGTCCTGCCCGGCCTGGTCGACGCGCACTGCCATGTCGGCCTCGACGCCCACGGCCCGGTGCCCGACGACGTCTCCGAGAAGCAGGCGCTGACCGACCGCGACGCGGGAACGCTGCTGCTGCGCGACGCGGGCTCGCCGTCCGACACCCGCTGGATCGACGACCGCGACGACCTTCCGAAGATCATCCGAGCCGGTCGGCACATCGCGCGCACCCGGCGCTACATCCGCAACTACGCCTGGGAGATCGAGCCCGAGGACCTCGTCGCCTACGTCGCCCAGGAGGCCCGGCGCGGCGACGGCTGGGTCAAGCTCGTCGGCGACTGGATCGACCGGGAGGCCGGGGACCTGTCCGCGTGCTGGCCGCGCGAGGCCGTCCAGGCGGCGATCGCGGAGGCACACCGCCTGGGCGCGCGTGTCACCGCGCACTGCTTCGCGGAGGAGTCGCTGCGGGACCTGGTCGAGGCGGGCATCGACTGCGTCGAGCACGCGACCGGGCTGACGGAGGAGACGATCCCGCTGTTCGCCGAGCGGGGCGTGGCGATCGTCCCGACGCTCGTGAACATCGCGACCTTCCCGAAGCTCGCGGACGGCGGCGAGACCAAGTTCCCGCGCTGGTCGGCCCATATGCGACGGCTGCACGAGCGGCGGTACGACACCGTGCGGGCCGCGTACGACGCCGGGATCCCGGTGTTCGTGGGCACCGACGCGGGCGGCTCGCTGCCCCACGGTCTGGTGGCGGCGGAGGTGGCGGAGCTGGTGACCGCCGGGATCCCGCCGCTCGCGGCGCTGTCGGCGACCGCGTGGGGCGCGCGCACCTGGCTCGGCCGTCCCGGTCTGGAGGAGGGCGCCCCGGCGGACCTCGTGGTGTACGAGACGGATCCGCGCGCGGACGTACGGGTGTTGGCGGCACCGCGGCTCGTGGTGGTGAACGGCAGGGTGATCGGGTAGGCGGGCGGCGGCGCACGCCGCGTGCCCCGCCGTGCGCCGCAGGTCAACCACGCGCTGCGTACGCCCCCGGTGCGGGTGAGCCGAGGACGGCGAGCGGGAACAAGCGTGCCGCGAATTCCGAACGCGTTCGCGAGAGCGCCACGAAGGAGTGAAGCGCTGCCATATCGCTGACGCCGTGTTCGGCGGCCGGTGATTCTTTCGGGGTCCCAAGCATGTCCTCACTGGGGGTCCCACCACCTTGAACACCAACTTCCGTATGCCCGCACGCCGTCTGGCCACCATCGCGGTGGCCACCGCCCTCGCCGCCGGTCCCGCGGTGCTCGCCGGCGCCGGGCCCGCCGGAGCGACCACCGAGCACGGTCGCGCCGGTGCCGTCGTCCTGCGGACCGGGCTCGATGTGTCCCTGCTCAACAAGAGCGTGAACGTGCCGCTCGCGGTCACCCTCAACGAGGTCCAGGCACCGCAGAGCGCCGACCGGACCGCGCTCTCGGTCCACCTCGACGGCGTCGACGGCGGGCGCCCGTTCAGCGTGTTGCAGGCCGACGTCGCCTCGACGAAGGCCACGGTGACCGCGACCCGCGCCGAGGCCACCACCCGCCTCGCGCACGCCCGCGTCCATGTCCCCGGTCTGCCGCTGCTCTCGCTCATCGAGGTCGACGGCGTCACGTCGAAGGCGGTCTGCGCGGCCGGACAGAAGCCGGTCGCCTCGGCGGACCTGCTGGGCCCGGTGACCGTGCTCGGCAAGAAGGTGACGGTGTCCGCGAGCGGCACCACGGAGGTGAAGGTGCCGGGCGTCGGCGAGGTACGACTCGCCCTGTCGCCGACCCACACCACCACCCGCACGGCGGCGGCCTCCGCCCTCGAACTCACCGTGTCCGTCAACCCGTTGAAGCTGAACGTGGCGGAGGTCGAGGGCAAGGTGACCCTCGCGAGCGCGACCTGCGAGAGCCCGGCGGGCGCACCGTCCGCGTCGTCGCCTTCACAGGCCGCCACCGAACCGGAGGCGTCCACGGCACCGGAGAAGTCCTCCACGGACGACACGAACGGCACGAAGCCGAAGGCGGAACCCGCGAGCGACGTGAAGGCCCAGGGCGAGCAGGGCGAGCCCGCGAAGGAGACGAACCTCGCGGAGACCGGCTCGAGTTCGATGACGCCGTACATCGCGGGCGGAGCGGTGGCTCTGCTGGCGGCGGGCGGAGGAGCGGTGGTACTGGCACGCCGCCGCCGTAGCTGAGCGACCCGGCAGGGGCGGGCCCGGTGACGACCGAGCCCGCCCCGGCCGATCAGCGGCCCGGCATGCGTTGTCAGTCCCCCCTGCCATCATCCCGCCATGGTGTACGACGCCTTGATGGCCGAATCCCGCAGGAACGACTCGCTGGACGACGTGAGGTGCGCCGCGCTCGATCGCGTCCGCTGGCTTGTCGACCTCTTGGAGCGTCAGCGGACGGATCCTGTGTGGGACTCCGCCGCAGCGGCGCGGGGACCCGGGGAGTACGAGCGCATAGAGGCGATACGCGCGGCGACCCGGGCCGAGTTCGGCGGTGGCGAGTGGCGGGTCTGCTTTCACCACGAGCCCGCCGCGGACGACGGCGGCGGCTACGCGCCCGAGTACGCCGCGACGGACCAGGTCCGCTTCGAGCGACGGAACGGCCGCCGCTGGCGCGAGGCACCGCTCGCGGACGTGCCCCCGCTGGTGTTCAGCGAGGCGATGCGCGATGTGGACCTCTTCGTGGGGGTGACCTCGATCGCCGCCGATCCCGACTGGACCGACCGGGGCGAGGACCGCTATGCCGGGTACTGGCGGACGACCACGTTCGGCGAGCTGACGGCGAGCGCGGAGGTCCGTCGCGAGGCGTTGGTACGGATCCTGCCGCGCCTGAAGATCGCCGACCGGTGCTCGCTCGACGGCCGCTTCCTGGTGGTCCGCGGGGACCTGAGCACGTACCGGATCCACCTGGGCTCGGCCAACATCCTGATGGAACCGGACGACGCCTACCTGTGCATCGTCCCGGCACACGGCAAGGGCGGCGGCAAGGTGTTCCTGCCGTTCGAGGACGACCGGCTCTCCCTGATCCTCAGCAAGGCCTTCCTGCTCGCCGACGACACGAAGATCACCGACAGGACGATCCTCCGGCAGATCAAGAGGGGCGCCTGATGGACCTCGTAGCCCAGCTCATGCGGGCGCTGACCGACCCGGACTTCACGTTCGAGGACGAGGCCACGCGCCCCGATCTGTCGCGGGTCTCCGACGAGGACCTCGGTGACCTGCTCGTGGCGGACCACCGGGTGGATCTCTCGGCCACGCACGCGACCAGGGTGGTCCACCAGGCGCTCGTGGCGGAAGTGGCCACAGGACGACAGCCGCGGTACACGCCCGACGCGTGCCGCCGGATGTTCGAGGCGCTCGCCGAGAGGTGCGAGCAGCACGGCTGGGTGGACCTCACCCAGGGCCTGGACGCGCTGGAGCACTGCACGGGACCGCTGCCCGACGTGTCCGAACCGGTGCGCACCCTGGTCGGGTTGTGGCTGGAGCAGGCTCCCGTACGCCAGCCGTACGCGCTGCTCGCGATCGCGGGACTCGCGGGCGACGAGACACTGCGCGCGGCCGTGGAACACCTCTCCCGTGACGTGGGCCCCATCATCGCGGAGGAGATGACGGTCATCGCCGGCCTCGCTCCGGCCGAACGGGCGCTGCTGTCCGAGATCGACCGGGACCACAGGTTCGTCGACTCGCCGCACGCCCACGTCTGGCGCAGGGCGGCCGACAACCCCGCGTACGTGGCGTTCGCCCGGCGCGCGCTGGAGGCGGCGGCCGACCGCACCGACGCGATCCGGGACGGCGCGATCCCCTACCGGCCGGACAAGGCGTTCATGGACCGGGAGATCACCTCGCTCGGACAGGCTCTGCGGGTGGCGCTGCTGCGCGACGAGCCCTGGCTGCCGAAGCTGTTCGAACGGCTGCTGCCCGGCGTCACTCTCGCCCCGACCGGGGCGAAGACGCTTCCGTCGCAGGCGCTGCTGTACGAAGTGGTCCGCGCGGCACAGGAGTTCCCGACGCCCGAGCTGGTGACCGCGATCCGCACCGTGCGCCGGACCGTGCGGCACGCCGGGGTGCACCGGCAGCTCGACAAGATGCTCAAGAAGGTCGATGTGGCCCTGGCCGACCGCACCGACGTGGCCCTGCGGCTACCGCGGCTGGAGTTCGAGACCGCACCCGTCAGCGGCTCCGCGGCGGGCGGTGTCCTGCGCCGGACGGTCGGCGACTACGAGGCCGTCGTCACGGTCGCCGAGACCGCCACGCTGACCTGGGAGAAGGACGGCCGCCCGCTGCGCGGTGTCCCGGCGCCGGTCCGCCGCGACCACGCCGCCGTGGTCAAGGAACTGCGCGACCTGGTGAAGCGGGTGAATGCCCAACTCGCCACCCTGCTGGGGGCGTTGGAGGGCGGCTTCACCGCCGAGGCCGTGCACCCCTACGGCTGGTGGCGTACCGAGCTGGCCGGGCACCCCCTTGCCCGGACCCTCGTGCGCCGGCTGATCTGGGAGGTCGAGGTCGCACCCGGCGAGTGGCGGGCCGTGCTGCCCGAGACGGACGAGCACCTCCCCGACGCGCCCGACCACGCCTCCGTACGCCTCTGGCACCCCCTCCGCTCCGACCCTCAGACCGTACGGGCCTGGCGGGACCTGCTCACTGAGCGGTGCCTACGGCAGCCGTTCAAGCAGGCGTTCCGCGAGATCTACCTCCTCACCCCGGCCGAGGAGCAGACCCGCGTCTACTCCAACCGCTTCGCCGCCCACCTCGTCCACTACCTCAGGATGTCCGCCCTGTTCCGGGCCCGAGGGTGGAAGAGCCGCCGGATCGGCCCCTGGGACGGCGAGGACGGGGACGAGGCCGAGCGCGCCTTCGCGGCGGGGGAGTGGCGGGTCCGCTTCTTCCACACCTGGGCCGACCGGGCCGGGGAGGACGAACTCGCCTCCACCGATCAGGTGCGGTTCGACCGCCGGGTGGGGAGCGCCTGGCGCGAGGCGCCGCTCGCCGACGTGCCGCCGCTGGTGTTCAGCGAGGCGATGCGCGATGTGGACCTGTTCGTGGGCGTGACCTCGATCGCCGCCGATCCCGAGTGGATCGACCACGGTGAGGACCGCTTCACCGGGTACTGGCGGACGACCACGTTCGGTGCGCTGACGGAGAGCGCCGAGATCCGTCGTGACGCCCTGGAACGGATCCTGCCGCGCCTGAAGATCGCCGACCGGTGCTCGCTCGACGGCCGTTTCCTGATCGTCCGCGGCGATCTGCGCACCTACAGGATCCACCTCGGCTCGGCCAACATCCTGATGGGACCGGACGACAGCTACCTGTGCATCGTCCCGGACCGGCGCTCGAAGGACGGCAGGGTGTTCCTGCCGTTCGAGGACGAACGGCTGTCCCTGATCCTCAGCAAGGCCCTCCTGCTCGCCGACGACACGAAGATCACCGACGTATCCATCCTCACGCAGATCCAGCGAGGACTCTGATGGCCACTGTGACATTCCGGGACGAGACCGCGTCGGGCAGGGCGGTCACCGAGTGGGAGGTCGCCGGGCTGCCGGAACGGATGACCGTACGGGAGCTGATCAGGCTCCGGGTCCGCGAGGAGGTCGCCCGGCACAACGCCCGCCCGAGCGACCGCTTCAACGGCCTGGTCCGTCCTCTCGACGCCGAGACGGAGATGAACGGCTACCGCCTGCGCGAGCCCCGCCGCATCGACGGGGAGCGCCAGGCGGAGATCGCCGAGCGTGCCTTCCTGGCCAACGGGTTCTTCATGCTGGCCGGTGACCGCCAGGTCGAGGACCTCGACGAGACCGTGGATCTCACCGTCGATCCCGACGTGGTCTTCATCAAGCTCGTCGCGCTCGCAGGAGGGTGAGAGACCGGCCCAGTGCCCCGAGGAACCGGTCCACCGTCGCCCGGTCCCGTACCGCCAGCCGTAGCCACTGGTGGTCCAGGCCCGGGAACGTGTCGCCGCGGCGGACCGCGAAGCCGAGGTCTCGGAGGTGGTGGCGGAGCGCCGCCGCCTCGGGCAGGTGGACGAGGACGAACGGGGCCTCCGCCGGTTCGGTCACCGTCAGGCCGTGCGGCGCGAACTCCCGTAGCCCTGCCACCAGATACGCCCGGTCCGTCGCCGACTGGTCCGCCGCGTCGGCCGCTTCCGCGAGTGCCCTGGGGGACACGCATGCCTCCGCCGCCGTGAGGGCGGGGGTGGAGACCGGCCACAGGGGCTGCGCCTGTTCCAGGAGGGTGATCGTGTCCGGGGCGGCCAGGACGTAGCCGATGCGCAGGCCCGCCAGGCCCCAGGTCTTGGTCAGGCTGCGCAGAACCACCAGGCCGGGTACGTCCGTTCGGTGCGCCAGGGTCTCGCGTTCGCCCGGCACCGCGTCCATGAACGCCTCGTCCACCACCAACGTCCGTCCTGGGCGGGCCAGTTCGGTGAGCGTGGTCGCCGGGTGCAGGACGGACGTGGGGTTCGTCGGGTTGCCCAGCACCACCAGGTCGGCGTCGTCCGGGACCCGTGACGGGTCCAGGCGGAAGCCGTCCGCGGGGCGCAGCAGTACCCGGTCGACCGTGTGCCCGGCGGCCCGCAGCGCCGCCTCCGGCTCCGTGAACTGCGGGTGCACCACGACCGGTCGGCGTACCTTCAGCGCGCGGGCGAGCAGCACGAACGCCTCCGCCGCGCCCGCCGTCAGCAGGACCCGCTCGGTCGGCAGCCCGTGCCGGGCCGCCACCGCCGCCCGCGCGGCCCGCCCGTCGGGGTACGCGGCGAGGTCGCCCAGCGACGCGGCGATCACCTCGCGCAGCCACACCGGCGGCGTGCCCGCGCGGACGTTCACCGCGAGGTCCGTCAGCGCCGCCCCGTCGTCACGGATCTCCGCGTCCCCGTGGTGCCGCAGGTCGTGGTCGCCCATCTCAGTGCGCGTGCCCGGCGTGGTGGTGATGCCCGTGGCCGCCATGGCCGTGCCCGTGACCTCCGTGGCCCTCGTCGTCCGGATGGAAGTGCGGCTGCTGCGGCAGGCCCACCTTGTCCTCGAAGCCCGGCAGCGCGATCCGGTACACGCACGCGTCGCAGTTCATCCGCACCCCGTCCGCCGCGGCCTCCTCGTACCGCTCCCACACCAGGTCGAGCAACTCCGGCTCCGGGCCGATGACATCGGCCGAGCGCACCTCGGTGTCCGGGTGCGCCGCCGCCCACTCCTCGGTCTGCCGCCGCACCCGGTCCGGCAGGATCCCCGTGAACAGGAAGTACGGAAGGACGACGACCCGCCGCGCGCCCAGCCGCGCACACCGGTCCAGGCCGCTCGGCACATCCGGCGCCGCCAGCGACACGAACGCCGTCTCCACGCCCGCGTACCCGCGCCCCTCCCACAGCAGCCGCGCCGCCTTGTGCACCTCCGCGTTGGCGTCCGGATCGGTCGAGCCGCGGCCCACCAGCAGGACGGTGACCTCGCCCCGCTCCCAGGAGGGGTCCAGCGCGTCGGCCAGCCGCCGCTCCAGGACCGTCAGCAGCGCCGGGTGCGGGCCGAGCGGGCGCCCGTACGTGTACGAGATCCCGGGGTGCCGCTCCTTCTCCCGGGCCAGCGCCGCCGGGATGTCCCCCTTGGCGTGCCCGGCGGACACCAGCATCAGCGGTACGGCCGCGAACCGGCGCACCCCGCGCTCCACCAGCTCGGTCACCGCCTCGCCCAGCGGCGGCGGCGACAGCTCGATGAAGCCGCCCGCGACGGGCAGTTCGGGACGGCGGCGCCCCAACTCCCGTACGAAGGCGCGGAATGCCTCGGCTCCGGCCTCGTCCCGGGTGCCATGACCGGCGACGAGCAGGGCGGGCGGCGGCGTGATCACGGGGTCTCCTTCGAAGTGGGGTGGTAGAGAAGGGCGTTGAGCGCGGCGGCGGCGACCGCCGAACCACCCTTCTCCGATACGTTGCTGACCGCGGGCAGCCCGCTCGCGCGCAGCGCGGCCTTGGACTCCGCCGCGCCGACGAAGCCGACCGGCAGCCCGATCACCAGCGCGGGCGCGGCGTCCAGCCGCAGCAGTTCCTCCAGGGCGGTCGGCGCGCAGCCGATCACCCACAGCGCTCCGGGGCCGACCTCCTCGTAGGCCAGCCGGACCGCGTGCGCCGAACGCGTCCGTCCGGGACCGGAGGTGGCGTCCTCGAGGCGGCACACGGTCTCCCGCCGGGTGATCCCCGCCGCGACCATCTCCACGTCCACCACGACGGGCGCGCCCGCGTGCAACGCGGCGTGTGCGGCGGCGAGTTCGCGCTCGTTCAGGACGAGGTCGCTCGCGTAGGCGAGGTCGGCGGCGGAGTGGATGACCCGCTCCACCACCGCCCGGGTCAGCGGCGGCAGATGCGAGGTGTCCAGGCGGGCGCGCAGCCGCCGGTAGGACTCCTGCTCGATCGGATGGACCGTACGGTTCACTTCTCCGCCTCCTGCCAGCGGTAGCCGCGCGGCGTCACCATGCGGCCCGCGATCTCGCGGGTGGCGGTGTTGCCCACGGTCACGACCGTCATCATGTCGACCGTCGCCGGGTCCAGCGCCGCCAAGGTCGTCAGGCAGCTGGACTCGTCGGGGCGCGACGCGTTCCGTACGACACCGACCGGCGTCGTCGGGGTCCGGTGCCCGGCGAGGATCGTGAGGGCCATGGGCAACTGCCAGGCGCGGCCACGGCTGCGCGGGTTGTAGAAGGTCACCACGAGATCGGCCTCGGCCGCGGCGCGCACCCGGCGCTCGATGACCTCCCAGGGGGTGTGCAGGTCGGAGAGGCTGATCGACACATGGTCGTGGCCGAGGGGCGCGCCGAGCAGCGCGCCCGCCGCCAGCGCGGCCGTGACACCGGGCACCCCGACCACGTCGATGTCGTCGGCCGCCTCGGCGAGCGCGGGCGACGCCATCGCGTACACCCCCGCGTCACCGCTGCCGATCAGCGCGACCGCGTGCCCCGCGCGGGCCTCGGCGACCGCCGTGCGCGCCCGCTCCTCCTCCGCGCCGAGCCCCGACTCCACGACGCGGGTGCCGGGGCGCAGCAGATCGCGGATCTGGTCGACGTACTGGTCAAGGCCCACGAGTACGGAGGCGCGCCGCAGTTCGGCCTTCGCGCGCGGGGTCAGCAGGTCCCGCGCGCCCGGCCCGAGCCCGACGAGCGCGAGCCGGCCGCGGCCGGGGCGGCGTACGACGGCGCAGGTGGCCATGGCCGACTTCCGCTTGGGGACGAGGAGTTCACCTCCGCGCACGAGCGCGGCGGCCTCCGCGACGGACGGCGTACCGACAGCGGCCAGCGGCGCGGCGGACGGGTTCGGCACGTCGACCGTCGCCAACTCCCCGGCGGGGTACGTCACCAGAGGCACCCCGAGCCGCTCCGCCGCCGCCACGAGACCGGGCTCGTCGGCCTTGGCGTCCACGGTGGCCAACTCGGCGACCGAACGCGCACAGAGCCCGGCATCCCGCAGCGCCCCGTCGACGAGCGCGAGCACCTCCGCGACCGGAACCCCCTTGGACGCCCCGACCCCCACGACGAGAGTCGGAGGCCGCAGGACCACCTCCCGCGCACCGGGCCGAACGACACGGTCGGTGACGCGAATTGTGTACGGGGGTTCGGCGCCTTCGCCGCCGACAGCCTCCACACCGCTCACCGGCAACGGCGGCAACGGCCACCGCACCTCTGCCCGCAGGGCGACCCGTTCCCCGTCCAGCAGCGCCCGTGAGACCGGCGCGACGGCGCCCTCCGCCGGGAAGCCGAGGGTGTCCAGGCCCGGCAGGTTCGCGCTGTCCGTCGCGGTCGTCACCACCGGGTGTGCTCCGAGCACCTCGCCCACCGCGTGGGCGAGTTCATTCGCGCCGCCCGCGTGGCCGCCCACGAGGGACACCGCGAAGCGTCCGCCCTCGTCGACGCACACCACGCCCGGGTCGGACGCCTTGTCCCCGAGCAGCGGGGCGATCAGCCGGACGACCGCGCCGGTCGCCAGGAAGCACACCACCTGCTCGCACTCCGCGAAGGCGGCCCGTACGGCGTCCCCGACGGGACCGTCGTACACCCGGGTGCGGTCCGGCCAGGCCGCGGCCAGCCGGTCGCGTGCCACCGCCCCCGCCGCGCTCGCGGACATCAGGCCGATCACTGAACGACTCCTTCATGACGCGCCGGGGGCCGCGTGCCCCACAGCAGGAAGACAGGGTTGGTCGCCGCGAGCCGGGTCACGTCCCCCGGCAGCGGCGCGAGGCGCGAGGAGTGCAGCAGCACGCCGTCGCAGGAGAACCCGGCCGCGACGAGCGCCGCACGCGCCGCCGGTACCCGGTCGAGCGCCGCCATGGCGACCACCACCGCCCGCCGGGCGCGCCGCGCGCACACCGCCACGATGTCCGGCAGCTCGCGTCCACCGCCGCCGACGAACACCGCGTCGGGGTCGGGGAGCGGGGCCAGCGCGTCCGGCGCGGCGCCGTGCACGACCCGGACGTCCACACCGTGGGCCGCCGCGTTGGCCCGGATCCGCTCCGCCCCGTCGTCCGTCCGCTCGACCGCGACGACGGCCGCGCCCAGCCGGGCGCACTCGACGGCCACCGACCCGGAGCCCGCGCCGACGTCCCAGACCAGCTCCCCGCGCCGGGGCCCGAGCCGGGCCAGCGCCAGGGCGCGCACCTCGAACTTGGTGATCATCGAGTCGCGGTGGGCGAAGGCGCTCTCCTCCAGCGCCCACCCCGCGGGACCCGGCGGCGGCCCGGCGACCGTACGCACCGGCCCGAGCGCCCGCGCCGGGTCGAGGCAGAGCACCACGCTCACCGCCGCACCCCAGTCCCGTACCGCCGCCTCGGCGGGCGTCACGCGCTCCACCCGCTCCCGCTCCGGATCGCCGAGCGCGCTCGCCACGACGAGGACCCGCTCACCCGGCTCCCGCGCGAGCGCCGCCCCCAGCTCGGCGGGACCGGCACCGGGCCCGGTCAGCACCGCGACCTTCGGATGCGCCCGGCACACGTTCACCGCCGTCCGCGCGTCACGTCCGTGCGCGCTCACCACCACCGCGTCGTCCCACGGCAGCCCGAGCCGCGCGAAGGCGGCGGCCACCGAGGAGACGCCCGGCCGTACGTCCAGCCGCTCGGGCCCGAACCGCTCGGCCAGCAGCCGGACGATCCCGAAGAACCCGGGGTCCCCGGAGGCGAGGACGACGACCCGCCGCCCCTCGCCGAGCGACCGCTCGATCGCGTCGAGCGCGGGCGCGGTCCGCCCGAGGACGACATGCCGCGCCCCCTCGGGCAGGCGTACGGCGTCCAGATGCCGCCGCCCGCCCACCACCAGGTCCGCCCCGGCGAGAACGTCCGCCGGAAGCGGCGCCCCCGTACCCGTACGCGCGCCCGTACCCATACCGATGACCGTGATCATGTGCCCGCACCCCGTGCGCGCAGGGCCTTGCGGGCCTCGGGGTCGGCCTTGCGGTGCCCGTGGAAGTGGCCGGGGTGGTACAGATGCGAGCGCGTGCCGTGCGCGTCGAGCGCCGGGCCGACCAGGAAGAGGGTGTGCTTCCACAGGCGGTGCCGCTTGACGGTCTCCTCCAGCGTCCCGATCGTGCACCGCACGACCAGCTCCTCCGGCCAGGTCACCTGGTGCGCGACGATGACCGGGGTGGCCGTGGGATACCCGCCCTCCAGCAACTCCCGTACCAACTGCCCGCTGCGGGCCGCCGAGAGGAAGACAGCCATGGTGGTGCCGTGCCGGGCGAACTCACGCACCTCCTCGCCGGGCGGCATGGGCGTCTTGCCGCCGCCGAGCCGGGTGAGCACCACGGACTGCGCGACCTCGGGGATCGTCAACTCCCGCCCGGCGAGGGCGGCGACGGCCGAGAACGACGAGACACCCGGCACGACCTCCGTCTCGATGCCGATCTCGGCGCACCGGTCGAGCTGTTCCTGCGTGCCGCCCCACAGCGCCGGGTCCCCGGAGTGGATACGGGCGACCCGCAGGCCCTCCCGCAGCGCGCGCCGGTAGACGGTGACGACGTCCTCCAGGGACAGGGCCGCCGAGTCGAGGATCTCGGCACCCTCGCGCGCGTGCTCCAGGACCTCCGCCCGCACCAGGCTGGCCGCCCAGATCACGACGTCCGCCTCGGCGATGGCGCGGGCGGCACGGAAGGTCAGCAGATCGGCGGCGCCGGGACCGGCACCGACGAAGGTCACCTTGCCGGTGGGGGCGTCGGCCATGGGAACGGGTCCTTTCCTACGAACGGGGGTGTGAGACGGGGGAGTCGGCGGTGCGGTCACACCTTGCCGCCGCGGGTGCCGTCGCGGCGGGCGGGCGCGATGAGGGTGGACAGATAGGGGAGGGGCGCGCCGTCGAGATCGGCGGCCGGGCGGATCGACTCCTCGGGCAGCCCGAGCGCCGCACCCCACACCGCGTCCTCGAGCCGCCCGCTCGCGCGCAACGCCTCGGCGACCTCGCCCGCCTGCCGCCCGAACTTGTACGCGACCACGGTGCCGGGCCCGTCGAGCGCGTCCCTGAGCACATGGGCCCCGGCGGTGACGGGCACCAGCGTGAGCGGCTCGGTGCCCTCGGTCAGCACCGCCCCGGACCGCGCGGCGAGATCCTGCATCGCGGTGATGCCGGGCACGGTCCCGATCTCGGTCCCCGGCACCGATTCCCGTACGGTCTGGGCGAGATAGGTGAACGTCGAGTACACATGGGGATCGCCGAGGGTGGCGAAGGCGACGGTGGTGTGCCGCCGCAGCAGCTCGGCCACCCGTTCCCCGGCCGCGTCCCAGGCGGCCTCGCGCCGCGCCCGGTCGGTGCGCTCGTTGAGCGCGAACACGACGCGTACGACCTTGTCCTCGGGCACGTAGTGCAGCACGGTCGCCTCCGCGCGCCCCCGCTCGCCGGAGTCCATCACGGGGACGACGACGACATCGGCGTCCCGCAGCACGCGGACGCCCTTGACGGTCACCAGCTCGGGGTCGCCGGGCCCCACCCCGACCCCGATCAGCCTGCTGCTCATGACGTCCGGCACCTCTCCACGAACCGATGGGCGACACCGGGCGCGGCGGCCCAGTGCGTATGCAAGTAGCTGGCGTGCACGCCCTGTTGCACGAAGCCTTCGACGCGCCGCTCGGGGCCGCGCACCCCCCAGGCGGGAGCCGCTCCCGCACCGGGCGCGACGACCGTCCGATGGAACTCATGGGCGCGCATCCGCGTCCCGGCCGGGGCGAGGGCGCTGTCGCCGACGGCCACCGCGTCCCGGTAGCCGAGGGTGAGCCGTTCCCCCATACGGGCCCGCGCGTCGAGCACCCCGCACATCGGGCGCCCGTCCAACTCCCGGCAGAGATAGAGCAGTCCGGCGCACTCGGCGGCCACCGGAGCCCCGCTCCGCGCGAGTTCGGCGACGGCCTCGCGCAGCGGCTCGTTGGCGGACAACTCGGCCGCGTACACCTCGGGGAAGCCGCCGCCGATCACCAACCCACGGGTGCCCTCCGGGAGTCGCTCGTCGCGCAGCGGGTCGAAGGGAACGACCTCGGCCCCCGCGGCGGTGAGCAGTTCGGCGTGCTCGGCATAGGAGAACGTGAACGCCGCGCCCCCGGCGACGGCGACCACGGCCCGCGCCTTCGCGGGGGCGACCGGCGGCTCCCAGGGCGCGTCCGACAGCGGCCCCGCGCTCCTCGCCAGCGCCAGCAACGCCTCCAGATCGCAGCCCTCGCGCACCCGCGCCGCCATCGCGGCGACGGCCTCCACCGCCTCCGCCCGCCGCTCGGCGACCGGCACCAGACCGAGATGGCGCGACGGCGTGTCGATGGGCGCACTCCTGCGCAGGGCCCCGAGCACCGGCACCCCGGTCGACTCCAGGGCCTCGCGCAGCAGGGCCTCGTGCCGGTCGGACGCCACCTTGTTGAGGATCACGCCGCCGATCCACACCTCCGGGTCCCAGGACACGAAGCCGTGCACCAGCGCCGCCACCGAGCGTGACTGCGAGGACGCGTCGACCACGAGCACCACGGGTGCCCGCAGCAGCTTCGCCACCTGGGCGGTGGAGGCCAGCTCGCCCGCCCCGGCGGCACCGTCGTACAGCCCCATCGCCCCTTCGACCACGGCGAGTTCACCGCCGCGCGCGCCGTGCAGGAACAGCGGCGCGATCAACTCGGGCCCGCACAGCCACGCGTCGAGGTTCCGCCCCGGACGCCCGGTCGCGAGCGCGTGATACCCGGGGTCGATGTAGTCCGGTCCGACCTTGTGCGGGGAGACGGTCAGCCCCCGCCGGGCGAACGCGGCCATCAACCCCGTGGCGACGGTGGTCTTGCCACTGCCCGACGCGGGCGCCGCGATGACCAGCCGGGGGACGGGGGAGGCGGAGGGTGTCACCACTCGATGCCCCTCTGCCCCTTCTGACCGGCATCCATCGGGTGCTTGACCTTGGACATCTCGGTGACGAGATCCGCGAAGCCGAGCAGCGCCTCCGGCGCGTTCCGCCCCGTGATCACGACATGCTGGGTACCGGGCCGATGGCGCAGGACGTCGATGACCTCGTCGGTGTCGACCCATCCCCAGTGCATCGGATACGCGAACTCGTCGAGGACGTACAGCCGGTACGTCTCGGCGGCCAGGTCACGCTTGACCTGCTCCCAGCCCTCCCGCGCCTTCTCCTCGTTGTCCAGTTGCTCGTCGCGCTGCACCCACGACCAGCCCTCGCCCATCTTGTGCCAGTCGACGCTGCCGCCCTGCCCGGACGCCCCCAGCACCCGCAGCGCGTTCTCCTCGCCGACCTTCCACTTCGCCGACTTGACGAACTGGAACACCCCGATCGGCCACCCCTGGTTCCAGGCGCGCAGCGCGAGCCCGAAGGCCGCGGTCGACTTGCCCTTCCCGACCCCGGTGTGCACGACGACCAGCGGACGGTTGCGGCGCTGACGGGTCGTCAGGCCGTCGTCCGGTACGACACTCGGCTGTCCCTGTGGCACTACGCGGCCCTCCTCATCCCCTGTACGTCCCGCACCAGGCCCGCGATACGGTCCGCGTGCAGCTCGTCCAGCGTCACCGCCAACCCGCCCGAATCCCGCGCGAGTTGACCGGCGAGCCCCAGCCGCACGGGCCCCGACTCGCAGTCCACGACGACGCACGCGACGCCCGCGGCGGCGAACAGGCGCGCGGCCCGCCCGGCGAGCGCGACCGGCTCGGGACCGCCGGTGGCCCGTCCGTCCGTCACCACCACGACCAGCGGACGGCGCGCGGGATCCCGCAGCCGCTCGATCCGCAGCAGGTCATGGGCCTTGAGCAGCCCGGCGGCCAGCGGGGTCCGCCCGCCCGTCGGCAGCGACTCCAGCCGGGCCGCCGCGGCGTCCACGGACGAGGTCGGCGGCAGCGCCACCTCGGCCGCCGACCCCCGGAAGGTCACCAGCCCCACCTTGTCCCTGCGCTGGTAGGCGTCCAGCAGCAGCGACAGCACGGCGCCCTTCACGGCGCTCATCCGCTGCCGCGCCGCCATCGAGCCGGAGGCGTCGACGACGAACAGGACGAGATTGGATTCGCGCCCCTCCCGCGTCGCCTGCCGAAGATCGTCCCGGCGGATCACCAGCCCCGGCCCGGACCGCCCGCGCGCCCGCTGATGCGGTGCCGCCGCCTGCACGGTCGCCGCCAGATGCAGCCTGGTCAGCGCCCCTCGCGGGCGCCGCGCCCCGGTGGTCCGCCCGTGCTCGGTCCGGGCGCGCGAACGCCGTCCGGCGGCGCCCTCGCCGACGCCGGGCACGCTCAGCACCTTCGTACGGAACGGCTCGGACGCCCGTACGGGCTGCTGCTCCCCGGAACCGGCGGCCTGCGCCTGCCCGTTCTCCCCGGCCTCGGGCCGCGCCGCGGTGTCACCGCCCTGCGGGCCGTCGTCGGGCGACGGCTGTCCACCGCCGCCACCCGGCCCGTCCGGATCCGGATCCGGATCGTCCTCGTCCGAGCCGCCACCGGACCGCTCCAGGGCCTCGTCGAGCGTGTCCTCGTCGAGCCCCGGCGCGTCGAAGGGGTTGCGTCGGCGGCGGTGCGGCAGCGCGAGCAGCGCGGCCTGGCGCACGTCCTCGGCGAGGACGTCGGTCCGCCCGGCCCAGGCGGCCAGCGCGGTCGCCGTACGCGCCATCACGATGTCGGCGCGCATGCCGTCCACCTCGAACGCCGCGCAGGTCGCCGCGATCTGCCGCAGCGCCCCGTCCCCGAGCCGTACGGACGGCAGCAGGTCACGCGCGGCCACGATCCGCGCCCGCAGGGCGGCCTCCTCGTCGGCCCAGCGGGCCGCGAAACCGGCGGGGTCGTCGTCGTGGGCGAGCCGCCGCCGGACCACCTCCACCCGCTGGTCGGGCTCGCGCGAGGCGGCCACCTCCACGGTGAGCCCGAAGCGGTCGAGCAACTGCGGTCGCAGTTCGCCCTCTTCGGGGTTCATGGTCCCGACGAGCAGGAACCGCGCGGCATGCCGTACGGAGACACCCTCGCGCTCGACGTAGGAGGCACCCATGGCGGCGGCGTCCAACAGGAGGTCGACCAGGTGGTCGTGGAGCAGATTGACCTCGTCGACGTAGAGGATGCCCCGGTGCGCGGCGGCGAGCAGCCCCGGCTCGAAGGCCTTCACCCCCTCGGCCAGCGCCCGTTCGATGTCGAGAGCCCCCACGAGCCGGTCCTCGGAGGCACCGACGGGCAACTCGACCATCCGCGCGGGTCGTTCGGCCCCGGCCCCGGGCTCGTGCGGCCCGTCCGGGCACCCCGCGTCGGGGGCGGCCGGGTCGCAGGAGAAGCGGCACCCGGGGACCACGTCCACCGCGGGCAGCAGCGTGGCGAGCGCGCGCACAGCGGTGCTCTTCGCGGTCCCCTTCTCGCCGCGTACGAGAACCCCGCCGACCTGCGGCGAGACCGCGTTCAGCAGCAGGGCCAGGCGCAGGTCGTCCTGCCCGACGATGGCGGTGAACGGATACGAACTCACTCGTCGCCCTCCAGATCTCCCTCGAGTTCGAGGTATGTCGCCCGGAGCCGGTCCAGGGTCTCCTGGTCCGGCTCGGCCCACAGCCCGCGCTCGGCGGCCTCCAGCAGCCGCTCGGTCACGCCCCGCAGCGCCCATGGATTGGACTTCCGCATGAAGTCCCGGTTCTCGGCGTCGAAGACGTACTCCGCGCTGAGCCGCTCGTACATCCAGTCGTCCACGACCCCGGCCGTGGCGTCGTACCCGAAGAGGTAGTCCACGGTGGCCGCCATCTCGAAGGCGCCCTTGTAGCCGTGCCGTCGCATCGCGCTCATCCAGCGCGGGTTGACCACGCGCGCCCGGAAGACACGGTGCGTCTCCTCGCCGAGCGTCCGCGTCTTCACCTGGTCGGGTACGGCACTGTCGCCCACGTACGCCTGGGGATCGGCGCCCGTCAGATGCCGGACCATGGCGACCATGCCGCCGTGGTACTGGAAGTAGTCGTCCGCGTCGACGAGGTCGTGCTCCCGGGTGTCGACGTTCTTCGCCGCCACCGCGATGCGCTTGAACGCCGTCTCCATGTCCCCGCGCGCCGCCCGCCCGTCGAGGCCGCGCCCGTAGGCGTAGCCGCCCCAGACCGCGTACACCTCGGCGAGGTCCGCGTCCGAGCGCCAGTTGCGCGCGTCGATCAGCGGCAGCAGACCGGCGCCGTACGCCCCCGGCTTGGACCCGAAGATCCGGGCCGTGGCCCGCCGCCGGTCGCCGTGCCGGGCGGTGTCCTCGTCGGCGTGCGCCCGTACGTAGTTGGCCTCGGCGGGCTCGTCCAGCTCGGCCACCGTCCGTACCGCGTCGTCGATCAGCGCGACGACATGCGGGAACGCGTCCCGGAAGAAGCCCGAGATGCGGACCGTCACGTCGATGCGCGGGCGGCCCAGCTCCGCCAGGGGGACCACCTCGAAGCCGGTCACCCGGCGCGAGGCGTCGTCCCACACCGGGCAACAGCCCAGCAGCGCCAGGATCTCGGCGATGTCATCGCCCTGGGTGCGCATCGCCGACGTGCCCCAGACGGTGAGTCCGACGGACTTCGGGTAGGCGCCGGTGTCGCTCAGATACCGCTGCACCAGCGAGTCCGCGAGCGACTGGCCGACCTCCCAACTCAGCCGCGACGGGATCGCCTTGGGGTCGACGGAGTAGAAGTTGCGGCCGGTCGGCAGGACGTTGACCAGGCCGCGGGTGGGGGAGCCGGAGGGGCCCGCCGGGACGTAACCGCCCTCAAGTGCCGTACGGAGGTGCCCGATCTCGTCGGTGGTCCGGGTGAGCCGGGGCACGACCTCCGTGCAGGCGAACTCCAACACGGCGACCGCGTCGGGGAGTTCGACGCCGAGGACCTCCCGGACGAGGGCCGGGGCGCTCGCGCTGTCCCAGCCGCGCTCCTCCATGCCCTCCGCGAGCCGACGGCACAGCGTCTCCAGGAGGTCGACGGCGTCGGCGGCCGTACGCGCCGGCCCCGCGACCAGGTCCGTCAGCTCCACCGGCACCTTCACCGGCGCCCCCGGCTCGGCCAGCAACTCCTTCTCCACCAGCCCGAAACACGCGGCCAGCGACGCCCGCAGCCCCGGCAGCGCGTGGGCCCGCCCGCCCCACACCTGCGAGGCGCGCAACACGGCGAGCACGAGGTTCACCCGCGGCTCACCGACAGGGCCCTCGCCCAGGATGTGCAGACCGTCCCGGATCTGCACGTCCTTGATCTCGCACAGATAGCCGTCGATGTGGAGCACGAACTCGTCGAACTCGGCGTCGTCCGGCTGCTCGTCCATGTGCAGGTCGTGGTGCAGCTCCGCGGCCTTGACGAGCGTCCAGATCTGGGCCCGTACGGCGGGCGCCTTCGACGGGTCCAGATCGGACACGAGGGCGTACTCGTCGAGGAGTTGCTCCAGCTTGGCCAGGTCGCCGTAGGTCTCGGCGCGCGCCATCGGCGGCACGAGGTGGTCCACGACGGTGGCGTGGCCGCGCCGCTTGGCCTGGGTGCCCTCGCCGGGGTCGTTGACGATGAACGGATAGACCAGGGGGAGGTCACCGAGCACGGCGTCCGGCGCGCAGCCCCGGCTCAGCCCGAGCCCCTTGCCCGGCAGCCACTCCATCGTGCCGTGCTTGCCCATGTGCACGAGGGCGTCGGCCCGGAACGTGTTCTCCAGCCAGCGATAGGCCGCCAGATAGTGGTGCGAGGGCGGCATGTCGGGGTCGTGGTAGATCGCGATCGGGTTCTCGCCGAAGCCGCGCGGCGGCTGGATCATCACGACGACGTTCCCGAACCGCAGCGACGCCAGCACGATGTCGTCCCCGTCGACGTACAGGGAGCCCGGTGGCTCGCCCCACGCCTCGGTCATCGCCTCCCGCAGCCCCGGATCCAGCGTCTCGAACCACGCCCGGTAGTCGGCGAGCGGCACGCGCGCGGGCGCGGCGGCCAACTGCTCCTCCGTCAGCCACTCGACGTCGTGCCCTCCGGCCTCGATGAGCCGGTGGATCAACTCGTCGCCCTCGGCGGGGTAGTCGGACAGCGTGTACCCCGCCGCCCGCAGCGCGTCCAGCACCCGGACCGCCGAGGCCGGGGTGTCCAGGCCGACCGCGTTGCCGACGCGTGAGTGCTTGGTCGGATAGGCGGTGAAGACGAGCGCGATCCGCTTGTCCGCGTTCGGCGTGTGCCGCAACCGGGCGTGGCGTACGGCGATCCCGGCGACCCGCGCGGCCCGCTCGGGGTCGGCGACATACACCGGTACGCCGCCCTGGCCCTCCTCCTTGAAGGAGAACGGCACGGTGATCAGCCGCCCGTCGAACTCCGGGATCGCGACCTGCATGGCCGCGTCCATCGGGGACAGCGCGGCATCGGAGGCCTCCCACGCGGCGCGCGAGGAGGTGAGGCACAGCCCTTGCAGCACCGGGATGTCCAGCTCCGCGAGGGCTCCGACGTCCCACGACTCCTCGGCCCCGCCCGCCGACGCCTCCGCGGCGTGCGCGCCCCCGGCGGCCAGCACGGTGGTGACGAGAGCGTCGGCCCGGCCCAGCAGCTCGTACAGTCCGGCGTCCGCGCCGCGCAGCGAACCGCAGTACACCGGAAGGGCGTTGGCGCCCCGCGCCTCGATCGCGTCGCACAGGGTGTCCACGAAGGCGGTGTTGCCGCCCAGTTCATGGGCCCGGTAGAAGAGCACGCCCACGGTGGGGCGGCCCGCGACGGACGCGCGCTCACCGTGGACCCCGAACTCGGGCATGGCACGCGGCGGTTCGAACCCCTCACCGGTCAGCAGCACGGTGTCGGACAGGAACCGGGCCAGCTCCGCGAGGTTGGCGGGGCCGCCCTCCACGAGGTAGCGCAGCGCCTCGGCCACCACGCCCGCGGGCACGGACGACTCCGCCATCAACTCGGCGTCGGGGACGGTCTCTCCGCCGAGGAGCACGGTCGGGATACCGAGGGCCCTGAGCCGGGCCGGCCCGTCCTCCCAGGCGCGCTTGCCGCCCAGCAGCCGTACGACGGCCACGTCCGCGCCCTCGACCAGCTCGGCGAGGTCCGCGCCGACATCCACCCGCGTCGGATTGCCGATCCGGTAGGCCGCGCCGCAGGCACGGGCGGCCAGCAGATCGGTGTCGGCGGTGGACAGCAACAACACCGTGCTCATACAGGCGCTCCCGGGGGAAGGTAGGGCAGACCGAGCGGTGCGCCGGACTCGATGAGCCGCCACAACGCGTCCGTGTCCGCGTGCTGTTCGATCAGATCGCCGAGCCGGTCGAGCTGCTCCTCGCGCAGCCCGGCGAACGAGGTGTCGGCGGCCGGGACGAAGCGGCGACCGGCGGTGGCGGCCACCGCGCGCAGGAACGCCCGCCGGAAGTCGTCCGACTCCAGCGAGCCGTGCCAGTGCGTGCCCCACACCGAGCCGACCCGGCAGCCGTCCAGGAAGGGCTCGCCGCCCGTGACGTCGGCGACCCCGTGGTGGATCTCGTACCCCTCGACGGGCGCGCCGAGCGCCTCGCCGACGGGCCGCGCGAGGGTCTTCTCCCGGGCGAACCGCACCCGTACGGGCAGCATGCCGAGCCCGGCCACCACCCCTAGCCCGCTCTCGACCTCGTCCTCGATGCGCTCACCGAGGATCTGGAAGCCGCCGCAGATCCCGAGGACGGGCCGCCCCTCGGCGGCTCTGCGGACGAGCGCGTCGGCGAGACCGCGTTCCCGCAGCCACTGAAGGGCTCGGACGGTGGCCCGGGTGCCGGGGACGATCACGAGGTCGGCGTCGGCCAGCTCCTCGGGCCGGTCCACGAACCGCACCACGACGCCCGGTTCGGCGGCCAGGGCGTCCACATCGGTGAAGTTGGACATCAGCGGGATCGCGCACACGGCGACCCGCAGCACGTCCTCGCCGACGGGCGCGGCCACCTCCGACTCCCGCACCGCGCCCCGCAACGACACCCTCAGCCCGTCCTCCTCGTCGATCCCGAGGCCGTGCTGGAAGGGCAGCACGCCGTAGGTGCGCCGCCCGGTGAGACCGCGCAGCATGTCGAGTCCAGGCTCCAGCAGCGTGACGTCCCCGCGGAACTTGTTGACCAGGAACCCGGCCACCAACTCCTGGTCCTCACGCGCGAGCAGGGCGACGGTGCCGAAGAAGGAGGCGAAGACACCGCCGCGGTCGATGTCGCCGACGACGAGGACGGGCAGCCGCGCGGGGCGGGCGATCCCCATGTTCACGATGTCGGTCCGCCGCAGATTGATCTCCGCCGGGCTCCCGGCCCCCTCGCAGATCACCGCGTCGTACGAACTCCGCAGCGTGACCAGGCAGTCCAGCACGGTGTTCAGCAGCGTCTCCTGCCGCCCGCCGTGGTAGCCGCGCGCGCTCATCTCGCCCACCGGCCGGCCCAGGACCACGACCTGGCTGGAGCGGTCGCCGCCCGGCTTGAGCAGCACGGGGTTCATGAGCGCGGTCGGCTCGATCCGGCAGGCCTGGGCCTGCATGGCCTGTGCCCGCCCGATCTCCGCGCCCTCGCGCGTGACGAAGGAGTTGAGGGACATGTTCTGCGCCTTGAACGGCGCGACCTTGACGCCCTGTCGCACCAGCCAGCGGCAGATCCCGGCGGTGACGACGCTCTTGCCCGCGTCGGAGGTGGTACCGGCGACCAGCAGTCCGCCGCTCATCACAGACGTCCCTTCGTCAGAACCCGCCGGGCGAGGAACCGCCCGGCGACCGTGACCCCGAGCGCGAGCCCGCTCACGCGCCGGGACAGCCGTACGGCGCGCTCGATGTCGCCGACCCGGACCGCCCGCCCTCCGCCGTTGAGGACCGGCCGGTGCTCCACCCGGCCCCCGTACGAGAGCGTCCCGCCGAGCCGCACCCCGAGCGCCCCCGCGAACGAGGCCTCCACGGGCCCGGCGTTGGGGCTCGGATGCGCCGCGGCGTCGGCACGCCGGGCCCGTACGGCGCCCCGCGGATCGGGACCCGCCACCGCCGCCAGTACGGTGGTCAGGCGCGCCCCCGGCCACCCGGCGACGTCGTCGAGCCGGGCCGCGGCCCAGCCGAAGCGCCGGTAGCGCGGCGACCGGTGTCCGACCATGGCGTCCAGGGTGTTGACGGCCCGGAACCCGAGCAGCCCGGGGACCCCCGCGACCGCCCCCCACACCAGCGCGCCCACCACGGCGTCGGAGGTGTTCTCGGCGACGGACTCCACGACCGCCCGCGCGATCCCGTCGGCGTCGAGCGCCTGCGGGTCCCGTCCGCACAGATGCGGCAGCCGCGCGCGGGCGCCCTCGACATCGCCCGCGTCGAGGGCGCGCCCGATGCTCCGGGCCTCCCGCGCGAGCGACGTGCCGCCGACAACGGCCCACGTGGCGGCGGCGGTCAGTGCGAAGGACGCGGCGGGGCAGGGACGTACGCGGCGCGCGGCCACGGCCCCGAGGGCCACGGCGCCACCGGCGCACACGGCGGTGTGCAGCGCGCCCCACCCTCGGTGGTCGCGCCACACCGCCCGCTCCACGGCACCGGTGGCCAGCCCGAACGCGGCGACCGGATGCCCACGGCGTGGATCGCCGAACAGGAGGTCACCGAGAAGACCGGCGGCGGCGCCGTACGCGAAGACGCGATCGGCACCCATGGGCTCAGTCGGCCGCGGGACGGGTCAAAGGTCGGGTACGGAACCGTGAACGGCAGCCGAGCATGGCGGTGTTGTCCTCACTCAGGGTGTCCACGCCCTGGTTCGACGAGACCGGCGGTGAGAGTTCCTGGCTCCCGGGATGTACTTCCCCGGTGACAGTGGCGGGACCGCGCCGGAATCGCACCGGCTTCCTCTCCTGTCGCCGTATGGCCCCGGCAGTTCACCACGCCTCCCGAACACCCGTCAACCACCCCCTGACCTGCGACGTCACAGTGTGCTCGGTCCCACACGGCGGAAGTCCGGATCGGTACGCCGAATCGACGGTTTCTGGGCTCTTCCCCGCAGCGGAAGCCGGGAACACTGGAGGAGAACAGCAGTACGAGCGGGGTGGGCGCGGACGAACGGCATGGCCAGGAGGAGGTCGGTGTGATCGGCAGGGACCCGTCAGGGCGGGGGTGGGCCAAGAGCAGCTACTCGTCCAGTGATGACAGCGCCTGCGTCGAAGTCGCCGCCGCTGGGGCGCGTGTGCGGGTGCGTGACTCGAAACGGCGCGAAGGCCCGGTGCTCGTCTTTCGCCGTACCGCGTGGTGTGGTTTGCTGGCTGCACTCGAGAACCCGGCAGCGGACCGCTTCTGAAGATCCGTCCACAGGACGGGAGGGACCCACATGGGGGACAGGGCCAAGGACGTCCCGGCACGTGCGGGAGGTCCACCTATGACGCGTGTATCGCTGACGGCGGCGGCTCCGCTCGCCCTCTTCTCCCTGACGACCGGCGTGCTCGCCGTCGGCATGGGCGCGCTCGCCGCGCTGCTCGTGCCCGGCTCCTCGGCGCGGGCCCTGGTCTGGCTGGTCGTGACGCTGGTGGCCGCGGGCTGTGCCGGCCTGTGGTGGGGCCTCACCCCGGTCACGGAGCGCCTCCGCGTTCTGGACCGGGTCGTCGCGGCGGTTCGTCCGCGGGACCCGCACAGCCGCTGACCTCGCTCGCGCGCCCCGCTCCCGAGCGACCGCGCACCGCTCTGCCGAGGCCCGCCGCGAGGGCGGTGACCAGCGCCGCGCTCAGCGCGCCCAGCACCGTGGTGGTCAGGGGAGTCAGGGCGCTGATCCGCAGGCTGGGCGCCACCCGCGCGGACACGGCGATGCTGAACAGCAGGACGCTGCCGCAGGCGGTGCCCAGCAGCAGCCGGACCGACAGCAGCCGGATCTCGCCGCTGACCCGGGCGTTCTCGACGTCGATGAGGGCCTCGGCCCACTCCCGCCGCTGCATGGCGCGGGCCTTGAGCGTGACGTCGTCGAGGCAGGCGGGGCCGTTGTCGTCGGCCGTGCCCGCCTGTGGGGGGACGGCGGGAGGGTCCCCCGCCGTGACGGAGCGCGCCGCGTGCAGCCGCCTGCACCACTCAAGGAACCCGAAGACCGCCATGGGTCCTCCCCGTTGTTCGCCCGGTGCCTGCCCGGGTCAGGTGTTGGCCAGACTCTCCTTGACCGTGTCGAGCAGCTCGATCAGCCGGTCGCCGTCGTACGCCTTGGTGCTGATGTCCTCGAAGCACTCCTGGTAGCGCGCCGTGAGATCGAGGTCGTCACGGTTCGACACACTGCCGGTGGGGCCTTCGAGATAGATCAGGTCGTCGTCGTCCTTGAAGCCGAGCAGGACGAACGAACTGGCCACGCTGTAGTGCGCGCCCGCCGTGAACGGCAGCAGCCGCATGGTGATCCGGGGGTGCCGGGACAGCGTCTTGAGGTGCTCGAGCTGATGGCGCATCACCCCCGGGCCGCCGATGACCCGTCGGATCGCCGCCTCGTCGAGCACCAGGTGCACCTCCGGCCCCTGATCGCCGTCGTAGGCCCGTTCCTGCCGGGTGGTGCGCAGCTCCGCCGATCTGCGGGCCCGCTGCGGGGCCGAGCGCGGCGCCAGCAGGGCCATCGTGTAGTCCTCCGTCTGGAACAGCGCGGGGATCAGGGTCGGGTGGTACGTGCGGATCGAGGTCGCGGCGCTCTCGTAGCCGAGGTACTGCGCGAACTGCGGGCGCACCATGTCGCTGTACGGCGCCCACCAGGCGAGCCCCTTGGAGCCGCGGGCGGCCTCCTCCAGATCGGCCACCCGGACCGGTTCCGTGACGCGGTAGAGCTGGAGCAGGGCGCGCAGGTCCGTGACGCTGAGGCTGACCGTCCCGGCCTCCAGCCGGATGACTTTGGACAGGGACCATTCCAGCGCGTCAGCGGCCTCCCGCTGCGTGAGACCCGCTTCCTCGCGCGCCCTGCGCAACTCGATACGGAGCCTGCGTCGGTTGAGGCTCGGATCGATGTCCCTGGCCATGTCGCTCCCCTGCCACTCGTCGTCATCGGACCGGTCGGGCGGCCAACGTCGACTAGCAACTCCCCACTAGACTAGGTGAGTTGGGAGAGAGCGGCCAGACCTCTGCAGTCCGACACCTGTCTCTTCGACGTGGTCGTGTGGACGTAGACGGTAGATAAGCCATGCGGTGACGGGCAAGTCACTATTTGCTTCTGTGTGGCCGTATTTGCACTAAATAGGCCCAATATAAACGAGCCCCCACGGTGAATTTTCACCGTGGGGGCTCGCGTTGAGTGCCGGAAGCGGCCGACGGGCCGTCAGGCGACGATCAGATAGATCCCGTACGCCACCGCCGCCGCGCACGCGGCGAAGCAGGCGTAGGCGCCGGTGACGGCCAGGGTGGCCGTGCCGCCGCGGGCCGATTCCTTCTTCGTGAGGCCCACGACGCCGAGGGTGAACAGGCCCACCAGGGCCACGGTGACCACGAGGCTGATGCCGAAGACGGAGCCGAGTGCCGCCCAGTCGATCTTCATGGTGATTCCTTAAACCGTCGCGGCGCGGTTCGGCTCCGCGGACGAGCCGACCTCGGGGGACGGGATGGTGGTCTTGAGGTCGGCGGTGATGGTCGTGGCCGGGATGTCGACCGCCGGGATGTCGGCCGTCGCGAGCGGGGCCGCGGGCGGCGGGGTCACCGCGGCGACCGCCGCCGTGACGACGCCCGAGTCGCTCGGCTCGACCTCGTGGATGTTCTCGCCCGTGATCGGGGAGCGGCGGGACAGGACCCAGATGACAGAGGCGCCGGCGACCAGCAGGACGCCGGTGGCGACCGTGCCCCACGTGCCCTGCCGGGTGAGGAGTTCGGCGCCCGCGCCGACCAGACCGGCGGCCGGGAGGGTCAGGCACCAGGCGACGAACATCCGGGTCGCGGTGGACCAGCGGACCACGCCGCCCTTGCGGCCGAGGCCCGCGCCCATGACGGCGCCGGAGCAGACCTGGGTGGTGGAGAGGGAGAAGCCGATGTGCGAGGAGGCGAGGATCGCCGCCGCGGCGCTGGTCTGGGCGGCGAAGCCCTGCTGCGGCGCCAGGTTCGTCAGCCCCTTGCCGAGGGTGTGGATGATGCGCCAGCCGCCCAGGTAGGTGCCGAGCGCGATGGCCAGGCCCGCCGAGACGATGACCCAGACGGGAGGGTTGGAGCCGGGGGCGAGGACGCCGCCGGTGACCAGGGCCAGCGTGATGATGCCCATCGTCTTCTGGGCGTCGTTCGTGCCGTGGGCCAGGGAGACCAGGCCCGCGGAGGCGATCTGCCCGGCGCGGTAGCCCTTCGAGGCCGCCTTCTCGTCGGTGTGGCTGGCGATCGTGTACGACAGGCGCGTCGCCAGCATCGAGGCGAGTCCGGCCACGATCGGCGCGGCGACCGCGGGGAGCAGGACCTTGGTGACGACGGTCGACCCGTTGACCGCGGACCAGCCCGCCGAGGCGACCGCGGCGCCGATCAGACCGCCGAAGAGGGCGTGGGAGGAACTCGAGGGAAGCCCGAGGAGCCAGGTCAGCAGGTTCCACAGGATGGCGCCCACCAGGGCCGCGAAGATCACTTCGACGCGGATGCCCTGCTCGTTGATGATGCCGCCGGAGATCGTCTTGGCGACCTCTACGGAGAGGAAGGCACCCACGAGGTTCAGCGTGGCAGACATCGCCACCGCCGTCTTTGGCCTCAGGGCGCCGGTCGAGATGGTCGTCGCCATCGCGTTGGCAGTGTCGTGGAATCCGTTCGTGAAATCGAACACGAGAGCGGTGACGATCACGATTCCGAGGAGGAGCGTGATGTGTTCCATTTACCCAGGCTTCTATGGGAGGTCAGTGGCGAGTGGACCGTAGGCAACCTGGGTGAACGGAAGGTGAACTGGGGCGAGCCTCGGAGTGTCACCAAAGGGGGGTCGGCGCTCCGCTTGCGGGCCGGGCGGTGCCGCCCGCCGTCTCGAACAGTGGTGCCACCGGGGCCTTTCGGGTCCTGGAGCGATCTCCCGGCCGACGCGTCGCACACCGTCCCGGCCGGGCCGGGGAGCCCCCGACGAGAGATTGGTCACGCCGCGCGCCTCCGGGCCGTCGAGTGTGTCCGGGCTCTCGGCAGGCCGGTCCCCGCCTGGCAGGATCGCGGCATGGTCGAACACCAGGACACACAGGGCGGACCGGTCCCGGCGGACGAACTGGCGCGCGCGTGGGACGAGGTGGTCGCGACGGCCCGCCGCACCGTCGCCGAGGGGCTGGTCGTCGGCACGTCGGGCAACGTCTCGGCGCGCGTCGGCGACACCGTGCTGGTCACCCCCACCGGGGTGCCCTACGACCGGCTCACGCCGGACGACGCGGTCGGCGTCGACCTCGACGGCAGACAGGTGCTCGGCTCCCTGCGCCCGACCAGCGAACTGCCGATGCACCTGGCCGTCTACCGCACCACCGGCGCCCGCGCCGTCGTCCACACCCACGCCGTGCACGCGACGGCCGTCTCCACGCTGGTACGGGAACTGCCGCTGATCCACTACATGGCCGCCGCGCTCGGCGGAGCGGTCCGGGTCGCCCCGTACGCGACCTACGGCACCGCGGAGCTGGCCGAGCACATGCTCGACGCGCTGGCGGACCGCACCGCGTGCCTGCTGCGGAACCACGGCACGATGGCCCACGGCAGCTCCCTGGCCCAGGCGTACGACCGAACGGCCCAACTGGAGTGGATGTGCCGGGTGTGGCTGACGGCGGCGTCCGTACCAGGCCTGTCCCCGGCACTTCTCACCCCGGGACAACTGGCCGAGGCGGGGGAGCGGCTGCGGGGATACGGGCAGCGATAGCCGGTCCCGGCGGGTAGCTCCCGGTGGCCGGGGGCGGCGAGCGCCGGGAGACTGGACGCGTGCGCATCGTCAAAGCGGCGGCCGCAGCCGCCACCGCAGCCATAGCCGTCGGTACGGCCGGTGTGGCCGTCGGCCGCTACGCCAGCAACGCCGCGCTGAAGGCACCGCCGGGGCGCCCGCTGCCGACCGAACCACGCCTGACCGTGCACTCCCTGGCCGCCGGCCAGATCACGCTCACCCGCGATCTGGCCACCCTGCGCCCTGGGGTCCACGGCCTGGCGGGCGACGGCTCCCACGCCGTCGTCGGCCCGGTGCTGGACACCGCCCCGCACTCCGCCGACGCCGTCGTACGCCGTCTGGAGCGCGTGACCCACGGCACCCTCGAACCCGGCGACAAGGTGTGGCTCACCCCCAACCTGCACGTCGGTGATCCGGGCGGCGCCCTCGGCTTCCACTACCGGGACCTCGAGGTGCCCGGCGAACTCGGCCCCCTGCCCGCCTGGTTGGTGCCCGGCGCCCGCGACACCTGGGTGATCACCGTGCATGGCCTCGGCACCACCCGCGAACTGTCCATGAACCTCATGGAGTTCCTCCAGCGCTACCGCTTCCCGCACCTCGCCCTCGCCTACCGGGGCGACCTCGGCGCACCCCGCTCCCCGGACCGTCTGAACCACCTCGGCGAGACCGAGTGGCACGACGTGGCCGCCGCCGTCCGCCACGCCGTGCACCACGGCGCCGAACGCGTCGTCCTGCACGGCTGGTCCACCGGCGCCACCATGGCGCTGCGCGCCGCCACCCACTCCGCGCTGCGCGAACGGATCTGCGGACTCGTCCTGGACTCGCCCGTGCTCGACGCCGAGGCCACCCTGCGCGCCCTCGCCTCGGCCCGGCACGTCCCCGGCCCGCTGCTGCCCCTGGCGGTCCGCTCCGCGCAGGGCCGCACCGGTCTGCTCGCCTACCAGGACCGGACGGCCCTGGACCCGGACCACCTCCAGGTACCGGCGCTGATCTTCCACAGCCCCGACGACGCCGTCGCCTCCTGGGACCTCTCGCGCGACCTCGCCCGCCGCCGCCCGGACCTGGTCACCCTGAACACGGTGCCCAACGCCCCGCACGGCGCCCTGTGGAACGCGGACCCCGAGACCTACGAAGAGTCACTGCGCCGCTTCCTGACCCCGCTCATGTGACACGGCCCGCCCCGCGCAGGGCCGCACCGGTCCGCTCTGACCCACGTGCCCCGCGAGTCGTCTTCCGCTTAGCCCTGTCCGAGATCGGCTCCCCCCGTCGCACCCCTCTGCGGACCCGTGCCCCGCCCGGCCCCACCCCCCAGCGCGCCCTTCCGTTTGGGTTTTCGCACCGTCAACCGGAAGACTGCACCTGTGACGTCCCGTACCCCGCGCGACTCCAGGCTCCGACTCGTCAGCCCACGGCCCCTGGCCGAAGCCCCCCGAGCGGTGACCCAGCGCCGCGCACGCCGTGCCGCCCCCCGGCCGCCCGAGGGCACACCCCCGCCCGCGGAACTCGCCAGGCTGGCCCGGACCCGCCTGGCCGACGCGGCCCGTGTCGCGCACTGGGCCGACGCGGAGCTGCGCCCCGGCCGCGACGGCGCCACCCCGGACGGCAAGGGCACCCTCAGCGATGCCACCGCCGAGCGGGCCGCCGCCGACCTCGGCCTGAGCGTCGCCCAGGTCCGCGCCGACTGGGACACCGCCCGGCTGGCCGGTCTCGTGGAAGTGCACGGCGACAGCGCCCGCCCCGGCTGGCGGCTGCGCGCCTGGCACCGCGACGACTCCGCCGTCCTGCGCGGCTGGGTCGCCTTCTTCGACGCCTGGACGCTCGCCTACCCCGAACCCGAGGACCCCGGGCAGTCCGCCGTCGCCGACGTCGTCTCGGCGATGCCGCAGGTGCTCTCCTTCCTGCAACTGTCCGCCGGGCCCGTCCCCGTCGCACAGCTCCTCGACCTCCTCTGCCAGCGGGTGACCGAACTGCGCACCGAGCGGTGCGAGGTCGCCTACACCTCGCGCCCGGACCAGCCCGGCGAGACGCTGCGCGCCGAGCACCCCGCCACCCCGGACCAGGGCAGCGCCGAGGACATCCCGCTCGCCCCCCTGCTCGGCTGGGCCCTCGACGCGCTCGCCTACGTAGGCGCCCTCACCCGCGCCGACGGACAGGCCACCCTCACCCCGCTCGGCAACTGGGCGGTCTGGGTCAAGCTGGAGCAGATCTGCGTCGCCGCGCAGAGCCCCGCCGGGAACATCGAGCAGAACGCCGAGGCCATGCTGCGCGGCTGCGCCCAGTTGCGCCCCAACGCGGCCCGCGCCGAGTACCGCGCCTGGCTCGCCGCCCGGCCCGTCGGCAGCGCCGTCACCGAACTCCTGGCCGCCGCCCGCGGCGAGGACGCCCTCCTGCGCGGCCTCGCCTTCGACGCGCTGCGCGTGGTCGGCGCCCCCGCCGAGCCCGATGTGCGCGCCGTCGCCGACGAGCGGCCCCTGCGCCCCTACGCCCAGCTCTGGCTCGCCGAGCACGACGGCGCCGACCCGGAGGAGGCCCACGCGGTGCTCACCCGCGAGGAGGCCACCTGGCTGTGGGTCGACACCGCCGCCGCCGTCGCCGACCACGGCGAGGCCCCGCTCCTCGTACGCCACCTGGAGTCCGCGGTGCAGCCCACCGTGCCCGCCCTCCTCGACGAGGTGCGCGCGGTCGGGCACCCGCGCACCGTGCAGGTACTGGTCGCGCTCGCCGCCGCGCACCCCGACCCGGCGCTCGCCAAGGCCGTACGCCGTGCCGCCTTCCAGGTCCACACCGGAGAAGGGTGACGCCCCGTCACGGGGAGGGCACCTCGGGGGCGTAGGTGCCGAAGCTCCAGAGGTTGCCCTCGGCGTCGCGGGCCAGATAGTCCCGCGAGCCGTACGGCTGGTCCGTCGGGGGCACGAGGATCTCCGCGCCGTGCGCCAGGGCCCGTTGATGGTGGGCGTCGACGTCGGCCACGGCGATGTACACCGCGCACGGGCCCGTGTCCCGCATCGCCTCGTCGAAGGGCCCGCCCCGGCCCTTGGAGCCGAGCAGCACCGCCCCGTTGCCCTGGGCCAGCTCGGCGTGCAGCACCGAGCCGTCGCCGTCCTCGTACACCGACATCTCCGTGAAGCCGAACGCCTCCGTGAGCTGCTTGACCGCCGCCCGCGCGTCGGCGTACAGCAGCGTCGGGCAGATGCTCGGCCGTCTGCCGTCCCTTCCCGCGTCCCGTCCCGCCCTGTGACCCGTCCCACGACCCGCCATGACGATCAGTCCCTTCGGCCGTCCCTCCGAGGAAAAGCGGTTGCACGGCCCCGTTAGACTGGGCCCCATGGCCATTCTCCTCGCGCATTAGACGGCGGGAACGTCCTCAGCCGCCCATCCCGCCACCCCCCGGACTCGCGACATCGCTCGAGCAGGGGGTTTGAGTCCCTGGAGTCTGTCCGTGATCTCCGCCTCCGGTATCGAGCTGCGCGCCGGTGCCCGCATCCTCATCGAGAACGCCACGTTCCGTGTCGCCAAGGGCGACCGCATCGGCCTGGTCGGCCGCAACGGCGCGGGGAAGACCACGCTCACCAAGGTCCTCGCCGGTCAGGGCATCCCCGCGGCGGGCACCGTCACCCGCTCCGGCGAGGTCGGCTACCTCCCGCAGGACCCGCGCACGGGCGACCTCGACGTCCTCGCCCGCGACCGCGTCCTCTCCGCGCGCGGCCTCGACGTCCTGATCCGCAAGATGCGCGAGAACGAACAGCGCATCGCCAACGGGCAGGGCGCCACCCGCGAGAAGGCCCTCAAACAGTACGAGCGCCAGGAGACCGAGTTCCTCACCAAGGGCGGGTACGCCGCCGAGGCCGAGGCCGCCACCATCGCCGCCGCCCTGAACCTCCCCGACCGCGTGCTCGGCCAGCCGCTGCACACGCTCTCCGGTGGTCAGCGCCGCCGTATCGAGCTGGCCCGCATCCTGTTCTCCGACGCGGACACCCTGCTGCTCGACGAGCCGACCAACCACCTCGACGCCGACTCGATCGTCTGGCTGCGCGACTACCTGAAGACCTACCGCGGCGGCTTCATCGTGATCTCGCACGACGTCGACCTGGTCGAGACGGTCGTCAACAAGGTGTTCTACCTGGACGCCAACCGGTCCGCGATCGACGTCTACAACATGGGCTGGAAGCTCTACCAGCAGCAGCGCGAGGCCGACGAGAAGCGGCGCAAGCGCGAGCGCGCCAACGCCGAGAAGAAGGCCGCCACGCTCAACGCCCAGGCCGACAAGATGCGCGCCAAGGCCACCAAGACGGTCGCCGCGCAGAACATGGCCCGCCGCGCCGAGAAGCTGCTCGCCGGGCTCGACGAGGTCCGCCAGTCGGACAAGGTCGCCAAGCTCCGCTTCCCCGACCCCTCGCCCTGCGGCAAGACCCCGCTGATGGCCGAGGGCCTGTCGAAGTCGTACGGCTCCCTGGAGATCTTCACCGACGTCGACCTGGCCATCGACAAGGGCTCCCGGGTCGTCATCCTCGGCCTCAACGGCGCCGGCAAGACCACCCTGCTGCGGCTGCTCGGCGGCGTCGAGCAGCCGGACACGGGCGCGGTCGTGCCGGGCCACGGTCTGAAGCTCGGCTACTACGCGCAGGAGCACGAGACCCTCGACGCGGACCGTACGGTCCTGGAGAACATGCGCTCCGCCGCCCCGGACATGGACCTGGTCGCGGTCCGCAAGGTGCTCGGCTCGTTCCTGTTCTCCGGCGACGACGTCGACAAGCCGGCCGGTGTCCTCTCCGGCGGCGAGAAGACCCGTCTCGCCCTCGCCACGCTCGTGGTCTCGTCCGCGAACGTGCTGCTCCTGGACGAGCCGACCAACAACCTCGACCCGGCCAGCCGCGAGGAGATCCTCGGCGCGCTGCGCACGTACAAGGGCGCGGTCGTCCTCGTCACGCACGACGAGGGCGCGGTGGAGGCGCTCCAGCCGGAGCGGATCATCCTGCTGCCCGACGGCGTCGAGGACCTGTGGGGCGCGGGCTACGCGGACCTCGTGGCCCTCGCCTGACCCACCCGGACCGGGGTCGGCCGGCGCTCTCTTACCGCAGGGCCGGCCCAGCGCGCATGGGTCATCCGGCCTACTCGTGGTCCGTCATGTGTGTGAGATCTCCTCGTACCGGGTGTGTCGTACACGGATTCACCGGCCGATCCCCTCTCTTCCGGGGCTCGGCCGACGCGCCCCGCTGACCTGGTATTTCCCGGATCAACCCGTTCGGGCGTACGCATGACATCGGATGGAATCCCGGATTCCGCTTATGGAGACGCGCTCCTGTCGTCACATCCGGGTGGCACGGACCTTGCCGAATGGGTGGCCATCCCGCTCTTGAGGGGTGATCATGAGGAGACCAGAGCGCACTTCCCATGAGGAGGCACGGGTGGCCGAGACTCTGAAGAAGGGCAGCCGGGTGACCGGCGCCGCGCGCGACAAGCTCGCGGCAGACCTGAAGAAGAAGTACGACTCCGGTGCGAGCATCCGGGCGCTGGCCGAGGAAACCGGCCGCTCGTATGGCTTCGTTCACCGGATGCTCAGCGAGTCGGGTGTCACGCTGCGAGGGCGTGGCGGGGCGACGCGGGGCAAGAAGGCCACGCAGGCCTGACGCCGGGCGGCCCATCGGCTTCGATGGTGGCCACCCGGCCGGTCGGGCGACCGGCCGGGTGGTTACTGTGCAGTCACTTGTGGATGTCCTCGTACGGCATCCCGCCCTGACCGCACCCATCGGAGGCGCCCCATGGCTTCGCTCGACCCGGTACTCGACAAGGACGGCGTACAGCTCACCGTCGACGAGGCGATCGCCACGGTGACGCTGACCAACCCGGCCAAGCGCAACGTCCAGAGCCCCGCTCTGTGGCGGGCGCTGGCGGAGGCCGGGCGCGCACTGCCCGGTTCCGTCCGTGTGGTCGTGCTGCGTGCCGAGGGCAAGTCGTTCTCGGCCGGACTCGACCGCCAGATGTTCACACCGGAGGGCATCGAGGGCGAACCGACCTTCATCGACATCGCGCGCAGCGGTGACGCCGAGCTGGACGCGACCATCGCCGCGTACCAGGAGGCGTTCACCTGGTGGCGGCGCAATGACGTCGTGTCCATCGCCGCCGTGCAGGGGCATGCGATCGGCGCGGGCTTCCAGCTCGCCCTCGCCTGCGATCTGCGCGTCGTCGCGGACGATGTGCAGTTCGCCATGCGCGAGACCAGCCTGGGCCTCGTCCCGGACCTCACCGGTACGCATCCGCTGGTGAGCCTGGTCGGATACGCCCGCGCGCTGGAGATCTGCGCGACGGGCCGCTACGTCCAGTCCGCGGAGGCCGTGTCCACCGGGCTCGCGAACATCGCCGTACCGCGCGATCAACTCGACGACACCGCACGGGACTTGGCGTCCGCCCTGCTCGCCGCGCCCCGTGACGCCGTGATCGAGACCAAGGCGCTGCTGCGCGGCGCGCAGGAGCGGACCTACGAGGAGCAGCGCGCCGCGGAACGGGCCGCACAGGCCCGCCGCCTGCGCGACCTGGCCGGGGTCGGCGACTGAGACGACGGCGCCCGGCCTTCTCGTTCCTCAGAAGCCGTGCCGGGCGCCGCCGTCCACCGGCAGCATGACGCCCGTCAGGAAGGACGCCGCGGGCGAGAGCAGGAACGCGGCGCTGCGGCCGAACTCCTCCGGGGTGCCGTAGCGGCGCAGCGGGATCCGCGCCTCGTGGCCCGCGCGGGTCGCCTCGGGTTCGGCGGAGAGCGCGTCCAGCTCCCGTACCCGGTCCGTGTCGATACGGCCCGGGAGCAGTCCGACCACCCGGATCCCGCGCGGGCCCAGCTCGTTCGCGAGGGACTTGGCGAAGCCCGCGAGCCCGGGGCGCAGACCGTTGGAGATGGTCAGCCCCGAGATCGGCTCGTACACGGAGCCGGACAGCACGAACCCGATGACACCGCCCTCGGTCAGCTCCTCGGCGGCGGCGCGGGCCAGCCGCACCGCGCCCAGGAACACCGACTCGAACGCGCTCGTCCACTGCTCGTCCGTGGTGTCGGCGACATGGCCGGGCGGCGGGCCGCCGACGCTGATCAGGATGCCGTCGAAGCCTCCGAAGCGCTCGCGCGCGGTGGCGATCAGCCGGGCGGGCGCGCCGGGGTCGGCGTTGTCGACCGCCACGCCGACCGCGTGCGTGCCCAGTTCGGCCGCGGCTTCGGCGGCCCGCTTCTCGTCGCGGCCCGTGACGACCACCTTCGCTCCGTCGGCCACGAGTGCGCGCGCGGTGGCGTTGCCCAGCCCGCGCGTGGCGCCGGTGACGAGGTAGACACGGTCCTTCAGCCCAAGATCCATGCGCCCTATCCTGCCTGGTCCTCCTCGAACAGGGCGAGGGCGGTCGCCACCAGGCCGAGATGGCTGAAGGCCTGCGGGAAGTTGCCGAGCTGTCGGCCGGTGGCCGGGTCGTACTCCTCGGCGAGCAGCCCGACGTCGTTGCGGACGCCCACCAGCCGTTCGAACAGCTCGCGGGCCTCGTCGCCGCGGCCGATGAGCCGCAGGGCGTCCGCGAGCCAGAACGAGCAGACCAGGAAGGTGCCTTCCCTGCCGGGCAGCGGGTCCACATCGGTGGCCTCGGTGTCGTAGCGGCGCATGAATCCGTCCGGGGCGAGCCGGGCGCGGACCGCCTCGACAGTGCCGATCACCCGCGGGTCGTCCGGCGGCAGGAAGCCGACCTGGGGGATCAGCAGCAGCGAGGCGTCGAGCGCGCGCGAGCCGTAGAACTGCGTGAACGTGTTCTGCCCGGGGTCGTAGCCGCGCTCGCACACCTCCTGGTGCACCGCGTCGCGCATCGCCCGCCAGCCCTCCAGGTCGCCTGCGAGCCCGGGGTTCTCCTCCAGGGCGAGGACCGCGCGGTCGGCGGCGACCCAGGCCATCACCTTGGAGTGCACGAAGTGGCGGCGCCCGCCGCGCACTTCCCACAGGCCCTCGTCCGGCTCCCGCCAGACCGTGCGCAGGAACTCCATCAGCGCGCACTGCACCCGCCACATGTGCGGCCGGATCGGCAGACCCGCGCGCCGCGCCACCGTCAGCGAGTCGATGACCTCGCCGTACACGTCCAACTGCAACTGCCGCACCGCGCCGTTGCCGACCCGGACCGGTGCGGAGCCCTGGAAGCCGGGCAGCCAGGGCAGTTCGTACTCGGGCAGCCGCCGTTCGCCCGACAGGCCGTACATGATCTGCAGATCGGCCGGGTCGCCCGCGACCGCGCGCAGCAGCCAGTCGCGCCAGGCCTCGGCCTCCTCGTGGTAGCCCGCGGTCAGCAGGGCCTCCAGGGTGAGGGTGGAGTCGCGCAGCCAGCTATAGCGGTAGTCCCAGTTGCGGACGCCGCCCATCACTTCGGGCAGCGAGGTGGTGGGGGCGGCGACGATGCCGCCGGTCGGCGCGTAGGTGAGGGCCTTGAGGGTGATCAGGGAGCGGACCACCGCGTCCCGGTGGGGCCCCCGGTAGCGGCACTCGGCCGCCCAGTCGCGCCAGGCCGCGACGCTGGACTCCAAGGCCTCGAAGGGGTCGACGAGGGTGGGGCGCGGCTTGTGCGAGGGATGCCAGGTGAGGACGAAGGCGACCTTCTCCCCCTCCTCGACCGTGAACTCGGAGTGCGTGGCGAAGTCCTTGCCCCAGGTGTGCACCGGGGGATGGCTGCGCAGCCACACCGAGTCGGGTCCCGCGATGGCCACGCGATGGCCGTCGGCCCGGCGCATCCACGGCACGATCGAGCCGTAGTCGAAGCGCAGCCGCAGCGTGCCGCGTACGGTCACCTTGCCGCGCAGGCCTTCGACGATGCGGACGAGGTCGGGCGCGTGGTCGCGCTGCGGCATGAAGTCGGTGAGGCGGACCGAGCCGTCCGGGGTGTCCCACTCCGAGTCGAGGACGAGGGTGTCGGCGCGGTAGGCGCGGCGGGTGCAGGGGCCGCTGTGCCGGGGGGCGATGTGCCAGTGCCCGTGGTCCTCGCTGCCGAGCAGCGCGGCGAAGCAGGCCGCCGAGTCGAACCGGGGAAGGCAGAGCCAGTCGACCGAGCCGGTCCGGCTGACCAGGGCGGCGGTCTGCTGGTCGCCGATGAGGGCGTAGTCCTCGATGGTCCGCTGGGATCGCTGCACGGGTTCCGGTTTCCCGGCGGGCTCACAGCACAATCCGGGGTACGGCCGGGCGGGGGACGGACGGTCCGGCGTGGCCCGCCTCACCGGTTCCAGGACGTTACGCCGGTGCCGGTTCCGTCTCCGGGCTGTTCTGCTCCGCGGTCGCCGCGGCACGCGCCTGGTCGCGGACCTCGCGGCGGGCCAGGACCACCCAGCCGATCGGGACACCCGCGGAGAACAGCCACCACTGGATCGCGTACGCCATGTGGGGGCCGATGTCGCTGTGTTCCGGGGCCGCGATCAGTTGCGGGGTGTCGTGCGCGGGGGCGGGGGAGACCAGCTCGACATAGCCCGCGAGGACCTGCTTGCCCAGGCTCTTGGCCTGCTGCTCACTGTTGATCAGCATGATCTGGCGGTCCGGCAGCCCCTTGACGTCCTTGATGCCGCTCTCGGCGGTCGTCTGGTCCGGCATGAGCCGCCCGGTGACCGTGATCTCGCCGCTCGCGGGCGCCGGGACCTTCGGGAAGGCGGTCTGCGCGAGGTCGGCCTCGATCCAGCCCCGGTTGACCAGGAGCACCTTGCCGTCGTCCAGGACGAACGGGGTCAGGACGTGGTAGCCGACGTCGCCGTCGTTGCTCGTACGGCGGCGCACCACGACCTCGTGGGCCGTGTCGAAGCGGCCCTTCGCGGACACCCGCCGGTACAGGTCGTCGTTCTTGACGGTGCCGCCGGGCGAGGTGAGCGTCTCCGCGGGCACCGGCTTCGCGGCCAGCGACTCACCGATCACCTTGTTCAGCGCGACCCGGTGCTCGTGGCGGTGCAACTGCCAGAAGCCCAGCTCGATCATCGTCGGGATGAGCGCCAGCATCACGAGGGTGAGAATCACCCACTGCCGGGTCAACAGGAAGCGGTACACCCCACGACGGTACAACTTGGGCGAGGAGCGTGATCGGGCGGGTGCCCGGGAGGGGACACGCGCCCGGCCGACGATCTCCGTCGGCCCCGCGGGGTCACGCGCCCGAGGCCGGTGCCACATCCCTGAGCAGTTGCCCGAAGGCCGCCTCGTCGATCATCGGTGTGCCGTACTGCCGTGCCTTGACCGTCTTCGACGTGCCCGAGTCGGGGTCGTTGGTGACCAGCAGGCTGGTGAGCCGGGACAGGCTCGTCGCCACGTGCAGCCCCGCCTCGACGGCACGGTCCTCCAGCAGCTCGCGCTCCGTCGACGTGTCCCCGGAGAACGCCACCCGCATGCCCTGCCGGAGCGGCTTGCCCTCTTCGTACCGCCCCGGGTTGGGGTACGGACAGGCGGGGCGCTTGCGGGACGGGCGCCAACTCGCGGCGCCGTAGGACCCGGAGGACTGCCGTCCGATCGTCGGGGAGGAGATCCACTCGGTGAGCGGGCGGCACTCCAGCAGCGGCAGCCGTACGCCGCCCCGCGCGGCGGCGTGCAGGCTCGGCCGGAACGCCTCCGCCAGCACGCGCGCGTCGTCCAGCGCGTGGTGCGCCCGCTGCTGGACCACGCCGAAGTGCGCGGCCAGCGTCTCCAGCTTGTGGTTGGGCAGCGGCAGGCCCAGCTCCTTGGAGAGCGCGATCGTGCACAGCCGCTGGCGGACCGGCGCCTCGCGCTCCGCGCGCGCGTACTCCCGCGCGATCATCGACCAGTCGAAGACGGCGTTGTGCGCGACGAGCACCCGGCCGTCGAGCCGGGCGGCGAACTCCTCGGCGACGTCCTGGAAGAGCGGCGCCCCCTGGAGCATCGAGCTCGTCAGGCCGTGGATCCACACCGGGCCGGGGTCGCGCTGCGGGTTGACCAGCGTGTACCAGTGGTCCTCGACCTCGCCGCGCCCGTCCAGCCGGTAGACGGCGGCCGAGATGATCCGGTCGTCCCGGCTCAGACCGGTGGTCTCCACGTCGACGACCGCGTACCCCTCGGGATACGCGGCCGGCCAGGGAGCCGGGGGCGCTGCGGTCGTACGGTCTTCGAGCATGGTCACTGAGGATACGGGCCGCCACTGACAGCTCCGCCCACGGGCGTACGGCCGAGGCCGGAACTGACGGACCGTCAGCAGTGGCGGGAACGCGCTCCACGCGGGACGGAGGCGGGCCGACGGGCCGGGCCGGTGTGGCGACGACAGAACCGGAGTGCCATCCTCCCCATGTGACGGAACGCATGCATGACGAGACTCATGGCGGCGCGCTCGGCACGCGGCTGAACTGGCTGCGGGCGGCGGTCCTCGGCGCGAACGACGGCATCGTCTCCACCGCGGGCCTCGTGGTCGGCGTCGCGGGTGCGACGAGCGACCGCGCGGCGCTGCTGACGGCGGGCCTGGCCGGGCTGTTGGCCGGGTCCATGTCGATGGCGGTGGGCGAGTACGTGTCGGTGTCGACCCAGCGGGACTCCGAGCGGGCCGCGCTGGCCGTGGAGAAGCGGGAGTTGAGAGAGCAACCGCAGGAGGAACTGGAGGAGTTGACGGGGCTGCTCCAGGCGCGCGGCCTGTCACGGGAGGTGGCCCGCGAGGCGGCGCTGCAACTGACCGAACGGGACGCGCTGCGCGCCCACGCGAGCGTCGAACTCGGCATCAACCCGGACGAGTTGGCGAACCCCTGGCACGCGGCGTGGGCGAGCTTCCTGGCGTTCACGGTGGGCGCGCTGCTGCCGCTCCTGGCGATCGTGCTGCCGCCCGACGGCTGGCGGCTCCCCGTGACGGTCGGATCCGTCCTGGCCGCGCTCGTCGTCACCGGCTGGGTCAGCGCGCGCCTGGGCGCCGCGCGACCGGGGCGCGCTCTGACCCGGAACGTGCTGGGCGGGGCGCTGGCCATGGGCATCACCTACGTGGCGGGGGCCCTCCTGGGCGCGACCGCGGCCTGATCCGCGGCGGCGGAGCAGCCCCCTCGGTGCCGCGGAGCCGTCCCCTTCGTTTGGAGGACATCGCCAAGAGAGAGGCCCGTACCGCCGGTAATACTTGTGCGTAACAACGTCTATCCCCAGGCGATCGGTGGCTCTACGGTTCACCCATGCCGAACCTTCCCGACGTCGTCGTCTGGTCGATACCAGCGTTCTTACTGCTCACGGTCATCGAGATCGTCAGCGTCCGGCTCCACCCGGACGAGGACGACGCCGGGTACGAGACGAAGGACGCGGCGACCAGCGTCGGCATGGGGCTCGGGAGCCTCTTCTTCGACTTCCTGTGGAAGTTCCCCATCGTCGCGATCTACACGGCGGTCTACGCGCTCACCCCGCTGCGGGTGCCCGTCCTGTGGTGGACCGTGCCGCTCATGCTGCTCGCGCAGGACTTCTTCTACTACTGGTCCCACCGCGGCCACCACGTCATCCGGATCCTGTGGGCCTGCCATGTCGTCCACCACTCCAGCCGGAAGTTCAACCTCACCACCGCGCTGCGCCAGCCCTGGACGTCGGTCACCGGCTGGCCCTTCTACGTGCCCATGGTCGCCGTCGGTGTGCACCCGGCCGTGGTGGCGTTCACGTCGTCCGTGAACCTCGTCTACCAGTTCTGGATCCACACCGAACGCATCGACCGGATGCCCCGGTGGTTCGAGTTCGTCTTCAACACGCCGTCGCACCACCGGGTGCACCACGCCTCTCAAGGCGGCTATCTGGACCGTAACTTCGGCGGGATCCTCATCGTCTGGGACCGGCTGTTCAAGAGCTTCGTCGCGGAGACCGAGCGGCCGGTGTACGGGCTGACCAAGAACATCCAGACCTACAACCCGCTGCGGGTGGCCACGCACGAGTACGCGGCCATCGCCCGGGACGTGAGGGCCGCGGCCACCTGGGGCGAGCGCCTCGGCCGGGTCTTCCGCGGGCCCGGCTGGCAGCCCCGGGCCCGTACGGCGTCCGTGTCCCCGTCGTCCCCGTCCGCCGTCGTCGAAGGGCCCGCCACATGACACTCGGTGCGGAGCGGCTCGTCGACAGACGCGCGCCGCAGCGGTCCGAACGCCTCGCGCGGGTGTTCCTCGTCCTCTTCTGGTGTGCCGTCGTCGCCGACCTCGGCTGCCTCGCCGCCGACCTGTCGCTCGGCCACACCCTGGCCAAGCCCCTGCTGATGCCGCTGCTCGCGCTGCACGTCATAGTGCGCGGCGGGCCGCGGCTCCAGGTGGCGGCGCTGCTCTTCGGCTGCGGCGGTGACGTCCTGCTGCTGCTCGACGCCGACCCCGCCTTCCTCGCCGGGATGGCCTCCTTCGCGGCGGGACACGTCTGCTATCTCCTGCTCTTCCGGCGGCAGAGCGCCCCCCGCGCGCGTGCGGCCTGGACCGCCGGGGTCTACGGCATCGTCCTCGTCGCGCTGGTCGTTCTCCTGTGGCCCGGCCTCCCGGCCGGTCTGCGCATCCCCGTCGCGGGCTACAGCCTGCTGCTCACCGCGATGGCGTGCGGCTCCACCCGGCTCGGGCCCGTCGCGGGCGTCGGCGGCGCGCTGTTCCTGCTGTCCGACACGCTCATCGCGACCGGCATCGCCGACTGGCCGCAGCTCCCGAGGCCCGATCTGTGGATCATGCTCACCTACGATCTGGCGCAGTTCCTGCTGACCCTGGGCCTGCTCGCCGTACGGGGGACACCGGCCGCGACCGAACAGCGCGAGGTGTCCACGGTCACCTCCTGAACGCGCGGGTCGATCAACGGCTGCTCACGACCAGCGGATCGGCAGCGGCAGCGCCGTCAGCAGCCCCGACACCGCGACGACCAGGCTCAGCGCCACCAGCTCCGCACGCGCGGGCGCACAGGCGCCGAGCGGGTCGGCGGCGCGGCGCAGCCGCAGGCGCGCGAGCAGGGCGAGTACGGCGACGACGGCCACGAGGAGCACCTTGGCGAGCAGGGCGCGGCCGTACGCGGTCTCGGTGAGCTGGTCGAGGATCGTCCCGCGCGGCATCCGGCGCAGCGAACTCACCAGGCCCGTCGCGGTGAGCGCGGCGAGCAGCACGGCCGCCACGCGCGCGTAGCGCCCGAGCAGGGCGGCGCCCGCGGCCGGGAAGGTACGCCAGTGCCGCAGCGTCCGCAGGGCGTACAGCAGCCCGCCGGCCCACAGGGACGCGCAGGTGAGGTGGACGAGCGTCAGAGAGGAGCCCAGCAGCGGACTGTGCTCCGTCGTGGGGTGGGCCCGCAGCGCCTCGGCGACGATCACCGCGGCCGGCGGCCACAGACCGAGGGACGTCCGGCGCGAGAGGGCGCACAGCCCGGCCGCGAGGAAGGCGTTGACCTCCAGGAGGGCGAGGACGCCGTCCCGGCTCCGGTACAGCCCGCCGATGTCGATCTCGCCGAGCGTGTGCGGGACGAGGTTGCCGGTGGCCACCACCGAGGCGAGCCCCAGCGCGGCGACGAAGCCCGCGCAGGCCGCGTAGGGCGCCCAGGTGCGCGGCAGGTCCGCGCGGGGCGCGCCCGGCACCCGGTGGGCCAGCCGGGTGACGAGGAGTTCGCCCGCGGGTATGCACAACGCCGCGAACAGGACGGTGCGCAGCAGCCCGGTGCCGCCCACTCCGGGCGCGGCGGCCTCACCCGTGCCGCGCAGCGCGGCCGAGGGGCCGAGCAGGGGTATGAGGGCACCGGCCGTGACGAGGACGAGCACCAGGACGGCTCTGTACGCGGTGGGCCGGGACGCGGCGTCGGACCCGGAAGGCACCTGCGCGTCACGGTCGTCGGAATCCGCGGTCGGTCGTGGGGAACCCATTCCTGGATCCTCACGACTCGTGACGGACCGGGCAACCCCGACCTGTCGGCCAGGGGAAGCGAAGGGGCCGGGCGCGAGCACCCGGCCCCTCACACATGAACGGCCCTTACTTCGTGACCGCCTTCAACGCGTTCACGATCCCGTGCCCGTAGAACCCGTTGTAGTTCTTGGACCCCTTGCACACGGCGTCGATCGTGCCGTCGGAGTCGATGTCGTACGGGGTCGTGCACGCGGTGGCGTCGGCCTCGGAGGTCAGCAGGGCCTTCACCTGGCCGACGGTGGCGTGCGGATGCGTCGACTTGATGAGCGCGGCCACGCCCGCGACGTGCGGGGTCGCCATCGACGTGCCCGCCATGTAGCCCCAGCCGCCGCCGGGCAGCGTGCCGAGGATCAGACCGCTGGTGGCGGGCGCCGCCGGGGGCTGGTAGGCGGTGGAGTCGCCGCCGGGCGCGGCGACGTCGATGACGTTGTGACCGTAGTTGGAGAACGACGACTTGATGCCCTTCGCACCGGTCGAGGACACGGTCACCACACCGGGCGACTGGGTGGGTATGTCGAAGCACTTGTGCGGGTCGATCACCCGGTCACCGGGCGTGCCGTCGTTGGGGGAGGAGGGGTCCGTGATGGCGTGCGAGTCCAGGTCGTAGTTCTCGTTGCCCGCCGCCGCGACGTTGACCGTGCCCTTGCGCTCCGCGTACCGCGTGGCCCGCGAGACGGCGTCGACGAGCGCGCGCTGGTCCACGTCGTCGAGGCAGTTGAAGTTCCACGGGTCGGTGTAATAGCTGTTGTTGGTGATGTCCACGTGGTGCTCGGCAGCCCAGACGAAGCCGCAGACCACGGCCTCGGTGTAGAAGTAGCCCGCCGGGGTGGACACCTTGATGCCGGCGACCTTCACGCCGGGCGCGACACCGGTCATGCCGCTGCCGTTCTTGGCCGCCGCGATCTCACCCGCGACATGCGTGCCGTGGGGGCTCTCCTCCGCGCTCGGCCGCCAGGCCCCGTCGGTGGTGTCCGGCTTGCCCGACACGCAGTTGACGGACGCCGCGCGGTCGAAGTTCGGGGCGAGGTCGGGGTGGGTGTCGTCGACGCCCGTGTCGATGACGGCGACCGTGACGTCACGGCTGCCGAGCGTCTTCTCGTGCGCCTTGTCCGCCTTGATGGCGGGCAGGTCCCACTGCAAGGGCTCCAACGGGTCCTGTCCGTCGGCCGCTTGGACGTTCGCGACCTCCTCGGCGGTGAGCACCTTGGGCGTGCCGACCTCGGTGGTCGACTGCGCGGAGAGGGGCGCGGTGCGGGTGGCACCGGCCGACTGCACGCCCGGGACCTTGCGGATGGTGCGGGCGAAGTCGGGGTTCGAGGAGTGGACGACGACCACGCCGATCTGGTCGTAGGCGACCGTGATCGTGCCGCCCGCGGCGGCGATGGCCTTCTTCACCGACGCGGACGGGCCCTTGCCCGTAGCGGTGTTGACGATGTAGCTCAGCTCGGCCCCGTCGGTCGCGGAGGCCTTCGGGGCCTTCGGAGCCGACTCCACCGCCGAGGCGGTGGCGCCCGGCAGGAAGGCGAAGGCGGTCGCCATGGCCATCCCCAGTGGAAGGGCGACGAGACGACGGGAACGTGTGCGTGGCGCTGTCATGCGGATCTCCAACTCAGGTGCGGTACAGGTGGTACGAGTCGCGAGGAAGCTCAAGTGGGGTGGAGCGGCTGGCTACTTGACCGCGCGCAGGGCGTTCACGACGCCGAAGCCGTAGAAGCCGTTCACGCGCTTGCCGCCCTCGCAGGTCGCGCCGTCGTAGGGCTCCTTCGGGCAACCCGGGTTGTCCGCCTGGGTCTTCAGCAGCGACAGGAGCTGGGCCGGAGTCGCCTTCGGGTGGGTGGACTTCAGCAGGGCGGCCACGCCCGAGACGTGCGGCGCCGCCATCGACGTGCCCTGGAGGAAGCCGTACTGGTTGTTCGGCATCGTGGAGAGGATGCGGCCGTCCTGCGACGGGGTGTCCGGGATCTGGTACTTGTCGCCGCCCGGCCCCGCGACGTCCACGACGTTCTTGCCGTAACTGGAGTAGTACGACTTGGCGTTGGTGACCCCGACGGCGCTGACCGTGACGACTCCCGGCAGTTGGGCCGGGATGTCGAGGCACTGGTGCGGGTCCACCGTGCGGTCCGCCGGGGTCGTGTCGTCGGGGCTGGAGGGGTCGAGGATCGCGTGGGACGCGAGGTCGTCACCCGAGTTGCCCGCCGAGGCGACGCTCAGCGTGCCCTTGCGCTGCGCGTACGCCTGGGCGCGGCCGACCGCGTCGACGATGGCCCGCTGGTCCGGGTCGTCCATGCAGTTGTAGCGCCACGGGTCCACGTAGTAGCTGTTGTTGGTGATCTCGACGCCGTGATCGGCGGCGAACACGAACGCGCAGACCACGCTCTCGGAGTAGAGGAGCTGGGAGGCCGGGTCGGCCACGCGGATGGCGGAGACCTTGACGTTCGGGGCGACACCGGCGACACCGACGCCGTTGCGGGCCGCCGCGATCTCACCGGCGACGTGGGTGCCGTGGTAGTGACCGGAGTTCGCGGGCCGCCAGGCGCCGAAGGAGGTGTCGGCCTTGCCGTCCACACAGCTCGCGGACTGCGCGGGGGAGAAGTTCGGGGCGAGGTCGGGGTGGGTGTCGTCGACGCCCGTGTCGATGACGGCGACCGTGACGTTGCGGCTGCCGGGGTTGATCCGCGCGGCCTTGTCGGCGCCTATCGCGCGCAGATCCCACTGGTCGGCCTCCAGCGGCTCCTGCCCGGACGCCGTGTTCCCGGCGGTGAGCTTCGCCGCCTCCGCCTTCGTCAGATACCGCGCGGAGCCCTCGTCCGTCGTGCCCGCGGCCGTCAGCGGCGCGGTCCGGGTCGCACCCGCGGAGTCCACCCCGCGGACCGCCCGGAGAGTCTTGGCGAAGTCCGGGTTCGCGGAGCGGGCGACGAACACACCGATCTTGTCGTACGCCGCCACGACGCTGCCGTCGGCCGCGGAGATCGCCCCCCGCACCGCCGTGAGCGCGTGACGGTCCGTCTTGCTGTTGACCACGTAGGTCAGTTCCGGGCCCGAGGCGGCCTGCACGGTCGTGGTGCGCGGGGCCGCCGACGCCGCGCCCGGCAGGAAGCCCAGGGACGCGGTGAGGGACAGGGCGACGGGCACGACGAGGGCGAGCCGGCGTCTCGAAAGCGGACGAGCCATGGGGTCTCCACATCATCCGGGTACGTGAACGAGCCGGAACGCGGGGGTGTCCGGCAGGTACATGACGGTGTGCAGGGCGAAGCTATCCGGCATTCGAACTGGTCAGCAATGGGTTGAGACGAGGATCTGCGAAAGAAGCCGGGGGAGTTGAACCGGTTCGCGCGCCGCCCCGTGAGCTTGGGCAGGAACCACCGGTTCGGTTGACGCCCCTGTCGAATCGCGCAGGGAAGCGCTACCGTCGCACCCCGTCATGTGATCTACATCACGTCGACGTCAACTTCCGCATGCCCGCAGCCGATCCATGCCTGTACCCGATCCACCCCCGCACCTGCCCGATCCCCCCGGCGGCGCACCGCCCCCACGCCACCGACCGCCGTCGTCACCGCACCCGCAACGCGAGGAGACCACCGTGGCCACCGACGCACCACCGCCCTCCCGGGTCGAACACAGCCTGCCGACCGCAGACGAGTTCGTCGCGGTCCAGGAGAGCGCCGAGTTCAGTGAACTGCGCCGCTCCCACCGCTCGTTCGCCTTCCCCCTGACCGTGGCGTTCATCGTCTGGTACCTCGTCTACGTCCTGCTGTCGAACTACGCGGGCGAGTTCATGGGCACCAAGCTCTTCGGCAGCGTCAACGTCGCCCTGGTGCTCGGCCTCGCCCAGTTCCTCAGCACGTTCCTGATCGCCTGGTGGTACGCGCGGCACGCCGCCGCCCAGCTCGACCCCAAGGCCGAGGCCATCAAGTCCCGTATGGAGAGTGGCGCATGAGCCCCGCAGTGATCCTGGCCGCCGGTGAGGCGAGCGAGCACCGGACGCTGATCATCACCCTGTTCGCGGTGTTCGTCCTCGCGACGCTCGTCATCACCATCTGGGCGGGCCGCCAGACCAGGAGCGCCGCCGACTTCTACGCGGGCGGCCGTCAGTTCACCGCCTTCCAGAACGGCCTCGCCGTCTCCGGCGACTACATGTCCGCCGCGTCCTTCCTCGGTATCGCGGGCGCGATCGCGCTGTTCGGATACGACGGCTTCCTGTACTCCGTCGGCTTCCTGGTCGCCTGGCTGGTCGCGCTGCTCCTGGTCGCCGAGCCGCTGCGCAACTCCGGCCGCTACACCATGGGCGACGTCCTGGCGTACCGCATGCGCCAGCGCCCGGTGCGCACCGCGGCGGGCACGTCCACCATCGTCGTGTCGATCTTCTATCTGCTCGCCCAGATGGCGGGCGCGGGCGTCCTGGTCTCGCTGCTGCTCGGCATCACCAGCGACGGCGGCAAGATCGGCATCGTCGCCCTCGTCGGCGTCCTGATGATCGTCTACGTCACCATCGGCGGGATGAAGGGCACCACCTGGGTGCAGATGGTCAAGGCGGTCCTGCTGGTCATCGGCGCCCTGCTGCTGACCTTCCTGGTCATGCTGAAGTTCAACTTCAACATCTCCGACCTGCTCGGCAAGGCCGCCGACAACAGCGGCAAGGGCGCGGCCTTCCTGGAGCCCGGACTGAAGTACGGCGCCACCGGCACGACCAAGCTGGACTTCCTCTCGCTCGGCATCGCCCTGGTCCTCGGCACCGCGGGCCTGCCGCACATCCTGATCCGCTTCTACACGGTGCCCACCGCCAAGGCCGCCCGGAAGTCCGTGAACTGGGCGATCGGCCTGATCGGCGCCTTCTACCTGATGACCCTCGCGCTCGGCTTCGGCGCCGCCGCGCTCATCAAGCCGGACGAGATCATCGCCTCCAACAAGGCGGGCAACACGGCCGCCCCGCTGCTCGCCCTGCACCTGGGCGGCACCGACTCCAGTTGGGGCGCGATCCTGCTGGCCAGCATCTCGGCGGTCGCCTTCGCCACGATCCTCGCGGTCGTCGCCGGACTCACCCTGGCCTCGTCCTCGTCGTTCGCGCACGACATCTACGCGAACGTCATCAAGAAGGGCCAGGCCGACGAGAAGTCGGAGATGCGCGCGGCCCGTTGGGCCACGGTCGGCATCGGCGCCGTCTCCATCGTCCTGGGCGCCCTCGCCCGTGACCTGAACGTCGCCGGTCTGGTCGCGCTCGCCTTCGCGGTCGCCGCGTCCGCCAACCTGCCGACGATCCTCTACAGCCTGTTCTGGAAGCGGTTCACCACCACGGGCGCGCTGTGGTCCATCTACGGCGGCCTGGTCACCGCGGTCGGCCTGGTGCTGTTCTCCCCGGTGGTCTCCGGCAAGCCGACGTCGATGTTCCCGGACGTCGACTTCCACTGGTTCCCGCTGGAGAACCCGGGCCTCATCTCGATCCCGGTCGGCTTCCTGCTCGGCTGGCTGGGCACGCTGCTGTCCAAGGAGGAGCCGGACGCCCGCAAGTACGCGGAGCTGGAGGTACGGTCCCTCACCGGCGCCGGGGCCCACTGACGGTCCGGCACCGAGTACGCACCGACGGCCGCGTCGCGGGGATCCCGTGACGCGGCCGAGGCGCGGTCGATGTCGGCGCGGTCACGTAGTCTCGCAAGGAACGCGGATCGTGTGATCCGCGACAGAGGCGACGAGGGAGGGGGCCGAGGTGCTCATCGACACCTACGGCCGGGTGGCCACCGACCTGAGGGTTTCGCTGACCGACCGCTGCAATCTGCGGTGTACGTACTGCATGCCCGAGGAAGGGCTGAGCTGGCTCGCCAAGCCCGAGCTGCTGACGGACGACGAGATCGTGCGGCTGATCGGCACGGCGGTCGGCTCCCTCGGGATCACGGAGGTGCGCTTCACGGGTGGAGAGCCGCTGTTGCGCCCCGGCCTCGTCGGCATCGTCGAGCGCGTCGCCGCCCTGCGGCCACGCCCCCGGATGTCCCTCACCACCAACGGCATCGGCCTCGCGCGTACGGCCGCGGCCCTGAAGGCGGCGGGCCTGGACCGGGTGAACGTCTCCCTGGACACGCTCCGCCCGGACGTCTTCAAGACCCTCACCCGCCGGGACCGCCACAAGGACGTCATCGAGGGTCTCGAAGCCGCCCGCGAGGCGGGCCTGACCCCCGTCAAGGTCAACGCCGTCCTGATGCCGGGCCTCAACGACGACGAGGCCCCGGACCTGCTCTCCTGGGCGGTCGAGCACGGCTACGAGCTGCGCTTCATCGAGCAGATGCCGCTGGACGCCCAGCACGGCTGGAAGCGCGAGGGCATGGTCACCGCGGAGGACATCCTGGCCTCCCTGCGCACGCGCTTCGCGCTGACCCCCGAGGACGCCGACACCCGCGGCTCCGCTCCGGCCGAGCGCTGGACCGTGGACGGCGGCCCGCATCGCGTCGGCGTGATCGGCTCGGTCACGCGCCCGTTCTGCGCGGCCTGCGACCGTACGCGGCTCACGGCCGACGGACAGATCCGTACGTGTCTGTTCGCCACCGAGGAGACCGATCTGCGCGCGGCCCTGCGCTCCGGCGCCTCCGACGAGGAGATCGCCGCTGTCTGGCGGCGCGCGATGTGGGGCAAGAAGGCGGGCTCGGGCCTGGACGACCCGGCGTTCCTGCAACCGGCGCGGCCGATGTCGGCGATCGGCGGCTGACAGCTCCGGCGAACTCGGCTTCCGCGCGGCTCAGCCTTCGGGGGGCTCCCAGTCCGCCAGCGCGACGACGTCCTTCAGGAAGCCGCGTACGCCCAGGAACTTCGACAGATGCTCGCGGTGCTCCTCGCAGGCGAGCCAGGTCTTGCGGCGCTCGGGAGTGTGGATCTTCGGGTTGTTCCACGCGAGCACCCACACCGCGGCGGCACGGCAGCCCTTGGCGGAGCAGATCGGCGCTTCATGATCAGGCACGGTCACGCCTCGACCCTATCGCCTTGCCGTACGACACAAGGCGACGCCGAGCAGCCACGGGGGGAGCTGCCCGGCGTCGGTCTGTCGCCCCGACGGGGGATGCGGAGCGCGTAGGAAGTATGGCACGGGTCACCCGCACCCCGGCACCGGAATGGCATATTTCCTCGACCCGCCTCACCAGGCAGATCCGGCCGCCCCGACGAAGAGGCCGCCCATCCCCTGCGGTCAGGTCCGCTCGCGCGGCTCGCTCCGGGACCCCGGCGCCGCCTCGGCCGGGGCGTCCTGCCGGTCGTCCTCCGGGGCGGATTCCGTATCCCCGGCTCTGCCCCGGTCCTCGCTCGCACCGGAACGCGCGCCCGAGTCCTCCTCGTGCGTCGGCGCGATCATGGGATGTACGGGGGTGGTGACGAACGTGGACGGGAGGTTCGGCGCGTTCTCGCGCCCGGCGTTGGCGATGACGACGGCGATATAGGGGAGGAAGGTCCCGAGGACCAGCGCGACGATGGCCACCGGTCGCTCGACGTTCCACAGGGTGGCCGCGAGGATCACCGCGATCGTGCGCACGCCCATCGAGATGACATAGCGGCGCTGCCGACCCCGTACATCCGCCGCGAGGCCCTGACGGGCTCCGGTGATCCGGAACACCGGAGCGCCACCACTGTGGTTCAGCTTCCGCATCACATTCCACCGCCCGCCTGCTTCGCACACTCCCCGGCGCGTAGCCGGTCCGTGGCCCAGCGGGGAACCGGGCTCACACACCGACAACGGTACGCCGCGCCCCCGCCCCCTTCGAGACCGGGGCGCCTTCTGCCCGAGCGAGCGGTCTGCGCATCCTCGCGGAGGGTCGCGTCCGACATGCGCCGTAGGGTCACCGCGCCGAGACTGGGCGTACGGCCCGCGCGGAGCCGTACCGGGCGGAGCCGTACAAGGAGGCAGCCATGGGCTGGTTGTGGGCGCTCATCGTCGGATTCGTGCTCGGCATCCTCGCCAAGCTGATCCTGCCGGGCAAGCAGCACAGCCCGATCTGGCTGACCACGCTCATGGGCATGCTCGGCGGCATCATCGGCAACGCGGTCGCCCGTGCCATGGGCATCGCTCAGACCCGGGGCATCGACTGGGGCCGCCATGGCCTCCAGATCGCCTTCGCGGTGCTCCTGGTCTTCATCGGCGAGTCGGTGTACCTGGCGATGGGCGGAGGGCGCCGCGGACGTCGGCGGAGAGTGTAGAGAGCGTCACGACATGCGAAGGGGCGGGCTCGCGACGAGCCCGCCCCCTCAAACGCGCATCAGGCGCCCGTGACCTCCACCGCGGCCAGGTTCTTCTTGCCGCGGCGCAGCACCAGCCAGCGCCCGTGCAGCAGATCCTCGGCGGCCGGGACGGCGTCCTCGGCGGACACCTTGACGTTGTTCACGTAGGCGCCGCCCTCCTTCACCGTGCGCCGCGCGGCCGACTTGCTGGCCACCAGACCGACCTCGGCGAACAGGTCGACCACCGGGGCGGGCGCGGAGACCTGGATGTGCGGCACCTCGGAGAGGGCCGCCGCCAGCGTCTTCTCGTCCAGCGCGGCGAGGTCGCCCTGACCGAAGAGGGCCTTCGACGCGGCGATCACGGCGGCCGTCTGGTCGGCGCCGTGCACCAGCGTGGTCAGCTCCTCGGCCAGCGCGCGCTGCGCGGCGCGGGCCTGCGGACGCTCCTCGGTCTGCCGCTCCAACTCCTCAAGCTCCTCACGGGACTTGAAGGACAGGATGCGTGAGTACCGCGAGATGTCCCGGTCGTCCACGTTCAGCCAGAACTGGTAGAACGCGTACGGCGTCGTCATCTCGGCGTCGAGCCAGACGGCGCCGCCCTCGGTCTTGCCGAACTTGGTGCCGTCCGCCTTCGTCATCAGCGGCGTCGCCAGCGCGTGCACCGTCGCGTCCGGCTCCAGCCTGTGGATCAGGTCCAGGCCCGCCGTGAGGTTGCCCCACTGGTCGCTGCCGCCCTGCTGGAGCGTGCAGCCGTACCGGCGGTAGAGCTGGAGGAAGTCCATGCCCTGGAGGAGCTGGTAGCTGAACTCCGTGTAGCTGATGCCCTCGGAGGACTCAAGGCGTCGGGACACGGAGTCCTTGGTCAGCATCTTGTTGACCCGGAAGTGCTTGCCGATGTCCCGCAGGAACTCGATCGCGGACAGACCCTCGGTCCAGTCGAGGTTGTTGACCATCACTGCCGCGTTCTCCCCGTCGAAGGAGAGGAACGGCTCGATCTGGCCGCGCAGCCGGTCGACCCAGCCCGACACGGTCTGCGGGTCGTTCAGCGTGCGCTCCGCCGTCGGGCGCGGGTCACCGATCAGCCCCGTCGCGCCGCCCACCAGCGCCAGCGGCCGGTGCCCGGCCTGCTGGAGCCGGCGCACGGTGAGCACCTGCACCAGATGCCCCACGTGCAGGGACGGCGCGGTCGGGTCGAAGCCGCAATAGAACGTGACGGGACCGTCCGCGAGCGCCTTGCGCAAAGCCTCCTCGTCAGTGGACAGGGCGAACAGCCCGCGCCACTTCAGCTCGTCGACGATGTCCGTCACTGTTCTCATGTCTCCTCGGATGATCGTGCGGGCAGTCGGGTGACCTGCCGCCCTACGAGGTTATACGCCCTGGCTGACAGAGCTCATGTTGAAATCCGGTACCCGCAGCGCGGGCATCGCGGCGCGGGTGAACCAGTCGCTCCATTCCCGCGGCAGCGTCTTCTCCGTACGGCCCGCCTCGACGACGCGACCGAGCACGTCGACGGGCGACTCGTTGAAGCGGAAGTTGTTGACCTCTCCGGTGACCTCGCCGTTCTCGACCAGGTAGACCCCGTCCCGGGTCAGGCCGGTGAGCAGCAGCGTCGCCGGGTCCACCTCGCGGATGTACCACAGGCAGGTCAGCAGCAGCCCGCGCTCGGTGCGCGCGACCATCTCCTCCAGGGAGCGGTCGGAGCCGCCCTCCAGGATCAGGTTGTCGACCGGGGGCGCGACCGGGAGCCCGGTCAGGGCCGCGGTGTGCCGGGTGCTCGAAAGACGCTTCAGCTCGCCGTCGCCGATCCAGTCGGTGGCCGTGACCGGCAGCCCGTTGTCGAACACCGACGCGGAGTCGCCGGAGGCGTGCGCGATGACGAAGGGCGCCGTCTCCAGGCCGGGCGCGTGCGGGTCGCTGCGCAGGGTCAGCGGCAGCCCGCTGAGCCGCTCGCCGATACGGGTGCCACCGCCGGGCTTGCTGAAGACCGTCCGGCCCTCCGTGGCGTCCCGGGCCGCCGACGACCAGAACTGGTAGATCAGCAGGTCCGCGACCGCGCTCGGCGGCAGCAGCGTCTCGTACCGGCCCGCGGGCAACTCGATCCTGCGCCGCGCCCACTCCAGCCGCTGGGCCAGCTCCGTGTCCAGCGCCGCCGGGTCGACGTCCTTGAAGTCCCGGGTGGCGCGGCCCGCCCACGCGGAGCGCGTACGGTCCGGCGACTTGGCGTTGAGGTCCAGCGTGCCGCTGGGCTGGTCATGGCGCAGGCGCAGCCCCGTCGACGTGCCGACATAGGTCGTGACCAGCTCGTGGTAGGCGAAGCCGTACAGCTCCCGGCCGCCCGCCCGCGCGCGGGCGAACGACTCCCCGAGCGCCGGGGCGAAGTCCGTGAAGACGGCGGAGGAGGTCTCGGCGGGCGCGTCCGTGAAGTCGGGCGACACCGCCACGCCGGTCACCAGCGGCTGCGCGTCCTCGGCGGGTCCCGCGCCGCGCGCGGCGGCCTCCGCGGCCCGGACGAGCGGCTCCAGGTCGTCGGCGGTGACCGCCGAGCGGGAGACGACCCCGGACGCCGTGCCCTCCTTGCCGTCGACGGTCGCGATCACGGTGAGCGTGCGCCCGCGCGTGACGCCGTTCGTGGTCAGCGCGTTGCCCGCCCAGCGCAGGTTGGCGCTGGAGCGCTCGTCGGCGATGACGACGCATCCGTCCGCGCGGGACAGCTTGAGAGCACGCTCGACGATCTCGTGCGGCTTGTTCGTACGCGCGCTCATCGACCCGCCTCCTGCGTGGTGTTGAGGATGTTGACGTCCTTGAAGAGGGCCGAGGGGCAGCCGTGGGAGACGGCCGCGACCTGGCCCGGCTGGGCCTTGCCGCAGTTGAAGGCGCCCCCGAGGACGTACGTCTGCGGGCCGCCGACAGCCGCCATGGAGCCCCAGAAGTCGGTGGTCGTCGCCTGGTAGGCGACGTCACGCAACTGCCCGGCGAGCCGCCCGTTCTCGATCCGGAAGAACCGCTGCCCGGTGAACTGGAAGTTGTAGCGCTGCATGTCGATCGACCAGGACCGGTCGCCGACGACGTAGATCCCGCGGTCCACGCCCGCGATCAGGTCGTCGGTGGACGGTCCGGCCGGGTCGGGGCGCAGCGACACGTTGGCCATGCGCTGTACGGGCACATGCGCGGGCGAGTCGGCGTACGCGCAGCCGTTGGACCGCTCGGAGCCGGTCAACTTCGCGATGCGCCGGTCCAGTTGATAGCCCACCAACGTCCCGTCCCGGACGAGGTCCCAGGACTGGCCCGCGACGCCCTCGTCGTCGTACCCGATGGTCGCGAGGCCGTGCTCGGCGGTGCGGTCACCGGTGACGTTCATCAGTTCGGAGCCGTACTTCAGCTTGCCGAGCTGGTCGAAGGTGGCGAAGGACGTCCCCGCGTACGCGGCCTCGTAGCCGAGCGCCCGGTCCAGCTCGGTGGCGTGCCCGATGGACTCGTGGATGGTCAGCCACAGATTGGACGGGTCCACGACCAGGTCGTACGTCCCCGCCTCGACGCTGGGCGCGCGCATCTTCTCGGCGAGCAGCTCCGGGATCCGCGCCAGCTCCGCGTCCCAGTCCCAGCCGGTGCCGGTCAGATACTCCCAGCCGCGGCCGACCGGCGGCGCGAGGGTGCGCATCGAGTCGAACTCGCCCGTCGTGGAGTCCACCGAGACCGCGGTGAGCGTCGGGTGCAGCCGCACGCGCTGCTGGGTGGTCACGGTCCCGGCGGTGTCCGCGTAGAACTTGTTCTCGTGGACGGTCAGCAGCGAGGCGTCGACATGACTGACGCCGTCGGCCGCGAGCAGCCGGGCGCTCCAGTCCGCCAGCAGCCCCGTCTTCTCCTCGTCGGGCACGGTGAAGGGGTCGATGTCGTACGCGGAGACCCAGGTCTTCTCGGCGTGCACCGGCTCGTTCGCCAGCTCCACGCGCTCATCGGACCCAGCCGCCTTGATCACCTGTGCGGACAACTGGGCCATCGCCACGGCCTGCGAGGCGACCTTGGCGGCGGCGTCCGGCGTGAGATCGACACCGGAGGCGAACCCCCAGGTCCCGCCGTGCACGACGCGTACCGCGTACCCGAGGTCGGTGGTGTCCGACGACCCGGAGGGCTTGCCGTCACGCAGCCGCCAGGAGGCGTCGCGCACCCGCTCGAACCGGAAGTCCGCGTGCTCGGCCCCGAGCGACCGCGCACGCGCCAACGCGGCGTCGGCGAGGGGGCGTAGGGGGAGGGCGAGGAATGACTGATCGACTTCGTGGGGCACGGGTGGGATCCCTTCGAGGTTCACTGCCTGCGAGGTCATCGCAAGCAGTGAACCATGTCCCCCTGACGGGGTCTCCCGCGCGGATTCAGCCGTCGAGCGAGACGGCTGCCGCGTGTGTGGCGAACGCGGCCCAGGCGGCCGGGGTGACGGTGAGGGGCCGGATCGCCGTGTCCTTGGAGTCACGGACGCGGACTGCCTCGGGGCACATGGCGACCTCGACGCAGTTGCCGCCCTCGCCCCCGCTGTAACTGCTCTTGAACCAGGCCAGTTTGGTGCTCATAGCGCTCCTCGCATCTGTTCCAGCAGCTTCACGGTAGCCCGGCAGTCCAGGGCCTGTGAACGCAGCTTGCCATAGCGCTGGAGGAGCACGCTGACGTCTTTGGGAGCAGGGATCAGTGTGCTCGACCGCTGCCCTTCGGTGTAGCCGATCCACTGGTGGGCCGGTGTCTCGGCGAGGTACATAGGGCCTTCCACGCCACAGTGTTCTTCCTGTCGGAGTGGCATGAGTTGGATCTCGACGTTGTGTCGCTGCCCCACCTGGAGAAGGTGGTCGATGACTTCCCGGGTGACAGTGCTTCCCCCGACGTGCCGCTCAAGGACCGCCTGTTCGATGATGAAGCTGAAGGCGGTGTTCGGTCGCGTTGTCAGCACCTCTTGCCGCTCCAGCCGCGCGAACACCTGTCGTTCGATCTGCTCGTCCGTGAGCGGCGGCAGGTTGCGCTCAAACACTGCCTTCGCGTACCCCTCGGGCTGCAACAGTCCCGGAACCGCCTGGCACTCATACGCGTACAAGGAGATGGCCTCCTCCTCGATCCCCGCCCACTGCCGGAACCAGGACGCCAGACCCGCCCTCCTCGTCAGGCTTCTTGCCGCCGCGCCGAGAACCTTGGCCCCGGCTGCTCCGAGGATCTCCTCCGCGCGCTCGGGCAGATCCGTCGGTGGGAACCGCTTGCCCTGCTCGATCTTGGCCACGTACGCGGCCGAGTACTGGACGCGTACCGCGAACTCCTCCTGCGTCAGGCCGGATTCCTCTCGCAGTGCCTTGAGTACCGCGCCGAACGTCTTGAGACTGTCAGAGAGTTCGGGTTCGTGGTTCGCACCGCTGCCTCCGTCATGGTCTGTCGTCATCGCCGTGCCCTCCCGTGCTCACGTTGTCACCGGTCTTCGCTCAACCCGTCGAACGAGGGCAGCGTCACGGTGAGTTACCCACCCAGTCCAGAGTGTGTACTGATACAGGCTTGGCTGTATGGGTTTCGTTCCTGTTGGCACGGCGAGCGCATCCGGAACGTTGGCTTCATGCCCGCACCGAAGGCCCAAGAGGCCGTTACCGTAAGTGTGTTCGTCCAGCGGCTGTCCGCCACCCGGCGCGGGGCGCGGCTCGCGCGGCGGCTGGCCGTGCACCAACTCGACCTGTGGGGCGTGCCGTACGGCAGTCAGGTCTCCGAGGCCGTCGCCCTCGTCGTCGCCGAACTCGCGGCCAACTCCGTTCTGCACGGGCGGGTTCCCGGACGGGACTTCGAGCTGCGACTGCGCTGCGACCGCGCCGCCGGCGTCGTACGCGTCGAGGTGTCCGACACCCACCAGGCACGCCCGAAGCCCCCGGAGCCGGTCCCGGACCCGGAGTACGCCGACGGCGGCAGGGGCCTGCTCCTCGTGGCGGCCCTCGCCGTACGGTGGGGCGTCGCCGACCGCCACGGACCGGGCAAGACCGTATGGGCGGAGTGCGCGCTGTCCGCACCCGTACCGGGGTGACGACTACGGTGGTGGCATGTCCAGCAGTCGGCGCGCGACCACCCCCGCTCAGGCCGCCGAGGAGTGCGAGCGGCTGGCGGCTCACCGTCCGCAGGACCGCGAGGAGCTGCTCCTTGAGGCCGCCGACTCGTGGCAGGAGGCGGGGCGGCCCGAGCGGGCGGTCGCGTTGTACGAGCGGCTGCTGGAGCCGGACGGCGGGGGCGTCTCCGAGCCGGACCTGGTGGACGCCTTCCGGATCGGCGCGTTGTGGGACGCGGGGCGGGAGGCGGACGCCCGCGCGGCGGCTGTCGCGTTCCGCAAGCGGCATCCCCGGCACCCGGCCGCGTGGAACGCCGTCGCCGAGGCCTTCGAGGACGCGGGGGAGACGGCGACGGCCGCCGAGTGGTACACGGCGGGCGTCACGCACGGACTGGGCGCGGGCGCTTCGGTGACCGCCGACGCGGTGGAGGCGGCGCGGGACGGCTTCGACCTGGAGACCCTGGTCATCGGCCGCCATCGGGTACGGCGCCTGCTGGGCTCCCCGCACGACGACTGGGACGACACCGCCGACGAACTGCACGCGCGGCGCGAGTCGGCCTGGCTGGGCCGCGCGCGCCCGCTCGACGAGGTCCATGACCCCGTCCGTCTCAAGCGGGCGAAGGACGGCGGCGCGCAGGCGCTGGACGCCGAGATCGCGGCGCTGACGGACACGCGTGACGACGTGTCCGTACCCGGCGCCCCGCGCACGGCCTGTGTCCCGTACTGGCCGTCGGCGGAGTTCACGCGGCTCGCGGCACGGTGGCCGCGGGCAGCCGCCGCGTACGGAGAGGACCACGCCGACCACCGGCGGCAGGTCGAACGGACCCTGACGGAGCTGTCCGCGGAGGGCGTCCCGCGTCTCGCGGTCGGCCATGCCACCCTGGCCGGGCTGGAGGCACACGCGCAGACCGTCGACGCGCCCCCCGACACCCCGGACACCCGCTCCTCGTACGCGGCCGAACTCGCCCGTACGGGACGGACGATCGCCTGGCCGCCCCCGCGCAACGGCCCCTGCTGGTGCGGCTCGGGCCGCAAGTACAAGAAGTGCTGCGGCGACCCGGCCCTGACGTGACCGGGCGGCGCGCGGCGCGCTACGAGAGAGGCCTTCCATGAGTACGCCCTGGCGGAGATTCCGCGTCCCGGCCCTGGAACAGTTCCTGGACGTCGCCGACGACGAGTTGGACGCGGCCGTGGAGCAGTACGTCCAGCGGTTACGGCACTTCTACGACGCGCGAGCCCGCTGGCAGCGGCGCGGCTACCGGGCCAGCGGCCTCGTCGTGATCGTCGTCGGCGCGCTGCTCCCGCTGCTCGCGACCTCGGAGTTCCCCGGCAAGGAACTGGTCCTGTCCCTCGTCGGTGTGACCGTCTCCGTGGTCACGGCCCTGCGCTCGTTCTACCGGTTCGACCAGACCTGGATCCTGCTGCGCAACACCGAGATCGCCATCAGCGACGCGTACTTGAAGTGGAAGCTCGCGCGCCGCCGCGCCGCGGTGGATCCGCACTCGGCCGAGGCCGCGGAGGGCGACACGCGGGCCCTGATCGACCGGATCATGCGCATCCGCCGCGACGAGGCCGAGTCGTTCTTCAAGGAGCTGCCGACACCGCAGTCCGCCCCGGACGCCCAGAGCCTCGCGCCCCTGCCGACCCCCCGCGGCCGGGCCTGAGTACGGGCGCCGCGCGCGGACCGATCCGCCGACCGGACCGGCCTGACCAGGGCGGACCGACTGTAGGAACCCGACAGTAGGCAGGTGGCGCCACTGTCGGTGCCGGAATCCCCGCCCGGCGACCCGGACCGATAGGTTTTCGATGAAGGCGCCCTTCTCGCAGGGGTTCCAGAGTGCTATCGAAAGGGTGATCCGTTGAGCCGCTCGGTTCTCGTCACAGGAGGCAACCGGGGCATCGGCCTCGCCATCGCCCGCGCGTTCGCCGACGCGGGCGACAAGGTCGCGATCACATACCGCTCGGGTGAGCCCCCGACCGTCCTCAAGGAAATGGGCTGCCTCGCGGTCAAGTGCGACATCACCGACCCCGAGCAGGTGGAGCAGGCCTACAAGGAGATCGAGGCCGAGCACGGTCCCGTCGAGATCCTCGTGGCCAACGCGGGCATCACCAAGGACCAGCTCCTGATGCGGATGTCCGAGGAGGACTTCACCTCGGTCATCGACACCAACCTCACCGGCACCTTCCGCGTCGTCAAGCGCGCCAACCGGGGCATGCTGCGCGCCAAGAAGGGCCGCGTGGTGCTGATCTCCTCGGTCGTGGGCCTCCTCGGCTCGGCCGGACAGGCGAACTACGCCGCCTCCAAGGCCGCCCTGGTCGGCTTCGCGCGCTCCCTCGCCCGTGAGCTGGGCTCGCGCAACATCACCTTCAACGTCGTCGCCCCCGGCTTCGTCGACACCGACATGACCCGGGCGCTCACCGACGAGCAGCGCGCGGGCATCATGGGGCAGGTGCCGCTCGGCCGGTACGCGCAGCCGGAGGAGATCGCCGCCGCGGTGCGGTTCCTCGCCTCGGACGACGCCTCGTACATCACTGGAGCCGTCATCCCTGTTGACGGCGGACTGGGAATGGGTCACTGATCACCATGAGCGGAATTCTCGAGGGCAAGCGCGTCCTGATCACCGGTGTGCTGCTGGAGTCCTCCATCGCCTTCCACGCGGCCAAGCTGGCCCAGGAGCAGGGCGCCGAGATCATCCTGACCGCCTTCCCGCGGCCCACCCTGACCGAGCGCATCGCCAAGAAGCTCCCCAAGCCCACCAAGGTCATCGAGCTGGACGTCACCAACGACGAGCACCTCGGGCGCCTCGCCGACGTCGTCGGTGAGGAGCTGGGCGGCCTCGACGGTGTCGTGCACTCCATCGGCTTCGCGCCGCAGGACGCCATGGGCGGCAACTTCCTCAACACGCCGTTCGAGTCCGTCGCCACCGCCATGCATGTCTCGGCGTTCTCCCTGAAGTCGCTGACCATGGCCTGCCTGCCGCTGATGCAGGAGGGCGGCTCGGTCGTCGGCATGACCTTCGACGCCCAGTTCGCCTGGCCGCAGTACGACTGGATGGGCCCGGCCAAGGCCGCCCTGGAGGCCACCAACCGCTACATGGCGCGTGACCTGGGCAAGCAGAACATCCGCTGCAACCTCATCTCCGCGGGCCCCATCGGCTCCATGGCCGCGAAGTCCATCCCGGGCTTCGGCGGACTGGCCTCCGTGTGGGACACCCGCTCCCCGCTGGAGTGGGACATGAACGACCCGGAGCCGGCCGGTCGCGGCATCGTCGCGCTGCTCAGCGACTGGTTCCCGAAGACCACCGGCGAGATCATCCACGTGGACGGCGGCGTGCACGCCATCGGAGCCTGACCTGATCCGTACGGGCCGACGCCCCGCTCCCGCGCACCACGGGAGCGGGGCGTCGCCCGTTCGGCGTACCTGACCGGGCGTACGGACCGTGGTGGCACGCACGCTGTGAGTACGCGCATGTATGAGTACGCACCGCCCCGCAGCCGTACGGCCGAGGAGGTCTGGTTGTGCGCCTGTTCCGCCGTATCGCCCCTTGGCCCGTCGCGGTGTTGCTGGTCGTGTCCCTGCCCTACGAGGCTCTGCCACAGGCACGCGTGCGGTCCGCGAGCGCCCCGGCTCCGGAGCCCTTCGGCGCCGACTGCCGCGTGCGCGTGAGCGGCTCGGACGTCATCGCGTACTGCTACAACCCGTATCCGCTGAGCGACCACGTCAGCCTGCACATCGACTGCGCCCGCTGGTGGGACATCGACACCGACACCGCCCCCGTCGAGGCGGCGCCCGCGACGACCGTACGGATGACCGGCCGCTGCTGGGACACGGTCCGCTCGGCCTGGGCGGGGCACCGCAGATGAGCTGATCCCACGCGTCCCCGCGCGTGTGCGGTCAGGCGGACGCGTGCGCCTCGACGAACTGGCGCAGTTCGTCGCGGGGGCCGGGCCCCGAGCCGCCGTACCAGACCTGGTTCGTCCGTTCCCCCCTGCTGATTCCGCGGCTCAGTCTCCCCGGACCTGGGAGCAAGGACCCCGGCGAGGCCGGCACAGGAACGGATAGCCCGCCGCCTCCGTGGCGGCCGTCGCCGCGTCGCCCGCGCGGATCGCCTCCATGAGCCGCGTGTGGTCCATGTACGTCTCCGGTGTCAGCTCCTCGCCGACGTCGCCGCGCAGCCAGTCCCGCAGCACCTCGCCGAGGTCCGCGTACATCGCCGTCATCGCGTCGTTGTGGGACGCGGCCACCACGGCCAGGTGGAACGTCGCGTCCGCGGTCACGAACGCCTCCGTGTCCCCGGACGTCCAGGCCTCCTCCCGGCGCGCGAGGGCCGCGTCGAGCTGCTTGAGGTCGCGCTCGGTACGGCGCTCGGCGGCCAGCTTCGCGGCGGCCGACTCCAGGGTGGAGCGCAGCTCGGCGATGTGGTTCGGGTCCGCGTCGGCGAAGCGGCGGTGCATCACGCCCGCCAGCTCGCTCGTCGCCACCACGTACGTCCCCGAGCCCTGACGGATGTCCAGCAGACCGTTGTGCGCGAGCGCGCGCACGGCCTCACGCACCGTGTTGCGGGCCACCCCGAGCTGCTCGACCAGCTCGGGCTCGGTGGGGATACGGGAGCCCACGGGCCATTCACCCGACGTGATCTGGGTCCGCAACGCCGCGATGACCTGCTCGGACAGTGCGGATCGACGAGGGTGGCTCAGCGACATGACGGTCCTTCGGGCGGGCTCGGAGGCGTGGCCGGGGAATGCGGAGCGTAACGCAGGCGCGATGAACCGCAGCGCGATGAACGGCGTGGACAACCAATCATCCCATCATTCTATGATGGCACCTATGACACGTGAGGAGACCGGGGCGACGACGTCCGCACCGATACGCAGTTCCGCGGCGACGGCCGGAACCGGCAGTGAGGCCACGGCGGCGACCGGCGTCGAGCGCGGTGCCGAGGACACGGCGGCGACCGCGCGTACGTGGACGACGCGGCTGATGGTCGCCGGGATCGTCCTCGCCGCGCTCAATCTGCGCCCCGCCGTGACCAGCCTCGGCGCCCTCCTGAAGGAAGTGCGCGACGGGCTCGGGATGAGCGGCAGCGTCGCGGGCCTGCTCACCTCCGTACCGTCGCTGTGCTTCGCCGTCTTCGGGGTCATGGCACCCCGGCTCGCGCGCCGCTTCGGGCCGGGCGCGGTGGTCTGCGCGGGCATGGTCGCCATCACCGCCGGTCTGCTGATCCGCCCGTACGCCGGGAACACGGCCGGATTCCTGGCCGCCACCGCGCTCGCCCTGATGGGCATCGCCGTCAGCAACGTACTGATGCCGGTGATCGTCAAGCGCTGGTTCCCGGACCGGGTGGGCTCGATGACGGGCCTGTACTCGATGGCGCTCGCCGTCGGCACCTCCTCCGCCGCGGCCGTCACCGTGCCCATGACCAACGCCCTGGGCGGGAACTGGCAGCCGGGACTCGCCGTCTGGGCGGCGCTGGCGGCGGTGGCCGTGCTGCCGTGGCTTCCGTTCGTCCGCGCGCGGGGCACGGACTCCGCGGCGAGCCCGGCCGCGGCGGCCGCCCCCGCCGAGCCCGACGGGCTGCGGATGGTGCGCAGCCGTACCGCGTGGGCACTGGCCGCCTTCTTCGGGCTCCAGTCCACGGCCGCGTACATCACGATGGGCTGGATGGCCCAGATCTTCCGCGACGCCGGGGTCCCCGCCGGTACCGCCGGTCTGCTTCTGGCCGTCACGATGGTGATGGGCGTGCCCCTGGCCTTCGTCATCCCGCGGCTGGCGTCGCGGCTGCCGCATCAGGGCCCGATCGTGGTCGTGCTCGGCGTGTGCGGCCTGGCCGGGTACGCGGGCCTGTACCTGGCCCCGGCGGGCGGCGCCTGGGCGTGGGCGGTGCTGCTCGGCGTCTCCAACTGCGCGTTCCCGCTGGCGCTGACCATGGTGGGCATGCGGGCCCGTACGAGCGCGGGGGTGGCCAAGCTGTCCGCGTTCGCGCAGAGCACGGGGTATCTGCTGTCGATCCCGGGGCCGCTGCTGGTCGGCGTCCTCTACCAGCACAGCGGCGGCTGGGGCCTGCCGATCGCCCTCATGGCCGGGCTGATGGCCCCGCAGATCGTGGCGGGCGTGCTGGCGGGCCGCAACCGGACCGTGGAGGACGAGGCGGCGCGCTGAGCGGACGGACCGCCGTGGCTCCGGCGGTGTCCGGTGTTCCCACCCCGCCGCAGCCGGGGTGGGGGAGGGGTGCGAGACTGGCGGCATGCCGGTCCTCGACCCGAACCCCCAGAACGGCCAGAAGAAGATGCTGCTCGTCTTCGGGGCCTTCATCGCCATCTTCGTGCTCATCGCGATCATCGCGACGATCGCGGCACCCTGACCACTGCGACCACTGCCGTGGCTCTGAGCTTCTGACGCCTGCCGCGCTCTGAGGTGCTCGCACCCCTGGTAGGACGGCTCGGGGTAGGGCTGTCCCCCCGTCCCCTAGGGGGCGAGTGTCAGGGTCAAGTGGGTGGATCACCGGATGGGTTGAGGGCGTCGGAGTCCGTACCTTCGAGACAGGGCAGCGAAACGGCGGCCCAGGTACCACGTCGATGACGTACGGAGGCAGCCATGTCGGCCCGCACCCCCACCCGGCCCCACCCGGCGACCACGGGCGGCGTCGAGATCCGGCTCCCCTGGTGGGCGCTCGCCCTGCCCACGCTGGCGTTCCTCGCCCTGCTGGCGCTGATACTCAACCCGGCGGACGCGAGCGCCGGGGGCACCCCCGCCGTCAGCCAACTGCTGAACCACATCCAGCAGGCCCTGACGCAGTACACGCCGTGAGGCCGACCTCCGCCAACTCCCCGCGTCCGGTGGCCTGTCTCGTGCGAAGCTGGGACGCATGAGCTCCGCAGAACCCCGCAGGATTGTCCTCTTCCGGCATGCGAAGGCCGACTGGCCGCAGGTGTCCGATCATGAGCGTCCCCTCGCCGACCGGGGCCGCATGGACGCCCCCGTCGCCGGACGCAAGCTGGCCGACACCGGTATCCCCTTCGGCCTGGCCCTCTGCTCCACCGCGACCCGCACCCGTGAGACCTGGAAGCTGGCGGTCCAGGAGCTTCCTCACCGGCCGAAGACCGTGTACGAGGAGCGGGTCTACGAGGCCTCGCCCGGCGAGCTGATCGCCGTGCTCAACGAAACCCCCGACGACATCCGCGATGTGCTCCTCATCGGCCACAACCCCGGTGTCCAGGGCCTCGCCGAGGTCCTCTCCGGCGCGGCCGAGGGTGACGCGCGGGAGCGGATGAGCCGCCGCGGCTTCCCGGCCGCCGCCTTCGCCGTGCTCTCCTTCGAGGGCTCCTGGAAGGGGCTGGAGCCGGGCGTGGCCACGCTGCTCGACTACTGGGCGCCGAGCGAGTAACCGCGTAGCGGGGACGGGGTCCGGCGCCCCTTGGGCAGCGGACCCCGTTCAGCGAGCTGATCCCTCAGTGGGCGTCCTCGTGGGTGTCCGCGGCCTCGACCTCTTCGCGGGTTATGCCGAGGAGATACAGGACGGTGTCCAGGAAGGGGACGTTCACGGCGGTGTGGGCGGCCTCGCGGACGACCGGCTTGGCGTTGAAGGCGACGCCCAGACCGGCCGCGTTCAGCATGTCCAGGTCGTTGGCGCCGTCCCCGATCGCGACGGTCTGCGCCTGCGGTACGCCCGCCTCGGCGGCGAACCGGCGCAGCAGCCGTGCCTTGCCCGCGCGGTCCACGATCTCGCCGATGACCTTGCCGGTCAGCTTCCCGTCGACTATCTCCAGGGTGTTGGCCTGGGCGAAGTCGAGCCCGAGCCGTTCCTTGAGATCGTCCGTGACCTGGGTGAACCCACCGGAGACGACCCCGACCTGGAAGCCGAGCCGCTTCAGCGTACGGATCAGGGTGCGCGCGCCCGGAGTGAGCCGGACCTCGGAGCGGACCTTGTCCACCACCGAGGCGTCGAGCCCCTTGAGCAGCGCCACGCGCGCGTGCAGGGACTGCTCGAAGTCCAGCTCGCCGCGCATGGCCGCCGCGGTCACTTCGGCGACCTCGGCCTCGCAGCCCGCGTGCGCGGCGAAGAGTTCGATGACCTCGTCCTGGATGAGCGTCGAGTCCACGTCCATGACGACGAGGCGCTGGGCCCGCCGCTGGAGCCCGGCCGCGACGACGGCGACGTCGACACCGAGTGCCGCGGCGTCGGTGACCAGGGCGGTGCGCAGCGCCGCGGTCTCCACGCCGGACACCGCGAACTCCACCGCCGTGACGGGGTACTTGGCGAGCCGGAAGATACGGTCGATGTTGCCGCCCGCCGCTGTTATGCGCGAGGCGATCTCGGCGGTCGACTGAGCGGTGAGCGGGTGGCCGAGCACGGTGACATGGGAACGGCCCAGGCCGCGCGGGCGGTTGTCGCCGAGCCCGGAGATGATCTCGGCCTGCATCTTCATGGACTCCGCCCAGCCGTGGACGGTGGCGCGCAGATCGCCTTCCCCGGCCGGGGGCATGGTCACGAGTACGCAGAGGACCATACGGCCCCGGGTGACGACCTGCTCGATGTCGACCACGTCGACGTCGTAGCCGGCCAGAGTCTCGAACAGGCCGGCGGTCAGGCCGGGCCGGTCCTTGCCGAAGATCTTGACGAGGAGAGTGGGGGCGTCGGTGGTCTGCGAAGCGCTCATGGTGTTCCCACGGTATCCGGCACCGAGTGCCTTCCGCGCCCCGGTCCGCCCAGCGGACATCAACGCGACTCCCGCCGTTCACCTCCCCCGAGCCGGGGGCGCCGGGGGCGGCGGAGGAGGCGGCGGAGGCGGCCCCTCGTCCCAGGACGCCGCCCCCCGCCGCCGCACCGGAGGAGGCTCAAGCGGCCCGACCACGGTAGGCGCCCCGTGCACATCACCGACCTCTGGCATCGCACCGGCCTCTGGCGTCGCACCGGCCAGCCCCTCGGTTCCTCGCGGTGGGGCCTCGCGCAGCTCCTCCGGCAGCCGCAGATACGGGTTCATGTCCGGGTTCGGCGGACGATACGGGCGGCCCGGCTCGTAGGGCCCCGCAGGCGTCGACCGCCCTGGCCCCGACTGTCCTGGCGTCGCCTGCCCCTCGCCGCCGCCCCCGGCGAGCAGCGCGGCGCGGCTGCCCGCTGCCCCCGTGGCGTAGGCCAGCAGCGCCCCGGCTGACCCCGCCGCCGCCCCCCACGCCGCTCCCAGCAGTACCGCCGTGCCGAGGTGGCCGTGCAGGGTGATGCCCGCGCCGAACGCGTCGAAGCCGAGTACTGACAGTGAGGCGTTCACCGAGACCTCTGTCAGCCAGGCCAGCAGGGGCAGTGTCGCCGCCGTCGCGATCCCGAGCCGCAGCGCGCAGCTCCCCGCGAAGGCCAGCGGACCCCGGTCCCGTACGACCGGCGTACGCACCGCCGTCAGGACTCCCGTGCAGAGCATCGCCAGTACCGCGGCGAGCGCGAGCAGCCATACCTTGCCGTCCAGGTCCGCCAGGCGTCCCACCGTGATCGGCTGGTCGGTGCCTGTGCGGAGCAATCGGTCCAGGGGGTCCGGGAGCAGCTTCGTCAGTTCGCCTGTGGCGCGGCCGTCCCATGGCACGAACAGGCCGAGCGGGACGCCCAGCCACACCCCGTTGGGCGCGCCGAGCAGTGCCGCTCCCGCGATCCGCGCCGGGTGGTCGTCGCGGAGCGCCGCCCACGCCGCCGCCGCGAGCCCGGCGGCCACGGCCACCAGCAACACCGCCACCAGCGCGGACACGGCCGGACGTACCACCCGGTGCAGCGCGTCCCAGCCGCGCGGAAGCGGCGTGCGTCGGGACGCGAGCAGCGCGATCACCAGGACACCGGCCGCCCACACGGCGCCGCCCAGCAGCGTGGGCCCGGTGCCGACGGTGAAGCCGACCGCGGCCTTGGCCTGGACGAGGTCGCCGACATGGCTCGGCAGCAGCCCGCCGATGTCGCCGAGTCCGGGGAGATCGATGCCGCCACCGCCCTTGCCCGGCAGCCGGTCCAGCCCCAGTGACCCCCCGTCGAGCGTGACGGTGTCGTGTCCGGCCCAGGCGAGGAAGCCCAGGAGCGCGACGAACAGGGCGATCACCAGGCCCGCGCGCGCGAGGAGTTCACCGGGTGTGACCCCAACTCCCGCCGCACGAAGGGACCGCAGGAAGAACCAGCTCAGCAGGAGCGCTCCCACGAGGCTCACCCCGAGTGGCGTGATCTGAAGGGCGGTCGTCGCCTCGGCCCCCTTCAGGCCGAACGCCGAGACGTCCCCGGACGGGGTGACCGACCCGCCCGCCCCCAGCGCCACCACCGCCGCGGTCATCGGCCCGAGCGAGCCCGCCGTGTCCGCCTGAAGCAGATGCAGACCGAGCGCGGCGGTGCCCGCCATGCCGATCAACGCCCAGCTCACCGAGGCGATCGCGGACAGCAGCACATCCGCCCAGGGCAGCCTCCTGCCCGGCTCCGCGGTTCCGATGCCTGTCATCGTCAGCCCCCGATCCGCGCCGCGGCGTTCCCCCGGGGATGTCCTCCTCCGGGGGAATTCCCACTCTCCGGGCTGGTTTCACCGCCGTCAACGGCGCGTGCTCGGGTGCGCGTGAGCACGTCGTGACAAAGTCCGGACACGGTCCGGACAAGGTCCGACTTTCGGTCAGCGGGCTGAGCCTGGAATAGTTCCCCACGATGTTCGACATCCCTAGACTCCCTGTGACGGGGGTAACTCGGGGGACAACTCAGTGGGGCTGGAGTGCCGGAACTCGTACTCGAATTGAACGGACGGACCTGGACGCTCGACGCGTCCAGGCCATACACCCTCGGACGTGATCCGCAGGGGGACATTGTGCTCGACGACGCCAGGGTGTCCTGGCGTCACGCCACGATCGCCTGGAACGGCCGCAGTTGGGCGATCGAGGACCACGGCAGTACCAACGGCACGTTCGTACAGGGCCGGCGGATCCAGCAGGAGGAGATCGGGCCGGGCTCGGCCGTGAACCTGGGCAACCCGACCGACGGACCGCGCATGACCCTGTCCGGCGCCGCGGGCGCCGCGCCCCAGGCCCAGCCCCAACAGCCGTACGCGGCCCAGGGAGCGAACGCCGGGTGGGCCCAGCAGCAAGCGGCTCCGCAGCAGCAGGCACCGCAACAGCAGGCTCCGCAGCAGAGTTGGCAGCAGCCGCAGCAACAGGCCGCTCCGCAACAGAAGTCGCAGCAGCCCGCTCCGCAGCAGGCCGCCGCGCAGATCCCGCAGCAGCAGGGACCCGGTGGTGGCGCGGGGGCGCCGTCGGTCTACGGCGACCGCAGCCCGACCACGTTCCACCAGTTCTCGCTCGGCCGCGTGATGCGCATCGGACGTGCGCTGGAGAACGAACTGGTCGTCTCCGACCTCCAGGTCTCCCGTCACCACGCCGAGTTCCACGCGACGCCCGACGGCCGGTTCGAGATCCGCGATCTCGGCTCGCACAACGGCACGTTCGTCAACGGTATGCCGATCGGCAAGAGCGGCTCGGCGCTGCTCGGCCCGCACGACATCGTCGGCGTCGGTCACTCGACGTTCCGTCTGGTCGGCGACCGCCTCGAGGAGTTCGTCGACACCGGTGAGGTCTCCTTCTCCGCCCGTCACCTCACGGTCACGGTCGACGGCGGCAAGCAGATCCTCAAGGACGTCTCCTTCGGCGTCCCCGAGAAGTCGCTGATAGCCGTCATCGGGCCCTCCGGGTCCGGCAAGTCGACCCTGCTGAAGGCGCTCACCGGCTACCGCCCCGCCAACCAGGGCGATGTCCTCTACGACAACCGGAACCTCTACAAGCAGTTCGCCGAGCTGCGCCAGCGCATCGGCCTGGTCCCGCAGGACGACATCCTGCACAAGGAACTGACGGTCAAGAAGGCCCTCAAGTACGCGGCCAAGCTGCGCTTCCCCGCCGACACCACGGCCGCCGAGCGTGAGGCCCGGATCGACGAGGTGCTGCGCGAGCTGAAGCTGGACATCCACAAGGAGAAGAAGGTCACCTCCCTCTCCGGTGGCCAGCGCAAGCGTGTCTCGGTGGCCCTGGAGCTGCTCACCAAGCCGTCGCTGATCTTCCTGGACGAGCCGACCTCCGGTCTCGACCCGGGCATGGACCGCGATGTCATGCAGTTGCTGCGCGGCCTCGCCGACGACGGCCGTACGGTCCTGGTCGTCACCCACTCCGTGGCGGAACTGGCGCTGTGCGACAAGCTGCTGGTGATGGCGCCCGGCGGATCGGTCGCCTACTTCGGCCCGCCGGAGGAGGCGCTGAACTTCTTCGGCTACGACACCTGGGCCGACGTCTTCTCCGCCTTCGAGAACTACCGCGACTACGACTGGGCCGGTCGCTGGAAGGGCTCGCAGCACTACCAGATGTACGCCGCGGACATCGACGCGGTCGCCCCGCAGTCGATCGACGTGTCCCAGCCGCAGACGATCAAGCCGCCCAAGCCACAGGGCTGGTTCTCCCAGCTCGGCACGCTGATGCGGCGCTACCTCTCGGTCATCGCCTCCGACAAGGGCTTCCTGGCGCTGACGGTGATCCTTCCGGCGGTGCTCGGCGCGGTCAGCCTGCTGATCGACCCCGACCGGGGCCTGCTGGTCAACCAGGTCAACGCGAAGACCGGCCTGCCCGTACCGAACGGTACGGCGACCACGGTCCTGCTGATCCTCGCGGTCGGCGCCTGCTTCGCGGGCGCCGCCAACTCCGTCCGTGAGCTGATCAAGGAACGGGTCATCTACGAGCGGGAGCGCGCCACCGGCCTGTCCCGTTCCGCCTATCTGATGTCGAAGGTGATCGTTCTCGGGGCCATCACCGTGCTCCAGGGCCTCATGGTCGGCGTGATCGGCTTCTCCAGCCGTGAGATCCCGGAGCAGGGCCTGATCCTCGGCAACGCCACCCTCCTCGAGCTGTGCCTGCCGATCATGGCGCTCGGCTTCACCTCGATGATGTTCGGCCTGGTCATCTCCGCCCTGGTGAAGACCTCCGAGAAGACCATGCCGCTGCTGGTGATGTTCGCGATCATCGAGGTCGTCTTCACCGGCTGTCTGTTCACCCTGCACGGCACGGTCGGCGTCAACGAGTTCTCGTATCTGATGCCGTCCCGCTGGGCGGTGGCCGCCGCCGGTACGACGCTGGACTTCAACAACATCGCCCCGAACACGGACGACCCGACCAGCACGGACCCGCTGTGGGACCACACGGTGTCCGCCTGGGGCATGGACATGGTCGCCCTGCTCGCTCTCGGCGCGATCTGCGGCTTCCTGGTGGCGCGGTTCCTGCGCCGCCACGAGCCCGAGGTCATGCGGAAGTAGTCATGCGGAAGTAACGACCGGCAGCTTCACGGCATGCGCGAAGGGCGGCACCCCCAGAGGGTGCCGCCCTTTAGACGTGTGCGACCAGAGGCCCGCGCCTGCCTCAGTACGCGCTGTTGACGTTGTCGATCGAGCCGTACCGGTCGGCCGCGTAGTTGGCGGCGGCCGTGATGTTCGCGACCGGGTCGTAGATGTTCTTCGAGGTACCGCTCACGTGGTACGTGTCGAAGGTGGGCTGGATGACCTGGAGCAGACCCTTGGAGGGGATGCCGTTCTGGGCGTTGATGTCCCAGTTGTTGATGGCCATCGGGTTACCCGAGGACTCTCGCATGATGTTCTTGTGCAGGCCGTTGTAGGAGCCGGGGATGCCCTTCTCCTTCATGATGTCCAGCGACTGGCGGATCCAGCCGTCGACGTTGTCGCCGTAGGTCTTGGCGGAGACCGGCTTCAGGTCGACGCGCTCACCGGCGCGGCTCACCTTGAGGCTGTCGGCGGCCTTCTGGTCGGTGACAGCGGCCTTGACGTCCTTGAGCTGCTTGTCGCCCAGCTTCGCGGGCGCCTCAGCGGCAGCCTGCGTGGTCTGCGCCGGGGTGGCCTGGCTCGGCACGGCGGTGAAGGCGATACCGGCGACGCTCAGGGCGGCGACACCAGAGACGGTCAGCTTCTGGGCCTTGTTCATCTTGCGAACACGGTCACGGACGTTGATCTTCTTCAGCATTACGGGATGGACCTCTCGGTTGCGCGGAGGTCGCTCTCGTACCGGCGGGGACATTTGATGTTCCAGCACAAGCGCCGCGGATGTTCACCACTGCGCCGAGCGACATGAGCCATTCTTAGCGACCGCAAAATGCCGATGCAAAGGTGTGACCTACGACCCTGGGTAGTGGAGACAGGAACGGCAAAACGGGACAGATCGGCGCATCTGTCCCGTTCATAAGGCCTCTTGTGTCTCCTATGCGGCTTCGTACGTGACCTGGGCCCTATGCGCGCCCTCACATCCGCGAGGCTCCGGTCTCACGTGGAGTTGCTGGAGCAATCCTCTGTGTGAGCAGCTTTCAGAGGGTGAAGCCAAGGAGCGGATCCCGCGCGTCTCCGGGGGCGCCGGAAGCCTCCATGGCCGCTCACGGCAGAAGAAGGTGAAGGTCCCCGAACTCGTGCCACAGGTAGCGCCGGGCCAGCGCCTCCTCGTACCCGCGGGCCACCGCCGCCCGCCCCGCGACCGCCTCCAGCATCAGCAGATGCGAGGCCTCCGGCTCGTGCAGCCCGGTCAGCAGCCCGTCGACCACCCGCACCCCGCGCTCGGGCGTCAGCACCAGATCGGTCCAGCCCTCGCGGGGCCGCACCACGCCCTCCGCGTCGGCGGCCGACTCGACGGCCCGCACCGCCGTCGTACCGACCGCGATCACCCGCCCCGCACCGCGCCCCGCGCGACGATCGGCCCGGACCGCGTTGATCAGCCGCGCCGACGCCTCGGGCACGGCGAAGCGCTCCGGGTACGGCGGCTCGTGCGCCTCCGCCGACGCCACCCCCGTGTGCAGCGTGACCGGCGCGAACAGCACACCCCGGCTCACCAGCTCCGTGACCAGGCGCGCGGTGAAGGGCCGCGCCGCGCTCGGCATCTCCGCACTGCCCATGCCCTCGGGCGACGGCAGGGCGAACACCGTCTGATACGCGCCGAGCGGCTGGTCCCTCTCTGTATAGGAGTAGCGAATGGGCCGCCCGTACCGCCTCAGCAGCCCCACCACGTCCGGCTCCGAGGGGCGGGCCCACCACAGTCGGTCACCGCGCGCCGACAGAGGGTCCTCCAGAACGAGCCGTACGCCACCGGGGAGCCCCACTGTCGCCCCCGCGAGCGTGCCGCGCGCCCCACGCGCGCGCGTGGTCCCCTTCCCGTCCGGTTCCCGCACCTCCACGGCCCACCGCCCGTCGTCCCCACGCGTCGAGAAGTGCACCACCACGCGCGCGTGCCCGAGGCACCCGTCCACCGCGGCCGACAGCGTCGCCGACGTGTTGACGACGAGCAGATCCCCGGCCCGCAACAGCCGCGGCAACTCGACGAACGCGTGAGAGGACACCTCACTCCCACGCGAGAGCAACAGCCGCACGGCATCCCGCCCCAGCCCCGCCCCACGCTGCTCGACCGGAACACGCGCGGAGAGAGAGGAGGGAACCTGCTCGATCACGGACCTCATCGCCGCTCCAGCAGCGAGGGGGCGGCATAGCGGCCGGTCGCCGGGCGTTCGTCGAGCAGCCTCAGGAACGCGGGCACCACGCTCTCCGGGGCCGGCCGGGCGTCGTCGTCCACGGGTACGGCCGCCGTGTACAGGTCCGTGTCCATGTCCCCCGGGTCGACCGCCCACACCCGCAGACCGGGCTCCTCCGCGCCGAGCACCGCCGCGAGGTGATCGAGAGCCGCCTTCGAGGCCCCGTACCCGCCCCATGTCTCGTACGCCTCGGCCGCCGCGTCCGAGCTGAGCATGATCACCGTGCCCGCGGTCGAGGAGCGCAGCAGCGGCAGCGCCTCCTGGGTGAGGCCCAGCGCGGCCACCACGTTCACCTCCAGCGCCCTGCGCAGCCCCTCCAGCGGCTGGTCCGCCAGCCGTACCAGCGGCTCGGCGCCCAGCGCGCTCGCGTTGTTCACCAGCAGATCGAGCCCGCCCAGCCGCCGGGCCGCCGCCACCAGCTCGGCCCGGTGCGCGGCGTCCGTCACATCCCCGGGCACGGCCTCCACCCGTGTCCCGTACGCGGACAGGGCCCGCGCCGACTCGGCCAGGACCGGCGCGGTCCTCGCGTCCAGCACCAGATCCCAGCCCCGCTCCGCCAGGGCGGCCCCCAGCGCCCGGCCCAGCCCCTTCGAAGCACCCGTGATGATCGCAACCGGCATGACACCGCTCCCTCGTCCTCGTCCACACCGTCCGTGACCGGCGGTGATCTCACGGTAGGAACGCGCCCCCCTCGGCCGCCTCGGGCGCGGGTCCCGGGCCACCGGGGCTCTTCGGCCTAGGACGAAGGGCGCAGGCGCCGCGGCCACAGGTCGGATACGCGCTGTCACACCTCCCCGGTACGGTGAGGTCATGAGTCATCGACCCCCGTCGGGCCTGTCCGCGGTGAGTTCCGCGCTGCTGGCCATGAGCAGGCATCTGGAGGTGCGCGACGTCCTCAAGACGATCGTCGCCTCGGCCCGCGAGCTGCTCGACGCGGAGTACGCGGCGCTGGGCGTCCCGGACGACCACGGCGGCTTCGCCCAGTTCGTCGTGGACGGCGTCAGCGACGCACAGTGGAAGGCCATCGGCCCGCTCCCGCGCCAGCACGGCATCCTCGCCGCGATGCTGCACGAGGCGAAGCCCGAGCGGCTCGCCGACGTCCGCGAGGACCCCCGCTTCGGCGGCTGGCCGGACGCCCACCCCGACATGTCCGACTTCCTCGGCGTGCCCGTGCGCGACGGCGACGAGATCATCGGCGCGCTCTACCTGGCGAACAAGCGCTGCCCGAAGCCCGACGGCGGCTGCGGCTTCACCGAGGAGGACGAGGACCTGCTCTCGATCCTCGCCCAGCACGCCGCGATAGCCCTCACCAACGCCCGGCTGTACGAGCGCAGTCGCGAGCTGACCATCTCCGAGGAGCGTTCCCGGCTCGCCCATGAACTGCACGACGCGGTCAGTCAGAAGCTCTTCTCGCTGCGCCTGACCGCGCAGGCGGCAGCCGCCCTGGTGGACCGTGACCCGGGCCGCGCCAAGGGTGAGTTGCAGCAGGTGGCCGCGCTCGCCGCGGAGGCCGCCGACGAACTGCGCACGGCCGTCGTGGAGTTGCGCCCCGCCGCGCTCGACGAGGACGGACTGGTCGCCACGCTGCGCACCCAGGTCAAGGTCCTCGACCGCGCCCACAGCGCGCGGGTGACCTTCATCAGCCAGGGCGTACGAGCACTGCCCGCCGCCCAGGAGGAGGCGCTGCTGCGCGTCGCCCAGGAGGCCCTGCACAACGCCCTGCGCCACTCCGGCGCGCGGCGGGTCGAGGTGACCCTGGCCAAGCGCGGACCGGGCGCCGTCCTGCGGGTCACGGACGACGGCAGCGGCTTCGAACCCACGGCGGTCCGCAGCGCCGGACGCCATCTGGGGCTCGTCTCCATGCACGACCGCGCGAGCGGGGTCGGCGGCACGCTGGCCGTGATATCGGCGCCCGGGAAGGGCGCCACGATCGAGATGGAGGTCCCCGGTGGCTGACCCGATCAAGGTGCTGCTCGTCGACGACCATCAGGTGGTCCGCCGCGGTCTGCGTACGTTCCTCGAGGTGCAGGACGACATCGAGGTCGTCGGCGAGGCCTCCGACGGCGCCGAAGGGGTCGCCCGCGCCGAGGAGTTGGCGCCCGACGTCGTCCTCATGGACGTCAAGATGCCGGGCATGGACGGGATCGACGCGCTGCGCAGACTCCGCGAACTCGACCACCCCGCGCGCGTACTGATCGTCACCAGCTTCACCGAGCAGCGCACGGTGGTCCCCGCCCTGCGCGCGGGCGCCGCCGGTTACCTCTACAAGGACGTGGACCCCGACGCGCTCGCCGGAGCCATCCGCTCGGTGCACGCGGGGCACGTCCTGCTGCAACCGGAGGTCGCCCAGGCCCTGTTGTCCGAGGAGGAGGGCACCACGAGCCAGGGGAGGGGGAGTTCGCTCACCGAGCGGGAGCGCGAGGTGCTGGGCCTGATCGCGGACGGCCGGTCGAACCGGGAGATCGCCCGCGCGCTGGTGCTGTCGGAGAAGACGGTCAAGACCCATGTGTCGAACATCCTGATGAAGCTCGACCTCGCGGACCGCACCCAGGCCGCGCTCTGGGCCGTACGCCACGGGATCGACGGCTGACCGCCGCGCGGAAGGTTCCCCTCCGGGATGAGATTCATACCGTCGTGTGTATGTCACCCGAATGGCGCATCCTCGGGGTGAGCCCGGCCGTTCTCCAGGGCGTGCTGCGGCGCCCGCCGCAGTGATCGCGAGGAGAGGCTCCGTAAGTGAAGAACCTGAAGAAGGCCGCAGCCATCACGATGGTGGCCGGCGGGCTGGTCGCCGCCAGCGCCGGCCTGGCCTCCGCCACCGAGGGGTCGCACGCGGGCGGCGTGGCCGCGGGTTCCCCGGGCGTCGTCTCGGGCAACGTCATCCAGGCCCCGGTCCACGTCCCCGTGAACGCCGTCGGCAACAGCGTGAACGTGATCGGGCTCCTGAACCCGGCCTTCGGCAACGCCGGTCTCAACCACTGAGACCCCGCCGCCCACCGCGACCGGCCTCCCGGGCAACGACCCGGGAGGCCGAGTCGCGGGCTCACCGTCCGCAGGGCCGAACCGTCCGGCTCAGCGCCTCTCCCGCGCCTCCACGACGGAGTTGTACGCCGCGACCTGCGCCCGTCGCGCCGTCCGCTCCACCGGCCGCAGCGCATGCGCCCGCGCCGCCATCTCCGAGGCGCTGACCGCGCCCCCGTGCCCGTCCTTCGCGACCGACATCAGCAGCCCCACCCGCCGCGCCAGCTCCAACACCCGTACCGCGCGCGGCGGATACCCCGGCGCCAGCACCTCCCGGCCTGCCTCGGCCCGCGCCCGGTACGCATCGATCGCGGCCTCCGCCACCGGCCCCGACGCCGCCACGTCCAGCCGGGACAGCACCTCCGTCGCCTCGCGCAGCGCCTCCGCCAGCTCCCGCTCGGCCTCCCCGAGCGAGGGCACATCGGCGGGCGGCGCCTCCCGTACCGGCAGACAGCGCCAGACGACCTCGACATGCGCGTCACCGGCCGGCCCCGCCGAGCTGACCTCCGGCACCAGCCCGAACGCGGCCCCGTGACAGACCACCGCCTCCTCGGCCTCCAGCGCCCGCGCGTTGAACTCCGCGGGCCCGCTCAGCCCCAGCGGATGCCCCGGCGCGGGCAGCGCGAGACGCAGGCCGGTCACCCCCAGCCGCCGCAGCCGCCCGAGCGCCAGCGTGAGACCGACGGGGGCCGACTCCTGCGGCAGCCCCTCGACCCGGTGCACCGCATCGTCACCGACGATGGACGATGCGGCGTCGTCGGGCGGGACAAGTCCGGCCAAAAGGGCATTTCCCCATGCGGTCAGTCGCCCTGAGCGTGGTTCCGTGAGCATGCCTCCACCCTAAGGACCTGACCTATGGATGGGAGGGGTCGGCCGGTGGCGTAGATTTCATGGGGGCTGCGCCCATCGGCGTGGCGGACCGCGCCGACCGGCGTACGCGAGAGCCGACACTGGCCACACTGCAAGGGGAGACAACGCGCTCATGAGCGATGTTCTGGAACTGGAGGACGTAACCGTGGTCCGCGAGGGCCGCGCTCTGGTGGACCAGGTCTCCTGGTCGGTCAAGGAGGGCGAGCGCTGGGTCATCGTCGGCCCCAACGGCGCCGGGAAGACCACGCTCCTGAACGTCGCGTCGAGCTACCTCTACCCCACCAAGGGCAAGGTCACCATCCTCGGCGAGACCCTCGGCAAGCCCGGCACCGACGTCTTCGAGCTGCGCCCGCGCATCGGCATGGCCGGCATCGCCATGACCGAGAAGCTCCCCAAGCGCCAGACCGTCCTGCAGACCGTGCTGACCGCCGCGTACGGCATGACCGCCGGATGGCACGAGGAGTACGAGGACATCGACGAGCAGCGTGCTCGCGCCTTCCTCGACCGCCTCGGCATGAACGAGTACCTCGACCGGAAGTTCGGCACCCTCTCCGAGGGCGAGCGCAAGCGCACGCTCATCGCCCGCGCCCTGATGGCCGACCCCGAGCTGCTGCTCCTCGACGAGCCCGCCGCCGGTCTCGACCTCGGCGGCCGTGAGGATCTCGTACGCCGTCTCGGCCGCCTCGCCCGCGACCCGATCGCCCCCTCCATGATCATGGTCACCCACCATGTCGAGGAGATCGCCCCCGGCTTCACCCACGTCCTGATGATCCGCCAGGGCAAGGTGCTCGCCGCGGGCCCGCTGGAGCTCGAACTCACCTCGCGCAACCTCTCCCTCTGCTTCGGCCTCCCGCTCGTCGTGGAGCAGGCCGGTGACCGCTGGACCGCCCGGGGCCTGCCGCTGTCCTGACCCGCGCGGTCCCGAGCCGCGAAGTCCCCTGGAACAGCCGTCGGTGCCCTGTCCGTGAGCGCACCGGCGGCCCTACCATGACCATGTGAACATCGACGCGTGGGTGTGGTGGCTGATCGGGGCGGCAGGGCTCGGCATCGGGCTCGTGATCACCGCGCTGCCGGAACTGGGCATGCTCGCGGTGGGTGCCCTCGCGGCCGCCGCGGTCGACGGCCTCGGCGGCGGTGCCGTGCTTCAGGTGATCGTCTTCGCCGTGGTCTCGGTCGCGCTCATCGCGGTGGTCCGGCCGATCGCGGCCCGGCACCGCAGCCAGCCCCAACTGTCCACGGGAATCGACGCGTTGAAGGGCAAGCAGGCCGTCGTCCTGGAACGCGTCGACGGCGCGGGCGGCCGGATCAAGCTCGCCGGGGAGATCTGGTCGGCACGGTCGCTGGACACCGGGCGCGCCTACGAAGTCGGCGAAGAGGTGGACGTCGTGGACATCGAGGGGGCCACCGCGCTCGTCATGTGACCTCGTGGAACTCAACTGAACCGAACAGGCCACGGGGCCCCCGACGGTCTGTCAGACTCGAGCAGCAAGATCTTCAACAAGCATAAGATCGGCCACAGGCGTCAAGTCGGAGAAGGGGTACGGGGAAACGATGGCACCGATCATCATCGTCCTGGTCATTCTGGTGGTGTTGGTCTTCATCGCCCTGATCAAGACCATCCAGGTCATTCCACAGGCGAGCGCAGCCATCGTCGAACGGTTCGGCCGCTACACACGGACACTGAACGCGGGCCTGAACATCGTGGTCCCGTTCATAGACTCGATCCGCAACCGCATCGACCTGCGTGAGCAGGTCGTGCCGTTCCCGCCGCAGCCGGTGATCACCCAGGACAACCTGGTCGTCAACATCGACACGGTCATCTACTACCAGGTGACCGACGCGCGTGCCGCGACCTACGAGGTCGCCAGCTACATCCAGGCCATCGAGCAGCTCACCGTCACCACGCTCCGCAACATCATCGGCGGCATGGACCTGGAGCGCACCCTCACCTCCCGTGAGGAGATCAACGCGGCCCTGCGCGGCGTCCTCGACGAGGCCACCGGCAAGTGGGGCATCCGCGTCAACCGCGTCGAGCTGAAGGCCATCGAGCCGCCGACCTCCATCCAGGACTCGATGGAGAAGCAGATGCGCGCCGACCGTGACAAGCGCGCCGCGATCCTCACGGCCGAAGGTACGCGTCAGGCGGCCATCCTCACCGCCGAGGGCGAGAAGCAGTCCCAGATCCTGCGCGCCGAGGGTGAGGCCAAGGCCGCGGCCCTGCGCGCCGAGGGTGAGGCGCAGGCGATCCGTACGGTCTTCGAGTCCATCCACGCCGGTGACCCCGACCAGAAGCTGCTCTCCTACCAGTACCTCCAGATGCTTCCGAAGATCGCCGAAGGCGACGCCAACAAGCTCTGGATCGTGCCCAGCGAGATCGGCGACGCGCTCAAGGGCCTGTCCGGCGCCATCGGCAACTTCAACCCGCTGGGCGGCGGTTCGGGCGCGGGCGGCGGCGGAGCCGCTGCCAAGGCAGCCGCGGAGCGCCGCGAGCGTCCGTCGATCGACTGACGCACACCTCGTTGTACGACACTGGGGCCCGCCTCCCGAAGGAGGCGGGCCCCAGCGCCGTCACGCGTACGTCTCGTCCGTCTCGTAAGTCTCAGGCGGCGGACTGCGCCAGCCACTCCGGCAGCGCTCCGAGGCCGTCGTCCCCGAGCGCCAGCAGCATCGCGTCCGCGGGCGTCGGCTCGAACGGCTGCCGCAGCAGTGGCATGCCCGCCTGCTCCGGCGTACGGTCCGCCTTGCGGTGGTTGTCCTCGGCGCACGAGGCCACCGTGTTCAGCCAACTGTCGGCGCCGCCCCGCGACCGCGGCACCACGTGGTCCACGGTCGTCGCCCGCCGCCCGCAGTAGGCGCACCTGTGCCGGTCCCGTACCAGGACACCCCGCCTCGACCAGGGCGCCCTTCTTCGGAACGGCACCCGTACATACCTACAGAGCCTGATCACCCGTGGCGCCGGTAGGTCGACATCGGCGCCTCGCATACGGAGTTCGGGATGCGACTGCTCGACAACGGCCTTGTCCTGCAACACCAGGACGACAGCTCGGTTCAAGGACACCGTCGACAGCGGCTCGAAGCTCGCGTTCAGCACAAGCGTGTCACGCATCCAGCCCACCTCCCGTATGCACCCGCCCGCCCCCCGGCGGGCCTGGACCAACTCTGGACGGGCATGCCGAGATGGACAACGCAATAAATCTGCCCGCCTCCGGTCACTTCCATGACCGGAGACGGGCAAACGTTCTGTGAACGTCGGGCTTCCGAGAGCGTGCGTCAGCCGGCGGCGGGGTTCTCGTACTCGCCGATGAGCTGGGCACGCGCCAGCGTGTGGAACCGCAGGTTGAAGCCGACCACCGCGGGAGAGGCGTCCGCGTCCGGACCGAGCTTGTCCTGGTCCACGGCGTACACCGTGAACACATACCGGTGCGGTCCGTCCCCGGGCGGCGGCGCGGCACCGCCGAAGTCCTTCGTCCCGTAGTCGTTGCGCGCGTGCACGGCGCCCGCGGGCAGCCCTTCGAACTTCCCGCCCCCGGCACCCGCGGGCAGCTCGGTGACCGAGGCCGGGATGTCGAACAGGACCCAGTGCCAGAACCCGCTGCCCGTAGGGGCGTCCGGGTCGTAGCAGGTCACGGCGAAGCTCTTGGTCTCGGGCGGGAAGCCCGCCCAGCGCAACTGCGGCGAGAGGTTCCCGCCCGCGTGCACCTGAGCGTCCTTGAGCGGGGCATCCGGCGCGACGTCCTCGCTCGTCACCGTGAACGACGGCACGGGCGGATGGAAGTCATGGGGCAGTGGCCGCCTCTTGAGCTCGGTCACCTCGGCACCTCCAAGTCATTGGATCAGGGGTCGGTCGATTCGTTGCAGAGCCTAGAACCAGCTTCGCTTGCTGCCGACTTCCGACAGCCACTGATGGAGGTAGGCGGCCCAGTCCGTGCCGTGGAAGTCGTGCAGACCCACCTGGAAGCAGCGGTAGGAGTCGCTGCCCTCGGTGAACAGACCGGACTTCTTGTCCATCTCCAGGACGACGTCCATCGCGCTCTCGTCCGCGACGAAGCTCAACTCGACCTGGTTCAGGCCGCGGTACTGCGACGGCGGGTAGAACTCGACCTCCTGGTAGAACGGCAGCCGCTGCCGTGTGCCCCGGATGTGACCGCGCTCCATGTCCGCGCTCTTGAAGCGGAAGCCGAGCTGGATGAACGCGTCCAGGATCGCCTTCTGCGCCGGCAGCGGGTGCACATTGATCGGGTCCAGGTCACCGGAGTCCACGGCCCGCGCGATCGCCAGCTCCGTCGTGACGCCGATGTTCATCCCCCGCAGCGACTGCCCGTCGATCATGGTGACCGGGGTCTCCCACGGGATCTCGAGCCCGAAGGGGACGACGTGCAGCGCGCCCGCCTGCAGCTCGAAGGCACCGCCGAGGCTCACCTTCGTGAACTCGATGTTCTGGTGGTACTCCGAGTCGTCGTGCCCCTCGACCTCGACCCTGGCCTGGAGGCCGACGCTCAGCCCTTCGATGGACTGGTTCACGGAGCCGCCCTGGATCCGCACCTCGCCCTGGACGACACCGCCGGGCACGACGTTCTCCTCGCCCAGCAACGTCTCGACCGAAGCCCCGCCGGCCCCCAGGCTCGCGAGCAGCCGCTTGAACCCCATGAATCTTCCCTCCCGGACGACGTCCGTGCCGTCGCCTCGCCGCTTGCGCGCGCTGTCGTACATGGACCCTTGATCCAATACCTGGATCCTTGATCCCTAGAAACGCGTTCCGGCCCGCCCTGGTTCCGCGCCCACACCTATAAGAAGGGGCGGGGAACCCGGCCGCCCTGTGGCGGAGTTCCCTCTGGACTACGCTCGTACGCCGTGATCGCGATCCCCGACCGTACGCCCCTGCCCAGGACGTTCTTCGACCGCCCGGTACTGGAGGTCGCCCCCGATCTCCTGGGACGCCTGCTCGTCCGCACCACCCCGGACGGTCCGATCGCCCTGCGGCTCACCGAGGTCGAGGCCTACGACGGCCCGAACGACCCCGGCTCCCACGCGTACCGCGGCCGCACGGCCCGCAACGAGGTGATGTTCGGGCCACCCGGCCATGTATACGTCTACTTCACCTACGGCATGTGGCACTGCATGAATCTCGTGTGCGGCCCGGAGGGCAGGGCGAGCGGCGTACTGCTGCGCGCGGGCGAGATCGTCGAGGGCGCCGAACTGGCCCGCAAGCGCCGGATCTCCGCCCGGAACGACAGGGAACTGGCCAAGGGCCCGGCCCGCCTGGCCACGGCGCTGGGTGTGGACCGCGCCTTCGACGGCACGGACGCGTGCGCCCCGGGCGAGACGCCGTTGCGGATCGCGACCGGTGCGCCGGTCGCCGCCGACCAGGTACGCAGCGGCCCGCGCACGGGCGTCGCCGGGGACGGGGGCGTGCACCCCTGGCGCTACTGGATCGCGGACGACCCGACCGTGAGCCCCTACCGGCCTCATACGCCCCGGCGGCGCCGAAGTTGACGGGGCCCTGGAGAGTGCGTAATGTACTCCGAGCCGCTTGAACCGGGTACGGCGTCACGCCAGCAGCCGGAAGCGGCCAACCCACTACTCACGACCTCCCTCGCAGAGGGTGAATTCGTCATGTCCGCATGCTCGAATTCAATCTCTCGGACCCGATTAGGGACTCCGCCGAGAATCGGTTAAAGTAGTGAATGTCGAAAGGCCGCGAGGTAATTGCATCTCAGGCTCAAGACAAACCCACTGACGGGGAATCAGGGCCGAAAGGATCTGATAGAGTCAGAACCGCCGGAAAGGGAAACGCGAGAGCGAGAACCTGGAAAGCACCGAGGAAATCGGATCGGAAAGATCTGATAGAGTCGGAAACACCGAAGGGA